>NZ_KB891882.1 GCF_000373585.1 Streptomyces sp. MspMP-M5
CACTTGATGGGGTAAGGCTCCCAGTAGATGACTGGGTTGATAGGCCAGATATGGAAGCATCGTAAGGTGTGGAGTTGACTGGTACTAATAGGCCGAGGGCTTGTCCTCAGTTGCTCGCGTCCACTGTGTTGGTTCTGAAGCCATGAACAGACCAACGGTTGTTCTAAAGTTTCATAGTGTTTCGGTGGTTATAGCGTTAGGGAAACGCCCGGTTACATTCCGAACCCGGAAGCTAAGCCTTTCAGCGCCGATGGTACTGCAGGGGGGACCCTGTGGGAGAGTAGGACGCCGCCGAACTATCATTCAGCTCCGGTCCCTGAACCTTCTGGTTCAGGGACCGGAGCTTTTTTGTTCGGGGGATGAGGTGTTGGGCGTAACGTGACGTTCAACTGTCCTGGACATGCTCCGCGGCATGGGGACAGTGGGAACGCTCAGGTCGGCCGGTGTTCGTGCGGGTGACGAGGTGGTGGTGCCGGCTTACGGCAACGCCGAAGTCGCCTCTGCCGTGGTGGAGTTGGGGGCGGTGCCGGTGTTCGCCGATGTGGATGCCGACAGTTACTGCCTGGATCCGGCGGCGGTGGCGGACGCGGTGAACGGCCGGACCGCCGCCGTGGTGGCGGTGCATCGGTTCGGGCGGCCGGCAGAGGTGGCGTGGATCCGCGAAGTCGGCCGGCGGTACGGGTTGTTGGTGCTGGTCGAGGAGGAGCCGGGGGCGCGGCCGGAGGGGGCGGAGCTGCGGGGGGAGCATGCCCGGTATCTGGACGGGCGGTTGCGGGGCGTACGGACGCCGGTGCCTGCAGCCGGGCACACCTATGAGCGGTATGTGGTGCGGGTGCCGGGAAACGGGCGGCCGGACCGGGATGCCTTCGCACGGGCCTTGCGGGGCAAGGGAGTTGGGTGCCGGGTGCCGGTGCAGACGCCGGTCTACCGGATGCCGGGGTTGCGGCGGGACGTCTTTCTGCCGGAGACCGAGCGGGCGGTCGACGAGACGTTGGCGTTGCCGGTCGAGGCCGGGATGACGCGGCGCGAGGTGCAGCGGATGGCGGGGGCCTGCAATGCGCTGGGCGGATTGCTTCAGCCGGCTTTCTGAGCGGGTGCGTCCGGTTCGGAAATGGCGCGGGAGTGGGGTAGTATTTATCTCGTTGCCGGCCCCAATAGCTCAGTCGGCAGAGCGTCTCCATGGTAAGGAGAAGGTCTACGGTTCGATTCCGTATTGGGGCTCAGATAAGGGAAAGTCCCTCACCGACCGGTGGGGGACTTTTTCGTTTGCGGGAGTGCGGGAAAGGGCGGGTGGGCCCCGCCGCCCGGCCCTGAAGGCCCTAGGCGGCGGGGATTTCGGGGACGCGGAGGGCGAGGATGGCCATGTCGTCGGAGGCTGGTTCGGCGGCGAAGCGTTCCACGGCGCGCAGGACGCGGGCGGCGACGGCGCCGGCGGTCAGGCCCGTACACGTCGTCAGGACGTCGGTGAGGCCGTCGTCGCCGAGCATGCGGGTGCCCTCGCGGCGTTCGGTGACGCCGTCGGTGACGCACAGCAGGACGTCGCCGGGGTCGAGGGTGACGGTCTGTTCGTAGAGTTCCAGGTCGTCCATGACGCCGAGGAGGGGCTGGGGTTCGGCGGCCGGCTCGACCGAGCCGTCCTGGCGGAGGCGGAGCGGGAGCGGGTGCCCGGCGCAGACCACCTTCAGCAGGGCGCTGCCGTCGTCCTGGGGCCACAACTCGCCGTAAAGGAGCGTCAGGAAGCGGCTGCGGGCGCCCTCGTCGAGGATGGCGGCGTTGAGCCGCTCCAGGACGGCGGGGCCGCCGAAGCCCTCGCGGGCGAGGAGGCGGAGGGCGTGGCGGGCCAGGCCCGTGACGGCGGCGGCCTCGGGGCCGGTGCCGCAGACGTCGCCGATGGCGAAGCCGTAGGCGCCGTCCCGGATGGGGAAGAGGTCGTAGAAGTCGCCGCCGACCTCGTTGCCCTCGCCGGCCGCGCGGTAGATGACCTCGGCCTCGACGCCGGGGATGTCGGGGAGTTCCGGGGGCAGCAGGCTGCGCTGGAGGGACTGGCTGATGGCGGTGCGCTCGCTGTAGAGGCGGGAGTTGTCCAGGGCGAGGGCGGCGCGTCGGGAGAGGTCCTCGGCGAGTTCGAGGATCTCCTGGCGGAAGTGCTCCTCGGTGGGCTTGCCGAGGGTGAGCATGCCGATGACGCGGTTGCGGGCGACCAGGGGGAGGACGACGGTCTCGCCGCCGACCGCGGCGGCGGTGGCGAGAGTGGCGCCGGGCCCCTTGGACGGGCGGGCGGACTCCTCCAGGCCGAGGCTGCGCAGGGAGGTGCGCAGCGCCGCGTCGTGGGCGGCGTCGGCGGGGGCGGTCCAGACGCGGGCGCCGGGGGTGGGGACCGGTTCGGGCGGATCGACCCTCTGCAGGAGGGTCTTGAGGCCGTCGATGCGGTCCTCGTCCTCGTGGAGGACGTAGGAGAGTTCGGGTTCGGACGCCTGGTCGGCGACGGTGTAGACGGCGCACCAGGTGGCGAGCGTGGGGACCGTCATCTGGGCCATCAGGGCCAGGGTCTGGTCGCGGTCGAGGGTGCCGGCCAGGAGGTCGGACGCCTCGACGAGGAAGGAGAGGGAGCCGCGGCGGAGCTTCTCCAGCTCGGTGAGGCGGGCCCGTTCGACGGCGAGGGCGATGCGGTCGGCGGCGAACTGGAGGCGCAGGGCCTCTTCGTTGGTGTAGCGGGCGGGGCTCTCGGCGGCGACGCCCAGCGAGCCGGTGAGCCGGCCCTCGACCTTGAGCGGGACGGTGACGACCGAGCGCATGCCCGTGCCGGACAGCAGCGGGACGGCGCCGGGGACGGCGGTGAGGTCCTCGTGGACGGCGGGCATCCGGGCGGAGCCGTAGCGTCCGGAGCCGGCCTCGACGGGGACGCGGGCGAACCGCTGGCGGGCGGAGGGCAGGCCCGTCGAGGCGCGGACCTCCAGCTCGGTCTCGTCGTCGGTGGCGAGGAGGAGGTAGGCGGCGTCGCCGTCGAGCATGTCGCGGGCGCGTTCGACGGTGCGCTGGAGGAGGCCGTCGAGGTCGTCGGGGGCGGGGGAGCCGATGAAGACCTCGAAGGGGTCGGCGGGGCGGCCCTCGTGCGTGGGGGTGGCGTCGGTGGCGGGCGGGCGCTGGGGGCTCTGGAGGACGGCGCGCTCGTGGTCGCGGACGAGCAGGCAGACGGTGGACGCCTCGCCGTCGGTGTCGCGGACGCGCAGGTGGGAGGCGTAGACGGGGACGACGCGGCCGTCGGCGTCCCTTATGCCGTAGGAGCCCTCCCAGCGGGAGAGCTGGAGCGCCTCGGCGATGCCGGTGCCGGTGCCGGGGGTGTGCGGCCAGGCGGCGAAGTCGGTGAGGGGTTTGCCGATGACCTGCTCGGGGTCGTAGCCGAAGAGGCCCTGGGCGTCCTCGTTCCAGAACGTGACGCCGCCGCCGCGGTCGACCTGGATCACCGCGACCCGGACCCGGGTGTCGGTGACCGGGAGGGCGTCCACGGGGAGGGCGGGGCCGGCGGAGCGGGTGCCGGCCGGGCGCTCGGGGAGTTCGAGGTGGAACCAGACGTGCTTCTGGGCGGCGGTGTACTCCACGCCCCAGCGGGCGGCCAGCGCGCCGCACAGGAGCAGGCCGCGGCCGCCCTCGCGGTCGGGGTGGACCATGGCCTGGCCGGTGCTCTGGAGGGGGATCTCGCGCTCGGGGTAGCGGTCGGCGACGGAGATCCGGACGCCGCCGTCGGTGCGCAGGCACAGGACGTCGGCGGCGGTGCCGGCGTGCACCACGGCATTGGTGACCAGTTCGCTGGTGAGGACCACGGCGTCGTCGACGATGTCGGCGCAGCCCCAGCCCTGGAGGGTGTCGCGGACGAAGGCGCGGGCTGTGGCGACGGAGCGCCCGACCGGCTCGAAGGTGGCGGCGGCCCGCGCGGTGATCACTGGTCTCCTCATGCGTGTGTCGGTGATCTGCTCCCCCATGGTCGCGGTGCCCCTCCGAATACCTGTCGTGCTCGCACCACCGCCCGTAGGGAAACACCGGGTCGGGTGGACAGCCGTATGCCAGGTTACTTACCTTCGCCGGGCCCGGGGATGCCGGTCACGTGTCTTTCGCCCCAATCGTGCATCGGGACGGTGTGCGATGCTGCCGAACTGTTATGGCCTGGTTGAGCCGTGGTGAAACACTGGGCAAGCATGAAGAGAGAGCCCGGAGAGAACAGTCGACCCTGCGGGAGGGACACGGTGGAGTCTGGCGCAGTCGCGCGGGGCGCAAGCACGCGCGCAAAAGGCGGACGATCCCGGAGTAATGGGACGACTGAGGTCGATACAGCTGCGCTGAATCGGCTGCTCGCCGCGCTCGTCGCCATGCGGGACGGGAACTTCCGCAAGCGGTTGACGGTTTCCGGCGAAGGCGTCATGTCGGAGATCGCGGCGGTCTTCAACGAGGTCGCCGACCGCAATCTGCATCTGACGGGCGAGCTGGCGCGGGTGCGCCGGGTCGTCGGACGTGAGGGAAAGCTCACCGAGCGGCTGGAGGTCGGCGCGGCCGAGGGCTCCTGGGCCGCGGCCATCGAGGCGTCCAACGCCCTGGTCGACGATCTGGTGCGGCCGGTCTCCGAGGTGGGGCGGGTGCTGTCCGCGGTCTCCGAGGGCGACCTTGAGCAGCGGATGGACCTGCGGTCGCGGAGTTCGGACAGCTCTTCGGAGCATCCTCTGAGGGGTGAATTCCTGAAGGTCGGCCGGACCGTCAACGGTCTGGTGGACCAGCTCTCCGCCTTCACCGACGAGGTCACCAGGGTGGCCAGCGAGGTCGGTACGGAGGGCAAGCTCGGCGGCCAGGCGCGGGTGCGCGGAATGTCCGGTTCGTGGAAGGACCTCACGGATTCCGTCAATACGATGGCGTCCCGGCTGACCGCGCAGGTACGTGACATCGCTCTCGTCACCACGGCCGTGGCCAAGGGCGATCTGTCGCGCAAGGTGACCGTCCATGTCGCCGGCGAGATGCTGGAGCTGAAGAACACCGTCAACACGATGGTGGACCAGCTGTCCTCGTTCGCCTCCGAGGTGACCCGGGTCGCACGCGAGGTCGGCACCGAAGGGGAGCTGGGCGGCCAGGCCCAGGTCCCCGGCGTGGCCGGGGTGTGGAAGGACCTGACCGACTCCGTCAACCTCATGGCGGGCAATCTGACCGCGCAGGTGCGCGGGATCGCCCAGGTGACCACCGCGGTCGCCAACGGCGACCTGTCGCAGAAGGTCACGGTCAGCGCCCGCGGCGAGGTGGCGCAGCTGGCCGAGACCATCAACACCATGACCGAGACCCTGCGCACCTTCGCCGACGAGGTGACGCGGGTGGCCAACGAGGTCGGGGCCGAGGGCCAGCTCGGCGGCCAGGCGCAGGTGCCGGGCGCCGCGGGTACGTGGAAGGACCTCACCGACTCGGTGAACAACGCCTTCCGCAACCTCACCGGGCAGGTCCGGGACATCGCCCAGGTGACGACGGCGGTGGCCAACGGCGACCTTTCGCAGAAGGTCACCGTCGATGTGGCCGGCGAGATGCTGGAGTTGAAGAACACCGTCAACACGATGGTGGACCAGCTCTCGTCGTTCGGTGCCGAAGTGACGCGGGTGGCGCGGGAGATCGGCGTCGAGGGCGAACTGGGCGGCCAGGCCGCCGTACCGGGCGCGGCCGGCACCTGGAAGGACCTCACCGACTCCGTCAACACCGCCTTCCGCAACCTCACCGGGCAGGTGCGCAACATCGCCCAGGTGACGACGGCGGTGGCCAACGGCGACCTCTCGCAGAAGGTCACCGTGGACGTCTCCGGCGAGATGCTCCAGCTGAAGAACACCGTGAACACCATGGTGGACCAGCTGTCGTCGTTCGCCGACCAGGTCACCCGCATGGCCAGGGACGTGGGCACCGAGGGCCGGCTGGGCGGCCAGGCGCGGGTGGACGGCGTCAGCGGCACCTGGAAGGAACTGACCGACTCCGTCAACTTCATGGCGGGCAACCTCACCTCGCAGGTGCGGCAGATCGCCCAGGTGACGACGGCGGTGGCGCGGGGCGACCTGTCGCAGAAGATCGACGTCGATGCGCGCGGCGAGATCCTGGAGCTCAAGAACACCATCAACACGATGGTCGACCAGCTCTCCGCCTTCGCCGAGCAGGTGACCCGGGTCGCCCGGGAGGTCGGCACGGAGGGCCGGCTGGGCGGTCAGGCGCAGGTGCCGGGCGTCGCCGGTGTCTGGCGTGATCTGACAGACTCGGTGAACGGCATGGCCGGCAACCTCACCGCCCAGGTCCGCAACATCGCGCAGGTCGCGACGGCGGTGGCGCGGGGCGACCTGTCGCAGAAGATCGACGTGGACGCGCGCGGCGAGATCCTGGAGCTCAAGAACACCCTCAACACCATGGTGGACCAGCTCTCCTCGTTCGCCGAGGAGGTCACCCGGGTCGCCAGGGAGGTCGGCACCGAGGGCATCCTGGGCGGCCAGGCCGAGGTCCAGGGCGTCAGCGGTACGTGGAAGGACCTCACCCAGTCCGTCAACTTCATGGCCAACAACCTGACGTCGCAGGTGCGCAACATCGGCGAGGTGACGACCGCGGTGGCCCGCGGCGACCTCTCCAAGAAGATCACCGTCGACGCCAAGGGCGAGATCCTCGAACTCGTCACGACCGTGAACACCATGGTCGACCAGCTGTCGCTGTTCGCGGAGCAGGTGACGCGGGTGGCCCGCGAGGTCGGTACGGAGGGCCAACTCGGCGGCCAGGCACGGGTTCCGGGCGTCACCGGGATCTGGAAGGACCTCAGCGACAACGTCAACCTGATGGCCAACAACCTGACCATCCAGGTGCGGAACATCTCGCAGGTCTCGGCGGCGGTCGCCAACGGCGACCTGACGAAGAAGGTGACGGTCGAGGCGCGCGGCGAGGTCGCGCAGCTGGCCGACACCGTCAACACCATGGTGACCACGCTCTCGTCGTTCGCCGACGAGGTGACCCGGGTGGCCCGTGAGGTGGGCACCGACGGCATCCTGGGCGGCCAGGCCCGGGTGCCCGGTGTCGCCGGCACGTGGAAGGACCTCACCGAGTCGGTGAACTCCATGGCCAACAACCTCACCGGCCAGGTCCGCAACATCGCCATGGTCACCACCGCCATCGCCAAGGGCGACCTGACCAAGAAGATCGACATCGACGCGCGGGGCGAGATCCTGGCGCTGAAGACCACCATCAACACGATGGTCGACCAGCTGTCGTCGTTCGCCGAGCAGGTCACCAGGGTGGCCCGCGAGGTGGGCACGGAGGGCCAGCTGGGCGGTCAGGCGCAGGTGCGCGGCGTGGCCGGCACCTGGAAGGACCTGACGGAGTCGGTGAACGAGATGGCCGGGAACCTCACCCGGCAGGTCCGGGCCATCGCCGCGGTCGCCGCCGCGGTGACCCTCGGCGACCACAACGTCCGCATCGACGTGGACGCGGCCGGCGAGATCCTGGAGCTCCAGGACAACATCAACACCATGATCTCCACGCTCCGGGAGACCACCCTCGCCAACGAGGAACAGGACTGGCTGAAGGGCAACCTCGCCCGGATCTCCGGTCTGATGCAGGGTCGGCGCGACCTCAAGGACGTCGCCACGCTCATCATGAGCGAGCTCTCGCCCGCGGTCTCCGCGCAGCACGGGGCGTTCTTCCTCGCCGCGCGGCCCGACGTGCAGGAGATCGGCACCGACGGCGACGGCGGGTACGAGCTGCGGCTGATGGGCTCGTACGGCTACTCCATGGGGGAGATGCCGACGACGTTCCGGCCCGGGGAGACGCTGATCGGGACGGCGGCCGAGGAGGGCCGCACGATCCTGGTGGAGAACGTGCCCTCCGGCTACCTCAAGATCGCCTCGGGGCTGGGGGAGGCGCCGCCGGCCAACATCATCGTGCTGCCGGTGCTCTTCGAGGACAAGGTCCTCGGCGTCATCGAGCTGGCGTCCTTCCAGCCGTTCACCCAGATCCAGAAGGACTTCCTCAGCCAGATCGCCGAGATGATCGCGACGAGCGTCAACACCATCTCGGTCAACACCAAGACCGAGGTGCTGCTGGGGCAGTCGCAGGAGCTGACCGAGCAACTGCGGGAGCGCTCCGCGGAGTTGGAGAGCCGGCAGAAGGCGCTGGAGCTGTCCAACTCCGAACTGGAGGAGAAGGCCGAGCAGCTGCGGGCGCAGAACCGCGACATCGAGGTGAAGAACACCGAGATCGAGGAGGCCCGGCAGGTCCTGGAGGAGCGTGCCGAGCAGCTCGCGGTCTCCATGCGCTACAAGTCGGAGTTCCTGGCGAACATGTCGCACGAGCTGCGCACGCCGCTGAACTCGCTGCTGATCCTCGCCAAGCTGCTGGCCGACAACGCCGAGGGGAACCTCTCCCCGAAGCAGGTGGAGTTCTCCGAGACCATCCACGGCGCCGGTTCCGACCTGCTCCAGCTGATCAACGACATCCTCGACCTGTCCAAGGTGGAGGCCGGCAAGATGGACGTCAGCCCGACCCGGATCGCGCTGGTCCAGCTCGTCGACTACGTCGAGGCGACGTTCCGGCCGCTGACGGCCGAGAAGGGGCTCGACTTCTCCGTACGGGTCTCCCCGGAGCTGCCCGCGACGCTCCACACCGACGAGCAGCGGCTCCTCCAGGTACTGCGCAACCTCCTGTCCAACGCGGTGAAGTTCACCGACAGCGGTGCGGTCGAGCTGGTGATCCGGCCGGCCGGGGAGGACGTCCCGGTGGCCATCCGTGAGCAGCTGCTGGAGCACGGCTCGCTGCGCGACCCGGACGCCGACATGATCGCCTTCTCGGTGACCGACACCGGTATCGGCATCGCGCCGAGCAAGATGCGGGTCATCTTCGAGGCGTTCAAGCAGGCCGACGGGACCACCAGCCGCAAGTACGGCGGTACGGGCCTGGGCCTGTCCATCAGCCGGGAGATCGCACGGCTGCTGGGCGGCGAGATCCACGTCCAGAGCGAGCCCAACCGCGGCTCGACGTTCACGCTGTACCTGCCGCACAACCCCGGCGGGCTGCCGCCGCAGGGCTATCCGCAGCTGGTCGCCGGCGGGCTGGCGATGGACGCGGAGGCGCGCGAGGTCGAGACCGGGCACGTCGAGGGCGAGGAGCCGGCGCGTGAGACGGGGGCCGGCGGCAGCCTCAACCGGCGCCGGCGGCGGGCGGTTTCGGGCGCGGCGCGGCGGCTCGCGCTGCCCGGCCAGGCGCCGTCCGCGGCGGCCGGTGCGCCGCAGCCGCCGGCCGCGGCGGGCCACCAGCCGGACGAGTCCTGGCTCGGCAACGGGCAGGACCTCGTCGACCCGGGCTTCGAGGGCGGCTTCCACGGCGAGAAGGTGCTGATCGTCGACGACGACATCCGCAACGTCTTCGCGCTCACCAGCGTCCTGGAGCAGCACGGCCTGTCGGTGCTGTACGCGGAGAACGGCCGGGAGGGCATCGAGGTGCTGGAGCAGCACGACGATATCGTGCTGGTCCTGATGGACATCATGATGCCGGAGATGGACGGTTACGCGACCACGGCCGCGATCCGGCGGATGCCGCAGTTCGCCGGGCTGCCCATCATCGCGCTGACCGCGAAGGCGATGAAGGGCGACCGGGAGAAGAGCATCGACGCCGGGGCGTCGGACTACGTGACCAAGCCGGTGGACACCGACCATCTGCTGTCGGTCATGGAGCACTGGATGCGGCAGAGGTGACGGGGCGTCCGGTGGGCGTCCAGTATGGGGATCCGGAAGAGGATCACCGCGTGCTGACTGAGTGTGGCCGTGGACGTGTGGAACCGCGGGATTCGGGGAACCTTCTCGTCTCTCGCTGCGTTTCTGCTACGTGCACAGTGACATCGCGGTGACAGGGTGTGGCGACAGGCGGGGTGCAGCTACCATGACCGGCACAAGGACGGGCGGCGTGACGGAGCCGTCCCCTGGGGCGGCGTCCGGTTCGATGCCGGGGCGAGGAGGACGGGCCATGGTGCAGAAGGCCAAGATCCTCCTGGTCGATGACCGGCCGGAGAATCTGCTGGCGCTGGAGGCGATCCTCTCCGCGCTCGATCAGACACTGGTGCGGGCATCGTCCGGGGAGGAAGCGCTCAAGGCACTGCTCACCGACGACTTCGCGGTGATTCTGCTCGATGTGCAGATGCCGGGGATGGACGGTTTCGAGACCGCCGCGCACATCAAACGGCGGGAGCGCACCCGCGACATCCCGATCATCTTCCTCACCGCGATCAACCACGGCCCGCACCACACCTTCCGCGGCTACGCGGCGGGCGCGGTCGACTACATCTCCAAGCCGTTCGACCCGTGGGTGCTGCGCGCCAAGGTCTCGGTCTTCGTCGACCTGTACATGAAGAACTGCCAACTGCGCGAGCAGGCGGCGCTGCTGCGGCTGCAACTGGACGGCGGCCGGCAGGCCGTCGGCGAGACCAAGGAGTCCGCCGGGCTGCTCGCCGAGCTCTCCGCGCGGCTGGCCGCCGTCGAGGAGCAGGCCGAGGCGCTCTCCAAACAGCTCGACGAGTCCGCGGACGCCGCGGCGGTGGCCACCGCCGCGCATCTGGAGCGCAAACTCACCGGCCTGCGGCGGGCGCTGGACGCCCTGGAGCCGGGGGCCGGGGCGCCCACCGGCTGACGGGGCGTCCGGGGCCGTCTGACGGCCTCTCATGAGTCCGGCGCGCGACACGAATGGGTGAAGCGCCGCGCGCTCGTGCCGTGCGCGCCGGCGCCTGTAATCTCGTCGGCATGGCCTCACGTACGTCCGGCAAGGGAACCCAGCGCACGGCGGGCCCCTCGAAGCCGCGCGCCGGACAGTCCGGGGGCGCCGCGAAGAAGACCGCCGCCAAGAAGACGCCCGCGAAGCGGCCGCCGGCCAAGAAGACCGCGGCCGCCAAGAAGGCCCCGGCGCGCAAGGCGCCCGCCAAGAAGGCCGCGGCCAGGTCGGCGCCGTCGCCGACCGGCGGCGTGTACCGCGTGGCGCGGGCCTGCTGGCTCGGTGCCGCGCACGGCATCGGCGCGGTGTTCCGCAGTTTCGGCCGCGGCGCCAAGAACCTCGATCCGGCGCACCGCAAGGACGGGCTGGCGCTGCTGCTGCTCGGCCTGGCCCTGGTCGTCGCGGCCGGCACCTGGTCCAATCTGTCCGGTCCGGTCGGCAATCTCGTCGAGTTGCTGGTCACCGGCGCATTCGGCCGGCTCGACCTGGTCGTCCCGATACTGCTCGGCGGCATCGCGATCCGGCTCATCCGGCATCCGGAGCGGCCGGAGGCCAACGGCCGGATCGTCATCGGGCTCTCGGCGCTGGTGGTCGGCGTGCTCGGGCAGGTGGCGATGGCCTGCGGGTCCCCGGGGCGGGACGACGGGCTCGCCGCCATACAGGACGCCGGTGGCTATGTCGGCTGGGCGGCGTCCAAACCGCTGATCTTCACCGTCGGCCAGACCCTGGCGGTGGCGCTGCTGGTGCTGCTGACCGTCTTCGGGCTGCTGGTGGTGACCGCGACGCCGGTGAACGCCATCCCGCAGCGGCTGCGGGCCCTCGGCGTGCGGCTCGGCCTGCTGGAGGGCGCGGAGGAGACCGCCGACGAGTACGACGAGGCGGAGTACGCCGCGGAGTGGCGCGAGCAGCCGGCCCGCCGGCCGCGTCGCGCCGCCGCGGCGGCCGACGGCGAACCGGACGCGCTGGAGGAGGCCGCGCTCGCCAGGCGGCGGCCGCCGCGGCGGGGCCCGGAGCGGCCCGCCGACCGGCCGATGGACGCCGTGGACGTGGCCGCCGCGGCCGCCGCGGCGCTGGACGGCGCGGTGCTGCACGGCGTCCAGCCCTCGCCGCTGGTCGCCGAACTCAGCGGCGGCATCGGGGAGCGCCGGGAGCGCGGTGAGGATACGGGCGAGCAGAGCGGCGCGGTGCCGCCGGCCCGCGGCGCGGAGCCGTCCGCGGCGGGCAGCGGCGCCGAGCGCCTCTCGAAGGTGCCCGACCTCACCAAGTCGTCGGTGCCGGACCTCACCAAGGCCGCGCCGGAACCGTCCGGCGAGCTGCCGCCGCGCGCCGAGCAGCTCCAGCTCGCCGGCGACATCACCTACGGGCTGCCCTCGCTGGACCTGCTCACCCGGGGCGGGCCGGGCAAGGCGCGGAGCGCCGCCAACGACGCCATAGTGGAGTCGCTGACGAACGTCTTCACCGAGTTCAAGGTCGACGCCGCGGTCACCGGCTTCACCCGCGGCCCGACGGTCACCCGCTACGAGGTCGAGCTGGGCCCCGCGGTGAAGGTCGAGAAGATCACGGCGCTGGCCAAGAACATCGCGTACGCGGTGGCCTCCCCGGACGTGCGGATCATCTCGCCGATCCCCGGCAAGTCCGCGGTCGGCATCGAGATTCCGAACACCGACCGCGAGATGGTCAACGTCGGGGACGTGCTGCGCCTCGCGGACGCCGCCGAGGACGACCACCCGATGCTGGTCGCGCTCGGCAAGGACGTCGAGGGCGGCTATGTGATGGCGAACATCGCGAAGATGCCGCACGTCCTGGTCGCGGGCGCGACCGGCTCGGGCAAGTCGTCGTGCATCAACTGCCTGATCACCTCGGTCATGATGCGCGCCACCCCCGAGGACGTCCGGATGGTGCTGGTCGACCCCAAGCGCGTCGAGCTGACGGCCTACGAGGGCATTCCGCACCTGATCACGCCGATCATCACCAACCCCAAGCGGGCGGCCGAGGCGTTGCAGTGGGTGGTGCGCGAGATGGACCTGCGCTACGACGACCTCGCGGCGTTCGGCTACCGCCACATCGACGACTTCAACGAGGCGGTCCGTACCGGCAAGCTCAAGACGCCCGAGGGCAGCGAGCGGGAGCTGGCCCCGTACCCGTATCTGCTGGTGATCGTCGACGAGCTGGCGGACCTGATGATGGTGGCGCCGCGGGACGTCGAGGACGCCATCGTCCGCATCACGCAGCTGGCCCGGGCGGCCGGTATCCACCTGGTGCTGGCGACCCAGCGGCCCTCGGTCGACGTCGTCACCGGCCTGATCAAGGCCAATGTGCCGTCCCGGCTGGCGTTCGCGACCTCCTCGCTGGCCGACAGCCGGGTCATCCTCGACCAGCCGGGCGCCGAGAAGCTGATCGGCAAGGGCGACGGGCTGTTCCTGCCGATGGGGGCGAACAAGCCGGTCCGCATGCAGGGCGCGTTCGTCACCGAGGAGGAGGTGGCCGCCGTCGTCCAGCACTGCAAGGACCAGATGGCGCCCGTCTTCCGGGACGACGTCACCGTCGGCTCCGCCAGGAAGAAGGAGATCGACGAGGACATCGGCGACGACCTCGACCTGCTGTGCCAGGCGGCGGAGCTGGTGGTCTCCACCCAGTTCGGGTCGACGTCGATGCTGCAGCGCAAGCTGCGGGTGGGGTTCGCCAAGGCGGGCCGGCTGATGGACCTGATGGAGTCGCGGAACGTCGTCGGGCCGAGCGAGGGCTCCAAGGCGCGGGACGTGTTGGTCAAGCCCGATGAATTGGACGGAGTGCTGGCGCTGATCCGGGGGGAGGCTAACCAGTAGCACGCACGTACGGGCCGTCCCGTGCGTGCGAGGAGGCAACCGTTTCCCTCGGCGGTCCGTCAAGTTGAGGGAGGCGGGGAGGCAGCTCCGGCCTCCGGCCCCGAGGCAGCGCCGAGGGGCGTTCTGATGGCGTACAAACCCGGCTCTCCCGCTTGCCCGACCCTTTCGCAACACCCCTAGACTGAACTTCCAGCAGGTGGCTACACGCTCGAAAGGCGCCCCCGTGTCCATCGGCAACTCCCCCAACTCCCCCGAAGAGGACCGGCCTTCCGTCGAAGAGGACCGGCCTTCTCCCGGTCCGGACCGGCCGTCGGTCGGTCGAGCCCTCCAGCAGGCCCGCATCGGCACGGGACTGACCGTCGAAGAGGTCAGTACGGCGACGCGGGTGCGGATCCCGATCGTGCAGTCCATCGAGCAGGACGACTTCTCGCGGTGCGGCGGCGACGTCTATGCCCGCGGCCACATCAGAACGCTCGCCCGCGCCGTCTCCCTCGACCCCGGGCCCCTGATCGAACGTTACGACGCCGACCACGGCGGCCGGCCCTCGCCGACCGTCGCCGCCCCGCTCTTCGAGGCGGAGCGGATCCGGTCGGAGCCCCGCCGCCCCAACTGGACCGCCGCGATGGTCGCCGCCATCGTCGCGGTGATCGGCTTCGCCGGCTTCACGTTCTTCAGCAGCGGCAGCAAGCACGAGGGCGGCCCGATCGCCTCCGACACCGCCAAGGCCGACAAGCCGGGGCCGGCCCGCACCATCCACCCCCGGGCCCCGCAGCCTCCCCAGCCGGCACCCTCCGACAGCGCCATCGCCGGGCTGCCCAAGGACAAGGTCACGATCAAGGTGACCGCCAAGGACGGGCAGAGCTGGATCTCCGCCAAGGACGCCGACGGCACGCTCCTGCAGGACGGGCTGCTCAAGCAGGGGGAGTCGAAGACGTTCACCGACAAGAAGCGGATCGACCTCGTCGTCGGCAACGCCGGTGCCGTACAGCTGTACGTCAACGGCAAGGAGGTCAAGAAGGTCGGCGACGAGGGCTCGGTGGAGCGGTTGAGCTACACGCCGGGAGACCCGCAGGCCGGCTGAGGACCGGTGCCCGGCAGCTCTCCGCCGCCCGCCCCCGGGACCCCTGGGGCGGGCGGCGGAGACCTGCACGCCATGGGGGTGTCCGGGACGAAGTAGGCTGAGCCCCATGCCCGAACGCCGTACCGTCGCCCTTGTCACCCTTGGCTGCGCCCGTAACGAGGTGGACTCGGAGGAGCTCGCAGGCCGCTTGGCAGCGGACGGCTGGGAGCTCGTCGAGGACGCCACCGACGCGGATGTCGCCGTCGTCAACACCTGCGGCTTCGTCGAGGCCGCCAAGAAGGACTCCGTCGACGCCCTGCTGGAGGCCAACGATCTGAAGGCCGCGGCCCGGGAGGGGGACGGCCGCACCCAGGCCGTCGTCGCGGTCGGCTGCATGGCCGAGCGCTACGGCAAGGAGCTGGCCGAGGCGCTGCCCGAAGCGGACGGGGTGCTCGGCTTCGACGACTACGCCGACATCTCCGACCGGCTCCAGACGATCCTCAGCGGCGGCATCCACGCCTCGCACACCCCGCGCGACCGCCGCAAGCTGCTGCCGATCAGCCCGGCCGAGCGCCAGGGCGCCGCCGGCGTCGCGCTGCCCGGCCACGCCCAGGAGGCCGCCGAGGAGCCGGCGGCCCCGCCCCAGGACCTGCCCGCGGGCGTCGCGCCGGCCTCCGGGCCGCGGTCGCCGCTCCGCCGCCGGCTGGGCAACGAGCCGGTGGCCTCGGTGAAGCTGGCCTCAGGCTGCGACCGGCGCTGCTCGTTCTGCGCGATCCCGTCCTTCCGCGGCTCGTTCATCTCCCGCCGGCCCTCCGACGTGCTCGGCGAGACCCGCTGGCTGGCCGAGCAGGGCGTCAAGGAGATCATGCTGGTCTCCGAGAACAACACCTCCTACGGCAAGGACCTCGGCGACATCCGGCTGCTGGAGACGCTGCTGCCGGAGCTGGCCGCGGTCGACGGCATCGAGCGGATCCGGGTCAGCTACCTCCAGCCCGCCGAGATGCGGCCCGGCCTGATCGACGTGCTGACCGGCACCGACAAGGTGGCGCCCTACTTCGACCTGTCCTTCCAGCACTCTGCGCCGGGCGTGCTGCGCGCGATGCGGCGGTTCGGCGACACCGACCGCTTCCTGGAGCTGCTGGAGACCATCCGCACCAAGGCGCCCCAGGCCGGGGCGCGCTCCAACTTCATCGTCGGCTTCCCCGGCGAGTCCGAGAGCGACCTGGCGGAGCTGGAGCGCTTCCTCGGCGCGGCCCGGCTGGACGCCATCGGCGTCTTCGGCTACTCCGACGAGGACGGCACCGAGGCCGCCGGCTACGACGGCAAGGTCGATCCCGAGGTGGTCGCCGAGCGGCTGGACCGGGTGTCCCGGCTGGCCGAGGAGCTGACCGCGCAGCGGGCGGCCGAGCGGGTCGGGGAGACGGTCCGGGTGCTGGTGGACCGGATCGACGACGAGGACGACGGGATCGTCGGCCGGGCCGCGCACCAGGCGCCGGAGACCGACGGGGTCACGCTGCTCACGACCGGCCAGGAGCTGCGGCCCGGTCGTATGGTCGAAGCAAAGGTGGTCGCGAGCGAGGGCGTGGACCTCGTGGCGGAGGTGCTGTCGGTGGACGGTACGGGGTGTACCGAGGAGGCGGGCAGATGAGCGGGGCCTCGGCTTCCGCCGCCGGGAGGCCGTGCACCGCGCCGGCCGTCCGGCAGGCCGGGCTGTGGAACATCGCCAACGTCCTGACGATGCTGCGGCTGCTGCTGGTCCCGGCGTTCGTGCTGCTGCTGATGCACGGCGGCGGGACGAGTCCGGCCTGGCGGTCGTTCGCCTGGGCGGCCTTCGCCATCGCCATGATCACCGACGTCTTCGACGGCCATCTGGCGCGCACGTACAACCTGGTCACCGACTTCGGCAAGATCGCCGATCCGATCGCCGACAAGGCGATCATGGGGGCCGCGCTGATCTGTCTGTCGGTACTGGGGGATCTGCCCTGGTGGGTCACGGGCCTGATCCTCTTCCGGGAGCTGGGCATCACCCTGATGCGGTTCTGGGTGATCAAGCACGGAGTGATTCCGGCCAGTCGGGGCGGCAAGATCAAGACATTGGCGCAGGGCGTCGCGGTGGGCATGTACGTCCTGGTGCTGAACGGGCCGCTGGCCACCTTCCGCTGGTGGGTGATGGCGGTGGCGGTGGTGCTGACCGTGGCTACCGGGCTCGACTACGTCCGGCAGGCCGTGGTGCTGCGCCGGGCCGGAGCGGCCCGGGAGCGCGCCGAACGGTCCGACGGGGACGACGCCCGGTGAACGCGCCGGGGTCTGCGGCGGCCGGGGCACTGGAGGTGCTCGCCGGGCGGCGGCAGAGCCTGGCGGTGGCGGAGTCGCTCACCGGCGGGCTGGTCGCGGGCGAGCTGACCGCGGTCCCCGGGGCCTCGCGGGTGGTGCGCGGGGCGGTCACCGCGTACGCCACCGACGTCAAGCGGGAGCTGCTCGGGGTGGACGGCGCGCTGCTGGCCGACCGCGGGGCCGTGGACGGCGAGGTCGCGCGGCAGATGGCCGGCGGCGTGCGGCGGGTGCTCGGCGCGGACTGGGGCATCGCCACCACGGGCGTGGCCGGGCCCGAGCCGCAGGACGGGCAGCCGGTGGGCACCGTCTACGTCGCCGTCCAGGGCCCGGACGGCGCGGGGCAGGTGCGGCGGCTGATGCTGGCGGGGGACCGCGACCGGATCCGCCGGGACAGCGTGCACGCCGTGCTCGCACTGCTGTTGAGCGAACTCACAGAAAATGTGCGGGCACAGGATACGGAACAACACGGGGGGAATTGATGTTTGCAGCCCTGAGTGAACACGTACTCGCTCCCGGCACGGCTGCGGCCCGAGGCGGTACGGTGGGGCGAGAAGGATCCGCATCCGAGGTCCGAGGAGGGAGCCAGCGATGATTCTGCTTCGTCGCCTGCTGGGTGACGTGCTGCGCCGACAGCGTCAGCGCCAAGGCCGCACCCTGCGCGAGGTCTCGTCCTCCGCCCGGGTGTCGCTCGGCTACTTGTCCGAGGTCGAGAGGGGCCAGAAGGAGGCGTCCTCCGAGCTGCTCTCGGCGATCTGCGACGCGCTGGATGTGCGCATGTCCGAGCTGATGCGGGAGGTCAGCGACGAGCTGGCGCTCGCCGAGCTGGCCGCGTCCGCGGCCGCGACCGACACGGTGCCGGCACCGGTCCGGCCGAAGCTCAATTCGGTGTCCGTCACGTCCCTGGCCGGTGTGCCGGAGGAGCGCGTGACCATCAAGTCCCCGGCCGACGTCGTGGATGTCGTCGCGGCCTGACACCGCAGACCACGCATACGTGAAGCCCCGGCGGGCAGCAGCCCCGCCGGGGCTTGCCGTATGCCCTTCGGCCGCCGGGCAGGTGCCCGGCCGGCGGCTTTCCGGCTGCTCGGCGAGAAGCCCCGGCCCGTACCATGGGGCTAAATCGGAATATTCGCCCGAATATCCTCAATGCGCCTGAAAGGGAGTATCTGGATGTCTGTGGTCACAAGCACGCTCTCCGATGAAGCCCGTACCGTCGTCGGCAACGCCCTCCAGGGCGCCCTGGTCGACCTGGTGGATCTCTCCCTGGTCGCCAAGCAGGTGCACTGGAACGTCGTCGGTCCGCGCTTCCGCTCCGTCCACCTCCAGCTCGACGACGTCGTCGCCTCCGCACGGCAGCACGCCGACACGGTGGCCGAGCGGGCCTCGGCGATCGGGGTCACGCCGGACGGCCGGTGCGCGACGGTCGCCAAGACCAGCGGCATCAGCGAGGCGCCCGACGGCTGGGTCAAGGACGGCGACGTCGTCCGCGCGATGGTGGACGCGCTCGGCGCGATCATCGGGCGGATGCGGGAGCGGATCGCCGCCACCGACGAGCCCGACCCGGTCTCCCAGGACCTCCTCATCGGCCTCACCGCCGATCTGGAGAAGCACCACTGGATGTTCCAGGCCGAGGCCCACTGACCGTGACCGCGACGCGGTGACCGGTCGCCGACCGGGCCCGCCGCCCGGGATACCGGAGCGCACCGCACGCGCCGGGCGTGCGCCGGTGCGCCCCTGCCGCCGGGCGGCGGGCCCGGTCTAGCGTCGGCCCGAGGAGGCAGGCATGGCGAGGCGTCCGAGGCCCGTGCCGGGACGGTGGATATCCGCGGCGTTCGTCGCGGGTCTGTGGTGGTGGGCGGTGTGCCGGCTGGTCCTGTGGCCGGGGTCAGCGGGTCCGGTGGAGGGCGCGGTGGCCGCGGCCGGCTGGGGGCTCAGTCTGCTGCCGGTGCACTGCGTTCCGTGGAACGGGCGGCGCGAGGGCGCGCGGGGCCGCGGTGCGGGGCGCGGTGGTGTGCCGGCGGCCGTGGAGGCGCGGCTGGTCGAGGCGTGGTGGGGGAGTGCGCCGGGGCGGCTCGTCGAGGTGTGGCGGCGTCGCCGGTCGGGGGAGGGGGCGGAGCGGGGCGGGCGTGAGTGACGGGGGTTTCTGGTGGGTGGGGGAGTGCCTGGTGGGGTCACGGTGAGGGGGAGGGCGGTGCCGCCGGTGGGGGCGGCTGGCAGGTCGGGCACCAGTAGGTGATGCGTTCCTCGGCGGTGGGGTCCTGGTCGGCGGTACGGACGGGGGTGCCGCAGCGCAGACAGGGGCGGCCGGCGCGGCCGTAGACCCACAGCCGGCGGTCGGGGCGGGCTCCCCCACTGCCCTCGAACGGGCGTGGGCGGTACCCCCACGGAGTGGTGATCCGGGCGGGGCGGTTCTTGTTGGCCTCCAGGAGCTTTCTGGCGAGCGCCGGGGCGCGCTCGGGGGCGGTGAGGCGGCCGACCGGGAGCCAGGGGGAGGCGCCGAGCAGGAAGCACAGCTCGGATTTGTAGACATTGCCGATGCCGGCGAGGTTGCGCTGGTCGAGCAGGGCCTCGCCGAGGGGCCGTTCGGGCACGGCGAGCAGCCGGCGCAGAGCCTCCGCGGGATCCCAGTCCGGGCCCAGCAGATCGGGGCCGAGATGGCCGGTGGCCCGGGACTCGTCGGCGGTGCGCAGGAGTTCCAGGACCGGGAGGCGGTAGCCGACGGCGGTGTGCGCGGCGGTGCCGAGGACCGCCCGGATCTGGTGCGCGGGGCCGCCGCGCCAGCGCTCGGCCGGGGCGTAGATCTTCCACGCGCCGTCCATCCGCAGATGGGAGTGGAGCGTGAGGCCACCCTCGAAGCGGGTGAGCAGATGCTTGCCGCGGGGCACCACCGCGAGCACCGTGCGGCCGGTGAGGTCCACCGTGGCCAGACGGGGGACGCGCAGGTCGCAGCGGGTCAGCGGGCTGCCGGCCAGCGCCTGGTCGAGACGCTGCGCCAGCCGCCAGACGGTGTCGCCTTCGGGCATGGGGCCATCATGCACCGGCGGGTGGTGGCGGGCGCCGAGCGCCGGACGCCGGGCGGGCGTGCCCGACCCGGCCCTGCTCGTCCCGGACCGGTGCCCGCCGCTGCCTGGGTCAGCCGCGCAGCCGCAGGCCCCTAGGTGTCGGGTGGAAGCCCGCGGCCTCCAGGACCGGCGCGAAGGGGGAGGTGAGGGCGGCGGTGCCGTTGATGCGCTCGGTGGTGAGGGTGCCGACGGCGCCGGCCCGGGCGGCGTCGGTGAGGGCTTCCACGGCGGAGCGGAGACGGGCGTCGGCGGCGGCCTCGGCAGGGTCGGGGCTCAGGGGCCATATCAGCAGGGTCTTGCCGCCGCGCTCCAGATAGAGCGCCAGCTCGCCGTCGACCAGGACGACCAGGGAGCCCGCCTTGCGGCCCGGTTTGTGGGTGGCCCCCTCGGGCGGCTCGGGCCAGGACAGGGCGGCGCCGTAGGCGTTGGCAGGGTCGGCGGCGGCAAGGACCAGGGCGCGCGGTGGCCCGCCGCGGCGGGGCTGCCCCGGGCCGCCCTCCGGGAACGGGGCGTCGGCGCCGCGCTCGCGCTGGGTACTGATCGCGCGCAGCCGGTCCACCGCGCCGTCCATCGCGAACTGGGCGGCGCCCAGCCCCTCGACGACATAGCCACGGCGGGCCTGCCCGGACTCCTCGAAGACGGACAGCACGCGATACGCGGCGGAGAAGCCGCCGGCGACCCCCTCGGCGGCGACCGCGCCGCGGGTGACGATGCCGTGCCGGTCCAGGAGCGTACGGGCCAGGGCGTGGGCGCGGTGGGTCGGATCGGGCTCGGGGGCGGGCAGCAGCGACCAGCGGCCGCCGACCGTCGGCGGGCCGGAGCGGGAGGCCGTGGGGCGGGCGGCCGCGGTCAGCGTGCCGTACCGGCCCCGGGGGACGGCGCGGCGGGCGCGGTGGGCCGTGGAGCCCGCGGTACGGCCCGAGCCCAGCAGGGCGCGCAGCGGGGCCAGGGTGTCGTTGGTGAGCCGGCCCGACCAGGCCAGCTCCCACAGGGCGTCGGCGAGCTGCGGATCGGTGGCGTCCGGGTGGGTGGTGGCGCGGACCTGGTCGGCGATCTGCCGGAAGAACAGGCCGTACCCGGGGGCGAGGGCGGCGAGCAGCGACTCGTGCAGCGCGGAGAGCTCCAGGGGCAGCGGGGGCGGGAGCAGCAGCGGCGCGGCGTCGGCGAGATGGAGGGAGAGCCAGCCGTCCTTGCCGGGCAGCGCGCCGGCGCCGGCCCAGAGCACCTCGCCGGTGGCGGTCAGCTCGTCCAGCAGGGCCGGGGTGTAGCCGCCGACCCGGGACGGCAGGATCAGCTTCTCCAGGGCGGAGGCCGGCACCGGGGCGCCCTGGAGCTGCTCGACGGCGCGGACCAGGCCGTCGATGCCGCGCAGTCCGGAGGCGGAGGCGGCGACCGGTGGCGCGGGCGCACCGGCGGCCGGTGCCGGGCGCGGCGCGCCGACGTGCTGCCACTGGGGGAGGAAGGCGGCCAGCGCGGCGGGCGGCACCGGCTCCAGCTCCTCGCGCAGCGCGGCCAGCGAGCGGCGGCGCAGCCGGCGCAGCACCTGGGCGTCGCACCATTCCTGGCCGATGCCCTCCGGGTGGAACTCGCCCTGGACGAGACGGCCGGCGGCGGCCAGGCGGTGCAGGGCGCCGTCGGTGACGGCGGTGCCGAGGCCGAAGCGGGCGGCGGCCTGCTCGGAGGTGAACGGGCCGTGGGTGCGGGCATAACGGGACAGCAGATCGCCCAGCGGGTCCTTGACCGGTTCGGTGAACGACTCGGGGACGCCGACCGGGAGTGCGGTGCCCAGGGCGTCCCGGAGCCGGCCGGCGTCTTCGACGGCGGCCCAGTGCTCGGCGCCGGCGATCCGCACCCGGATGGCGCGCCGGGCGGCGGCCAGCTCCGCGGCCCAGGCCGGCTCCGCGCCGCGCTCGGCCAGCTCGGCGTCGGTCAGCGGCCCGAGCAGCCGCAGGACGTCGGCGACGCCCTCGACGTCCTTGACGCGGCGGTCCTCGGTGCGCCACTGCAGCTCGGCCTCCAGCTCCGCCAGCACCCGGGCGTCCAGCAGCTCGCGCAGCTCGGCCCGGCCCAGCAGCTCGGCCAGCAGCCGGGAGTCCAGGGACAGCGCGGCGGCGCGGCGCTCGGCGAGCGGGGAGTCGCCCTCGTAGAGGAACTGGGCGACATAGCCGAAGAGCAGGGAGCGGGCGAACGGGGACGGCTCCGGGGTCGTGACCTCCACCAGGCGGACCCGGCGGGCCTCGATGTCGGCCATCAGCTCCGTCAGACCGGGGACGTCGAAGACGTCCTGGAGGCACTCGCGGACCGCCTCCAGGACGATCGGGAACGAGCCGAACTCACTGGCCACCTGGAGGAGTTGGGCGGCGCGCTGGCGCTGCTGCCACAGCGGGGTGCGCTTGCCGGGGCTGCGGCGGGGCAGCAGCAGGGCACGGGCCGCGCACTCCCGGAAACGGGAGGCGAACAGCGCGGAGCCGCCGACCTGGTCCGTGACGAGCTGGTCGACCTCGCCGTGCTCGAAGACCACGTCGGCGGCGCCCACCGGGGACTGCTCGGGGTCGTACTCCGCGCGGTCCGCGGCGCCGAAGCCGCCGTCGCCGTCGAGGAGGTCCAGGCCCATCAGGTCGGCGTCCGGGAGCCGCAGCACGATGCCGTCGTCGGCGTGCATCACCTGGGCGTCCAGGCCGTAGCGCTCGGCGAGGCGGGCGCCCAGGGCCAGTGCCCAGGGGGCGTGCACCTGCGCGCCGAAGGGGGAGTGGATGACGACGCGCCAGTCGCCCAGCTCGTCCCGGAAGCGCTCGACGACGATGGTGCGGTCGTCCGGGACATGGCCGCAGGACTGGCGCTGCTCGGCGAGATAGGCCAGGACGTTGGAGACCGCCCGGCCGTCGAGCCCGGCGGCTGTGAGCCGGGCGCCGGCGTCCCCGGGGGAGAGCGCACCGATCTCCCGGAGGAACGCGCCCAGCGCGCGGCCCAGTTCGAGCGGGCGGCCGAGCTGGTCGCCCTTCCAGAACGGCAGCCGGCCGGGCACCCCGGGGGCGGGGGTGACCAGGACGCGGTCGCGGGTGATGTCCTCGATGCGCCAGGACGTCGTGCCGAGGGTGAAGACGTCGCCCACGCGGGATTCGTAGACCATCTCCTCGTCGAGCTCTCCGACCCGTCTCCCGCCGCCCTTGGCGGAGCTCTCGCCGGCGAGGAAGACGCCGAACAGCCCGCGGTCCGGGATCGTGCCGCCGGACGTGACGGCCAGCCGCTGGGCACCGGGGCGGCCGGTGACGGTCTGCGCGACGCGGTCCCAGACCAGGCGCGGGCGCAGCTCGGCGAAGGCGTCGGACGGATAGCGCCCGGCGAGCATGTCCAGCACGGCGGTGAAGGCGGACTCCGGGAGCGCGGTGAACGGGGCCGCCCGGCGGACCACCGCGAGCATCTCCTCGACGTCCCAGGTGTCCAACGCGGCCATCGCGACCAGCTGTTGGGCCAGCACGTCCAGCGGATTGGCGGGCACCCGCAGCGCCTCGATGGCGCCCGAGCGCATCCGTTCGGTGACCACCGCGGCCTGCACCAGATCGCCGCGGTACTTGGGGAAGACGATGCCCTTGGACACCGCGCCGACCTGGTGGCCGGCCCGGCCCACCCGCTGGAGACCGGAGGCCACCGACGGCGGCGACTCCACCTGGACGACCAGGTCGACGGCGCCCATGTCGATGCCCAGCTCCAGACTGGACGTGGCGACCACCGCCGGCAGCCGGCCGGCCTTGAGATCCTCCTCCACAAGGGCCCGCTGCTCCTTGGACACCGAGCCGTGGTGGGCGCGGGCCAGCAGCGGCGGGGCGCCCCTGGCAGCGCCGGCCTCGGCCATCAGCTCGGCGGGAGAGTGGTGCTCCGGAAGCGGCTCGCCCATGGCGCGCTCGTAGGCGATCTCGTTGAGGCGGTTGCACAAACGCTCGGCGAGGCGGCGGGAGTTGGCGAAGACGATCGTGGAGCGGTGGGCCTGGACGAGATCGGCGATCCGCTCCTCGACCTGCGGCCAGATGGACGGCTTCTCGCCCGTCTCGCCCTCCTGGACGGGGGCGCTGCCGAGCTTTCCCATGTCCTCCACCGGGACGACCACCGAGAGGTCGAACCGCTTGCCGGAAGGCGGCTGGACGATCTCCACCCGGCGCCGCGGCGACAGATAGCGCGCCACCTCCGCCACCGGGCGGACCGTCGCGGAGAGCCCGATCCGGCGTGCCGGGCGGTCGAGCAGCTCGTCTAGCCGCTCCAGGGACAGCGCCAGATGGGCGCCGCGCTTGGTGCCGGCGACCGCGTGCACCTCGTCCAGGATGACTGTCTCGACGCCGGCCAGCGCCTCCCGGGCGGCGGAGGTCAGCATCAGGAACAGCGACTCGGGCGTGGTGATGAGGATGTCCGGCGGGCGGGTGGCCAGCGCGCGGCGCTCGGCGGCCGGGGTGTCGCCGGAGCGGATGGCGACGCGGAGGTCCGGCTCCGGCAGCCCGAGGCGGACCGACTCCTGGCGGATCCCCGTCAGCGGGCTGCGCAGATTCCGCTCCACGTCGACCGCGAGGGCCTTCAGGGGCGAGACGTACAGCACCCGGCAGCGCTTCTTGGGCTCGGCCGGCGGCGGGGTGCTCGCCAGCGCGTCCAGCGACGCCAGGAACGCGGCCAGCGTCTTGCCGGAGCCCGTCGGCGCCACCACCAGGACGTCGGAGCCCGCGGCGATGGCCCGCCAGGCGCCCTCCTGCGCGGCGGTGGGCGCGCTGAACGCCCCGGCGAACCAGCCGCGGGTCGCGGGCGAGAACGAATCGAGCGCTGCCTCGGTCATGTTCCCCATCGTGCACCGGACCACTGACAATCGGTCCGGAGCCGGCCGGAGCCGCGCCGCGGACCGGCCCCGCGGCCGTCCAGGGTGCGGACGCCCCGCCGCCCGGCCGCCCGGCACCCGCACAATGAGGGCATGGCCATGATCGACGCGGAGGGTGCGCGGACCGCGCCGCGGGCCCGCGACGAGTGGGCGCGCCACTGGCACCACCCCGGGCTGCCCGGCCTCGACCTGCTGCGCGCCCGCTACGTCCGGCACTCCTTCCCGCGCCACGCCCACGACGGCTATGTGCTGTGCGCGGTCACCTCCGGGATCGAGGCGATCGGCCTGCGGGACGGTGTCGTCCGGGCGGGCCCCGGCGCCATCGTGATGATCAATCCGGAGGTGCCGCACACTGCACAGGCCGGCGCCCCCGAGGGCTGGGCCTACGCCACGCTCTACCCCTCTGCGGAACTCGTCGCCGGGATCGCCCGGGAGACCACCGGGCTGCGCGGCACCGCGGGCTTCGTCCGGACCGTCGCCGACGAGCCCGGCGTCGCCCGGCTGATCGCCGGTGTCCACCGGGCCGCCGAGGCCGGCAACACGCTGGCCGCCGACAGCCTGCTGCGCGGCGTCGTGGCCCGTCTGCTGCGCGGCCATGGGGGCGCGCTGCCGTCCCGCGTCGCCCCGTCGGCGGGCGCCCGTACCGCCGCCCGGGCCCGCACCGTCCTGGAGGAGCGGATGGCCGATCCGCCCACCCTGGAGGAACTCGCCTCGGAGCTGGGTACCGGGCCGTTCGCGCTGCTGCGGGCCTTCCGGGCCGTGTACGGGATGCCGCCGCACACCTGGCTCACCGACGCCCGGGTGCGGCGGGCGCGGCTGCTCCTGGAGGCCGGCACCCCGCCCTCCGAGGCGGCCGTGTCGGTCGGGTTCACCGACCAGCCGCACCTGAACCGGCACTTCACCCGGATCGTCGGGGTGCCGCCGGGCGCGTACCGGCGGGAGCGCGCGGCGGGCGCAAGAACGTACAAGACCGTGGGGGAGGCCGCCTCCTAGCCTCCGGGGCGTGGCAGAACACGCAGACAGCGCAGCGACCGCAGAGACAGCGCACCCCGTGCCCGTGGCGGCGGGGACCGATCCCGTACAGCGCGCGGAGATACGCACCGCCCGGGTCCGCGCCGTGGAACGACCAGGCACCGGGGCCCATGGCGAACCACCGCCCGTGGCGGAGCGGCCCGACGCCGCCGTCATCCGGGACGCGCTCGGCGTCGGCGTCGCCGTGGGGCTGTCCGGCTTCGCCTTCGGTGTGACGGCCGCCGGCGCCGGGCTCTCCCTGTGGCAGAGCGGTGCCCTGAGCCTCCTGGTCTTCACCGGGGCCTCACAGTTCGCCCTGGTGGGCGCGCTCGCCGCGGGCGGCAACCCGTTCACCGCCGCGGCCGGCGCCCTCTTCCTGGGCGTCCGCAACGCCTTCTACGGGCTGCGGCTCTCCGCCGTCCTCGGCTACCGGGGCGCGGCCCGGCCGCTGGCCGCCCACTGGGTCATCGACGAGACCGCCGCCGTCACCCTGGCCCAGCCCGGCCGACGCAGCGCGCGGCTGGGCTTCACCGTCACCGGTCTGTCGCTGTACGTCCTGTGGAACCTCACGACGCTCGTCGGCGCCCTGGGGGCCCGGGCGCTCGGCGACACCGCCGCCTGGGGCCTGGACGCGGCCGTCCCCGCGGTCTTCGTGGCGCTGCTCGCGCCGATGCTGCGGACCGCCGTGGAACGGTGCACGGCCGGCCTCGCCGTACTGCTGCTCATGGTGACGCTGCCGGTCCTGCCGGCGGGCGTGCCGGTGCTGCTCGCGGCGCTCGCCGCGCCCGCGGTCCTCGCCGTCCAGGGGCGGAGGCGGCGGACGTCCGCCCCACGGGAGACGGCCCCCGCCGGGCCGTCGCCACAGGAGCGGGCCGACGCGGACCGCGCCACTGCGGGGGAGGACCGGGCATGAACATCTGGATCTCGATCGGCGTCACCGCCGTCGGCTGCTACCTGGTCAAATTCCTCGGCCTGTCGGCGCCCGCTGGCGTCCTGGAACGCCCCCTCGTCAAGCGGCTGGCCGCGCTGCTCCCGGTGGCCCTGCTGGCCGCGCTGACCGCCCAGCAGACCTTCAGCGACGGCCGGCACCTGATGCTGGACGCCAAGGCCGCCGGGGTCGCCGCCGTCGTCGTGGCGCTGCTGCTGCGCGCCCCGTTCCTGCTGATAGTCGCCGTCGCGGTGGCCGTCACCGCGGGGGTGCGTGCCCTGGGCGGGTGACCGCTTCGACGGGCCGCCGCGGGGCCGGCGGCGCGGTCACCCGCCCGTCAGCCCAGTGGCCGCCCGTATGCCCGGAGTGTCAGCAGCGCCTCCAAGGTGACCATCGGGCGGCCCTCCAGCTCCGTACCGGGCGCCCAGAGGCGCCAGTTGACGGGCCATCCGCCGTCCTCCCCCTGGAGCGCGACGAGGTGGTCCAGGGCCCGGTCCATCTCCTGGTCGGTGAACCAGCCGCGGGCCAGTGAATCGGGCGCGGCCGCGAAGTCGTAGGCGAAGTGGTGCTCCCCGGGGGCGTACCCCTGCGGTACCGCGGCCTCGTCCGCCCGCTCCGGGTCCAGTACGACCAGCCCCTGCTCCCGTACCAGCCGGCCCAGCCGCCGCGCCGCCGCGGCCGCGCGCGGCCGGTCCGGGGCACCATCCAGGAACGCCACCGCCGCCGCGGCCTCGTAGGGATGGGTCCGCTCCAGGGACTCCACGGTCGCCCAGCAGTAGTCCGTGGCCCGGAACAGCCAGGCGTGCCATACCTGGTTGCGGTGCAGCAGCCCCACCACCGGGCCGGTCGCCAGCAGCGCGCTGGGCGGGGCGTCCACCACGGGGATCCAGGGCGCGGCCGGGTAGCCGCGCAAGGAGGGGTGCACCGCCGGCAGCGCCCCGTCCGGGGTCGAGATCCGCGTCAGGTAGCGGCAGATCCGCTCCACCCGGCGGCCGTCGCACCGCCCGATGCGGTCCAGGACCTTCAGCGCGTGCGCGGTGTGCAGCGGCTGGCTGACCGGGCCGCGCAGGTCGGGTTCCAGGGCGTGGCCGTAGCCGTCGTCGTCGTTGCGGTACGCGGTGAGCGCGGTCTCGACCGGGTCCGCGCCGCCGCCGAGGAAGTGGTACGCGAAGAGGCGCTGCTCCAGCAACCGGGCGGTCAGCCAGACGAAGTGCTCGGCGCGCGCCAGAGGGGTCGCTGGGGGGCTTGCATTTTCGGCCATGGCCCGACCGTAGGGGGCAGATCCCGCTGCGGTACGGGCACCGGGCCCGGTGCCCTCCCAGGGCGGGACCCTGGAGTCATGCGGTTGACGATCTCCGCGGCCGGTCGCGCGGGCGTCTCCAGGGGTGGACGGGGATTGCGGGTTCGCGGCGCGCATGCTGCAATGCCGCGCGTGAGGAGTCAACTCCCGCTGCACCGGCGCCTGTTCCTGGACCTCGCACGGCTCGCCTCCGCGGTGTGTCGTCCGGCGGGCCGCCGACTCTGACCCGTTCGTCCCTTTCGGTCGTGTTCGTCCCGGCCTCAGCCGGACCACTGCGCCCGGCCACCGCCCGCGATACGGGAGCCGGTCCGGTCACCCCAGTCGCCCCGGACGCCGGTGGTCCCGGCGTCGGCCATCGGGGCGGGCGCCAACCCGCCGTCCCGATCAGGTGGTTGGCGAGCCGCCGTCCCGTACTGCCGACGCCGTCCCGTGCGGCCCGCATGGGCGCCGGTCCCGCCCGCGCCGCCGACGCCACCGGCCGACGGTGTGCACCCTCCCCCTTCCCGACCCCTGGAGCCCATCCATGCCCCTGCGCAGCACCCGCGTCCTCGCGCTCGCCGCCGCCCTGGCCGTCGTCCTCGGCACGGCGGGGCCCGCGCGGGCCGCCGCCCCGCCCGCCAACCCGTACCTCGCCGCAGGCGGGGCCGGGGCCATGCACGGCGACACCGCCTCCTCGGACACCACGCCCCGCCGCGGCCCGGGGACCGGTGCGGTCGCCGTCCACCGCACTCCGCTGCGGTCCGCCTGCCCGACCGTGCTGGCCGGCCGGGACGGCTATCCGGTGGCCGTCTGCACCGGCATCTTCGACCGGGCGCCGCACGTCCGTCTCCTCGATCCGGCGACCGGCGCCCCGCTGGCCGAGCTGAAACTCGTCAAGTCCGGTGTACTGGGCGGCATATACAGCTATCTGGACGAGCGGGACCGGCTCGTGGTCGCCGACGGCTCCGGTACGCTGCTGCGGATCGCCCACGTCCGGACGCCGGGCGGCGGCTGGGAACTGAAGACCGTCGAGCGGACGCCGCTGACCGGTGCCGTGCCCTCCGGGGACGGCGTGGTCGGGCTCTCGCCAGACTGGCGGGGGCGGGTGTGGTTCGCGACCGCGCACGGCCGTGTCGGCACCGTGGACACCACGACGGGGACGGTGCGGACCGCGGCCCTCGGCGAGGCGGTGGCCAACTCCCTCTCCACCGCGCCCGAGGGCGCCGCGGTGGCCACCGACCACGCGCTGTACCTGCTGCGCACGGGCGCGGACGGGACGCCGCGGGTGGTGTGGCGGCGGGCCTACGACCGCGGGCCGGCCCGCAAACCGGGGCAGCTCAGCCATGGGACGGGGGCCACCCCGACGTTCTTCGGGCCGCGCACCGGCTCGGAATACCTGGCCATCACCGACAACGCCGCCCCTCAGGAGCACCTCATCGTGGTGGCCACCGAGGACGACCGCATCGTGTGCCGCATCCCGGTCCTCGACCCCAACGGGAGCGGCACCGAGAACTCGCCCATCGGGGCCGGCAACAGCGTGTACGTCGCGAGCACCTACGGCTATCCGTACCCGGCGGTGCCGGACGGCGCGGGCCCCGCCGAGCCCGCGGACGCGCCGTTCGGCGGCGGACTCACTCGGGTCGACATCGCCCCTGACGGCAGCGGCTGCGCGATCCGTTGGAACGCCGGGATCCGCTCGGCGGCGGTGCCCAAGCTGTCGGTCGCGGACGGCATGCTCTACACCGTCGAGCGCACCGGGATCCTCGACCCGGCGCGCATCGGCATCCTGGACCGCTACGACTTCCTGGCCGTGGACGCGGGGACCGGCCGGGTGGCGGGCCGGCGCCGCCTGGGGACCGGCTTCCTCTTCGACACCTTGCAGATGGCGGGCAACGCCACGGCCGGCGGGGTGTGGTGGCAGGGCACCGTCACCGGGGTGGTGCGGATCGCGCCGCGGTAGCCCGCGCGCGTCGGCGCCCGGCCGGACGCCACGGGGCGCGGCCGGGCGCGAGGGCGGTCACGCCGTGCGGCGGGCCGTCAGTAGTCGTCGCCCTCGTAGTAGTTGTTGACGACCACCTCGGGCTCGTCGTCGTCGAACGCCTCGTTCAGCAGCGCGCCGCCCACCAGGCCGGCGGCACCGGCGCCGATCAGCGCACCGGTGCCGAAGCGCCGGCCGCCGCCCTGCTGGGGCTGCTGCGGGTAGCCCTGCTGGGGATAGCCCGCCTGCGCCTGCTGCGGGTACCCCTGCTGGGTCGGCTGCGGATAGCCGGCCTGAGCCGGGGTGTAGAAGGGCGGTGTGGTGGTCTGCACCCGCTGCGCGCAGCCGCCGCAGGTCTGGATCTGCCGCGGCACGCCCCACTGCGGGGACCACATCACGGGCGTCATCCCGGGGCCGTGGTTGGGGTCGAAGAAGCAGGTCATGTCGGAACTTCCTGTCGGTTGCGGTGAGGTGGCCGAGGTGGGGCCCGATCCGGACGGGGCCGCTCCGGCGGCGGACGCCACGGCCACGGATGTCGCCGTGGGCGTGGGCGGTGCCGGCGGGGCGGTGCGGCCGGTGGGTGCTGTGGGGGCCGGGTCGGCGCGCAGTACGTCGACGCCGTAGTCCTGCGCGATGCCGGCGAGCCCGGAGGCGTAGCCCTGGCCGATGGCGCGGAACTTCCAGTCCGTGCCGTGGCGGTACAGCTCGCCGAAGACCATGGCGGTCTCGGTGGCGGCCTGGCCGGAGAGGTCGAAACGGGCCAGCTCGGCGCCGCCGGCCTGGTCGACCACGCGGATGTAGGCGCTGCCGAGCTGGCCGAAATTCTGCCGGCGCTGCTCGGCCTCGTAGATCGAGACCGGGAAGACGATCTTGGCGACCTCCGCGGGGACCGCCGCCAGATCCACCTCGATCTGCTCCCGGTCCTCGCCGGTGGGGCGGCTCCCGGAGTGCCGCACCGAGCCGTCGGGGCTGGTGAGGTTGTTGAAGAAGACGAAGTGCTGGTCGGAGAGGACCGCGCCGGACGCGCCGCACAGCAGCGCGCTGGCGTCCAGGTCGTGGCCGGTCCCCGCGGTGGCTGCGACCTGCCAGCCCAGCCCCACCCGGACGGCGGTCAGACCCGGGGCCTGTTTGCTGAGCGACACATTGCCGCCCTTGGTCAGGGCCACGCCCATGAGCTCCTCCATAACGTTCCCGGCATCAGGCGTCCGTGGGCTACAACGCCGAGGAAACCGGCAAGGTTCCCTGCCTTGCGCAATGCTTGAAGTATGCGGCTGAGAGGGCGTCAAGAGGGCACCGGCACCGTGTCCTGACGCCATCCTGTCGCCGTTCTGTCACCGTTCTGCGGTTCTGTCACATGGCGACGGCCCGCCCGGCCCGGTCCCAGTTGTCGTGCAGCCGGTCCAGGTAGGAGCCGGCCTGCGCGCCCGGCGCGGTGCCGCGGGCGAAGGCGAGCATGTTGCCGGCGCCGGCGTTGTAACCCAGGGCCAGCAGGTCGTCGCGCGAGAGCCGGGCGGGCCGGTCCGACGGCAGCCGGCGGTCCAGGTCGTGGAGGTACCACGCGGCCGCCTCCACGGCGAGGTTCCGGTCGTCGGGCAACTCCTCCCACGACCGCCCGGCGAAGTCCCGGCCGCGCTTGACCTCGTCGAAGGCGGCCCGGTGCATGTTGGCGATCCCGAACGCGGCGTCGGGCTTGTAGCGCTGCCAGGCCCGCTCCAGTGCCGGGTCGTGCGGCTTGTACGCCTCGTTGTAGAGGATCGCCATCAGCAACCTGGGGTGGATGCCGGCGGCCGCCGCGTACTTGCGCACCGCGGCGGCGCAGTCGGCCGGGTCGTAGGTCCCGTCCGCCCGCGGCGCCGGGTCACCACCACCGGGCGACGCGGACGGGGCAGCGCCCCGTGTGGCGGAGGCAGTGGCGGACGACGTGGGGGACGGGCCCGGCGCGGCGCCCGGGTCGGTGTGCCGGCCCGTATGCGTCATGGCCCAGAGCGCCAGGGCGGCGCCGGGCAGCACCAACCACCGCCACCGCACCCGGGATTCCGCCATCTCTCGCTCCTTCCGGCGTCCGCCGCTCCGGCGCGCGGCCGCCGCTCAGCCGCCCAGGCGGCGGAGCCCGGCCGGCGCGGTGTACGCCTCGCGGGCGGTGAGCTGGTCGACGAGGGTGCGCATCATCGCCACGGTGCCCGGGTCGTCGACGACGTAGACGACCCGGCGGCCCTCGCGGCGGGAGCGGACCAGGCCGGCCAGTTTGAGTTTGGACAGGTGCTGGCTGATGGCGGGCAGGGCGCCGCCGACGCGTTCGGCCAGTCCGCTGACGTCGCTCTCGCCCTGGGCCAGCGCCCAGACGATGTGCAGCCGCGGGGGCGAGGCCAGCAGCCCGAACAGGGCGGCCGCCTCGGCCAGCACCTCGGGGGACGGGTCGGCCACCGCGCCCGTTCCCTGCCCCGCGCCCTCGATGCTCTCCACCACTGCGGCTCTCCCCGTTCGTCGCCCCCGGTCGGGCCAGTCTAGGCGGCGCGCCCCCGGCCCGTACGGCCGCCGGTGCCGGCGGTGTCCCGGTGACGGCCGGGGGGTCCGGCGGTCACCGGTGCCACCGGCGGCTCTCCGGGCGTCAGTTGACGCAGGGGATGCCGCCCTCCTTGACGGAGTCGCCGGCGAAGGCGTTGTCGGACGGGGCGGACGACGGAGAACTGCCCGATGCGGGCTCGTCCGCGGGCTTCGCCGGCGGGGTGTTCGCCCCGGCGGCGGGCGGGGCCGTGAAGTCGGTGCCGAGGATGACCTGGACGCGTCCGGCGGGCACCGAGGCCGAGGAGACCGGCGTCGCGGTGTGCAGACGGTCGGCGATCTGCTGGGCGGCCTCCCGGGCACCGGACCCGTAGAGGACCGTGGTCCGCTGCCGGAGCGCGGCGTTGCCCGTGCTGCCCGCGGTGTAGCCGAGGCCGGTCAGCGCCTTGAGCTCCTCGGCCGCCGCCCCCTTCTTCGTCCCGCCCGACCCGTTGAGCACGTCCACGGTCGCCGGGGCGGCCTTCGTGGCCGGCGACGGCGTGCCGTCGCCCGAGCCGCCCCCGGAACCGGACTTCTCGCCGATCAGCGACTGCACGAGGGACCGGATCTTCGCCTCGTCCACAAGATTGACGGACTCGCGGTTGCGGGTGGCGAACCCGGCGATCGGCAGGGTGTGGAACACCACGTTCCCGCCGGTCAGGTTGGTGGCCTGCTGGGCGAAGTCCAGGACGTCGAACTTGCTGTCGATGACCAGGTCCTTCTTCACCACGTCGAGCAGCCCCTGGAGCTTGCCCAGGTCCGTGAAGACCCCCTGGCTCTTCAGCTTGTGGGTCACCGAGGAGATGAACGCCTGCTGGCGGTGGGTCCGGTCCAGGTCACCGCCGTCCAGGCCGTGCCGCTGCCGGACGAACGCCAGCGCCTGCTTGGGGTCGAGCTGTTGGTGCCCGGCCGGGAAGTCGGCGCCCGAATAGCGGTCCTTGACCGGGTGCTTCAGGCACACCTCGATCGGCTGGAGCACCTTGGCGATGTCGTAGAAGCCCAGCAGATTGACCTCGGCGAAGTGGTCGATCGGCACCTGGAGGAAGTTCTGGACGGTCGCCAGGGTCGCCTCCCGGCCGGCCTCCCGGCTCCGGCTCTCCAGGTCAGCACCCTTGACCCCTTGGGCGGAGAGCTTGTCGTGGGCGACCGTGTAGGCGTTGGCGTACGCCTCCTTGATCTTGAAGTGCCCCTGGGAGCTGCCGTCCCCGTTGAAGGTCTGCACGTAGTCGTCGCGCGGAACGGAGAACGCGGTGACCTTCCCGCCGTCCGCCGGAATGTGCATCAGGATCAGGGTGTTGGTGTTGTAGTAGCCGATGTCGCTGGATCCGGCGTGCAGTTGATCCTTGACGAACTCCCGCGGCAGGTCGTTGCCGTTCATGTCCTTGCGCGAGTCCAGGCCGATCAGCAGCAGGTTGACCGAGTTGTCCAGGTGCTTGGGCGCGTCCTTGCCGCCGATGGCGTTGAGCGCGTCGGAGGTGGTCAGCCCGCTGCTGACCCAGTTGTACGCCGCCCAGGACACCCCGCTGGCCAGGAGGACCAGCGCCGAGGAGAGGGCGAGCGCGGTCCGCCCGGCGACGACCAGGGGGGAGCGCCGCCGTCCGGCGCGCCCGTCGCCCGCCCGGCGGCGCGCGGCCCGTCCACCGGTTCCGCCGGCCGCCCGTCCACCCGCTCCGCGGGCGCTCCGCCCGTCGGGGCCGTGCTCGTCATGCACCGCTGTTCCTCCCGCTCCGCTTACGGCCGCCGCGCCGGCCGGCCCCTATGCCCCGGATCGCCAGCACCACGATCAGTGCCGCCTCGGCCGCCGCCATGGCCGGGAACCCGTCCACGGCCCAGCGCACCGCCGTCGTCGTCAGGCCCTTGCCCTGGACGGTGGTGGTGCCTGCCACCTGCTCGCACACCACGGTGAGCGCCGCCACCACCAGGGGCGGCGCGGATATCAGCCACCAGGCGCCCGCCCGCGTGCACGCCTTTCCGGCCAGCATCGCGCCGAGCGCCGCCGCCACCGCGCACACCCAGCCCGGCCGCCCGCCGAGCGCCGTATCGACCGCGGCACCCGCGGCCGTCAGAGCCAGTGCCACCAGGGCGGCCCGGACCCCCCGCCGCCCGCGGCCGGGTGCCGGCCCGATGCCGTCCGCTCCCGGGTGCCGGTCCTCGTGGTGACGGGGGCCCGGTACCCGGCGGCGGGCCGGTACCCGCGCCAGGTCGTCGTGCCCGTTGAGGGCTTCGGTGCGCTGACCTGTCATTCGCATCCTTTGGACGGGCCGGACCGGTGGGGCGGTCACGGGGCATGCTGCGCGGCGGCAGAAGAGGGCAGTTCCGGCCGGGAAGACGACGAATGTGCCGAGCCGGTTGCACATTCGAATGCATCATTGCGCAATTTAGCAAGTGTTTCGGCGTCGATCGGATCCGGTCACCGGGGGCGCGCTGTGTGGCGGGCCGGCTCGGGACGACAGATGGACGGCAGATGACCGGGCGGGCCGACGCCCGGCATCACGGCCCGGGGCCGTCCGCCCGGATCTTTGCCCGCCCCGGTCCTCGCTGGCCTTTCGTCCGGCCGTGGCGGTATGAAGGGAGCTGGGCCGGGACGCCCTCCCGGGCGCTCGCGCGGGAGGCGCGGGCCGGGAGACGTGCAGGCCGGAGCGGGTGCGAGGCGGGAATCATGCGGTTGACGGTGTTCTGGGAGCGGATGGCGGACCACTTCGGCGCGGGCTACGCCGACTCGTTCGCCCGCGATCACGTGATGTCGGAGCTCGGCGGCCGTACGGTCCACGAGGCGCTGGCGGCGGGCTGGAGCGCCAAAGAGGTGTGGCGGGTGGTCTGCGCGGTGATGGACGTGCCGCAGCACCAGCGCTGAGCGGGCCGGGGCCGGGTGTCGGTGCGGTGCGCGACACTTGGCAGCGTGTCCGTGACAGATGAGATCAGCAGCCACGACGGCCCCCGCCCCGACGACCCGCTGCGGGGCCGGCCCGCCGACCTGCGCGCGGAGCGGATGCCGCGCTGGCTGCCGCGTGCCATGGTGCTCGCGCTGGCGCTGGTGGCCTGCTTCCAGCTCGCCATCTGGGGGTTCCACCAGCTGATCGGCCTGCTGCTGAACGTCCTCATCGCGTTCTTCCTGGCGCTGGCCGTCGAGCCGGCCGTGGACTGGATGGCCGCCCGCGGCATGCGGCGCGGGCTCGCCACCGGCCTGGTGTTCCTCGCGATACTCGTCGGCACGGTCGGCTTCTTCGCGCTGCTGGGCTCCATGGTGGCCGGCCAGATCGCCACCATGGTCGAGGAGTTCCCGCAGTACCTGGACTCCGTCATCAGCTGGACCAACAGCACCTTCCACACCCACCTCTCCCGGGTCCAGGTGCAGAACAACCTGCTGAACTCCGACTGGCTCCAGAAGTACGTCCAGGACAGCGCCAACAACGTCCTGGCGGTCTCCGCGCAGGTGCTGGGCGGGCTGTTCAACCTCCTCACGGTCGCGCTGTTCTCGTTCTACTTCGCCGCCGACGGTCCCCGGCTGCGACGGGCGCTGTGCTCGGTGCTGCCGCCCCGCCGCCAGGCCGAGGTGCTGCGCGCCTGGGAGATCGCCGTCGCCAAGACCGGCGGGTACCTCTACTCCCGCGGCCTGATGGCGCTGATCTCCGGGGTGGCGCACTACGTCCTGCTGGAGATCCTGGGCGTCCCCTACGCCCCGGCGCTCGGCATATGGGTCGGCCTGATCTCGCAGTTCATCCCGACGATCGGCACGTATCTGGCGGGCGCGCTGCCCATCCTGATCGCGTTCACCGTCAACCCCTGGTACGCGCTGTGGGTCTTCGGCTTCGTCGTGGTCTACCAGCAGTTCGAGAACTACCTCCTTCAGCCGCGGATCACCGCCAGGACCGTGGACATCCACCCCGCCGTCGCGTTCGGCTCGGTGATCGCCGGTACGGCCCTGATGGGCGCGGTCGGCGCACTGATCGCGATCCCGGCCACCGCGACGCTGCAGGCGTTCCTGGGCGCGTACGTCAAGCGGTACGAGGTCACCGCGGAGCCGCGGGGCCGCTTCCGGGTCCGCCGCCGACGCGGAGGCCCGGAGGAGGCCGAGGCACCCGAGCCGGACCCGGCGTCGGGCGAGAGCCGGGACGCGGCCCGCGACGGCGAACGGGAGCCGACCCGCGGGCCGGGTGCCGGTGCGGCGCACGGCGCGGTGGACGGGGCACCCGACGGTGTGCTCGACGGAGTACCGGCCGAGGGGCGCGGCGGCGGAACGGGCGGGATGCGGCAGGACGGCAGATAACGTCCGGGCCTGTCCTGTGTCACCGAATCTTGAGTGGCGCCAACCAAGTTCGAGTGACCTGGATCACTCGCTCGTGATGCGGCCTACGCCGAAGGGCGGCGGGTCGGCCTGGCCGGCGTGACGCGTGTTCAGGGGCTCTCCAGCCAGTCGGTGTACCAGGTGCGAAAGCCGGGGCTCACCGGTACAAAGCCGCCCCAGTCCGGATCGAGCCCCCAGACCTGGCCGGCTCGCGGACCGTTCAGGATCAGCCGGATGAACATGCCGCAGCCCTGTTCGGCCAGCATGAGCGTGCCCCGGGTCAGCGCATCGGCCGGTGCGCCGATCCGGCCGGGCAGAGGTCCGGTGAGAGGGAACGGCTCGGCCGGCCGGCCCGGCAGCCGGTCTTCCCGCCACTCGGTATCCACGGCGCACTCCTCGTCGGCCTCCGGGCGGGGCACGGTCAACGGCATCAACCCATGGCAGGGTCCGGCGGGGCCGTCGCCCACCTCGGCGACGAAAGACCGGTACTCCACCGGTAGACCGATGCCATGGGATTCCTCGAACGCCCGGATCTCCGCCTCCGGCAGCCGAGGCGCCAACTCGTACCGGTGCGTGTCCGCCCCGAAGCGCACCCGCCCCGGATCCCGTGCCGCCATCTCCCGTATCCGTGCGCGTACGCCGTCCCCGTCCCAGCTCTCCATCCAGTGACCGTAACGGGGGCGTCTGCGCCCCTGGACCGCCGCACCCTCACGTCACGCGGCTGCCGGTGGCGGGCTTCGGCGGTGTGTCGGCACGGGCAAGGAGCGGCGCGATGTGGGTGGGTGGTGCGCTTGACACCAAAATCGAACATCCATTCTTATGGGGGAGCCGGCTGCCTGACGCGGTTGCGGCTCGCGGAGACGGCGGGCCGTCCGCGGAGTTATCCACAGGCCGGAGCCGGGTCCGGGCGCATTGTCAGTGGCAGGGGTTAGCGTCATGGACGTGAAGCGATCGACTCAAGCAAACCGGGTGGAACCCATGGCAGGCACCGACCGCGAGAAGGCGCTGGACGCCGCGCTCGCACAGATTGAACGGCAATTCGGCAAGGGCGCGGTCATGCGCATGGGCGAGCGGTCGAGGGAGCCCATCGAGGTCATCCCGACCGGCTCGACCGCGCTGGACGTCGCCCTCGGCGTCGGCGGCCTGCCGCGCGGCCGGGTCGTGGAGATCTACGGACCGGAGTCCTCCGGTAAGACCACCCTGACCCTGCACGCGGTGGCGAACGCGCAGAAGGCCGGCGGCCAGGTCGCGTTCGTGGACGCCGAGCACGCCCTCGACCCCGAGTACGCGAAGAAGCTCGGCGTCGACATCGACAACCTCATCCTGTCCCAGCCGGACAACGGCGAGCAGGCCCTGGAGATCGTCGACATGCTGGTCCGCTCCGGCGCCCTGGACCTCATCGTGATCGACTCCGTCGCCGCCCTGGTGCCGCGGGCCGAGATCGAGGGCGAGATGGGCGACTCCCACGTCGGCCTCCAGGCCCGTCTGATGAGCCAGGCCCTGCGCAAGATCACCAGCGCGCTCAACCAGTCCAAGACCACCGCGATCTTCATCAACCAGCTCCGCGAGAAGATCGGCGTGATGTTCGGCTCGCCGGAGACCACGACCGGTGGCCGCGCGCTGAAGTTCTACGCCTCCGTCCGGATCGACATCCGCCGGATCGAGACCCTCAAGGACGGCACCGAGGCGGTCGGCAACCGCACCCGCTGCAAGGTCGTCAAGAACAAGGTCGCGCCCCCCTTCAAGCAGGCCGAGTTCGACATCCTCTACGGCCAGGGCATCAGCCGCGAGGGCGGCCTGATCGACATGGGCGTCGACCACGGCTTCATCCGCAAGTCCGGCGCCTGGTACACCTACGAGGGCGACCAGCTCGGCCAGGGCAAGGAGAACGCCCGCAACTTCCTCAAGGACAACCCCGACCTCGCCAACGAGATCGAGAAGAAGATCAAGGAGAAGCTGGGCATCGGCGTGAAGCCGGCGGACGTCGCGGCGGAGCCCGACGCGGACGCCGCGGGCCCGGCGGAGGCGCCGGCCAAGGCCGCGCCGACGGCCGCCACCAAGAGCGCCAAGGGCGCCAAGGCCACGGCGGCCAAGAGCTGATCCGCCATGACACGGCGAACGGAATGGCCGGACGGCGCGGGCTTCCACGGCGCCGCCGGCGACACCGAGAACCGTAGCGGCCGCATGGGCGGCGCCGCCCCCGAGGACGGTGCCGCACGCAGGGACAGCGGTGGTTCCCGCCCGTCGAGGGCCGGGTCGGGACCGCCGCGCACGCCCGAGGAGCAGGCGCGGGCGATCTGCCTGCGCCTGCTCACCGGGAGCCCGCGCACCCGCCGGCAGCTCGCGGACGCCCTGCGGGAGCGGGGCATCCCCGACGAGGCGGCGGACGAGGTGCTCGCCCGCTTCGAGGACGTCGGGCTGATCGACGACGCGGCGTTCGCCGACGCCTGGGTGGAGTCCCGGCACCACGGCCGGGGCCTGGCCCGCCGCGCCCTGGCCCGGGAGCTCCGCACCAAGGGGGTGGACTCCGCCGTCATCGACCAGGCCGTCGGCCGCCTCGATCCGGAGCAGGAGGAGACCACCGCCCGCGAGCTGGTCGACCGCAAGCTGCGCACCACCCGTGGCCTGGACCGCGACAAGCGGCTGCGCCGGCTGGCCGGCATGCTGGCCCGCAAGGGCTACCCGGAGGGCCTCGCCCTCCGCGTCGTCCGCCAGGCCCTGGAAGAGGAGGGCGAGGACCCGGAGATCCTGGACTCCCACCTACCGGACGCCTGACGGCCCGGCGGGCGGCAAGCCCGGGGCCTCCGGCTCGTACCCTGCCCCGCGACCTCAGCACCCCACCGGCCAGCTCCAGTCACCCCACCGCACAGGTGCTAGCGCTCCACCGGAAGCCCCGCCGCGCGCCATGCCTGGAAGCCGCCGATCAGGTCGGTCGCGCGGTGCAGGCCCAGCTGGTGCAGGGAGACCGCCGCCAGGCTGGAGGCGTAGCCCTCGTTGCAGATCACCACGACCGGCAGAGCGTGGTGGGTCGCCTCGGGGGCGCGGTGCTCACCCGTCGGATCGAGCCGCCACTCCAGCTCGTTGCGCTCGACGATCAGCGCCCCGGGGATGGTGCCGTCGCGTTCGCGCAGCAGCGCATAGCGGATGTCCACCAGTAGTCCGCCGGCTTCCTGGAGCGCCGCGGCCTCCGCCGGACCCACCCGGCTCAGCCCGCGCCGGGCCCGCGCCAGCAGCTCGTCGATCGCGCTCATACCGCGAACTCGCTTCGCCCGCCCGCGCGTTCGCGCGGCGCGCCGCTTCCCGGCCCGCGCTCGTTCCGCCCGCGCATCACCACTCCTCCGGTCGCTCGACCTCTTCCAGCCGAAGCACCGCCCCGCTGCGGCTGTAGCGCCGCATCAGCGGCAGCGGCGGATAGTAGGCGTGCACCGACACCGCATGGGTGTCGGGGGAGAGGTTGAGCACCTGATGGACGTGGTGCGGGCCGAACGCCCGGCCCCGTCCACCGCTCAGCCGGCGCTCCCGGTCGACACCGTCGGCGAGCTCCAGCGTCCGCCACCCCTCGGTGGGAATCGCGGCGGCCAGCGACTGCTCGGTCAGCTCCCCGGCGGCCGCAGCGAAGGCACCGCGCGAACCGCCGTGGTCGTGCCAGCCGGTGCCGGTGCCGGGCGGCCAGCCGATCAGCCACGCCTCGCTGCCGCCCGGCCCGTCGAGCCGGATCCAGGTGCGGCCCTCCGGATCGAGCGGCAGCGCGGCGACCAGCGCGCGGTCGGCGGCGGTACGGCGGACGAAGTCGAGGAGTTCGGCGGCGCCGGGGCCGCCGTCCTGAGCGCGGGCACGCGGCCGCGCAGGGGTGTGTACATCGGGCACGGGAACCGTCCTGAGTGATCGTGCGGAGCGCGGCCGCCGGATACCGGGCAACTGCCGCGCGGGGAGGGCCACCGCGGCAGCACGGCCGGGGCGGTGGGGATCAACAGGACGGACGACACATGCAGCCCGCATAGCGGAGCAGGTCCAGATGGACCCTCCGCCAGAACCGCGAGCTGTGTTCAGTCACCCTCGGAGTCAAGCACGGGGTCTCCGGGAGGGTCAACCGGCCACGGTGCCGGTGCCGGGCCGGCCGCCGGGTCCGCCGCGGCCCCGCCGCGCACCGCGTCCGCGCAGGCGGCGAGTTCGTCCGGCCGCACCCCGGACAGCGCGGCGACCAGATGGCCGTCGGGCCGTACCACCAGCACGGTGTGTGCCGCGGCGCCCGGATACGCCTCGGTGACCAGGACCTCCGCCCGCATCGGCAGCGCGGCCACCGCCTCCGTCAGACGGGGCATCAGCCCCGCCGACTGCCAGTGCCGCTGGTCCCACACCCCCGTGCCGGGCGCCACCAGCACCACCAGCAGCCCCCGGCCGAGCCGGTCGCGCAGCCCCTCCGACGCGCCGTCGGAGGCGGTCACCGGTACGTCCACCACCGGTGCCCCCGGGAAGGTGCCGACCGCCGTCCCGCCGGGCAGGTCCGGGGGCGCCGCCAACGGTGTCCGCGGATAGGACGGGGGCGCGCCGAGCGGGCCGCGGCCCAGGTGGCCGTCGGTCAGCAGGGTGCTGCGCCCGCGCGCCGCCCCCGGCAGCACCGTCCGCCAGCGCACCGCACCACCGTCCCGGAGCAGCGGAAGCGCCGAGTCGGCGGCCCGCAGCCGGGCGGCGACCGCGGCCCGGCGCTCGGCCTGATAGCTGTCCAGCAGGGTGTCGGTGGCGCCGTGGTGCCAGGCCAGCCCCAGCTTCCAGGCGAGGTTCTCGGCGTCCCGCAGGCCCTCGTCCAGGCCCTGGGTGCCCAGCGCGCCCAGCAGATGGGCGGCGTCGCCGGCGAGGAAGGCGCGGCCCCGCCGCCAGGTCCGCGCCAGCCGGTGGTGGACGGTGTGGACGCCGGTGTCGAGGAGTTCGTAGGGCGGGACCAGGCCGGTGTGGCCATGTCCGGCCGGCGCGCCGCCCTCGCCGGCGGACCCGGCCGCCGCCTCCGCCGCCCAGCCGGCCAGCGAGTCGCGGATCCGGGCCACCAGCGCGTCCGGGGTCACCAGATCGCGCCCCGGGGGCAGCAGCCAGTCCAGCCGCCAGACCCCGCCGGGCAGCGGGCGGGCGGCGACCTCGCTGAACCGGCCGCCGCCGTGCCGGGCCGGCGAGCGGTGCAGCAGCGCCTCGCCGGGCCAGGGGAGTTCGGTGCGCAGCGTGGCCACCGCGTGCCGTTCGACGGCGGTGCGGCCGGGGAAGCGGATGTCCAGCAGCTTGCGCACGGTGGACCGCGGGCCGTCGCAGCCGACGAGGTAACTCCCGCGCCACCAGGTGCCGTTGGCGCCGCGAGTCTGGGCGCTGACACCCTTCTCGTCCTGCTCGACGGCGGCCAGCCGGCTGCCGGAGACGACCTGGGCGAGCGGTTCGCCGGCCAGCGCGGCGCGCAGCGCGCGGGCCAGCGCGTGCTGGGGGAGGTGCACCGGGGGCGCATCCGCGGCCGCGCCGTCCGCACCCTCCGCGCCGTCCTGGGCGCCGGCGAAGGCGACCCGTTCCAGCAGCCGGCGGCGGCGCATGGTGCGCCACGCCGACCAGCGGGCACCGGCGCCCGCCAGGGTGTCCGCGCAGCCGAGCCGGGCGGTGAACGCCGCGGTGTCCGGGCGGAGTACGACGGTGCGGGCGGGCCGGTCCTCCTCCTCGCCGCCGGTCTCGTCGAGGACGACGACGGGCACGCCGTGCCGGGTCAGGGCGAGGGCGAGCGCGAGACCGACCGGGCCGGCCCCGGCGACGATCACCGGCTCCACGGGGCGGCTCCCCGGATCCGGCGGTACGTACGGGACGTGCGGGAACGGGCAGAGGGGGGCCGGTGCGTGATCACACAGCGTATGCAACCCATTGCGGCCGCCGCCGTCAAGTGACGGAGGCGGTGGCGCCGTTGCCACCGCCTCCGGACGGTCCGGTACCGGCCGCGCGCGGCCGGACCTGCCGTCAGTCCTTGGTGCCGGCCGGTGCCGCGGCGCTCTCCGCGGCGTCCGCGGCGGCCACCGGCTCGGCGGCCGGGGCCACCCCGATGCCGGTCCGGGCCCGGCGCCCGCGCCGCTCGATCCAGTTGGCCAGCGCGGACAACGCCAGGCACATCGCCACGTAGATGCTGCCGACGACGATGATGACGGGGATGTAGGTGTCGTTCCCGTTGACGATGATGTTGGTGCTCATCAGGCGGGCGGTGTAGAGGAGTTCCTCGAAGGTGATGATGTAGCCGAGCGAGGTGTCCTTCAGGGTCACCACCAGCTGGCTGATGATCGTGGGCAGCATCGCCCGGATCGCCTGCGGCAGCAGCACGGTCGTCATCACCTGCGTCTTGCTCATGCCGAGCGCGTACGCGGCCTCCCGCTGGCCCCGGGGCACGGCGTTGATGCCGGCCCGCAACACCTCCGCCTGCACCGCGCCGTTGTAGACCGTCAGCCCCGCGACCAGCGCCCAGAACTGCGGCTGGCTGCCGGTCAGGCCCAGGGCGTCGCGGTTGCTGAGCAGGACGACCCACAGCGCGTAGATCGTGATCAGCAGCGGCACCGCGCGGAACAGCTCGATGAAACCGGTGGCCAGCCAGCGGATCGGCTTGTGGTCGGAGAGCCGGGCGACCGTCAGCAGCAGGCCCAGCGCCAGCGACAGCACCGCCGCCACCGCGAAGACCTGAAGGGTCGTCAGGATGCCGTCGCGGATGCTGGTGCGCACCCCGGCGTAGTTGAAGATCTCCCAGACCTTCGGGTCCAGTTGGCCCTTGGCGTCCAGCCGCAGGACCGCGAAGGCGATCAGCCCCAGCACCGCCAGCGCGCCGAGGACGCTGTAGACGCGGTTGCGGGCCCTCGCCCTCGGCCCCGGCACGTCGTAGAGAACGCTCGCGCCACTCATGCCCCTACCTCGCTTCGTCCCGTCCCGCCGGTGCGCGGCCACGGCGCCCGTCCGTATGTGTCGTTCCTGGTGTCCCGGTTGCCGCATCCGTTCATCGGGCGACCCCCAACCGGCGCTCCAGCAGCCGGAACAGGCCGCTGACCGCGAAGGTGATGACGAGGTAGGCCAGCGCCGTCCACAGGAAGATCCAGGCGATCGGGTAGCCCCGGTCGTTGAGGAGCTTGGAGACGTTGAACAGCTCGCCGTAGCCGAACGCGCCGGCGATCGCGGAGTTCTTGGTGAGCGCGATGATGATGCTGCTCAGCGGCGGGATCACGGTACGGGCCGCCTGCGGCAGCACGATCAGCCGCAGTGTCTGGGAGAAGGTCATGCCCAGGCTGCGGGCCGCCTCCGCCTGGCCCAGCGGCACGGTGGTGATGCCGGACCGCACCGCCTCGCACACGAACGAGGAGGTGTAGAAGCCGAGCGCCAGCGTGCCCAGGACGTACGGGCTGGCGCCCTGGAAGAGGATCTGCGGCACGACGAAGAAGGCGACCAGGAACAGCAGCGTCAGCGGCGTGTTGCGCAGCACCGTCACCCAGGCCGTGCCGAAGGCGCGCAGCGGCGGGACCGGAGAGACCCGGAAACCGGCTATGAGCACGCCGAGCACCAGCGCGAGCAGCGCGGCGGACGCGGTGATCGCCAGGGTTCCGAGGAACCCGTCCCGGAACTCGGGCAGATAATCGAGGAGTACGTTCATGGGGTCTCCGCGGTAGCGGTCGGGTCGGCGGCGGGAAACGGCAGGGGGCGGCACGGAACGGCAGGCAACGGCGCGGCAAAACAGGCAACTGCGCTGCGCCGCCCGCGAGTCGGCGGGCGCGGGCCGGCGGGCGTGCGGAAGACAGCGCGCCCCGTACACCCGTCGCGGCGGGCGTACGGGGCGGCGCGGTCCGGTGCGTGCGCGGGCCGTCAGTAGCGCGGCAGCGGCGTCTCCGGGGCGACGTAGGCGGAGCCGGACTTGCCGAGCGTGCCCTCGTACGCCTTCTTGTAGTCGCCGTTCTTGATGTGGTTCTCCAGCGCGGTGGTGATCGCGTCGCGCAGGGCCTTGTCGTCCTTGGCGAGGCCGACGCCGTAGGGCTCCTTGGTGAACGGCTTGCCGGCGACCCGGAGCTTGCCCGGCCGCTGGGCGGCGTAGCCCTTGAGGATCGCGTCGTCGGTGGTGACCGCGTCGACCGACCCGTCCAGCAGGGACTTCACGCAGTCCGAGTACTTCGACAGCTCGGTGGTGTGCGCCCCGTACTTGGGCTTCTTGATCTCCTGGAGCGGGGTGGAGCCGACGATCGAGCAGACCTTCCGGCCCTGGAGGGCGTCCGGCCCGGTGATGGCCTTGTCGTCCTGGCGCACCAACAGGTCGGCGCCGGCGGTGTAGTACGGGCCCGCGAAGCTGACCTGCTTCTTGCGCTCGTCGTTGATGGTGTACGTACCGACGTAGTAGTCGACCTGGCCTCTGGAGATGGCGGTCTCACGGACGTTGGAGTCGATGGTCTGGAACTTGATCTGCTTCTCGGAGAAGCCCAGGTCGGCGGCGACCATCTTGGCGATCTCGATGTCGAAGCCGGAGTACTTGTTGGTCGCCGGGTCCTTGAAGCCCAGGAACGGCTGGTCGGCCTTGACGCCGATGGTGATCTGGCCGGCCTTCTGGGCCTTCTTCAGGGTCGGCGAGTCGACCTTCACATCCTTGGCGACCGTGTAATCGCCGCTGTAGACATCGCTGCCGGGCTGCTTGTCGCCCGCCGAACCGGCCTGGCCCCCGCACGCGGTCGCCGTCGCCGCCAGCGCGAGCACCATCGCGCCCGCCGCAGCCGTCTTACGCATCCTCATGGTCAACTTCCTTTGGTTCAACAGGTGTTGGCAAACATGGTGGCCCAACTGCGGCCTCAGTGATGGAGGATCTTCGACAGGAAGTCCTTCGCCCGGTCGCTGCGCGGATTGCTGAAGAACTGGTTCGGCTCGGCCTCTTCGATGATCCTGCCGTCCGCCATGAAGACCACCCGGTTCGCCGCGGAGCGCGCGAACCCCATCTCGTGGGTGACCACGACCATCGTCATCCCGTCCCGGGCGAGCTGCTGCATGACCTCCAGCACCTCGTTGATCATCTCCGGGTCCAGTGCCGAGGTCGGCTCGTCGAAGAGCATCACCTTCGGGTCCATCGCCAGGGCGCGGGCGATCGCCACCCGCTGCTGCTGGCCGCCGGAAAGCTGTGCGGGGTACTTCTCCGCCTGGGCGCCGACGCCGACCCGGTCGAGCAGCGTACGGGCCTTCTTCTCCGCGGTCGTCCGGTCCGTCCTGCGGACCTTGGTCTGGCCCAGCACGACGTTCTCCAGGACCGTCTTGTGCGCGAAGAGGTTGAAGGACTGGAACACCATGCCCACGTCGGCGCGCAGCCGGGCCAGTTCACGGCCCTCCTGCGGCAGCGGCCTGCCGTCGATGCCGATGCTGCCGCTGTCGATGGTCTCCAGGCGGTTGATGGTGCGGCAGAGGGTGGACTTGCCGGACCCGGAGGGCCCGATCACCACGACCACCTCGCCGCGCCGGATCGTCAGGTCGATGTCCTGGAGCACGTGCAGCGCGCCGAAGTGCTTGTTCACGTTGTCCAGTACGACCAACGGGTCTCCCGTGGGCGCAGCGCCCCCGGCGTTCTTGGTCACCGGTACTTCGCTCATCGGCGTACAGCTCCGTCCTCCTCGGTTGGGAGGACCCTAATGACGGCCTGCGACCAGCGTCATCACATCTGAGCGAGAATTGAGCATAACGATCCGGCCGCGGACGGACACTCAGGGTGAAGGCGGCGGACGGTCCGGTGCGGAGCGTGGTTACCGACGGTATGCCTTCGGGGCGTACCGGGTGGGTAACGGATGGCGGCCCGGAGGCGGCCGCCTCTTGACGGGCGGGCCGCCCATCGCCGTATATGCCCTGTGGCCCACACGCGCGCACCGGAAGGAGGGGCCGGATGAGACTGCTGCTCGTCGAGGACGACGACCATGTCGCCGCGGCCCTGTCCGCGGTGCTGTCCCGGCACGGCCTGACCGTCGTGCACGCCCGCAGCGGCGCGGAGGCGCTGCGGGCCCTGCTGCCCGACGACGCCGAGCCGTTCGCCGTGGTGCTGCTCGACCTCGGACTGCCCGACCAGGACGGCTTCGAGGTGTGCGGCCGGATCCGCAAGGTCTCCTCGACCCCGGTCATCATGGTCACCGCGCGCGCCGACGTCCGCTCCCGGATACACGGCCTCAACCTCGGCGCCGACGACTACGTCGTCAAGCCCTACGACACCGGTGAACTGCTGGCCCGTATCCATGCGGTGAGCCGGCGCACCGGCACCGCCGGGGGCGGCGGCGACCAGCCGGCCGAGGAGAGCGAGCCTCGGGAGCCGCTGCGGCTCGGGCCGCTCGCCGTCGAACTCCCCACCCGCCAGGTGTCCGTGGACGGCACGGTGGTCCCGCTCACCCGCAAGGAGTTCGACCTGCTGGCCCTGCTCGCACAGCGCCCCGGGGTGGTCTTCCGCCGGGAGCAGATCATCAGCGAGGTCTGGCGGACGAGTTGGGAGGGCACCGGCCGCACCCTGGAGGTCCACATCGCCTCGCTCCGCGCCAAACTGCGGATGCCGGCGCTGATCGAGACGATCCGCGGCGTCGGCTACCGCCTGGTCGTCCCGGCCGGCGGCCCCGCCCCGGGCGCCCGCCCGCCGGCCCCCTGACGGGCTGCCCGGCCCGTGCGCACCCGACTCCTCCCGCTCCTCATCGTCCTGATGGCCGGCGTGCTGCTCGCGCTCGGCCTCCCGCTCGGCGTCATCACCGCCGGGGTGGAGCAGCAGCGGGTGGTGGTCGACCGGATCGACGACGCCGCCCGGTTCGCCTCCCTCGCCCAGTTCGTCACCGCCCGCCCCGGCGCCGCCGACGGCGGCAAGACCCCCGAGGAGGACGAGCGGCTGGCCGCCCTCCGGGCCGAACTCGCCCGCTACCAGGAGCTCTACGGCATCCGGGCCGGCGTCTTCTACCGCGACCGCACCCCGATGGCCGCCGCCCCGCGGGACCTGGCGGTGCCCACCGGCGGCGAGGGCGCCCAGGCGTTCAGCGAGGCGCTCGCCGGCCGCCGCAGCCACGACCCGCACCAGATCTGGCCCTGGGACGACACCGGCCGCATCCCGGTCGCCTCGCCCGTCATCCGGGACGGCGACGTGGTCGCCGTGGTCGTCACCGACTCGCCCACCGGGCAGATGCGTTCGCGCATCCTGCACGGCTGGGTGCTGATCGCGGCCGGCGAGTGCGCGGCCATGCTGGTCGCCGTCGCGGCGGCGTTCCGGCTCACCGGCTGGGTGCTGCGGCCGGTCCGGGTGCTCGATACGGCCAGCCACGACATCGCCACCGGCCGGATGAACGCGCGGGTCGCCGCCACCGCCGGGCCGCCCGAACTCCGGCGGCTGGCCCGCTCGTTCAACGAGATGGCCGACCACGTCGAGGACGTCCTGGAGCAGCAGCGCGCCTTCGTCGCCGACGCCTCCCACCAGCTGCGCAACCCGCTCTCCGCGCTGCTGCTGCGGATCGAGCTGCTGGCCCTCGAACTCCCCGACGGCAACGAGGAGATCGCCTCGGTCCGCACCGAGGGCAAACGGCTCGCCCGGGTCCTGGACGACCTCCTCGACCTCGCGCTCGCCGAGCACGCCGAGGCCGACCTCCAGCTCACCGACGTGGCCGCGCTGGCCGCCGAACGCGTCGACGCCTGGCGCCCGCTGGCCGAGGACAAGGGCGTCCGCCTCGGCTACGAGGGCCTCCCCGCGGTCACCGGCTGGGCCGACCCGGTCGCCCTCTCCAGCGCCCTGGACGCGGTGGTCGACAACGCCCTGAAGTTCACCCCGGACGGGCAGCCGGTCACGGTCGCGGTGGCCCCCGACGGCGAACGCGTCACGATCACCGTCGCCGACCGTGGCCCCGGGCTCGCCGAGGACGAACTGGCCCGGATCGGCGACCGGTTCTGGCGCAGCGGCCGCCACCAGAACGTCTCCGGCTCCGGCCTCGGCCTGTCGATCACCCGCACCCTGCTCGCGGCCGGCGGCGCGACCATCGCCTACGCACCGCACCCGCCGCACGGCCTGACGGTCACCGTCTCCGTGCCGCGCAGCGCACCGTGACCCGCGCGCGGCATTGCGCACATTGCGCTCGGCACGGCACGCGGTATTGCGCTCGGCACGGTGCCCGGTGCCGTCCGGCACACTCCGGCGCATTGCACCGAGGCAATCGCGCCATCGCCCCGCCCATTGCACCGAGTTGCCCGTCGCGCAACGTGCAACAGCCGACCGCACCCGCCCCTCACTGCTTCACCGAGAGGTAGTACTCCCGGGCCCCGGCGTGCAGCGGCAGCGGATCGGTGAACACCGCCGTCCGCAGGTCCACGTTCTGCGCGGCGTGCACCACGTGCCCGATCGCGTCCCGGCTGTTGATGACGGTCCGGGTGATCCCGAACGTCAGGCCCGCGTCCTCCCGGTCCGTGGTCACCAGCAGGTTCGCCACCGCGATCGTCTTCACCGCCTGCCCGTCCTGGACCTGCGGATAGGCGTCGGCGGGCATCACCGCCGCCCGGTAGTAGCGCGTCCGCCGGCCCTGCCGGTGCAGTGCCGGGATCAGGTCCCCGAGCTGTACCAGCCGCACGGGGTACGCCCGCGCCAGCCGCTGCACCGCCAGCGTCGGCAGCCCGCCCGACCAGAAGAACGCGTCCAGCTCGCCGCGCTCCAGCATCCCCGGCATCCGGTCGATGCCCACCCGCACCGGCACGATGCCGGTGTCGAAGTCCAGCCCCGCCGCCGCCATCAGCCGCCGGGTGATCAGCTGGACCCCCGACCCGTCCGCGCCGACCCCCACCCGCAGCCCCCGCAGGTCGCGGGCCGACCGCACCGCGGAGCCCCTGGGCACCACCAGCTGCATGTAGTCGTCGTAGAGCCGGGCGCAGGCCCGCAGCCGGTCCGCGCCGGCCTCGTGCCGCGCCTGGTAGGCGGCCACCGCGTCCGCCGTGGCGATGGTGAAATCCGCGCGCCCGGTGGCCAGTCGACGCAGATTGTCGATCGAGCCCTCGCTGCGCTGGAGCCGCAGGTCGACCCCCGGCAGATCCCGCGCGAGATCCTCCTTCAGCAGCTCCCCGTAGAGCGCGTACACCCCGGTCGGCACGCCGGTCGCCAGCGTCACCCGCCCCTGGGGTGCCGAGGCCCCGCCCGGCCGCACACACCACAGCGCCAGCCCGACGAGGGCCAGCGCCGCGGCCGCCGCGGTCAGCGCCCGGCCGCGGCCGGAACGGGGGAGTATCGCCATGGGCCGGATCCTGCCAGCCCGGCCGGGCCCACGGGAGGGGCCGGGAGGTCACGTCTCGGCAGCCGCCCGGCCCTCGTCCCGGGCCGCCGTTCCCAGGGCCCGCCGCAGTCGCCCCAGCAGCGCCCGGGCCGCCGGGCCGGCCGGTCCGTCCGCCCGCCAGGCCAACGCGATCCGGCCACGCGGCCGCGCCCCGCGGAACTCCAGCGTCCGCAGCCCGCCGGTCGTCGCCGCGGCGGCCGCCGGGACCACCGCCACGCCCAGGCCGCGCGCCGCCAGCCCCGCGAGCAGCTTCGGCGCGGCCGCCTCGAAGGCGATCCGCGGCCGGAACCCGGCGTCGGCACAGACGCGTTCCAGCACCCCGCGGATCCCGGTGCCGCGCGGCAGGCTGATCAGCGGCAGGTCGCGCAGCGCCGTCAACGGGATCTGCCCGCCGGCCGCGGCCGCCAGCAGCGGACTGCCCGGCGCGACCGCCGCGACCAGCGGTTCGTCGACCACGATCTGGAACGACAGCCCCGCCGGCGGCTCCTCCTCGGCGGTCCCGAGCAGCGCCATGTCCAGCTCACCGCACTGCAACGCGGCCAGCATCCGCTCCGAACTGTCCTCGGTGAGCGCGATGTCCACCTGCGGATGGGCGTCGTGGAAGTCCGCCAGCAGCGACACCGCCTCCTCCTCCCGCACCGGGTCGGCGCCCGACACCAGCCCGAGGGTGACCTGTCCGCGCAACAGCCCGGTGAACTCCGCCACGGTCTCCCGCACGCCCTCGACGGCCGCCAGCGCCGCCCGCGCGTACGGCAGCACGGCCGCCCCCACCTCCGTCAGCGTCACCGACCGGCCGGAGCGGTCCAGCAACGGCTGCCCCAGCTCCCGTTCGAGATGCCGCACCTGGGCGCTGATGCCCGGCTGGGCCAGGTGGAGACGGGCCGCGGCCCGGGTGAAGTTGGCCTCCTCGGCCACCGCGACGAAGTACTGGAGCTGCCGAAGTTCCATAACCAGTAATTCTAGAGACGAGAAGCCCAAACTCTTGGACTTATGGCCGCGCCGTCAAGATCCTGGAACCGGACCGTCCACCGGGACGGACCGGACAGGGGAGCAACGATGGACCTCCGCGCCGCGATCGCCGCCGAACGCCGCGAGCTGGCCGACATGCTGGACGCCCTGACGCCCGAGCAGTGGGACGCGCCCTCGCTGTGCGCCGGCTGGCGGGTCCGCGAGGTGGCCGCCCACATGTCCCTGGGCTTCCGCTACTCCCTGCCCAGGGTCGCCGCCGAACTGCTCAAGGCCCGCGGCAGCCTGCACCGGATGACCGACCGGTGCGCCCGCAGGGACGCCACCGCCCTCCCGCCGGCCGCCCTCGCCGCGGCCCTGCGGGACAACGCCCACCACCCCTGGACCCCGCCGGTCGGCGGCCTCGCATCGGCCCTGGGCCACGACGTCGTCCACGGCCTCGACATCGCGGTACCGCTCGGCCTGGACCGCCGCGTCCCCGAGGACCGGCTGCGGGTCCTGCTCGCCGGCATCACCCCGCGCGGCGCGAAGTTCTTCGGGGCGGCCCTCGACGGCGTCGCCCTGCACGCCGACGACCTCGACTGGTCCTACGGCACCGGCGCCCCGCTGCGCGGCGCCGCCCAGGACCTCCTGCTGGTCGCCTTCGGCCGGAAGCTCCCGGCGGGCCGGCTGCACGGCGAGCCGCGGGCCCGCTTCGCCGCGGCCTGAGCCCGCGCCCGCCGCCGTGCCCCCGCCCGCGGGGACGGCCGCCGGACACCCCCGCCGGAGCCCTTACCCTGGACGGGTGAGCGGTAACGACGTGGCCGGCGGAGCAGGGGCCGAAGTGAAAACGTACGAGGTGCGCACCTACGGGTGCCAGATGAACGTCCATGACTCCGAACGGCTCTCGGGCCTGTTGGAGGACGCGGGCTACGTACGGGCCCCGGAGGGCACCGGCGAGGGCGAGGCCGACGTCGTCGTCTTCAACACCTGCGCGGTGCGCGAGAACGCCGACAACCGGCTGTACGGAAACCTCGGCCGGCTCGCGCCGGTCAAGGCCCGGCGCCCCGGCATGCAGATCGCGGTCGGCGGCTGCCTGGCCCAGAAGGACCGCGACACCATCGTCAAGAAGGCGCCCTGGGTGGACGTCGTCTTCGGCACGCACAACATCGGCAAGCTGCCGGTCCTCCTGGAGCGCGCCCGCGTCCAGGAGGAGGCACAGGTCGAGATCGCCGAATCCCTGGAGGCGTTCCCCTCGACGCTGCCGACCCGCCGGGAGAGCGCATACGCGGCCTGGGTCTCCATCTCCGTCGGCTGCAACAACACCTGCACCTTCTGCATCGTCCCGGCGCTGCGCGGCAAGGAGAAGGACCGCCGGCCCGGCGACATCCTCGCCGAGGTCGAGGCGCTGGTCGCCGAGGGCGTCTCCGAAATCACCCTGCTCGGCCAGAACGTCAACGCCTACGGCTCCGACATCGGCGACCGCGAGGCGTTCAGCAAGCTGCTGCGCGCCTGCGGGAAGATCGACGGGCTGGAGCGGGTCCGCTTCACCTCCCCGCACCCGCGCGACTTCACCGACGACGTGATCGCGGCGATGGCCGAGACGCCCAACGTGATGCCGCAGCTCCACATGCCGCTGCAGTCCGGCTCCGACACCGTCCTGAAGGCGATGCGCCGCTCGTACCGCCAGGAGCGCTACCTCGGCATCATCGAGAAGGTCCGCGCCGCCATCCCGCACGCGGCGATCACCACCGACATCATCGTCGGCTTCCCCGGCGAGACGGAGGAGGACTTCGAGCAGACCCTGCACGTCGTCCGCGAGTCCCGGTTCGCCCAGGCGTTCACGTTCCAGTACTCCAAGCGGCCCGGCACCCCGGCCGCCGAGATGGACGGCCAGATCCCCAAGGAGGTCGTGCAGGCCCGCTACGAGCGCCTGGTCGCCCTCCAGGAGGAGATCTCCTGGGCGGAGAACAAGAAGCAGGTCGGCCGCACCCTGGAGCTGATGGTCGCGGAGGGCGAGGGCCGCAAGGACGACGCCACCCACCGGCTCTCCGGCCGCGCCGCCGACAACCGCCTGGTCCACTTCACCAGGCCCGACGAGCCGGTGCGCCCCGGCGACGTGGTCTCCGTCGAGGTCACCTACGCCGCCCCGCACCACCTCCTCGCCGAGGGCCCGGTGCTCGGAGTGCGCCGCACCCGTGCCGGCGACGCCTGGGAGAAGCGCACCGCCGCCGAGGCCGCCAAGCCGGCCGGCGTCATGCTGGGCCTGCCGAAGATCGGCGTCCCCGAGCCGCTGCCGGCCGCCGCCGCGCCCGGCTGCGGCTGCGACTGACCCCTTCCGGCCCGGGGACCGGCCCCGCGGACCTGGGGTTACGCTGCGTGCATGCTCGTTGCCGCCGCCCTCTGCCCCTGCCCGCCGCTGCTGGTCCCCGAGGTCGCCGCGGGCGCCGCACCGGAGCTGGACCCGGTGCGCGCCGCCTGCCTGGACGCGATCGGGGTGCTCGCCGCGGCCCGCCCGGACCGGCTGTTGGTCCTCGGTCCGGCCGACGAGGCCGGCGCGGGACGGTACCCGCAGGGCGCCCCCGGCTCGTTCCGCGGCTTCGGGGTGGACCTCGACGTGACGCTGGGAGCCGCCGGGCCGGAGCCCGCGGCCGGGCCGCAGCTGCCGCCGTCACTGGCCGTCGGCGCCTGGCTGCTGTCCCGTACGACCTGGTCCGACGCGCCCGTGGAAGGACTGGGGGTGGCCGAGCGGCGGTCCGGCGACCACTGCCGGGCGCACGGCCGGGAACTGGCCGGTTCCGCGCCCCGGGTGGCGCTGCTGGTGCTCGGCGACGGCAGCGCCCGCCGCTCGGTCAAGGCGCCCGGCTACTTCGACGAGCGGGCCGAGCCGTTCGACGCCGCCGCGGCCCGCGCCCTGGGAGCCGCCGACACCGCCGCCCTGGCCGCCCTGGACGAGCGGCTCGCCGCCGATCTGCTGGTGTCCGGCCGGGCCTGCTGGCAGACCCTGGCGGGCGCCGCCGAGGGCGCCGGGCTGCGCGGCCAACTGCTGTGCGCGGAGGCCCCGTACGGCGTCGGCTACGCCGTGGCGGCCTGGACGTAGTCCGCCGCACGACGCGGCCCCCCGCCGGGCCGCGTACGACCGGACATGCCGCGGCGCGGCGGGTACGGGGAGCCGTGGCACCCCGCGTCCGCCGCGCCGCCGCCGTCGCCGGGGGACCGGCTACTTCCGCGCGCCGTCCCCGGCGTCGCTGTCCACCGCCCGCTCCGCGCCCTGCTGCCGTGGGATCCCGGCGGCGGCGTCCGCGGCCGGTGCCGCGGCGGGCGCCGACTCGGGATCGCCGTCCGCGGCCGCCTCCGCCGCCGCGCCGTCCGGCTGCGCGGGGCCCGGCTCCGTCTCCTCGGCGGCCGCCCCGGAGCTCTCCGCCGGGTCGTCCGCCGCCCCTTCCCCGGACGGGGCCGCCGCCCCGTCCGCCGGCGCCTGCTCCGTTTCCGTGGCCTCTTCCGCCGCCGTGGACTCCGCGTCGGCATCCGTCGCGGGCGACGCCGCCTCCGCCGGCGTCTCGGCCGCGGACCCCGCCGCCTCCGGGGCCGCGCCCTCGTCCGCCCCCGATTCCTCCTCTGCCGCAGCCTCCGCCACCGCCGCGGCGGCACTCTCCTCCGCCACGTCGGACTTGCGCCGACGGAACCGCGAAAACACGCCCATAACTGCTCCTACGCTCCTCTTGTGGGCGAAATCCCTCGTCGCCCGGAGCGTCCGCTTGCGCCGCCCGACGGGCCCCGGCAGCGCACCGGCGTTCGGGATCTCGCAACAGGCAACGAGGCCGTGGGTGCCTCGTCACGTCGCTCGTTCGAGATGGCACCGTGAGGTTTGCGAGACTGACGGGGTGAACACCGTCGCCCCCGCACCGCGGGTCATCGCCGTCGTCGGCCCCACCGCGGCCGGAAAGTCCGATCTGGGCGTCGCGCTCGCCCGGCACCTGGACGGCGAGGTGATCAACGCCGACTCCATGCAGCTCTACCGCGGCATGGACATCGGCACCGCCAAGCTCACCCCCGAGGAGCGGCAGGGCGTCCCGCACCACCTGCTCGACATCTGGGACGTCACCCGCGCGGCCAACGTCGCCGAGTACCAGCGGCTCGCCCGCGCCGAGATCGACCGGCTGCTCGCCGAGGGCCGCACCCCCGTCCTGGTCGGCGGCTCCGGCCTCTACGTCCGCGGTGCCCTCGACGTCCTGGAGTTCCCCGGCACCGACCCCGCCGTCCGCGCCCGCCTGGAGGCCGAACTCACCGAGCTGGGCAGCGGCGCGCTGCACGCCCGGCTCGCCGCCGCCGACCCGGGCGCGGCCCGCGCCATCCTGGCGAGCAACGGCCGCCGGATCGTGCGCGCCCTGGAGGTCATCGAGCTCACCGGCCGCCCGTTCACCGCCAGCCTCCCCGGCCACGAATCGGTCTACGACACCCTCCAGATCGGCGTGGACGTCGAGCGCCCCGAACTCGACGAGCGGATCGCCGTACGGGTCGACCGGATGTGGGAGGCCGGCCTGGTCGAGGAGGTGCGCCGGCTGGAGGCCGAGGGGCTGCGCGAGGGCCGTACCGCCTCCCGGGCGCTCGGCTACCAGCAGGTGCTGGCGTACCTGGCGGGGGAGTGCACGGAGCAGGCGGCGCGCGACGAGACGGTGCGCGCCACCAAGCGCTTCGCGCGCCGTCAGGACTCGTGGTTCCGCCGGGACCCACGGGTCCACTGGCTCAGCGGTGCCGCCGACCGTCGGGCCGATCTCCCGGCCCTGGCACTGGCGTTGCTCGAACGACCGGTCACAGCCTGATCACGTCATGGCATCGGGACGCTCCGGCCGTCATCCGGGCCGCTGAGGGCGTGTCATCATCGACCTTCGATCGAGGCGTGCAATCTGGCAGTGGGGAGGGCGCGTGGCAATGGAGGCCGGCCCTCGCAACCGAGCCCAGCAACCGGACGCGGACGGCGCCGCGGCGCCGCCGCCGGCCACGGACGGCCCGGCCGTGGACGGCGCCCACGACGAACCGCACGACCGCGTGCACGCGTCCGACGACGGCATCCCCGACGGCCACCCCGCCACCCTCGACGCCTCGGACGGCCCCGACGCCGAGCCGGGCCCGGCACCCGAGGGCGGCGAGTCCTTCCGCGACCTGCGCCCGCCCCGTCGGCTGCGGCTGTGGCAGCTCGCCCCCATCGTGGCGCTGGCCGCCCTCGGCTCCCTGATGTTCGCCTTCCCGCTGGCCTTCGAGTTCGGCGCCGACGGCGGCGCGGTGATCGCCATGCTCGGCCTGCTGCTGTGCTGCTGCGCGGCCGGCGCCGGCATGATGGCGGCCCGCCGGGTCGGCCACACCTGGCCCGGCCTCCCGGCCCGCGGCTCCGGGCGCCGCCCCAGCTGGCGGGTGGTGCTCCTGTACGCCGGCGCGGTCGCCGTCCCCGCCGCACTCGCCATCTGGCGGGTGGCCCGCCTCCGCTGAGGCACCTCGCCCGGCCCGGCTCCCCGCCCGTTGCCGGGCACGGCCCCGACCGGGCCGACGCTCCGCTTCCCCCGTAGGATTCAGGAGTGACCACGCAGCGCATCGCCTTCCTCAAGGGCCACGGCACCGAGAACGACTTCGTGATCGTCCCGGACCCGGACGGCCGGCTCGATCTGCCCGCGACCGCCGTCGCCCGGATCTGCGACCGCCGCGCCGGAGTGGGCGGCGACGGACTGCTGCACGTCGTCCGGTCCGCCGCGCACCCGGAGGCGCGGGCGATGGCCGACGAGGCCGAGTGGTTCATGGACTACCGCAACGGCGACGGCTCGATCGCCGAGATGTGCGGCAACGGCCTGCGGGTCTTCGCCCGGTACCTCCTGCACGCCCGGCTCGTCGAGGCCGGCGACCTGGCCGTCGCCACCCGCGCCGGGGTGCTCCGGGTGCACCTCGCCAAGTCCGGCGACGTCACCGTCGCCATGGGGCGCGCCGCGCTCCCCGAGGACGGCGTGGTGGTCGAGGTCGGCGGACGCAGCTGGCCGGCCCGCAACGTCAACATGGGCAACCCGCACGCCGTCGCCTTCGTCGAGGACCTGGCGCACGCCGGTGAGCTGCACGAACAGCCGCGGTTCGGCCCCGCCGCGGTGTATCCGGACGGCGTCAACATCGAGTTCGTCGTGGACCGCGGCCCGCGCCATGTGGCGATGCGGGTGCACGAGCGGGGCGCCGGCGAGACCCGCTCCTGCGGCACCGGTGCCTGCGCGGTGGCCGTCGCCGCCGCTCGCCGGGACGGCCTGGACCCGGCCGCGACCGGCACCCCGGTGACGTACACCGTCGACGTGCTGGGCGGCAGCCTGACCATCACCGAGCTGCCGGACGGCACGGTCGAGATGACCGGCCCGGCCGAGATCGTCGCCGAGGGCAGCTTCGAGCCGGAGTGGTTGGCCGGCGCACTCGCCGGCTGACGGGGCGCCGGGGCACGCCCGCCGCCCAGGGGAAACGGTTTCGGCGGACAGAAACGGTTCAGGCCAGAAAGTTCCCTCGAATGGGTGATCCGTTTCACGCTGAGCGAGAGGTGGGCAGCGCTGCGTGATGGGCTCGGTAGCATCAAGCACCGGCCCGGGCGACCGAACTGACGGCGTCCCACCGCCGGTCGACGCCGCCGGAGGTGCCCATGAGCGCAGAGGCCACGAACCCTGGTAACCCCGAAGCAGGCCGCCGGCGCGGCCGCCCCCGGCCGGCACTCCGGGGACTCCGCCGCATCGGCCACGCCGCACTCCTCGGCCCCGCCCCCCGTGACGGCCTCCCGGACGCCCTGGAACACGTCGCCAAGGTGCACCGCCACCACCACCCCGACGCCGACCTCGACATCCTCAGCAAGGCGTACCACCGCGCCGAGTCCTCGCACCGCGGCCAGCTGCGCAAGAGCGGCGAGCCCTACATCACCCACCCGCTCGCGGTCACCCTGATCCTCGCCGAACTCGGTGCCGAGACAACGACGTTGACCGCCTCCCTGCTCCACGACACCGTCGAGGACACGGAAGTGACGCTTGATCAGGTCCGTGCGGAGTTCGGCGCCGAGGTCTGCTATCTCGTCGACGGCGTCACCAAACTGGAGAAGGTCGACTACGGCACCGCGGCCGAGCCGGAGACCTTCCGCAAGATGCTGGTCGCCACCGGCAACGACGTCCGGGTGATGTCCATCAAGCTCGCCGACCGGCTGCACAACATGCGCACCCTCGGCGTGATGCGCCCCGAGAAGCAGGCCCGGATCGCCGGCGTCACCCGCGACGTACTGATCCCGCTCGCCGAACGCCTCGGCGTCCAGGCGCTCAAGACCGAGCTGGAGGACCTGGTCTTCGCGGTCCTGCACCCCGAGGAGTACGCCGAGACCCGCCATCTCGTGGAGCGGTACGCCGGCCGCCGCGACCCGCTCGCCGCGATCGCCGCCCGGGCCCGGACGGTCCTCGCCGAGGCCGGCATCGACGCCCAAGTCCTCGTCCGTCCACGGCACTTCGTCTCCGTGCACCGGGTCCTGCTGGCGCGCGGCCGGATCAGCGGCGCCGACCTGGGGCGGCTGCTGGTCCTGGTGGCCGAGGACGCCGACTGCTACGCCGTCCTGGGGGAGCTGCACACCTGCTTCACCCCGGTGGTCTCGGAGTTCAAGGACTTCATCGCCGCGCCCAAGTTCAACCTCTACCAGTCGCTGCACACCGCCATCACCGGGGAGCACGGCGAGATCGCCGAGACCCTGATCCGCACCCACCGGATGCACCGGGTCGCCGAGGCCGGGGTGATCGCCCTGGGCAACCCGTACACCCCCACCGACGGCGCCGACGCACCCGACGGCGAACGCGCCGACCCGACCCGCCCCGGCTGGCTCGACCGGCTCCTGGAATGGCAGCGCACCACCCCCGACCCCGACACCTTCTGGACCTCGCTCCGCGACGACCTCGCCCAGGACCGGGAGATCACCGTCTTCTGCGCCGACGCCGCCCCGGACGGCCCCGGCGGCACCATCGGCCTGCCCGCCGGGGCCAGCTGCGTGGACGCCGCGTACGCCCGGCACGGCGAGGTCGCGCACGGCTGCATCGGCGCCCGCGTCAACGGCCGCCTCGCCACCCTCGGCACCGTCCTGCACGACGGCGACAGCCTCCACCTGCTGATGGCCCAGGACTCCGCCGGCCCGTCCCCGGAGTGGCTCGACCACGCCCGCACCCCCGCGGCCCGGCTCGCCATCTCCCGCTGGCTGGCCCGGCCCCAGGGCCCCGGCGAACCCCCTGCCGCGCCCGCCGGCCGCCGCAGCGAGCGCCGCCGGGCACCGGCCCGCCGGCCCCCCGGCCTGGACCGCCCGGCGGCCGCCTCCGTCCTGGTGGTGGCCGACCTGCCGGGCGCCACCGTCCGACTGGCCGGCTGCTGCACCCCGGTGCCGCCGGACACCGTCACCGGCTTCGCGGTCCGCGGCGGCACGGTCACCGTGCACCGCGCCCAGTGCCCGGCGGTGGCCCGGATGGCGGCGACGGGCCGGCAGCCGGTCGGGGTGCGCTGGCGCGGCGCGGCCAAGGGCGGCCACGGCTGCCGGGTGACGCTGCTGGCCGAGGCGTTCAGCCGCCCGCACCTGCTGCCCGACCTCACCGAGGCGATCGCCGCCCAGGGCGCCGCCGTGGTCTCCGCCGCCGTCGAGCCCCCGCACGAGCAACTGGTCCGGCACACCTACACCCTCCACCTGCCCGACGCCGCCGCGCTGCCCTCCCTGATGCGCGCGATGCGCCAGGTCCCCGGCGTCTTCGACGTGGTCCGCGCCGCCACCGCGGTGCGCTCCGCGCCCTAGGGCGCTTCTGACGGATCTCCGCGGCGTCGCGGCGTCTGGCACGCACTCTCGTGGCGTTGCCGAAATGCCTCCATAGCTCCGCTATGAAGACATCCCGGCGCCTTGCGAGAGCACGCACCAGACGCCGCTCCTTCCTCCACGGAGATCCGTCAGAAGCGCCCTAGGGCACCCCCAAGAGGCCGGGCGCCCGCAATCCGACCGATCAAGGGCAGATCAGGCATGCGGGCGCAAGCGGGACGGCCGAGGTGCCGCCCGTTCGGGTGCCGTCGTGCCGTGCCGTCCACGGGCGGGCAGGCCGCGCTGATAGCGGTAGCGCATGTCCCTTCCCTTGCGCCGTTCGTCCTGCGAGCCCCAGGGGCCCGCCGCCGACCGCACCACCGCCGCCGACCGCTCCGCCGCCCCCGGCCGGGACCGCCCCCGGGCCCGCCGCGGCCGGATTCCCCGCCGGGCCACCGCCCTCGGGCTCGCGGTCGCCGCCACGATCGCCGCGGCCGCGCCGCAGCCACCCGAGCCGGAGGGCATCGGCGACCGCCTCTTTCCGTCGCTCGGCAACCCCGGTTACCGCGTCACCGCGTACGACATCTCCCTGGACTACGCGGGCCGCAACGACCGCCCGCTGGACATGGTCACCGCGATCAAGGCCCGGGCCACCGCCAACCTCGACCGGCTCAACCTCGACTTCGCCGACGGCACCGTGCGCTCCGTCACGGTCGACGGAAAGCCCGCCCGGCACGAACAGGCCGGCGAGGACCTGGTGCTCACCCCGGCCGCGCACATCTCGCCCGGCCAGGACCTGCGGATCGTCGTGCACCACACCAGCGACCCGCGCGGCCGCGGCAACGGCGGCTGGATCCGCACCAACGACGGCCTGGCGATGGCCAATCAGGCCGACGCCGCGCACCGGGTCTTCCCGTGCAACGACCACCCCTCCGACAAGGCCCAGTTCACCTTCCGCATCACCGTGCCCGAGGGGCTGGTGGCCGTCGCCAACGGCCTGCCCGTCGACGCCGGCGGCCGCGCCGCGCGCCGCACCTGGACGTACCGCACCGCCCACCCCATGGCCACCGAGCTGGCCCAGATCTCCATCGGGCGCTCCAGCGTCCTGTCGCAGCGCGGCCCGCACGGTCTGCCGCTCCGCGACGTCGTCCCGGCGTCGGCCAAGCCCGCGCTCGCCCGCTGGCTCGCCAAGACGCCGGAGCAGGTGGCCTGGATGGAGCGGAAGGTCGGAAAGTTCCCGTTCGAGGCGTACGGGGTGCTGGTCGCCGACGCCAGCACCGGCTTCGAGCTGGAGACCCAGACCCTCTCGCTCTTCGAGAAGCGCCTGTTCACCACCGCCCAGCTGCCCGACTGGTACGTGGAGTCGGTGATGGTGCACGAGCTGTCCCACCAGTGGTTCGGCGACAGCGTCAGCCCCCGCCGGTGGTCCGACGTCTGGCTCAACGAGGCCCACGCCACCTGGTACGAGGCCCTCTACGCCCAGGAGAAGGGCGGCCAGCGGGTCTCCTTCGAGGCGCGGATGAAGAAGGCGTACGAGATGTCCGACAGCTGGCGCGCCGACGGTGGCCCGCCGGCCCTGCCCAAGATCCCTGAGCACGGCCGGAAGATCAGCATCTTCCGCCCGGTGATCTACGACGGCAGCGCCCTGGTCCTGTACGCGCTGCGGCAGAAGATGGGCCAGGCCGGCTTCGACCGCCTGGAGCGGGAGTGGGTGTCCAGGCACCACGACGGCGTGGCCGGCACCTCGGACTTCATCGAGCTCGCCTCCGAGATCTACGGCCACAACCTCTCCGGCTTCCTCTGGGAGTGGCTCTACGGTGCCAAGACCCCGGCGATGCCCGGCCATCCCGAGTGGAAGCCGCAGGTGGCCGCGCAGAGCAAGGCCAAGGGCGCCGCACCGCAGTCGGCGGCGCCGCGCGCGGCCACCACGAAGAGTGCCGCGCACCTCCACAAGCGGTGACCGGCGCCGGGGGCGGGCGGCCCGCGCCCCCGTACGGGCGGCAGCGCTCCGCCCGTACGGGAAAACCCGCGTGACGCCCGTCTCCGGGCCGTGCGACCATCAACGGGCCGACAACCGCCGGCCGGCCCGGGAATCTCCCGGCCGGCCCGGACGTTGAGCAGACCGAACGGCACAGCCATTCCAGTCCCGACGGGACCCACCGGTCCCCGGGGGGCTCCCTACGACGCAAAGGATCAAATGACCTCCTCTTCTTCCCTTCCGCAGGACCGGCAGCGCCTCCCCGAGAGCCTTCGGGCCGACGCCCTGATGGAAGAGGACGTCGCCTGGAGCCACGAGATCGACGGGGAGCGCGACGGCGACCAGTACGACCGCTCCGAGCGTGCGGCGCTGCGCCGCGTCGCCGGGCTCTCCACCGAGCTCGAGGACGTCACCGAGGTCGAGTACCGCCAGCTGCGCCTGGAGCGCGTGGTGCTCGTCGGTGTCTGGACCTCCGGCACGGTGCAGGACGCGGAGAACTCCCTCGCCGAGCTGGCCGCGCTGGCCGAGACCGCCGGCGCCCAGGTGCTCGACGGCGTCATCCAGCGCCGCGACAAGCCCGACCCGGCCACCTACATCGGCTCCGGCAAGGCCCTGGAGCTGCGCGACATCGTGCTGGAGTCCGGGGCGGACACCGTCGTGTGCGACGGTGAGCTCTCCCCGGGCCAGCTGATCCACCTGGAGGACGTCGTCAAGGTCAAGGTGGTCGACCGGACCGCCCTGATCCTCGACATCTTCGCCCAGCACGCCAAGTCCCGGGAGGGCAAGGCGCAGGTCTCGCTGGCACAGATGCAGTACATGCTGCCCAGGCTCCGCGGCTGGGGTCAGTCGCTGTCCCGGCAGATGGGTGGCGGTGGCTCCGGTTCGGCGGGCGGCGGCATGGCCACCCGTGGCCCCGGTGAGACCAAGATCGAGACGGACCGGCGGCGGATCCGCGAGAAGATGGCGAAGATGCGCCGGGAGATCGCGGAGATGAAGACCGGCCGGGACGTCAAGCGCCAGGAGCGCCGGCGCAACAAGATCCCCTCGGTCGCCATCGCCGGCTACACCAACGCCGGCAAGTCCTCCCTGCTCAACCGCCTCACCGGCGCCGGCGTCCTGGTGGAGAACGCCCTGTTCGCCACCCTGGACCCGACCGTCCGGCGGGCCGAGACCCCCACCGGGCGGCTCTACACCCTCGCCGACACCGTCGGTTTCGTCCGCCACCTGCCGCACCACCTCGTCGAGGCGTTCCGCTCCACGATGGAGGAGGTCGCCGACGCCGACCTCATCCTGCACGTGGTCGACGGCTCGCACCCGGTGCCGGAGGAGCAGCTGGCCGCGGTCCGCGAGGTGATCCGCGACGTCGGCGCCACCCAGGTGCCCGAGATCGTGGTCGTCAACAAGGCCGACGCGGCCGACCCGCTGACGCTCCAGCGGCTGCTGCGCCAGGAGAAGCGCGCGTTGGTGGTCTCCGCCCGCACGGGCGAGGGCATCGCGGAGCTGCGGGCTCTGCTGGACGCGGAACTCCCGCGTCCGCAGGTCGAGATCGAGGTGCTGGTGCCCTACACCCGGGGCGCACTGGTCGCGCGGGCGCACGCCGAGGGCGAGGTGCTCTCCGAGGAGCACACCGCCGAGGGCACGGTCCTCAAGGCCCGCGTCCATGAGGAACTGGCCGCCGAGTTCCGGCCGTTCGTCCCGGCCGCCTGACGGCCGGTCCGCGCCCGGCGCACATACGGCGAAGGCCCGTCCCCGGATTCCCCGGGGGCGGGCCTTCGCCGTGTACCGCAGAGGTGGTGCGTGCGCGGTGTACGGGCGGGCGGCGCCGTCGCCCGGCACCGCCCGTCCGTCACGTCGCTACTGCTGGTTCGCCCACTTCTTGCTCATCGCGTCGAAGATCGACTTGGCCTCGGTGCCCAGGTGCGGGCCGGCCAGCCACTGGGCCGGACGCGGCCCCATCGACGTGTTGGAGATCAGCACCGGCTTGCCGTCCGCGCCCTTGATGAACCACGGGCCGCCGGACGAACCACCGGTCATGGTGCAGCCGATCCGGTACATGGTCGGCTTCTTGGCGTCCATCGTCAGCCGGGTCGGCTTGGTGGTGCAGGACTGCTCCGTCGCGCCGTCGAACGGCGGCTCGGCCGGGAAGCCCTGCGCCGTCAGGCTCGGGATCTTCGACATCGCCGGGGCACTGAAGTCCACCGCGTAGGCGCCGCCGGCCATCTCCTCCAGCGACTTGCCGCCGGTGCTCTCCTCCGGCTTCACGTGCATCAGCGCGAAGTCGTACGGAGCCATCGGCACGCCCGGGACGTCACCGCCGCCGGCGATCCACTCCTTGGACGTCGCCATGTCGTCCGCCCACCACTTGCCGGAAGGGACGCGGTCCTCGAACGGCGTGGTCTTCATCTGGGCGGCCGACGCGCCGGTCCGGTTGAAGTTCGGCACGAACATCATGTTCCGGTACCAGCCGCCGTTCTTGCCGGCGTGCACGCAGTGCGCCGCGGTCCACACGAGGTTGGACTTGCCCGGGTGGGCCGGGTCCTTGACCACGGTGGCGGAGCAGCGCGACTCGCCCTTCGGCGTGCTGAACAGCAGCAGGCCGATGCCCGGCGCGGTGGAGGTGTACGGCGTCTGCACCGAGCGCGCGGGGACGGCCGTCGGCTCCGGGTCGGTCTTGCCCTGGTCCTCGGTGATGTCCGAGGTCTTGCTCGGGTCCTGGGGCGGCTTGACCTTATTGATCTTGTCCGGGTCCCAGAAGTTCTTGATGACCGGGTTGATGAACTCCCCGGCCTCGCGGAGCCACTTGTCCTTGTCCCAGTTCTTCCACTCCCCGTTCTTCCACTTGTCCAGGTCGACGCCGTGCTCCTTGAGCTTGTCCTGGAGGTCCTTGGGGATCTTGATCGCACCCCCGCCCGAGGTGTCCTGGGCCGACTCCGACGGCTTGGCGTCCGCGTTGTCGCCGGACGGGCCGCAGCCGGTCGCGGTCAGCGCCACGATGGCGGTGAGGGCGGCGGCCGCTAGCACGGGCCGACGTATCGATCGCATGGGTGGTTCTCCCCCTGTGTCAAACGGGCTGAGCCGGTGCGGCTCATGAGTGGTGCCCCCGTCCGGCTCTTGTCATGAACCGCAAGATCCGGGTGCAGCCCCCCACTATGCCGGTGTTCGGAGGGACGGCGGTACTCGGGGCCCTGGTTCCCGACGTCAAGGATCTTGCCCTCGGCCGTGTTCCCGCGCGGGTGCCGTCGTTGGTACGTACGGGGGACGGCCGCTGCCCGCCGGGCCCGCGCGGTACCCGACAGTTCACCAGCAGGAGGACACAACTGCCGTGGCGTTGACCGAAACCGTGCCGGCGGCCGCACCGCCGGCCCACGAGGGGATCCTGCGCCGCCAGGCCCTGCGTGAGTCCGCCGCCCGTACGTATGCGCGCTCGTTGCCGATCGTCCCGGTGCGCGCCCGCGGGCTGACCATCGAGGGCGCCGACGGCCGCCGCTATCTCGACTGCCTCTCCGGTGCCGGCACCCTTGCGCTGGGCCACAACCACCCCGTGATCCTGGAAGCCATCCGCACCGTCCTCGACTCCGGCGCGCCGCTGCACATCCTCGACCTCGCCACCCCGGTCAAGGACGCCTTCGTCACCGAGCTGTTCGCCACCCTGCCCGGGGAGTTGGCCGAAAAAGGCCGGATCCAGTTCTGCGGACCGGCCGGCACGGACGCCGTCGAGGCCGCCCTCACCCTCGTCCGCACCGCCACCGGCCGGGAGGGCCTGCTGGCCTTCTCCGGCGCCTACCACGGCATGACCGCGGACGCCCTGACCGCCTCCGGCGGCGCCCGGCACCCCGGCGCGACCCGGCTGCCCTACCCCTACGCCTACCGCTGCCCCTTCGGCGTCGGCGGCGAACGCGGCGCCGAACTCTCCGCGCGGTGGACCGAGAACCTCCTCGACGACCCCAAGGGCGGGGTGCCCCGCCCCGCCGGGATGATCCTCGAACCGGTCCAGGGCGAGGGCGGCGTGATCCCCGCCCCGGACGGCTGGCTGCGCCGGATGCGCGAGATCACCGCCGCCCGCTCCGTCCCCCTCATCGTCGACGAGGTGCAGACCGGCGTCGGCCGCACCGGCACCTTCTGGGCCGTCGAGCAGAGCGGCATCGTGCCCGACGTCCTGGTCCTGTCCAAGGCCATCGGCGGCAGCCTCCCGCTCGCCGTCATCGTCTACCGCGAGGAGTTGGACGCCTGGCGCCCCGGCGCCCACGCCGGCACCTTCCGCGGCAACCAGCTCGCCATGGCCGCCGGCACCGCCACCCTCGCCTACGTCCGCCGCAACGGCCTCGCCGCCCGCGCCGCCGAGCTCGGCGCCACCATGCTCGCCCGGCTGCGCGCACTGGCCGCCGCCCACGACTGCATCGGCGACGTCCGCGGCCGCGGCCTGATGCTCGGCCTGGAACTCGTCGACCGCGACGCCGGCGCCGACGCGCTGGGCGCCCGCCCCGCCGACCCGGTGCTGGCCGCCGCCGTCCAACGGGCCTGCCTCGACCGCGGCCTGATCGTCGAACTCGGCGGCCGGCACTCCGCCGTCGTCCGGCTGCTGCCGCCCCTGACCCTCACCGACGAACAGGCGGACGCGGTCCTGGACCGCCTCGCCGACGCCATCGCGGCGGCCGTCCGCACCACCCCCGGGCCCCCGGGATCGTCCCCCACCACACTGCGAGGCACCCCCGCATGAACGAACGCCCCGGCTCCGACGGCACCCACGCCGCCGAACGGCTCCCCGCCCCCCACCAGGGCGCCGGCCTCATCGAGCCGTCCGTCCCCCGCCAGGGGCGCCGCCCCGGCGACGACACCTGCCACCAGCAGACCCCGGCCGCCGGCCACCGCGCCCCCGGCCGGCCCGACCCCGTGCGTCACCCCGACGCCGACCCCCTCGACCACCCGGACCCGGCCGTCGCCGCCGACGCCGCCGGCATCGAGAACCTCCTGCGCTGCTGGCTCCGCGAACACGGCACCGCCCGCCCCGTCGCCGGCCGGCTGCGCCTCCCGCTGCACGCCAGCGCCACCGCCCTGCACATCCCCGTCCGCTACTGGTCCGCCACCGGCTGGCACCGCCTGGGCGCCCCCGCCCTCGAAGGCACCCCGCCCGGCTCCGCCCCGCTGGACGCCGTCACCCTCGCCGCCCTGCTGCGCCGCGAGGCCGCGCACGGCGGCGACCGGCGGGCCTCGGACGGCGGCGAACACCGGGTCGCCGACGGCGACGAACCGCCCGCCGCGGACGACACCCCGCAGGCCCCGGACGGCGACGGCGCCGAACTGGTCGGCCGGGTCGCCAACTCCGTACGGAACACCGCCCTGTTCATCGCCGACCGGCGCGCCCGCCCCGCCGAGGAGCCGGGCTCCCGTTTCCTGGACGCCGAGCAGTCTCTCCTCCTGGGCCACCCCCTGCACCCCACGCCCAAGAGCCGCGAGGGCCTCACCGACGCCGAGCTCGGCGCCTACTCGCCCGAACTCCGCGGCGCCTTCCCGCTCCACTGGATGGCCGTCGACCCCTCCGCCGTCGCCACCGACTCCGCCTGGACCGAGCGCGGCCGCACCGTACCGGCCGCCCAACTCGCCGCCGAACTGGCCGGCGACGGACTGCCGCTCCCCGAGGGCACCGTGCCGCTGCCGCTCCACCCCTGGCAGGCCCGGGACCTCGCCGCCCGCCCGGAGACCGCCGCGCTGCGCGACGCCGGACTGCTGCACGACCTCGGCCCGCACGGACCCCACTGGTACCCCACCTCCTCCGTCCGCACGGTCTGCCGCCCCGGCGCACCCGCGATGCTCAAGCTCTCGCTGGGCGTCCGCATCACCAACTCCCGCCGGGAGAACCTCCGCAAGGAGCTGCTGCGCGGCGTCGAGGTCCACCGGCTGCTGCGCACCGGCCTGGCCGCGCAGTGGCAGGCGGCCTTCCCCGCCGCCCCCGGCTTCGACATCGTCCGCGACCCCGCCTACCTCGCCGTCGACGGCCCGGACGGCACCCCCGTCCAGGGCTTCGACGTCGTCATCCGCCACCAGCCCTTCGGCCCCGACGAGGACGCCGTCTGCATCGCCGGGCTCACCGCACCGCGCCCCTGGCCCGACCACGGCGCGATGCGCTCGCGGCTGGAGAGCGTGGTCGGCGCGCTCAGCGCCCGCACCGGGCGGCCGGCCGGCGCGGTGGCCACGGAGTGGTTCCTGCGCTACCTCGAAGCGGTCGTCCGGCCCGTCCTCTGGCTCGACGGGACGGCCGGCGTCGCCCTGGAGGCCCACCAGCAGAACACCCTCGTCCTGCTGGACGCCGACGGCTGGCCGGCCGGCGGCCGCTACCGCGACAACCAGGGCTACTACTTCCGGGCCTCCCGCCGCGCCGAACTGGAGCGCCGGCTGCCCGGCATCGGCGCCGCCAGCGACACCTTCGTCGCCGACGACGTCACCGACGAACGCTTCGCCTACTACCTCGGCATCAACAACGTCCTCGGTCTCATCGGGGCGTTCGGCGCGGCCCGCCTGATCCGCGAGGAGGTGCTGCTCGCCGCCTTCCGCCGCTTCCTCGCCGACGCCGCCACGGCCCCCCGGGCCCACCGCTCCACCCTGCCGGAGCTGCTGCTCTCCGCCCGCACCCTGCGCTGCAAGGCCAACCTCGCCACCCGGCTGCACGGCCTGGACGAGCTCGTCGGCCCCGTCGACACCCAGTCCGTCTACGTCACCCTGTCCAACCCGCTCGCGCTCTAGACCCTGTCGTCCCCCAGCCCCACAGGAGAGCGTCACGTGCCCTCGACCGCATCCGGCCCCACCTCCGCGCCGGACGACACCCGCGGCGACCCGCCCGCGCCCCACCCCGGCGCGACGCCGCCCGCAGCCCCCACCCCGGCCGCGGGCCCGCTGCTGGACGACCTCGCCGGCTGGCCGCCGGCCGACACCCCCGCCGGGCCGTTCGCCCTCGTCCCCGTGGAGCCGGACCGCGACCTGGACCGGATCACCGCCTGGATGAACGATCCGGCCGTCGCCGCCTTCTGGGAGCTGGCCGGCCCCCCGGAGACCACCGCCGCCCATCTGCGCACCCAACTGGACGGCGACGGCCGCAGCGTGCCCTGCCTGGGCGTCCTGGACGGCGTCCCGATGAGCTACTGGGAGATCTACCGCGCCGACCTGGACCGCCTCGCCGGCTACTACCGTGCCCGGCCCCACGACACCGGCATCCACCTGCTCATCGGCGGCAGCGGCGACCGCGGCCGCGGCCTCGGCACCGCGCTGCTGCGCGCCACCGCCGACCTCGTCCTCGACCACCGCCCGCGCTGCGCGCGCGTTCTGGCCGAGCCCGACCTGCGCAACACCGGCTCCGTCGCGGCGTTCCTCGGCGCCGGCTTCCGCTACGCCGAGGAGATCGAACTCCCCGAGAAGCGCGCGGCGTTGATGATCCGCGACCGCGCGCACCGCCACCGGCTCTGACTCCGGGGCCGTCCGTCGACGGCCCCGGTCCGGTCCGCCATCCACCCCGCCGGTCCGGTTGTCCCCCGCACGTGCCGGGCCGGTCCCGTCCCGAGGAGTCCCACCTTGTCTCCTGTGTCCCGTCCCACCGCCCCCGCCGCGCCCGGCCGGATCCCGTCGGACGACGCCTGGCGGCGCGCCGCCCGCCGGCTCTTCGCCAAGACCCTCGCGGAGTTCTCCTACGAGGAGATCCTCACCCCCGAACCCGACGGCACCGCCCCGGACGGCACGCCCCGCTACCGCCTGCCCGTCACCGACGACCTCACCTACCGCTTCACCGCCCGCAGAAGCGCCTACGGGCACTGGCGCATCGACCCGCACTCGATCACCCCGCACGCCGATCCGCTGCGCTTCCTCACTCACGCCCACGACACCGTCCTCGGCCTGTCCGGCGACACCACCGGCCACCTCATCCGCGAACTGACCGCCACCCTCGCCGCCGACACCCGCCTGGACGCCACCGCGCTCAGCGCCGCCGACCTCGCCGACCTCGACTACGCCGCCCTCGAAGGCCACCAGACCGGCCACCCCTGGCTCGTCGCCAACAAGGGCCGGCTCGGCTTCTCCGCCACCGACGCCGAGACCTGGGCGCCCGAGGCCCGCGCCCCGCAGCCGCTGCCCTGGCTCGCCGCGCACCGCCGCATCGCCCACTACCGTGGCGTTCCCGCCCTGGCCACCCCCGATCTCCTCTACGGCGAGGAGCTCGCCCCCGCCACCCGGCACACCTTCGCCCGCACCCTCACCGACGCCGGCCGCGACCCGGCCGACTACCTCTACCTCCCCGTGCATCCCTGGCAGTGGGACGAGACCATCGCCCCGCTCTTCGCCCCGCAACTCGCCGACGGATCCCTCATCCCGCTGCCCACCGACAACGACCTCCGGCTCCCGCAGCAGTCGATCCGCACCTTCCTCAACCTCACCCGCCCCCGGGCGCGGACCGTCAAGCTGCCGCTGTCCATCCTCAACACCCTGGTCTGGCGCGGCCTGCCCACCGAGCGCACCCTCGCCGCCCCCGCCGTCACCGCCTGGGTGCACGGCCTGCGCGACGGCGATACGTATCTGCGCGACGAGACCCGGGTGATCCTCCTCGGCGAGACCGCCTCGGTCACCGTCGAGCACCCCCTCTACGACCGGCTGCCCGGGGTTCCGTACCAGTACAAGGAACTGCTCGGCTGCATCTGGCGCGAGCCGCTCGCCGCCCACCTGGAGGCGGGGGAGCGCGCCCGCACCCTGGCGTCCCTGCTGCAGACCGACCCCGCCGGCCGCGCCCTGACCGCGGAACTGGTGCACCGCTCCGGCCTGCCCCCACGGGCCTGGCTGGCCCGGCTGTTCGCCGCGCTGCTGCCGCCCCTGCTGCACTTCCTCTACCAGTACGGCACGGTCTTCTCCCCGCACGGCGAGAACGCCATCGTCGTCTTCGACGAGCACGACGTCCCCACCCGCCTGGCCATGAAGGACTTCGTCGACGACGTCAACACCAGCGACCAGCCGCTGCCCGAGCACGACGCCATGCCGGGCGACGTCCGGGCGGTGCTGCTCACCGAACCGCCCTCCTTCCTCACCCAGTTCATCCACTCCGGCCTCTTCGTCGGGGTCTTCCGCTATCTGGCGCCGCTCTGCGAGGACCAACTCGGCGTTCCCGAGGACGAGTTCTGGTCACTCGTCCGGGCGGAGATCCTGCGCCACCACGAGCGCTTCCCGCACCTCAAGGAGCGGCAGGAGACCTTCGACCTGCTCACCCCGGAGATCGAGCGGCTGTGCCTGAACCGCAACCGACTGCATGTGGACGGTTACCGCGACCGCCGCGACCGCCCGCACGCCGCCGTCCACGGCACCGTCCCCAACCCCCTGTACGCACCGTGACCGGGATACCCCGCGGGACCGGCCCGCGCTGTCAGCGGTCCCGCGTAGGCTTGCAAGCGCTATGACGAAGCCCTCTCTCCCCGATCTGCTCCATGCCGCCGTCTCCGCCGTCGGCGGCACCGAGCGGCCCGGCCAGGTGGCCATGGCCGAGGCCGTCGCCGAGGCCGTGGACGACCAGGCCCATCTGCTGGTGCAGGCCGGCACCGGCACCGGAAAGTCCCTCGGCTATCTGGTGCCGGCGCTGGCCCACGGCGAGCGAGTGGTGGTCGCCACGGCCACCCTCGCCCTCCAGCGCCAGCTCGTCGAGCGCGATCTGCCGCGGACGGTCGAGGCGCTGCATCCGCAGCTCCGCCGCCGCCCGGATTTCGCGATGCTCAAGGGCCGTTCCAACTACCTCTGCCTGCACCGCCTCCACGAGGGCGCCCCCCAGGACGAGGAGGAGGGCCTCTTCGACGTCTTCGAGCAGGCGGCGCCGACCAGCAAGCTCGGCAAGGACCTGCTGCGACTGCGGGACTGGGCGGACGAGACCGAGACCGGCGACCGCGACGATCTGACCCCCGGCGTCTCGGACCGCGCCTGGGGCCAGGTCTCGGTCTCCTCCCGGGAGTGCCTGGGCGCGTCGAAGTGCGCGTACGGCGCGGAGTGCTTCGCCGAGGCGGCCCGGGAACGGTCCAAGCTCGCCGATGTGGTGATCACCAACCACGCGCTGCTGGCGATCGACGCCATCGAGGGCGCCCCCGTCCTGCCGCAGCACGAGGTCCTGATCATCGACGAGGCCCATGAGCTGGTCTCCCGGGTGACGGGCGTGGCCACCGGCGAGCTCACCCCCGGCCAGGTCAACCGCGCGGTGCGCCGCGCCGCCAAGCTGGTCGACGAGAAGGTCGCCGACCAGCTCCAGACCGCCGCCGAGACCTTCGAGCGCCTGATGGAGCTGGCGCTCCCGGGCCGCCTGGAGGAGATCCCCGAGGACCTCGGCTACTGCCTGATGGCGCTGCGGGACGCGGCCCGCACGGTGATCAGTGCGCTCGGCTCGACCCGCGACAAGTCCGTCCAGGACGAGGACGCCGTCCGCAAGCAGGCCCTGGCCTCGGTGGAGACCGTCCACGACGTCGCCGAGCGGATCGCGGGCGGCTCCGAGTACGACGTCGTCTGGTACGAGCGCCATGAGCACCGCGGCGGAGGTGCGTACCGGCCCAGCGGTGCGTCGCTGCGGGTGGCGCCGCTGTCGGTCTCCGGGCTGCTGCGGGAGAAGCTCTTCACCGACCGCTCCGTGGTGCTGACCTCCGCCACCCTCAAGCTGGGCGGTGACTTCAACGGCGTGGCCGCCTCGCTGGGCCTGGGCCCGGAGGGCACCGCGACCGAGGACGAGCCGGTGTGGAAGGGCCTGGACGTCGGCTCACCCTTCGACTACGGCAAGCAGGGCATCCTCTACGTCGCCAAGCACCTCGCCCAGCCGGGCCGGGAGGGCAGCCGCGACGACATGCTCGACGAACTGGCGGAGTTGATCGAGGCGGCCGGCGGGCGGACGCTGGGGCTGTTCTCGTCGATGCGGGGCGCGCAGGCGGCGGCGGAGGCGATGCGCGGCCGGCTGGACATGCCGGTCCTGCTCCAGGGCGAGGAGACCCTCGGCGAGCTGATCCGGACGTTCGCCGCGGACGCCCGGACGTGCCTGTTCGGCACGCTCTCGCTCTGGCAGGGCGTGGACGTCCCGGGTCCCAACTGCCAGCTGGTGGTGATGGACCGGGTGCCGTTCCCGCGGCCGGACGACCCGCTGATGAGCGCCCGGCAGAAGGCGGTGGAGGAGGCCGGCGGCAATGGCTTCATGGCGGTCGCGGCGACGCATGCCGCGCTGCTGATGGCCCAGGGCGCGGGCCGTCTGGTCCGGGCCACCGGCGACCGCGGTGTGGTGGCGGTGCTGGACCCGCGCGTGGAGCGGGCCCGCTACGGCTCCTTCCTCCGCAAGTCCATGCCGGACTTCTGGTACACGACCGACCGCAACCAGGTCCGCAGGTCGTTGGCGGCGATCGATGCCGCGGCGAAGGCGCAGGAGTAGCCGACCCGGGTCTGTACCGCCACCCTCAGGCTTGTACCGCAACCATCAATGGAGCAACCCCCACCGAACAGCACCCCGTCCGCGAGAGCGGCGCCGGCTTAGGCGCAAAACAGAGCCCCGGGACGGAACCGGCGCAGTGGTTCCGTCCCGGGGCCCGGTCGTGAGGGCGGGGTCAGACCCGGCGGAGCACCGCCACCACCTTGCCCAGGATGGTCGCGTCGTCGCCCGGGATCGGCTGGTACGCGGCGTTGTGCGGCAGCAGCCAGACGTGGCCGTCCTCGCGCTTGAAGCGCTTGACGGTCGCCTCGCCGTCGAGCATGGCGGCGACGATGTCGCCGTTCTCCGCGACCGGTTGACGGCGGACGGTGACCCAGTCGCCGTCGCAGATCGCCGCCTCGATCATGGAGTCGCCGACGACCTTCAGCACGAACAGCTCGCCGTCGCCGACCAGCTGCCGGGGGAGCGGGAAGACGTCCTCGACGGACTCCTCGGCCAGGATCGGGCCGCCGGCCGCGATCCGGCCGACCAGCGGGACGTAGGACGCGGCGGGCTTGCCGGCGGTCTCGGTCGCCGTGCTCGTCGGCTGGTCCGAGGCGCGGACCTCGTACGCCCGCGGGCGGTGCGGGTCGCGCCGGAGGAAGCCCTTGCGCTCCAGTGCCATCAGCTGGTGGGCGACGGAGGACGTGCTGGAGAGGCCGACCGCCTGGCCGATCTCCCGCATGGACGGTGGATATCCGCGCCGCTGCACGGAATCCCGGATCACTTCGATCACCCGGCGCTGGCGGTCGGTGAGGCCGGAACTGTCGGCGCGAATACCCGGGGGGCGTCCCGGCAGCGAACGAGTCGGCTTGTGCTCTTCGGAGTCCGACGTGGTCTCGTCCATCGGCCGCGATGCCCTTTGCGGTTGCTCGAATCGGCTCGGGGAGTGGCTTTGTGCGGTGATGGTCGCGCTGTCTGCGGTGGTGGTCACGTCGGCCCCTCTCGAAATGTTCTCCCTAGTTAGCCAACGGTAGTTGCTTTCGAAAGGTTGCGCCAAACACACGTTCGAGTGAAAAATTCCGCGATTGGCTGACCTGATCAAGCAGTGCGGTGTATGGCCGAATGGCAATTCGGGCCTCCGGGACGTCCTGCCCGGGATTCCCGTCCGGATTGCTGTCCGGAATGCCGGTCGGCTCCCGTCCCGAAAAGCGGCGAACGGTACCGCGGCGGGCAGTCCGCCGCGGCGCCGCCGATTCTGTCATCCCGCCCCTGTTGTCCCCGCGCCGGGTGGCTTCCCGTACGCTTCTGGGCGGTCCGCCGGCCCGGCCGGTGCTCGGCCTCCGCCCCCGGACGACGGCGCTGCGCGCCGGCCCCCCGTGGCGACACGCGGTAGGCAGATATAAGCACCCCGACACCACATCTAGTGCTTAGATGCGGTCGGCCGCCTACAAGTTGTGGTGCCGGGTCCGTCGGGCCCCACGGATCGCCTATGCTTGTGGCTGCTCCGAAGGGCCCGTACGGACCGGCCGGAGGTTCCGTCACCGTACGCCGGTTCCGTCGGCGTGCGTCCGTTTTCGAGGGTGAGGAGGGTGGAGCCATGCACTGCCCCTTCTGCAGGCACCCGGACAGCCGGGTCGTCGACAGCCGCACCACGGACGACGGGACGGCGATCCGCCGGCGCCGCCAGTGCCCCGACTGCTCCCGCCGTTTCACCACCGTCGAAACGGCCTCGCTCATGGTGATCAAGCGGAGCGGGGTCACCGAGCCCTTCAGCCGCACCAAGGTCATCGCGGGGGTGCGCAAGGCGTGCCAGGGGCGCCCGGTCACCGAGGACGCCCTCGCCAAGCTCGGCCAGCGGGTCGAGGAGGCGGTGCGCGCCACCGGCAGCGCGGAGCTGACCACCCACGACGTCGGGCTCGCCATACTGGGCCCGCTGCAGGAACTCGACCTCGTCGCGTACCTGCGCTTCGCGTCCGTCTACCGGGCGTTCGACTCACTCGAGGACTTCGAGGCGGCCATCGCCGAGCTGCGGGAGCAGCGCGAGCAGGGGCCGCCCGCGCACGGCGGGGCCGACGAGGAGGCCGGCGAGCCGGCCGTTCCCGTGCCCGCCACCGCTGCCGACTAGAGCTCGGCGAGCATCCAGACCTGAGCCGGGACGAGAGCAGGGCGTCCCGACTCCGGAAAGACATACACCGTGCCACGGAATTTGTGGGCACATATGGGCGTTTGCCCGTATACAGGGAGGCGGAATGACAGAGACGACGAGCGGCCCGGCACGCGGCTCCCGCGCCAAGGGCAGCAAGGCGAGCAAGGGTCTGCGCATCGAGCGCATCCACACCACCCCCGGCGTGCATCCGTACGACGAGGTCGAGTGGGCGCGCCGTGACGTCGTCATGACCAACTGGCGCGACGGCTCGGTCAACTTCGAGCAGCGTGGCGTCGAGTTCCCCGAGTTCTGGTCGGTGAACGCGGTCAACATCGTCACGAGCAAGTACTTCCGTGGTGCGGTGGGCTCCCCGGCCCGCGAGTCGAGCCTCAAGCAGCTCATCGACCGCGTGGTCAAGACGTACCGCAAGGGCGGCGAGGAGAACGGTTACTTCGCCTCCCCGGCCGACGCCGAGATCTTCGAGCACGAGCTGGCCTACGCCCTGCTCCACCAGGTCTTCAGCTTCAACTCCCCGGTGTGGTTCAACGTCGGCACCCAGCAGCCGCAGCAGGTCAGCGCCTGCTTCATCCTCTCCGTGGACGACTCCATGGAGTCGATCCTGGACTGGTACAAGGAAGAGGGGATGATCTTCAAGGGCGGCTCCGGCGCCGGCCTGAACCTCTCCCGTATCCGCTCCTCCAAGGAGCTGCTCTCCTCCGGTGGCAACGCCTCCGGCCCGGTCTCCTTCATGCGCGGCGCCGACGCCTCCGCCGGCACCATCAAGTCCGGCGGCGCCACCCGCCGCGCGGCCAAGATGGTCGTCCTGGACGTCGACCACCCCGACGTCGAGGCGTTCATCGAGACCAAGGTCAAGGAAGAGGAGAAGATCCGCGCGCTGCGCGACGCGGGCTTCGACATGGACCTGGGCGGCGACGACATCACGTCCGTCCAGTACCAGAACGCCAACAACTCGGTCCGCGTGAACGACGAGTTCATGAAGGCCGTCGAGTCCGGCTCGAAGTTCGGCCTGCGCGGCCGGCTGAACGGCGAGGTCATCGAAGAGGTCGACGCCAAGGGCCTGTTCCGCAAGATGGCCGAGGCCGCCTGGGCCTGCGCCGACCCCGGCATCCAGTACGACGACACCATCAACCACTGGCACACCTCGCCGGAGTCCGGCCGCATCACCGCGTCCAACCCGTGCAGCGAGTACATGCACCTGGACAACTCCTCGTGCAACCTCGCCTCGCTCAACCTCCTGAAGTTCCTCCGCGACGACGACCTGGGCAACCAGTCCTTCGACGCCGCGCGGTTCGCCAAGGTCGTCGAGCTGGTCATCACGGCGATGGACATCTCCATCTGCTTCGCGGACTTCCCGACCCAGAAGATCGGCGAGACCACCCGCGCCTTCCGTCAGCTGGGCATCGGCTACGCCAACCTCGGCGCACTGCTGATGGCCACCGGCCACGCCTACGACTCCGACGGCGGCCGCGCGCTGGCCGGTGCCATCACCTCGCTGATGACCGGCACCTCCTACAAGCGCTCCGCCGAGCTGGCCGCGATCGTCGGCCCGTACGACGGCTACGCCCGCAACGCCGACGCCCACAAGCGCGTCATGAAGCAGCACGCCGACGCCAACGGCGTGGCCAAGCGCATGGACGACCTGGACACCCCGGTCTGGGCCGCGGCCACCGAGGCGTGGCAGGACGTGCTCCACCTCGGCGAGAAGAACGGCTTCCGCAACGCCCAGGCGTCCGTGCTGGCCCCGACCGGCACCATCGGCCTGATGATGGACTGCGACACCACCGGTGTGGAGCCGGACCTGGCGCTGGTCAAGTTCAAGAAGCTGGTCGGCGGCGGCTCCATGCAGATCGTGAACAACACGGTCCCCAAGGCGCTCAAGCGGCTCGGCTACCAGCCCGAGCAGGTCGAGGCGATCGTCGCCCACATCGCCGACCACGGCAACGTGATCGACGCCCCCGGCCTCAAGCCCGAGCACTACGAGGTCTTCGACTGCGCCATGGGCGAGCGCTCCATCTCCCCGATGGGCCACGTCCGGATGATGGCGGCCGCCCAGCCGTTCCTCTCCGGTGCCATCTCCAAGACGGTCAACGTCCCGGAGTCGGCCTCCGTCGAGGACATCGAGGACGTCTACTTCCAGGGCTGGAAGCTCGGCCTGAAGGCGCTCGCGATCTACCGCGACAACTGCAAGGTCGGCCAGCCCCTCTCCGCCAAGAAGAAGGAAGCGGAGAAGAAGGCCGAGGCCGAGCCGGCCGCGGAGAAGAAGGTGGTCGAGTACCGCCCGGTCCGCAAGCGCCTGCCCAAGGGCCGTCCCGGCATCACCACCTCCTTCACGGTCGGCGGCGCCGAGGGCTATATGACCGCCAACTCCTACCCGGACGACGGTCTCGGCGAGGTCTTCCTGAAGATGTCCAAGCAGGGCTCGACCCTCGCGGGCATGATGGACGCCTTCTCCATCGCGGTGTCGGTCGGCCTCCAGTACGGCGTGCCGCTGGAGACCTACGTCTCGAAGTTCGTCAATATGCGCTTCGAGCCGGCCGGTATGACCGACGACCCGGACGTGCGGATGGCGCAGTCGATCGTCGACTACATCTTCCGCCGCCTGGCGCTGGACTTCCTGCCGTTCGAGACCCGCTCGGCACTGGGCATCCACTCCGTCGAGGAGCGCCAGCGCCACCTGGAGACCGGTTCGTACGAGCTGCCCGACGACGAGGTCGACGTGGAGGGCCTGGCCCAGTCCGCGCCGCGGCAGATCGAGCCGCGGCAGGAGTCCGCGCCGACGGCCAAGGTCGTCGAGGAGACCGCGGCACCGGCCCCCAAGCAGGCGCACACCAACGCCGAGCTGGTCGAGATGCAGCTGGGCATCAACGCCGACGCCCCGCTCTGCTTCTCCTGCGGCACCAAGATGCAGCGGGCCGGCAGCTGCTACCTCTGCGAGGGCTGCGGCTCGACCAGCGGGTGCAGCTGAGCCGGTCGGCCCTGGGGCGCCGAGGGGCGTCGGTCGGTGATCGGGCGGCGGGCCTGAGCTGACCGGGGCGTCCGACGGGGACGACCAGGACGGACCTGGCGATCAGAGCGGTGGAGACGGGGAGACCCGGCTCCACCGCTCTGGCGTGTGGGGGCCCGCTCGTCAGCCGGGCTGGGGGAGGAAATCCATGAGGGTCCGGGTGAAGCGCTCCGGGTCGTCGAGCCAGGGGAAGTGGCCGGCGCCCGGTTGGACGGTCAGCGTGGCGCCGGGAAGCAGTGCGGCGATCTCCGCGGCCACCCGGGGCAGCGGCCCGCTGTCCCGCTCGCCCGTGAGGAGCAGCACCGGCGCGTCCAGTGAGGCCAGCGCGGCCCGCGACGCCGCCGGGTCGAAGGCGTCGGCGGTCGCGTACCGCTCCGCGGCCTCCTCGTTGGTCTGGGGGACCTCGGACGCGGCGTGCTCCTGGGTTGCCGCGTCCCAACGGCCGTAGAAGAACGGGCCGATGGCGTCCCAGTCCGCATCGGTGGCGGTGCCGGCCCAGACCGCCTCGTAGGAGCGGTACGCGTCCGGGAACCATGGTTCGGCGGACCGCAGCGCCGCCGCTTCCCGGCGATGCGCTTCGGTGAAGTCGATGCCCAGGGCCCGGGCCCGGGCGGTGACCAGGGTGAGACTGCGGATCCGCCGCGGGAACCGGGTCGCGTAGAGCAGGGCGAGATCGCCGGCGGCGGAGTGCGCGAGAAGATCGATGCGTTCGAGCCCGAGGTGCGCGCGCAGCGCCTCGACGTCGTCCACCTGCCGGTCGCAGCGGTAGCTCGCCGGGTCGGCGGGAATGCCGGATTCACCGGTGCCGCGCAGATCGAGCCGGATCAATTGGCGGTGGTCCGCCATACCGCCGAGATCGCCGAGGTAGGCGGAGGCACGCATGGGGCCGCCGGGAAGGCAGAGCAGCGGCGTGCCTTTTCCGGCGAGGTGATAGGCGAGCACGGTCCCGTCGGACGCGGTGAGAACAGGCATGGGCGTAATCCTTGGCGGGGGCGAACCGTGGGGCAAGTGGTTATGCCAGGGGCATAGGGGGCTGGGGGAATGGTGAATCGTGTTGTGGGGGTGGGGAGTTGGGGGTGTTGAGGTGCCGGGGTATTGGGGTGTTGACAGAAATTCGGGGCCGGTCGTGATCGGGGCGGGGGATTGTGGTGAGGTGCTGCTGCTGTTGTCGCCGTCCTGCCTGTCCCCTTTCTCTCTTTCTCGCTTTATCTCCTTCTCGTCATCTCCTTCCTGTCGCCCGTCGGCCTCTCTGGCGCGTTGTCCCAGGGCGCGGATCCAGGGTTGCGGCCTGAGGGGGAGTGGGGCGTCGGGGTGGGCCGTCCGCCCGGGGCCAGCAGCAGGGCGTGGAGCAGCGCGGCGGCGAACTGGAGGGTGGCGATCCCCAGCAGCAGCGCGGGTGGCGGGAGGGTGGCGGCGAGTCCGGTGAGCCCGGCTCCGCAGGCCGCTGCCGTGATCTTCAAGCCGGCGCCCAGGGTGAAGACCTGGGCTCGTACGTCAGCCGGGGCGTGGTCGGCCCGGATCCGTAGCGTCGCGGTCAGCAGCGGGCCGTCGCAGAGTCCGGCGAGCACGAACAGCGCCATGACGGCCGCCGGCCAGGGGACGAGCGCGGCGCCGGCGAGGGCCACCCCAGTGCCCAACAGGGCGGCGGTGGCCATCAGTTGCGCCGGCGCACCGGACTGCCGACGAGCCATCGCCAGCGACCCGGCGAGTGCCCCGGCGGCGAACGCGGTCATCAGGACGCCGCCGCTGCCCGGGTGCCCCCGGTGGGCGGCGAGCAGCACCGTGGTGGTGGTCAGCCCACCGATCCCGACGAACGCCAGACAGGTGGCCGCGGTGATCGCTCGTAGTTCCCGGACGCGGAGTACGGCGGACAGCCCCGCCGCCGGACCCGAGCGCGACGCGTCCGGGGCGGGCTCGCGGCGAGGCGGACGGGCGTCGGACGGCCGGTTCCCGGGGAACAGCCCCAGGGCCAGTCCGGCGGCGACCATCGCCGCACCGGCGAGCAGGGCCGTCGCCGGCCCCGGCGCCCACAGCCCGGCGACCATGCTGACGACGGCCGGCCCGGTCACGGACGCGGCGTTGTAGACCGCGGCGTCCAGCGCGTAGGCGCGGTCGCGGGGCGGTCCCGCGGGGGTCAGCGCGGCGATCATCCCCGACAGGCCACCGGAGACCACCGGGCCGCAGCTGCCGCCGATGACGGCTACGGCCGACGTCACGGGGGCAGGGGCCCGTCCGGTGAGCAGCGCCAGCGCCGCGATGGCCGCGGCGAAGCCGCCCAGCGCCGCCATGTGGAAGAGCCGGGGGCGCCGTGTCCGCCCGGCGAGGGTGCCCACCAGGGGAGCGGCGAGGACGTGCGGCGCCATCCATGCGGTGAGGACGAACGCCCCCTGGGCGGCGCTGCCCGTGCGGTCGAGTGCCAGCAGCACGACCGCCACGGCCATGCCCTCCTCGGCCAACCGGGCGAGCAGGGCGACGGCCAGATAGCGCGGTAATCGGGCGCGATGGTGATCGGTGTGCACGGCCGGTCTTTTCCTTTCCCAGGTCTCCGTAACGGCTTACTGTAATAAGCCGTTACGGAGACGGGGCGGTCCCGGATCGCAGTGGAGTGGGCTTGACCGGGGTCAAGTACCGCGCGCGAGACGGGAGATGGGGGATGGTGACAGGGATGGGGAGTGGCAACGCGGCCGGCGGTGGCATCGCACCGCACGGTTTTCGACCCGCGGAGTGGATGATCGATCTCGCCAATGCCGTCCGTGCGGCCCCCGAGTTGCCGCGCGAGGCTCTCGTGGCGCTTCTCGGCCGGCATGGGGAGAGCGCTGACGACCTCACCGAGGAGGCGTTCTCGGAGCGCGATGCCGACGAACTGCGCGGCGCCGCGGCCCGGATCGCCGGTCTGCTCACCGTAACCGACACCGATCGAGCCGCCCATGCCCTCAATGAGCTGATGGCCGCCTGCGGGGCCCGGCCGCGGCTGTCCCGGCACGGCGGTCATCCCTGGCATCTGCACGTCGACCGTGGTGACGACGCAGGTTGGGGCGACTGGTTCCTGGCCTCCAGTGCGCTGGCGCTGGCCCAGATCCTGACCGAGTGCGGTCGCGTTCCTTGGGGCGAGTGCGCGGCCTCCGGCTGCATCACCCTGTATCTGGGGACCGGTCCGGGGAGTGCCCGTCGCTACTGTTCGACGGCCTGTGCCACCCGGGAGCGGGTCGCGGCCCACCGGCGTCGTATGAAGGTGGGCGGGTGACGGCGCGACGGTCCGGTCGAACGCCGAAGGGGAGGCGGTTCGTTACCGCCTCCCCTCCCGTTTGCCGTCGACCGCCTCGGGCTTCAGGCGCCCATCAGCCTGGCGAATCCCTCCGGGTCGGTGTCGAACCCGCGCAGTACGGGTTGGAACCGCCATTCGCCCGACGCGTCGCGCGTGAACTCGGCGACCGCCGCGGCCGTCGCCTCCGGCACCCCGGCGAAGTCGTTCCGCGCCAGCTTGGTGTACCCCTCGCGCACCTCGATGAGGGTGTTCGCCACCTCGCAGAAGACCTTGCGGCCGTGTGCCTGCTGGATCACCACACCCACCACGACGCGGGAGTAGTGCTCCGACAGGCGCTCCAGCTCCAGGGTCATGACTTCGTCGTCACCGAATCCCTGGCCGGTGCGGCTGTCGCGGTTGAGGGTGATGGTCCCGTCCGGCGATCGGCTGTCGAAGTGCACCAGATAGGCCGGCTCGCCGTGCGGTGCGTCCGCCGTGTATGTCGCCGCGATGAGGTCCAGGTCGATGTCCGGCTCACCGATGGGGCTGGGGTCCCATCCGAGCGCCACCACGACCTTTTCGATCCCCTTGTTGAACGTGCTCACCGGGTCCCCTTCCGTCAGCTCCCGTGGCCCAGCCCGTCCGCGCGTTTGCGGGCAACTCCCCGGGATTTCCCCGTGTTCGACCATCGTGCCACGTGGCGGTGGACGCGGGCCCGGTAAGACCGGCGCGCTCCGCGGGCGTTGACGCGCTCGCTGCAAAGCCGTCTTTGTCGTCGGTGCAATGTGTCTCGGCGCCTCGGTGCAATGAGATGTATTGCGCCGGGCACGAGGGGCCGATGTGCTGAGCGCGCTCTCGTCCTGCCGCTTTCGTCTTGCTGTTTCCGTCAACTTCGGTCGATCCGCAGCTCGGTGCGCTTCCCGTTCTGTGGGGCGTCACCCTGTGGCTTCGCCCCACAGGTGTGTGAGGTGGTCGTCGAGGACGTCCAGTGCCTCGGTGGGGGAGAGGTGGCCGATCAGGACGTGGGTGGTGAGGCCGTCGGCGAGGGCGAGGAGGGCGCGGGCGGCGCGCTGGGGGGCGGCGGTCTCGGTGGCCCCGGCGATCAACCGGGCGAACAGGTCCTGGAGTTCGGTGTAACTGGCGCGCAGGATGGCGGCCAGGCGCGGGGTGACCGCGGCCTGGGCGACGAAGGCCAGCCAGACGCGTGCCTCGGCACGCCGCTGCTCGTGCAGGAGTGCGACCTCGGTTGCCGCATGCCCGAGCGTCGTGCGGGCCGACTGGGCGGGCGAGGAGGTCAGTTGGGTCGTCACACGGGCGGTGATCTGCTCACCGATGTGGGTGAGTGCGAAGACCAGCATCTCCTCCTTGGTGCGGAAGCAGCGCTGAACGGCCCCCATGGACACCTCGGCGCGGGCCGCGACGTCCCTGAGGGTCACGCCCTCCAGGCCGCTCTCGTCGGCGAGTCGGCACACGGCGTCGGCGATCTGCCGGCGCCGGCTTTCGTGGTCCACCTGTCTGGGCATCCGGGCACCCCGCTCTTTCCGATGCGTTCGTATCGGTTGCTAGGGTACGATGACGGCGTAGCGATGCGCATGCATCGGAACGTCGGGTCGTGGTGGCGGCGGTCGGCCGGTGCCGGTGGTCGACGACGGTGCGGCGACGTCGTGATGACGACGTGACGACGACGAACGGTGAGGTCTGACGGAGATGCGCGATGCGCTGTGGAAGATGCCGGCCCGCGCCCAGGCGGCGGCGGTGCGTGCCGGGGAGGTGACCGCGGCGGAGCTGGTGGAGGCTCATCTGGCGCGGATCGACGAGGTCAATCCGACGGTGAACGCCGTCACCCAGCTGCTCGCCGATCGGGCGCGGGCGGCCGCCGCGGAGACCGACCGCAGACGTGCCGCGGGCGTCGCGCTGGGCCCGTTGGCCGGTGTGCCGTTCACGGTCAAGGAGACCACCGCCATCGAGGGCGTGCCGACGACCTTCGGGGTCGAGCGGTTCCGCGACCTCGTGGCCCGGGCCGATGCGCCCCCGGTGGCCCGGTTGCGCGCCGCCGGCGCCGTCCCCATCGGGCACAGCAACATGCCGACGATGATCCTCGCCGGGGTGCACACCCGCAGCGCGCTGTACGGGGACACCGTCAACCCGTGGAACCCCGAAGTCACCCCGGGCGGTAGCAGTGGCGGTGACGGCGCGGCGGTGGCCACCGGGATGGCCCCGTTGGGCCTGGGCAACGACTCCGGGGGGTCGGTGCGCATCCCGGCGTCCTTCTGTGGTGTCGCGGGGTTGAAGCCGACCTACGGGAGGTTCGCCGCCGACCACCGCATCGGGCCGGACGATCCCTCCTTCGCCGCCCAGGTCCTCGTCACCGACGGACCGCTGGCCCGTACGGTCGACGATCTGCGACTGGCCTACGAGGTGCTCGCCGGGGCCGACCCGCGCGACCCGAGGGCGGTACCGGTGCCCCTGTACGGCGAGCCGTTGCCGCGTCCCCTCAAGGTGGCGGTGGTGGCCGACCCGGGCGGCCGCGGTGTCCACCCGGTCGTCCGCGCGGCGGTCGAGAGCGCCGCGGACGCCCTCCGGGACGCCGGCTACGAGGTGTGCGAGGGGATGGACGTCCCGCGGCTGGACGACGCGGTGGAGGTGTACGGGCGCCTCACCCGGAGCGAGTTCGCCACCACCTGGCCGAGGGTCAAGCCGCTGCTCGGCGAGGGCGGGCACCGCTACATCGAGCTGGGGATGGGCGATGCCGCCCCCGCGGAGCTGCCGGAGTACCTGCGGCTGACCGGCGCGCGGCTCGGTGTCCAACGCGACTGGGCGGCGTTCCTGGACGCCTGGCCGCTGGTGCTGGCGCCGGTGTTCACCGAGCCGCCGTTCCCGCCGGGGGAGGAGTCACGGGACGCGGAGAGCCATCGGCGGGTGCAGAACGCCATGCGGCTGTGCACCGCGACCAGCTTCGTGGGAGTGCCTGCGGTGGCGGTGCCGACGGGGGTGGTGGACGGGCTCCCCTACGGCGTGCAGTTGATCGGTCGCGCCTACCGGGAGGACCTGTGTCTGGCGGCCGCAGAAGAGGTGGAGCGTCGCCTGGGCGTACCGACGCCCATCGATCCGCTCCCGTAAGGGAGTTCGGGGCGGCGGGAAGCCGGCGTCCAGCCGTACCCGTGGCCACCGGGCCGTACGATGGCGCGGTGCTGGTCAAGTGGATTCGCCTTACCGTCGTGGACCGCCGAGGGTTCGAACGGGGGCAGCGCAAATGGGCCGGGCTCCTGGGGGAGCCCGGTTTCCGCGGACAGGCCGGGGGCTGGAGCCGGTCCCGGCCCGGCGTGGCGCACTTGATCGGCTTCTGGGAGAGCCGGGCCTTCTACGACTCCTTCATGGCGCGCTCGCACGACCGGCTGGCGGCCGCCCAGAGCGGCACTTACAAGGACCCGCAAGTCCGGCTGTTCGAGCACGAATTCGACGTGAAGGTGGGCTTCCGGCCGGCCTTCGGGGACGCGGACGTGCTGCGGCTGGCGCACTGCCAGGTGCGCCCGGAGCGGGTGGAGCACTTCGTGCTCATGCAGGAGAAGGTCTGGAATCCGGCGATGGCCGGTTCGCCCGGGATGCTGCGGGGGATGGTGGGCCGCGCGCCGGGCGAGGAGTTCCTGGTCCTGTCGATGTGGCAGTCGGCGGCCGAGCGCGGCAAGTACCGCCCGGAGCGGGTGGAGCGGCTGGCGCTGCGGGCCCAGATAGCCGCGGACGTCCAGGCGATCGCGGGCGACGTGGTGCAGCTCGAACCCTCCTGGACGGTGTGAGCGCCGGGCTCAGTCCGCCCGCTCCGGGCGGCCCGCCGCGGCGCCGGCCGGCCGGCCGCGGGTGAAGACACCCGCGCGGGCCGCGGCCAGTGCCGCCGCCGCAGCCTGGTCGGCGAGCTCGTCGTCGATCGGCTCACGGGTGACGAAGAGCCGGCAGAGCAGCGGTGCGGGCGCGGCCCGGACCAGCGCCCCGGCATCGATGCCGGTCTCCGGGCCGGCCGCCAGCTCGCCGCGCCGCACGGCGCGTTCGACGATGGCCTCGCAGCGCGCGAACCGCTCGGCGTAGTAGGCGCGCAGTGCCGCGGCCGCCCGCTCCGACCGGAAGCCGGCCGCGATCATCGCGGAGCCGGAAGCGGCCGCCGCGGCTCCCGTGAACGAGCTGACGACCTCCCGGGCGAGGGCGCGCAGATCGCCCTCCAGCGACCCGGTGTCCGGCGGCCGCCAGCTGTCCTCGCCCGCCAGGTCCAGGGCGTCGGCCACCAGGCCCTCCACGTCCCCCCAGCGGCGGTAGAGGGTCGTCTTGTGCACCCCGGAGTGCTCGGCGACGTACTCGACGGTCAGCCCGGGGTAGCCGAGTTCGGTGAGGCCGGCCAGCACGGCGTCGCGGACGGCGGCCCGGGTGCGGGCCGTGCGTCCGCCGGGGCGCCGGGTGCCGGGCGTGGGAGGGGACGCGGGATCGTCGGTCCCGGCCGGCTGCTTCTTCTCGGCCTCACCAGTCACTTGCTGCTCCGGCTGCGTCGGGGGAGGGTTGCGGCATCCTCATTGTAATGCAACGGGAGTTGCGTTTGATGGTCGGCGGTGTTGCTCCTCGACGGGCGCCCGGTTCTCGTCGCCTGTCGCCCCGTCCGTCCTCGTCGCCTGTATAAGCGGTGGCGCGGCCCCGTCCACCAGGCGCTCCCGCCGTGCACGGCATGTACAGGGCAGGCGTTTTACGCTGGCCGCATGGCGCGGCCCCGACGCATCGTCCTGCTCCGCCACGGCGAGTCCGTGGGGAACGTCGACGACACCGTCTACGAGCGCGAGCCGGACCACGCGCTCGCCCTGACGCGGGCCGGGCAGCGCCAGGCAGAGGAGGCCGGGCGCGCGCTGCGGGAGATGTTCGGCCGCGAACGGATCTCCGCCTATGTCTCGCCGTACCGCCGCACCCACCAGACCTTCCGGAGCCTCGGCCTGGACGCGGGCCGGGTCCGGGTCCGGGAGGAGCCCCGGCTCCGCGAGCAGGACTGGGGGAACTGGCAGGACCGCGACGACGTACGGCGCCAGAAGGCGTACCGCGACGCCTACGGCCACTTCTTCTACCGCTTCGCGCAGGGCGAGTCCGGTGCCGACGTCTACGACCGGGTGGGGGCCTTCCTGGAGAGCCTCTGGCGCAGCTTCGAGGACCCCCGCCACCCGCCCAACGTCCTGATCGTGACGCACGGGCTCACCATGCGGCTGTTCTGCATGCGGTGGTTCCACTGGACGGTCGCCGACTTCGAGTCGCTGTCCAACCCGGGCAACGCCGAGTGGCGCAGCCTGCTCCTCGGCCCGGACGGCCGCTACACCCTCGACCGGCCTTTCGACCGCTGGTGTGAACCCCGGTCTTATGGCGTCACCGGTTAAAGTGCACAGCGATGACGACCCCTGACCCTCGTGACGCGGACCGCCGTACGCGGGCTCTGGCGAGCCTGCGCGGCCTCTCCGTGGGCGACGCCCTCGGATCGCAGTTCTTCGTCCCCGCCCACCACCCCCACCTCAGGCGGCGCGAGCTGCCGCCCGGGCCCTGGCGGTGGACCGACGACACCGAGATGGCCTGCTCCGTCCTCAGCGTCCTCAGTACCCATCACCGCGTCGACCAGGACGCCCTGGCCCGCTCCTTCGCCGACCGCCACGACGACACCCGCGACTACGGCCCCGCCGTCGACCGCCTCCTCCGGCAGATCCGCGCCGGCGGCGACTGGCGCGAACTGTCCGCCGCGCTCTTCAACGGCCACGGCTCCTGGGGCAACGGCGCCGCCATGCGCATCGCGCCCCTCGGCGCCTGGTATGCCGACGACCCCGAGCAGGCCACCCACCAGGCGGAGATCTCCGCCTACCCCACCCACCAGCACCGCGAAGCCGTCGTCGGCGCCATGGCCGTGGCCGCCGCGGCCGCCCTGGCCGCCGACCCGGTCCGCACCCCCGGCCCCCGGGAGCTGATCGACGGTGTGCTGGCCCTGATCCCGCGCAGCGCCGTACAGGCCGGCCTGCGCCGGGCCCGCGACATGCTCGACTACGCCGATCCCGGTACGGTCGCCGCCGTCCTCGGCTGCGGCCGCCGCACCACGGCCCACGACACCGTGCCGTTCACCCTCTGGGCCGCGGCACGCAACCTCGGCGACTTCGAGGGGGCGTTCTGGACCACCGTCCGGGCCGGCGGCGACGTCGACACCACCTGCGGCATCGTCGGCGGCATCGTCGCCGCGGCCCCCGGTGGCACCCCGCCCCACGAATGGCTCGCCCGTACCGAGCCGCTCCCCACCTGGGCGCCCACGCACTGACCGGCCACCCCGGAACCGCTCCCTCCGCACCGCCCGCCCCACCGCCTCCAGGCACAACGGGCCGCGCCCACCGGCGACTTCACGTCCCGTAAGCGCCCTCCCCGGGCCCGTCCGCGCCCCTCCGCCCGGCCTTAGGCGGTCGCCCCGGACCGCCGCGCCCGGCCCTCCGCCGGCGCCCGCGCACGCAAGGTCCGGATCCGATGCGGACGACGGCGCCGAATAGGCGTAATCTGGCTGGCGCCATGCCGTACGAGCCTCCCACCCATACCGTCGAGCGATCACTGCGCGCCACCACGGGCGCCCGGATCGTCGCAGGGATCGACGAGGTCGGGCGCGGAGCCTGGGCCGGCCCCGTCAGCGTCTGCGCCGCCATCACCGGTCTGCGCCGACCACCGGACGGACTCACCGATTCCAAGCTGCTGACCCCCAAGCGCCGCGTCGAACTCTGCGAGGCGCTGTCCACCTGGGTCACCTCGTACGCCCTGGGGCACTCCTCCCCGGAGGAGATCGACACCCTGGGCATGACCGCGGCACTGCGGCTCGCCGCCGTACGCGCCCTGGAGGCGCTTCCGGTCCGGCCGGACGCGGTCATCCTCGACGGCAAGCACGACTACCTGGGCGCGCCGTGGCGGGTCCGTACGGTCATCAAGGGCGACCAGTCCTGTGTCGCGGTCGCCGCGGCGTCCGTGATCGCCAAGGTGCGACGGGACACCATGATGGCCGAAATCGGCCTGGAGTACGCCGACTTCGACTTCGCGGCCAACGCCGGCTACCCCTCGCCGACCCACCGCACCGCCCTGGAGGAGCACGGTCCCACGCCGTACCACCGGGTGTCGTGGTCCTACATGGACGCCCTGCCCCGGTGGCGGCACCTCAAGAAGGTGCGCGTCACCCCCGAAGCAGCCGCTCTGGAGGCCGGTGGCCAACTCGGCTTCGACTTCTGAGCGGAGCGGGCAGGAATTCGGTACCCACTGACATGTCCCGCACCTACGTTTGATAGACATCCCTTTATGCCTCTCATCCCCGAGGAGCCTCAGATTCACGAGAGTGTCCCGGGTCCCCGCGCAACTCCGGCCGCCGGCCGCACCGCGTCGACCCCCCGTCCCGTCCCTGGTCCCGGTCCCCGCCCCGCGCCGCCGCGCGGTGCCCCCGTGTCCAGTGCCCGTCCGGGCAAGCCCGGACCCGCCGCTCCGTCCCGAGGGCCCGTCCCGGCCCCGCCGGCGCAGCGCACCGGCTCCCCGCAGCCTCCGGTCGCCACGACCGGTGGTGCCGCGGGCGCCCAGCTCCAGCTGATCCCGGCACCCGCCGACGGAGCGATCGACGCCGCCGACGAGGCCGTCGACCTGCTCCTGGACACCGGCCGTGCGCCGGGCGAGATCCTGGTGCTGACCACCGGCGAGAACCACCCGTGGGCGGCCCACGAACTGTCCTTCGGCGAGACGTCCTACTGGGCCCAGCACGACGCCCGTGACGATGTGTTCTACGCGGACGCCGGCGCCGAACGCCTCGGCGCACGGCCTGTCGTGGTCGTCGCCGTGAACGGCGGCGACGACGAGACCACCGCACGGGCGCTGCCCGCGGCCATGGCCCGTGCCGGGGCGCTGCTGATCGTCTGCGGCGACCCGCAGCGGATCAACGCCGTGCTCGGCGCGAACGCCTGACCGACGCCGGTCCGGCACGGCCCGCCGGCCCTCATGGCCGAGCGGGCCCGTTCGCGCGCCCGCATACGGGGCGACGGCCCGCACCCGGCGCGGTCAGCGTGCCGCCCGGTGGCGCCGCGCTTCCGCCGCCGCGCCGGCGGGGCGCCGGGGCAGGCCCTGGTCGCCGTGCCGCGGCTGCTGCTCGTCCGGCGATGCGTGCCACGCCGGCGGGATGCGCTGCGGAGCCGCCGGGTCCGGACCTGGCGGCCGGTCCGGCCGGACGGCCCGGCCCTCCGCGGCCCGCGGGTCCGTCGGGGGCGCCGTTCCGTCCGGCGCGAGGCCGTCGGGGGCGGGCAATCCGCCTGCGGCATCCGTGACTTCGGCCGTCGCGGTCCCGGTGGAGCCGGCGGTGTCGCCTGTCCCGTTGGTGCCGGTGGTACCGCCCGTCCTGGTGGTGCCGGTGGTCATCGCGGGCGTGTCATGGCGCGGGTCCGATCGCGCCTCATGACGGGGCTCCGATCGCGCCGCGTCCGGCCCGCGGTCCGGCCGTCCGGGCGGGGCCGCCCTGGGGCGCCGTCCGCCCCGTCCTTCGCCCAGTACCTGCCAGCGGTCCCGGGTCAGCGCGATGAACGCGCCGCACCGGAGGCCGTGCAGGGTGCAGGCGTCGCGCAGGCCCCACATCCACGCCCCGTCCGCCTCCGTCCAGCGCGGGTCGCCCTCCCGGCAGTGCAACAGGACCGCCGTGCGCACCGGGACGCGCAGCCGCAGATCGTGCGGGATGATCCGGCGCAGCTGCGTCAGCAGCGCATTGCGGTACTCCCAGCCGTCGGGAGCCGCTGCCGGGCCCGTGAACGACGCGCTGGCGACGATCCGCTCCCGAGGGTCCAGCACGGCCACGACCACCGCCGACGGCCCCGGAAGATGACGGTCGTGCAGATCGGCGACGACCTCACGGGGATCGCGCAGCAGCGGGATTCCGGCCGACGCCCACTCCGCGAGCTCCAACAACCGCCCCGGACGGGCCGCGGAGCCGTCCGCATCGGGTGATGCATCCTGCGGGGGCCGGGCGAATCCGAAGGTCATCGTCCTCCCTTCGTCTACGCGTCCGTGCTGCGGGCCAAGGCCGGGCGCTCCGGCGCACCACGGCATGACCCCGCCGGGCCGCGAACGGCCGGATACCGGGAAGCACTTCCCATTCTCGCGGTTCGTACAGGCATGCGGCAATCAGCAATTCCCCGCCCGCGGCCGGAAACACCCGGTGCGCTGCCGTTATCCCTGCCCGCCGCGACCGCCTCCGATACCCGGGTGCGCCCCTCCCTTCGCTTCCCTTCGCTCCCGTTCCCGCCGTCGGCGACGGGTCGCCCTGGGGGCGGGACCGGTGGGGACATCCCGTGGGCGCCCAACGCCCGCCCGGTGGCCGCCGGTTCGGCCGCGGCGGATTCCTGGCCGCGCAGGGGCGCCGGCCGGGGCGGGGCGCGGACGAGCGCTCGGGCCCGGCCGCACCCGGTCGGCGAGTGACCCGCGAACCGTTCGCGAGCGCGGGGTCACGCTGAGTGAGTTGGCTGATTGTCAGTGGCATCCGGTTGCATGGAGGCATGGACGAACGGGAGCTGCGCGCCGAAGCCGATGCCATCCTCGCCGAGCTGGTCGGTGACCCGGGGGGCGCGGCGCGGCTGCGGGAGGACCAGTGGCAGGCGGTGTCGGCCCTGGTGGAGGAGCGCCGGCGCGCCCTGGTGGTGCAGCGCACCGGCTGGGGCAAGTCGGCGGTGTACTTCGTCGCCACCGCGCTGCTGCGCCGCCGCGGCGCCGGCCCCACGGTGATCGTCTCGCCGCTGCTGGCACTGATGCGCAACCAGGTCGAGGCCGCCGAGCGGGCCGGTATCCGGGCGCGCACCATCAACTCCGCCAACCCTGAGGAGTGGGGCGCCATCCACGAGGAGGTCGAGCGCGGCGGGACCGACGTCCTCCTCGTCAGCCCGGAGCGCCTCAATTCCGTGGACTTCCGCGATCAGCTGCTGCCCCGGCTCGCCGCGACCACCGGCCTGCTGGTGGTCGACGAGGCACACTGCATCTCCGACTGGGGCCACGACTTCCGCCCGGACTACCGCCGGCTGCGGGCCATGCTCGCCGACCTCCGGCCCGGCGTGCCCGTGCTGGCCACCACCGCGACCGCCAACGCACGGGTCACCGCGGACGTCGCCGAGCAGCTCGGCACCGGCGCCGGCGAGGCCCTGGTGCTGCGCGGACCGCTGGAGCGGGAGAGCCTGCGGCTGGGTGTGGTCCGGTTGCCGGACGCCGCGCACCGCCTGGCCTGGCTCGCCGAGCACCTGGACGAGCTGCCGGGCTCCGGGATCATCTACGCCCTCACGGTGTCCGCCGCCGAGGAGGCCACCGCCTATCTGCGGCAGCGCGGCTTCCCGGTGGCCTCGTACACCGGCCGCACGGAGAACGCCGACCGGCTGCAGGCCGAGGAGGACCTGCTCGCCAACCGCGTCAAGGCGCTGGTGGCGACGTCCGCGCTGGGCATGGGGTTCGACAAGCCGGACCTGGGCTTCGTGCTGCATCTCGGCGCCCCGTCCTCGCCGATCGCCTACTACCAGCAGGTCGGCCGGGCCGGCCGCGGGGTGGCCCACGCCGAGGTACTGCTGCTGCCGGGCGCGGAGGACGAGGCCATCTGGCGCTATTTCGCCGACACCGCCTTCCCGCCCGAGGCACAGGTCCGGCAGACGCTCGCCGCCCTGGCCGACGCGGGCCGCCCGCTGTCCGTGCCGGCCCTGGAGGCGGTGGTGGACCTCCGGCGCAGCCGCCTGGAGACGATGCTCAAGGTGCTGGACGTCGACGGCGCGGTCAAGCGTGTGAAGGGCGGCTGGACGGCCACCGGCGCCGAGTGGGTCTACGACGCCGAACGCTACGCCTGGGTGGCCCGGCAGCGTGCGGCCGAGCAGCAGGCCATGCGCGACTATGTGCGCACGTCCCGGTGCCGGATGGAGTTCCTGCGCCGGCAGCTGGACGACGAGGGGGCCGCGCCGTGCGGCCGCTGCGACAACTGCGCGGGCCCGTGGGCCGATTCCGCGGTCTCGGCGGAGACGCTGACGGCGGCGGAGAAGGAGCTGGATCGGCCCGGGACGGAGATCGAACCGCGCCGGATGTGGCCGACGGGGATGCCGGCACTGGGCATCGAGCTCAAGGGCCGTATTCCCGCCGCCGAGCAGTGCGCCACCGGCCGCGCCCTGGGCCGGCTCTCGGACATCGGCTGGGGCAACCGGCTGCGCCCGCTACTGGCGGAGAACGCCCCCGACGGCCCCGTCCCCGACGACGTCCTGCGGGCCGCCGTCGCCGTCCTCGCCGACTGGGCACGCTCCCCGGGAGGCTGGGCGCCGAACGTCCAGGACGCCACCGCCCGCCCGGCCGGAGTCGTCGCCGTACCGTCGCTGGCCCGCCCGCAGCTGGTCGGCTCGCTCGCCCAGGGCATCGCGACCGTCGGCCGCCTCCCCTTCCTCGGCACCCTGGCGTACGGCGGGCCGGGCGGCGCGCACGCGGCGCGCCGCAGCAACTCCGCCCAGCGACTCCGGGCGCTCTCCGGCGCCTTCACCGTCCCCGAGGAGCTGGCGGACGCCCTCCGGAACACCCCGGGCCCCGTATTGCTCGTGGACGACTACACCGACTCCGGCTGGACCCTTGCCGTCGCCGCTCGCCTGCTCCGCCGGGCGGGCAGCGAACGGGTCCTCCCCCTGGTCCTCGCCGCGGCGGGCTGACGGCGCTCGCGGCTCGACCGGCTCCCACCGGACGCCGAACGGGAAGCCTCCAGGGGGCCGACGAGGAGAAGCTCTCCCGCGTCGGGGAACTTCCCCTGTGCGCCTGTTGGTTGAAGGCCACCGCGGCATGCACTGCCGCGGCCGGCTGGTGCCTGGCCCTCCCCGAACACCCTTACGCCGCGCGCCGGGCTCTGGAATACTCCAGCGGAATGTGAGGAGCGGCACTTGTGAGGAACGGCGCCGTTGATGTGCGGTGGAATTCCTGAACAGGGGCGCAGACCACGGCGAAAGAAAAGCGACCGGCCCTGAATCCACCACCGCCACCGAGCGTTACCCCGATGTGACGTACACCGGCCCCTTCCGTATACGGGCCACGGCGCACCGGGTACGCGTATCAGCCCCACGAGGCGTGAAAGACGCCCTCGCCCGCTCGCGTTGCGCGGAGCATTCGCTTACGGATTTGGAGCGAAGGATGAGCGAGTCCGAGAACACCGGCCCGACCGGGCCGGGCGAAGCCGCCGCCGACGAGCCCCTGGCGATCGTCGCCATGAGTTGCCGCTACCCGGGCGGGATCTGCTCTCCTGAGGATCTGTGGCAGGTCGTCACCGACGAACGGGACGTCATCTCCGACTTCCCCGACGACCGAGGCTGGGACCTGGACTCTCCCAACGACAACGACAACGACGCCGGCCCGGCCGTCCCCGGGAAGACGTACGTCAACCGCGGCGGCTTCCTGGAGCACGCCGCCGGCTTCGACGCCGCCTTCTTCGACATCTCGCCCCACGAGGCGCCGGCGATGAGCCCCCAGCAGCGTCTGCTGCTCGAAGTGTCCCGGGAGGTCCTGGAGCGGGCCGCCCTCGACCCGACCACCCTCCGGAGCGGCCGCACCGGCGTCTTCGTCGGCGCCGACCCACACGAGGACGGCCCACGGTTCCGGGACGCCCCCGGCCTGGCGGGACGCCTCCTGGCCCTCCTGACCGGCGGCGACACGACCTGCGTCACAGCGGACACCTCCGCCTCCGGCTCGCTGGTCGCCCTCCATCACGCCGCCCAGGCCCTGCGCCGCGGCGCGTGCTCGCTGGCGCTCGCCGGCGGCGTCTCGGCGATGGCCACACCGGCGGACTCCGTCGCCTTCAGCGGACTGCGGGCCCCGGCCCCGGGCAGCCGCCGCACGGCGTTCCTCGCGGTCGCCGACGGCACGATGTGGTCCGAGGGCGTCGGCATGATCGCCCTGGAGCGGCTGTCCGACGCCCGCCGCAACGGCCACCCCGCCCTGGCCGTGATCCGCGGATCGGCGATCAACTCGGACGATTTCGGCGGTGGTTCGACCACGCCCCATGCCGCTCCCGGCAGCGCGCCCAACACCGCCCCCGATGGGGACGCGCAGGTAGCCGTCATCCGCCAAGCCCTGGCCGACGCCCGCCTCACTCCGGACGCCGTGGACGCGGTCGAGACCCACGGCCCGGGCACCCGCCTCGGCGATCTGACCGAAGCCCGTTCCCTGACGGCCGTCTACGGCCGCAACCGCCCGCCGGGCCGCCCACTGCTGGTCGGATCGGTGCAGACGAACATCGGCCACACCCTGGCCGCGGCCGGTGTCGCCGGCGTCATCAAGACCGTCATGGCGCTGCGCCACGGGGTGCTGCCCCGGTCGCTGCACGACGAGGAACCGAACCTGCCCGTAGACGGGGCGGGAGACGGGCTGCGGCTGCTGACCGCCCCCCTGCCCTGGCCGGCGGGCGAACGGCCCCGGCGCGCCGGCGTATCGGGCTTCGGCCCGAGCGGCACCCACGCCCACGTCCTCGTCGAGGAGGCCCCCGCCGCCGATGCCACACCCGCACCGGCCTGGAACGCACAACCGGAACCAGATCCGGAGCCGCTGCCGGTGCTTTCGGCTCCCGGAATGTCGGCCTGGCCGGTCTCGGGCCGCAGCGCGGCGGCCCTGGCGGCACAGGCGGGCCGGCTTCGTGAATTCGCCCTGGCCCGCCCGGAGCTCGACGCCACGGACGTGGGTCGGTCGTTGGCGACGACCCGGACGTCCTTCGCGCACCGGGCCGTCGTGACCGGCGCGGACCGGGAGGAACTCGCCGCCGGCCTGGCCGCGGTGGCCACCGGCCAGCCGGCCGCCGGCGTGGTCACGGGCGTGACCGCCGCGACGACCGACGGCCCCGGCCGGGTGACGTTCGTCTTCCCCGGCCAGGGCAGCCAGTGGCTCGGCATGGGCCGTGAACTCCGCGAGACCAGCCCGGTGTTCGCCGCCCGCCTGGCCCGGTGCGCCGAGGCGCTGGGCCCGTATGTCGACTGGTCCCTCGATGACGTCCTTGCCGGCGCGGAGGGCGCACCCGCCCTGGAGAGAGCCGACGTCGTACAGCCCGCACTCTGGGCCGTGATGGTGTCCCTGGCCGCCGTCTGGCAGGCCGCCGGCGTCACCCCCGATGCCGTGATCGGCCATTCCCAGGGGGAGATCGCCGCCGCCTGCGTGGCCGGCGTTCTGTCCCTGGACCACGGCGCCCGGGTCGTCGCCCTCCGCGCCCGGGCCGTGAGGGCGCTGACGGGCCGGGGCGGCATGCTCTCGGTGCCCGAGCCCGCCGCCCGGGTACGGGAGCGGCTCGCCGCCTGGGACGACCGGCTGTCGGTGGCCGCCGTCAACGGCCCGGCGGCCACCGTGGTCTCCGGCGACCCGGACGCCCTGGAGGACTTGGCCGCGGTCTGCGAGACGGACGGTGTCCGCGCCCGCCTGATCCCCGTGGACCACGCCTCGCACAGCCCGCAGGTCGCCGACCTGCGGGACGAGATCCTCCGGACCCTGGAGGGCATCAGACCGGGCGAGGCCCGGATCCCGATCGTCTCCGCGATGACCGGCCAGATGCTGGCCGGCCCGGAGATGGACCCGGCGTACTGGTACGCCAGCCTGCGCGCCCCCGTGGAGTTCGACCGCGCCCTCCGCACCCTGGTCGCGGGCGGGCACCGGACGTTCATCGAGACCTCCCCTCACCCGGTGTTGGTCTCCGCGATCGGCGACACCGTCCGGGACGGCGTCGCCGCCCACCCCCGCGGCACGCCCGCCGTCCTGATCACCGGCACCCTGCGGCGCGACGACGGCGGCCCGGCCCGTCTGCTGGCCTCGTTCGCGGACGCCTACGTCCAGGGCGTCACGGTGAACTGGGCAGCGGTCCTCGGCCCCGGCCGACGGGTCGACCTGCCCACCTACGCCTTCCAACGCCGACGGTACGGGCTCACCGCCGGCGACCGGCCGACGACCAGCTCCGGAACCGCAACCGGAACCGCAACCGGAACCGCTCCAGGACAACCGCTCGACGCCCCGCCCGAGTTGCCCGCCTCCCCGGCCGACACGAGCACACACGGTCACAGCCCGTCCGCCACCGGATGACGGCCCGTTCACCGGCCGAGCCGCCGGGCCCCCTCCCACGCCCCACCTCCCGTATCCATAGGGAAGGACTCGTACGAAACCGCGAACCTAGGTACGTTGTGTACAGGCGCCAAAGGGGCGTCCGTTGTGTGCGGTAGCAGTATGTGCGAGAAGGCGTGGCTGTTGTGTTGATGACCGGGAAGATCCTGCGGTTCGACGAGATTCGCGGTTATGGCTTCATCGCTCCCGATACGGGCGACGAAGACGTTTTCATGCATGCGAACGACCTGGTTGACGAGAAGAATTTCTACCAGGCCGGTTACGAGGTCGAGTTCTTCATGGAAGCGGGGGAAAAGGGCCCGAAGGCATCCCAGATCAGGCTCGTCAACAAGCCGGTGAGCCGCCAGCTCGCCCGCGGCTCACTGGCCCCGGGCACGGTCCGTACCACCCTTGCGCCGGAGCGCCGGGTCGACGACGACCTGTGCGACGTCCTGACCGCCGCCGATTTCCGCAGCGAACTGATCGAGACCCTGGTCGCGGCCGACGAGACCCTGACGGCCGCGCAGATCCAGCGGATCCGTACCAGCCTCGTCGACATCGCGCGCCACCACGGTTGGGTCGAAGGCTGACCCGCGCCACAGTGCCGGAACCGCATGAACCACGGAACACGTGGTCGGTACCGGAACGCCGATGACCGGCGAACTCCGCCTTGGCCGGCGGACCTTACGTCTCAGGGGTGCCGCATGTGCGCCGTCGCACTTGCGGCGCCCCTGTTCACCGTGCCCTCCCCGGCTTGACAGCCATGGGCGGGGCCGAGGAAGGGATCGACGCCCGTGACACAGAGCTCCACCGCCACCGACCCGTGGGTCCGGCGCTACCACCCCGCCCCCGCTGCCGGCTCCCGGCTGATGTGCTTCCCGCACGCGGGCGGCTCCGCCAGCTTCTACTTCCCGGTGTCCACCGCGCTCTCCGGCACTGTCGAGGTCCTCGCGATGCAGTACCCGGGCCGTCAGGACCGGCACGGCGAGCAGCCGATCGGGAGCATTTCCGCCATGGCCGACCAACTGGCCGACGCCCTGCGCCCGTGGACCGACCGGCCCTTCGCCTTCTTCGGGCACAGCATGGGTGCGGTGCTGGCATTCGAGACCGCGCTGCGCCTGGAGAAGGACGGCATCAGCCCCACCATGCTGTTCCTCTCCGGCCGCCGGGCCCCCTCGCTCTTCTACGACGAGACCGTCCACCAGCGCGACGACGAGGGTCTGATAGCCGAGCTGAAGAAGCTGAGCGGCACGGACGCGCGCGTACTCGGTGACGAGGAGATCCTGCGCATGGTGCTCCCGGCCATCCGCAGCGACTACCGGGCCATCGAGACCTACCGCTGCGAGCCGGGCGCCAAGGTTGCCTGCCCCGTGACCGTCCTCACCGGCGACGACGACCCCCGCACCACCATCGAGGACGCCCGCGGCTGGCAGGCGCACACCGACGGCCCCTTCGACCTCGCCGTCTATCCCGGTGGCCACTTCTACCTGGCCGACCACCAGGAGGACATCAACAAGCGCCTCGTCGCCCACGCCCGCTCGACCGCCTGACACAGGCCATACCCGCCACGACCGCCGAGGCCCACCTGAGCACCCCCGGGCCTCGGCGGAGCCGCGTCCGGAGGCAACCGGCACGATCGGATGCGCAACGCAACCCACCGCTCCCGCCTGTGGAAAACCGCTCGCGCGAGTTGTCCACAGGGGTCGCGGAACGCCGCGCCGCCGCGGGATCTTCGAGCCATGAATCCGCACAACGAACCCCACGACCCCACCCCCGACGACGCGCAACAACCCCACGACGCCGAAACCCGCGCCACCCACCCCGACACCCCCGACCCGGACAACTCCTGCACCGCCAACTCCCGCGCCGGCAAGCCGCACTCCGCCACCCCTCACCCCGACGAAACCGCCACCACCCCCGCCGACGCCACCCCGGACCCCGCGCCGCCCCACGCGCCCCACAACCACCCACCGACCCCCTACGACCCGCCAAGCCCCTCCCTCTTCTGCAACACCGACAACCCCCTACCCAACACCACCCCGCGACTCCCCGACGCCGCGAACCCCTCCGCCCCCGCCGCAGCAGCCGACTCCGTCCCGCCGCCCAACCCTTCCCCGCCTCCACCCACCGAGCCCCAAGTCGTCCTCCGCGGCCCCGCCGAACTCGCCGACGCGCTGCCCTACCTCCTCGGCTTCTATCCGGACGACAGCATCGTCATGGTCGCCCTGCACGGCGAACGCACCCGCTTCGGCGGCCGACTCCGACTCGGCATCCCCGCCGACCCGTCCCACTGGCCCGACGTCAGCGATCAGCTCGCCGACTGCCTGATCTCCGGCGCCCGCAAGCGCTCCGACCGCCTCGTCGGCATCCTCGTCTTCCTCTGCCAGGAGCCGTCACCGGGCGAGAGCGGCCAGGACGTCAAGGAACGCCTCCGCCCTCTGGCACAGCGGCTCCGCACCGCCTGCGGCTCCCTGGACGTGCCGGTCCTGGAAGCCCTGTGCCTCTCCAACGGCCGCTTCTGGTCCTACTGTTGCCCCGACTATCGCTGCTGTCCCGCCGACGGCACCCCGCTGTTCCTGCCCGGTACGTCCGTCATGGCCGCGGCCGCCGCCTACGCGGGCATGCAGGTGCGCGGCTCGCTCAAGGAGATGGAGGCCAGGCTTGCGCCCCGCACCGGCCCACGCGGCGCCGACCAGGAGAAGGCACTGGACGAGGCGGCCTCCGAACTCCTCCCGCGGATGCTCCGCCCGGACGGCGCCGGCACCGTCCAACGGGACACGCTCGAACTGGCCGCCGCGATGGTCCACCGTTTCCGCCGTGACACCCCCTCCGGCAGCACCCGCGCCCGGGACGCCTGCGACGACGCGCTGATCACCGACGCCGAGGCCGCCACCCTGATCCTCGGCCTCCAGGACCGCACCACCCGGGACCGTGCCGCGGAATGGATGGACGGTCCCGACGCCGCCGCGGCGCTCCGGCTCTGGCGCGCCCTCGCCCGCCGCTGCACCGGCGGCTACGGGGAACACGCCGCGGCGCCCCTGACCCTCGCCGGCTGGGTCTGCTGGTCCACGGCCGACGGCCCGTCCGCACGCGTCGCCCTCAGCCGCGCCCTGACCGCCGACCCCGACTGCGTCTTCGCCCAACTGCTGCACCGCGCCATCAACGAGGGCCTGGACCCCGAGCCACTGCGCCGCTGCCTGCGCCGGCAACGCGAGGAGGCCGAGGCCGCCTCCGCCGGCGGTGAGGCGACCACAAAAGGCCGCCGCGGCACCGCACAACGGCCAGCCGCCCCACCGCGCCAGGGAAACTCCGCCCGGCGCCGCGGCCCACGGGGCGGCACCGCCCCCGGTTCCCGGACGACCGGAGCGCCGGGCACCCGCCGGACCGGACGGGACGGTGACCGAAGTCGGCGGTGACCGCGAGGGGCGAGGTACGGCCGGCGTGACCTGGTCGCCGGCCGCACCGTTCACCTGTATGGCGCAGTCCGTACGGAGCCCCGACCTCACCAGGGAGCACACAGCGTGCCAGGGATTGTCCCCACCACCCAGCCGACCCACCGCCCCACCGGAGACCGACGCGCCACGCCGGCCCGGCCACCCCAGCCCCAACCCGTCCACGCGGCACTGGTCTGCATGGCCTTGCCCTCGCTCACTGTGTCGTCCACCACGGGACAGCTCACCGGCCGGGGCCTGGACGGCAGCTACCGCGACGGCCGCCGCATCCTCTCCCGCTGCGAGTTGCGCGCCGCGGGCAGCGAACCACTCTTCGTCCAGGGGCGGTTGATCGCCACGGACCGCGCCCGCTTCACCGGAGTGCTGCGCAGAGCGGGTGAGCGCGGTCCCGACCCGGAGATCCGCATCGAGCGGCTGCGGTTCGCCGACGGCACCGAGTGGATCACCTTTCACAGCAGTGCCACCCGCCCCGTCCGCCTGCCCGTCGAACTCCACCTGGGCACCGATCTCGCGGACCTCGGTGCCGTCTCCGTCGGCCTTCCCGGCCCCGAACTCCGCGCCGCCGTCCATGGGTCCGGCCTCCGCTGGTCAGGACGCGGGGCGCACGCCGTGGTGACCGCCGACCCCGCACCCCAGGACGCCCTGGCCTCCGCCGGCCTGCTCCGCTGGGAACTGGAACTGCCGCCCGGAGGCAGGCGCACCCTGACCCTCCACCCCCGCCTGGAACACGGCACGGGCGCCCCGCCGACCCTGTCCGGACGCGGCAGCGCCGCCTTGATCCCCGGCCCGCGCAACGGCCCCGCCGGCCCCCGCCCCCGCAGCGAACGGCCCCCGCGCTCCTGGTCCGACGCCCGCCTGGAGTGCGACGACCCCCGCGCCGACGCCCTCCTGGCCGGCAGTCTCGCCGATCTGCACGGCCTGCTGATGCGCGACCCGGCCCTGCCCACGGACGTCTTCGTCGCCGGCGGCTTCCCCTGGCGCTGCGGCCTCGCGCCCGCCGAGGCCCTGTGGGCCGCCCGGATGCTGCTTCCCCTCGGTACCCGCCTCGCCGCCGCCACCCTGCGCACCCTGGCCCGCACCCAACAGGCCACCCCGGGGGCGGATTTCGGCCGAATCCCCGGCCCCCTCCGGGACTCCGGGCCGCACGCCCCGCCCGCCTGCACCGGCATCGAAGCCACCCTCCTCTTCCCGGCGGTCCTCGCCGAGGCCCGCCGCTGGGGCCTGCCGGACCAGGAGACCGAACGCCTGCTGCCCGCCGCCGAACGCTGCCTCCAGTGGCTCCGCACGGCCACCGACCCCCGCGGCGCGGACCGCGGCGGCTACCTCCCCGACCCCGCCCCCCACGGCCCCTACCGCTGCGAGACCCAGGCCCACGCCCACCGCGCCGCGGTCCTCGGCGCCGACCTCCTGGACGCCTGCGGAGCCCCCGGCGCCGCCGCGCTCCGCGACTGGGCGGCGCAACTGCGCGCCCGTTTCCGCACCGACTTCTGGGCCGAGGACCGCCTCGGCGGCCGCCCGGCCGCCCTGCTCACCGGCGACGGCCGCCAGGTCCCCCACCTCGGCGCCACCGCCGCCCACCTCCTCGACACCGGCCTCCTCGGCGGCGGAACCTTCGCCCCCGGACTCCTGGACGCCGCCCAGACCGACCAACTCGCCCGACTTCTCCGCGGCCCCGCCATGGACTCCGGGTGGGGCCTGCGCGGACTCGGCGCCAAGGAGAGCGGCCACAACCCGTTCGGCCATCGCAGCGGAGCGGTCCGCGTCCACGAAACCGCCGTCGCCGCCGCCGGCCTCGCCGCGGCCGGACACGAAGCCGCCGCCGGCGCCCTGACCAAGGGCATCCTCGACGCCGCCGAGAGCTTCGGCCATCGCCTGCCCGAGATGTTCGCGGGCGAGCAGCGCACCGCCGGCGGCGTTCCCGTCCCGCACCCGGCGGCCTGCCGCCCCGCGGCCGTCGCGGCGGCCGGCGCGGTGCAGATGCTGATCGCTCTCGCCGGACTGCGCCCCGACGTCCCGGCCGGGACGGTTGCCGTCCGCCCCCTGGGCACCACCCCGCTCGGTGCGATGCAGCTGACCGGACTGACCATCGCCGAGCAGCCCTTCGCCGTACGGATCGGCCGGCTCGGCATGGGAATGGTCGAGGAGGCCGCGGACGGTCTGCAACTGGGGTCGTGAAGCCCGCATGACCTGTTTATCGTCAGGCGGACGACTATGATCGCGGCATGCCTCCCTACGACCCGTCGGCCTTCCCGCCCTTCGCTGTCACCGTCGACCTGGTCGTGCTCACCGTGCGCCGCCACGCCCTGTGCGCGCTGGCCGTACGCCGCGGTGAGCCGCCGTTCCAGGGCCGCTGGGCCCTGCCCGGCGGATTCGTCCGCGCCGACGAGGACCTGGCGGAGGCGGCCGGCCGCGAGCTCGCCGAGGAGACCGGCCTGCACGCCTGCCCGCCGGAGGGCAGCCCGCCGCCCGCGTACGGAGCGCACCTCGAACAGCTCGCCACCTACGGCGACCCCAAGCGCGACCCCCGCATGCGCGTGGTCAGCGTCGCGCACCTCGTCCTCGCCCCCGACCTGCCGGCCCCCCGGGCCGGCGGCGACGCCCACAGCGCCCGCTGGGCCCCGGTCGAAACCCTCCTGGACCAGGACGCCAACGCCCACACCCGCGAAGGCGACCTGACCGCCCCGCTCGCCTTCGACCACGCGCGCATCCTCGCCGACGGTGTGGAACGCGCCCGCTCGAAGATCGAATACTCCTCGCTCGCCACGGCCTTCTGCCCGCCGGAGTTCACCGTCGGCGAGCTGCGCCGCGTCTACGAGGCGGTCTGGGGCGTCGCCCTCGACCCCCGCAACTTCCACCGCAAGGTCACCGGCACCCCCGGCTTCCTCGTCCCCACCGGCGGCACCACCACCCGCCAGGGCGGTCGCCCCGCCCAGCTCTTCCGCGCCGGCGGCGCCACCCTCCTCAACCCACCCATGCTGCGCCCGGAGGTCTGACGACCACCCGCGCCCCGGGGAACACCGCACAACGCCACCCGCGCCGGACCCCGCCCCGATCCCCGCGACCCGCCGCAGCGGTGTGTGGCCACCCACGGCCACCGCTTACGACGACCACCCCGTTTACCCCTGCCCGCAGCTCCCCGCACCGTCAACACCACGCCCCCGAACTCACCGTCCCAGGTGACTTCGCGCGCTCAGGCAACAGCACCGCCCCCACCCGGCCCATCCGCCAAGGCGGCTTCGCAACCCCGGCGCCCCGAGCGCACTCACCCCCAGCCGGCCACCGGACCAACCGCACCCCCACACCGCCATCACACCCCCACCGGGATCGCGTCACCGGCGTGCCGCCAACTCCTCTTCCCCTCAGGGCAACTGACGCCCGATCCGACCACCACCGCGACCTCGGCCCCACCCACCCACTGCCGCGCCCCCTCACCGCACCGAGTCGGCCCTCCACTGAGGCGCCTCGGCTGCCGTCCGGAAACGATCGAGGTGTTCCGGTCCTGGCGCCGCCGAGGGTTCAACCAGGAGTCACCGCAGGCGCGTTGCCCCGATGGTCCTGGGCTGCGCTTATGTGTTCAGCGTGCTAACGGGCCGGAGGCCCCGATCGGCCAAAACGTCCGCTTCCGGGCCCCGTTGTTGCGCCCCCTGTCCACAACTCACCGTCGAAAGCGCATTTCTTTCCGATAAAGCGTCAATTGCGAGATAACGGGCGATCACCCTTTCGTGTGCTTTTCACCAAAGACCTCAAGGCCGTTCAGGGTGCCGCCGACAAAGGATGCGTGAGTACCCTTGCGCACACCATGATGACCGCGGCTCGCCCCGGCGACACCGGCCTCGCAGGCCCCGGCGAGCTTGACCGCTACCCCTACGCCAACGCGGCCAACGCGACCGGCCAGGACCGCGCAGAGCGCGTCGCCCCGGTCTGGGATGGCTCCGAGGCAGACATCGGCCGGGTCGGCCGGCGCGCGGCGGGCAGCCGCGGCCGCGGCCTCCACGGCCAACTCGTCCAGCAGCTCGGCCAGATGATCGTCTCCGGCGATCTCGGCGCCGACCGCCCGCTCGTCCCCGAGGAGATCGGCCAGCGCTTCGAGGTCTCCCGCACCGTCGTCCGCGAGTCACTGCGCGTCCTCGAAGCCAAGGGCCTGGTGAGCGCGCGCCCGAACGTGGGCACCCGAGTACGCCCGGTCAGCGACTGGAACCTCCTCGACCCCGACATCATCGAATGGCGCGCCTACGGGCCGCAGCGCGACGACCAGCGCCGCGAGCTGTGCGAGCTGCGCTGGACGATCGAGCCGCTCGCCGCCCGGCTCGCCGCAGGCCACGGTCGTGAGGACATCCAGCAGCGGCTCGCGGACATGGTCGAGATCATGGGCCACTCCGCGGCCCAGGGCGACACCATGACCTTCAACCGCGCCGACGCCGAGTTCCACACCCTGCTCCTCCAGCTCGCCGGCAACCGCATGCTCGAGCACCTCGCGGGCATCGTCACCTCCGCCCTGCAGGTCTCCGGCGGCTCCGGCAGCGGCTGCGAGCGGCCCGTCGAGACATCCGTGGGCCAGCACATGAGGGTCGTCGACGCCATCGGTACCGGCGACGCCACCGCCGCCGAGTCCGCGATGCGCCAGCTCCTCGCCGCCCATGGCGACACCGGTGGCCAGGGGGCCGGGACGCCGGTGGACCATGTCGTCCCCGCACCACGCGAGCACTGAAGGCTCGTACCCGACCGCGTGCGGACCGTAAGCACCGCGTGGCCTTGTGCCCCGTACGCCCCTGCCGAGGTCGCGCCGAACGTACCGAAGGAGCGCAAGATCGCCGGATCCGGGGCATCGTCCGGATCCGGCAGAAGACTTTGAGAGGATTGCAGGGCATATGACGGGGAAGGGGTCGTTATGGGGTGTGACTCGGGCCACGCAGATTGGGCGTAACGCTCTCCCAGGAAGCGCGATGACGTAAGAGGTGATAGCCGAGGAGGGAATACGAGCGGCGTTCGTGGCGCTGTTCAACTCCCCGGTTGCCCCTGCGCCGTCGGTCCATCCCCACCGGCGGTCGTCGGCTCCGATCCACAGTGGACGGGGTCGGAAGCCGTTTCCATCGTTCCGAGAGGTTGTTCGTGTCGGCCAGCACATCCCGTACGCTCCCGCCGGAGATCGCCGAGTCCGAGTCTGTGATGGCGCTCATCGAGCGGGGAAAGGCAGATGGGCAGATCGCCGGCGATGACGTGCGTCGGGCCTTCGAGGCTGACCAGATTCCGCCAACCCAGTGGAAGAACGTTCTGCGCAGCCTCAACCAGATCCTCGACGAGGAGGGTGTGACGCTGATGGTCAGTGCCGCAGAGGCGCCCAAGCGCACCCGCAAGAGCGTCGCAGCGAAGAGTCCGGCGAAGCGCACCGCCACCAAGACCGTCGCGGCCAAGACCGCCACGGTGAAGAAGACCACCACCGCTTCCGCCACCACCGCCGTGGCGGACCCGGCCGTCGGTGAGGCCGAGCCCGAGCCTGTCAAGAAGGCCGCGGCGAAGAAGACGGTCGCCAAGAAGACGGTCGCGAAGAAGGCCACGGCCAAGAAGGCCACCGCGAAGAAGACCGCGGGCAAGAAGGACGTCGACGACCTGCTCGACGACGAGCTGACCGAGGAGACCCCGGCGCCCGGCAAGGGCGAGCCCACCGACGCCGAGGCCGCCGAGAACGCCGGCTTCGTCCTGTCCGACGAGGACGAGGACGACGCGCCCGCCCAGCAGGTCGCCGCCGCCGGTGCCACCGCCGACCCGGTCAAGGACTACCTCAAGCAGATCGGCAAGGTCCCGCTGCTCAACGCCGAGCAGGAGGTCGAGCTCGCCAAGCGCATCGAGGCGGGTCTGTTCGCCGAGGACAAGCTCGCCAACAGCGACAAGCTCGCACCGAAGCTCAAGCGCGAGCTGGAGATCATCGCCGAGGACGGCCGCCGGGCGAAGAACCACCTCCTGGAGGCCAACCTCCGTCTGGTCGTCTCCCTGGCCAAGCGGTACACCGGCCGCGGCATGCTCTTCCTGGACCTGATCCAGGAGGGCAACCTCGGTCTGATCCGTGCCGTCGAGAAGTTCGACTACACCAAGGGCTACAAGTTCTCGACCTACGCGACGTGGTGGATCCGCCAGGCCATCACCCGTGCCATGGCCGACCAGGCCCGCACGATCCGTATCCCCGTCCACATGGTCGAGGTCATCAACAAGCTGGCCCGCGTCCAGCGCCAGATGCTCCAGGACCTGGGCCGCGAGCCCACCCCGGAGGAGCTGGCCAAGGAACTGGACATGACCCCCGAGAAGGTCATCGAGGTCCAGAAGTACGGCCGCGAGCCGATCTCCCTGCACACCCCGCTGGGCGAGGACGGCGACAGCGAGTTCGGTGACCTCATCGAGGACTCCGAGGCCGTCGTCCCGGCCGACGCGGTCAGCTTCACGCTCCTGCAGGAGCAGCTGCACTCGGTGCTGGACACCCTCTCCGAGCGCGAGGCCGGCGTGGTTTCCATGCGCTTCGGCCTCACGGACGGCCAGCCCAAGACCCTCGACGAGATCGGCAAGGTCTACGGCGTCACCCGTGAGCGGATCCGCCAGATCGAGTCCAAGACCATGTCGAAGCTGCGCCACCCGTCGCGCTCCCAGGTGCTGCGCGACTACCTCGACTAGCCGAAGAGCTCCGACCGCGCCGCGAGCCCGGCTCTCCACCTGTGGGAGGGCCGGGCTCGCGGCCGTCCGGGTGCGGCGCGCCCCCGTTTGGGTCACGCTGGGTGGGCGACCACTGTCCCAGAGTCAGGAGTCCGTATGCGCCCCACCGTACGCGCCGCCCTCGGGGCCCTGGCGCTGATCCTCGCCGCGCCGGCCCCGGCGGCCGCAGACGACTCGGTGGTCGGGGGAAAGCCCGTCCGTCGCGCCCAGAGCCCCTGGACGGTCGCCCTGGCCTCGCACCAGCGGTTCGGGAACCGGCGCTCCGGACAGTTCTGCGGCGGAGTGCTGGTCGGGCACGCGACGGTGGTGACGGCCGCGCACTGTCTGGGCCGGGAAGTCCTCGGACTGCCCTGGCAGGAGGTGAAGGACCTGCGGGTCGTCGTGGGCCGCAACAACCTCACCGGCAAAGACGGCGAGGAGATAAAAATCGCCAAGGTGTGGATCAATCCGAGCTACAACAGCTGGACCAACGAGGACGACATGGCCGTCATAACCCTCCAGAAGAAAGTCCCGAACGAACCCATCCCCATAGCCGGCCCCGAGGACAGCGTCTACGAAGCGGGCAACGCCGCCACCGTCTACGGGTGGGGCGACATGACGGGGGACGGAAGTTACGCGTCACGGCTGCGGGCGGCCAAGGTCAGCGTCCTACGTGACTCGGTGTGTGCCCGCGCCTACCCGGGCAGCGCGGACGGGATGTACAACGCGGCGTCGATGCTGTGCGCGGGGGAACCGAAGGGCGGGCGGGACGCCTGCCAGGGGGACAGTGGTGGGCCGCTGGTGGTGCAAGGGCGGCTGGTGGGGCTGGTGTCGTGGGGGACCGGCTGCGGGCGGCCAGGGAGCCCCGGTGTCTATACGAGGGCGTCCGCGCTGCTCCCGGCAGTACTGGCGCACGGCGCCGACTGAACGCGAGCGGGGACGCGGGCGCACGAGAGGGTACAAGTGCGGGCGACCTCCCCGGTCGTACCGGAAAGACCGCCCGCCGCACGGCGCTGAGCCGCTACTCGCTCGTCGTGGATGCGATGTGTCAGCGTTCCTCGTCGGACGCAGACCTCGGAGTGGTGGTGAGCCGCTCCGTCTCGTCCTGTATTTCCGCGGCGATCTTCTTGAGTTCTGGCTCGAACTTGCGGCCGTGGTGGGCGCAGAAGAGCAGTTCTCCGCCGGACATCAGGACGACGCGCAGGTATGCCTGGGCGCCGCAGCGGTCGCACCGGTCAGCGGCCGTCAGCGGGCTCGCGGGTGTCAGAACAGTAGTCACGTCGCCTCTTCTCTAGCTCGACGAGCTGTCGTACCAGGGTCAACATCCAACCAGGCCGAAAACGTTCCCGCTCGTGCCTTTTCCCCGAAAAAAACTTTCCGAGGGGGCCGGGTGTTGCCGGTGGCGGCGAATGAGCCGTATTGCGTGGTGGTCCGATTCACGTTGGTTGCTGGAGTCTGCCCTCCCGGCTGGCTTGCCGGTTGTTGTTGAGGACGTGCCCGGAGCCTAAATGGTTCATGCCTCGAAGGGAACGTGATGTGCACGTCACTCAGACGTCACCCTATCGAGCGATCGAACGTACGAGCGAAATTCTACTACCATGGTCACGCTCACGGGTGGCGTCACATCGGCTCTACTGGGCCTCGGTACCCTCTCACCGGCGACACCGCCACAACCGAGTCCGCGGAATGCGGACTGCCAGAAATTCAGCGAGGAGCGAACCGCGTGACCGCCGAGATGTCCGTGCCGTCCACCGCAGTGCTGACCGGGGCAGACCGGGACGGTTCCAACTACACCGCGCGGCACCTGCTCGTCCTTGAGGGCCTGGAAGCCGTCCGGAAGCGCCCCGGCATGTACATCGGCTCGACGGACAGTCGCGGCCTGATGCACTGCCTGTGGGAGATCATCGACAATTCCGTCGACGAGGCGCTCGGTGGCTACTGCGACCACATCGAGGTGATCCTCCACAGCGACGGGTCCGTGGAGGTCCAGGACAACGGCCGAGGAATCCCCGTGGACGTCGAGCCCAAGACCGGGCTCAGCGGCGTCGAGGTCGTGATGACCAAGCTGCACGCCGGCGGAAAGTTCGGCGGCGGCTCGTACGCGGCCTCCGGCGGTCTGCACGGCGTCGGCGCCTCGGTGGTCAACGCGCTCTCCGCGCGGCTGGACGTCGAGGTCGACCGCAACAGCAAGACGCATGCGATCAGCTTCCGCCGCGGCGTCCCCGGCGCCTTCACCAAGCCCGGCCCGGAGGCCCCGTTCGAGCCCGCCAACGGGCTGCACAAGGGCAAGCGCATCCCCAAGACCAAGACCGGCACCAGGGTGCGCTACTGGGCCGACCGCCAGATCTTCCTCAAGGACGCCAAGCTCTCCCTGGAGACGCTGCACGCCCGCGCCCGCCAGACCGCCTTCCTGGTGCCGGGCCTGACCATCGTCGTCAGGGACGAACGCGGCATCGACGGCGCCGGGAAGACGGAGGAGACCTTCCGCTACGACGGCGGGATCAGCGAGTTCTGCGAGTACCTCGCGCAGGACAAGGCCGTCTGCGACGTCCTGCGGCTGACCGGCCACGGCAGCTTCAAGGAGACCGTGCCCGTCCTCGACGAGCGCGGTCACATGACACCCACCGAAGTCACCCGTGAACTGGGCGTCGACATCGCCCTCCGGTGGGGCACCGGCTACGACGCGACGATCAAGTCGTTCGTGAACATCATCGCCACCCCCAAGGGCGGTACCCACGTCGCCGGCTTCGAGCGCTCGGTGACCAAGACGGTCAACGAGGTGCTGCGGTCCAGCAAGCTGCTCCGCGTCGCCGAGGACGACGTCGTCAAGGACGACGCCATGGAGGGCCTGACCGCCGTCGTCACGGTGCGACTCGCGGAGCCGCAGTTCGAAGGTCAGACCAAGGAGGTGCTCGGTACCTCTGCCGCCTCCCGGATCGTCGCCCAGGTGGTCAGCAAGGAACTCAAGGCGTTCCTGACCTCCACCAAGAGGGACGCCAAGCAGCAGGCGCGCTCCGTACTGGAGAAGGTCGTCGCCGCGGCCCGTACACGCATCGCCGCCCGCCAGCACAAGGAGGCCCAGCGCCGGAAGACGGCACTGGAGTCCTCCTCCCTGCCGGCCAAGCTGGCGGACTGCCGCAGCGACGACGTCGACCGCAGCGAGCTGTTCATCGTCGAGGGCGACTCGGCGCTGGGCACCGCCAAGCTGGCGCGGAACTCGGAGTTCCAGGCGCTGCTGCCCATCCGCGGCAAGATCCTCAACGTCCAGAAGTCGTCGGTCTCCGACATGCTCAAGAACGCCGAGTGCGGCGCCATCATCCAGGTCATAGGGGCCGGTTCGGGCCGCACGTTCGACATCGACGCGGCCCGCTACGGCAAGGTCATCTTCCTGGCCGACGCCGATGTCGACGGCGCGCACATCCGGATTCTGCTGCTGACCCTCTTCCAGCGGTACATGCGGCCGATGGTCGAGCAGGGCCGAGTCTTCGCCGCCGTGCCGCCGCTGCACCGCATCGAGCTGACCAACCCCAAGAAGGGGCAGGACAAGTACATCTACACCTACTCGGACAATGAGCTGCGGCAGACGCTGCTGGAGCTCCAGCGCAAGAACGTCCGCTACAAGGACAGCATTCAGCGCTACAAGGGCCTGGGTGAGATGGACGCCGACCAGCTCGCCGAGACGACGATGGACCCGCGCCACCGCACCCTGCGCCGGATCAACATCAGCGACCTGGAGACGGCGGAGAAGACCTTCGACCTCCTGATGGGCAACGAAGTCGCCCCCCGCAAGGAGTTCATCACCAACTCCGCGGCCACTCTGGACCGTTCGCGCATCGACACCTGAGCCGGCCCCCGGCCGTTACGGGCGTCTCTCCACCCGGGGGTGGAGAGACGCCCGTCGCCGTTTCCACCCATGACCCACCCTGGCTCCGATACGGGCGATGGGGCTCTCTCCGTAGCGTCGGGGCATTGACATTCCCCTTCCACGGAGGCTCAGGCCATGACCGGCTTGCTCAACATCGCTGTGCTCGTCGCGGTAGTCGCGCTCGTCTTCGCGCGGCAGTTCACCGCGCAGCGCATCTCGTCGGAGGGTCGGAAGTGGTGGCTGATACCGGTCGTCCTGATCTTCATGGCGCTGCGGCAGCCCGGCCTCCTGGACCCCGCCCATCGCGCTGCCTCCGAGGTCCTGCTGGTCGCGACGATCCTGATCGGGCTGGCCAGCGGCGCGGCATGGGCGTGGACCACCCGTCTCTGGACGGACGAGCAGGGCGCGGTCTGGACGGAGGGAACCTGGGCGGCGGCCGGCGTGTGGCTCTGCGCCATGGCCCTGCGGCTGGGCCTCATGGGCATCGCTGCCGCCCTGGGTATCCACCAGAGCAGCCAGCCGACGCTGCTCTCCGTAGCGGCGATGCTGCTCACCCGTGCCGGTGTGACCGCCTGGCGGGCCCAGGCACTGCGGTCGACGTACCGTGTCCCTGTCGCGGGCTGAGGTCCTGCGCCACGCACCGAAAGGACCGACGTGCCGCCGAACGCCTTGACGAGTTGGCCGCTGCGGGAGTCGCTCTCCAAGGCGGGCCTCAGCGAGACTCGTCTGCTGATCGGCCGCGGCGTCCGCGTCGTGATGGTCGGCGGCCTGCTATGGGCCACCTTCGGGAGCGGGACCTTCAGCGGTTGGGGACTGGCCGCCGCGGGCGCCGTGCTGGTCGTCACCGTGCTGGCGTTCCGGGGTTTCTTCCGCATGACACTGGAGCGCCGGCTCTGGCCCTCCATCGGCCTGCTCGCCGTACTGGAGGCCGCTGCCTTCGGCTTCTTCCTGGTGGGCGCCCGTATACCGGCGATCGTCCTCTGGTGCGCCTGCGCCCTGACGGCGATGGAGCGACTGCCCCTGGGCGCAGCGGTCCCGTGCTCCGCCCTCGCACTCGGCGGCTTCGTCACGGTGAACAACGGCAGTTGGCTGACCACTGCCGTGACTGCCGGAGGTCTTGCCCTTGCCGGTTACGTCGTGCGCCTGGACGCCGAGGCGCGCGGCAACGCACAGCGGCTGCTGGCCCAGGAGCGCGCGGCCCGCAGTGCCGAAGCGGAAACCGCGGCGCTGGCCGAAAGGGGCCGTATCGCTCGTGAGATCCACGACGTCCTCGCACACAGCCTCAGCGCCCAACTGGTCCACCTAGAGGCGGTTCGCCAGCTGATCCAGCGCAGCAGCGATCTGGAGGCGGATCGCGAAAAGCTGCTGGAGCGGGTGGTGGCATGCCGGGGAATGGCGCGAGAAGGGCTTGACGGCACGCGTGAGGCTCTTTCCGCCCTGCGTGGGGAGATGGTCCCGGTCGACGACTTCCTGCGCCGTCTGACGGCTGCTGAGGGCGCCCAGCTCGACGTCGTGGGGGAGCAGCGCACGCTGTCCGCCGAGGCGGGACTCGCGGTCCGGAGGGTTGCCCAGGAGGCACTGACCAACGTACGCAAGCACGCTCCCGGCGCTCAGGTGCGCGTGCGACTCGAGTACACCGAGGACAACGTGACTCTGGAGGTGCGCGACTCCGGCGGTCGCGGCACGACGGGTGAGCTCGCGCAGAGCGGTTCCGGGTACGGTCTCCTCGGGATGCGGGAGCGCGCCGAACTCCTCGGCGGAACGCTGGAGTCCGGCCCCGACGAGGAGGGTTTTGTGGTGCGGTTGCGGGTGCCCGCATGACGGCGCGCACGACGACGCGTGTGGTCGTGGCCGATGATCAGACGGTGGTGCGCGAGGGAATCGTGATGCTGCTGGGCCTGCTGCCGGGCATCGAAGTGGTCGGTTCGGCGGCCGACGGCGACGAGGCCGTCCACCTGGTTGCCGAACTCGCCCCCAACGTCGTCCTGATGGACCTGCGGATGCCGCGCTGCGACGGTGTCGAGGCCACACGCCGCATCCGCGCGGACCACCCCGGCACACAAGTCGTGGTGCTCACCACGTATGCCGATGACGACTCGCTCTTTCCCGCCCTGCAGGCCGGCGCTCGCGGGTACCTCACCAAGGATGCCGACGGCGACGAAATCGTCCGCGCCATCGACGACGTGCTCTCGGGCGAGGCCGGGCTGTCCCCGAAGATCCAGCGACGCCTGCTGGAGCGCATCGCCGAGCCCGCAGCGAGCCGCCCTCAACCCCCCGATGAGCCTCCGGACGGGCTTACGGCGAGGGAGGTTGAGGTTCTACGTCTCGTCGCGGCAGGACAGAGCAATCCGGAGATCGCCCGGACGCTGCACGTCTCCACGGCGACGGTGAAGACCCACATCAACAATCTCTTCGCCAAGGCGGGACTACGGGACCGGGCCCAGGCGATCCACTACGCCTACCGCCATGGGCTCGCGGAGCCTCCTGGCGCATCGGCGCGGTAATCCGGCGGGGTCGGACGCTGCCCGCCAAGTCGGCAAAGGGCGCTGGGTGATTCCACGGAGCGCGTCGCCTCGGTCATGCTCCAGGCGAAGGCAACGCGTGAACGGGCGCGGGCATGGAGGTTATCCACAGCCCGCTCGGTGGCGGGTTGTGTCTGCGTAGCCTCGCAGGGTCAGGTCCAAGGCCGGTCGTACGCCCATGTTGCTTGGCGGCTGGAGCAGAACGTCGCGCTCGGGCGTGCGAAAGACCGGCCGTTGTGCGCGCCAGGACAGCGTGCGGAGGGGGAGCGGGCATGTGTGCTGTGGGAGGGGTTGCCGGGGCGTCGATTGCGGGTGCACGGAGCAACCGGAGTCGCGCCACCGTGCTGCGAGCTACGGGGGCGGTGTCGAGCCTAGGGTTCGCGGCGACGCTGGGGCTGCTGTTGGGGGTTGTGCTGGCTCGCGCCGTGGAGTCAGGCGCGGCACCGGTCGATGGGGCACGCAACTCCGATCGGAGTGGCAAAGCGGCCGAGCCGGATACGCCTCCGGTGTCAGGACGGCGGACCAGCGGGACAGAAGGGCCGTCGAGCGGCAGCGCCGTCCGTGAGCGCAGTGATGGAAGCGACCGCCATGCGCGACGGTGGACCGAGCGGCGCACCACAGCTGGCGGGCGACGGAGCACCATCGGCCCGCTGATCGACCACCACGCGCCACGCCCGCCCGTCGGCGTGTGCAACGGTGACGGTCCAACTGCGAGCGGCGTCAGCCGTCGGTCCGCCGGCAGGCGCCCGTCCGTGCCCATTCCCAGGTTCGGGCCGCATCGGGTCGGTCCCTACGACGTCGAGTGCGTCCGCGCCCCGCTCTCGGATCAGCTCCCGGACCGCCAGGTCGGCGGCCTGGGCCGGCCGGTCCCACGTGGAGCGGCCCCGGCACTGGTCGAGCGTGACGAGTCCATGGCCCGCCGCTTTCACGACATCCTCGACGAGCTGAGCCGAGGCACGTCCGTAGGCGTAGCCGTAGGGGAGGACGAAGAGCGTGGGGGAGAAGCGGTGACCGCCGATGTGCGTCACCTCCCAGGTCGCGGTACTCCTGTCGGCCAGCTGAGCGGCCAGCGGTCTGCCGAGGAGGGCGCAGCAGCGATCCCGTTTGCCGTTGGTGCACACAAGCACCACAGGGTCGCCGGTGTACGGCTCCCAGACACCGAGGTGGCTTCCGGCTCCCGCGGCGGCGAAATCCAGGTCGAGCGCGGCTCCCGGGTCGGTGACGGTGGTGGTGCGGATCCAGGAGTGTCCTGGAGCGGTGTGCGCAAGGAACAGGCGACGCCGGGGGGTGCCGTGCAGATCGGCGTGGCGTCCGGGCCGGCGGATGAGAGCGACGCGCACGCCGGTGCCGTCTGCCGCGGCCTCCAGGGCCCGGCCGATGTGCGGGTCGAGGTGGCTGTCCGCCAGTGCCTTGGCTCCCCAGGGCCCGGCTTGCTCGATCAACAGCCAGGTCCGGGCGGTGGCTGCCGTTCCGGCCAGAGGTTCGGCCGCTTCGAGGGAAGCGCTGGCGCATCTGTTCACGAAGGCGAGCCTAACCCGGAGCGTCATGTCCGGAATGCCGGGAGGGTGGCGAGGCACGCCACGACGAGTGGAGGTGGTCGGTCGTGCCTCCGGTACAGCGGAGTCGGGCGTGGAGGCCGATGGCTGCGGCGGCGTTCTGTGGTGAGGCCGAGGAGCAGGGGGCCGGGGGCGACCGCGCCCAACGTGGGCAGGCAGAAGCGGTGACGCCTGCGCGTGGCTATCGCGTGCCTCGGGAGTTGGGCGCGGGGTTTCCTGGCTTCCGTAGGTCCAGAGCTCCGGGGGCAGCCCCGGTGTGACCTTGGTGTGGTCCGTGGTGGGGTCGCTCGATGCGGTGTGGCTCCTATCGGAGGCTGTGGCGTGTTCGGGCTGGGCCACCGGGCAAGGCGAGAAGCGGGTCGGGGCATGGCACGGGTCCGTTACGATCGACAGCTCGTCCGCCGCTGGGCCGCGCGGCCCGCCACCCGCACCATGGAGGCGTTCTCTCTTGGCCACCCAACAGATCCCGGTCGTCGTGCTCGCAGGCTTCCTGGGGTCGGGCAAGACCACCCTCCTCAACCACCTGCTGCGCGCCGGCGACGGCACTCGCATCGGCGCGATCGTCAATGACTTCGGCAGTATCGAGATCGACGCGATGACCGTCGCCGGGCAGGTCGACTCGATGGTCTCGCTCGGCAACGGGTGCCTGTGCTGCGCCGTCGACACGAGCGAACTGGACACCTATCTGGAGCGGCTGGCCCGCCCTGTGGCCCGTATCGATGTGATCGTCATCGAGGCCAGTGGGCTGGCCGAGCCGCAGGAACTCATCCGGATGATCCTCGCGAGCGAGAACGACCGGATCGTCTACGGCGGGTTGATCGAGGTCGTCGACGCAGCAGAGTTCGAGGACACCCGTGCCCGGCATCCGGAATTGGACCGGCACGTGGGGATCGCCGACCTCGTGGTGCTCAACAAGGCCGACCGCATCGGGGACGAGGCGCGCCAGGGCCTCATCGGCAGGCTTGCGGACCTTGCCCCCGGCCGACCGGTGATCTGCACGGCATACGGGCAGATCGATCCGGAGATGTTCTTCGACCGTGGGCCGGGGGAGGACCGTGATGCGGCGGTCCGCCAGCTGTCGTTCGAAGACCTGTTGCGGGAGGCTTCCGCCAACGGAGCACCAGGACGGGGATTCGGCGACGGTGATGGCGACCACGACCACCAGGGTTGTCACAACTGCGATCACGGACACGCCGGGCACCTCCACGCCGCTTACGAGAGCGTCGAGTTCACCTCCGTCGAGCCGATGCATCCGCGCCGCCTGATGGAGTTCCTGGACAGCCGACCCGGCGGGCTCTACCGCATCAAGGGCTTCGTCCACTTCGACGTGCCGGAGAGCCGCCAGAAGTTCACGCTGCACGCGGTCGGCAACTTCCTGCGTTTCTACCCCGAGCCCTGGCAGAAGGGGGAGGAACGCTGCACACAGCTGGTGATGATCGGTAGCGGCATCGATGCTGCGGCGCTGCGCAAGGAGCTGGAGAACTGCCGGCAGACCACCCCGGCGGAGGCGGATGAGAACAGCATGTGGGGCGTGCTGCGCTACGTGCCGTCGCGGGAAGACTGAGGGGCGTCGGGGCGGCAGCAGCGTGCCGAGTGCCCACCACAAGGTGAACCACGTACCCGGACGGCGGCCCCGGGCACAGGAATCGATCACGTAGGCGCGACGGCCGCAGGCCGGCGCCCCCCCCGAGCCCCAAGCCGCTTCCCGGCGCACACGACAGACGCCGCCGGGGCGGTTGTTCACCACCCCGGCGGCGCCGTGTGCTGTCTGTCTGGCTGTCGTGCTTAAGCGGGGCCGGCCAGTGCGGTCACCGGCTTGGCCAGTGCCACTCCAGAGCCGTCCCGGCGCGGGTCGGGATCCGGCAGCGGGACCGGTGCGCCCTTGGCGTCAGCAGCCCGCACCGGCGCCGGGCCGGCCCAGGCCATCGTCAGGCAGTCCTCGCCCTTCAGGAACCGCTGACAGCGCACACCACCGGTGGCCCGGCCCTTGCGCGGGTACTGGTCGAACGGGGTGAGCTTGGCCGTCGCCACCGAGTCGTCCAGCGTGCCGTGCGAACCGGCGACCGTGAACACCGCGGCGTCCGCGGCCGGATCGACCGCCGCGAAGGCGATCACCTTCGCGCCCTGGCCCAGCTTGATGCCCGCCATACCGCCCGCCGGCCGTCCCTGCGGCCGTACCTGCGACGCCGGATACCGCAGCAGCTGTGCCTCGTCGGTGATGAAGACCAGGTCCTCCTCGCCCGTACGCAGCTCCGCTGCGCCCACGATGCGGTCGCCCTCCTTGAGGGTGATGACCTCCAACTCGTCCTTGTTGGACGGATAGTCGGGCACCACCCGCTTGACGACGCCCTGCTCCGTGCCGAGCGCGAGCCCCGGCGAGGACTCGTCCAGCGTCGTCAGGCAGACCAGTTGCTCGCCGTCCTCGAGACTCAGGAACTCCGAGATCTGCGCACCACCGGCGACACTGGGCGTCGCGGAGTCCGGAAGCTGCGGCAGGTCGATCACCGTCAGCCGCAGCAGCCGCCCGAGGGACGTCACCGCGCCCACCTCGCCGCGCGCCGTCGCCGGCACCGCCGAGACGATCACGTCGTGCTTGGCGCGCTTGGCGTCGGCGTCGAACGACGTCTCCGCCGTGGTCGTGCGCGCCAGCAGGCCCGTGGACGACAGCAGCACCCGGCACGGGTCGTCGGAGACCTCCAGCGGCACCGCGGCGACCGAGGTGCCCGCGGACTCCAGCAGGACCGTGCGCCGCGGCGTGCCGTACTTCTTCGCGACCGAGGCCAGCTCGCCGGAGACCAGCTTGCGCAGTTCGGCGTCCGACTCCAGGATCCGGGTCAGCTCCGCGATCTCGGACTCCAGCCGGTCGCGCTCCGCCTCCAGCTCGATCCGGTCGAACTTGGTCAGCCGGCGCAGCGGAGTGTCCAGGATGTACTGCGTCTGCACGTCGCTCAGCGAGAACCGGGCCATCAGGCGCTCCCTGGCCTGGGCGCTGTTCTCGCTGGACCGGATCAGGCGGATGACCTCGTCGATGTCCACCAGGGCCGTCAGCAGGCCCTCGACCAGGTGGAGCCGGTCGCGCCGCTTGGTGCGGCGGAACTCGCTGCGCCGGCGCACCACGTCGAAGCGGTGGTCGACGTAGACCTCCAGCAGCTCCTTGAGGCCGAGCGTCAGCGGCTGGCCGTCCACCAGGGCGACGTTGTTGATGCCGAAGGACTCTTCCATCGGCGTGAGCTTGTAGAGCTGCTCCAGCACGGCCTCCGGATTGAAGCCGTTCTTCACCTCGATCACCAGGCGCAGGCCGTGCTCGCGGTCGGTGAGGTCCTTCACGTCCGCGATGCCCTGGAGCTTCTTGGCCCCCACCAGGTCCTTGATCTTGGAGATGACCTTCTCCGGGCCGACCGTGAAGGGGAGTTCGGTGACGACCAGGCCCTTGCGGCGGGCGGTGACGTTCTCCACCGAGACCGTGGCGCGGATCTTGAATGTGCCGCGACCCTTCTCGTAGGCGTCCCGCACACCGTTCAGGCCCACGATCCGGCCGCCCGTCGGCAGGTCCGGACCCGGTACGAACCGCATCAGGGAGTCGAGATCGGCGTTCGGGTGCTTGATCAGGTGGCGGGCCGCGGCGATCACCTCGCCGAGGTTGTGCGGCGGCATGTTCGTCGCCATACCGACGGCGATGCCGGACGACCCGTTGACGAGGAGGTTCGGATACGCGGCGGGGAGGGTGACCGGTTCCTGCTCCTGGCCGTCGTAGTTCGGCGTGAAGTCGACGGTGTCCTCGTCGATGGACTCCGTCATCAGGGACGTCGCCGACGCCATCCGGCACTCGGTGTACCGCATCGCGGCGGGCGGGTCGTCGTTGCCCAGGGAGCCGAAGTTGCCGTGGCCGTCCACCAGGGGCAGTCGCATCGAGAACGGCTGCGCCATGCGCACCAGGGCGTCGTAGATCGACGCGTCGCCGTGCGGGTGGAGCTTACCCATCACCTCGCCGACGACCCGGGCGCACTTCACATAGCCGCGGTCGGGCCGCAGGCTCATCTCGTTCATCTGGTAGAGGATGCGGCGGTGCACGGGCTTGAGACCGTCGCGGGCGTCCGGCAGGGCGCGAGAGTAGATGACCGAATACGCGTACTCGAGGAAGGAACCCTGCATCTCGTCGACGACGTCGATGTCGAGGATCCTCTCCTCGAAGTCGTCCGGCGGCGGGGTCTTCGTGCTGCGGCGGGCCATCGCGGCTGCGGCTCCTTCTGCTGCGTCTACTGCCGATGTGTGATCACTGCTGTTGGGTCAACGCTTCGGGTCAACGCCGGGGACCGACGTTGACCGCCCGGCCGGCGGACCGACCGGCGAGTCCGATGAGTCTGACGCGGACCATTGTGGACCGCCCCACTGACAACGCTCACCACGACTCCCCCCTTCGCACCCCGCCGCGGGCCACGGCGCATGTTCGGGGCCCTTCCTCACGGGAACTTCGCCAGATGCCGACGCGGTTGCATACAGTGACAGAACTTCCTCGCAAGCGGATCGAAGGGACGTACATGCCCATGGGTCACACGGCCACAGAACAAGCCGGCTCCGGCGGCCTGACAGCGACCGAGCACCGGCTGGCCAACGGCCTGCGCGTGGTGCTCTCCGAGGACCATCTGACGCCGGTGGCGGCCGTCTGCCTGTGGTACGACGTCGGCTCGCGCCACGAGGTCAAGGGCCGTACGGGCCTGGCTCACCTCTTCGAGCACCTGATGTTCCAGGGGTCCGCGCAGGTGAAGGGCAATGGCCACTTCGAGCTCGTCCAGGGCGCCGGTGGCTCGCTCAACGGGACCACCAGTTTCGAGCGCACCAACTACTTCGAGACCATGCCCGCCCACGAGCTGGAGCTCGCCCTCTGGCTGGAGGCGGACCGGATGGGCTCGCTGCTGGTCGCGCTCGACGAGGAGTCCCTGGAGAACCAGCGCGACGTCGTCAAGAACGAGCGCCGTCAGCGCTACGACAACGTCCCCTACGGCACGGCCTTCGAGAAGCTGACGGCCATGGCCTACCCCGAGGGGCACCCGTACCACCACACGCCCATCGGGTCGATGGCCGACCTCGACGCTGCCTCCCTGGAGGACGCGCGGGCCTTCTTCCGCACGTACTACGCGCCCAACAACGCGGTCCTGTCCATCGTGGGCGACATCGACCCCGAGCAGACGCTGGCCTGGGTGGAGAAGTACTTCGGCTCGATCCCGTCGCACGACGGCAAGCAGCCGCCGCGCGACGGCAGCCTGCCGGAGACCATCGGCGACCAGCTCCGCACCGTCGTCAAGGAGGACGTCCCCTCCCGGGCCCTGATGGCCGCCTACCGCCTCCCGCAGGACGGCTCCCGCGAGGCCGACGCCGCCGATCTCGCGCTCACCATCCTGGGCGGCGGCGAGTCCTCGCGCCTGTACAACCGCCTGGTGCGCCGCGACCGGAGCGCGGTCGCCGCCGGCTTCGGCCTGCTGCGGCTGGCCGGCGCGCCCTCGCTGGGCTGGCTGGACGTGAAGACGTCCGGCGGCACGGAGGTGCCCGCCATCGAGGCCGCCGTCGACGAGGAGTTGGCCCGTTTTGCCGAAGAGGGCCCGACCCCCGAGGAGATGGAGCGGGCCCAGGCCCAGCTGGAGCGCGAATGGCTGGACCGGCTCGCCACGGTCAGCGGCCGCGCCGACGAACTGTGCCGCTTCGCCGTCCTGTTCGGCGATCCGCAGCTCGCGCTGACCGCCGTCCAGCGCGTCCTGGAGATCAGCCCGCTGGAGGTGCAGGCGGTCGCCAAGGCCCGGCTGCGCCCCGACAACCGCGCCGTGCTCGTCTACGAGCCCACCGCGCAGACCGACGCCGCCGGCACCGAGGAAGAGGAGGCGGCCAAGTGACCGACGCCACCACCCCCGCAGACGCCCCCGTGAGCACCATGGACTTCCACCCGCAGCCTCGGGGCGGCGCCCCCAAGCCGTGGGCCTTTCCCGCGCCCGAGCGCAGCCGGCTGGCCAACGGCCTGACCCTGCTGACCAGCCACCGCCCCGGCCAGCAGGTCGTCGCCGTGGAGGTCAACCTCGTCGCGCCCCTGGAGGCCGAGCCCGAGGGCCTCGACGGCGTTGCCACGATCATGGCCCGCGCCCTGTCCGAGGGCACCGACAAGCACACCGCCGAGGAGTTCGCCGCCGAGCTGGAGCGTTGCGGCGCCACCCTGGACGCGCACGCCGACCACCCCGGTGTACGGGTCTCCCTGGAGGTCCCGGCCTCCCGGTTGCCGCGCGCCCTCGGCCTGCTCGCCGACGCGCTGCGCGCCCCCGCCTTCCCGGACAGCGAGATCGAACGGCTGGTCCGCAACCGCCTCGACGAGATCCCGCACGAGCTGGCGAACCCGGCCCGGCGTGCCGCGATGGCGCTCTCCAAGGAGCTGTTTCCGGCCACCTCCCGGATGTCGCGGCCCCGTCAGGGCACCGAGGAGACCGTGGCACGGATCGACGCGGGCGCCGTCCGCGCCTTCTACGACGCGCACGTCCGGCCGGCCACCGGCACCGCCGTCATCGTCGGCGACTTCACCGGCGTCGACCTGGACGCTGCGCTGGCCGACACCCTCGGCGCCTGGACGGGCTCCACGGCCGAGCCGCAGAAGCCCTCGCCGGTGGTCGCCGACGACACCGGCCGCGTGGTGATCGTCGACCGTCCCGGTGCCGTCCAGACGCAACTGCTCATCGGGCGGATCGGTGCCGACCGGCACGACCAGGTATGGCCCGCCCAGGTGCTCGGCACGTACTGCCTGGGCGGCACCCTCACGTCCCGTCTGGACCGGGTGCTGCGCGAGGAGAAGGGTTACACCTACGGGGTGCGCTCCTTCGGGCAGGTACTGCGCTCCACCGCCCCGTCCTCCCCGGAGGGGGCCACCGGAGCCGCTCTGCTGGCCATCAGCGGGTCGGTGGACACCGCGTCCACCGGGCCGGCCCTCCAGGACCTGTGGACGGTGCTGCGCACCCTCGCGGCAGAGGGGCTGACGGACGCCGAGCGCGATGTCGCGGTGCAGAACCTCGTCGGTGTCGCGCCGCTGAAGTACGAGACCGCCGCCGCGGTCGCCGGCACGCTGGCCGACCAGGTGGAGCAGCAGCTTCCCGACGACTATCAGGCGCAGTTGTACGTCCGGCTCGCGGAGACCGGCACGGTCGAGGCGACCGCCGCGGTCGTCAACGCCTTCCCGGTGGACCGGCTGGTGACGGTCCTGGTGGGTGACGCGGCCCAGATCGCCGAGCCGGTCAAGGCGTTGGGCATCGGCGAGGTGACGGTCGTCAGCGGCTGACCCTCGGTGTGACGGGCCCTCACCCGACGGCTCGTCATCTGTCGACAAAGCGGCTCCCGTGGCAGGCACTTGCCACGGGAGCCGCTTCGCGTGTGCGCCATGTCCTCCGTGCCCGCGGAGGGAACGACCCGTGGGAACCGTGCTGCGCGGACGGACGAAGATGCCCGGCCGGTTGTGCCGGTTGCCCGTTTCGCGTGTGGCGTGGCGCACAAAATTCCGGTTCTGTTTGCCGATCGAAAGTTGTCCCGATTAGCGTCGGTCCGGCTGTTCGTCACAAGTCCGCCACACCCGTGGCACCGGACAGTCATCGCCGAGTCCCCGTATGGCGCGAGCCAGGGGAGCCGGGGACCCACACGTCCCTTGGGGTGAATCGGGCGCCTCCCCGGAGGAGCCCGTAGGAGACCTTCCTGCTCCGAACCCGTCAGCTAACCCGGTAGGCGAGAAGGAAGGAAAGGACCAGCCCGTACATGGCGTTCACCCGTGCCACCGGGAAGCACCGCCGCGCGAGCCGCACCGCTCGCACCACCCGCAACCTCGCCGGCATAGCCACCCTCGCCGCCTCCGGTGTCGTCGCCTCCGTGGCGTCGCCCGCGCTGGCCGCCACGGACGAGCCCTCTCCCCACGACACCGGCCTCCAGCAGGCCGTCGTGATGGCCGACGAACTCGCCGTCCGGATCGAGGCCCAGGCAGACGCGCAGCAGGCCGCCGCCGAGGCCGCAGTGGCCAGGGCGAAGGCCGAAGCGGAGGCCGTCCGGCGGGCCGAGGTGGCGAAGAAGAAGGCCGACGAGGAGCGCGCGGCCAAGGTGCGCGCCGCCCGCGAGGCCGAGCGCGAGCGCCTCAACACCTTCGTCGCCCCCGTGAGCGGCTCCTACGTCTCCACGGCGTACAAGGCGTCCAGCGGCCTGTGGTCCTCGGGCAGCCACACCGGCATCGACTTCCACGCCGCCTACGGCACTCCCGTCCACGCGGTCGGTTCGGGCACCGTCGTCGAGGCCGGCTGGGGCGGCGCGTACGGCAACAACGTCGTGATCAAGATGAACGACGGTACGTACACCCAATACGGTCACCTTTCGTCGATCGGGGTGACGGTCGGCCAGGCGGTCACCCCGGGGCAGCAGATCGCCCTCTCCGGCAACACCGGCAACACCACGGGCCCGCACCTCCACTTCGAGGCGCGGACCGGCCCGGACTACGGCTCGGACGTCGACCCGGTCGCCTACCTCCGCGCGCACGGCGTCACCGTCTGACCCACCTGGACCTCCGCCGCAACACCGTCCCCCTGGAGCCCCGGCCCGCCACCCCGGCAGGCCGGGGCTCCACCGTCTCCCCGGAAAGGCCGCCGCAGGGCTCACCGGATGCCGTGCATCGGCCGAAAAGCTCCGGTCAATTCGCGAGATCCCGAGGGAGAATTCCCCATGGTCGAATAGGGTCAGGGAATGCCGCCAAAGGGGCGGCGCTCCCGGGGATTACGGCGGAGGCACGGACGATGCGAGGCCATATTTCTGCGCATGCGGTGTGCACGGCGATTCGCGACGATATCGTCTCCGGCGCGCTGGCGCCGGGCAGCCGGCTGATCGAGGACATTCTCGCCGCGCGGTACGGCGTATCCAGGGTCCCCGTGCGGGAAGCGCTGCGCACACTGCAGTCCGAGGGCTTCGTCACCACCCGCCATCACGCCGGCGCCTGCGTCGCCGAACTCACCGAACAGGAGGCCGCCGACCTCCTCGACCTCCGCACCCTCGTGGAGCCGCTGGGCGCCGCCCGCGCGGCCGCCCGCCGCACCTCCGCTCATCTCAAGGTGCTGCGCGGCCTGGTACGGCTCGGCCGCGAGCGGTCCCGGCACGGCCACCCTGCCGACCTGTGCCAACTGGACGGCTGGTTCCACGAAACGCTCGCCCAGGCGGCCGGCAGCCCCAGCCTCACTGCGCTTCTCACCCAGCTGCGGCGCAAGATCGAGTGGATGTACGTCATGGAGCCACCGTCCCGAGTCACCGCATCGTGGGACGAGCACGGTGCCGTACTTGACGCGGTGGCCCGGGGCGATGCGGAACGGGCGCGTGCCCTCATGACAGCGCACATCGAACGGTCGCTTCCCGTGTACCGGCTGCGCCGCGCGGCTCCCGCTGTGAGGGACCCGAAACGCCCCGTCAACACGGCACGCGCCCGGGCTTAACAATGGCCCCGTATACAAAGAGGCGGGAAAGGGAATTGCCTGTGTGAGTGAGGGCGGCGGGAAGGTGAGAGGGTGAAGGTGGAGCGCTCGTATTCGATGCTTCGGTGCTCGATAATCTGCGCCCGTTCCTCGTCCCCGGTTTCCGTGGTCTCGCCGTGAAGAAATGTGCAGCGGCGCGGATTCCGGCCGCCGATGCCGGGATTTCATGCGCTTCGCTACGCCGGAAACCGCCGCTTCGCTACGAGAAAAACAGCCGTGCGTCCTTTCCGGGCTCGTGTCTAATGTCCCGGTGGCCTCTTCTCCTTCTCCCCGCGAGCTGCCGGACGTCAGTGAGACGCCGGCCGACGACTCCGCTGCCGGGCACGACACCGAGGACGCCCCGGAGGGGCACAGTCCCTGTGACGCCGCCCCAGCGAAACGGCCCCGCCGCGGGACCCGGTTTTCCCGGTCACCGCGGCGGGGCCGCGTCAGCAGAGGTGGGGGAGAGGGCACCCGGCCCCGGCGCTCCTCAGACGGTCTCGGGGAGCTCCTCAAGACCCTCCGCGACCAGCTTCGCCAGACGGTCGAGCGCGGCCTCGGCGCCCTCTGCGTCGGAGGCCAGCACGATCTCCTCGCCACCCTGGGCGCCCAGGCCCAGGACCGCGAGCATGGAGGCGGCGTTGACAGGGTTGCCGTCCGCCTTGGAGATCGTCATCGGGACACCGGAGGCGGTGGCCGCTCGGACGAAGATCGACGCGGGGCGGGCGTGCAGGCCCTCGGCCCAACCGACATTGACGCGGCGCTCAGCCATGGTGTTGCCCTTCAAAGTCGTGACTGTTGTCTAGACCATTCTGGCATGCGGCCCGGAGTGGTCCCGAAGCCCTTCGTTCCGGAGTCCCGGCCGGGCCGTCCGGACCTCCTTCCCGGCCCTCGGCCCCGAGGCGAGGCCCGGGAAATCGAGCGTACGCACGCCGAGCCCGTTGTCGGTGCCCCGCCGTACTCTGTCCGCATGCAGCCGCCGCCGGATCACGCGTACCCCACCCACTGGGAAGCCGACGTGGTCCTGCGCGACGGCGGCACGGCACGCATCCGGCCCATCACGCCCGACGACGCCGAGCGGCTGGTCTCCTTCTACGAGCAGGTCTCGGACGAGTCGAAGTACTACCGCTTCTTCGCCCCGTATCCCCGGCTGTCCGACCGCGACGTCCACCGGTTCACCCACCACGACTACGTCGACCGGGTCGGCCTGGCCGCCACGGTGGGCGGCGAGTTCATCGCCACCGTCCGCTACGACCGCATCGACGACCGCGGACTGCCCGCCAAGAGCCGCGAGCACGACCAGGCCGAAGTCGCCTTCCTCGTCCAGGACGCCCACCAGGGCCGCGGTGTCGCCTCCGCCCTCCTGGAGCACATCGCCGCCGTCGCCCGTGAACGGGGCATCCGCCGGTTCGCCGCCGAGGTACTGCCCGCCAACACCAAGATGATCAAGGTGTTCACGGACGCCGGCTACACCCAGAAGCGCACCTTCGAGGACGGCGTCGTCCGTCTGGAGTTCGACCTCGAACCAACCGAGCAGTCCATGGCCGTGATGCGTGGCCGCGAGCAGCGCGCCGAGGCCCGCTCCGTCCAGCGGCTGCTCGCCCCCGGCGCGGTCGCCGTCATCGGCACCGGCCGCGCCCCCGGCGGCCTCGGCCGCACCGCGCTGCGCAACGTCCTCGACGCCGGCTTCACCGGCCGCGTGCACGCCGTCAACCACGCCTTCCCCGAGGACCTGCGCCGCCTGGAGCCCGAGGGCGTCCCCGCCGTCCGTTCGCTGCGCGAGATTCCCGAGCCCGTCGACCTGGCGGTCATCGCCGTCCCCGCCGCCGGCGTCCCCGACGTCGTCCGCGACTGCGGCGAACACGGCGTCCCGGGGGTGCTGGTCCTCTCCTCCGGGTACGCCGAGTCCGGTCCCGAGGGCCGCCAGCGGCAGCGCGCCCTGCTCCGCCAGGTCCGCTCCTACGGCATGCGCCTCATCGGCCCCAACGCCTTCGGCCTGCTCAACACCGCCCCCGAGGTCCGGCTGAACGCCTCGCTCGCCCCCCGGATGCCGGGCGCCGGCCGGATCGGCCTGTTCACCCAGTCCGGAGCGATCGGCATCGCCCTGCTCAGCGGACTGCACGAGCGCGGCCCCGGCGACGGCGGCATCGCCGGCATCTCCACCTTCGTCTCGGCCGGCAACCGCGCCGACGTCTCCGGGAACGACCTCCTCCAGTTCTGGTACGACGACCCGTACACCGACGTCGCCATCCTCTACCTGGAGTCCATCGGCAACCCCCGGAAGTTCGCCCGGCTCGCCCGCCGCACCGCCGCCGTCAAGCCCGTGGTCGTCGCCAAAGGGGCCCGGCACCACGGCGCCGCCCCCATGGGCCACGCCGTGCCCACCGTCCGCGTCCCCGACAGCACCGTCGCGGCCCTGATGCGCCAGGCCGGCGTGATCCGCGTCGACACCGTCACCGAGCTGATCGACGCGGGGCTCCTGCTGGCCTCCCAGCCGCTGCCGGCCGGCCCGCGCGTCGCCATCCTGGGCAACTCCGAATCGCTGGCCCTGCTGGCCTACGACACCTGCCTCACCGAGGGGCTGCGCCCGCAGCGCCCGTACGTCCTGCCCTCCGACGCGGCCCCGGAGGACTTCCGCGCCGCCCTGGCCGAGGCGCTCGCCGGCGACGGCTGGGACGCCGTCGTCGTCACCGCCATCCCGTGGGTGGGGGAGGAGGGCACCGCCACCCCGGGCGGGAGCGAGGGCATCGCCCTGGCCGACGCCCTGCGCGCCGCGGTGGTTGCCAACCCGGGCAAACCGGTCACCGTCGTCCACCTCGCCATGGACGACCTGGCCGAGACGCTCGCCGCCCCGCCCGAGCCCCACACGCCGCACGCACCCCAGGAGCCGGCCGCCCCGGAGGCCCGCCCGGCCGCCGCCCCCGAGGCCCCGCCCGGCCCCCGCCCCGCCCTCATCCCCGCCTACCCCGCCGCCGAGCGCGCCGTCCGCGCCCTCGCCGAGGCCGTCCGCTACGCCGCCTGGCGCCGCACGGCCGCCGAACCAGGCCGGGTGCCCGAATACGACGACATCCAGGAGGCGGCCGCCGGCACCGACATCGAGCGACTGCTCGACCGGCTCACCCGGGACGTCGCCCCCGGCCGCTCCGTCGCGCTGCCGCCCGCCGACGCCGAGGCGCTGCTCGCCCGCTACGGCATCCCCATCCGCCCCGCCCTCCCGGCCCCCGACCCGGACGCCGCCGTCCGCGCCGCCGCCCGGCTCGGCTACCCGGTCGCCCTCAAGGCCACCGCCCCCCACCTGCGGCACCGCGCTGACCTCGGCGGCGTCCGCCTCGACATCGCCGGCGAGGCCGAACTCCGCCGCACCTACACTGAATTGACCGACTTCCTCGGCTCCCCGGAGGAGCTGCGGCCGGTCGTCCAGGCGATGGTGCCGCGCGGCGTCGACACCGTCGTCCGCGCCGCCATCGACCCCTCCGCCGGCGCGGTCCTCTCCTTCGGGCTGGCCGGCGCGCCCTCCCAGCTGCTCGGCGACATGGCTCACCGTCTGATTCCGGCCACCGACCGCGAGGTCACCGAGCAGATCCGGTCGATCCGCAGCGCCCCGCTCCTCTTCGGCTGGCGCGGCTCCCAGCCCGTGGACACCGCCGCTCTGGAGGAGCTTCTGCTGCGGGTCTCCCGGCTGGTCGACGACCACCCCGAGGTGGTCGCCGTGGATCTCGAACCGGTCGTCGTCGCCCCGCGCGGCCTGGCCGTCCTCGGTGCCTCCGTCCGGCTGGCCAGACCGCCCGCCACCACCGACCTCGGCCCCCGCCGGCTGCCCGTCTACTGAGGCTCTCGCGCCCCGGTACGCCCCGTAAGATGGACCCCATGGCTAAGACCGGTACGACGACCCAGGGGCTGCGCGCGGCGATCGAGCGCAGTGGCTATTACCCGACGCTCGTGGCCGAGGCGGTGCAGGCCGCGGTCGGCGGCGAGCCGGTGGTGTCGTACCTCGTCCACCAGGAGACGACCTTCGACGCCAACGAGGTCCGCCGCCACGTCACGGTCCTGGTCCTCACCGGCACCCGCTTCATCGTCAGCCACACCGACGAGCAGGCCGCCGACGCCACCTCCCCGTCCCCGTACGCCACCACCTCCACGGAGTCCGTCAAGCTCGGCCGGATCTCGTCCGTGGTGCTCAGCCGCGTCGTCGCCAACCCCGAGTCCTACACCGCCGGCCAGCTGCCCCGCGAGGTCGTCCTCACGATCGGCTGGGGCGCCGTCGCGCGTCTCGACCTGGAGCCCGCCAGCTGCGGCGACCCCAACTGCGACGCCGACCACGGCTACACCGGTTCGTCCACCGCCGACGACCTCTCCCTCCGGGTCAGCGAGGCCGGCGACGGCCCGGACTCGGTGCGCGAGACCCTCGCCTTCGCCCAGGCGCTCTCCGAGGCCACCGCGGCCACCAGCACCCGCTGATGGCCCACACCGCACCCGTCTGGCCGGAACCGGAACCGCTCGACCCGCTGACCGCCCCGGTGCCCCGCTACGGCACCGGCTCGCTCGCCGACCTGCTGCCCGCCATCACCGCCGGCCAGGGCATGCCCGGCGTCACCACCGGCATGGAGCTGGCCCCCGCCGACCGCGCCTGCGTCTTCCTGATCGACGGCCTCGGCTGGGAGCTGCTGCGCGCCCACCCGGGGGAGGCGCCGTTCCTCACCTCCCTCCTGGACACCTCGTTCAACGGCAGCGGCCTGCCGCTCACCGCCGGCTTCCCCGCCACCACGGCCACCTCCCTCGCCTCGGTCGGCACCGGCCTGCCGCCGGGCGCCCACGGCCTGCCCGGCTACACCTGCCAGGACCCGGCCACCGGCGCGCTGATGAACCAGCTGCGCTGGCGCCCCTGGACCGATCCGCACACCTGGCAGCCCTACCCGACGGTCTTCCGGCTCGCCGACGCCGCCGGCATCCACACCTGCCAGGTCTCCGCGCCGGACTTCGCCCAGACCCCGCTCACCCGGATCGCGCTCAGCGGCGGCACCTTCCACGGCCGGCTCTCCGGCGAGGAGCGGATGGACCTCGCCGCCGAACAACTCGCCGCCGGCGACCGCTCGCTCGTCTACACCTACTACTCCGAGGTCGACGGCAAGGGCCACCGCTACGGCGTCGACTCCGACGCCTGGCGCGGTCAACTCCTCTACGTGGACCGGCTCGCCCAGCGGCTCGCCGAGCAACTCCCGCCGCGCAGCGCCCTGTACATCACCGCCGACCACGGGATGATCGACATCCCCTTCGACCCCGACTCCCGGATCGACTTCGACGAGGACTGGGAACTGCGCGCCGGCGTACGCCTGTTGGGCGGCGAGGGCCGGGCCCGGCACGTGTACGCCCACCCGGGCGCGGCCGCCGACGTGCTCGCCGTGTGGCGCGAGGTGGTCGGCGACCAGATGTGGGTCGCCGGCCGCGAGGAGGCCATCGCCGCGGGCTGGTTCGGACCGCACGTCGACGACCGCGTCCGCGCCCGGATCGGCGATGTGGTCGCCGCCGCCCACGCCGACATGGCAATCATCGCGAGCGAGCGGGAGCCCGGGGAGTCGCAGATGGTCGGCCTGCACGGTTCCATGACCCCGGTGGAGCAGCTGGTGCCGCTCCTCGAGGTCCGCACCTGACCCGCGCCACACCTGTACCGCGCCCCCTCCGCACGCCCCGTACTGCCCGACCCGCACGGTCCCTCCCGTACGAGCCCGAAAGGCCCGCCACCCCCCATGCCCGAGCTGGTGTTCTTCTCCGGAACGATGGACTGCGGAAAGTCGACACTGGCGCTGCAGATCGAGCACAACCGCTCGGCCCGCGGCCTGCAGGGCCTGATCTACAGCCGCAACGACCGGGCCGGCCGCGGCAAGCTCTCCTCCCGCCTGGGCCTGGTCACCGAGGCCGTCGAGGCGGTGGACGACATGGACTTCTACGTCCATGTCGTCGACCGCCTCAGTTCCGGCGGCCGGGTCGACTACGTCATCGTCGACGAGGCGCAGTTCCTCGGCCCCGGCCAGATAGACCAGCTCGCCCGGGTCGTCGACGACCTCGGGCTGGACGTCTTCGCGTTCGGCATCACCACCGACTTCCGCACCAAGCTCTTTCCCGGCTCCCAACGGCTGGTCGAACTCGCCGACCGCATCGAGGTGCTGAAGGTGGAGGCGCTGTGCTGGTGCGGTGCCCGCGCCACTCACAACGCCCGTACGGTCGACGGCCGGATGGTCGTCGAGGGTGCGCAGGTCGTCGTCGGCGATGTGCGCGGCGACGCCTCCGGCGAGGGGCCGGACCGGCCGGCGGAGGTCGGCTACGAGGTGCTGTGCCGGCGCCACCACCGCCGCCGGCAGACCGCGGCGACCGCCCACGCGGCCGCGCTCTCCCCGGACGTCCTGCCGGTCGACGCGCCGCGCTGACCGCGCCCGTCCGCCATGGCGCGTGGCACGCCTCAGCGCCGCTGGATGAGGGTGAAGAGCGCGCCGTCGTCGTCGGCGACCGTCGCCAGCCGGCCGCGCGCCGAGTCCCGCGCCGGCCGCAGTACATGGCCGCCCAGTTCGACGACCCGGCGGGCGGCGGCGTCGGTGTCGGAGACGGCGAAGTACGTCATCCAGTGCGGCCCGCGGTCGCGCGGCAGCGCGTTGCCGACGCCGTGGATGCCGGCGACCGGCTTGCCCTTGATGTGCAGCGTCAGGTAGTCGAAGTCGGCGGAGACCACGGCCTCGGACTCGAAGCCGAAGACGTGCTCGTAGAACGGGGCGACGGAGTTCGTCTCCTGGGTGACCAGTTCGTTCCACACCGGGGTGCCCGGCTCGCCGCTGACCGCGGTGCCCGGCATCGTCCTGCCCTGCCAGACGCCGAAGATGGCGCCCTGCGGGTCGGAGGCGATCGCCATCCGGCCGGCGTCGTCGGCGTCCAGCGGGCCCACGCCCACGGTGCCGCCGCACGAGCGGATCTGCTCGGCGGTCACATCCGCGTCGTCGCTGGCCAGATAGGTGGTCCAGGCGACCGGGAGGTGCCGGTCGGCCGCCAGTTCACCGACCCCGGCCACCTCCAGGCCGTCGAGGAAGGCGCGGGCGTACGGACCGAAATGCTGCGGGCCCGGGCGGAACTCCCAGCCGAAGAGCGCGCCGTAGAACTCCTGCGTCGCGGGCAGGTTGTGCGCCAGGAGGCTCACCCAGCAGGGCGCACCGGGCATCCGCCGGGCTGCTGCCTCGGTCGTCATCGTCACACTCTCCTCGGAGCATCGGGGTGCTGGCCATGTGCGGTACGGGCGCGGGTCCCGAGCAGATGCTCGCACCCTGTCACCGGGTGCGCGTCCCGGCCGCGCCGTCCACGGCGCGTTCGCGAAGGAGAATGCCCGTTTTGACGTTTCTCTTCTGTTTCGGCGAGGTGACGACGCCGTACAACTCCGTCATACGGAGGGTGGGCAGCCGCCTTCCGTACGTAGTCATCGCTACGCAAGGATGAGTCCCATGAATGCCATCATCACCGCTACCGAACTCGCGAGCGAGTTGGCCGGCCCCGACGCCCCGCTGCTGCTGGACGTGCGCTACCAGCTCGGCGGCCCGCCCGGTCGCCCCGCATACGAGGCCGGCCACCTGCCCGGCGCGGTCTATGTCGACCTCGAAGCCGAACTGGCCGGCCCGCCCGGCGCGGCGGGTCGGCACCCGCTCCCCGACCTCGCCGTCTTCACCGCCGCAATGCGAGCCGCCGGCGTCAGTGCCGGCCGCCCGGTGGTCGCCTACGACGGTGGCCAGGGTTGGGCCGCCGCCCGCGCGTGGTGGATGCTGCGCTGGGCGGGTCACCCGGACGTGCGGGTCCTCGACGGCGGGCTTGCCGCATGGCAGGCATCCGGCGGCGCCATGAGTGTCGACAAAGTGACTCCTCCGGCCGGTGACTTCACCCCTGTGCCCGGCGCGATGCCGCTGCTCACCGCCGACGACGCGGCCGCCCTGGCCCGACGCGGCGTCCTCCTGGACGCGCGGGCGGGCGAGCGCTACCGGGGCGAGACCGAACCCATCGACCCGGTGGCCGGTCATATCCCCGGCGCGGTGTCCGCCCCCACGACCGAGAACGTCGCCGACGGCAGCACGGTCTTCCGTCCCGCCGCCGAACTGGCCAAGCGGTTCACGGCCCTGGGCGCCACCGCCGACACCGAGGTCGGTGTCTACTGCGGGTCCGGCGTCTCCGCCGCCCAGCAGGTCCTCGCCCTCGCCGTCGCCGGGGTCCCCGCGGCGCTGTACGTCGGTTCCTGGAGCGAATGGTGCGCCGACCCCTCCCGGCCCGTCGCCACCGGCTCGCAGCCCGGCTGAGCGGCCGCTGACGCCCACGACGGGCCCATGCAACGGCTCCGCCCGCCCCCTGCGCACAGGGAGCGAGCGGAGCCGTCACGAACAACAGGGCCGGAAGACCGGCCGTCCCGGGCTATTCCGGCTTCTTCCTCCGGGTGCCGAAGACGATCTCGTCCCAACTGGGAACCGCGGCCCGCCGTCCGGGGCGCACCCCGTCCGCCTCGGCCTGCCGGTCCGTCGTCCCGGTCAGCCGGTCGCGGTGGCCGGCGACCGCCCGCGGCATCAGCACATCGGCGTACGCGGAACCCGCGCCCGCACTCGCCGCCGGGGCCGGCGGCTCCTCGACCTCGGTCTGCTCGACCTCGTCCTTCTGTGGCGCCTTGGCACTGTCCGGCACGACCATGTCGCCCCGGAAGCTGGGCACGGCCTCCAGCAGGCTCGTCAGCGAGTCGCGCTCCCGTTCACCGGTGGCCTCCTCGCTCCGTCCGTCCCGCTCCCGGTCCTCGCCGGGCCGCTCGGGGGTCTGACGGTCCAGGGTGCGGTCCAGAGGCCGGTCGCGCGGCAGCCGGGCGATCCGGGGCACGAACGGGAAGCTCGGCTCGGGGGTGTCGTCGGCTTCGCCGATCAGCGCCCGGGCCTCGTCGTCCACCGCCTGCACCAGCCGGCGCGGTGGGTCGTACGTCCAGGTCGCCGATCGCGGCTCACCCGCGACGCGGTAGACGAGCAGCACCTCCCAGGTGCCGTCGTCCCGGCGCCAGGAGTCCCACTGGGCGCTGTCCTTGTCGGCACCGCGCAGCAGCAGCCGCTCGGCGACCGCCTCGCCCAGCTGCGGACCGGTGTTCTCGCCGGGGCGGCGTACGGGGGTCTTGCGGGCCCGCTCGGCCATGAACGCCCGCTCGGCGAGCACCGGTCCCTCGAAGCGGCGCACCCGGTCCACGGGAATGCCGGCGAGTTGGGCGACCTCCTCGGCGGAGGCGCCGGCTCGTATCCGCGCCTGGATGTCCCGGGGGCGCAGATGGCTCTCGACCTCGATCTCGATCTGGCCCAGCCGCGCTCTGTCGTTGCGGATGGCGGCGCGCAGCCGCTCGTCGATCGGAAGCGTGTACTCGGTGCTGTCCGCAGCCTTGAGCACCAGCCGTGTGCCGTCGTTGGAGACGGCCACGACACGCAGTTCGGGCATGGGGACCTCCCGGGTGGTGCCTGCCGACGTCACGTGCGTCGCTGCTTCCGCTAGTCGAGTGTGGCCTGCCCGGGTGCAGCCTGCCACAACATTGCCGAGTTGCCCGGCGTGTCGGGACTTGGCCCAGCAGCGCCGTTATGACACGGTTACCAGTTCGCAACGCTCAGTGACCATGCCGCTTGCCCTGTCACCGACCACCCGTGCCGAGCGACGGCGCCCCAGGGAGGGTGTCACCGATTCAGTGCCCCTCCCGCGGGTCCGGGCAGCCGGACGGGAACCGGGGCCAGGGGTCGCCACAGTACTCCATTCGGGCCACCGAAGTGGACCGCCGCGCCGCGGAAGTTCTTGCCGAACGGTCCGGGCAAGTCACCTTGTCGACCTCTCTACCTGCGACAAGGGTGGCGAGGTTCACAGATTCCACAGATTCGGAACTATTGAACCCGCCATTTGGTCACTTCTCCATGCAAGATGGACTGAAGGGGCGATCAAAGGTAGGAGATGGACGAAAAAACCGAAGCCGACACGAAAGAGAAGGAGAGGCGGATCGACCTGAGCATCGCCCAGGTCTCCGGCAGTGCGCTCGCCGCGGCGGTCGCGGCGTACCTCGCGGGTCAGCTCGGTGTGTACGGAACCATCATCGGCGCAGGTGTCGTCAGCGTCGTCGCCACGACCGGCGGCTCGATATTCCAGCACCTGTTCCGGCGCACCGGAGAGCAGATCAAGGAAGCGGCGGTCACCACCAGACCCAAGCCGCGCCGCTTCTCCACCACCCGATCCCCATCCACCCTCCGATCCCAGCCCACCCCCCGATCCGAGGCCACCACCGGCACCCCCGGGCCCGCCGGCCCCACGATGGTGCTGCCCACCTTCGACAAGAAGGGCACCGAGGACCCGGTCACCTCCGTAGCGGCCCGCGACCCCGGACCCGCCACCGCCCGCACCCAGCTGATCCCGCGCGCCCAGCAGCAGCCGTCCGGCCCCGACCCGGAGGCGACGCAGCTGATGGCGCGGCCCGCCGAGCGGACCATGGCGCTCGGCCGGGTGTCCCGGAGGGGCGACGACGCGACCACCGTCCTCCCGCAGGCCGGCGCGCCCGGTGCGGCCCTCCCCGGCACCGAGGAGGCCAGCGCGACCTACGGCACCCGGCTGCGCGGCTGGAAGCGGCCCGCGCTCGGCGCACTCGCCGTCTTCGTGCTCGCCATGGGCGCGGTCACCGCCACCGAGCTGATCACCGATGAGACACCGAGCGGCGCCAAGGGCACCACCTTCAGCAATCTCATCAGCGGCAACGTCTCCCCGCACCGGCCCAGCACCCCGCGGACCCCGGACCCCGGCCACTCCACCGGCCACGGCACCGGCCGCGACGGCGGCACCCCGTCGCCCGGCCCCAGCCACTCCGGCGGCAGCGGCACCGACGGCTCCGAGAGCGGTACCGGCCGCGGCGGGCAGAGTCCGACGCCGACGCCGAGCGACGGCGGCACCAACTCCCCGAGCCCCGGCCCGTCCTCGTCCCCCGACGCGTCGCCGAACCCCTCCGCCGGGACCGACGGCGGTAAGGGCGACGGCTCCGGCGCGACCGGCGGCGGTGCCAGCCCAGGCCATCAGCAGAGCGAGCAGAAGCCGGGCGGCGGCCAGTCCCCCGACCCCAACACACCCTGAAACGCCTGACGAAGGATCGCCCCCCAACGGGCGGACCGCCCACCGGCGGACCACCCACGACCGCGGCCCGGTGTCCCCCACGGGACACCGGGCCGCGGCACATCAGTGGCCGGCCGGCCGCCCCTCACTCACCCAGCACCTGCCGCAGATACCCGTTGGCGAACCGGCGCTCCGGATCCAGCCGATCGCGCAGCGCCGTGAACTCGCCGAACCGCGGATAGACCTCAGCGAGGTACGCCGCGTCGCGGGTGTGCAGCTTGCCCCAGTGGGGCCGCCCCTCGTGCGCCGTCATGATGCGCTCGACGGCGCCGAAATACCCCTGGTACGGCGTTCCGCGGTACATGTGCACCGCGATGTAGACGGTGTCCCGGCCCGACGCCGTGGACAGTGCGATGTCGTCGGCCGGCGCCGTCCGCACCTCCACCGGGAAGCTGATCCTGAAGGCCGACCGCTCCACCAGTGCCTTCAGTTCACGCAGCGTCTCGATGGCCGCCGCCCTCGGAAGCGCGTACTCCATCTCCACGAACCGCACCCGTCGTGGCGAGGTGAACACCTTGTAGGGGATGTCGGTGTACGTACGCGCCGACAGTGCCCGGCTGGAGACCTTCGCGATGCCCGGTATCGCCGCCGGCACCGCCCGGCCGACCGCACACGCCACCTGGAACACCCCGTTGGACAGCAACTCGTCCTCGATCCAGCCGCTCACCCGCCCGGGCGGCGCCGCCGGGCCCTGACTGCGGTTGTTGCGCTTGGTGTTGCAGTTGCCGGTGTGCGGGAACCAGTAGAACTCGAAGTGCTCGTTCTCGGCGGCCAGTTCACCGAAGCGGTCGGTCACCTCGTCGAACGTCATCGGCTCCTCGCGGGCGGTCAGCAGGAACTCCGGCTCCACCACGAACGTCAACTCGCTGACCACGCCCAGCGCGCCTAGCCCCAGCCGCGCCCCCGCGAACACCTCCGCGTTCTCGCCGGCGGAACAGCGCAGTACCGAGCCGTCGGCGGTGACCAGTTCAAGAGCGGTGATCTGTGCGGCGATCGACGCCGAGTCCCGGCCGGTGCCGTGGGTGCCCGTACTGGTGGCGCCCGAGACGGTCTGCTCCATGACGTCGCCCATGTTCGTCAGCGACAGTCCGTGCGCGGACAGCGCCCGGTTGAGGTCCTTGAGGGGGGTGCCGGCGGCCACGGTGACGGTCCCTGCCACGCGGTCGATCCGGCGGATACCGGTGAGCCGCTCGGGGCGGATCAGCAGCCCGTCGGTGGCGGCGGCCGCGGTGAACGAGTGCCCGGTGCCGACTGCCTTGACCGTCAGTCCCTCCGCGGCGGCGGTCCGCACGGCGGCCGCCAGTTCCTCGGTGCTCGCCGGCGCCACGGTCCGGGCCGGGCGGGCGGTCACATTGCCCGCCCAGTTCCGCCAGGGCGCACCCGAACCGCGCCCTTTCGAGCCGCCGAGGACGTCGGTGACTGCCATGGTGACGATCCCTCCCTCCGCGCGGGCCGGCCGCGTGCGACCGCCGTTGGTCAGCGCATGATGCCAGCCCTCGACGCCGCTTCCAGGTGGAGTGACGGGAATCACACGACCCCGAAAACGGGCGCAATCGCACGGCTCCCGGACATGTCGTACCGCCGGTAACACGGAAATCCGGCGGGGGTGCCCCCGCTGGCCCCGCCGCCCCGTTCACCGGGCCGGGAACGCGGAAGCAATCGACTCAGGGAGTCAACGCCGCGCCCGTGAACTCACCTGTGGGGGTGGGGTGGTGGGTGCGGTGCTGCTCTGCCTTGCAGTGCCGGCGCAACGGCCCGGCGTGTGTTTCGCCGGTGTACGGGAGCCGGCTTCGGCCGACGGACTGCTGCTGAGGGACGCCTGCCCGCCGGAGCCGTGCCGACGGCGCGGGCGGTGCGCAAGACGGGCGCCGACGACGTGGGTGGCGGAGCGGTGACGTGGTGGTGATGGTGCAGAGAGGAGGGAGGGGAAGGGGCGGCCGTACCAGTGGTGCATACGGGAGGGGCATCTCCGCGGGAGCGTCACCCTGGCTCGTCACCCGGGCCCGCGGCCCCCGATACGTCAACAGCGCGCACGCGGCGCCCGGTTGGCCCGCCCCCTGCGGCCGTTCCCGTATGCCCCGGGGTCAGCCCGCCCGGGTCTCGTCGTGGCGTTCGGCGGGCGGGGGCTCCGCGGGAGCGGGGATGCCGGCGGCCGTGGGGAAGACCGGGGGATGGGTAGCGCGGGGGCGCAGCCAGCGGTAGCCGGCGAGCGCCACCAGGGCGGCCAGTACACCCGCGGCGAGCGGCACCAGGTAGCCCCGCGCGGCGCCCCCTGCGTCGACCGCCCAGCCGGCCGCCGACGAGCCCAGCGCCACACCCACCGCCAGGCCGGTGCTCGTCCACGTCATGCCCTCGGTCAGCTGCGCTCGCGGCACATGCTCCTCGACCAGCGCCATCGTGGTGACCATCGTCGGCGCGATCGACAGCCCGGCGAGGAACAGCGTGCCGGCCAGCAGCACCAGCGACCCGTTCAGCGACGCCGCCAGCTGCAGCGGCACCATGCTCACCGCCATCGCGGCCACCCCCACCAGCCACCGGCGCGACGGCGGCCCCGCCAGGTGCAGCAGCCCGAACACCGCACCGGCCACACACGACCCCAGCGCGTACACGGCCAGCACCAGGCTCGCCGCGGCCTTGTGGCCCGCCTCCTGGGCGAACGCCACGGTCACCACGTCGATCGCCCCGAAGATGGCGCCGGTCGCCACGAACGTGCCCACCAGCACCCGCAGCCCCGGCGACCGCAGCGCCGACCCCTTCGTGTGCTGTTCGCGCGGATGCGGCACCGGCTCCGTCGCGCGCTGCGCGGTCAGCCAGAACACCCCCGCCGCCAGGAACGCCCCGGCCAGCAGCGGTCCGGCCTCCGGGAACCACGCCGTCGACAGCCCGATCGACAGGATCGGGCCGAGGATGAAGCACATCTCGTCGACGATCGACTCCCAGGAGTACGCGGTGTGCAGCTCGCGCGGCGCCCCCCGGTACAGCTCCGCCCAGCGCGCCCGCACCATCGAGCCCACGCTCGGCACGCAGCCCGCGCAGGCCGCGAAGGCGAACAGCGTCCAGTCCGGCCAGCGCTGCTGCGCGCTCAGCAGCAGCCCGGCGACCGCCGCCAGCGCCACCAGCGTGGCCGGCCGCAGCACCCGGCGCTGGCCGTGCCGGTCCACCAGACGGGAGATCTGCGGCCCGAGCACCGCCGCGGACAGCGCCAGCGTCGCGGACAGCGCCCCGGCCAGGCCGTACCGCCCGGTCAGCTGGGACACCATCGTGACGATGCCGATGCCCGTCATCGACAGCGGCATCCGCCCCAGCAGCCCTGCGGCGGAGAACGCCTTGGTGCCGGGGCGGCCGAAAAGGGCGCGGTAGGGACTGGGCAACGGGGTGCTCCGCCGGTGAGGAAAACGGTAAGGAATGTCTGTGGCCGATACAGCTTACGGGCGGTGAGGTGCCCGGCGCCTCCCGATTTCCGCCCGCCTTCCCGCCGCCTCCACCGGGGCCTGACACCCCCGCCCCGGGCCGGGAGTGGGAGGATCGGGGCCATGCCCGAACAGTGCGACCCCCGCCCGTACGACGCCCTCCTCCTGCTGTCCTTCGGCGGTCCCGAAGGCCCCGACGACGTCGTGCCGTTCCTGGAGAACGTCACCCGTGGCCGCGGCATCCCGCGCGAGCGCCTCAAAGAGGTGGGCCGGCACTACTTCATGTTCGGCGGCGTCAGCCCCATCAACGCCCAGAACCGGGAACTCCTCGACGCCCTCCGCAAGGACTTCGCCGGACACGGCCTCGACCTGCCCGTCTACTGGGGCAACCGCAACTGGGCGCCCTACCTGACCGACACCCTGCGCACCATGGTCACCGACGGCCACCGCCGCATCGCCGTTCTGGCCACCAGCGCCTACGCCTCGTACTCCGGCTGCCGCCAGTACCGCGAGAACCTCGCCGACGCGCTCACCGTCCTCCAGGCCGAGGGCCTGCCCGTCCCGCAGGTCGACAAGCTGCGCCACTACTTCAACCACCCCGGCTTCGTCCGCCCGATGGTCGACGGCGTCCTCGCCGCCCTCGCCGAGCTCCCCGAGGAGACCCGCGCCGGCGCCCACATCGCCTTCACCACGCACTCCATCCCGACCGCGGCCGCCGACACCTCCGGCACCCCCGACGACCACACCGACGACGGCACCGGCGGCGCCTACGTCGCCCAGCACCTGGACGTGGCCCGGGTCGTCGCCGACGCCGTACGGGAGGAGACCGGCATCGCCCCCCCCTGGCAGCTCGTCTACCAGTCCCGCAGCGGCGCCCCGCACATCCCCTGGCTGGAACCCGACATCTGCGACCACCTGGAGGAGCTGCACGGCGCCGGCGTCCCCGCCGTCGTCATGGCCCCCATCGGCTTCGTCTCGGACCACATGGAGGTCAAGTACGACCTCGACACCGAGGCCACCGCCAAGGCCGCCGAACTGGGCCTGCCGGTCGCCCGCTCGGCCACCGTCGGCGCCGACCCCCGGTTCGCCGCGGCCGTCCGCGACCTCCTCCTGGAGCGCGCCGCCACCGAACGGGGCACTACCCCCGAGCGCTGTGCCCTGGGCGCCCTCGGTCCCTCCCACGACCTCTGCCCCGTCGGCTGCTGCCCGGCCCGTACACCCCGCCCGGCCGCGGCCGGCGCCGACTGGACCGGCCCCACCGCCGACACCCCCGCGTAACCGCCCGCCCGAGCCCCGACCACCGCTCGTCCGAGCAAGGAGCACCGTGCCCGACCCCCTGCCCACCGACCCCCTCCACGACGAACTCCTCGCACTGGCCCTGGAGGCTGCCGCCCGCGCCGCGACCCTGCTGCGCGACGGCCGCCCCGCCGACCTGGGCGTGGCCGCCACCAAGACCAGCCCCATCGACGTCGTCACCGAGATGGACCTCGCCTCGGAGAAGCTGATCACCGATTTCATCGGCGAGCACCGTCCCGCCGACGGTTTCCTGGGCGAGGAGGGCGCCGGCAGCCCCGGCACCAGCGGCGTCCGCTGGATCATCGACCCGGTCGACGGCACCGTGAACTACCTCTATGGACTGCCCTCCTGGGCGGTGTCCATCGCGGCCGAGAAGGACGGCGAAACCGTCGTCGGCGTGGTCAGCGCCCCGATGCGCGGCGAGACCTACCAGGCCGTCGTCGGCCGCGGCGCCCATCTCAACGGCGAACCGCTCCGCCACCGGCCCGCCCCGCCGCTCTCCCAGGCCCTGATCGGGACCGGCTTCGGCTATCTCACCGAGCGGCGGGCCGCCCAGGCCGAGGTCGTGCGCACCCTCCTCCCGCAGGTCCGCGACATCCGCCGCGGGGGCTCGGCCGCCATCGACCTGTGCGACGTGGCCTGCGGCCGGCTCGACGGCTACTACGAGCGCGGCCTCAACCCCTGGGACCTGGCCGCCGGCGTCCTGATCGCCTCGGAGGCCGGCGCCCTCACCGGCGGCCGCCCCGGCCGGCCCGCCTCCCACGAACTGACCGTCGCCGCCTCCCCGGGCGTCTTCACCGTCCTCCAGCCCCTCCTGGACGACCTCGGCGCCTGGCACGACTGAGGCGTCCACCGGCCCGCGTACCGTGTGCGGACATGGCTGCGCCCCGGCACCCTCCCTCGGTGCCGGGGCGCAGCCGCTGTCCTACGAGGCCGGGATCAGGCGTTGACGCCGTAACGCACGCCGTGCTCGGTCGCCAGGCGCTGCAGGTCCTCGAGCTCCGCCAGCTCGACCTCGGCGAGGAACTCGTCACCCGACTCGCGGGCCCGGACAAGATCGGCTTCGGTGTTCCGTATGCGCTGCAAAATACCTGCGGTGAACGCGTCCATGGTGCGCCCCCTCGTCGTGGGTCGGTGGCACGGGGATGTGCCGACGGGTGGGTCGATCACGGCGTGGCCCCTGCGATGGAAAACCAAGCGTGGCAAGACGCTGGTACAGGGCGTGATCGCGGGTGTGCAGACGTCCTCCCCACCGGCACCCTCAGGGAAACCTCGGACACCCTCGAAATTCCGGTCCCCGCCGCCCCGGCGGCCGCCCTCCGCCCGTCCACACCCCCCTTACCGCCGGTTTATGGCTCTTCGGGGCAGGATGGAAGGGCTCCGATCGTTGTTGTGCCCTGCTCATCGCGGGCCGTATGGAAGGACTGCGACGTGCGTGTTCTCGTCGTCGAGGACGAGCAGCTGCTCGCCGATGCTGTGGCCACCGGACTACGCCGGGAGGCCATGGCCGTCGACGTGGTCTATGACGGCGCCGCCGCGCTGGAGCGGATCGCGGTCAACGACTACGACGTCGTCGTCCTCGACCGCGATCTCCCGCTCGTGCACGGCGACGACGTCTGCCGCAAGCTCGTCGAGCTGGGCATGCCCACCCGCGTCCTGATGCTCACCGCCTCCGGCGACGTCAGCGACCGCGTCGAGGGCCTGGAGATCGGCGCCGACGACTACCTCCCCAAGCCGTTCGCGTTCACCGAGCTGACCGCCCGGGTCCGCGCCCTCGGGCGGCGCACCACGGTGGCCCTGCCGCCCGTACTGGAGCGCGCCGGCATCAAGCTCGACCCCAACCGCCGCGAGGTCTTCCGCGACGGCCGGGAGGTGCAGCTCGCCCCCAAGGAGTTCGCGGTCCTGGAGGTCCTCATGCGCAGCGAGGGCACCGTCGTCTCCGCCGAGCAGCTCCTGGAGAAGGCGTGGGACGAGAACACCGACCCGTTCACCAACGTCGTCCGGGTCACGGTCATGACGTTGCGCCGCAAGCTCGGCGAGCCCGCGGTGATCGTCACCGTCCCCGGCTCGGGATACCGGATCTGACCGGCGATGCCTTCTCTGCCCTCGTTCTCCGGCTCCAAGGCGGCACCGCCGCCGCCTCCGGTGCCGCCCAAGCCGGCCTGGGACCCGAAACCGGTCAATGTCCGGCCCTTCCCGTGGCTGCGGCCCACCATCCGGATACGGCTCACGCTGCTCTACGGCGGCATGTTCCTGATGGCCGGCATCGTGCTGCTCACGATCATCTACATGCTCGCCGCGGCCGCCCTGCACGACGGCAGCGCGCTGCCGCTGAAGATCCTCGGCGGGAAGTTCCAGTCCACCAGCGACATCTGCGACCTGCCCACCGAGACCTCCGGGGCGCTGCTCCAGGAGGCCGTGAACAACTGCCTGATGCACCAGCGGGCGGTCGCTCTCAACAACCTCCTCAACCGTTCGTTGCTGGCGTTGTTGGGTTTGACGATCGTGGCGTTCGCGTTCGGTTATGCGATGGCGGGGCGGGTGTTGTCGCCGTTGGGGCGGATCACGCGGACCGCGCAGCGGGTGGCGGGTTCGGATCTGCACCGGCGGATCGAGTTGGGGGGTCCGGACGATGAGCTGAAGGAGCTGGCGGACACCTTCGACGAGATGTTGGACCGGTTGGACCGGGCGTT
>NZ_KB891883.1 GCF_000373585.1 Streptomyces sp. MspMP-M5
TGCCGCCGTGCCGCCGTGCCGCCGTGCCGCCGGCAAGTCATCGCACAATCCCCATGAGACGGAGTGGATGATCCGCCGGCATCTCGTACTCGCCCTCGGACCGCCTGATGACATTGCCGCAGCAGAGCCACCAGACACCGGCAGGCACGTTCCCCGATGGCTGGTTGAGCTGCATCGGCTGCTCACAGGTGGGGCATACGGGAGTCATCGTTACCTCCTCGGATCGCGGTCATTCACGCTCATTCACGACGGCAGGCGCGTCCTCGGATCGGGTACCGAGGTGCGACGAATGCCCTTCGTCGCGGCCCGTGTCACCTCGCGCAGCTTCCGCAGGCCGCACACCGAGCAGCGCCCCTCGACCACGCCGACGAGCTGCGCCTGTGCGCCGTACCGGAACAGGTCGACCACCGCACCGGCGCAGCCGTCAGTGCCGCACGGCGCGGAACCCACCACCTCGGCGAGCGGGGCATGCGCGACGGCAACACTCCGCTGACACTCCATGCACGGCAGCGCATGAAGACCACCCGGTGGGGTCACGCAATACGGGACAGCATTGGGACTGCTGCACAGTGGGCAGATCCAGGCCATACCGAACTCCCCTTCCCCTCTAAGGCGCCCGCCGGTGTACAACGAGGAGCCCGCCCCCAGGTCACAGAGGTGCAGGAAGTCGGTCTTCGCGAATGCCAGGAGCTTTCAGAGAATCGACTCCGAGAGATCGGCGCATGCATTCCAAGGCGCCTCCGCCGTCACCGTCACCTTCGGGGACTTCACCGCTGACGACAGCGCTCCGGCATCCCTCATCCCTCATCCCCGTCATCCCGCTCATCCCCCTCAAGCGGCAATGGGACGCTGGAGACGAATGGATTGCAGAATGCCGATCGCAATCCAGCCGGCGAACATGGAGGAGCCGCCGTAACTGACGAAGGGCAGCGGCAGGCCGGTGACCGGCATGATGCCGAGATTCATGCCGATGTTCTCGAACGCCTGGAACGCCAACCAGGCAACGATCCCCGTCGAGACCACCGTCCCGTACAGATCCGGGCACTCTCGCGCAATGCGCAGCGCTCGCCACAAGACGATCCCGAGAAGGGCGATCAGCGCCCCGGCACCCACAAAGCCCAGCTCCTCCCCCGCGACGCTGAAGACGAAGTCCGTCTGCTGCTCGGGCACGAACTGTCCGCTGGTCTGCGCCCCGTGGAACAGCCCCTGCCCCAGCAGTCCTCCCGATCCGATCGCGATACGGGCCTGACTGGTGTTGTAGCCGACCCCGGACGGGTCCAGGGCGGGATCGGCGAACGCGGCGAAGCGGTTGACCTGGTACTGGTCCAGCAGGTGCAGCTGCCACACCGCCACCGCACCGATCACGCCGACGGCGAGGAGCCCCGCGATCCAGCGTCGGGACGCGCCCGACACGAGCAGCACCCCGAGCACGATCACACCGATACCCATGAACTGCCCGAGATCCGGGGTGAGCAGCACGAGTGCCGCAGGCACACCCGCCACCGCCAGCGACTGCAGGACGCTGCGGTGGTCGGGGCGCTGGCGGTCGCCGACGTCCACCTTGGTGGCCAGCAGTACGGCCATCGCCAGCACGATGGTGACCTTGACGAACTCCGCGGGCTGGATCGACATCCCGCCGATGATGATCCAGCGCCGCGACCCGTTGATCGTGGCGCCGGCCGGGGTCAGCACGAGAAGCACCAACACAAGGGTGATGCCATAGAGCACGGGCACCAGGTCCCGCAGTCGGCGCGAGCCGATCCACACCGTGCCCGTCGCCAGAGCGATGCCGATGACGGTGTTGACGACATGTTGGACCAGGAAGGAGTACTGGTCACCGCCCGTCAGCTGCGTACGCCCGCGCGTGGCGGAGTACACCAGCACCGCGCCGAGCGCGGACAGCGCCAGCGCGGCACCCAGCAGCGGCCAGTCCAACCGCCGCAGCATCGAACCAGGCGCTACAAGGGCCCGCCATCCCGTCGGCCGGACCCGCCACATCCCTAGGGACTCGCTCCTGACCTTCACGGCCGCCCACCTGGCCAAGGCAAGGAGACACGAGCACCACGCCTCGGGAGAGGACCTGATACAGATACCGCCCCGGCAGGCGTCCGGACGGCAACCCGCCCGGCGTTCCCACCACCCGAAGCCACAACCAGCGCGAGACGTTCTCGCACGATTTCCCTCCCAGGTATCCCACTCGCGGTCACTTTGTCCGCGCTCTGCGCGGCTAGCCGGGGATCCGGACTGGGCGGGACGCTACCATCCGCCAGTTGCGCAATCATTGAACTATGACAGTGTTACCCGGGCGAAGTACATCCGGCGCACGACTCGGTCAACACCCGCCCAACTCGGCCCCAAAAACCCCTAATGGCCGCCTTTTCCTACGGTGAAGCCCTAGAGACGGAGACCACCGACCCGGACGCGACAGTCAAAATTGTGTCAAGCGCTGGCCCCTTTCCCAAGGGATGTGGAGCGTCGTCGAGTTGTTTCGACCGGTGGCCACCCACGGACACCAAGCCCCCAGGGCGCGGCCGGCGGCGGGCCGTGAAGGACTGCGCACGGGTGCGAGACTGCCGCCATGACTACGCATCTCATCTCCGTGATCGGTAGTAGCCCAGGGGTCGGAAAGTCCACCCTGTGCCGTGCGGTGGCCGAGTGGCTTGCCGGCCTCGGCGCATCGGTCGACCACTTCGAGGAGGCCGACATTCTCACCCGGTCGGCCTTCGGGCCCGTGGCTGAAGAATTCGCCGGTGGGGCTGCCACTGTCCGGCCTGCGACCTTAGTTGAGTGCACTCGCACCTACGTCGCGGAGTCGCTCGCGGCGGGCACGGACTACCTGGTGACGGATGCCCTTCTGCCCTTCATTCCGTCCCTCGTGGCCTGGGGGCACGACGAGGGCACTCTCGTGCACGTGATGAAAGAGCTGTCCCGGGCCGTGGAGCCGGCCCACGTCACCGTGGTGTATGTCCACGACGATCCGGAGACAGCGCTGCGACGCGCCATCGAGCGAGAAGGCGATGCCTGGGAAGACTGGTACGTGCGGAAACTTGCCGGCTCTCCGGGCACTCGGGCCGTTCACGACCTCTCGTCGGCGGCCGCTCATCTCCGCTTCGAAGCCGCCCTGACCCGTCGCCTCCTCGCGCAGACCCCGTGGCACGTTCTGAACGTGGATGTAGGAACACTCAACGCCCAGGCGGCATACGCCCATACCCAACGCCACCTGATGGACGTGCTGGAGTTGCCGGGCCGGCCCTCCACGTAGCAGTCGCCAGCCGACGGGCGACCTCACCACGGTGCACGGTGCCGCCGGCCGACTTCGGAGCGCCGGCCAACTGCGGGCCCGAAAGCGCGACTTGCTTTGATACGGCAGCGAACGTCGACAGCGCGAGCCCCGGTGCCCAAGGCAGCGGCTTGGGCACCGGGGCTGTGGCTGTCCGTTGGCTGTTACTTCTCGAAGGCGCCGTTGTTGCAGCCCATGCTGGAGCCCAGCTTGGTCTGCTGCGCACCCGAGGAGCCCTCGCCGTTGAGAGCGTTACCCAGCGCACCGTCGAGGGCGCCGACCGCTCCGAGGATGTCGATGTTCAGGTCGTGCGACCGGCACTGGGTGCCCTGGGAGACGTTGAAGAGTCCTTCCTTCCCGCCTCCCTTTCCGCCGTCCTCCTTCTCACTGGAGAAGGAGTTCGTCCCGCCCTGGTTCCCGCCATAGGCGCTTGCGGTGCCGGTGCCGGTGCCGAGGAGGCCAACGCTGCCCAGTACGGCGATCACAACGGCGGCCTTACGAAGCTTGCGCATTTCATCTCCGGTAGATCGGACGGAAGCGATCAGAAGTTGATCGACTTCGTACGGCTACGAAAACTAATGCGGAAGATGTCGTAACTCCTCAGTGACACGCTGGTTTTCACGACTGCCGCGACCTGAATGTGCCTCGCTTATCGGATAACTCGCACTCTCGGCGGCTTCAAAGTACCGGCCGCAGTAAATGGATCAGCTCAACAGATTGCTGTCCGCCAAGAGTGTTCTCCTCATATGGCATCCTCATGACGGCTGACGTGTGCTGCCGCCGTGCCTCTGAGAGAGGCCCTTGAAGGGACAACCGGGCGTATTACCGCCTCGGACTCGTCCCAAACGGCATAAGGACGAGTACTGTTCAAAAGCGGCGTGATAAGCGCCCAAGGGGTGGAGCGCGAGGACTCCGTCGTACTCGGCCGGGGCCTTCTGAATGTGGTCGGCTGTTGTGAGCGAGTAGCACGATGCGGACGCTGGGATCGTCGAGACGGGACCCGGTCCCGTCCTGGTGCTGCTCAAGCGTCTCGATGGGACTCGGATCATCAACCTGTCGCGCCTTCTTACCGTCCGTCCTGCTTGTGTGCGACGGGGCGCAAGGCTCATGTAAGGCGTTCGGTGTCAGGGGCAGGTCCTCGCCTCGGTGGGGTTTCTTCGTCGGGCATGGTGTCAGGCGGCGCAGAGGCTGTCTGGTATGTCTTGAGTTGGGCGGTGGCGGCCTTGTCCCAGTCCAAGTGGCGTACGTGGTAGGGCCCGTTGGCGCCCAGGGAGGCGCAGCGGGTCGGGTCGTTCGCCAGGGCGGTCAGGGCGGTTGCGTAGGCGTCGACGTCGGCGGGTGGGACGCGGACGCCGACGTCGTCGGTGACCAGGTCGCGCAGGTGAGGGATGTCGAAGGCGAGCACCGGTGTGCCGGTCGCCAGGGATTCGGCGGCAACCATGCCGAAGGTTTCGTAGCGGCTGGGCATGCAGAGCAGGCGGGCGGAGGCGATGAGGTCGAAACGGTCCGTGCCGTTGATCCGGCCGAGCCAGTGGACGCGGGCCGCTATGCCCAGTTCGTCGGCGAGGGTGCGGGCACGGTGGGCGTGCGGGCCGTCGCCGGCGATGTAGAGGTCGCCCGCGACGGCGGGGGCGGCCTTGGCGTAGGCGTGCAACAGGAGATCCAAACCCTTCGAAGCCATCTCCAGTCGGCCGAGGAAGAGCAGGTGGTCGCCGCGCGGAACGGTGCGGCGGGTGAAGGCTGCCGGATCGAGGCCGTTGGGGATGACCGTGACGGTCGCGGTGGTGTTGCGGTGGCGCAGTTCCGCGCCCAGGCTGTCGCTGACCGCGATGAGCGAGCTGTGCGAGGCGATACCGAGCCGTTCGACGGTGTCGAAGGGCAGTCCGTACTCGCGGGCCTTGGCCTCCGCGGCCAGCGCCTGCACCACGCCGACGACTGGTCGGCGGGTGAGGTACGGGATGCAGACCGACGAGAACGGGACGCCGAACTCCTCTACGACGAGGTCCGGATCGTATCGGCGGGTCAGGCGGCCCAGTGTCGTGACGACCGTTGCGTAGTAGGCGAGTTGGGGCACGAAACGGCGGTGGACGAGCGGGCCGAGGCGGGTGGGCACGGGCAGATAGCGGACTCCGTCGCGCACCGTTGCGGAGCAGTCTGGCCAGGGTGCGCAGATGACGGTGATCTCGATCCCGCGCGCCGCCAGTCGCCGGTTGACCTCGTGTGTGCGCAGTGCGCCGCCGCCGGCGCCTGGCTGCTGGGGGTCCTCGAAGCCCAGGTGGAGTACGCGGTAGGGGCCCGGGCGACGCCGGCGCGGCCGAACGGCGTATGCGGCGCCGCTCACGGTGGCCAGTGCGGCTGCGGTCCACAGTGCGGGGTGCGGGCGGAGCGCCAGCAACACGGTGGTGACGGCGGCGCCCGCGGTGAGTGGGGCGAGAGCCCCGGCGAGTGGGCCCAGCCCGAGGATCCGGCGGCGTGCGAGCGTGGTGGTGATGACCGCGACGGCGCCGGTGATGCCTGCCGAAGCCCAGGCCAATGCCTGGAGGTTGGCGGCAAGGGCGGCGTAGAGGACGCCGCCGGTCAGCCCGGCGACGGCCAGCGTGCTGGTGACGGTACGCGCCGGGCCCCATGCCTGGAAGACGGTGGTCATCAGCACCGTGGTGGCACTGGCGAATCCGGCGAGGGCGAGCGGCGGCAGCAGCGCGGCCGAGGAGGCGTAGTGCTGGGGCAGGACGAGGGCGAGCACTGGTCCGGGGCAGGTGGCAACGGTTGCGGTTACTGCGACTCCGCCGATCCAGTGCAGCCGGACGGTGTCCCGGAAGCCCGTACCGCTGTGGCGGGACTTGGCGCGTACCTCGGTTGCGGCCAGGCGGGGAAAGACGACCGTGGCGAGGGCGGTGGAGAGGAAGAGCGGTACCCGGGCGAGGACGAGCAGGGCCTGGTAGGGCGCCAGTTCGGCGGAGCCGCCCCGCACCGCCGCGGCGACCACCACATCGAGGGTGAAGAGGAGACAGGCCAGGACCTGGATGCCGCCGATGGCCAGCGCGCGGCGCCACAGACCGTCGTCGTAGGTCGACCGGGTTCCGCACCGCCGGGTGTCCCGTCGCCGTCCCGCCCTTTCCTGCCTCGCTACGACGGTGAGCCCGGCGGCCGAGGTGGCTGCCGCGCCGACGGCGAACGCGCCGACGGCGCCGGCGCTGCCCCAGCCGGCGAGCACCCCGGCGAGGGTCGCAGCGATCCGAACGGCCATTTCGGCCACGCGCAGCAGGGCGAGCCCGACGAAGCGGCGGCTTCCTTGGAGGTGTCCGGCGCCGACTGAGTTGAGCCACACCGTCACACATGCCGCCGTGAGGCCGGCCAGCGGCCCCAGGCCGGCGTAGGAGGCGACCGCACCGCAGGCCCCAGCGGCGCACAGCAGGGACAGTCCGAGCGCCAGCCACAGGCAGGAGCGCAGCGCCAGCCGACGCCGTGCGCTGCCTGGCGCGGTGGTCGCCACCTCGCGGGCGAGTACCCAGGGCACGGTGGCGCCGGCGAGCGTCCCGACGCTGAGCAGGACCGAGGAGACCGAGGAGTAGACCGTGAACTCGGCTGGGGGCAGGAGGCGGACGAGGAAGAGCGAGAGGCCGTAGTTACTCACCCCCACCAGCACGGCGGAGAGGGTGAGCAGGGCGGCACCGCGGACCGCGGTGCCGCCAGGCGGGGGTGGCGAAGCCGCGGGGGTCGGTCCCGGGGCAGGAGGCGCGGGCGACAGGCGGGAGGGAGGTACGGTCACCGTTCGGCCCCCGTCCCGGTCCCGTTCCCATGGTCGAGTCCAGGCCCGCCCCCACGTCCGGTCCCGCTCCCGCGTCTGGCCTCGGCGACCAGTCGGCCTACGTCGTAAACGCGCAACTCGCCGGCCGTCCGCCCCGGTTCGCGGTGGAGGAGCCGGGCGTGCCGCTCCAACTGGCCGGCCAACCGTCGTCCCAGCCGCCCGTATCCCTGGGTCTGTAATTCGGTGGAGAGCACAACGTAGTCGGCGTGTACGCGTACCAGGTCAGCAGGTGTCTGCCAGGCGTCCAGGCGGGTGCCTGGCAACAGGAAATCGGCGGTCTCCTCCTGTGCCGCGAGGACGCTGTCGCGCGGAAGGTGCGTACGGACCCAGGCCAAGGTGCGTCGAAAGGCGTCGTCGTGTCTGGTGTGGACGCGTACCCAGACGAGGGCGTCGACGGTGAGCGCGACGGCGGCGAGCGCGGTGAGGGCCCTGGCAGGCGTGCTGCGTCGGCGGCGAGGGGACAGTCGGGAAGCGAAGGGACGCCTGGGGCGGGCGAGGTCGGCGGCGAGGGCGAGCGTGGCGGTGCTGGTGACGACCAGCGGGTAGAACATCTGCTCTTCCAGGGTGCCGACGGCTATGGCGTACGCCAGATGCAGCAGGGTGCATACGGCCCAGGCGAGCAGCGGTGTCCGTCCTGGCGGGCCGGCGAGGCGCAGGGGCCGCCGGAGCCTCAGCCACAGCAGCCATGCGGTGGCTGCCGTCCCGAGGGCGATCAGCGTGTAGGGGACGGCGAACTGGCCGAGTTGGGCGATGAGCCGTGCGGTGAAGCTCACCGAGCCGTCGTTGCTGTTGAAGCCGCTGATCTGTTTGAGGCCGAGGGCGCGGGCGATGCCGTCGGTCTTCTGTGCCCACCATGCGGGCCAGGCCCCGACGGCCACTGTCGAGACGAGGTAGACGGCGTAGCCGGCGAGGGTGACGACGGCCGCGGTCAGTCGCATGCTCCGGGCCGAACGGTGTCCGATCCACACCAGCACCGTCACGGGTACGAATGTCTCCAGGGCGTAGGGCTCTTTGGAGGTGACTGCGGTTGCGAACAGCAGCCCTGCGACCGCGCCGGTGGCGATACGGCCCCGGAAGGTGGCCGGTCTGCGGGCGAGGGCCAGCCAGCCGAGCGCGGCGGCGGCGACGGCCGGCGCCTCCAGGAGCACCCGGCTGTCGAAGCGGTTGAGGAACGGGTCCAGCGCCAGGAACAGTCCGGCGGCCAGTGCGATCGGCCACCGGACGGCGCGGCGCAGCAGCATGGTCACCGCGACCACGGCCAGCGATCCGACGATCGCGAGCACCGATCGGAGCTGGAGTACCAGGTGCAGCAGGTCGGCGGAGCCCAGTCCGGTGATCCGCATGACGGCTGCCAGCAACGCGAAGACGGCGGGTGGGTGCAGGGCGAAGAACTTCCCGTCGAATGTCGGGCCGTGGCCGTCGGCGAGGTTGTGGCTGATGACGGTGTAGTAGACCTCGTCGACGAAGACGTCGTAGGAACGCTGGATGAAGGTCAGCCGCAGTGCCAGCGCGAGGACGAAGAGGGCACAGAGGGTGAAGGGGGCGAAGAGAGAGAAAGGAGGCCAGGCAGGGGCGGTTCGAGGAGCCGTCCGCGCGGGGGGCTGATCCGTGGCTCGGGGGTGCTGAGGTTGTGGCCGGTGGGGCGGCGGGTGGGCGGGCCATCCGAGGATGTCGCCGTGCCTGGCGAGGCGTATCGAGATGCGAGGGTCGTGCGGATCCAGTCCGATGCGCCGCAGGATGCGTTCGGCGTCCCGCTCGTCCGCACCGAGCAGGAGCAGGCCGGGGTCGGGGCTGGTGGTGTCCACCAGGTCGGTGGTGCGCAGCGCACCGAGTTCCGCGCGCCGGAGCAGTGCGGCGGGTGCGCTGACCAGTGTGCAGGTGTCGGTGACGGTGCGGCGGTCGGTTCGGGGGCCGCGGCGCAGCCGGTGTTCCTCGGCGGTCAGCGCGGCGAGGAGGTGGCCGACGGTGGCGGTCCAGGTGAATCGGGCCGCCCAGGCTCGGCAGTCCGCATCCCAACGAGCGGCCTCGGACGGGGATTCGACGGCCTGCAGTGCCTTGGCGAGACCGGCCGCGAGGTCCGCTTCGGGTTCGAGGAGCCAGCCGGTGACGCCGTGCCGGATCGTGTCGCGCAGTCCCGGAACGTCGAAGGCCACGGCGGGTATGCCGGTCGCCGCGGCCTCCATCACGGACAGGCCCCATCCCTCGGCGCATGAGGCGGAGGCGGTGATCCATGCGGACTCGACCAGCGCGTCCCGATCCTCCGTCGGCACCCGGCCGTGCAGGACGACCGTCTTGTCGAGGCCGAGTTCGTCGACGAGGGCGCGCAGCCCGTCGTATGCGTCGCCGTCGCCGACGATGTGCAGTTCGGTGTCCGGTACGTCGCGGCGCAGCGCGAACATGGCCCGGACCAGGCGGTCGACGCACTTCTGCCGGACGAGTCGGCCGACGCACACGATGCGTGGTGCGGCGGCGCGCTGCCGAGGCGGCGACGGTGCGCCGGCCGAAACCGTCCCGGGGGAACCAGGTGTTGGGGCCAGGCCCGCCGGTGCGAAGTGCACCGGTCCGCGTAGTGCAAGACGCCCGCGGATCTCGGTACGGGTGGAGGGCGAGACCGCGCAGATGGCCCGACGGCCGTACACCAGAGCGCTGCCCCGGTTCTCCAGCCAGCGTCCGAGGGCTGCCAGGGGCGGGGGGAACCACAGGGCGAACTGGCCCTGGTGAACGTGGTGGATGAGGAGCACCACGGGCGTGCGGCGCGGGAGGACCAGTGGGGTGAAGAAGGGGATGCCGTTCTGGGAGTCGATCACGCCGTCCACCGAGCGGCGGTGCCGCAGCAGCCACAGGAGCACGAAGAGGTAGACGGTGAACCGGCTGCCGCCGCGTACCACGGTGCCGTAGTCGGTGCGCTCACGGCGGGCCGTGCCGCGGGGGCGGGCGGTCAGGAAGGTGACCTGTGCACCGGCCGTACGCAGCTCCCTGGCGGTCTCCTCGCAGTACAGTTCGGCGCCACCCGCCTGGGGGTGGCGGCCGTCCCGCCAGTTGCACACGACCACATGACGGCCTCGCCAGTCACCGACCTCGGCCCAGGCGTCGTCCTGGCTCATCCGGCTCCCTCGGACAGGCGGGAGTGGATGCGGGGCAGGGTGCGGTGCAGTCGCCACAGTTCTGCGGCCACCCGTAGGCCGTCGGCGAACGGGCGGAAGGTGGAACCCTGTTGGTCGTTCCACATGACGGGGAACTCGGTCAGGCTGAGCTGGAGGGCTCTGGCGCGTGCGATCACTTCGAGGTCGAAGGCGAAGCCGGTGGCGGTGACCTCGGCGAAGAGTCGGCGCGCGGCCTGTGCCTGGAAGAACTTGAATCCGCACTGGGTGTCTGCGACGGGCCCGCAGAGCCGGCGGGTCAGCAGCCGGAAGCCGGCGCCGCCGAGCCGTCGCAGAGCGGGCTGCGGCACCGGTATGCGTGCTCCGTGGCAGCGGCGCGAGCCGAGCACGACGTGCCAGCCGTCCCGCAGGAGTTCGAGCGCGTCGTCGAGGGCGGTGGCGGGCGTGGCCAGGTCGGCGTCGCAGAAGCCGACCCATCGGGTCGCGCGGGTCGTGATCATGCCTCGGGAGACGGCTGCTCCCTTGCCGCGCCGGGAACAGCCGGTGACCGTGACGGGGATGCCGGCGGCGGAGAGGCGGTCCACGCACTCGGCGGTGCGGTCGCTGCTGCCGTTGTCGATGACGCGCAGCGCGGCGGTCAGCGGCAGGCCGCGCAGATGTTCGGAGAGGGCCTGCACGGTGGGGGCCAGGCGGTTTTCCTCGTTGTAGGCGGGGATGAGGAGTTCGAGGTCGCAGAAGCCAACGGCCGGATCGGAAGCGGTTGCCGGTATCGGGACAGGGGCGTCCATGCCTGCTACCTGGGGCGCTTGCACTACAGAGGTCTCCTTCTTGCCATGCCTGGGGGCTCTTGCGGTACTGCGTACGCAGACGGACTTGAGCGGATCGCGTCGGAGCCGGTAGTCCCCGCCGTCCACGGGTCGACGTGACGGGAGAGACCACCGGCTCCTGGTGCCCACGTTTACGGGGCGGGCGGCGCGGGGCTGAGGCGGATGTGCGCGAGGAGCATCCCGGTGTCGCCGTCCGGATCGGCACTGAGCTCATGGTCGAAGCCGGCGCGTCCGGGGTTGGCGAACCGCACCGTCACCTGGTCGACGCCGGCCGGCGTGCGGAAGCGGAGCCGGCGCTTGCGCCAGGCCGGGTCGTTGAGCTTCGCCTTGGCCGGGGTCACTTGTTGCCCGGTGTAGTACTGGACGTAGTCGTCCCAGGCCAGGGCGGCGCCCTCGGCAGCGGGGTCGCCGGCGAGGACCTCGGCCCGCAGGTAGGTGGGGGCGGAGACCGGCGTCCTCAGGAAGTGGTAGCCGGTGTAGAACGACAGCTCATACCACGAGCCGGGGCTCACCGTGACGGTCTGCTTGATGAACCCGCAGGACTTGGCCCCGTCGATGTCGACGATGTTCTCGTGCGGGACGAAGGGATACTCCGTGTCCTGCGGGAAGTTCCCGATCGTGTCGCCCTTGAGCAGATCGATGAACGTGCCGGGCTCACCGGTTTCCGAGGTGTGCCAGGCACCCTTGCCCTCGTACTGGCCCACCTTCCAGGAGCCGATCTGCCGGAGGTCCTTGGCGTACTCGGTGCCTTTGTTGTCGTACCACCCGTCCCCCGACGTGAACTCGTAGTGGACGAACCCACCGTTGACGATGAGGTTTTCGGTCGGCTGCGGGACGGTGATCTGGATGCGCAACGGAGCCTTGCTCGTGCCGATCTCCACCTGGCCCCAGACCAGTCCGGGCCGTGCGTCGTCGAGCACCCTGACACCGACCGAGTAGAACCCGCCCGCCTCCGGCGAACCGTCGTCGAGGTGAACGGTGTTCTCGAACCGCAGGAGGTGGTTTGCCCTGTCGTAGTCCAGGACGTGCAGCTCGCGGCGGACCACGCCCGGGGCGTTGTAGAAGACCTTGCCGTCATCGGGGAAGGTGACCCCCTGTGGCAGCGTGACGGCGAGCACAAGCTTCTCGCCCTTGATGGGCTCACTGTGCGGCGTCAGCAGCAGATCGATCGGGAAGAACCCGTACTCGCCCTGCTGCAGATTCACCGGCAGCGGCAATCCCTGGGCAATGATGAAGCCCATAACTGTCCCCTCTCGCATGTCCGGCTGGGATGCCAGGGACGCTACCCGAGGTCAAATCCCCTGACCCGAAAAAGGTTTACGCTTCATACGCGTTCGCCCACATCAGGCCAGCCTCCCGACGGCACTTCCCTGCCCCGGCCAACTGGGCATCGAACGCGCGATACTCCCCTTGCCGACGAGTTGTCAATGCGCCCCGACCAGGGGATATTTGGTCCGGCAGTACGGCTCGAATCCCACGATCGCCCCAGAAAACAAAAACAAGCCATCTCGGGCCACCCGCACTTCCATGGGAGAAGCGCGATAAAACGGTTCGCCCGGCGCCCCGGACATGGAAATTCGGCCAACACACACGGATTTCCCTTCGGCGGGTTCTTGCTCGCTCGCAAATCCGCACCTGAAACTGGTCCGACCCAAGGCGGGGGTGCCACCGCAGCGTTCGCGGTCCGCGAGAGCGGAGGTCGTTATCCCCGTCTCCATCGCGCCGGCGCCTTCCAGCGGCTCCTCGATGTCACCACCGGCGCGCCGAACTGAAGACCGACGGCCTTCCCTGGCGGCAGGCCCGTCCGAGGCCATCTCGCGAGCGACCTCGACACGTCACAGGTCACTAACGGCATCAATCCGAACAGGAGAACGAAGCCATGGCACTCTTTTTCGAACGTGTCACGATCGACGTAAACGGTAACTGCGTGGACGGGATGCTGGGGACCGGAAACTTCACCATCCCGGGAAAGATCCGTCGGGACGACGACGGCGTGCCGGTCATCAACGCGGCAATGAGTGCGTTCGCGCTCGAGTACAAGAACCCGAAGGAATCCGTCATCGGGCGTGAAGAGCTTGAGGTGGAGGTGACATCGGGCGGCAGCCGGAACGGCACAGTCGCGGCGAGGCTGAACCTGCGGCCGGCGTCTCCGAATCGGGACTGGCTCTTCACCGGCACGGTGACCGCTCTGGTCATCGCCGAGCTGGAAGACGGCCACCGCTGATCCGGTAAACCCCGGTAATGCACAGGCGCTGCCGCCCGCCGCAGTAGCGCGGTGCGGCTACAGCGCTCGCGCCCTCTCCGCTCAAACAAACCGACCTGTCGTGCCGGTACGAACCGCCGGCACCGACTTCCCCTGGAGGGAGTTCCACATGCTCGCCTTTCTGCCGCAGAAAATCACCATCGCGCCTACTGGTCTCGACCAGTCCGCAGTATCCGCGGCCGGGGTTGATTTCCCGGGCAAGATCCGGTTGAACGACAGGAACCGTCCCATCGTCGACGTCGCGCTGAGGTCGTTCCACCTGGAAGTCACCCAGAACGGCAGGTCCGAGGACTTCGAGATCGGACTTGAGGACATCATTTTGTCGATCGACCCGAACGCGTACCAGCACGATGCCGAAATCACGGTACGTGCCCAGCTGAGCCCCCGCGTGGACGCGCGGCACAACGCGAGCTTCGCGTACCGCGGCTGGGTCGAGGTGCTGGTCATCGCCGAGCTGGAGGACGGCCACCGGTGAACCTGCCGGCAGCCCAGCAGTAGTCATGGCCGAACGTCCGCCCCATTGCCGACGACGCAGTGAGGCGGGCGCTCGGACACCTCGTCCCGTCTTCCCCAAAGGGGGCTTCCCCACGGTGAGTTCACCCCCCACCTTCAAAGGCTCGACGCCCCACCGAGCCCCGCGCGACCCGTCCCTGCGACGCTCGCTGGCCCTCTTCCACTCCTTCCGGAACGAGCGGACCGACCCGGAGAGCTGCTACCGCCTGCTCGCCCGGGACTCCGCCGACCAGATCGAACGCCACATCTCCCTCGACGACGCCCTCGTGATCGACATCGGTGGTGGCAGTGGGTACTTCACAGAGGAGTTCCGCCTCCGAGGCGCGCGAGCCTGCCTCGTCGAGCCCGATCTGCGCGAACTGACCGCCCAGGGACGGGCTCCCCACAACGCGGTGATGGCCGACGGCTGCCACCTTCCCTTCACCGACGGCGCGGCCGACATCTGCTTCTCCTCCAACGTCCTGGAGCATGTGGCAGAGCCACGGACCTTCCTCGACGAAATGGTCCGCGTCACCCGGCCCGGCGGGCTGATCTACTGCGCCTTCACCAACTGGCTCTCACCCTGGGGCGGTCATGAGACAGCGCCCTGGCACTACTTCGGCGCCGATCGCGCCCGCCGGCGCTATCTGAAGCGCACCGGCCATCCGGCCAAGCACACCCTCGGCAGGAACCTCTTCGCCGTCCACATCGGCCCAACCATGAAGCATGTACGCGGCCGTGACGACGTCACCGTGCTGACGGCCCGATCCCGCTACGCGCCGTTCCTCACCGAAGCCATCCCCCGCCTCCCAGGCATACGCGAGTTCGCCACCTGGAACCTCCTCCTCATCCTGCGACGGCTGTCCTGAGCGGCAGCTGCTTCGCAGGGAGCACTGCGATCCCGAGGTGGCGGCCGAGGCGGAGCGCTCAGCGTTCAGCCGGCCGCCCGAGTTCGACACCGCGCTGTCCCCGCTGCGCCTGGACGATGCGCAGGCGCACCGTGCGTAGCACAGCGGGCACGACAGGCACAGGGGCACAGAGGTAGAGCCGGCACCTACGGGTGATAGAGCGCGTGGGCGCGCGTCAGGTCGGCGGGCCCGTCGTGACCGAGGTCGAAGAAGTACTTCACCTGCCATGCCTGGGTGCTGCGGGCCTGCCTGTTGGTCGTGGTCACCCAGGGCGGGTAGACGCGGAATCCGCGCTTCCCACCGGAACCGTTGCGGGAGACGATGTCGCGCTCGCACAGCACCTCGCGCGGGAACACGAACTGTCCAAAGCCGTCGTCATCGCGGCTGCTGATGATGAACAGGTCCACCCCGTCGTCGGCGTCGAAGGGCCGGATCGGCCCCTCGTCGGACCGCTGCCACACGGTGACGAACTGGCCCACCTTCGTCGGGGTGGTCTTGGCCACGCGGAAGCGGACCGAGCGGCCGTCAAGGGTGAACCCGCAAGCCGCGTACTCGGCGCTCTCCGGTTCGGGCACCGGCAGTGAGCAGGCAAAACCCCCCGGGGCGTACACCGAAGCCTTCGCCACCAGCAGGTCCCCGTGAAGCCCCGCCCACGGCTGATTCGTCACCACGCCCCCATCCTGCCATGGCGCCCGTCGCTGCCCTGGCCCGGCCACTGCCGGCTCCGCGAGCAAGGTCAGACGAGGCCGGCAAGGTCAAGCAACCCATGGAGGCCATGGTCGGGTATCCACCCGGGCTCCACCCCAGAGTGGATCCACTCCACCCGCGCCCGGTGCGAAGCTGACGTCGTACGACCCCGTGTCGGGGTACGGGGTCCGGGAACAGCCGGGAGATGGCGTGCTGCACCACGCTGTGAACACCGCGCTCATCGTCACACTCTGGGTCTGGCTCGCGGCGGAGGTCCTTCTCCAGATACGCCAGCGCATCCGTAGCGAGCGGACCGAACGGACCGAGTGGCTCATGCGGTGGGCTATCGGATACACGTCGAGGAACGCATGCTGCTCGACGCCCTGGGCGAGGAGTACCCGTCGTACGCAGCCCGGATGCCCAGGCTGATCCCCGGAGTGTGGTGAACCAGTCCCGCGTCGTCGCCGTCGGGCAAGGTGACGTCTGCATGCCCCCCATCTGGAGCGGCCGTCCGCAGCGTCCACCCCCGTGAATCCGCTGCGACAGAATGATTACCGGCCGTAACTTGCCCGTCGGTCCCACGTTGGCCCTTGCGATCCGGATCTCTGACGAATGGCTCACGAATACTTCGGAGCCTTCTTCCCCGCAAGGAGCACCGTATGAAGCTGCGTTGGTCGAGCCTGCTCACCGCCGTCCCGGCAGCCACTCTGGCCATCAGCCTCACCGCTTCGCCCTCGGCTGTCGCCCGCCCCTCGGCCACCGCACCCACCGGCAAACCGCTCGTCGTACCCGTCGAGTCACCGGCCATCGCCCCCCTACGAGGCCCCCTGGGACTGCCGCTGCTCCGGCCCTCGGCCGCAGTCATCGCCCGTCATGCCCCCTGGGCGGGCCCCGTCAGCAGCGGCTGGAACAATTTCTCCTGCAAGCCCTCCCGCCGCCATCCTCGCCCGGTCGTCCTGACCCACGGCACTTTCGGCAACGGCGTCGACAACTGGCTGGGCCTCGCACCCTACTTGGTGGCCCGCGGCTACTGCGTCTTCTCCCTGACCTACGGGCAGTTGCCCATCCTCCCCCTCGTCGGAGGGCTCGGTCCGATCGACGACTCTGCCAGGCAGCTCGCCGCCTACGTGAACCGGGTGCTCGCCGCGACGGGCGCGCAGAAGGTCGATATCGTCGGCCACTCGCAGGGCGGCATGATGCCGCGGGTGTACATGAAGTTCCACGGCGGCCGCCACAAGGTCCATACGCTGGTCGGGCTGGCCCCCGACAACCACGGCACCGACCTGCACGGCCTGTCCGAGCTCGTGGACATCGCCCCGATCAAGCAGACCCTCCACACGCTCACGCCGGGACTGATCCAGCAGAAGGCCGGCTCCCCGCTGCTGCGCCGTCTCAATGCCGGGCGCGAGACCCTCCCCGGTGTCCACTACACCGTCATCGCCACCAAGTACGACGAGGTCGTCACGCCTCTCGGCTCGGAGTTCCTGCACGGCCCCGGCGTCCACAACATCCTGATCCAGGACCTGTGCCCCCTCGACATCTCCATGCATGCGAGCCTCGGCCTGCTCGACCGGATCGCCTTCCACGAGACGGCCAACGCACTCGACCCGGCCCACGCCACCCCCACCACCTGCACCTCCATCGTCAAGTAGGGAAGCTCATCCAGTCACGTTCACCGGAGCATCAGCCCTCGGCCGTCGCCCTCTCCTTCCGGGCCTGGCCGAACTCGGCCAGGCCCGGAAGGCGGCCTTGGGCTCCCACCCCAGCCCCGCATACGGACTTTCGGCCGGGCCGGGCGACAGGACCCTGACCACACCGAAGCCGGCGGCGTCGAAGTCGCGCTCCGGATCGCGTGGACGAGGTCTTCCTGCCCCTGGTACGCGGACACGCAATCGGCCTATGAAAGTGCGGAGTTGATGCCGCGTCGCGTCATGAGCCACAGAGAACGAGCGGGGCATGGGACACGTCGATAATCCGGCCTCGGCTTCGACGATGTCGACGGCATCGACGGGCCAACCCTCAGCCACTCATCTCTCGGATGATTGTGCGATCCGATCACCAACGAGGGACGCGATTGGCCCAGGTCACGAGGCATGTATGCCCAGGAAACGTGGTAGCTGGGGGCGCGCGTAATCCGCGCTAGAGATTCATCTGCATCGATTCGATGTTTGCGCCCCCTCAGCGCGAAAGCGCCCCCCTTCACGCTGTACCCGGAATGATCTCCAGCCTGTTTCGCTTGTCTTGCGGACGGCCTCCTGCGCCCAATCGCCGTACTGCCCACCTCTGTTCACGTCCCGGGAGGGAATGTGTCCACACCGGACAGCGTCACCGGTTCCGTCGCCGAAGAGCCCGCACCCCCAGCGCCCGCGGACGGCGCGGGCACCAGCCTCAGCACACAGGCCGCACGCCAACTCGCCACCACCACCAAGACCGTGCCCCAGATGCAGGCCATCACGTCGCGGTGGCTGCTGAAGATGCTGCCGTGGGTGGACGTCAAAGGTGGCACCTACCGGGTCAACCGGCGGCTGCAGCTCCGAGTCGGCCGGGGACGTGTCCAGTTCGAGCAGAACGGCGCGGACGACATCAGGGTGATCCCGCAGACCCTCACCGAACTCCCCGTTCTGCGCGGCTACGACGACATCGAGGTCCTCAAGGAGATCGCCGGCCGTTTCCGTGTCCGGGAGGTCCGGGCCGGCCAGGTACTCTTCGAAGCGGGGCAGCCCGTCACCGAGGCGTTCCTCGTAGTCCACGGCCGGTTCGCCCGCTACAAGCCGGGCAAGTACGGCGACGAGGAGGTCATCGGCGTCGTCACGGACGGCGACCAGATCGGGGACGAGGCGATCGGCCAGACCGACCCGCGCTGGTTGAGTTCGGTCCGGGCCGAAACCGCGGCCGTGTTGATGGTCCTGCCCTGGGACGTGCTCCAGGAGTTCACCGGCCGCGCGCCGAGCCTGGCCGCACACCTGTCGGCGTACGCGGAGCAGCAGCAGCGCCCCATGAACCGCAAGGGTGAGGCCGATGTGCCGGTACAGGCAGGGCACGTCGGCGAGCCGACGCTCTCCGGCGGCTTCGTCGACTACGACCTCGCCCCGCGCGAGTACGAGCTCTCGCTGACCCAGACCGTGCTCCGGGTCCACAGCCGGGTCGCCGACCTCTTCAACGAACCCATGGACCAGACCCAGCAGCAACTCCGGCTCACCGTCGAGGAGATCCGCGAGCGCCAGGAGTGGGAGCTGGTCAACAACCGCGAGTTCGGGTTGCTGCACAACACCGACTACGGCCAGCGCATCAGCACCTACACCGGCCCGCCGACCCCCGACGACATGGACGAGCTGCTGTCCATGCGCCGCAAGACACGGCTGTTCCTGGCCCATCCCAAGGCAATCGCCGCCTTCTTCCGGCAGTGCAACAAGCGCGGTCTGGTGCCGGGCACGGCCGACGTCGACGGGCACGAGGTCCCTGCCTGGCGCGGCGTCCCGATCTTCCCCTGCGGCAAGATCCCGATCGGCGACAAGCACACCAGCAGCATCATCGCGCTGCGTACCGGAGAGGCCGACCAGGGCGTCGTCGGCCTGTACCAGACGGGCATCCCCGAAGAGTTCCAACCGGGGCTGAACGTCCGCTTCATGGGCATCGACCAGGCCGCCGTCATCAAGTACCTCGTCACCGCCTACTACTCGCAGGCCATCCTCGTGCCCGACGCCGTCGGAATCCTGGAGAACGTCCAGCTCGGCCGGAGCGCCGACTGACCCCGGTGGAGTACCAACCATGAGCACGCCCCCCAAGACCGACTCCGGATTCTCGATGCCGGGACCGCCGAACCTCGTCCGGGACCTGCGAGCCCGCCGCGTCGGAGTCGTCCCCGGCCTGAAGCACCGACCGGCCGTCCCCGCCGACCCGGAAAAGGCCGAGGAGATCGACCGCAGGCTGGAAGCCTGGGCCCGTGACCTGGACCTCTTCCCCCCGCAGTGGACGGGGGACTTCGCACAGTTCCAATGCGGCCGGGCCGTCGCCCTGCAACACCCCGGCGCAGCCGATCTCGAACGCCTCACCGCCGCCGGCAAGTTCCTGCTCGCCGAGAACGTCGTCGACAGTTGCTACTGCGAGGAGGACGAGGGCCGGGGCGCTTCACGCAGCGAACTGGGCGGTCGTCTGATCCTGGCCCAGTCCGCCCTCGACCCGTTCCACGGCACCCCCGCGCTGGAGGCGGAGTGGCACGAGGGCATGCAGGCCGACGGGCCGCTGCGCTCGTACTACTGGGCGATCAAGGACTACGCGGCCGTCGCGACGTCCAGCCAGGTGGACCGGTTCGTGCACGACATGGCCCGGCTGCACCTCGGCTATCTCGCCGAGGCGTCCTGGGCCGGGACGCGCCACAAACCGCGTGTCTGGGAGTACCTGGTCATGCGGCAGTTCAACAACTTCCGCCCCTGCCTGTCGATCGTGGACGCGGTGGACGGCTACGAACTGCCCGAGGCGCTCTACGCCCGTCCCGAGGTCCAGCGGGTCACCGCCCTGGCGTGCAACGCCACGACCATCGTCAACGACCTGTATTCCTTCACCAAGGAACTGGCCAGCGACCCGACCCATCTCAACCTGCCGCAAGTCGTGGCCGCCAACGACCAACAGGGGCTGAAGGCCGCGTACCTGAAGAGCGTCGAGATCCACAACGAGGTCTACGAGGCGTTCGAGGCCGAATCGGCCCCGCTGGCCGCCCTCTCCCCGCTCCTCGAGAAATACGTCCGGGGACTGGCCGACTGGGTCTCCGGCAACCACGAGTGGCACGCCACCAACACCGACCGCTACCAGCTGCCCAACTACTGGTAGAGCACCACCACGTACCGTCACAAGGAGTCACCGTTGACGATCACCCACGCCGACACCGCCACCCGCACGCCGGTGCCGACCCAGTCCACGTACCAGTCCCGGGTCGCGGACTACTGGAACGCCGAGGAGAACCCGGTCAATCTGGAACTCGGCAAGATCGACGACCTGTACCACCACCACTACGGCATCGGGGAGGCCGACTGCTCGGTGCTGGACGAGCCGGACGCCGACCGCCGTCGCGAGCTCGTCACCGGCGAACTGCACCGGTTGGAGCACACCCAGGCCGAACTCCTCGCGTCCCACCTCGGTGACCTCACCCCCACCGACCGCGTCTTCGACGCCGGGTGCGGACGCGGTGGCGGCAGCGTGGTCGCGCATCTGCGCTACGGCTGCCACGCCGACGGGGTCACCATCTCCGCCAAGCAGGCCGACTTCGCCAACGAGCAGGCCCGCAACCGCGGAATCGACGACAAGGTCCGCTACCACCACTGCAACATGCTCGACACCGGCTTCACCACCGGCGCGTACGCGGCGTCCTGGAACAACGAGTCGACGATGTACGTCGAACTGGACCTGCTGTTCGCGGAGCACGCCCGACTGCTGCGGCGCGGCGGCCGCTATGTGACGATCACCGGCTGCTACAACGACGCCTACGGGCGCGCCTCCCGCGAGGTGTCGCTGATCAACGCCCACTACATCTGCGACATCCATCCCCGGTCGGCGTACTTCAGCGCCATGGCCCGCAACCGGCTCGTCCCGGTGCACGTCGAGGATCTGACCGAGGCCGCGCTTCCGTACTGGGAACTGCGCCGGCAGGCCGACCACCTGGTCACCGGCATCGAGGACACGTTCCTCAACGCCTACCGCAACGGGAGCTTCCAGTACCTGCTGATCGTCGCCGACCGAGTGTGAGCGCCATGTGAGGTCCAGGGGCCGCGCCCGGCACAGGACGGACGCGGCCCCTGAAGGCCGGAGAAGGCGTGACCGGCCTTACGAGATGAGGTGGACAAGGAGGTAGAGCGCTGCCAGAGCCGCCAGGACGACTCCGGCGATCTGCCAGGTTCGCCGTGGTGAGGGCAGCGGGAGTACTTCGAGGGCCGTGTGGCCGGGGAAGACGTAATAGACACGGTGTGAGTGATGGGAGACCGCGACCCGGGCCAGGGGAAGGTACCGGACGGTGGCCTTGCGAGCGATTTCCCCGTCGCTCGGCTTGAGGTGAGGGAGCAGAAGCTTCTTGAACTCGGTCTCCAGACCGTCCGGCACGGCCTCCCTGTCGACCAGCGTCACCTTGCTCCACCTGCCCTTTTCGCGGGCCTGTTGACGGGCCACGAACGACACCCCTGCGTCGGGCCACCGGATGTCCTCGGTCTGCGGCTGGCGGTCGATGATGCCCTCGGTCCACGTGACCGTATGACCGGTGCCTGCGCATCGCTTGTGCGGCAGGGTTCCCGCGCGGTCACAGTCAGGGCAGGGGCGTGAGCCCTTCCCTTGGCATGTGGGACAGGTGGTCTTCCCGTGGCCTCGGCAGGCAGGACAGGCAGTCTCCAACCCGCCGCACAGTTTGCAGGTGGTGCGACCGGTCCGTGCCTGTTCTTGGTCGCGGGAGGGCTCGCGGGTTCGATTGCCGGTGCCGTGGCACAGGAGGCAGGGTTCGGCGTCCGGGCAGTCAGCGCATGTCGTCGACGGAGCGCACGACACCTTGCCATCGCCCATGCAGCGCGGACACTGGACCTTCCCGCTGCCACAGGCACACGCCTGCTCTTTCACCGACCCGCGCCGTACGAGCTTCACCGTTTTCGCGTCGGTGAGACTGGCCGTCGCGTCGTGCGGGTGTTGCCCCAGACTGTCGTACTGCGTTCGGCCGGAGAGGTCGATGTGGCCGGCGTGGAACCGCTCGTGTTCCGTGCGGTCTTCTATGCAGCGCACGACCTTTCCCTCAAGCAGGGAGTGCCAGGTGATCCGCGCGGTCGCCGGCAGATCCATCGGCGGTGGATCACCGCGCTCGACGATGTGTTGCCGGACCGCCTCCACTACGTCGTGCTCGCTCAGCATGCTGCTCCCCGGATTGGACCGCGCCTCGGCTACGGCGGCGTGTTGCGCACCGTAGCGAAGCACACCGACAACGCCGAAGCCAACCGGGCAAGTGCAAATACTGATAAGGGAGTTCGGTGGAGTGGACCGCTGATGATGATGAGTTCGTCGGAGTTGGCGGCAGGCCCACTCTGCGGCCAACCGGGGGTAGCCACGAATGTCCACGAGTGGGCCTGGCATGCGACAGGCAACGAATTCCTCAACCGGTCAGCAGCAACCCTGGTATATCTATGGCCCTACCGGGCGACCGCTCCCTGGAGCTGGTACAACTCGGGCAGCGACACCTTGATCGGCTCCTGTGTGGTCCGCGCGATCACGACGACCACGGGCTCATCCGGGTCCGGATTCTCCTCGCGATGCGGAACGAACGGAGGAACGAGCAGGAAGTCGCCCGGCCCGGCGGAGATCCGCACCTCCTGCGTGCCGTCGTGGTAGACGAACACGGGGTGCCCGCTGACCACGTAGATCCCCGCCTCGGAATCGCCGTGGTGATGGTTGTCCGTTGCGCTCAACGGCGGGTTTTCGACCCGCCCCATCCACAGCTTCTTCGAGCCGACGGTGCCACCGCTGAGCGCGGTGTAACCGTCCAACTCGTCGGCTCGCACGTGGTGGACGCGGTTGTTCGGCGGTGCCATGTCGTCCGGGCTCGTTGCGGACCCGACGCCTTCGCGGGTGGTCATCGTGTGGCCTCCTGGCTGTTGTCGACGGCCTTCGGTCGAACACCAGGCTGCGGCCACTAGGCCGTATCAGCAATTGTTGTTGCTGAAACGGCAACGACGAGGTGCGGTATCGGTGATGAGATGGGCATCGGCGCGTCACCGGAGTATGCGCCAGGCATCACTGAGTTCAACTCCCCACGACGGTAGGGTGCTTGGGTTCGTCCTCGCTGTGAGGCGAGACGCTTTGCGGCTTCTCACGGGGGCAATCACCTGCTGTGGGTGGACCCCGCACGCGACCTGGTGTCGCTGACAGCGGCACGGGGGTTGGAGTGTCCCGCTCTGGCTCGACCGAAACGAACTCGCCGAACTCGTCGACGAGTTCCTCGCCGCCATCAGGCCCAAGAGGCACCCCGAGCCCGCGCCGGGACGCCGCCGCCATCTGTTGCGCCCGATCCTGTTCCCGTTGGAGGGGTGGTCGCACGGCGACGGATGACCCTGGCCCCGCCAGGCGACCGGCCGGCGGCCGCCGGCCGCTGATTACCGGCTGCCGCCGGTAGCGGTGGTGAAGTGCGGGTCGATGCGGCCCAGCCAGGTGTCTTGGGCGTCGGCCAGTGGTTGTTTCAGGGGGAGTGGCAGGAACCTGCAGCCGAAGGTGAGGCCGGCGTCGTCTCCGTTGCCGTGGACATGGTGGTGCCACGCGTCGGGGGTGTCTGCGGGTGCCTGGAGATGGAAGAAGCTGGTCCGTCGCTGTCGGCCTGTGTCGGGGTGAGGCTTGTCCTCCACAGCGATCTGCCGGACCACGGTGGCGGTCCGCAGACCGGTCTCCTCGGCGACCTCTCGAAGAACCGCTTCTTCCAGCGCTTCGCCTGGTTCCACTCCCCCGGCCGGGATCTGGGTACCGGCCTCCGGCAGGCCGACGTGGTCGAACACCAGCAGCTCGGGGACGGCACGATGCCGGATCACGTAGGCGGCGATACGGATTCTGGGTCGGGGCATACCGGCATTTTCCGTCATCGGCGCCGTTCACGACCGTTGCGGAAGGACGCCGCTCCCGGCAGGTCGCGGCTCGGGCGATGCGTGCGCCCCAAATCTGCTCCACGGTGGAAGAAAGGCCGCCGCTCACCGTGCGTAGACCGTACCGGCGCGGTCAGTGCATCGGTAACAAAATATTTCGGACACCGATACAATTGCCGTGTGGAACAGCCTCGAGCCAGGGAGCGAGCAGGGGGAAGCGTGAGGGGACGGACGACGCTTCGGCCCCGCTCGGCGCTGAGGGTCCTGACGCGCGAGCGGCCTCGACCGGATCGCATACGTACGCATCCGCTCGCCTGGTGGTTGGCGGTGGCGACGGTCTGCTTCGGTGCGTTCATGGGGCAGCTCGACGCCAGCATCGTGACGCTGACCTACGGCAGCCTGCGGAGCGAGTTCGGCACCTCGCTGGCAGCGGTGGAGTGGGTGTCGCTGGCGTATCTGCTGACGCTGGTCGCCCTGCTGGTGCCCATGGGCCGACTGTCCGACGCACACGGGCGCAAGCTGATGTACCTCTACGGGTTCGTGGTCTTCACTGTGGCGTCGGCGGCCTGCGGCCTGGCACCCGCACTGGGCGCGCTGGTGGGCTTCCGCATCCTGCAGGCGGTGGGGGCGGCGTTGATGCAGGCCAACAGTGTGGCCCTGGTGACCACCAGCGCACCGCCGGACCGGATGCGGACGGCACTGGGCGTGCAGGCGGCGGCCCAGGCACTCGGCCTGGCGCTGGGACCGACGGTGGGCGGCGCGCTGGTCGCGACATGGGGCTGGCGCTGGGTCTTCGGCGTCAACGTGCCCATCGGGCTGCTGGCCCTGGTCGCCGGGCAGTACCTGCTGCCCCGCACACGTGCCCACCATCCCTCCTCGGGCTTCGACTGGGCCGGGCTGGGCTGGTTGGCCCTGGCGACGACGACCGCGTTGCTGGGGGTCTCGGCCGCTTCCGGACTCCCGGTGCCCGGGTGGGGCATCGCCGTGCTGTTCGCCGTGGCCGGTGCCGCGGGGTGGGCGTTCGTCGCCCGGCAGCAGCGGGCCGCGGCCCCGCTGCTGGATCTGGCGCTGCTGCGCGGACGGGCCGTGTCGACGGGGCTGGTCGGTGCGCTGTGCGGCTATCTGGTGCTGTTCGGCCCGCTGGTGCTGGTGCCGATCGCGCTGACGGCGGGGGGCACCTCGGAGCTGGTTGCCGGCCTGGTGCTGACGGCCTTGCCCGGCGGTTTCGCCCTTGGTGCGACCGGCGCCGATCGTCTGCTGCCGAGGAGCATGTCCGAACGGGCGCGTTGTCTGGTCGGCGCGCTGGTGTGTGTGGGCGCGCTGGCCGCCATGGCCGTGCTCCCGATGACGGACCGGAGCCTGCCTCTGGTCCTTGCCTTGCTGGGACTGGGCCTGGGCACCTTCACACCGGCCAACAACGCCCTGATCATGGGGTCGATTCCGGCCGGCTCCTCGGGCACCGGCGGCGGTCTGGTGAACATGGCGCGGGGCCTGGGCACCGCGCTGGGGGTCGCCCTGGTCACCCTCGCCCTGCACCTCGCTCCGCCGGGCGGTCCGGGCCTGCACGGTGCGCGCTGGGCCGTGCTGATTCTGCTGGCCGCCGCGGTGATCACCGTGGCAGCGGCCTGGCTGGGCCCGCGGAAGCCGCTGGCGCCTGGGGCAGCGGCACGGCGCCGGGGCCAGTCACCGCGTCGGGTGTGAAGGACGGAGCCGGCCGCACCCCTGGCAACTACCGTCGCCGCGCGCCCTGTTCGCGTCCCGCGACTCCGCGGGCTTCACCGTCCTCACCCTTCTCGCCGTCCCCGCCGTCCGGAGCTCCACCGTCTTCGGGGTCCGGGACTCCCCCGTCAGCAGCCACCGCCCCATCGCCTTCTCCTCCGCCGCCGTGGGACGAGTGCCCGCTCCTGGCGACGAAGAGGTAGATCAACGCGGCGAGGATCAGGGCCATCGAGACCCAGTCGTTGAGCCGGATCCCCAGGAAGTGGTTGGCGTGGTCGATGCGGAGGGCTTCGATCCAGCCCCGGCCCGTTGCGTAGGCCAGGACGTAGCAGGCGAACAAGCGGCCACGGCCAAGGCGGTAGCGCCGGTCGAGCCAGAGCAGCAGGGCCATGACGCCGATGTCCCACAGGGATTCGTACAGGAACGTGGGGTGGTAGAAGGCGATGCCAGGGGTGTCTGCGGGCCGGTGGGCGGGGTCGATCAGCAGCTTCCACGGCAGGTTGGTGGGGCCGCCGTAGAGCTCCTGGTTGAAGTAGTTGCCCCAGCGGCCGATGCCCTGGGCGAGTACCAGGCCGGGGGCGACCGCGTCGGCGAAGTCGGCCAGTTTGATGCCGCGCCGACGGCAGCCGAGCCAGGCACCGAACGCTCCGAGGGCGACCGCGCCGGGGATGCCGAGCCCGCCGTTCCAGACGTACAGCGCCTCGATGGGGTGCTTGCCCGGTGCGAAGTACAGCTCGGGGTCGGTGATCACGTGATAGAGCCGGCCGCCCAGCAGACCGAACGGCACCGCCCACATCGCGATGTCGGCGATCTCCTGCGGGTCCCGGCCGCGCGCCGCCCACCGGCGTTGTGACAGCCACACCGCCGCGAATATGCCGAGGATGATGCAGAGCGCATACGCACGGATGGGCACGGGGCCCAGGTGCCAGACCCCCTGCGAAGGGCTCGGCAGGTACGCCAGGTTCATGCGGTCGACCGTTCTCACGCGACGGGCCCGGTCGTCTGCCGGGAGGTACGGGCCCGAGATTACCTCGGACACCGAAATTCCTCCCGAGCTCCCGCGGAAGCGGCGTGGGTAGAGTGCCGTTCATGCCCTCGCAGTCCCGTTCTCACCTCCCGGCCTCCCAGCCGGGGGAATCCTCCGATTCCCGTCGGCTCACCGAGGCCGTCACACGCCTGCGCCGGGCCCTGCGTGCCTCGATCCGCACCGACTATCCATGGGAAACGCTGCCTATGGCCCAGGTCGAGCTGCTCCAGGTCCTCGCCGAGCACTCACCCGCCCGGATCGGGGATCTGGCGTCCCGGCAGCGACTGGCCGCCAGCACGGTCAGCGGCCTCATCGGGCAGATGATCAACGCCGGGCTGGTCGCCCGCGCCGTCGACCCGGCGGACCGCCGAGCCTCCGTCGTCACCCTCACCGAGGCAGGACGCGAGCAGCTCGATGCCTGGACCCGCGCCCATGAGAACCGGCTGGAGGCCGCCCTGGGGTCGTTGGACGAGGCCGACCGGGCCGCCGTCCGCGCCGCGCTGCCCGCCCTCTTCCGGGTCGCGGACTTCCTGGAGGACGCCGAGGACTGACAGGGCGACAGCGGATGGCGCGCCGGCCCGGGGTTCCCTGCATCGGCTGCCTTGGCTGCATCGCTCAGGAGTACGCAGGAGTATGTTCGGCCCCATGGTTGAGCATCGCATGATCGACGTGAACGGTATCCGGCTGCATATCGCGGAGGAAGGCGAGGGGCCGCTCGTCGTCCTGCTGCACGGCTTCCCCGAGTCCTGGCACTCCTGGCGTCACCAGTTCGGCCCGCTGGCCGCCGCCGGGTTCCGGGTGGTCGCCCCCGACCAGCGTGGATACGGCCGCAGTGAGCACCCGCAGAATGTGGACGCGTACACCATGCTCCATCTCGTCGGGGACGTCGTCGGGCTGATCCACGCGCTGGGCGAGCAGGAGGCGTTCGTCGTCGGGCACGACTGGGGCGCACCGGTGGCCTGGCACACCGCGCTGCTGCGGCCGGACGTGGTGCGCGGGGTGGCGGGCCTGAGCGTGCCGCCGCCGTTCCGCGGGCAGCGGCCGCCACTGGCGGCCATGCAGGAGCGGTTCGGCGGGCGGTTCTACTGGAACTACTTCAACCTGCCCGGGGTCGCCGACGCGGAGTTCGCCGAGGACACCCGCACCGCCCTGCGCAAGCTGTTCTACTCCGCGTCCGGTGACGCCCCCGGCGCCGGCCGGCCCGACCAGGCTCTGGTGGCCGACCCGGCGCGCGGCTGGCTGGCGGAGATGACCGATCCCGAGGTGTTGCCGGACTGGCTCACCGAGAAGGACCTGGACGAGCTGACCGAGAGCTACGCCCAGGGCTTCACCGGCGCCCTGAACTGGTACCGCAACCTCGACCGCAACTGGGAGCTGACCGCCGCCTGGCACGGCGCGGTCGTCCGTACGCCCGCGCTGTACCTGTACGGCGACCGTGACCTGGTCCCGGCCTTCCCGGGCACGCCTGAACTCATCGCGAAACTCCCGGAGTTGATGCCCAACCTGCGCCGTGATCCGATCGCGCTGCCGGGCTGCGGCCACTGGACCCAGCAGGAGCGTCCTGAGGAAGTCAACGCCGCGCTGATCGAGTTCCTGACCGAACTGCGAGGCTGAGGCCGATCGGCCGTCAATCCCTCAGGGTGGCGGCCGGGGCGGCGGCCTTCTGCGCCCCGAGCAGCTCCCAGCGCAGGAACGACCGTGGCCCTGCCGCCGCGAAACTGGCCCGCCGTCCAGCCCCTCGTGTCAAGATGGCCGAGGCAGACCTCAACTTCAACTTCTGTTCAGGCGGAGGGAATTGATGGCCGGTTCGGGTTCGAGTGGTGAAAGGTGGTCGGTGACGTCCGAAGGGGTCGAGGCGGAGGCCCGGCTCCAGTCACTCCAGGAGTGGCTGACATCGGACGACCGACTGCGCGGGCGGGTGGAGTGGCTGCGGAGGCCGCCGCAGCGGGGTCACATGGGCGCGGCACTGGACACCCTCACCGTCGTCCTCGGTACCGGCGGTGTCGCCGCGCTCATCACCCCGCTGTGCACCTGGCTGACCAGCCGCCGTCCCGACGTTTCGCTGACCGTCGAACTCCCGAACGGCCGCAAGGTCAGCGTCGACGTCAAGCGGGCCCACGACGAGCGTGCCGTGATACGCGAGATAGCCGGTCTGCTCACTCCGCCCGACGGGCCCGAGACATGACCGAACGATGGTCTCCGCACGGCCCGGCCAGTCGGGCCGTGCTGATCGGCACGGGCAGGTTCACGGACGACGGCCTGCACCACATCCCCGCCGTCGAGGCGAACATCCGCTCGCTACAGGCCGCGCTGACGCATCCGACGCACGGTCTGCTGGCCCCTGAGCACTGTCGGCTGGTGTCCGATCCCGCCGACCAGAAGACGGTGGGGGCGGCGCTGAGTTGGGCGGCCCGGGAGGCCGAAGACCTGCTGCTGGTGTTCTACGCCGGGCACGGCGTGTTGGACGGAAACGGGCTGTTGCACCTGGCGCTCGTCCACACCGATCCCGAGAACGCCGGTTTCACCGCCGTCCCCATCGACCTGGTCAAGGGGATCGTGGGCAAGGCCCGGGCGACATCGCGGGTTCTGCTGGTGGACTGTTGTTTCTCGGGCCGGGCGGGTTCCGCGATGGCCGAGCCGACCAACCTCGCCGTGGGCCAACTCGACTGGTCAGGCACCTACACCCTCACCTCCACCACGAGGAACGAACCGGCGCACGCGCCCGAAGGGGCCAGGCACACGGCGTTCACCGGCGCACTGCTCCAGGCACTGGCCGCGGCGCCTCCCCTGACCCTCGACGAGGTCTACGTCGCGGTGCACCGTGAGCTGACCGGCCGCGCGCTGCCCCCGCCGCAGCGCTGGTCCGCGGGCGCGGCCGGGTCGCTGGTACTGATGCGGACGCCGGCCGGGACGTACGGCCCACCACCTCTCCATCCGCCACCGTTCCCCAACGCTGCGCCGCCCGCTCCGCCGCCGGCCGCGCGCAGCCGTGGCCGAGGGCGCATGGTGGTGGCCGCGGCCGGCGGCGCGCTGGTCACGGCGCTGCTATCGACCCTGGTGGTGTGGGCGATGCACGCCGGCGGCGAGTCCGCAAACAGCGCCCTCGGCAACGGCGGCACGCCCCACTCCGCCACCCCGCAACCCACTCCCCACAGCACTCCCCCGCCGGCGTCCGCCGCCTCCCCCACTCCGCGCCCGGGCCCCGATCCCTTGGCGACGAAGAAGGGCGGCTACCGCGACAAACCCCTTACACTGCAGCCGAGTTGCAAGTCGAACTCCATCCAGCTGCTCGACCTGGACAAGCCCGCCACCACCACCGTCTCCGCCGATGCCCTGGCCTACACCGCGGACGCCGACCTCGCCTACTCGGGCTGTTACGGGATGCTCGCGTACAACACCGACAACCCGCGGGTGAAAGCCGGCCTGGCCTCACCCGACACGCATACGGCCGGTGACTGTCGGGCCGCAGCCGGGCGCTCGCCCCTCCCCCAGTCCATCGAGGTCGGAAGGATCACCCCGGGACTTGTCTGGTGTGTGATCACCACCGAGAACCGGGTGGCGAAGGTGACCTTCACCAAGGTGAGCCCGCCCCGCGGCAGCGCCGGGGAGACCGGTTCACCGGGCCCCGCCCTCGAACTGACCGCCACATTGTGGGACGAGCCGTAGAGCCGTAGGAGCCTGGAGCGATGAAGTTGGTTGCGATAACGCTCGATTGCCCTGATCCGCTGGCCTTGGCGGCGTTCTCTCAGCAGGCCACCGGCCTTGAGGCGCACCCGGAGTCGAACGCCGACTTCGCGGGCCTCAACGGCGAGTACGGACTGTTCATCGGTTTTCAACGGGTCGACGACCATCGGGCTCCGAGCCGGCCCGACCCAGGCGTTCCCCAGCAGCTTCACCTCTGCTTCAAGGTCGAGGACGACCTGGACGAAGCCGAGGCCCGGCTGCTGACGCTGGGTGCGGGCAAGCCGGATCACCAGCCCCATGGGGACAGCACGCGGGTCCTCACCGATCCGGCCGGACATCCCTTCTGCATCAGCACGCGCCGAGTGCGGGCTCGGGTGCGGACTTGGCGTTCAGGGAAGTCTTCCACTCCCCGCAACGGGCATGATGACGAGGGCCGTTGACCAGCTGCGGCGTTCGGCCCGAGCCGTTCACGTCATGGCACGGGCGGGGATCGGGGTGGCCGACGTGGTGAGCAGCCGGGTGTGGATTTTCGGGCCCCAGGCGGTGACGGTGACGGCGAGCGCGGCGGCGATCATCAACTGGGCGTTGGCGACGTAGGGGTCCAGAAGGAGTTGGGCCAGCAGGGCGGTGACGACCAGCGCCAGTTTGGCGCACATCAGGCGGGGTGCGGACAGTGTGGGGTGGGACGGCGGCGGGGCACCCCGGCCCCGTGCCCGGTGGGCGGCGCGGACCTGGAGGGGAATGGTCAGCAGGACGCACATCACGCGGACCGCGAGTGCGCGGAAGTGGTGGTCGGAGTGCGGGTCCAGCAGGTGCCCGAGGAGTGCGTTGACGGTCAGGGCCGCCGTGACGATCAGGATCCGCGCGGCGATCAGTCGGGTGAGCGCGCGGGCGGGGTACCTGGCGGTGTGGAACGCGGCGGTGAGGCGGCGGTTGGTCGGCAGCAGGAGCGGCGGGAGGATCAGCAGGAGGACGACGGTGCGCAGCCCGTGGGCCCAGGCGGGCTCGTTGGTCTCGCCCAGCCACATCAGGGCGAGGACGATGCCGGCCACGGCGTAGATCTTGCGGATGTTTCCGGCGGGGTTGCGTTTCGGCACGTGCGGAGTCATGACGGCTGCTTCCGGCAGGTGGGGGGAGGGCCCTCGGGTGCGACCGGCCCTCGTGGTGACCGAGGCGGAGGTGGGCGAGGCGCTCCGGTGACCTGTCAGCTGTGGTCCGTACCGGCTGGCGGGGTGGCGCCGGAGCGGATGCCGGCGAACAGCCAGACCAGTGCCTGGCCGAAGAGCTCTTCGGGGACGCTGTCGGGATCGACTCGCCGCAGGCGCACCAGCCCCTGGAACAGTGCGGCCACCACCGTGGCCACGGATTCGGCGGGGACGTCGCCGGGGGCATCCTGCTCGGTGAGCCAGGTGTCGATCAGGCCCTCCAGTGCCTGTCGTGGTTCGCGGAGCGCGGCCGCCATGGTGTCGAGGACGTGCGGATTGCGTACCGCGTAGAGCCAGAACTCGGCCTGGAGCGGGGCGAAGTCGGTGTCCTTGTCGGCGACGTGGACCAGCAGGCGGCCCAGTTCGGCGGCAGCCTCTCCGGTGCCGGCCTCGTGCCGGTCGAGGGTCTGGGCGGCTTCGGCGACGCGTCCCAGTCCGCGTTCCGCCATGAGTTCCAGGAAGAGTGCCTCCTTGCCGCCGAAGTTGGAGTACAGGGCGCCGATGGAGAAGCCGGCGGACTCGGCGATCTCCTCCACCGAGGCGCCGGCGAACCCCTTGCGGGCGAAGACCCGGGCGGCCGCGTCCAGCAGGAGCCGGCGGGTGCGGGCCTTGGCCTCGGCGCGGGTCAGGCGCTGGCGTACGGGTTCGTTCTGCTCGGCACTCATATTGAAGAAGCTATTCGCATAGTGGTCACTATGTCAATGCCTGGATAGCGTGTACAGTCGGGATAGTGATCGCTATCTGGATGGTGTTTGCGATCGGAAGTGAGGGGCCGTGCCAGGTCCGCCGTCGATCGCCGAAAGCGCCGCCACACCCCACTGACCTGGGAGGAGAGCGCAGAGATGCTCCCCGGATCCACTGATTTCGCCGACTCGGGCGCAGCCGCCGACCCGACCGATCCCACCCCTTCCCCGCCGGCTGGGCTCCGGCTGGTCGTGGACCTGAACCGCTGCCAGAGCTACGGGCAGTGCGTCTACGCCGCGCCGTCCGTCTTCCGGTTCCACGGCGAGGAGGCCCTGGAGTACGACTACGCCCCCGCCCCCGGCGCCCGCCGGGAGGTCGAGCGGGCCGCCGCGGCCTGCCCCGTACAGGCCATCACCCTGGGCAGGGCCACCGAACCCGCTCCCCAGGCGCCGGAGGGTGTGCGGTGACCGCCCCCGAGCGCATCGTCGTGGTCGGCGCGTCCCTGGCCGGGCTGCGTGCCGCCGAGGCACTGCGGGACGAGGGCTTCACCGGCGAACTCACCCTCGTCGGCGAGGAGCCGTACCCGCCCTACGACCGTCCACCGCTGTCCAAGGCGGTGTTGTCCGGCTGGCTGTCCACCGACCGGATCGAGCTGCCCCGGGTGCGCGACATCGACGCCCGATGGCTGCTCGGCACCCGCGCGACCGGCCTGGACCCGCAGGCCCGCCGGGTGACGCTGGCCGACGGACGGCAGGTGGCGTACGACCGGCTGCTGATCGCCACCGGCACCCGGTCCCGCCCCTGGCCCGAGGAGCGGGGCGGTGCCCTGCGCGGCGTGCACCTGCTGCGTTCCCGTGACGACGCGGACCGGCTGCGTGCGGCGCTGGCCGCCGGGCCGGGCCGGGTGCTGGTCATCGGCGCCGGCTTCACCGGTGGCGAGGTCGCCTCGGTCTGCCGCGACCTGGGCCTCGACGTGACCGTGACCCAGCGCAGCGGCGCCCCGCTGGCGGGCGCACTGGGCGGGGTGATCGGCGGTGCCGCGGCCCGCTGGTACCGCGACGCGGGCGTGGACCTGCGGCTCGGCACCACCGTCAGCGCCCTGGAGGGCGACGCCGACGGACGGCTGCGGCGTGCGGTCCTCTCCGACGGCACGACGGTGACCGCCGATGTGGCCGTCGTCGCCGCCGGCGCCCTGGCGAACACCGAGTGGCTGGCCGGCTCCGGACTGGCCGCCGACGATCGCGGTGTGGCCTGCGACGCGTCCTGCCGGGCCCTGGCCGAGGACGGGGCGCCGCTGCCGGACGTCTTCGTCGCCGGCGACGTCGCCCGCTGGCCGCACCCGCTCTACCCGGGGCGGCTGCTGCGCCTGGACCACTGGGACAACGCCGTCGCCCAGGCGCGTACCGCCGCCCACAACATGACCCACCCACCGCATGCCCACCGAGGCCACCGGCCACTGCCGGCGTTCTGGTCCAACCAGTTCGGGACGAACCTCAAGTGCATCGGACTGCCCGCCCCCGCGGACCAGGTCGTCGTCACCCAAGGCGCACTCGACCAGCGGCAGTTCGTCGCCGCCTACGGGCACCGCGGACGTCTGGTCGCCGTCGTCGCGGTGGACTCGCCCCGCGTCCTGGACGGATACGCGGCCCTGATCGAGGCCGGGGCGCCCTTCCCGCCCGTGCTCAACGCCACCGACGGACCCGACCGGCTCGAACCCCTCGATGCCGCGTTCCCCCGGTCAGCCTTCATCACGACCGACGGGCCCACCTGGCCGGCACCGGGACGCCTGCCCGCTCCGTCCGACCCGCCGGTCCCCGTCACACCGCCCGCACCGTCCACACCGTCCGCCCTGGCCGCACACGAGTGAGGGAGCCCATCATGACCTCGGCCGTCCAACAGCACTCCGCCTCGGAGCTGTTCGCCCAAGCCCTCCGCTACGAGAACCGTGCCAACCCCTACCCCCTGTACGAGCAGCTGCTCCAGGAGCCGGTCGTACGGCTCGCCGACGGGTCCTGGCTGGCGACCGGACACCGTGAGATCAGTCTGCTGCTCCGCGACCCCCGCATCAGCGCCGACCGGCTCAATCCGCAACAGCAGCCGATCCGCAAGAGCCTGCTGATAGCGGACCCGCCCCGGCACGACCAGCTGCGCCAGGCGGTGACCCGGCAGTTCGTCCCCCGCATCATGGGCATGCGCGACCACATCGACACCCTCGTCACCGGTCTGCTGGACGCGCACACCAGCGCAGGACCTGGGCAGTTGGACGTGCTCGGCGACCTCGCCTACCCCTTGCCGGTCACCATCATCTGCGAACTGCTCGGCGTTCCGCGCGAGGACGAGCGACTGTTCGGCGGACTGGCCCGCCGCCTGACCCGCGGCCTGGACCCGGTCGAGACCCAGACCGAGGAGGAGATCCGCGAACTCCAGCAAACGCGCGTCGAGTTGGCGGAGTATCTGGAGGGATTGATCGCACGGCACGACGCCGACGGCGAGGGCGATCTGCTGGCCGGCCTGATGAACGGCCAGCGCCCGGACGGGCCCATGGACGCCATCGACCTCCGCGTCACGCTCGGGCTGCTGCTCATCGCGGGCCATGAGACGACCGTCAACCTCATCGCCAACGGGACCCTCGCCCTGCTGCGCAACCCTGGTCTCCTCGCCCGGCTGCGCGCCGAACCCGATCTGGTCACACCGCTGGTGGAGGAGGTGTTGCGCCACGACCCGCCGGTGCAGATGTCCGGCCGCAGCACCCTGGCAGACATCGACATCGCCGGCACGACCATCCCCAAGGGGGCGCGCATCCGCCTGCTGCTGGCCGCAGGCAACCGCGACCCGCGGTGCTTCACCGACCCCGGCCGGTTCCTGCCAGACCGCGCCGACAACGCCCACCTCGGCTTCGGCGGCGGCATCCACTACTGCATCGGTGCCGCCCTCGCCCGCGCCGAGGCACAGATCGCACTGACCGCGCTCGCCCGCCGCCTGGACTCCCCCCGCCTGGTCGCCGACCCGCCGCCGTACCGGGAGAACGCCATCCTGCGCGGCCCGGAACGGCTCCCCGTCGCCTTCGCACGACTGCTGCCGGATCCACGGGAGCAGTGACGGCGCACCGCGCACGTGAGAGAGGCCGGCGGCACCCCCTGTACCGCGGTGGGAAGTGCAGGGGGGTGGCACTGATACCACCCCGGATTCGGCAGTTGGCTTCATGGATCGCCGGCAGCGCGCCGGCCAGTATCAAGGGCACCGCTATTCCTCAAGGGGGAACCGATGCCCATATCCGGGAAGTCCGTGCGCTGGGCGGCCGTCGCCGCATCCGTACTCCTCACGTCAGGAGCCCTTCCCCTCGCCGGGGCGAGCAGCGCCACGGCCGCAGCGGCGCCCCGGCCAGGCACCGTGCGCACGCCAGCGCGCTACCTGAACCAGCATCTCGACTGGCAGCCCTGTGCCTCCGGTGCGCTGGAGTGCGCGGCCATGTCCGTGCCGCGGGACTGGCACCATCCGGCACACGGCCCCAGCCTGACCGTGGCGGTCTCCCGGCACCGGGCGACCGCCCCCGCCGGGCGGCGCGGAGTGCTGATGATGGCCGCCGGTGGCCCCGGTGCCTCCGGTCTCCAGCGGCCCGCCGGTCTGGCCGCCTACGCTCCCGGCCTCGCCGCCGCCTACGACATCGTCAGCTTCGACCAGCGCGGTGTCGGCAACAGCACCAAGGTCAGCTGCGCCGACCAGTCAACCGTCGACGCCGCCTTCACCGGCGACAAACGCGACCGCTCCGCCGACGCCATCCGCAAGACCTTCGCCCAGGCACGCGCCTTCGTCCGCGACTGCCGACGCCGCTCCGGCGACCTGCTGCCCTACCTCACCACCGAGCAGGCCGTCCACGACATGGACCTCTACCGCTCCCTCCTCGGAGCGGACACCCTCTCCTACTACGGCCCGTCCTATGCCACCGTCCTCGGCGCCTCCTACGCGACCGAGTTCCCCCGTCGCGTGACCCGCATGGTCCTCGACAGCAACATCGACTTCACCCGCACCTGGCAGTCGTTCATGGAATCCCAACCGCTCAGCTTCCAACGCCGATTCGACCAGGACTTCCTCCCGTGGCTGGCGAAGAACGACGGCGTCTACCACCAAGGCCGCACGCCCTCCCAGGCCAAGGCATCCTTCGAAAGCCTGCGCGCCAGGCTGCACGCACACCCGCTCGTCCTCGACGGGACCACCCTCACCCCCGACCACCTGGACGCCCTCACCAGCAGCGCCATCTACCGGGCCGACCCCGGCTTCGAGAACCTCGCCGGCGCACTGACCGTTCTGGAACACCCCGATACCGCGCCGCCTGCGGCCAGGCAGTCCCTCGCCAAGGCACTGGCACACCCCATGGACGCGGGCTTCGTGGCGGACTTCTTCTCCGTCACCTGCAACGACACTCCCTGGAACCGCAGCGCCGCCTACTGGATCGCCCAGAGCGACCGCGTCACACGCGACTACCCGCTGGTGGGCGCCCGCTCGTTGACCTACACCGCGATCTGCGCCGCCTGGCCGCGCTCCACCGCACCGCGCATCCACATCACCGGACGGAACCTGCCGCCCATCCTGATGCTGAACTCCACCCACGACCCCGCCACTTACTACGAGGGCGCGCTGCGCGACCACCGGGCGCTGCCGACCTCGCGTCTGGTGACGGTCGCCGGCGGCGGCGACCACGGACAGTTCCAGAACCACAACGCCTGCGTCGACAACCTGGTCGAGGACTACCTCCTCGACGGAACCCTGCCGCGCACCGACACCACCTGCACCGCCAACCCGCTCCCGGCGCCCAAGCCGGCCGACGGAGCGTGACGAGGCGGCCTTCCGCGGGTTGCGTGAACTCCTCCGACCGGGGCTCGTACGGCAACGCCGGCCCGCCCCGGCGGGGGACCCTCCGGCTGCGGCAGCTCACCGGCCGTTCCGGTTCGGGGCGCGGCGCCAGGCGGCTTCCGCCAGGAGGCGCAGGCCGTTGAGGCCGACGATGACGGTGGAGCCTTCATGGCCGGCGACGCCGAGGGGCAGTGGGAGCGTACCGGTGAGGTCCCAGAGTACCAGGCCGGTGATGAAGGTCGCGGCGATGGTCAGGTTCTGTACCACCAAGTGGCGGGCGCGGCGGGAGAGTTGGACGAGGCTGGGGATGGTGGCCAGCTCGTCGCGGACCACCACGGCGTCGGCGGTTTCCAGGGCGAGGTCGGAGCCGGCGCGGCCCATGGCGATCCCGGTGTGCGCGGCGGCCAGGGCCGGGGCGTCGTTGACGCCGTCGCCGACCACCAGCACCCTGCGCCCCGCCTGGGCCATCTCCTTGACGGCCGCGACCTTGTCCTGCGGCAGAAGCCCCGCGCGGACGTCGCCGATGCCGACCTCGTCGGCCAGGCGGGCCGCGGCGCGCGGGTTGTCGCCGGTGAGCAGCACCGGTGTGCGGCCGGTGAGGGTGGTCAGGGAGGTGACGGTGGCGGCGGCCTCTTCGCGAAGGCGGTCGGCGATGCCCAGGACGCCGACCGGGGTCTGTTCGCTCTCGACCAGGACCGCGGTGCGGCCCTCGCCCTCCAGTCGGGCGGCGACCGCGGCGGCCGGGTGGGCGGTGCGGTCGCCGCGCAGGCGCGCCGGGCTGCCGACCGTGACCGTCCTGCCCTCGACGGTGGCGGTCACGCCGGTGCCTGGGGCGGAGGTGAAGTCCGACGCCATGGGGAGGTCCAGGCCCCGGCTGCGGGCGGCGTCCACGATGGCGCGGGCCAGCGGGTGTTCGCTGGGGTGCTCGGCCGCCGCCGCCAGCCGCAGCAACTGCTCCTCGGTCATGCCGGAGTCGGCCAGCGGCCGGATGTCGATGACGCGCGGGGTGCCCTCGGTCAGGGTGCCTGTCTTGTCCAGCGCGACCGCGTCGATCTGGCCGAGCCGTTCCATCACGACGGCGGACTTGACCAGCACGCCATGGCGCCCGGCGTTGGCGATGGCCGATAGCAGCGGCGGCATGGTGGCCAGCACCACCGCGCACGGGGAAGCCACGATCATGAAGGTCATGGCCCGCAGCAAGGTGGGCTGCAGCGCGGCGCCGAACAACAGCGGCAGGACGAACAGAGCAACCGTCGCGGCGACCATCCCGATCGAGTACCGCTGTTCGACCTTCTCGATGAACAGCTGGGTCGGCGCCTTGGTCTCGGACGCTTCCTCGACCATGGCCACGATCCGGGCGAGCACCGAGTCCGACGGATCGCGCTCGACCTTCACCCGCAACGCCCCCGTGCCATTGAGGGTGCCGGCGAACACCTCGTCCCCGGTCTCCTTGACCACCGGCAGCGGTTCGCCGGTGATGGTGGCCTGATCCACCTCGCTCGCGCCGTCCAGCACCTGGCCGTCGGCGCCGACCCGTTCTCCGGGCCGGACCAGGATGATCTCGCCCACCCGCAACTGCTCGGTGGGGACCGTCGCCTCGGTCCCGTCGTCGCCCAGGCGGGCCGCGGTCGTGGGGGCGAGGTCGAGCAGGCCACGGACCGAGTCCGCGGTCCGTGCGGTGGCGATCGCCTCCAGGGCGCCGCTGGTGGCGAAGATGACGATCAGCAGCGCACCGTCCAGCACCTGCCCGATCGCCGCCGCACCCAGCGCCGCGACGACCATGAGCAGATCCACGTCCAAGGTCTTGTCCTTGAGCGCCTGCAGTCCCGCCCAGCCCGGCTCCCAGCCGCCGGTGGCGTAGGTCAGGGCGAACAGCGCACCCCAGGACCACGCCGGCGCCCCCAGCAGATACAGCGGCAGGCCGACCAGGAAGAGCCCCAACGCCGCGGCGGCCCAGCGCGCCTCGGGCAGCGCGAAGATCCGCGTACGGCGCCTGGGCGCCACCGTGCCGCGCACTGCGGCTCCGCCGGTGGGATCCGAGCGCGTGAGAGTGGAAGGCATGAGAGGCGTGGGAGGCATCGAAGCGAAGTCCTTACGCAGACGGGGCGGACAGCGTCCAACGCCCTCACCATACAGGAATGCATGAACAATAATTCATACATTCAGCCGCGCGTACGATGCCCGCATGGGTCATGGAGCCGCACCCCCTGCCAGCCGCGCCCCGCGCACCCGCCTGACGGCGGACAACGCGGCGAAAGTCGCCAGCACGCTGCAGGCGCTGGCCACCCCGTCGCGGCTGCTGATCCTCGACCGCCTGCGCGAGGGGCCGCTGCCGGCGACCGAGCTGGCCGCCGAGGTCGGCATGGAGCAGTCCGCCTGCTCGCACCAACTCCGCCTGCTGCGCAACCTCGACCTCGTCGTCGGCACCCGCAAGGGCCGCTCGGTGGTCTACTCGCTCTACGACGACCACGTCTGCGAACTCCTCGACCAGGCCCTCTACCACGTCGAACACCTCCGCCTCGGCCTGAGCGACGCCGCCACTCCCGCCAGCGAACCAGCCCCCGAGGCAGTGACCGGCCGGCGGGCCTGACCACCGTGAACGCGTAGGGAATCCGAACGTGTAAGGAAACCGGCGGCCACCGCGCGCTCTGCAGCACTACGTGCCCGACCGCGCGGCCCGGCCGGAGAAGTGTCACCGACTCGGAGGGTTCCCGCCCGTGCGGCGTGTGCCGAACGGAGTCAGAGTGGAAGCACAGCCCTCAGCGGGAACGGTGGACGCGGACATGGACGTCACGGTCACGGAGGAGAGCCCGTTCCGGTTCCGCATCGACCGGCAGGGCGACATGCGTGTCCCGGGTGTCGTCTTCGCCAGCCGTGCACTCCTGCCCCAGGCGACCGGCGACCGGGCCCTGGAGCAGGTGGTGAACGTGGCGACGCTGCCGGGCATCGTCCGTGCCTCCTTCGCCATGCCCGACGTGCACTGGGGCTACGGCTTTCCCATCGGCGGGGTGGCCGCCACGGAGGTCGACGGCGGCGGTGTCGTCTCGCCGGGCGGCGTCGGCTTCGACATCTCCTGCGGTGTCCGGCTGCTGGTCGCCGGCATCCAGCGGGCCGAGCTGGCCCCGCGCCTGAGGAGCCTGATGGACGTCCTCGGGGACACCACCCCGCGCGGCGCGGGACGCGGCGGACTGTGGAAGCTGTCCGGACGCGCACAGATGGAGAAGCTGCTCACCGGCGGCGCACGGTACGCGGTCGAACGGGGCCACGGCGTGCCGCGGGACCTGGTGCGCTGCGAGGACCGCGGGGCTCTGACGGGCGCCGACCCGGAGCAAGTCGGACAACGCGCCGTGGAACGTGGGCTGCAACAGGTGGGCAGCCTCGGCTCGGGCAACCACTTCCTGGAGGTGCAGGCGGTGGACCGGGTGTACGACGAAAGCGCAGCGTCCGCGTTCGGTCTGCGGGAGGGGCAGGTCTGCGTGATGATCCACTGCGGCTCCCGTGGCCTCGGCCACCAGGTGTGCACCGATCACGTCCGGGTCATGGACCACTCACTGCGCGCCTACGGCATCGAGCTCCCGGACCGGCAGCTCGCCTGCGCGCCCGTCGTCTCCCCGCCCGGCCGCGACTACCTCGGGGCGATGGCCGCCGCCGCGAACTACGGCCGCGCCAACCGACAGCTGCTCACCGAGGCCGCCCGCCGTGCGTTCGCCACCACCGTCGGCGTGGGCGTGGACCTGGTGTACGACGTGTCCCACAACATGGCCAAGATCGAGACCCATGTGGTGGACGGTGTGCGGCGTCCGCTGTGCGTCCACCGCAAGGGCGCCACCCTCGCCCTGCCGCCCGGCCACCCCGATCTGCCGGAGGACCTTGTCGAGGCCGGCCAGCCCGTCCTCGTGCCCGGCACGATGGGCACCGCCTCGTACGTCATGGTCGGCACGCCCGGCAACGACGCGTTTCTGTCCGCCTGCCATGGCGCGGGACGGGTGTGGAGCCGCCATCGGGCGCTGCGCGAGGTCCGCGGTGAGCAGGTGCGGGACGACCTCGCCACCCGCGGCATCGCCGTCCGCCCCTCCTCCTGGCGCGGCCTCGCGGAGGAGGCCCCCGCCGCCTACAAGGACGTCGACGCGGTCGCCACCGCCACCGTGAACGCCGGGCTGGCCCGGCTCGTCGCCCGGCTGATCCCTCTCGGCGTCGTCAAGGGATGAATCGCACCCCACGGCCGGTGGCCCACCGAACGGCTGTCACACATCGAGCGTGACCGAGCACTGCCAGCCGCCGCCTTGCCCACGAGTGAACGTCAGGCCATGCAAGGTGACCGCTTTCGGTGCGGCCCCCACCACCGGAAGCGCCCCCAAGTCCGCCATGGACAGCCGGGCCCGCAGGCCGCCGCGCACGACGCTGAGCTGCAGGTCGACCGGAACTTCGTCATGGGTGTCGATCCGGTAGATGACCTCTTCCAACAAGGCCACCAGCAGATCCTCGTCCGTATCCGCCCGCAGCACGGCCTCCCTCCGACCCACGCCGACCGCACCGGCCAGGTCCAGGAAGGATCCGCACATCCCCCGCACCGCCTGCGCCAGGCACACCTCACGCGTCGGCCCCCACGCCTCGACCCGCAGATCCGCGGTGTGCGGAACACTACGGTGCCCGCCGGGCAGCGGGGAGCCTTCCGACCACTCCATGCTCGCCTCCCTCGTACTGCGGTTCCCACCGGGGAACGAACTCGTCCCCTCGCTTCCAAGGATGCGGTCGAGCGAGCTTGTCGTAGCGCGTCGCGACGCCACGGGCCTGCTCACGTCACGCTCGAACGGTGGGCCCGGCGAGGCGATCGCCGGACAGCAGCGTGCCTGCTTGCTTGATGTGCCGTAGGACAGGTGAGACTTCCATACTCTGCAGACCAGGCAGGGCCCCGATGCGATCCGACGTGAACTCGAAGAGTTCGTCGAGGTCTCGGCAGTGGGCAACGGCATGGACGTTGTAGGGGCCGGAGATGGCCGCCGCAAAAGCGATCTCGGGTTCTCGCGCCAGCGTGCGCCCCACATTCTTCACCTCTGACGGATGCACGCGCAGCCACAGATTGGCCCGCGCGTGATAGCCCAAAGCTGCTGGGGCGATCTCGACGTCGATGTGGACGACGCGTTCCTGAAGCAGGACGCGGAGGCGGCGGGATACCCGGCCTGGTGTGGAGTCCGCCGCTGCGGCGAGTGTGACGAGACTGGCCCGACCGTCTGCAGCGAGCGCGTCAAGAATCTTCTCGTCTTCGTCGGTGAGGTGTACGGGTTCGTCAGTGACGACCGGAGACTCCGTGAACGGGGGGCCGTCGCTCCCGAGCATGGCTTCCTGCTTCGGGGACAGCACGCCGTGGAGTGCGGCCCAGTAGTGACCGCGGCCTCCCATGAACTGGCGCAGCATGGCGAAGGCATTGATGTCGAGCACCGCCGCGGTGCGCGGAAGCCGTTGGCCGAGCAGTTCTTCGCGCTGCGCCTGATCCCGTGACTGGGTCGCGCAGGTGACTTCGGAGCCCGCTGCGCCAAGGGCTACCCAATTGACATCGTCTCGCTTGGCGAGTGCGCCCGCGATCGCCGTGACGCTGCCGGGCCGGCAGCGTAGTCGTACCAGCCATCTGCTTTGCCCCAAAGCTCCCGGGTTGACCACGCCGACGACGCGGATGACACCGTCGGCGTGCAGGCGCCGATATCGGCGGTTGATGGTGCCTTCGGTCAGTTCGAGCGCGGCTGCTATCGAGGCGAAGGAGGCTCTCGGGGCGACCTGCAGCGCACGAATGATTCGCACATCGTCGGGCTGGATTGCGAGGGATTCAGACGCAGCTGCACCTGTCATAGCGGGAATCCTACAAATTGAGCTGCCTGGATCGCACCTGCGGCAGCACGGCAAGCAGACTCTGTTCCGCACCGATGAAGAGCCACAGCAGTGCGTACTCCGGTGTCGCCCCGAGGCGGTCTCGTTGAGGACGCACGAAGGGGCTCGCGACGTAACGGAACGGAGAGGATGCTGTATGTCGTCGACTGTCACCGGGCAGCACACGCCAACTGCCCTCATCGTCGGGGCCTCGCGCGGCCTCGGCCACGCGATGGCGGCTGAATTCCTCGGCCGAGGCTGGCACGTCATCGGCACGGTCCGCGACACCTCTGCGCAAACGCCCCTGCACGATCTCGCCGACCGGGCCGAGGGCCGCATCACCATCGAGCATCTCGACATCAACGAGCCCGACCACCTCGCGCCCCTGCACGAGCGTCTTGCGGAACGCAGGCTCGACCTGCTCTTCGTCAACGCCGGCACCACGAAGAGCGAGCAGACACCCATCGGCAAAGTGGCGACAGACGATTTCGTCGCGGTGATGATCACCAACGCTCTCAGCCCCATGCGGGTCATCGAGGCGCTCGAAGACCTGGTTTCCCACACCGGCCTCATCGGAGCGATGTCGTCCGGACAAGGCAGCATCACGAACAACACGACCGCAGGCCGTGAGGTCTACCGGGGAAGCAAAGCGGCCTTGAACATGTTCATGCGCAGCTTCGCGGCCCGACAGGCCGGGACACAGCGCGGCTTCGCCCTCCTCGCGCCGGGCTGGATCCGCACCGCGCTCGGCGGGCCGGACGCGCCGTTCACCGTCGAAGAGAGCGTCCCGCTGCTGGTGGACGTCCTGCTGTCCAAACTGGGCACGCCTGGGCTGGCGTATCTGGACCGCTCGGGTCAGACAGTGCCCTGGTAAGCCGCACCGAGCGACCATGGCGAATGGCCTGACGGCCAGCAGGCACCGTAAGCGGTCTCATCACTCGCAACGCCCCTCACCCGCGTCTGACGTGGCCAACACGCAGGAGAACACAAAGGATTGACGACTGTGCCTCTCATCGCTATCGAAGAACACTGGATCATGCCGGACGTGGCGTCCGGCCTCCGAGCTGTGCCGCAGCCTGACGAAAGCCTTGCCTTCAACGAGATGGGCGACCACCAGGAACGTCTGGAGGATCTGGAGGCCGGCCGCATCGCGGCCATGGACGCTCAGGGAATCGATGTGTCCGTCCTCGCCCTGACACCGCCGGGAGTCCAGCCGCTGCCGTCCAGGGAGGCACTGGCTCTGAGCCGCGCCGCGAACGATATGGCTGCGGCGGCCGTCGCCCGGCACCCGACCCGTTTCCGATCGCTGTCCACTCTCCCCATGTCGTCACCAAAGGACGTCGGGAGCGAGCTGGAAAGAGCGGCGGGCATGGGGCATATAGGCACCATGGTCTATGGCCGATCGGGCGACCTGTTCCTCGACGACCCCGCCTATGACGACTTCTTCTCCGCCGCATCAGAACTCGGCCAGCCCGTGTTCATCCATCCACAACTGCCCTCGACCGCAGTCCGAGACGCCTCATATCGAGGATTCGACCCCATGACGGACCTCGCCCTCGCCACTTTCGGGTGGGGGTGGCACCTGGACGCCGCAACTGCGGCACTCCGCCTGGTGCTGCGAGGAACGTTCGACCGTCATCCCGACCTTCAAGTCGTGCTCGGCCACTGGGGGGAGATGCTGCTCTTCTGGCTCGACCGAGCTGACGGCCTTGCCCGTATCGCTGGTTTGGAGCGATCCATATCGGACTACGTCCGGTCGAATTTCTACATCACTACCTCCGGCATGCTCAATCCGGCGCTCCTGCAGCACGCCCTGTCCGTCACTTCCGTCGACCGGTTGATCTTCTCGACCGACTACCCGTTCCAGCGGCCAACCAGAGAGGAAATCGATTCCTTCCTGAATCACTTCTCGTCGGACGCGGAACGCGAACAGTTCTCGTCAGCCAACGCGGCATCCTTGTACGGCATTTCCGTCTAGAAGCTGTCCTTCAACTGATCCTGCGAGCCGACAGCTCTCCGTCGAACGGCGAGGCTGTGGGGGCATCTTGGCCGGCTGGCTGACTGACTGGTCGGCTTCGGTCCGGAGCCGACCAGCCAGCATGCTCCTCAATGGCCGCTGGGCGGCACGGGTCAGATCAGATCAGCCGCAGTCGGGCGTCATCGAGCCGACGGGTGCGCCGCTCAGTTCCTTGTCGCCGAAGCCGTCGATCTCCTGCTCGGAGCCGGCGAAGTGCGCCTTGTCGTTGAGGCGCACGATGCAGCCGAAGCTGTCGGGAATCGGGTTGCGCGCCGATAGCGGCTCGATCACCGGGGCGAGCGAGTCGACCTCGGGAAAGCTGAAGCCGGTTTTGGTGACCTTGACATTGAGCCGGTAGAGGACTTGCCCGGTCTGGTGCGGCCCGCTGAAGAGGCAGAACTCGCCCTTGTGGCAGGCGTTTGACGCATTGGAGGCCGAGGCGGCGGGGGCAACGCATACGGAGAGGCCGAGGGCCGTCAGGGCGGCCAGACCGAGGCGTATAGCGCCATACGACACGAGAACTCCTTGAATGGGAAACGAAGGGGCAAACCTGCCGCGCGCCAACCTATCGGAGATCAATTCACGGTCAATGGGCCTTCAGCGGATCAAGCCACTCCCGCACGCTCATTCCGAAGTCGGCTGCCGGCAGCCAAGAACTCCTCACCGGCCTCGTCGACCGCACCGAGCGGATCACACAGGAAGCTCCGCCGCCTTGCCGGCTCCCGGCGCGTGACACCCCGAACGCCGCTAGGGCGCTTCTGACGGTCATCGATTCGGCCAGCCAGACCCCAAGCCCTCCCACTGCTGCCCCGTACCCGGGGGAGGCCGCACGGTACAGAACAGCAACCAGTCGAGGACCAGCAGTCTGTTCCCCGTAACGCTCCCTGATCGCGGGCGGGTAGTCGGAGAGCAGGGCATCCCGCGCCACCAGCAGCGAGCCAATGACGATCAGGGTGAACAACGACACCAGGACGAGCGCGTAACCCATGCAGACTCGTGCGATCTCCGTCGAAGTCATGATTCGGGAGCCTACGCTCAGGTCAGCCAGTTCCAACGCCGGTGCCTGGGTGGCGTCAAGGCGCCCCCCACCGTCATCTCGCCAAACCGACGCTGTATCAACGGCGTTGAGGATGGGCATCGGCCTCTGATGCGGGTTCGGCGAAAGCGCCGGCCGCTGCGGCCAGGGCGGCGGTTCTGGCCGCGCTGCCGGGCAGTCGCGGATCGGGGGGCGTGCCGAGGAGCAGCAGCTGGTGGTACAGCGGCGCGGTGGCGGCGATGAGGAGTGGTCGGGCGGCGGTGTGCGAGGGGAGTTCACCGCGCCGGATCGCCCGGTCGACGACGACCTCGCAGCGGGTGTACCGGTCCTCCCAGAGCCGCTCTTGGGCTCGAGCCGCCTTCTCGGAGCGGAACGAGGCGGCGATCAGGGCCGTCACGATCGGCGGCTCCCCGGTCAGGGCTGTCTGGATCTCCTGATTCATCGCCGTCAGGTCGCCTTCCAGGGAGCCGGTGTCCGGTGGCTGCCAGTCATCGTCGCTCGCCGCGTCGAAAACGTCGGCGAGCAGGCCGCCGACGTCCCCCCAACGCCGGTACACCGTGGTGCGGTGCACCCCGGCGCGGGCGGCGACGGCGTCCGTGGAGAGCCCGTCATAACCGTGTTCACCCAGTTCCGCACGGACCGCATCGAGTACCTGCATGCGGATGCGCGCGGTGCGGCCGCCGGGGCGGCGTCGGGTCGGTGTCGCCCGCGTGCCTTCTGCGTCCGGGGCTGCGTCCGGTTCCGGGGCTGCTGCTGATCCCGTGGGAGTCATGGTGGAAATTCCGTTTGCTCAGGGGGACTTCGCTGTGGCAACATCTTAAAGCATCAGTTGTCGCACTAGTGGAGTGATCAATGCTCATTCAAAGCGTTCGCCCGGCCTCGCGGTCCTTCACGGCCGCCTCGTTCTCGAATGCTTTGGAGACCTCGCATGCCCACACAGATCACTGCACTCGCCGTCAGCAAGTCCTTCAACGGCAGGCTCGTCCTTGACTCGGTGACCTGCTCGCTCACCGCGGGCGAACGCACCGGGATCATCGGTGAGAACGGTTCCGGCAAGTCCACCCTGCTGCGCCTGTTCGCCGGGCGTGACCTGCCCGATCAGGGCGAGGTCGTCGTCCAGGCCACCGGCGGCGTCGGCTATCTCGCCCAGGACGAGCGGTTGGAGCCGGAGGCGACGGTCCAGCAGATCGTCGACCGCGCCCTGAGCGACCTCCGCGCCGTCGAGCAGCGCATGCACCGTCTGGAGGCCGCGATGGCCGACGGCGACGAGTCGGTCATGGCCGAGTACGGCGAACTGTTGACGGTCTTCGAGCTGCGCGGCGGCTACGACGCCGAGGCCCGCGTGGAGCGCGCGCTGCACGGTCTCGGCCTGGGACTGGTGGCCCGTGACCGTACCGTGGGCAGCCTGTCCGGCGGCGAACGCGTCAGGTTGCGACTGGCGGCCGTGCTGGCCGCCGCGCCTGAGGTGTTGCTGCTGGACGAACCGACCAACCATCTCGACGACTCCGCCCTGAGGTGGTTGGAGGAACACCTGCGTTCCCGCCGGGGCACCACGGTTGCGGTCTCCCACGACCGGGACTTCCTGGAACGGGTTTCCACCAGCCTGCTGGAGGTGGACGCCGACCGGCGCCGCGTCGTCCGGTACGGCAACGGCTACGCCGGCTACCTCGCCGAGAAGGCCGCCGCCCGGCAGCGCTGGGCCCAGGCACACGACCAGTGGCAGGCCGACATCGACCGACTCCGCGCGACCGCCGCAACCACCGCCCGCCAGGTGGCCCCCGGCCGACCGATGAAGGACGGCAACAAGATGGCCTACGACCGGGCCGGCGGCCGGGTGCAGCAGTCACTGGCCAGCCGGGTGCGCAACGCCGAGGAGCGACTGCGCCGCCTCCTTGCCGACCCCGTAGCTCCCCCGCCGGAGCCGCTGCGCTTCACCCCCGTACTGCGGGCCCGCCACCTGGAGGGTGTCGTGCTCGACGCCGCCGACGTCACCGTCGGGGACCGACTCGGCCGTACGAGCCTCACCGTCAAGGCAGGCGAGCACCTGCTGATCACGGGGCCGAACGGAGCGGGCAAGAGCACCCTGCTCCGCGTCCTGGCCGGGGAGGTCTCGCCCGACAGCGGGAGCGTCACCTGCCGCGGCCGGATCGGCTACCTCCCCCAGGAGCCGCAACCCGGGGACCCGGACCAGACCGTACTGGCCGCCTTCGCCCACGGCCGGACCGGAGACGCCGCCAGTCACACCGAACGGCTGCTGTCCCTGGGCCTGTTCGACCGCGACCAGCTCACGAAGCCGGTCGGCAGACTGTCCACCGGGCAGCTGCAGCGGCTGGCCCTGGCGCGGCTGCTCAGCGAGCCATCGGACATCCTGTTGCTCGACGAACCGACCAACCATCTGTCGCCCGCCCTCGTCGAGGAGTTGGAAACCGCTCTGGCCGGCTACGACGGCACCCTCGTCATCGTCAGCCACGATCGCCGGCTGCGACGGCGTTGGCGGGGCGCCCACCTGCCCGTGCGGGAGACCCCGACGCCTGCCATGACCAGTGCCTGACCGAGGTCCGGACCCGGGCGCACCCACCTCGTACCTCGTACTCCCACTTACCCCCACAGACACGCCTGCTCCCTCCAGGAAGGAAACCGTCCGTGACACCGCCTGTTCCCGCCGACCCGACCGTGCTGCATCCGATGCCCGAGCAGCCGAGGGTGGTGCTGCTGAAGCCGCTGATCACCTCACCGCTGATCGAGGTCGGAGACTTCTCCTACTACGACGACCCGGACGATCCGACCGCCTTCGAAACCCGCAACGTGCTGTACCACTACGGGCCGGAACGGCTGGTCATCGGGAAGTTCTGCGCGCTGGGCGAGGGGGTGCGGTTCATCATGAACGGCGCCAACCATCGCATGGACGGCCCCTCGACCTTCCCGTTCCCCATCATGGGCGGTGCCTGGTCCGAACACTTCGACCTCATCACCGGCCTGGCCGGGCGGGGTGACACCGTAGTGGGCCATGACGTCTGGTTCGGATACCGGTCCATGGTGATGCCCGGCGTCCGCATCGGCCACGGAGCGGTCATCGCCTCCGGCTCCGTAGTCGTCGACGACGTCCCGGACTACGGCATCGTCGGCGGCAACCCCGCCCGGCTCATCCGCCGCCGCTACAGCGATGCCGACATCAACCGCCTTCTCACCCTTGCCTGGTGGGACTGGCCGCTCGAGCACCTCACCGAACACATCCGCACGATCATGTCCGGCAGCATCGACGACCTGGAGCAGGCGGTGCCCCCGCCCGCGCACGGGTGATCCCGCGTTCCAGCACGTCAGAGTCCCAGAAGAGTTCCAGCGTTCCATAGCTTGGGAATCGAGTCATCAGTATGCCTACGTCTTCTCGCCACAACCCCTTCGCCGACTGGCTTCGCGCCCACGCCGTCCCCCTCACCCACCTCGATCGTGAGGCACCGCTCGACGACCTGGAGCCGCTGCGCTCACTCATCGGCGACGCCCGCGTCGTCGCGATCGGCGAAAGTTCCCACTTCATCGACGAGTTCGCCGCTATGCGCGAGCGCATTCTGCGGTTCCTGGTCGAACGCTGCGGCTTCACCGTCCTGGCCTTCGAGTACGGCTTCAGCGAGGGCTTCCCCCTCGACGCATGGGCCCAGGGCGAGGGGACCGACGACGGACTGTCGGAACACCTCGCCGCAGCGATCCCCGTGGGACTGGACGAACCGCTGCGCTGGATGCGCCGGCACAACCGCACCGCCGCGCAGCCCGTCCGCTTCGCCGGCGTCGACATCCCCGCGGCAGGCGGCTCCCTGCTCCCCGCCCTGTCCCCGGTCGCCGACTACCTACGCCGAACCGACCCGGAATTCCTGCCGGCGGTCCAAACCGCCCTGCAGATCGCCGCATCGTTCGCCGGTGGCTCCGGAGCCGTCGCCGCGCCCGCGTGGGCACGTCTGACCAGCGCCGAACAGGACACCCTCAGCGCAACCCTGATGCGCTTGCTCATCCGCTTCCGCGCCGTCGAACCGCTGTACGTCTCCCGCAGCGACCAACTCAGCTACGACATCGCCCTGCAACGCCTCGAAGGTGCCTGCCACGCCGACTACACCTTCCGTGCCATGGCCGACCTCTTCGCCGGAAAGGGGCTGGCCGCCGACACCTCGGCCCGGGACGTCTACATGGCCGGGGCGGTCCTGTGGCACCTGGCGCACTTCGAACCCGGAACCCGCATCGTGCTCGCCGCCCACAACGCCCACATCCAGAAGTCACCGATCTCCTTCGACGGCCACCTCACCGGCCTCCCGATGGGACAACACCTGCACCGCGCACTCGGCGACGACTACTTCGCGCTCGGCCTGACGAGCACCACCGGACACACCGCGGACATGCCCCGCGACGAGAACGCACGCTTCGGCTTCACCGTCGACGCCACCGCCCTGGAGCCGTCCGAGCCGGGCAGCATCGAAGCCGCCTTCGCCGATGCCGAACTCGGCCTCAGCATTGCCGACCTCCACCAGGCACGCACGGAGGCTCATGACAACGCCGGCCTTGCGCCGATCCCCGACCGCATCCGCATCCAGAGCGCCTATATGAACAGCCCCGTCCTCGAGGCGTTCGACGCCATCCTCCACACCCCGACCTCCACGGTGGCCGACAACCTCGAAGACTTGTGAGCGCAAGGACGCATGAACTCACAGACATGTGAACTCAATGGCATGTGAGCGCGAAGGCGTGTGAGCCAAGCCCGGGCCGGTTGCCCTCATCACGGCGCCAGCACGTGTCGCAGATACGCCCGGGGGTCGCTGAGATACCGCCGCCAGTGGTCCACCAGCCCCAGCTCCGCCCACTCCACCGACCGCATCCCGTGCTCACCCACCTCCACGATCTCCGCACCGGGCAACGCGGTCAGCAACGGAGAGTGCGTGGCACAGACCACCTGCGCGCCGGACTTTCCCAAGTCGTCCATCAGCGCGACCAGTTCAAGGCACGAGGAGAACGACAGCGCCGCCTCCGGCTCGTCCAGCACATACAGGCCCCGCTGGGCGAACCGCTCCCGGAAGGCCAACAAGAAGCCCTCCCCATGGCTCATCTCGTCCGGGTGCCGGGAGATCCGTTGCGTGGCCCGCTCGCCGCTCAGCGCCTCCAGCGCCGTCTCGGCCCGCAGGAAGAATCCCCGCCGGCGGACCCGCGGCGCCCGCACCATCGCCCGCCCCTCCCGCGTCGGGTCGAACCGCATCCGGCCACCCAACGGGGACACCTCCCGCGAGCTGGCGTACTTGTAGCCCGCCGACCCACCGTACGAATCGAGCCCGAACCCCTCCGCCAGCGCCTCGGCCAGCGTCGACTTCCCCGACCCGTTCTCGCCCACCAAAAACGTCACCGGCGCCCGGAACGCCAGCCCCTCCTCAACCAGCTGGCGCACACACGGCACCGTCCAAGGCCAGCTCTCCTCAGCCGCCCCCGCCCCTTCCGGAAGATCCACATAAGCCCGCTCGATCAGCATGTCCCCAAGCTCTCACAGCCCACTGACAACCCAGCCCTGAGCAACGCGACGATGACGGAACCCGTCGTCCGTGTCGCGCCCTCGGCACCAGCAGCCCGGTTCCCCGTACGAGCAGATATGCACCCAACTCGCCATGCTGGTCCGGTACTTCGTCTCGTCCGTACGCGCTCTGGGTGCCGCTCCCCCACCGTCCGGGCCGACGCAGAACAACCATGCAACGATCTCGATCGACGACCGAGCACGGCCTGATACACAACCTTGGGGCGGCCGAGATGAGGGCGACCTAACTTGCAGGTCATGGGCGTTTCTCCAACGCCCGGCAAGGTCCGGGCAGCCCCGGACGCCAGACCACACGCATCCGTAGAGGAGCAATCATGCGTACGCAGGCCAAGCCTTCCGTCCGACGTTGGAAGCGCACAGCGCTCCGCAGCACCCTTGCCGTCGCGGTGACCGGCGCGGCCGTCGCCCTGCCGGTCGGGGCGGCATCCGCCATGCCGACGGACTACGTCAAGCAGGTCAAGGTCGACAGTGGGGAGACCGTCACGCTGGACGGCAACACCGGTACCGCCACCGTCAAGGACCCCGAGCACGGTGTCACGCGGGTGCTCAACCACGACAAGCGTGGCCCGGTGCCGAGCCGGATGGATCCGCACGGGACCTTCACGCTGTCCGAGCCGAAGCCCGCCGCACAGGCCGATGCCACCGCCAAGGTCATCTACAAGCATGACGGCAAAACGGTGAAGACCCTCTCCTTCCCCAAGGCACCGGCAGACCTCGGCTGACCGTCTCCGGCGTAGCGGCGGCCCCCGGCTCGATTCTTCGAGCCGGGGGCCGCTGGTGTGTGGTCTGTGGTCTCGCGCCGCGGCGGCCGGAGGCCGAAGACTGGCTACTGGGGCTGCTCCGGGGAGGGCCGGAGGTGGAGTTCGGCGACCGCTCCGCCGTCGGGGGCGTTGGAGAAACGGAGGGTGGCGCCGAGGACCTGGGCCTGGCCCGTGGCGATGGTCAGGCCCAGGCCGTGGCCGGTCCGTTTGCCGGCGTCGGACCCGCCCGACTGGCTCCGAAAGCGCTGAGGGCCCTGGTCGAGGAGATAGGCGGGGTAGCCGTCGCCGTGGTCGCGCACGGTGATGACCGGGGCGTCGACGGTGACCACCACAGGCGGGCAGCCGTGCTTGTGGGCGTTGGCGACGAGGTTTCCGAGGACGCGTTCGAGCCTGCGCCGGTCGGTCTCGACCTGGTCGTCCCCCACGACGCGGACCTCGGTCGTGGTGCCGGTGGCCCGTACCGCGCGCTCGGCCAGCGGGCCCAGTTGGTGGACGTCGAGGTCGGCGCTCTCGACCTGGGCGTCGAGCCGGGAGATCTCCAACAGGTCCTCGGTCAGAGCGCGTAGTGCCTGGACGCGGTCGCGCACCATCTCGGTCGGACGGCCGGGCGGCAGCAGTTCGGCCGCCGAGTGGAGACCGGCGAGCGGGGTGCGCAGCTCGTGGGAGACATCGGCGGTGAATCGCTGTTCGCTGTGCAGTCGGCTCTGGAGACTGGCGGCCATCGCGTCGAGCGCGGTCGCCACGGCGGCGGCCTCGTCCTGGGCCCGGTCGGGGCAGCGCGAGCGGGGGTCGTTGACGCGGGCGTCGAGATCGCCGGTGCTGATGCGCCGGGCGACACGGGCGGTGTGGTGCAGTCTGCGGGTGATGCGGGAGACGGAGATCAGTCCGGCCCCCAGGGTGAGGGCGATCGCGGCGGCGGAGGAGCCGATGATGGCCGCGTCCAGGCCGCGGAGGGAGGCTGCCTGTTCGCTGTAGTCCAGCCGCAGCGCGAGCACCTTTCCGCCGGTGGCGGGGGTGGCGGCCCACATCACGGGGCGGCCCTGGTGGGTGGCGAGTTGGGTCCCGCGCTCGTGTCGTTGCAGGGTCATCTCGCGGAGCGGAGCGGGAAGGTCCGTCGGGTTGACCGAGATGTTGCGGTCCAGGGGGGTGCCGGCGACGTACGCGGACTTGTTGCGGTCCAGTTCCGCCAGTGCCGTGTGGCGCGCACGGTCCTGGGTCTGCCGGTCGACCAGGACGTGCACCAGGATGCCGAGCACCGAGGCGAGCAGGCAGCACATCACGGTGATGAAGACGGCGGCCTTCCAGTAGAGCGTCGCCGTCCAGGCATGCAGCCATCGCGGCGGACGGGCCCGGAGAGTGTGCACGCTCACCTGCCCGACGGGGGCGCAGCGGACGGGGCACGTCGGCCGTAACCCACATCCTGGATGGTCATGACCTGGTGCCGTGGATCCCACACATAGACCGTGCGGCTCTCGTAGCCCGGCGCGTCGCCTGGTTCGTGGATGACCAGCTTGTGGTCGGCGACCTCCACCAGCTGCGGGGAACTGGTGGAACCCAAGATCGAGGTCACCACCCCGTTCTTGAGCGTGTAGGCGTACATGATCAGGAGGTTGCTTCCGCTCCGAACGCCGATGATCAACTCGTCCTTGCCGTCGCCGGTCAGGTCGTGGTACTCGGGGGCCCGTATCGGGCAGGAGGCCGAGCCCGGCTTGTCGGCACAGGAGCGGATCTTGCGCTCCTCGTCCTTCTCGAAGACCGCCTGGTCGTGGCGCTTCTCCAGGTCCATCTGCGCCAGGAGGACGGAGCCCACCGAGACCTTCCGGATGTCCCCGGACGGCACCTTCGGCAACGCGGTCAGCGGCTGCGGCTTCTCCTCCCCACCCGTCTGCGGTGGCGTCGCCGGCGCGGGCTTGCTACCGGGCCACAGGGTAACCGGGCCGGTGACGGGGGCGGCATGCCCCGCGCTCTTCGGCGCATCGGCCTCCGTGCACCCGCCCAGCAGAGCCGCGGTGCCCGCCGCCACGGCCGCCAGTGCCACCGCCCGCACGGCAGCGTGAGGCGAGCGCCTGCCAGGGTCGTGGGGCATGGCGCTGCCCCCAGAAAGCCCGGAAGGCGCAGGGGCTGGGACGTGAGAAGTCAAACGTTCTCTCCGCATGGCTCTGCGACGATCCGACAAGTCCGGAAACGGTAACCCATCGGTCGGGCTACAGGTCGTGGGCCAGGTCACAGGATGGTTTCCGCTCGGACGGGAAGCAGTCCACCCCACTCTCTGCGCCTGCCGGGTGGCACAGTGCGACGACTGGGGCACCCCCCGCCCGCCGGCCACCTCGTTCCTTGTTCCGTCGTCGATCCGTTCCGTAGTCCCGCCAGCCTGGCTCCCGGCACTGCCGATCGGCTAATGCGGCACTAACGCACCGCTGATGCGGACCGGGCCGGGACGGAGCCAGTCCCGGGCATGCGCGCCCATGGCGAAGGCGGCCGTGGCGTAGCCGCCTCCACTGAACTGGGGGTTGGTCGTGGTACTGGCAGGGCGGCATGATGCGGAGATGGTTGCCAAGTCGCGTGCTCATGCGTTCAATTCGGTGGCTGCCCAGTACGAGGCGAGCCGCCCTTCCTATCCGGCCGCGCTCTTCGACGTCGTCGAGGAGTTTCTGGGGCGTGCTTTGACGGGTGTCCGGGTCGCCGATGTGGGGGCGGGCACGGGGATTGCGACTGCGCTGCTGTGTGAGCGGGGCGCGGACGTGATCGCGGTGGAGCCGGGCGAGGCGATGGCGGTCGAGTTTCGTCGAGTGCTGCCGGACGTGCCGATCGTCCGGGGCGACGGCAATGCCCTTCCTCTCGCCGATGTGTCTCATGACCTGGTCACGTACGCGCAGTCGTGGCAGTGGACCGATACCGGTCGTTCGGTCCCGGAGGCGCTGCGTGTGCTGCGACCCGGCGGTGCGCTGGCGATCTGGTGGAACACGACGGCGTTCGACGTGCCGTGGTCGCGTGCCCAGCATGAGCGCATCGCGCGGCATTGCGGAGTGTCCCCACATCCCTCGGTGCGTCCCGACGATCGCGAAGCCGTCCGGCTCGCCGGCCTGACCGGCCTGCGGGTCGAACGTCGGCAGATCCGCTGGCAGCGCACGGTCTCCCTCGACACCCACCTCGCCAACATCGGCAGCCGGTCGGCGCTCCTCGTCCTGGACGAGGCCACAAGCCGTGCCTTTTTCGACGAGGAGCGGCGGCGACTGCGCGAGGTCTTCCCCGAGGAGGCCGTAGAGGAGACCTATGTCGTTGATCTGCTGGTGGCCGGTCGGCCGTGACCCGGGGGCTGTGTCCGGCGCTTCTCGAAGCGGAGGAATGCCTGGCGCATGCGGCCGGACTTCCCTTCGGCTTCCCGTTCGTGCTGCATGGCGAGTGAGATGCGCAGGCGTCGGCGCTCCCTGCTGTCGGTCTCCTCACTGCCGTGGTCGTCCAGATTGGACCAGTAGGTCTTCGGCCAGCGGCGATCGGGGCTCGATCGGTGCGCTGGCAGAAGGCCGTCGGTATGGGGTCGGGGTGCCTGGCCAGGCTCCCCGAGGAGGTGTGGAGAAGCCGCGAAGTCCCTGGTTGGCCTGGGGACTTCGCGGCTTCGGTCCGACGGTGGTTCAGTTGGCCGGTGAGGTGGTGGTCGGTAGCGGTGCCCGGCGCGTGCGCCGGGAAGGTGTGGCCGGTGCGGGCGTGGTCAGACGGCGAACCAGACGCGTTCGATGTGGGTTTCGCCGACCTCGTAGAGGGCGACGGCGGCGCGGACCTCGTCGCCCTGGAAGCCGGAGACTCGTTCCTGGTCGATGACGATGCGGCCGTGGGTCACACGGGAGACGAGTTCGGCGTGCAGGTTGGGACTGGCGTCGAAGAGGGCGCGGTAGCGCTCGCGGAAGGCCGGACCCGAGCGGTCGGCGAGCACCTCGCCGGAGGGGAAGGCGTGGACCGGGACGTCCTCGACGTAGTAGCTGAGGAAGGCGTCGAGGTCGCGGGCGTTGTAGGCGGCGAGCTGGCCGTCGACGATCTCTTCGGGGGTCATGGGAACTCCGTAAGTTGTTAGGCGACCGGCACGAGGGTGCGGCGGCGGGTACGGGTGCGGATGGCCAGCAGGGCGCCGGCCAGGGCGATGCCGCCCACCACGTGGGCCAGGCCGAGCAGCAGCAGTCCGGTTTTCAACTCCAGCAGCAGGCCGACGAGTTGTTCGCCGATGCCGAAGACCAGGCCGAGGTAGAAGATCATGCTCGCACGGATCTGGCCCAGGTGGGCGGCGGGTGCCGGTTCCAGGATGCGGGCGTTGGTGAAGTGGATCCAGTAGGCGTTGACGAAGGTCAGCGCCACGTAGAGAGCCATGTGGACGGGGAAGGCGGAGCGGCCGACCAGGGTGCCGAGCACGCCACAGGCGATCAGGACGGCGGCGAAGGCCAGTGCCCAGCGGCGGGCCCGTTCGGGGTTCCGCAGCAGGGGGGCGGTCAGCCAGAACGCCAATCCGTAGAAGAACCAGCCACCGGAGAAGGCGATGCCGGTCGGGACCAGTGTCTGGGCCTCGGCGATCACGCTGGCGTAGACCATCATGCCGGAGAGGCTGACCAGGAAGGCGAGTTGCAGGAGGTTCCACGGCCACAGTTGGGGCAGCCAGTAGCTGCGCACGGCGGCGGCGCCGCGGCGCAGGACGTGGCGCCACTCGAAGCCGAACTCGCCCTCGCCGTGCTCCGGGCGGGCCAGCAGCAGCCAGATCACCAGGAGCGAGGAGGCGATGTCGAAGACGAGCGCGGTGACCAGGGTGTGTGCGGTCCAGGCAGGTACCGCCGCGCAGATGACGGCGGCGAAGACCATGGCGCCCTGCGGGGAGGTCACCATCTGGAGTACCGCGCCCTGGGCGCTGGAGCCGGAGGCGTCGGCGAGCAGGCGGTAGGCGAGGACGGAGCTCGCGCCCACCAGCGTGAACCGCAGCGCGGTCCACACCAGGACGAAGTCCGGTCCCGCGGTGCCGAGCCAGGTCAGCAGGAGGAAGACCGCCGCCAGGGCCAGTTGCAGGGTCTGGAGCAGGGCGAACTTCCGGCCGATGCGGCCCCGGTCGGCCCAGACACCGACCAGGAGCGCGCCGACCACCCCGAGCACCTGGCGCTCCATGCCCAGCAGGCCGACCAGTCCGTCGGAGTGGGTCTGTGCCTGGAAGTTCGGCACCAGCAGCAGCCACAGGACCGTCGAACCCAGTGAGCTGAGAAGGATGGTGGAGAACGTTGCCTTCATGTCACCGCCCCAGGGCGTTGGTCAGGGCGGTGCCGTCGAGCAGTGCCGGTAGCGGGACGTCGAGGCCGAAGCGGTGCTGGAGGGCGTGGGCGAGGCGGAGGGTGGTCAGGGAGTCCGGGGCGGGCGCGGTGCCGTCGGCGGGGGTGTCGCCAAGGAGTTCGGTCAACAGCTCGCGGAGGGCTGCCGGGTCGACGGTGTCGAGGCCGGCGGGGTGCGCGGTCGGTGCCGGGCGGTCGTAGGGTTCGAGGTCGCCGTCGGCGGGCGCCGGGAGCTGGGCGAGGAGGGCGGTGAGGTCCGGCCCCTCCCCCGGCTCGTGCAGCAGGTCGGCGAGGACGGCGCGGTAGACGCCGGCGATGGTGCGGACCGCGTCGCTGCCGAGGACGTGTGCCGCGGCGTTGAAGTTGATCCGCATGCGGCGGGTGAACAGGTCGGCGTTGAAGGTGACCAGCAGGGCGAAGTCGGCGTGCTCGAACCACTTCAGGTCGCCGATGACCTGGCCGCCGTCGTCCCCCAACTGGTCGGAGTACGCGGTGAAGTTGACGAAGTTGAACGCGGTCTCGACCAGGCGGCGGCCGCCCATGGCCTGCTGGATGCCGGCGTAGGCGTAGCGGCGGTGCGGGAGGTGTTCATGGCCGACGCGGTTGACGGCGCCGATCAGTTCGTCCCACGAGCCGTCGGTGGCCGTGCGCAGTGGCACGATGTTGAGGAAGAGGCCCACCATGCGGTCGGCTTCCAGGTGTTCGGGGCGGCCGTGGCCGAAGACGCCGGTGGTCACGTCGGTGGTGCGGGTGATCAGTGACAGGGCGCGGAAGTGCGCGGCCAGGCACAGGTGCTTGACGGAGACGCCGTGCCGGGCGGCGAGCGCGGTCAGGCGGTCGTACTGCCCCTCGTCCAGGAGGAGTTCGGCCTCTGCCCAGCGGCGCCCGGGCTCGGGCGAGCGGGGCAGCCTGGTGGCGGGGGCGTCGGCCAGCAGACCGGTCCAGTAGTCCCGGGCCGCGGTGTCCTGCTGGGCGGCCAGGTCCAGGGCGACGTAGTCGCGGTAGGCCAGCGGTGCCGGGTGGTGCGGGGCCGGGTTCCGGCCGGCCAGGGTGTTGCGGTAGTCGCCCAGCAGCCGCGCCATCAGGCCGGAGAAGCTCCAGCCGTCGATGATCGCGTGGTGGAAGCTGACCGAGAGGTAGAAGGAGTTCTCGGTCGCGCGGTGCACGAAGAATCGCATCTGGGTCGGCAGGTGCCAGTCGAAACCGGTGCTCTTCTCGTCCTCGAACCAGGCGTCGACGTGCGCGAGGCGCTGTGCCTGGTCGAGGTGGGTGAGGTCGTGGACGGTGAGCTCGACCCGGCCGCGGGGGTGCACCAGTTGCAGCGGCCGGCGGTGGCCGTCCAGCGCGAAAGAGGTGCGGAGGATCTCGTGGCCGTCGGCGTCGACCATGGCGGTCAGCAGCCCGGTCAGGGCCTGCTGGTCGAAGGGGAGGTCGATGCGGTAGCGGATCAGGTCGTGGAAGACCGCCTGGGCCGGTTCGAGGTCGGTGTGGAAGATCATGCCGAGCTGGAGCTGGGTGGCGGGGTAGGCGTCCACGACGTCCGCCGGGAGGCGGTCCCGGTCGGCGGCGTCGAGCAGGTCGAAGGGCCGGCTCTCGGGGGCCTGGGCCGACGGGTCTCCGGCGGCGGTGATCATGCCCTGGTCGGTCAGGGCTCGGATGGTCTGCAGGCGGAACAGCTCGTGCAGCGGCACCTCGTAGCCGGCGCGCCGGAGGGCGCCGACGAGTCGGATGCCCTGGAGGGAGTCGCCGCCCAGGTCGTAGTAGGCGTCGTCGATGCCGACCCGCTCCAGGCCGAGGACGTCCTGCCAGACGGCGGTCAGGCGGGCCTCGGTGGCGTTGCGCGGCGCGGTGTGGGCGCGGTCGGTGCCGCCGGAGTGGTCCTCGGGGTGGGGCAGCGCGCGACGGTCGGTCTTGCCGTTGATCGTCAGCGGCCAGCGCTCGACCTCGACCAGGAAGCTGGGCACCATGTAGCCCGGCAGCCGGTCGGCGAGGTGGGCGCGCAGTTCCTGCCGGTCGAGGGTCTCGCCGGGCAGCGGGACGTAGTAGCCGGCCAGGGCCTTGCCGCCGGTGCGGCGGGTGAAGGCGACGACCAGGGCCGAGTCGATCCGCGGGTGGGCGACCAGCGCGGACTCGATGTCGCCGGTCTCGATGCGGTAGCCCTGGATCTTGACCTGGGCGTCGCCGCGGCCGAGGTATTCGACGTCGCCGCCGGGCAGCCGGCGGGCCAGGTCGCCGGAGCGGTAGGCGCGGGTCAGGCCGTGGCCGAGGTCGAGGTCGACGAACCGTTTGGCGTTCTCCTCGGGCCGGTTGAGGTAGCCCAGGGCGACACCGCCGCCGGTGACCGCGATCTCGCCGGGGGTGCCCAGGGGCACCGGCCGGCCCAGGTCGTCGACGAGGTAGAGGCCGAGGTCGGGGAGGGGTTCGCCGATCATGCTGCCGGGGGCGCGGGTGTCGGCGGTGCGCACCGGGCGGTAGGTGACGTGCACGGTGGTCTCGGTGATGCCGTACATGTTGACCAGCTCGGGGCGGGCGTCGCCGAAGTGCTCGAACCAGTCGGCCAGGCCGGCGAAGTCCAGCGCCTCGCCGCCGAAGACGATGTGCCGCAGGCGGACGTCGTCGGGGCCGACGCGGTCCATCAGGGCCTGCTTGACCTGCCCGAACGCGGACGGGGTCTGGTTGAGGACGGTGACGCCCTCGGTGACGACGAGGTCGGCGAAGTCGTCCACGGACCGGCTGACCCAGTAGGGGACGACCACGAGGTGGCCGCCGTAGAGCAGGGCGCCCCACAGCTCCCAGACGGAGAAGTCGAAGGCGAAGGAGTGGAACAGGGCCCAGGTGTCGTCCTCGGAGAAGCCGTACCAGTGCTCGGTCCGGGAGAACAGGCGCAGGACGTTGCCGTGGGTCACCAGGACGCCCTTGGGGCGGCCGGTGGAGCCGGAGGTGTAGATGACGTAGGCCGGGGAGTCGGCGGTCAGGCCGTGCTCGGGGCCGTGGTCGGTGCCCTCGCCGATGAGGGCGTCCAGGGCCTCCGCGGTGCCGGTGAGGGTGGCGCGGTCCGGGAAGAGCGCGCAGACCTCGGCGGTGGCCAGGACCAGGCGGACGCCGGCGTCCTCGACGGTGGTGCGGATGCGGTCCTCGGGGTAGCCGGGGTCGATCGGCACGTAGACCGCGCCGGCCTTGAGGGTGGCCAGGATGCTGACGACCATCTCGACGTCGCGCTCCAGCGCCAGGGCGACGAGATCGCCGGGGCGCACGCCGCGGGAGGCCAGGTGGTGCGCCAACGCGTTGGCGCGGCGGTCCAGTTCGCGGTAGGTCAACCGGCGTCCGTCGCAGGAGACGGCGGCGGCGTCGCCGTGCTTGTCGGCCATGGCCGTGAAGCGGTCGACGAGGGTGGCGCTGCCGTCCAGTGCGGGGACGGTGGGGTGAGTGACGGCGGGCAGCAGCACGGCGCGCTCGTCGGCGGTGAGCGGGACGGTGTCGGCCCAGGGGCGTTCGCCGGCGTCGGCCAGTGCCTGGAAGCAGCTGCGGTAGTAGCCCATGTAGCGGTCGATCTGCTCGGCGGTGAACTGCCCGGGGTCGTAGCCGATGCGGTACTCCCAGCCGCCCTCGTAGGCGTTGGCGCCGACGTAGACGACGAGGGGCGCGTTGGTCTGCTCGAAGTAGTCGACGGCTCGGACGGCGGGCCCGTCGGCCGGGGCGTCCTGCTGGTGGACGTGGAAGTTGGTGAAGTTGAACAGCACGTCGAAGACCGGGCCGCCGTGCAGCTTCTGGATGGCCGGCAGCGGGTACCAGCGGTGCGGCTGCAGCCGCTGTTCCAACGCGAAGCAGTGTTCGGCCAGTTCGCGCCAGCTCTGTTCGGTGTCGAGGTCGAGCCGGAACGGCAGGGTGTTGAGGAACATGCCGAGCGCGGTCTCGGCGCCGTCGACCTCGGGCCGGCCGTTGGCGACCAGTCCGGTGGTCACTTGGCGCCGGTTGGCGACGAATGCCTGCACCCGCAGGTGGGCGGCGAGGAAGACGCTCTTGAGCGGGACGGACCATTCCTGGGCGCGGCGGCGCAGCGTCGCCAGCAGCGCTGTGTCCAGGGCGCGGGCGGCGACGACGACCTCGGAGGTGACCCCGTGGCCGCGGTCGGTGCCCAGCCGCGGCACCTCGGTCATCTCGGCGCCGTCGAGTTCGGCCGCCCAGAAGTCCCGCTGGGCGGGGTCCTCTTCGGCCCGGCGTTCCAGGACGGCGTACTGGGACTGGAGGGTCACCGCGGGGGCGGGGGCCTCGTCCCGGCCCTGGAGCAGGTCGCCGTAGCCGCGGACCCACTCCTCCACCAGGGAGGCGACGCTCCAGCCGTCCAGGAGGGCGTGGTGGAAGCTGAGGCCGAGGACGACGCGGTCGGGGGCGGTGACGAAGATCCGGACGCGGTAGACGGGGGCGGTGCCGGGGTCGATGGGGGTGCGCTTCTCCTGTTCGGCCCAGGCGGTGACGGCGGCGGCCGGGTCCGCGGCGGTGCGCAGGTCGGTGACCTCCACCGGCAGCTCCGGGGTGTCCTCGACGACCATGTGGGGCCGGTCGAACGTCTCCAGGTCGAAGCGGGCCCGCAGCACGGGGTGACGCTCCGTCAGTCGGCGCCAGGCATCCACCAGGGCGTCGTCGTCGACGCGGGGGACGTCCACGTGGTAGCGGAAGATGTCGTGGTAGACGGGCACTTCGGTGTCCACGCTGCTGTGGTAGATCATGCCCTGCTGGAGCGCGGAGGCCGGCCAGGAGCCGGTGTCCCCGGTGGCGGGCTCGGGCCGGGCCGCCTGCTGGGCCGGGCGCACCACGGTCGCGAGTTCGGCGAGCCGCTGGTGGGCGAAGACCTCGCCGACGGTGACCTCGTAGCCGGCCTGCCGCAGGGCGGCCACCACGCGGATGCCGAGGATGGAGTCGCCGCCCAGCGCGAAGAAGCTGTCCTGCGCGCCGATGCGTTCGGTGCCCAGGACGTCCGCCCACACCGCGGCGATCAGCCGCTCGGTGTCGGTGGCCGGCTCGACGTGCTGTTCTTCGGTGTTCTGCTGGGCCGGGCGCGGCAGGGCGGCCAGGTCGCGCTTGCCGTTGTGGTTGGTGGGGATGGCGGGGACGGTGACGACGAACTGCGGGACCATGTAGGACGGCAGCTCGGCGGCGAGTGCGGTGCGCAGCGCCGACTCCTCGAAGCCGGACCCGGTCACGACGTAGGCGCACAGCGCCTTCTCGCCGCGGTCGCCCTCGACGGCCGCGACCGCGCACTCCACGACCCCGGCGACGCCGCCGGCGAGGTGCTCGATCTCGCCCAGTTCGATGCGGTAGCCGCGGATCTTCACCTGGGTGTCGAGCCGGCCGAGGTACTCCAGGATGCCGCCGGGCAACCAGCGAGCCAGGTCGCCGGTGCGGTAGAGGCGGCCGAAGCCCTCAGGGCCGGTCACAAAGCGTTCCGCGGTCAGCTCCGGTGCGTGCAGATAGCCGCGGGCCAGGCCGACGCCGGCGATGCACAGTTCGCCGGGCACCCCGATCGGGGCGGGCGCGCCGCTGCGGGTGCGCACCAGCAGCCTGATGTTGTCGATGGGCCGGCCGATGGGCACCGAGCGGGTGGTGTCGACGGTGTCGCAGTCGAAGTAACTGACGTCCACGGCGGCCTCGGTGGGGCCGTAGAGGTTGCTCAGCCGGGCCTCCGGCAGCGCCTCGCGGAACAGTTCGACGTGGGCCGCGGCAAGTGCCTCACCGCTGGCGAAGACCTGCCGCAGTGAGCGGAGGCGGGAGGTGGTACCGGCGGCCCGGGTGAAGGTGAGGAAGGCGTGCAGCATGCTGGGCACGAAGTGCAGGGTGGTCGCGCCGCTCTCGGCGATCCGCTCGGCGATCCGCTCGGGGTCCTTCTCCGCGCCGTTGGGCAGCGTGGCGACCGAGGCGCCGGCCAGCGACCACCAGAAGATCTCCCACACCGACACGTCGAAGGTGAACGGCGTCTTGTGCAGGATGACGTCGTCGGCGCCGAGCGGGTACCGGCGCTGCATCCACCACAGGCGATTGACGATGGCGCGGTGCTCGACGACCACGCCCTTGGGGCGGCCGGTGGAGCCGGAGGTGTAGATGACGTAGCAGGCGTCGTCCGGCCCGGTGACGGGGTCGAGGTCGCCGTCCTCGGCCGACCGGTTCGCCGGGTCGTCGAGGTCGAGAGTGGGGTGGGTGCCGACCACATGGGCGGTGTCGCCGGTGGTGAGCACCAGTTCCGTGCGGCTGTGCTCCAGCAGGTAGGCGATGCGGTTGCCGGGCAGGGTGGGGTCGATCGGCAGGTAGGCGCCGCCGGCCTTGAGCACGGCGTAGATGGCGGTGAGCATCGCGGCGGACCGGGGGATGCAGACGCCGACGATGCTGCCGGCGGTGACGCCGCGGGCGCGCAGGGTGCGGGCCAGGCGGTTGGCGTCCGCGTTGAGCTGGGCGTACGTGGTCCCGCTGCCGTCGGCGACGGCGATCCGGTCACCGTGTTCGCGGGCCCGCTCCTCCAGGAAGCTGTGCAGCAGCCGTCCGCCCGGGAACTCCGCGTGGGTGTCGTTGAACTCACCTTCCAGCAGGGCGAGTTCGGCATCCGAGGGGGCACGGAGGGCGTCGGTGGTGGTGTCCGGCGCGGTGGTGAGGGTGTGCAGCAGCGTGCGGTAGACGTCCAGGAGGCGCTCCGCGGTGGCCTCGGTGAACAGCGTCGGGTCGTACCGCAGGGCCAGGTGCGGGTCGGCACCGGTGGTCAGGGTGAACAGCAGGGGGGCACCGGCCTGGTCGGCGTCCTCCGGGCCGAGGTCGCCGTCGACCGCGATCATGAAGTCGGTCGGGCGGCTGCCGGCGCGCTCCAACAGGTGCCGTACGGGTACGTCGAGATGGGCCGCCGCGTCGAGGTATCCGGCGCGGACGGCCCCGAGGAGCTGCTTGGCCGCGGTCTGCGCCGGTATGCGCACATCGAGCGGGACGGCGCGGTTGGGGGCGTCGAAGTGCTGTGGAGGAACGGGCAGTTGGACGACGACGTCGTCACGGTCGGTGGTCCGCGCGGCGAGCAGCGCCAGCACGGTGGCGGCGACGGTGCGCAGCAGCACCGCGTCGCCCGAGGTGATCCGGGTCAGGGCGGCCGAGGTCGCCGGGTCCAACGGGGCGCCGATGGTGCGGTGTTCGCCGGCGCCGGGGCGCAGGTGGTCGCGGATGACCTGGACCGGTTCGGTCCAGCCCTGGCTGCGGGTCTCCCAGAACTCCTGCTGGCGGGGGTGGTTGCGGAGGGCCTGCTGGACCTGGAGTGCGCTGGTCATGGGGTCCTTCTAGAAAGAGAAATCGGCGTAGGCGGGGGTGACCGCGCTCGTGGCCGCCGAGGCGTCGAACAGGGGGGTGTGCGGGGCGGCGTCGAGGTCGTCGATCAGCTCGGCCACGCGGTGGAGCAGGTATTCCGCGGAGGACGCGGTGAACAGTGCGGTGCTGTACTCCAATTCGAGCACCGTGCCGTCGGGCCGCTGGTACGCCTGGAGGTTCAGGTCGAAGCGGCAGGAGTCCGGATGCAGCAGGGTGACGTCCACCCGCAGCCCGTCGCGGGCGAAGGTGTGGAAGTCGATGTTCTGCCAGGCGAAGAAGGCGTCGAGCAGGGGGAGCCGGGCGGTGTCCCGGGGCAGTCCCAACTGTCCGACGATCCGGTCGAAGGGGTACGCCTGGTGTTCCAGGGCTTCCTGGTGCCGCTGGTGGGCGGCGTCCAACAGGTCGGCGAGCGTGGCGGGTTCACCGACGGTGAGGCGCAGCGGGGCGGTGTTGACGAACATCCCCACCACGGACTCGAAGTCGGGGTGGATGCGCCCGCTCATCGGGCTGCCGACCACCACGTCCCGCTGGCCGGAGAGCTGCATCAGCGCCGCGGTGTAGGCGCTGAGCAGCACGGCGAACGGCGTACTGCCGGACCGTTCGGCTATCCGCCGGACCGCCGCGTCGCGCTCGGGTGTCGGCGCCAGCCGCACCACCGCTCCGTTCTCGGCGCGCACGGGCGGCCGGGGGTGATCCGTGGGCAGCTCCAGCCGCGGCGGATCGGCCAGGACCTCCGTCCAGTACCGCTCGTCCGCCGCGAACGCCCCCTCGGCGAGCCGCTCGGCGTACCACTGCGCGGCATCGGCGTAGCCCCACTTGGGCTCCGGCAGAACGCCGCCGGACAGCAGCTCCGTCAGCTCCTCCGCGACGATCCGCAACGACACCCCGTCGAACACCGCATGGTGGACGTCGAGGTAGAGCCGGTGGCAACTGTCGTCCAGGCGGATCAGCAGCGCCCGGAACAGCGGCCCGTTCTCCAGGTCGAACGGCCGGACGAAGGACGCCGGCAGCGACCGGTCGTCCGCACCGGCGAACGCGTCGGAGTCGGGTGGCCCCACCCACTCCACCACCGCATGCGGATCCGTCAGTTGCCGCACGCCCTCGCCGGTGACGACGAGTCGCGTACGCAACGCATCGTGCCGACGCACCAGTTCGTTCAGCGCGGCCCTGACCGCCGACGCGGTCACCCGCCCGTCGAGGTCGATACGGAGCGGAATGTGGTAGGCCGGTGACGCCGGGGCCACCTGGGCATGGGTGTGCAGTCCGTACTGCTGCGGGTGGAGTGCGGTGGGGACACCGGCCGGAGCCGGCGTGACCGGCGGCAGACCGGCCCCCGACGATGCCGGTCCGGCCCGTCGTACGGCATCCGCCATCCGCGCCAGGGTGCGGCTGTCGAACACCTCCCGGTACGACAGGGCCACCCCGTCCCGCACGGCCAGTCGCCCGATGAGCGCCCCGGCAGCCAGGGAGTTGCCGCCCAACGCGAAGAAGTCGTCCTCCGGCCGTACGGCGCGGCCTTTCAGCCGCAGCACCACGTCCCACACCTCGGCAAGCCGTCGCTGCTCCGGAGACAACCCGGCATACGCGTCTTCGCCAGCTGACGCCCCCTCACTCTCCTTCTCCACCACGGGAAGTGCGGCCTTGTCCACCTTGCCGTTGGCGTTCAGCGGGAGCCGGTCCAGCACCACCAGGCGGTCCGGCCGCAGGTAGTCGGGCAGCCGCCCGGCCAGTGCCGTCCGAACCTGTTCGGCGTCCGCGCCTGCGCCGAGGACCGCATAGCCGACGAGGTGCTTCCCCGCCTCGTCCGCCGCGACGATCACGCATCCGTCCAGGACACCGGGGCAGCCCAGCAGAGCCGCCTCGGCCTCCTTGATCTCCACCCGGTGCCCGCGGATCTTGACCTGGTCGTCCACCCTGCCGTGGAAGTGCAGCAGGCCGTCCGCGTCCATGGTCACGCGGTCGCCGGTGCGGTAGCAGCGCTCGCCGTCGATCATGACGAAGCGCTCCGCGGTCAGGTCCGGCCGGCCCAGATAGCCGCGGGCCAGTCCGCTCCCGCCGGTGTACAACTCGCCGGGCGTGCCGGTGGGCACCGGCCGTCGTTCCTCGTCCAGCACGCGCACGGTCGTGCCGTTCAGCGGGCGACCGATGGGCACCGCTCCCGGTTCCTCGTCACGTACCTCGTGGGTGGTGGTGAAGGTGGTGTTCTCCGTCGGGCCGTAGCCGTTGATGATCCGCAATCCCGGGTACGCGGTCCGCAGCGCGCGTGCCTGGCGGGCGGGGAGCACATCGCCGCCCACCACCACCGCACCCAGCCGGGCGAAGACCGCGGGGTCGGCGTCCGCGGTCTGGCTGAACAGCGGGGCGGTCATCCACATCACGGTGATGGCGTGGTGGTGCAGGAAGGTTTTCAGCGCGGAGGGGACCAGCAGCGTTTCCTTGCCGGTCACATACAGCGTCGCGCCGTTGAGCAGGCACCCCCAGATCTCGAAGGTCGCCGCGTCGAACTCCAGAGCGCCGGTCAGCAGCAGCCGCTCGTCCGCGGAGAAGCGGAAGAAGCCGTTGTCCCTGACCAGTCGGACGATGCCGGCCTGCTCCACCAGCACGCCCTTGGGACGACCGGTGGACCCGGAGGTGAACATCACGTAGGCCAGCGGGGACCGCTCACCCACGCCGGGCACGGCCTCGGCCGGCGGGGAGATCCCGGCACGCTCCCCTTCGGCGATCAGGGCCCCGAGCGTCATGGCCCGGGTCGCCTGCGGTAACGCGGGGCCCAGCGCTCCCGCCAGTCCGGGCGCACAGACCAGCAGTTCGGCGCCGCTGTCGCCGAGCATGTGCGCCAGGCGCTCACCGGGGAAGTCGGGGTTGACCGGCAGATAGGCGCCGCCGGCCAGCACGATGGCCAACGTGCACACGATCGCGTCGGCCGAACGCGGGAAGGCCATGGCCACCGGCGTCTCCCGGCGCACACCCAACGCGATCAGCCCGGCCGCCACCCGGCCCGCGCGGTCGTGGAGTTCGCGGTACGACAGCGTGGTCTCGCCGTCGACCACGGCAGGCGCATCGGGGTGGCGTGCGACCTGCTCCCGGAAGAGCTCTTCGAGTAACGGATGCTGACTGGTGCCTGGCACAGGCGCCGTGTTCCTCAACGGATGGACCTTTCCCGTCACGCGCCGGTCGGGCACGCATACGAACCGACGGGCATCGGGGGTCGCCCGAGGCACCGTCGCGGTGGAACGGTGATGAAGTGATGGGGTTGGGGTGCGGGGGTGACGTCAACTGACGTGGCACTCCTCGTCGTTGCCGCCGACATGCGGCCGACTCACCGGCCGGTTTTCCGGTCTCCCCGTATAGCGGATTCACCACACCGGCAGGGATCTGATTCCGCAACAATAATGACGTGGCAAATGGTCGTGCGCCCCCTCGGTCGCCCTGCAACGCTCCTCAACGTAGCAGCAGCCACACAGCCTGACGCAACGTGACCCTCTTCACACGAATTGCACACCGCACAGCACGAAAAGCCGGCCCGCAACGCTTTCTCCGCCCCACCCGCTCCCCCTCGCGGAAATTACCGCCGAGTAGTACCGCGATCCCCCGCGCCACCGCCCAAGTGGATCGTCATCAGGTTTTGATGACTCCCTGACCTGGGGCTCCGTGATCTCCGACGCCCTCACTCGCCCACTCCGCTCCCCCAGCAGCGGGCCCGGCCATCCCCCTACAACGCAGGCAAATTAACCGAGCCGCATCGCAGGGCCACCCCAGGCACTCCCGGAAACTCCCTTCCCCGGAACCCGATTCCCGTTGCCTGAGCGTCCATATCCCGCCACGTCCCGGAAACCAGAAAAACACATACGAGAAACGGAGGCTCGCAAGAGAAGCGCACCGGGCTCACGAAAACTGATTGAGCATCACATCTGCGCCACACCAATCGAGTTGTGAAGCCATAGCGGGACCGTCACAGATAGCTGTGTGGGCGGGGGGCAGTGGAGACAGGCGGCACCCGCGTGGCTGTGCAGCCGACGCGGGAGCCGCCCGGGGCGTGCTACGGCAGATCGCAGTTGATCAGGAATCCGCCGTTGATCCGCGCTCCACCCTCCGGCCAAGTCCGAACATCCCAGGACCAGTTCCGGACGCCTCCCGGACCTGCGGGTTCGGTACCGGACACGGTGTCGACGCAGGCGACCTGGGCCGCACACCGCGGATGAGGTCTCCTACGTCATTCCCCGCCTTGCCCACTGATCGCGTGCACCGGGCCTTCCCCGCCCATCCGTTCGTCCCCGCCTTCCTTACCCGCGTTGCCCGACTTGCCCTCGTGGCCCTCCCCACCGTCCGAGCTGCCAACCTTGTCTTCGCCCCGGCCGCTGTCTCCGCCCCGGCCGCTGCCTTCGTCCCTGCCGCTGCCCTCGCTCCCGCCGCCGCTGGCTTCGCCCCCGCCGCCGGCTTCGCCCCCACCGTGGCCTTCTCGGCCCTCCGAGCCTCCGCCCCGTTCGCCGCCGCCTCCCGTGCCTCCCGTGGCCGCCATGCCGTCGAAGGTGTTGTTGCAGCCCATGGACGAGCCCATGGTGGTGCTCTGTGCACCCGGGGAGCCCTCCCCGCCGAGCGCGTTACCCAGCACGCCGTTGAGGATTCCGACTTCGCCGAGGACATCGACGTTCATGTCGTGCGACCGACACGAGCTGCCCTGCCTGATCTCGAACCCAGTGCCGCCCCTCCCGCCCTGCTGCCCGCCGTCGGCATAGGCGGTGCGAGCGCCGAGGAAGCCGAAACTTCCGAGGACGACGGCCACGACGGTGGCCTTTTGAAGCTTGCGCATTTCATCTCCGGTGGTCGAGCAGTGCAATCCGTGATATAGGGACTCCGTTCAGTAACAAGAGGCTAATACGAGATAAGTCACAGGCATCCCTGACGCGCCGGACCAGGGCAGTCTGGCGAAGCCGGCACCCGGTTCGCCGACGGCGAGCGGCCGTGGCGCTGCGCCTCCCGGGGCTCCTTGGGCGCTCTTGAATGTCCTGCCTGTGTGCACGCCTGGGCCCATCCGGCCGAACGATCTCGCGCCGTTCTCCCAGCTCCGAGGTCCACGGAGCTTCTCCTCCCGAAGGCGTGGAGGCGCGTGGGGGCGACCTCGCCGACCTCGCTTCGCTGAAGCCCGCGCTGGAGAGCGTGCGCTCGCTGTTCCTGTACCGCACAGGGGCTCGGACGCGGAAATCCTCAATGCCGCCCGCCGGGCAGGGGTCGAACATGTGCTGCTGGTGTCGTCCATCACCGTCCGGACACATCCGCATCTGGGCCCCGCCGGCGAGAACCTGACGGTCGAGCGGATACCGCAGAGCAGCGGGGGCGGCCTGCCGTGTTGGGGTGGCGTCAGGTGGTGAGGCTGCGTTCGAGGGGGTGCGGTAGCAGGGGGTGACGCGGGTGCCGGCGAGGAAGGCGTGGGTGCGGTCGATTTCGGTTTCGAGGGCGGTGCGGGCCTCGTTGCCGGGCTCGGTCAGGAGGTGGTGGTTGAGGTGGCCGTCGGGGTGTTGGGCCCAACTGGGCTGTGGTGCTGGCGCGTTGACGAGGGATGTCGCGGACGGTGGCGGACTGGACGGCCGGGGCCAGGTGGGCGGGGACGACGAACATGGTGCGGCGCATGCAACGGATGCGTTCCAGTCCCGGTGCCCCGTTGGGAGCGTGGTAGAGGGAGTGGTCGATGGCTGCCGCGGTCGGGGTGTGCATGCGGGCCGCGGCGGTGAGATAGACGGTGGCGGGGTCGGTGGCGTGCAGGCCGATCAGCGCTTCGGCGACCGCCTCCGCCGTCTCCTTGCGCCGGGCGGGTGCCAGGAGGTGACGGCGGACGAGGCGGGAGCGGCGCTGGGCGGGAGTGATGCGGGGCAGGGCAGTCATGGTCGTGGATGGAGCGGGGGTCAGTGGGCCGCGTGGATACAGAAGGGCTGGCCGGAGGGGTCGAGCAGGACGGTCCAGTGGTCTCCGCCAGGCTGATGGTCGGGCCTGGTGGCGCCCATTTCCAGCAGTCGCTGCTCCGCCGCCGTGACGTCGTCGAAGGCGAGGTCCATGTGGAAGGGCAGGTCTTCCTCTGGCCAGTTGGGGGCGGTGAACGAGCCTGAGGTGTAGAAGAGGTACATCGTCGCGCCGACGTAAAAGGCGCAGGCGGCCTCGTTGCCGTGCTCGTCCGGGAAGGTCTGGCGGACCTCGGTGCCCAGGGCGGCGGCGTAGAAGTCGGCCAGTTGGCGACCGTCGCTTGCCCATATGGCCTGGCAGAGGATCTTTCCGGACAGGGGGGCGGGGGCCTGGTGGGGCATGAGAAGGCTCCTGTGAGGTGCGGTGGGTGCAGTGCGGTGGGGGGTGGGGTGCAGTGCGGTCGGACGACCGCTCAGCGGACGACCTTGATGCCGAAGTGGCCGCCGAACTGCTGGCCCAGGCCGAAGCCGATGGCGGAGTGCATATGCGCGTACATCTCCATGCCGCGGGCACAGACCAGGGCGCCGAGGTCGAGGATGTCGGTCCAGCCGTACTCCTTGAGCAGGTCGGTGGCCTGCCGCTTGGCTTCGGCATGGTCGCCGGCGACGAACATGGTGTGTTCCCCGCCGCCGACACTGGCCGGGTCGACGACGGTGCTCTGCTCCTGGGTGACGAAGGACTTCACGACCTTGGTCCGGGGCAGGGCGCGCTGGATCTGCTCGCCGAGGCTGTCGGTGTCCACCGGCTCCAGCTTCGGCATGATTCCCCACGGCGTGGGCCAGGGGTGCTCCGGCTGATGCCGGTAGACGAAGGGGACGGCGTAGTCGATCAGCGTCTTGCCGGCCAGCGCGTCGTCGATGGCGGACAGGGCCGCGACCGCGTTGTGGCCGTCGATGCCGTTGATGACCAGTTCGTCGGCCGCGGCAGCGGCCTCGCCGAAGGACAGCAGCGTGAGGGCCGGGTGCTCGGCGAGGAACTGCTTGAAGGGCGGGTTGCCCATCATGTCGGGTTCGGTGCGAGCCAGCGTGGCTTGCACGTCGCGGGTGCCGACCACCACCTCGTGTCCGAGTTCCAGCAGCTTGGCGATGTGGCAGCGGGCACCGCCACCGGTACCGAGAACAGCGATCTTCATGGGGAAACCTCCCGTTTTGCTCCGTGCGGACGTGACCCACGGTAGAAGCCATTCAGGACAGCCTGTGTCCTTTGACGCGGGCATCATGGAATTCATGACGAGCGACATGACCGCCCGCATGCTGCGGCTGCTGTCCCTGCTGCAGACCCGGCGGGAATGGTCCGGCGCCGACCTCGCCGAGCGACTCTCCGTGACCGTGCGCACCGTCCGCCGTGACATCGACCGCCTGCGGGAGCTCGGCTACCCCGTCGACAGCGCCCGCGGCCACGCCGGCGGCTACCGCCTCGCCCCCGGCACCGACCTGCCGCCGCTGCTCCTCGACGACGACGAGGCCGTCGCCATCACCATCGCCCTGCGCACCGCCGCCGGCGGCCTGACCGGTATCGAGGAAAGCGCCCTGCGCGCCCTGGCCAAGCTCGAACAGGTCCTCCCCCGTCGCCTGCGCGGCCAGGTCACCGCCCTCCAGAGCGCCGCTTCCGGCATCGCCTGGGAGACCCGCGGTCCGCGTGCCGACCCCGCGCTGATGGCCACCCTCGCGGTCGCCTGCCGCGATCACGAGATCGTCACCTTCGACTACACCACCCGACGCGGCACCACCACGGGCCGCCGGGCCGAACCGTGCCATCTCGTCGCCTCGGGGGACCTGTGGTACCTCCTCGCCCACGACACCAGTAGGGACGACTGGCGCCTCTTCCGCCTCGACCGCATCACCGGCGCCCTCCCCACCGGCCGACGCGTCCCGCCCCGCCCGGTCCCGGGCGACGATCCCGCCGCCTTCGTCGCCGCCCGGCTCTCCACCGCCCCCACCCGCTATCGCGCCATCGCCACCGTCCAGGCATCCGCAGAGCGGATACGTGCCCGCACTCCCGGTCTCAGCACCCGTCTCCGGCCCCTCGACGACCACACCTGCCTTCTCGACGCCTCCGACGACCGCCTGACGCACATCGCCCAGACCCTCACCGGTCTCGACGCCGACTACACCCTGGACGCCGACCCCGACGTCCTCAGCCATCTCCGCACCACCGCCCACCGCACCCTGCACGCCCTCGACAGCTGACCCACCAAGCACCGGCACGGCCAACCAGCCGCCTATGTACGCCGGTACTGTCGCAGCAGCCCGTCACCGGTGGCCGCCTCGAAGGGGAAGCCGCACTCCGCCAGCAGCTGGTCGGCGCGGTCCTGCGGGTAGACGCGGAAGCGGCGGCGCTGGTGCGCCACCACCTCGCCCGCCCGCCGGACGAAACAGTCCTTCACATACCGAGCGCCCTCCCCCTCGCCCTCCCCATCGCCGTCCGTATCTCCCTCCCTGCGGACCTCTTGCGTGTACACCAGTCCGCCGGGCAGCGGCCGTTGACAGGTCCGGTGGCCCTGTCGGACGGCGAGCAGCAGCGACCCGCCGGGCCGGACCGCGGCGGCGAGGTTCTTCAGCGCCCGGATGTCGTCGCTCTCCTCCAGGAGGTGGCTGCACAGCGCGGTGTCCGCCGCGTGCTCGACCTGGTACCAGACACCGGCGACGGAGTAGGCGGCGTCGAAGGCCGGCAGTGCGGTCAGCTCCGCGATGTCGTGCCGGATCAGCTGTACGCGGTGGCCGAGTCTGGCCCGTGCCTGGGCGATCATGCTGTCGCTTTCGTCGATCCCGGTGATCCGCAGACGGGCCCCGCTCAGCTCCAGCAGGCGTTCGCAGACCAGCCCGCTTCCCACGCCGATCTCCAGGACGTCCTTCCGGTCATCGAGCTGTGCCAGCAAGGTGCGCGCATAGGCGTCGTAGGCGCGGTAGTCGTAGTAGCCCGAGGCCACGATGAGGTCGTAGTACTGCGAGAGCGGGGTATATGAGTTGGCCACCCGCCGCACCGTAGCCACCGCAACCGGCCTGCAATAGGGCGCAATTGAGACCTGCGTCCGGGCTCCCCTGTCTCCGGTCCCCGGTCCCCGGCGAACGGAGTCGGGGCGGCGGCCGGGGACGTCGGATCGCACATCACGGTGTCCTCCAGCAGCGGCCAGAAGGTCGTCGGGCACTGGTTCGGCGCGAAACGGCCGCAACCTCTCCTGGTCCGACTGGCAGGCGGGCAGTGTGACCGGTGCCCTCGTCGCAACGGGGACAGGGAGTGGGGAGTGGGGAGCGCGGGCAATGCGGTCACCTTCCCCGGAGATTCGACGCGGGGAACGCGCATATCGCGAGTCCGGCGTGCGCGTCGCGTTACCGCAGAATTCCGCTGCACACGCCCGGCCGCGTGCAGGGCACACGACGGCGAATAGCGGCGGCGCCTGGTCGGGCTTCCCGCTTGCGATCCGCAGGGAATTAGTACCGCATCTTCACCGGCTGTTCAAATGCCCTGCCATCAACTCGGCCACGGCTACTGGTGGGTTCGGTGAAATGCACAGGGGCATATGCGACGCGCAGAACCCTTGCTGGACCAGCAAATTGGCTCCCCCTGGGCGCGTTTGCGTAATTCGTGACGTCGCACTGGGTAGAGCGGATCGGCACCGAGAGTCAAACTGTTGATTTTTCTGCTCTGCGCCCTCACGTGCATGGCATGGCTCAAGAATGGGGAGCCCAGCCGGGCCAACTGTGCGGTAATGAGAACTCTCCGTACAGGAAAGGCACTTGGGCGGACCACGGCGAATTACCTATTACGATGAGCGCCAACCGATCGCCGGTCAGGTGGCGTTCGTCATCGGGGAGAGGAGCTGCCCATGGGGAAACACGCACGCAGGCGCCAGAAGCGTTTGCGCGCCCGGGTCGTTGGCACCACCGGGACCTTGGCCGTCGTCCTGGGAGCCGGTATCGGCCCTGCTACCGCCGCGGAGAAGACCGCCGGTGCGCCCATGGCCGCGGCCGTGGATCCGGCGCCGGTCCCGGGCCAGTTGACCCTCCCCGCGCCGACCGGGCGCTATCGCGTCGGCACGGTCGACCTCCACCTGCGCGACGCGACCCGCGCGGATCCGTGGGTGCCCGGAAACCAGCCGCGCGAACTGATGGTCTCGCTGTGGTATCCGGCCACGCACACCAGTCACTATCCCGCCGCGCGCCTCCCGAGCAGTCAGCAGGTGCTGCCGGGCGGGGTGACCCTGCCCACCACCGCCGGTCACACCGGCGCCCCGGTCGACCGCCGGGCCGGCAAACTGCCGGTGCTGCTCTACTCGCCCGGGCTGCACGGCAGCCGGGCATCGGGGACCGCGCTGGTCCAGGACCTGGCCAGCCGCGGGTATCTGGTCGTCACCATCGACCACACCCACGACGCCTCCGAGGTGCTGTTCCCGGGCGGGCGGCGTGAGGTGAACACCATGCCGCCGGGAACGCATGCGTCCCACACGATCGCCGTCCGGGCGGCGGACACCCACTTCGTCATCAACCAGTTGGCCGCGCTCGCCCACGGCCACAACCCGGACGTGGAGCACGCCCCCCTCCCGCACGGCCTGACCCACGCCGTGAACATGGACCGCATAGGGATGTTCGGCGCCTCCCTCGGTGGCGGATCGGTGCCGGCCGCCATGCACGCGGACTCCAGGATCCGCGCCGGCGCGGACCTGGACGGCCAGCTCTTCGGGCCGGAGGTTCACCAGACACTCAACCGCCCCTTCCTGCTGTTCAGTTCCCAACACCACAACCGCAACACCGACGGGAGCTGGGCGCGGTTCTGGAAACACCTGCACGGAGAGCGGCTCGACCTGAAGCTGCTCGGCGCCGAGCACAACTCCTTCACCGACGCCGAGGCCCTGTTCCCCCAGGCACCGGGCGCATACGGGTTGACCCCGCCTCAACTGGTGCCGATCCTCGGCACGCTCGACCCCAACCGCGCCATCGACATCCAACGCACCTATCTCGCGGCCTTCTTCGACCAGCACCTGCGGCACCGGCACAGTCACCTGCTCGACGACCCCTCGCACCGCTACCCAGAGGTCGCGTTCGTGCGCTGAACCAGCCGAAGGCCGTCCCCGACGACCGCACGGCGCGACGGCATGTCACGGCCATCCGCCCGCATCCCCCACGTGCCGAGAGGACTTCGCCCTGCCCCCGGTAGCTCACGCGCCCCGTCCCCACCGTGCGCGGCGCCGTGCCGACATGCCTCTGCTCGGAGGTGTCCGCCCACCGATCGCTGCTCTGCTCTGCGCACTGCTGGCAGTCGCCGTGTTCCCCACGCTCGCGCTCGGCACCGTCCATGACCAGGAAGTCCCGCAGGCGGTGCGCGTTGCGGAGCGACGCATCGCCGAGGACGCGGCGGCCTCGGTCCGGGCCGCCATCGACGCCGGAGCCAGGGCAGTGCGCCGTTCCGCGGCGTCCGCCACGCTTGCCGACGGCAGTACTCCGGCGGCCGCACTGAGGGCTCTCGCCCCTACCGGCCCCGCGGTGCTGGGCGGTGCGCTGCTCGACCCGCACACGGGCCGGCCCCTCGCGACCAGCGGCGCAGCGGTGCCGCCGGCCGGTGTGGATGCCGCGGCTCTGATGCGGCCAGGCACCGCGGACCCCGCACCCCGGCTGGTCTCGTCAGGGGGTGCCGGGCCGCGGCTGTTGCTCTTCGCCCGGGTGACCGTTCCCCACGCGAGGCATGAACTCCTGCTGGTCGTAGCGGAGAAGCTCCCCGCTCCTGTGGTGTACGGAGGTGGGCGCACCGGTCAGCTGGTGGACGGGGACGGAAAGGTGCTCGCCACGACCGGTGCTGCCGGCGCTGCCCAGGCACCGGCCCCCGACACCGATGACCGCACCCGCCCCGCCGCCGTGGTGCGGACGGCCGACGCCGGACGATCCGCCGGCGACACCTCCGGCAGCGTGCTCGGCGACGAGCACGACGGGTTGCGCCGGGTCGCGGGGTGGGCATCGGTCGCGGCGGCGAACGGCAAGGACAACAGGAACGACGACGGCGAAGGCGGCGGGAAAGACGGCGGCCAAGACGACAGCTCCCGGCTGGGGTTGACGATGCTCACGTTCAGGGAGGTGGCATCGGCGAAGGGCGGCGCCGGCCATATGCCGTTCGCCCTCGCTGCCGCCGGCGCGTTGGTGGTGATCACCGTGCTGGTGACCCTGGTGCTGTGGGGCACCGTGCAGCGTCCGCTGCTGCGGCTGCATCTGTCCGCCGCCCGGCTGGCCGAGGGTGTCTGCGACATCTCCGCGGCACGGGGCGAGAGAGCCGCGGCCCGGGGCGAGCTGGCGCGGCCGGTGCCGGTCGCGGCGTTCGGTGAGCCCGGGAGAGTGGGCCGGGCGCTGGAGTCGATACGTCGTCAACTCGTCGGCGGGGCAGGGACGGAACCCGTGCCACCGGTGCGATGCCGCCTCGGGGTGCGGTCCGTTCTTGTCGTCTGTGCACTGGTGATCGCGGGGTGGGCGATGCCGCTGCTGTTCCTGTTCAACCGGGTACCGGCCGCCCAGGCAGTGCCGGCGACCAGCGTCGCCGACCAGCAGGCACGGACCGCGGCCGCCGCCGACCGGGTCCGGCAATCCCTCGACCGGACCCGCGCCGACCTCGCGGCGGTGGCATCGGCCCTCTCCGGCGCGCCACCGGAAAGGGCGGAGGAGATCCTGCGGCGGGAACGCGCCGACCATCCCGCGTACCGGTCGCTGTACGTGCTGAACCGCGCCGGCGGGATCGTGCTGCGGACCGGGAAGCGGCCGCTGCGCGCGCTCGCCCAGGCGCCGGCCGGCGAGGGCCTCACCCAGGTCAGCACGTCCGGCAGGAACCCCACGATCGCCGCCCACGCCCGGATTCCGGCGGCCGGGCACGCCGAGGGGGGCGCCGCGCCGGTCGCGGTGGTCGCCGAGATCGGCGTCAGCGCGTTGAACGACGTGGTCGCACGGCCGGGGCTGGGCCGGGTGTGGGTGACCGACGAGCGTCACCGGGTGCTCACGGCGAACATCGACTTCCGTGGCTTCCAGCCGCTTCCCACCCGGGGCCTCACCCGTCTCGTGGCCAGGACCGAGGCGGCGCCCGGCGGCGCGGGCGGCCCGGCATCGGCCGTCCTGGACGCGGCGAGCGCGCCGGGCGAGGGCCCCTCGGTCGCGGCCGCCGCGCCACTGGCGCGGACCGGTCCGGTGGCCGCGCTCGGCTGGCGGGTGGTCTCCGCCGAGGCCGCCGCCGACCTTGAGCTGACGGGTTATCAGCTCCAGGCACGCACCATGCTGGCCGGACTGCTCGCCCTGTCCCTGGGCGTCGCCGGTCTGATCTGGCTGCACATCGTCGTGGCCAGGCCGCTGCGCGCCCTCACCAGGTGCGCGGAGCGGCTGGCCGGTGGTGACCGTCGCACGGTGCTGTACCCGGTCCACCACGACGAGTGCGGCTCGGTCACCCGCAACCTGGAACTGCTCCGGCAGGCACTGGTGGAACGGGACCGGGGCGCCGGATCCGACGTGGCCCCCACCTCCGCCCTCTCGTCCCAGCGCCGCAGCGCGCCCTGGCAGCAAAGGACCGACTGACGTGCTTTTCCTCTACGTTGTGCTGCTGCTGACCTGTGCCGTGCTGGTGGTCGCCGGCGTACTGGAACAGCGGCGCCACTATGCCGCGCTGGCGCAGATTCCCGCTCGGGTGCTGGTCAACGGCATCCGCGGCAAGAGCTCGATCACCCGGCTGTGCGCGGGGGCGCTGCGCGGCGGTGGTCTGGTCACCGTGGCCAAGACCACCGGTACCGCCGCCCGGTTCATCCACCCGGACGCCACCGAGGAGCCCGTGTACCGGAAGTTGGGCATCGCCAATGTCGTCGAGCAGATCGGCATCGTGCGGCGCGCGGCGGCGTACCGGCCGGATGCGCTGGTGATCGAGTGCATGGCGGTGATGCCGGCACTGCAGGAGATCAACCAGGAGAAACTGATCCGCTCCACCATCGGCGTGCTGTGCAATGTGCGCGAGGACCATCTCGACGAAATGGGCCCGACGTTGGACGACGTGGCGCGCTCGTTGTCCCGTTCGATGCCGGTCGGTGGGATCTGTGTCACCGCCGAGCGGGAACGGCTGCCGATCCTCAAGGAGGAGGCGGACAAACGGAGGTGCCGGCTGATCACGGTCGATCCGGAGTCGGTCACCGACGAGGAACTGCGCGGGTTCAGCTGGTTCACCTTCAAGGAGAACGTCGCCATCGCGCTGGCGGTGGCCGAGTTGCTCGGTGTGGACCGGGCCACCGCACTGCGCGGTATGTGGGACGCGCCGCCGGACCCCGGCGTGCTCTCCGTCGAGCGCTACCGCACCCCCGACGGGAGAAGGCTGCGTTTCGCCAACGTCTTCGCCGCCAACGACCCCGAGTCGACGCTGATGAACGTCCGGCAGCTGGAGCAGCTCGGGGCGATCCGCCGCCCGCTGAACGTGGTCGTCAATTGCCGTCCGGACCGGGTGGAACGCAACGGGCAGATGGGCGCGATCGTGCCCGACCTGGCCCCGGAGACGGTCTTTCTCATCGGGCATCCGACCAAGAGCGCCCGCGACGGCATCCCGCCGGACTGGTCGTCGGGGCGGGTGGTGGACCTGGGCGGCGAGCGGCGCGGCGCGGCGGAGCTGACCCGCGCGATCCTCGCCGAAGTCGGCCCGGATTCCTCGCTGGTGGCCATCGGCAACATCCACGGCCAGGGAGAGCTGTTCCTGGAGTGCCTGGCCGAGCTGCCCCCGGACGACGTCGGCGAGCCGCTTCCGGTGGCGCATCCGCCCGAGCCGGAGCCGTACAGCTGGGTGGCGTCGCTGAACGCCCCGGCACCCGGCCTGCCTGTCCCGATCCCGTCCTCCGCCCCGGCCGAAGCCCGGCACCAGCCCGCAAGGAAACAGCCGTGATCCCCGTCGACGTCACTCCGCAGACCGCCGCACTGGGGATCGCCCTCGGGCTGGTCTTCTCCCTGATCTGCTACCTGACCACCAACCTCTCTCCGGGCGGCATGATCACCCCCGGCTGGCTGGCGCTGACCCTCGTCACCGATCTGGCCCGGGCCGCGATGGTGATCGGCGTCACCGCGCTCACCCTCCTCGCGACCAAGGTCCTTCAGCGCCATGTGATCCTTTACGGGAAGCGGCTGTTCGCCGCCGTGGTGCTCGCCGCCGTGCTGCTGCAGACGACGGTGGCGCTCACGCTGCAGCACGAGTTCCCGCTGCTCTACACCGCCCAGACCCTGGGGTTCATCGTGCCCGGCCTGATCGCCTATCAGCTGGTGCGGCAACCGCTGGCGGCCACCGTGATCTCCACCACCGCGGTCACCCTGGGCACGTATGTGGTGCTGGTGGCCGGGTTGCTGCTGGGGGCGCTGCCCGTCGGCTGACCGGCCGCCCCCGCCCACCCCACCCGTCCGCACGTCGAGGAGGTCTCCATGGGCACCGCGCCCACTCCGCCCCGCAGGCCCAGTCGCCGTCAGATCCTCGGCTCCGCCGTCGGCCTGGCCGCCGCGGGAGCGGTCGGCGGATATGCCTGGCACCGTTCCCACAGCGGCGCACCGGACGACGACTTCCCGGTACCGACCGGCGGCTACCACTTCGAGCGATGCGACACGCCCGCCCGCACGGTGGCGCGCGCCGCCGACGGCCGGGTGCTGGCCACCTTCACCGACGGCGCACGCACCGCCGTGCTGGCCGGCCCGGCCCGCACCTGGAGCGAGCCGCGCACCACCGGCGCCGTGGTGCGCGGCGATGCCTGGGTACGGCTGCTGCCGGGCGTGTGGCACCAGGGCAAGGAGGAAACCCGCTGGTTCCGGGAGTGGTTTCCCAAGGCCCTGGCCGACCGCCGTCCGGACGTCCTCGCGGTGGCCTTCCAGTACGGCGACGGGGCCCCCGACCGGCGTACCGCGTCGGGCCTGCGCTACGCCGGCAGGGCCCACTTCGGGCCGGACGTTCCCGGGCAACCGCCGGGGTCGTTCCACCAGCGCGACGAGAAGTCCGACTTCTACGACTACCTCGGCGTGCCCTGGATCTTCCCGGACGGCACCCGCAAGCACCCGGAGCAGGAGCGCTACGGGGATGTGGACTGCTCCGGCTTCATGCGCCTGATCTGGGGCTACCGCATGGGCTACCCGCTGCACGCCACCAACGGCACGGGGATCGGCCTGCCCCGCCGGGCCTACGCCATCGCCGCCCGGGCACCCGGCGTACTGCTGATCCCGAACACCGGCCGGCAGCCCACCGACCTCGGCTCCCTGCTCCCCGGCGACCTGGTCTTCTTCTCCATCGACATCGGCAGACCGCACGGCATCGACCACTGCGGCATGTACCTGGGGCCGGACGACGACGGGCATCCGCGCTTCTACTCCAGCCGCTCCCAGGCGAACGGCCCCACCATGGGCGACCTGGCCGGCCGCGCCACGCTCGACGGCCACGGCTTCTACGCCCGGGGGCTGCGCCTGGCCCGCCGCCTGTGAAGCCGACGCCCTCCTCCCGCACCCCAGCCCGCCGCCCCCGGAGAGACCCCACCGTGGCCACCACCTCCCCCGCCCACGACCCCACCGACCGCCGCCGCCCCACGCGGGCCGTCCACGCCAGGCACTGCCGACGGGCCGCCCTCAGCCGGGAGTCGACCGCCCTGCTGTTGATCCTGGCAACCGCCACGGTGCTCTACGCCTGGGGCATCGACCGTGCCGGGGTGCACCCGTACTACAGCGCGGCCGTGCGGTCGATGGCCGCGGACTGGCATGCCTTCGTCTTCGGCGGGCTGGACCCGAGCGGCTCGATCACCGTGGACAAGATCCCCGGTGCGCTCTGGCCGCAGGCCCTTTCCGTCCGGCTGCTCGGACCGCACAACTGGGCGGCGGTGCTGCCACAGGTCCTGGAGGGCGTGCTCGCCGTCCAGGCACTGCACCGGATCGTCCGTGCCTGGGCCGGCCCCACGGCAGGACTGCTCGCCGCGCTGGCCCTCGCCCTGACCCCGATCACCGTCGCCCTCAACCGGCACACCATCCCCGACACCCTCCTCGTCCTGCTGCTGGTGCTCGCGGCGGGGGCGTTGCAGAAGGCCGTCGCCACCGGGAGGGTGGCGCCGCTGCTCCTCTGCGGGACATGGGTGGGACTGGCCTTCCAGGCAAAGATGCTCCAGGCATGGCTCGTCCTGCCGGTCTTCGCCGCCGTCTACCAACTGGCGGCTCCCGGCTCCCGCCTGGACCGGGCCCGGCGGCTGCTGCTCGCCGGAACCACCGCCCTCGTCGTCTCCTGCTCCTGGCTCCTGCTGGTCTGGGCGACCCCGGCCGCAGACCGTCCGTACCTCGACGGCACCACCAACAACAACCCCTTCACCCTGGTCTTCGGCTACAACGGGCTGAGCCGCTTCGGCCACGACCCGCATGCACTGGGCGCCGTCGCCGGCACCGCCGCCAGCCGCACCACCGGCAACACCGGTTGGACCATGCTGGTCAACCAGAGCGTGGGCCCGCAGATCGCCTGGCTCCTGCCGCTGGCCGCACTGGCGTTGGCGCTGGGCGTGTGGTGGCGCACCGGACACCCGCGCACCGACGGGGCACGGGCGGGTTTTCTGCTCTGGGGCGGATGGCTGCTGACGCACATCGTGGTCTTCAGCAACTCCAACGGCAATCACGGCTACTACACGGCCGTACTGGCGCCGGCCCTGGCCGCACTGTCCGGTGCCGGAGCCGCCGTCTTCTGGGCCGAGTACCGTGCCGGCGGCCGGCGTCGGGCGGCGCTGCCCCTCGCGGTCGGCGTCACGGCACTGTGGGCCGCGGTGATCGACGGCCCGCACAGTCGCTTCGCACCCTGGCTGCTGCCGATGGTCCTGATGCTCGGCCTGTGCGGGACCGTCGGTCTGTGGACCAGTGGTCCGCAGACCGCGCGCCGGGCGGTCCCCAGCGCCCTCGCGGCCTGCCTGGCATCGGCCCTGCTCGCCCCGGCCGTCTGGGCCGCCTCCTGTCTGAACCCGCGGTACCCCGGCTCGCCGGTCGAGCCGCTGGCCGGGCCGGTCGGCCCCGGCTACCACGATGCGCTCCATCGCCGGCCCAAGATCCTGCGAAACCCCCTGGGCGAACCTTCCGCCCGCGACGCCGCGCTCCTGCACTACCTCTCCGGACACCGCTCCGGAGAGAAGTACCTGCTGGCCACCCAGGCCGCCTACGGCGCCGAGCCCCTGCTGCGTGCGGCCTCCCACCCCATGCTGGTGATGGGCGGCTTCACCGGCCTGACCCCGTACCCGGCCCCGCGCGGACTCCGTGACCTGGTCTCCACCCACCAGTTGCGCTACGTCCTGCTGACCACACGCCGCCCGTCCACACCGGCCACGGCCTGGGTGAAGAGCCACTGCACCGGCGTCCCGCCGACCGCCTACGACCGCGCCTCGGACGGAAGTTTCACCCTCTACGACTGCGCTCGACGAGGCGGCTGAGCGCCCTCAGCGGCTCGGCGGACGGTCAAGAGTCGGCCAAACGATTGCACATCTGCGCAAGTATTGGTCTACACTCTGAGAGGTTTGAAGAAGAGGCACCTCGTTCGGTGAGGCGTCTGCACGGACACAGGCCACTGACCCCACGACGTCGAGAGACGCCCAGGGTCAGGACAGGTCTCCCCGGCCTAAGGGGTGACCCCAAGTGGCTTCCCCCACAGTGGATTACGCCGTGCAGTGCCAAAGCTCTGACGAGTTGGGGTGAACCGGCCGCAAGTCGTGCGGGCCGGTCCGCTCCTTGCCGAGTCGACGACGACGCGCGTACGCGTCCCGACCGGAAGGAGGCGAGTGACATGGACTGCAGTTGCAGTAGTCCGGGCCACAGTCGGCCCCTTACCCGCTTGTCCTCGCACTCTTCCGGCACGCGGTAACCACCCCCCTGCGCGCATTCACCTCCGCGCCCTGCGCCCCGTACGGCCCTGCGCCGTGACGGGCCGCCGTCCTGCGCGCCCGCGCAGGGGGGATGGCCGCCGCGTGCCCCCAACACCTCCCCTGCTGGGGGGATTTGGGAGGTACGTCAGCATGACGGAAACGACCATCGACCACACCGCCGTCGGCCACACCGCCCTCGACGACACCGCCGTCCGCACGCCCCCCGCGGCGGTCCTGGACGACGCCCACGTCGGCGACATCCAGGGCGCCCTGGGCACCATCAGGCTCGACGACACCGCACCCCGCACCGGTTTGTCGGCCAGGCTCAAGACCCTGCTGGCCATCGTCGGTCCCGGTCTGATCGTGATGGTCGGCGACAACGATGCCGGTGCGTTCGCGACCTACGGCCAGGCCGGCCAGAACTACGGCACACACCTGCTGTGGACCCTGCTGCTGCTCATACCGGTCCTGTACGTCAACCAGGAGATGGTGCTGCGCCTGGGCGCCGTCACCGGCGTCGGGCACGCCCGGCTCATCCTGGAGCGGTTCGGGAAGTTCTGGGGCGCGTTCTCGGTCATCGACCTGTTCCTGCTCAACGCGCTGACGCTGGTGACCGAGTTCATCGGCATCACCCTGGCCACCGGCTACCTGGGCCTGCCGAGGGAAGCGTCGGTGGTACTGGCCGCCGCGATCATCGTCGCGTCCGCGTTCACCGGTTCCTTCCGGCGCTTCGAGCGGATCGCCATCGCGCTGTGCGCCGCCTCGCTGCTGCTGGTGCCGATCTACTTCATGATCCACCCCGCCGCGTCACAGATGGCCCGGGACTTCGTCATCCCGAACATGCCCGGCGGTACGGGTGAGTTGTCGACCGTCATGCTGCTGATCATCGGCATCGTGGGCACCACCGTCGCCCCCTGGCAGCTGTTCTTCCAGCAGTCCTACGTGATCGACAAGCGGATCACCCCGCGCTTCATGAAGTACGAGAAGGTGGACCTGGTCATCGGCATCGCGGTGGTGGTCATCGGTGCCGCGGCCATGATGGGCTTCACCGCCGCCGCCTTCGCCGGGACGCACCAGGCCGGCAACTTCACCGACACCGCGGGCATCGCCCACGGCCTGGCCGCGCACGCCGGCAAGCTCGCCGGAGTCCTGTTCGCCATCGCCCTGCTGGACGCCTCGATCATCGGCGCCTTCGCCGTCTCCCTGTCCACCGCCTACGCCATCGGCGACGTCTTCGGCATCCGGCACTCCCTGCACCGCGGCGTCAAGGGCGCCAAGGGCTTCTACGCCGTCTACGCCGGCCTGGTCGCGGCCGCCGCCACGATCGTGCTGATCCCCGGCTCCCCGCTGGGCCTGCTCACCGAAGGCGTCCAGACCCTGGCCGGGGTGCTGCTGCCCTCCGCCTCCGTCTTCCTGCTCCTCCTCTGCAACGACAAGGCCGTCCTCGGCCCCTGGGTCAACGGTCCCAAGACCAACGCGTTCACCTCGGCCGTCGTGGGTGTCCTGGTCGCCCTGTCGATCGTCCTGACCGCCTCGGTCCTCTTCCCGGACATCTCCGCGGGCGCGATCCTGGACATCATGGCCGCCTGCGGCATCGTCGGAGTGCTGGCCGCCGGGTACGCCTTCACCCGCCGCCGCACGGGCACCAAGGAGGACCCGATCGACCGCACCGGCCGGGACACCTGGCGCATGCCCGCGCTCGCCACCCTGACCAGGCCGACCATGTCCACCGCGCGCAAGATCGGCATGGGCGCGCTGCGCACCTATCTCCTCATCGCGATGGTCCTGGTCGTCATCAAGATCGCTCAGGTCGCCTTCGGGAGCTGAGGCAGCCGAACACCCCACGGTCCGGGGCGCGTCGACTGCGCCCCGGCCCCCTCTCCTCACCGAACGGAGGCCCGTTCGCCATGCTCACCGCACTCGCCCACGTCCAGCTCGCCGCCCCGGCCGGTTCCGAGGACGTGCTGCGCCGCTTCTACCTCAGCACGCTGCAGATGACGGAAATCCCCAGGCCGCCGGGGGTCGCCCGGCGGGGCGGCTGCTGGTTCGCCGCGGCGGACGGCGGACGGCTGGAGATCCACATCGGGATCGAGGACGGCTACCGCCCGCCCCGCAAGGCACACCCCGCGATCAAGGTCACCGGCCTCGACGCGCTCGCCGCCCGCCTGGAGACCCACGGCGCACCGGTCGTCTGGAACGTCAGCGTGCGCGGCCACCGCCGCTTCCACACCACGGACCCGGTCGGCAACCGCCTGGAGTTCCTCGAACCCCTCACCGCCGGCCCTGCTCCCGCCTGACCCTGCCGCCGGCACGTCGTAGTCGGCAACGGCCAGGGCCTGCAAGCGCTTTCGGGCGATGGCGCGAATCGTGGGATGCGTGTCGTTGACGCCCTCACGCCGGAGCCAGCAGGCTGAAGACGTGCAACAACGCCGCATTGTCTTCGTGGTCTTCGACGGCTTCCAGGCCCTGGATCTGGTCGGCCCGCGGGAGGTGTTCCAGTACGCGGGAAAGCTCGCAGGCGGTTACGACTGCCAGATCCTGGCGCCCACCGCCGGACCGGTCCAGTCGTCCAGCGGCCTGTCCGTACACGCCGGACACGGCGTGGCCGACCTGGGACCGGACGGAATCGACACCCTGGTGGTCGTGGGCGGCAACGGCGTCGACCACGCCGCAGAGGTCGGCACGCTGACCGGGTGGATCGCCGCGGCCGGGAAGTCCGCCCGCCGCGTCACGTCCGTGTGCAGCGGAGTGTTCCTGCTGGCGGCCGCCGGGCTCGTCGACGGCCGCCGGGTCACCACCCATTGGTCCCGGGCCGGGCAGCTGGTCCGGCAGCATCCTGAACTGCGGGTGGACTGCGACCCGATCTTCATCAGGGACGGCCGGGTGTGGACCTCGGCCGGAGTGACCGCCGGTATGGACCTCGCGCTCGCCCTGGTGGAGGACGACCTCGGCCAGGACATCGCCCGCGCCGTCGCCCAGGAACTGGTGCTCTTCCTGCGCCGGCCGGGCAGCCAGTCGCAGTTCAGCGTGCCACTGTGGTCGCGCCAGCCGTCCACCGACCCGATCCGGGCCGCGGTCTCCGCGATCCACGCGAACCCCCGGGCCCGGCACGGCATATCCGACCTGGCCACACACGCCGGCCTGAGCACCCGTCACCTCCAGCGCCGGTTCACCGCCGAACTCGGCACACCTCCGGCCGCCTACGTGGAGCGGGTGCGCGTCGAGGCGGCACGCCGGGCCCTGGTCGAAGGCGACGACCCCGTCGAGACCATCGCCCACCACTGCGGCTTCGGCACCGCGGAGACACTGCGCCGCTCCTTCCACCGGCACGTCGGCGTCGCGCCGTCCGAGTACCGAAACCGTTTCCGATCCATGAACCTGAAAGAGGATGCATGACGACCTATGGACTGCTGCTGTTCGAGGCAGCCGAAGAACTGGACTTCGTCGGGCCCTGGGAGGTGTTCACCTCCTCCGCCATGATCCGCGAGCAACAGGACACCACCGAGCAGCAGGACACCACCGTCCTGATCGCCGAACGGCCGGGCATCATCCGCTGCAACAAAGGCATGCGGGTCCTGCCCGACCACACCTTCGACGATCACCCGCCGCTCGACGTGCTGCTCGTGCCCGGCGGGAACGGCACCCGGACTCAGGTGTCCAACCCCGCACTCATCGAGTGGATCAGCAAGACCTCCGCCCAGGCCACCTGGACCACCAGCGTCTGCACCGGAGCCCTGCTGCTGCACGAGGCCGGTCCGGCCCGCGGCCGCCGCGTGGCCACCCACCATGCCTTCGAAGACACCCTTCAGGCACGCGAGGACATCACCGTCGTCCGCGACGCACGCTATGTGGTCGACGGCCGACTGGTCACCAGCCAGGGCGTGTCCGCCGGCATCGACATGGCCCTGTGGCTGATCGGCCGGCTGCACGGCCGCGACCACGCCCGCGCGGTACGCCGCTACATCCAGTACGAGCCCGCACCTCCCTACCTCGCCGACGAACCGCCGGCCCGCTGCTGAACGCCGGCCCCGGCCCGGTTCCTACGGACGGGCTTCGGTTTCTTGGCTTGGTGCTGTCCGTCCCCTCTCCCTTTGCTGGCGGAGTGTTCACCTGCCGCTGCGTAGCGTTGTCAACACGTGAAGAGCCGAGGCGGAGCGGAGCTCGCAGCGGCTCTTGGCGCGGATGGCTCATGCCCGAGATCACCCGGCTCGAAGGGACACGTGATGCGCGACCTCCAAGACCTCCGCCCGTCCCCGTCCATGGAGCACGACGACCCGCTCCTGGTAGCGGCTGATGAAGTACGAGCGTCCCGGCCCGAGTTGGCGGGGCCCTTCTTACGTTCCCTGCCCGGGGCGCAGGCCACGGTGCTGGGGCGTCTGTGGGGGGCCTTCGCCCGGGAGCCACTGCCGGGAATCACCGGCCGGCGCCGCACCGGGGGTGATCTGACCGTCTCCCTGGAGGGCGGCGGATGCCTGTCGGGCGATGCGGCCGCCGCGGAGCGGTTCGCTCGGACGCCGCCCGGCTTCACCGTGGGAACACCCGCGGGAGCGGTGTCGGACCCGGTGCGGCTCCTCGCCGCGCTGGGCCTGCGCACGCCGGCGGCCCGCACGCTGAGTGCCGAGTTGGCCAACAGCGTGGCCAACCTTGCCTTGGCCCGGGCCGCCGCCGGGACCGGCCGGCCCGTGGTGCGCGACAGTGTGGACGCCGAGCAGGCCGTGGTCGACGGCCACCCCCAGCACCCGTGCTGCCGGACCCGCACCGGCCTGTCGGTAGCCGAGGTGCTGGCCTACGCACCCGAGTACCGGCCCGTGATCGAGATGTCCCTGCTGGCCGTGCCCGCCGGCCGGTGGCAGCAGGCCGGCACCTGGCCGGCGGAGCTGCGCGACGGCGACACGGTGCTGATGCCGCTGCATCCCTGGCAGCGCGACCATGTCCTCCCGCGGTTCGCCGGCCTGTCGCTGTCCGGGAGGTCGGTCACGGCGCGTCCGCTGATGTCCCTGCGGACCCTCGCTCCGCTGGACGCCCTGCCTGGCTGCCACGTCAAGACATCGCTGGACGTGCAGCTGACGAACTACCGACGCACCATCGCTCCGGCGGAGGTCGCCGACGGTCCCGTGCTGTCCGACCTGGTGGCGGCGGTCGTCGAGAAGTCCGGTCACGCGGACCGGCTGAGCGTGCTGCGGGAGCTGGGCGGCGGAGCCGTGCGCGTGGACGGACAGCCGTGCTCGTCCTTGGGCTCGATGGTGCGGGAGTCGGCCGACCGGTACACGGGCCCGGACGAGATCGCGGCTCCCCTGACCGCCGTCTACGCCACCGAAGCCGCCCTGATCTCCGGTGAAGCGGTGGACTGGCTCGGCGAGTTCGCGGAGTTGGTGTTGCCGCCCGCGCTGACGCTGCTGTCCATGGGGGTCGCGCTGGAGGCGCACGGGCAGAACACGCTGGTGGTGCTGCGGCAGGGCCGCCCGGTACGCGTGCTGTACCGGGATCTGGACGGCGTGCGGGTGAGCGGCCGGCGCCTGGCCGCCTGCGGCTTCGAACTGCCGCGCCTGGCCGGGAGCCGTGCGGGAGAGGACCCGTTCGCGCTGCGGGCCAAGCTGTTCGGCGGGCTGCTGAGCGGCGTGTTCGGCGAGCTGGTGGCAGTGCTGTCCCGGGCGCGCGGAGCCGATCCCGGCGACCTGTGGGCCGTGATCGCCGGCGTCGCCCGGAGGGTCTTCGCCGCGCTGCGGGCCGAGGACGGTGACGAGGAAGCGTTCTTCGCCACCGCCTGGCCGTTGAAGGCCACCACCGCGATGCGGCTGGCCGGCACCCCCGGCAAGGCCCAGTGGGTGGAGGTGCCCAACCCGGTGGCCGCCCACCGCGGCAGTACCCGACGGGAGGTCCGGCGATGACCTCTCCGACGCTCGGCACGCCGGCCCCCGGCACCGCCGCCTCCGACGTCGACGGCGCCACCGCGGACGTGGTGACCGCACACACCCTGCTCAACTGCCTGGTTCGTGAGGTCTCCGGGCCCGAGCGCCAAGTCATCGTCGCCGACGGGCACCTGCTGGTGCGTCTGCCGCGCCGCGGAGTGCTGCTGCGGGTGGCGCTGCGTCGTCAGTCGCTGATCGGCGCCCACCGCTTCAGCGGGCCGCCCGAGCGCTGCGAGGGCGCCGCCTGGTCCCCGCTCGGCTCGGCCGCGCTCGCGGACCTGATCCGCGCGGAACTCACCTCGTGCACCGGCGCCGACAACGGGGAGTTCACCGCCCAGGTCGCCGCCAGCCGTGCCACCATCCGCACCGTGCTGACGGCCCGGCGCGCGCACCGGCCCTCGCCCGACGCCTATCTCGCCTCCGAGCAGTCCCTCGTCTACGGGCACCGCTTCCACCCCACCCCCAAGTCCCGTAGCGGCGACCCGCACGAGTGGCTGGAGTACGGGCCGGAGACCGGCAGCCGGTTCGCCCTGCGCCATCTCGCCGTACGACCCGAACTGCTCTACGGAGAAGGCGACTCCAGCGCCCTGGACGCCCTGGGGCCGGCCCGGCCGGGCCACCTCGTCCTGCCCGCCCACCCGTGGCAGTACCGGATGCTGTCCGGCCACCGTGCCCTGCGTGCGGCGCTCGCCCGCGGCGACGTGCACGATCTGGGCAGCTGCGGTCCCCTGGTGGCGCCCACGGCATCGGTGCGCACCGTGTACGAGCCGGCCGCCGACGTGTTCCTGAAGTTCAGTCTGAATGTGCGCCTGACCAACTGCGTACGAAAGAACTCCGCCTACGAGCTGGCCGGTGCCGTCGTCCTGCACGAGGTCGTCCAGCCGGTGTTCGCGGCGTTGCGCGCGCGGTACCCGGGGTGCGGCATGTTGGGCGAGCCGGGCTACCGCAGTCTCGACCTCGACGGCAGCCGCGACCTCCACGAGGGTTTCGGGGTGATCGTGCGCGAGGGCTTCGGCCGGCATCTGCCGCCCGCCGTCACGCCCCTGCTGGCCGCCGCCGTCGCCGACGAGTATCCCAACAGCCCGGCGCACGTCTCCCGGCTCCTGGCCCGCCGGGGCTCCGATCCGCTGGCTTGGTGGGACGCCTATCTCGGACTGCTGCTGCCGCCGGTCCTGGCCGCGTACTTCGAGCACGGCCTGGTCCTGGAACCGCATCTGCAGAACGTGGTCGTCGGCGTGCGCGCGGACGGCATGCCCGCACACGTCCTCTTCCGCGACCTGGAAGGCACCAAGCTCGTCCCCGAACGCCACCACCGGACGCTGGCCGCGCTGGACGAGGAGACCAGAGGACCGCTCACCTACAGCGCCGCCCGCGGCTGGGACCGCGTCGCATACTGCCTGCTGGTCAACCATGTCGCGGAAATGGTCAGCGCACTGGCCGACACCGCGCCCGCGCTGGAGGCGTCCTTGTGGGGGCTGGTCCACGACCACATCGCGGCCTACGCGGCCGACACGGGCAACCCACCCAGGCTGCGGGCGCTGCTGTCCGGGGTGCCACTGCCCGCCAAGGCCAACCTCCTGCTGCGCTGGGCCCGCCAGGCCGACCGGCACGCCACCTACGTGCCACTGCCCAGTCCGCTGTCCGACGACTTCCCCCGGCAGGTGACCCCGTGATGCCACACCTGGAAGACCGACTGCGGCACCTGGCCGACGACGAACTCCCCGCATACGTCTACGATTTGGCCGGACTGCGCAGACATGTCCGCGCCATCCGGGAAGCGCTGCCCGAACGGGTGGAGGTGTTCTACGCGGCCAAGGCGAACCCGGATCCCCGGCTGCTGCAGGCCCTGCGGGAGGTCGTCGACGGCTTCGAGGTCGCCTCCGGCGGCGAACTCCGGCATACCCGCCAGGAGTTGCCCCGGGCCCGCCTCGCCTTCGGTGGACCGGGAAAGTCGGCGCCCGAAGTGGCACAGGCCCTGGACCTCGGGGTGGAGCGACTGCACGTCGAGAGCGAGCACGAACTGCGAATGCTCGGCGAGCTTGCCGCGGGCCGCCCCGTAGAGGTGCTCCTGCGGGTCAATCTGCCCGTCGGTCTGGGCGAGGTGTCGCTGGCGATGGGAGGGCGGCCCAGTCCCTTCGGCATCGATCCCACCCGTCTGGATGCCTGTCTGCGGATCCTGGCCGCCCACCCCGGCATCCGGCTGCGGGGTGTGCACGCTCACCTGGCCTCCGGCCTGGATGCCGGGGAACAGCTGCGGGTCGCCGAGCACGTCATCTCCTGGGCCGTGGGGTGGGCCCGCTCCCGGGACATCCGGCTGCGCGAAGTCAACATCGGCGGCGGAATGAGCGTCGACTACGCCGACCCGGGGCGCCACTTCGACTGGCAGGTCTTCGGGCGTGGCCTGCGCCGCGTCCTGGACGAGCGCCCCGGGCTGACGGTGCGCATCGAACCAGGCCGGTCGGTGAGCGCGTACTGCGGCTGGTACGTGACCCGGGTCCTCGACGTCAAGCACAGTCAGGGCGAGGCGTTCGCCGTGCTGGCCGGGGGCACCCACCATCTGCGCACTCCGGCCGCCAAGGGCCACAACCAGCCCTTCGAGGTCGTGGCCCGTGAGGACTGGCCCTGGTCGTGGGCGCGACCGGCCGTCGCCGGCGAACCGGTGACGCTGGCCGGACAGTTGTGCACGCCCAAGGACGTCCTGGCCCGACGCGTGCCCGTCGGGCGGCTGCGGGCGGGCGACCGCGTGGCGTTCGCGATGGCCGGGGCGTACGCGTGGAACATCTCCCACCACGACTTCCTCATGCACCCGGCACCCGGATTCCACTACCTGGACACCGCGTTCCCGGATACCGCGCCCCCGGATTCCGGGCCCCCGGATTCCGCTCGCCCTGGTTTCGGGGCGCCGCGACCCGCCCTGCACGCCCAGCCGTCCGGGGGAGGCCGCGTTGTCCGGCGCCGCGGCTGAGGCCACGGAGGCGGCGACCGCACCGCCCGAGCGCGCCGCGCCGCATGCACTCCACGTCCGTGCCTTCCGCCGTTACCTGCTCGGGCAGTTGGTGTCCAACACCGGAACGTGGATGCACCGGGCCGCGCAGGACTGGCTGGTCCTCCAGCTCACCGGGCACAGCGGCACCGCCGTCGGCATCGTGACGGCGCTTCAGTTCCTCCCCCAGAGCCTGCTCGGCCTGTGGGGAGGCGTCATCGCCGACCGCTACCCCAAACGCACCCTGTTGCTCCTCACCCAGAGCCTCATGGCCGGTCAGGCCCTGCTCCTGGGAACGCTGACGCTCGGCGGCACGGTGCGTGTCTGGCACGTCTACGTCCTGGCCACCGCCCTTGGGACGGCGACCGCGCTGGACGGGCCGGCGCGCAACGCCTTCATCGGCGAGCTGGTCGGCCGCGCACGGCTGCCCAGCGCGGTCAGCGTGAACGCGGCGCAGTTCAACGCCGCCCGCATCCTCGGACCCGCCGTGGCCGGGCTGGTCATCGCGGCCCTCGGCAGCGGCTGGGTCTTCCTGCTGAACGCCGTCTCCTACGCGGCGGTCCTCGCCGGGCTGGCCACCATGCGCCCGCACGGTCGCGCCCCCGCCCACCGCCGGGCGGCGAACGCCGTGCGGCTGACCGACGCCCTGCGGCACATCCGCACCACTCCCCCACTGCGCCGGACGATCGCCCTGACCGCCGTCATCGGTACGTTCTGCCTGAACTTCCAGGTGACGATCTCCCTCATGGCCACCACCGAATTCCACACCGGTGCGGCGGCGTTCGGCGCGCTGTCCGCCGCCTATGCCGCGGGCAGTCTGCTCGGGGCGCTGCGGGCCGCGGGCCGCAGCCGACCGCCCTCGCTGCGGCTGCTCGTGGGATGGGCCGCGGCATTCGGTCTGCTCGAAGCCGCGACCGGCGTCATGCCCACGCCCGTCGCCTGTGCCGTGATGCTCGTTCCGACCGGAGTCGCCGCCGTCCTGGTCACCACCATGGCGAACACCCTCGTCCAGCTCAGCACCGATCCGGACATGCGCGGCCGGGTGCTGTCCGTCTACTTCCTCGTCCTCCTCGGGGGCACCCCCCTCGGCGCCCCCCTGATCGGCTGGATCGCCCAGACCTTCGGCGCCCGGTACGGGCTCGTCCTCGGCGGGTCGGCCGGCCTGCTGGCCGCCGGGGCCGTGGCCGCGACCTGCCAGGCTTCCGCTCACCCGAAAGGGGAAGCCTCCCGTGATCCAGCCACCGCCGGTCTCCGAGATGTGTGACGCTGCGGCCATGCGGGTGCTGCTCATCGAGGACGACAACGCCATCGCCGAACCCCTGGCCGTGGGCCTGGGCCGCTATGGCTTCACGATCGACCGGGTCGGCACCGGAGCGGCCGCCCTCGCCGCTCCGGTGCCCGACATGGTCCTGCTCGACCTCGGGCTGCCCGACATGGACGGCATCGATGTCTGCCGTACGCTGCGCAGTCGCTCCCGCGTGCCGATCATCATGATCACCGCGCGGGGTGACGAGACCGACCGCGTCGTCGGCCTCGAACTGGGCGCCGACGACTACCTCTCCAAGCCCTTCGGAATCAGGGAACTCGTCGCCCGCATGCGCGCCGTCACCCGCCGCGCCCACCTCACCGACCCGATGGCCCACGACATGGCCCCCGGTGACGGGATGCGGCCCGCCAACGGCACACCGCAGCGCGTCGGAGACCTCGTCATCGACCGGCGGACCAGGAAAGTACACGTCGCGGGGGAGCATGTCGCGCTGGCTCCAAAGGAGTTCGGCCTCCTCGCCCTCCTCTGCGAGGATCCCGGCGCCGTCTACTCACGGCAGCACATTCTCGACACCGTCTGGGACCCCAACTACTTCGGCCCGACCAAGACCCTCGACGTCCACATCGCCGCCCTGCGCCGCAAACTCGGCAACCCCGCCTGGATCGAGACCGTCCGGGGAGTCGGCTTCCGGCTGACCGCGCCCGCCGACGGAGGCGAGGACCACCGGTGATCCACCGCGTCCTGCTCAGCTACCTCACCCTCACCGTGCTCGTCCTGCTCACCCTGGAGATCCCCTTCGGGATCCTCTACGCCCGCAGCCGGACCTCCGCGCTCACCACCACCCTCGAACGCGACGCCGTGGTCCTGGCCGAACTCGCCGAGGAGGACATCGAGAACGCCGACACCCGTGCGCTGCCCCACCTGCTGAACGGCGCCATCCGACGCGACCACACCCAGGCCGTCGTCGTCGACCGGCACGGAACCATTCTCACCACCGCCCCGGCGGACCCGCCCCCACCGGCACGGAACCTCGCCGGGGCACCGGACATCATCGCCGCACTGCACAACCACCGCACCAGTGGCACCACCCGCGACCCCCTCTCCGGCGGCGAGGCCCGCTACGTCACCGTGCCCGCCGCCTCCGGGCCCCTCGTCCGCGGAGCCGTCCGGATCACCGCCCCCACCCGCGACACCACGGCACGCATCCACACCGCCTGGGCCTTGCTGGCCGGCGCCGGGCTCGCCGTCCTCGCCGCCATGACCGCGATAGGGCTCACCCTCGCCCGCTGGACCACCCGGCCGGTACGCAAGCTCGAACGCGCCACCGCCCAGCTCGCCGGCGGCACCCTGACCGAGCCACCCGCGGCCGACGTCGGGCCACGCGAACTCCGCCGCCTCGCCGCCACCTTCAACCACACCGCGACCCGCCTGCAGCACCTCCTCCGCGCCCAGCACCGGTTCGCCGCCGACGCCTCCCACCAGCTCAAGACCCCCCTGACCGCGCTCCGCCTGCGCCTGGAGAACCTCGAACCCGACATCAACGCCGACGCCCGTCACCACCTCGACCAGGCCATCGCCGAAACCGACCGTCTCGTGCGCATGATCCACGGGCTGCTCGCCCTGGCCCGCCTGGAGGAGGACCACACCGCCCCCACCCCCGTGAACGCCGACGCCGTCGTGCACGACCGGGTCGAGACGTGGTCGGCCTTCGCCACCGACCACAACGTCACCCTCCGCCTCACCGGCGCAACCACCGGCCACGTCCAGGCCATCCCCGGAGCGCTGGAACAGATCCTCGACAACCTTCTGGCCAACGCGCTGCGCGCCACACCCCCCGGCAGCACCATCACCCTCCACCGCACCCCGGCTCCCACCCCACACCACCGGACCGCCCCACCCGTCCATCTCCACATCATCGACCAAGGCCCCGGCATGACCACCACCGAATGCGAGCGTGCCTTCGACCGCTTCTGGCGCGCGCCCAACACCTCCCCCGGCGGCACCGGACTCGGCCTGACCATCGCCCGCCAACTCGCCCAGGCCAGCGGCGGCTCCATCGAACTCCACCCCCATCCCACCGGCGGCCTGGACGCAGTGATCCACCTGCGCCCAGCCGCACAGCCGCACGGCAACCGAGCCGGGTGAGCCCGCGGCGGGTCGCTAGGGCATCCCCGAGGGCAGCGGGGCGGTGAGTTCTTTGAGTTGCGGGAGTACTTCGGCCGCGAACAGGCGCTGGCTGGCTTCGATCTCGCCGTAGCCGAGGCCGCCATGGGAGAACACGACGTTGGCCTGCACCGGTCCCGTCACCTCAAGTCGCCTCCTGTATTTCTCGACGATCTGGTCGGGCGTGCCCCAGATCTGCGAGTCCACAAAGGCGCGGGCGGCGTTCTCCATTCCGGCCTCGCGGATCGCCGCCGCGCCCGCCGCGTAATCCGTGTAGCCCTTGATCCCGGCGAAGTGCTCACCGGCGAAGTCGTAATGCTGGACCACGGATACGAAGTAGTTGCCGATCGCTTCTCTGGCACGTCGTTCGGCTTCGGCCGGGTCGGCGTGGCAGTAGGTGAAGTCGGTCATTACGGGTGGTCCGGGAGGACGGCCGTGCCACTCGACAAACAGGGCACGATATCGGGCGATCGCTGCGGCGTGTACTTCGGCGGGGTATTGGACGAAGGTCATCATCGTCGCCCCGAGTTCGGCGGCGATGAGCTGAGAGTCCGGCGACATCGCCACGCAGAAGAGCCGGTCGGCGAACGATCTGGTGGGGCGCGGTCGGACCTCGACCCGGGGCTGGGGGTAATAGGGGCCGTCGTTTTCCACAACACCGCTCTCCAGGCCGCGCAGCACCATACGAGCCGCCTCGTCGAACCGCTCCCGGGCCTCCTTCATATCCACCCGGAATCCGTCGAACTCCCGCTTCGCCAGCCCGCGGCCGAGGCCGACCAGCAGCCTGCCCTCACTGAGGTGATCCAGCATGATCAGCTTCTCCACCACCCGCAGCGGGTCGTTCCACGGCAGAATCACCGCCCCCGTACCCAGGGCGATGGTGCTGGTGCGGGCGGCCAGATACGACAGCACCTGCGTCGCGTCCGGGCACATCGCGAAGTCGTCGAAGTGGTGCTCCACCGACCAGATCGAATCAAACCCCTGCTCCTCGACCTGGTCGAGCAGTTTCAGTTCCGCGCGGTACATCCCTTCGTCGGTGAGGTTCTGTCGCCAGTTCTGCCACCCCAGGTGGTATCCGACGTGCATGGCCACTCCGCTTTCTCTCGATACAGAGCCCGAGTTCGGAACATCAGGTGTCTAGCGACGGCGGTGTGGGGCCCGCGGTGAATCCGCCGTCCGTGCTGATCTCGGCGCCGTTGATGTAGGAGGCGGCGTCGGATACCAGGAAGGCCACGAGCGAGGCGACTTCGTGGGCCTGCCCGATACGGCGCAGCGGGACTCCGGGATGGTTTCCGGGGCCGGCCGGCGGCGCGACGCCCTTGACCATGGGCGTGTCGATGATCCCGGGGTGAACGCTGTTGACGCGGATTCCGTATTCGCCCAGTTCCAGGGCGGCCACCTTCGTCAGACCTCGGAGCGCCCATTTCGACGCCGAGTAGGCGCCGCTGTAGGCAATGCCCATCAGTCCGGCGGCCGAGGAGACATTGACGATGGTGCCTTGGCGAGCGGAACGCATCGTCGGAAGCACCGCCTGGATTCCGAGGAAGGCACCGAGCAGGTTGGTCTGCAGCACCCGTTCGAAGGACTCCAGGGATTCGTTCTCCAGAGACCTCATGTGAAAGATCCCCGCATTGTTCACCAGGGCGTCCACCCGTCCGAACTCATGGGTCGCCTCGCTCAGGGCGTGCTGCCAGTCGGATTCCCGGGTGACGTCCAGATGCACATAGCGTGCGGTGTCTCCCAGTGAGGCGGCGACTTCCTGCCCTTCCTTGTCCAGCACATCCCCGAGGACCACCTGGCCACCCAGACCGGCGAAGAGCCTGGCTGCCGCCTCGCCCTGACCGCGCGCGGCTCCGGTGATCAGAGCGACTTTCCCCTGCAGCGTCAGCATGCCTCGACCACCCCGCTCGCTTCGTCGTACGAGGGATGTGGGGCTGGGGCAGGCGGCCAGTAGGGCTGCCGCTGAAACGCATACGTGGGCAGGTCCACCGCACGAGCACCGGTTCCCTCGAAGAGGGTTTTCCAGTCCGCCTGAGCTCCCTCGGCGAAGGAACGGCACAGCTCCGCCAGCGCGGATCCCACCGGTGCGGGAAGGAGCCGCGAAGAGGGCCGGGCATCACCCGGGTAGATCACAACGCAGGGGTGCGGGGTGTTGTCGGCGAGGGCGCGGGTGGCGTCGAGGAGTTCGTCCCGATCGGGAGCCAGCAGAAGGGCACGGTGGGGGAAATGACTGCGGGTGGTGGCCAGCGAGTAGGCGATGTCCAGGGCGCTGAGGTGGCGGTGGCGTTCGGCGTGTGCGGCGAGACTGCGGGCCTGTGCGCGCAGGGCGCCGGGGGTCCTGGCGGTGATGACCCAGGGTATGAGGGGCAGTGGTGCGGTGGTGGTCGCCACGTGTTCCGGTGTCGGTGACGCTTCTTCGAGGATGACGTGGGCGTTGGTGCCCCCGATGCCGATGCCTGACACGGCACAGCGGCGTGGTCGGTCCGGTTGGTGGGGCCAGTCACGCGGCTCGGTCAGAAGCCGGACGGTGCCTGAACTCCAGTCCACGTGGGGTGTGGGTTCGTCGGCGTGGAGAGTGGGCGGAAGCATGCCGTGTTGCAGAGCCAGGACCATTTTGATGATCCCGGCGGCGCCGCCGGCGGCTTGCGCATGGCCCAGGTTGGACTTGACCGACCCGAGCCACAGGGGGCGCTCCGGCGTGTGGTGCTGCCCGTAGGTGTCCAGGAGTGCCTTGACCTCCAGGGGATCCACCACCGGGGTTCCGCTGCCGTGTCCTTCCACGGCGTCGATGTCGGCGGGCCCGAGTTCCGCTCGCGAGAGCGCCTGGTGGATGAGCCTGCGACAGGCTTCTTCGCCGGGGACGACCATGGCGTTCCGGGGGCCTTCCTGCTGGACGGCCGAGCCCCGGATCACCGCCAGCACGCGGTGCCCGTGACGGTGTGCGTCCGCCAGCCGTTCCAGCACCAACACGCCTGCGCCTTCGCCGAAGGCCACCCCGTCGGCCCCTGCGGCGAAGGACTTGCTGCGGCCGTCCCGGGCAAGACCGGCGATGTGTCCGAGGGAACTGAACAGCATCGGTGTCGCCATGACCGTGGTGCCGCCGGCCAACGCCAGGGTGCACTCCCCGTCGCGCAGTGCCTGGCAGGCCAGATGAAGGGCCACCAGCGAGGAGGAGCACGCGGTGTCCAAGGTGATGCCCGGTCCTTCCAGGCCGAGTGCGTAGGCGACGCGACCGGCGAGGAGGCTGCCCAGATTGCCTGTGAAGAGGTACTCGACGGCCTCCTTCTCCCGGTCGGGCAGGGACGTCAGGAGAGTGAGATAGTCGTGGTACATGGCGCCGAAGTAGACGCCCGTAGCGGTGCCCCGGAGGCTTGCCGGATCAAGTCGCGCATGTTCCAGTGCCTGCCATGCCACCTCCAGAAGAAGGCGCTGTTGAGGATCGGTGACGAGGGCTTCCGTCGCCGTCATACCGAAGAACGGAGCGTCGAAGTCAGCCGCGTTGTCGAGGAAGCAGCCGGCCTCGACCTGCAGTGGGTCGGCCTGGCCCGTGGGATCCGGCCTCCAGGTCTCCCAGTGCCGTCCGCGCGGCAGCGGGCCTGCGGCGTCCCTACCGGCCGAGACGAAGTCCCACATGGCCTCCGGTGAGTTGACGTTTCCAGGGAACCGGCAGCCCATCCCCACGATGGCGATGGGATCGTGGTGGGAGGAGTACCGGGCGGCCTGTTCCTTGAGTCGTTGATTCTCGGTGAGAGCCGCCCGCAGCGCTTCCACGAGCCGCTCTGACGCAACGGTGGACACAGGTTTCTCCGATCGTGTTCAGGACGGAGTGTCGGGCAGCGCCAGGCGGATGAGTTCCTCCGCGCTCATGGCTTGGATGGTCTCCACTTCGCTCTGCGGGGTGGCCTGACCTTTGTCGGCCGGTCGGGACGGGCGGGCGGGGAGCTTTTGGAGGATCAGGTGGCTGACCGCTCGGATGTCCGGGTGCTCGAAGACCAGCGTGGCGGGCAGCTCCAGGCCGCTGGACTTGTTGATCCGGTTGCGGAACTGAATCGCGATCAGGGAATCGAAGCCCAGCGAGGTGAAGGGGGCGTCGACGTCAAGGCTCGTGGGCCGGGAGTGCGCCAGTACCGCTGCCGCATGCTCGCGGACGAAGGCCAGCACGGCCGCTCCCTGCTCGCTCTGGGGCAGGCCGCGGATGGTCTCCATCTGGTCGGCCGTCTGCGTCTCCTCCCGGGACGCATCCTGCTGGGAAGAGCCCTGCTGCGAAGTCCTGTCCGAAGGCGTCCTGCCTGTCCTTGCCAGCCCTTGGAAGAGCGCGGGCCGGCTCAGTGCCGTTCCTCCGGTCGACAGCGGCTGTTCGTCCAGTTCGTCCAGACGCATGGGGAGGAGCAGGGGCTCTCCCAGGCCCACGGCAGCGTCGAAGAGAGCCAGGCCGTCGCGCCCCGGCAGTGCGGTCATTCCGAGATGTGCCAGGCGAGCACGGTTCGCCTCGCTCAGCCCCGCGCCCATGCCGTGTTCGGGTTCCCACAGGCCCCAGGCGAGCGCTGTCGCGGGCAGACCCAGGCTGGCCCGATGACAGGCCAGCGCGTCCAGACAGGCGTTGGCCGCCGCGTAGTTGGCCTGCCCGGCGTTGCCCAGCAGCCCACTTGCCGACGAGAACAGTACGAACATCGACAGGTCGAGGTGCTCGGTGAGTTCGTGCAGGAGCACGGCCGCGTCCGCCTTGGGCCGCAGCACCGTGTCCATCCTCTCCGCCGTCATGGCACCCACCACACCGTCGTCGACGATTCCCGCGGCATGGACCACCGCGGTGAGCGGGTGCGCGGCAGGGATGTCGGCCAGCACCTGTGCCAGCGCTCGCCGCTCACCGGCGTCGGCCGCGACGATGCTCACCTGCGCTCCCGCTTCGCGCAGGTGGTCGGCCAGTTCGGCGGCGCCAGGAGCTTGTGCGCCGCGTCGGCTGAGCAGCAGGAGGTGGCGGGCGCCATGCCGGGTGACGAGGTGGCGGGCGAGCAGACCGCCCAGGGCACCGGTTCCCCCGGTGATCAGTACGGTGCCCTCAGGGTCGAGCAGTGGCTCCGTGTGGGCGGCGGCCACGCGTGCCCGGGAGAGCCGGGGGACGAACACCCGGCTGCCTCGCACCGCTGTCGACGGCTCCCGTAGGGACAGGGCGCGTGCGAAGGCGGCAGGGGTGGCATCAGCGTCGACGTCGATCACGGCGAACCGTCCGGGGTGTTCGGACTCCGCTGCCCGGACCAGTCCCGCACAGGCCGCACCCGCGAGGTCGGCCGCATCCTGGCCGGCGGCCAGCGCCACGGCCTCCCGTGTCACCAGCACCAGGCGGGAGGACCGGAACCGTTCGTCGTCCAGCCACTCCTGAACTCTGCGCAGAGTGCGATGCGTTGCGGCATGCACGTCTCCGCCGCCGACGGTGCAGCACACCGTTTCGGGCAGGCCATCACCTTCTTTCGCTGCCGCGCGGATGGCCGTCCAGTCCGGGTGGGCAGTGCTATCGATATCCGTGCCGGTGGCCCGCAGCCACTCCATACCGTCCCCCACAACCGCCAACCGAGCCGCTGCGGGACGGTCGGCGGCGGGAGGAGCGTCCGCCCACGTCAGGCGGTACAGGTCTGCGCGCCATCGTCCGGTGGCGAACTCCAATTGGTCGGCTGTCACGGACCGGCCCACGAGAGTGTCCACGTGCAGCACGGACCGACCTGCCTGGTCGAAGACGGCGAACCGCATCCTGCTGCGGTCCCCAGGCGCGGGGGCGATCATGACGCGCAACGCGGTCGCACCCCGTTGGTGCAGAGAGACCCCACTCCAGGCAAAGGGCACCAGGGGGCTCGCCGCGCCCTCGGGAGTCCCGGACAGGTGAGCGGCCGTCAGCGTCTGCAGGGCTGAGTCGAGAAGTGCCGGATGTACCCCGTACCGACCGCAGTCATTCCCTGCCTCCTGCGCTGCGACCACTTCGGCATACAGCACGTCGCCGTCGCGCCAGACCCGTCGCACTCCCTGGAAGGCCGGCCCGTAATCGTAGCCCCGGGCACGGAGGCGTTCATACAGCGCGCTGAGGTCGACCGCGTGCGCCCGGGGTGGCGGCCACGCTTCGGGACCGGAGTGCGCCACCGCTTCCCGGGCCGACACCCTTCCCTCGGCATGGCAGGTCCAGGCGGCCCGAGTGCCGGCCGCGCCACCCGCGGCCGGTATGCCCTGGTCCTTGCACGCGAACACACTGATGCGGCACCGGCCCTCCTCCGGTGGCGCCACCGCGATCTGGAGCCGTACCGCTCCGTGTTCGGGGAGCACCAGCGGGGTCTGCACGGTCAATTCGTCCAGAGTGGGAAATCCGCAGACCGCCCCCGCGTGCAGGGCCATCTCCACCAGTGCGGTGCTGGGCACCACCGCTCTTCCCATGAGCATGTGGTCGGCGAGCCAGGCAGGTGCATCCCGCGAGATCACACCGGAGAACAGCGTCTGGCCCGTCTCCGCGTTCTCCACGGCTGTGTCCAGAAGCGGATGATCCGCGGCGGGGGAAGTCGTTCGCGGACCGAGGTCGGGCAGCGGCAACCAGTAGCGCCGACGCTGGAACGGATAGGTGGGGAGATCCACTGCCTGGGCGCGGGTGCCGGCGAACACGGAAGTCCAGTTCACCTCTGCCCCGCAGACATGCGCTTCGCCGATCGCCCGCAGCATCTGTGTCCGGTCACCGTGGCCGCGCCGCAACGTGCCGTGCGCCATGATCTCGGTGTTCTGGTCCTCGGCGATCTCTTCGAGCGCGGCGATGAGTACCGGATGCGCACTGCACTGGATGAAGTGCCGGAATCCGTGCCGCAGCATGGTCCGGGTGGCGGCTTCGAAGTAGACGGGTGCCCTGGTGTTGCGGTACCAGAATCCGGCACTCATCTCCGAGCCGTCCGCCCGTCCCCCGGTCACCGTGGAGTAGAGCGGAATCCGCGCGGAGTGGGGAGTGATGCCCGCCAGGCCGTTGAGGATCTCGTCCCGGATCTGCTCCACCTGGGCCGAGTGCACGGCAACGTCGGTATCCAGGCGACGGGTTCGCACGCCGACGGCGGTGAGTTCCCGTTCCATCGCGTCCAGGGCGTCGTCGCTCCCGCACACCACCGTGCTGTGCGGGCTGTTGACCGCGCACAGCGACAGGCTGCCCCCCGCGCTCTCGATCCGCGGCTGCAGCGACGGTAGCGGCATCGCTGTCGCCAACATGCCGCCGGCACCGGCGAGTTTCGACAGAGCGTTACCGCGGATCCCCACGACCCTGGCGGCATCCTCCAAGGAGAGCACCCCTGCGATATACGCGGCCGCTATCTCCCCTTGCGAATGCCCTACCACGGCCGCCGGCTCCACCCCGTAGTGGCGCCACAGCTCGGCCAGCGAGGTCAGCACAGCGAACATGGTGTGGCTCAGTACGTCGATCCGGTCGACCGGCGGAGCCCCCGGCCGCTCGCGCACCACATCGATCAGGGAGAAGTCCGCGAAAGGAGCGAGCGCCTCGGTGCAACGCTCCATGTGGTCGGCGAACGGAACGCAGCTGTCCAACAGCTCCGCCGCCATGCCCGGCCACTGAGCGCCCTGCCCCGGGAAGATCATCACCGGCCCGGCGGAAGGCAGCGAGGTGGCGGCGGAGAAGGTGTCGGGCGTCGGGGTGTCCTCGGTGAGGGCGCGAACTGCGCTGATGAGTTCGTCGCGCTCACGGGCCAGGAACAGTGCGCGATGGTTGAAGTGGCTGCGCGTGGTGGCCAGCGCATACCCGATGTCGAGAGCGCTGAGCTCAGGGTGCTCTTCGGCGTGTGCCGCCAGAGCGCGTGCCTGGGCACGCAGCGCCGTACGGGACTTCGCGGAGACGGCCCAAGGAATGAGGGGCAGTGGTGTGGCGGGGGCGCCTGTGGTGGACGGAAGCTCGGGTGGCGCCTCTTCCAGCACGACATGGGCGTTGGTGCCGCTGATTCCGAAGCCCGACACGGCGCAGCGGCGCGGCCGCCCAGGATGGTGGGGCCATTCCCTCGGCTCGGTCAGGAGCCGGACGGTGCCCTTGCCCCAGTCCACCCGCGAGGTGGGCGCATCCACATGCAGAGTGCGTGGCAGCAGTTCGTGTTGGAGCGCCAAGACCATCTTGATGACCCCAGCAGCACCGGCAGCCGACATCGTGTGACTGATGTTGGATTTCACCGAACCCAACCACAAGGGCCGTTCGGGCGGGCGTCGCTGTCCGTAGGTGTCCAACACCGCCTGCAGCTCATGCTGGTCCCCCAGCAGGGTGGCCGTGCCGTGCCCCTCCAGTGCGTCGATGTCGGTCGGTGCCATGGCCGCGTCCGCCAGCGCACTGCGGATCACGCCTGCCTGGGCCGACCCGCTGGGGGCGGTCAACTGAGCGCTGGCACCGTCCTGGTTGACGGCAGTGCCCCGTATGACCGCCAGAACGCGGTGCCCGTTTCGCCGGGCGTCCGGTAATCGTTCCAGGACCAGCACGCCGGCCCCCTCGCCGAAGGCCGTACCGTCGGCGGACGCCGCGAAGGACTTCACCCGGCCGTCGGCGGAGAATCCGCGTTGACGGCTGAAATCCTGCAGAACTCCGGGCGTGGCCTGCAAAGTGACGCCGCCCGCGAGTGCCAGCGTGCACTCCTGGCGCCGCAACGACTGGCAGGCCAGGTGCAGGGTCACCAGGGACGACGAGCACGCCGTGTCCACCGTCAGTGCGGGCCCTGCCAGGTCGAGCAGGTACGACACCCGGCCCGAGGCGACCGCGTTGGTGCTGCCGACCAGCAGATGCCCCTGATATTCCTCGAGCCCGCGGCCGCCGGTCATCCACCGCATACCGTAATCCGTATTCGTCAACCCCGCGAAGACGCCAGTCCGGCTGCCGCGCAGAGAGTGCGGATCCAGCCGGGCGTGTTCCAGTGCCTCCCAGCAGATCTCCAGCCACAGTCGTTGCTGCGGGTCCGTTGCCGCGGCTTCGCGCGGGGACAACCCGAAGAACTCGGCATCGAATTCGGCCGCATCGTGCAGGAATCCGCTCTTCGGCAGCGAGACCTTGCCGGATGCCTCCGGATCAGGGTCATAGAGACCACGTTCCCAGCCCCGGTCCGTGGGAAAGGGCGAGAGCACGTCCCGGCCTTCGTCGAGAATTGTCCAAAAAGCCTGAGGTGAGATCGCGCCACCGGGGAATCGGCAGGCCATACCCACGATGGCTATCGCCTCGCACCCGACGACCGAACCTCTGACCATGGGGATCCCTTTCCTGTGTGAGGCCCGCCCTACGCTTCCAGGTCCCAAGCTTCGGGTCCTTGCCTCGGTGTCCATCAACCTCGCGGAGACTGCATCTGTCTACGGGGAACGTGGAGTGGCCACCTTCGACAACCCGTTGCGCAGAATCACCGGTACCCATCCCAAGCCACGGAATTCGCTATGACCTCTCCGCACCAGAGCAAATACCGGTATTACACGGCGCATTGCAGCATGGCGGGGGCGCACAGAGATACGCCAAGACATATCGCTTCTCGGTGCTGGGCAGTGGCGCCGGCCCCGATCACTACTGCTGGGCGTTCCCAACTCCTGGGCAGGTGAGGCAAGGGCAATCCACCTGCCCGAGGTGGAGGCCGACAAGGAGCCGATAGGGTCGGGCACCGCGAGACGGCTCAGGAAACACCCACCTGATCCGGCCCGGACGACCCAACCCGAACCGAGGAGGACCGTTGCCACCGGAATCGATGACGGAAACCCTCTGCCGCACCGCCACCGTGGGGGCGTTCTTCTCCGTACGGACCAACACCGGAGCACCACGGGAACAGGGCTTTCTCCCCCTGCCCGAGCTGTACCGACAGGACTCGGACTCCGCACCGGCGCTGCACAAGCGGGTGGAAGTCGTGGCCACGCGGCTCGGCACAGCGGAGCGTCGGGTCGCCGCGTCCCTCGTTCACCAGGGACTCGCCGGACGCCTGTGGTCGATCGCCCTCGCACCGGCGGTACTGGCGGGACGCGTCCCGGACCTCGGCAGCGACACACTGTGGTGGCATCCGGCCCGGAGCGTACCGGACGAACTCTGGCTCCCCTCCTCGACCGCACTACCGGCGACCTCAGAGCAAGACCTGACGGGCCAACTGCAGACAACGGTTCTGCAGGGTCATCTGGTGCCGCTGCACCGGGCCATCGGCACCGTGTGCCCGATCTCTTCCCGGCTGCTCTGGGGCAACGCGGCCTCGGCGCTGGTCGGAGCCCTCCGTGTGCTGGATGGTTGGTGTCGCCGGACGGGCCGCAGGAAGGCGGCGGAGCGAGCCGTGGCACTGACCGCCTCCGTGCTCGACGACCCACTTCTGCGCGACTCGGGCACGCTGGATCCTGCCGTTCCGGAGTTCTCCCGACGCAGTTGCTGCCTGTACTACCGCGTTCCAGGCGGAGGACTGTGCGGTGACTGCGTGCTTCGGCGGGCCGGGCATTAGGGGCTGTGCGCTGTGCGAGATGCGCATCCCGGCGGCGTCGTGGTGAGCGTACGGACCGTACTCACCCATCGGCGGATACGGCTCGATCAACTACCGCTGGTCATCGATGAAAGCACCTGATGCCGGCACAGTCGAGCCCGAACGGAGAACGCCGACGTCCCGCGCAACGACCAACGTGCGCGGGCAACTCCACCCCGCGTCGCCGGGCTTCGCGGCGGAACATGACTGGGGCGTGGAGCGCGACCTGGTGGCCCTGTTCGAGGGCCGGGCAGATGACGTAGTCCAGCGCGGACCCATGCGAAGGTATCGGCTCAGCGGTAATCGCTCTGCGTAAGGCCATTTTTTGGGACACACTCCAAGGTTTTCAGCAATGTAGGACGTGGTGATCTGATCACGTCGCAACCAATTGCTCCCACTCGACCGGAAGTTGTCGCCCTGGACGGCTGTGGAGGAGCCGTGGGGCGGGATAGGGCCAGGCGCTGTGCTGTCCTGAGCTGAGAGCCGCGTACGTCTTCACGGCGACGACCCGGCCGGCTCCCGATACGAAAACCCGGTAGCGATCTCGGACCGTCGCACACCAGCATGCAACGCATGAGTGAACAACCCGCGCGATGGACCACGGCAACCGTCTACCCCGACATGTGGGTCGATCCGGACGACGACCCCCGCAACAACGATGGACACAGTCCGGACGGCGAGCTGGCGACGGTACAAGACGTCCTGACGGACTACCGCCTGACCTTGCGGATGAAGTGCGAGGGCCTGGATGCGGAGCAACTGGCGCGTCGGTCGGTACCACCGTCGACGATGTCACTGCTCGGCCTGGTTCGACACCTCGCCGAAGTGGAACGGAACTGGCGCAACTGGATCAGCGACGGCGCCCCACTGCCGAAGCTGTACGGCGAGAGGGACTCGGACTTCCACGGAGCGGTTGCCGAACCGGCCGTGGTCGAGGCGGCGTTCCGCGACTTGGAGCGCGAACAGGCCGCGACCGACGCCGCGCTGGCCGAGCATCCGGACCTGGGCGAGCGCGTGGGGAGGGACGGCATCGCGGTTCGGGAGCTGTTGGTGCACAGGGTCGACGAGTACGCCCGCCACTGCGGGCACGCCGACCTGTTGCGCGAGTGCATCGACGGAAGGGTGGGCCAGTAAGCAGCGCGGCGGACGACGGTGGAGGAGTTGCTTCCCGGGACCTGGATACGTACGAGGACGCGGGCCTCCACGACCTGCCGGCCGTGGCCAACAACATCCGCGGGTCCCGATCCGCCATGGCGGAACTGAAGGCTCTCGGCGCTCGCATGCCCGGCAGCACAGGCCCGCACGGGATCTCCGTGCGGGCCTGTGCGGGCCTTGCCTGCTGGCCACTATCGATCAGGGGTTGGACGATGCGATACGGCGTGGTGGAGGAGGAACGGTGTGCGACCCGCAGGCACCACCGATCGTCCAGCCGACGCTACTGGACGAGTTTGCCGATGGCGTTGGCCTCCTGGACCTGACTGGCCAGGAAGTCCCAGGACAGGTTGATGTAGCCGCCGTCGCCCCAGTTGCCGCCCCAGGAGTTCTCGACGCGGACGCCCTGGTTGTTGTAGCCGACGATGGTGATCTCGTGACCGCCGAGCACCGGGTCCTCGGCGCCGCCGGGTTGATAGGAGTAGTCCGCCGCCTGCTGCTTGTTGATGTCCTGGAAGCTCTGGTGGACCGGGAGGGAGATGGCGACCGGTTCGCCGTCGGCGAGGGCCTGCTTCACGTCGGCCTGGATCTGGTTGCCGGTGTGCAGTTGGGTGTGGCCCGACAGCTTCCAGTGCGCGGCGTTCTGGCGCTCGGCGTCGGTCGGCTGCGTGGTGAAGTCGAAGTCGCCCTGGGTGTAGTCCGCCTTCGAGTCGACGCCCTGCGACTCCGCGATGCTGAACGTCGCGTCCGGGGTGCTGCCCTGGTCGTTGCCCTTGGCTATCTGGGCGTAGGTGTACATGGGCGCCTGCGGGCCGGTGGTGATGCCCTGTTGCTTCTCCTGGATGCTGTAGCCGGAGTAGTCGATGGCCCACGACACGCAGGAACCTACCTGCCCCTGGTTGCCCGGGTCGATCGCGTACTTGCTCAGGTCCACGCTGTCCGGAACGTTCGCGGGCGCGCCGTCCTTGTGCGGCGAGAGGGCCGCGAGGCGGGAGGCGACTGAGGTGTGCGTGGCGAATGTGCTCACCTTGCCGCCGGCCGGCAGCTTGGCACCGAGTGCGTAGTGCTGGTGTGCGGTGGTGGGGTTGTCGGGCGCGCCCGAGGCCAGGGCAATGCTGCCGGACACGGCGACGATGGCACCGCCGGCGGCCACGGCGATGACGGCGCGCGCTCTCTTGTTCGTCGTCTTCTTGTGCGAGGGGTTCATGTGGGGGGTCTCCTCAGGGGGACGATGTTTCTGTTGACCCGATGCGGGTCAGGGCCGCCGACCGGGGCCGGCCGGCGGAGCTTGAACGGCGACGGGGTAGGCGTGCCTGGCATCCGGTGGTGCGTGACTGGGGTGGGGAACGGAGTCACGTAGGCCGGTACCGGTACGGAACCGTTGCGAGGTCTGCCCTACCGTGGTGACTGAGGCGGACGGGCCCGCACTGGGCCTGACCCGCTGACATCCACTTACACCTGTCGACCTGCGGCAAGTGGGCGTCTCAACGACCTTGGACGACAGGCGAGTTAAGTGGGACAACCCCGCCAGTGAAGCGGAGCGGCGGCGAGTACGCCGGAGCGGCGCGTTCGGGATCCAGGCGAGGTCCGCAACGGAGTCTCCTTGCATAGGGAAGCAGCCTGTGCGCGTCGGCCGTCAGGAAATGACCGCGGTGCTCGGGCGGCTCCCATGGGTGGGGGGTAAGGAGCCTGCAACGCCGGACTGCCGATGCCGGACGTTCCATCGGTGAATTCCGGTGGAACTTCTGTTCGGCGGGCCGACTTGGGGTGGGAAGTTATGCGGCCCCGGCACCGCACGTCAATCTCGCCGAAACCCCTTGTGCGGCGGCCAGTTGAGGCGTGTGTGGCATGAATACCCCAAAGATCTCAAGCATGTTGGTGTGTGGTGATGAGGGAGGGATATCCGTTGTTGCTGCACGTGGTACTGGTGGTGCTTGCGGGGTGGCGCCGGCCGTGGGTTCACATGCGTGGCCAGGGGAGATGCGGTTGAGGAGAAGCAGTTGGATGGGGTTGGCGCAACCGTCGAGAGGGGCGACATCGAATGACGGGGCCTGCCCGGTGGACGATGAACCCACCACCCATCACACCCCCCTTCTTTTCCTTCTCTTTCCTCTCTCATGGGCTTGGGCGGGCACACGATGGACACCGACAGGGAACTCGCCGCCACATCCCGCGCCGTGAAGCCACGTCACATCCGGCGAATAGGCATGCACATGCCAAATCTCGGACGATGGGCCGATGGTCGGCATCCGGGGGAAAGCGGAGTAGGGCTGCGTCGGCGGGGAAAATATCGGCCGTCACTCCACGCGACGGGAGCTCTCGGCATGACGATTAGTCACCGCACTATGGGAAACGGCGCGCACAAGGTCCTGGTCCTGCATGACTGGTTCGGCACCAGTGCGACCTGGGGGCAGTTCCTCGACCACCTGGATCCGGAGGAATTCGGCTACGCCTTCCTTGACTACCGCGGCTACGGCGACCGGCAGGACGTGGCCGGCGAGTTCACGCTTGCCGAGATCGCCTCGGACGCGCACGCCCTGGCCGACCAGCTGGGCTGGGACACCTTTTCCGTGGTCGGGCACTCGATGGGCGGCAAGGCGGCGCAGCGCGTACTGGCCCAGTCACCGCGGCGGGTGCGCAAGCTGGTGGGAGTCGCACCGGTCCCCGCCAGCACCTACGCGCTGGAGGGCGACGCCTACGAGCTGTTCCACGGCGCGGCGCAGAACCCGGCCAATCGGCGGGCCATTCTCGACCTGGTCACCGGCCACCGGGCATGCGACCGGTGGCTGGATGCGATGACGTCCCGCTCGGTCGCAGTCTCCCGGCCGGATGCCTTCGCCGCCTACCTGACCGAGTGGACCACCCAGGACTTCGCCGCCAAAGTGGCCGGCAGCCCCCACCCCGTGAAGGTCTTCGTCGGCGAACACGACCTCGCCCTGACCCCGGAGGCGATGCGTAGCACCTGGCTCACCCACTACCCACAGGCTGAACTGGAGATCCTCGCCAACTCCGGCCACTACCCCATGTACGAAGTCCCAGTGGCCTTCGCCACCGCCCTGGAGAGCTTCCTCCGCAGCTGACCCAGCCGACACAGCCGGCGGAACTGACCCAACTGCCCGCTGGCTCAACGGGCTCACCCCCGGCGGGACTGGCAGCACCGGCAGCACTGACCCCGCAGCAGGTGTTCACTGCTGCGGGGTCAGTGCTGGGGGAATGCGGGGTGGGTCAGTGCTGCGGGTGCGGGTGCGGGTGGAACAGCGACCGCAGGGACTTGCGGTGCCTGCCGGCGGTTCCAGGAGTGAGGCGACCGGCTTCGACGCGTAGCCGGATGGCGTGGAACACCTCGACCGCGCCCAGGACGATGGCCATGATTCCGGCCACCAAGGTGAGCACGGCGATCGACGAGAACGGCGACACGACCAACACGATGCCCGCGAGGAGGGTGATGATCCCCAGGAACATTTGCCACCCGCGCGCGGGCATGGCGGGTGCAGACCCGGCCGCTGCAGTCATCATGATGCCGCGCAGCAACCAGCCGAAGCCGATCCAGAGGGCGAGCAGGAAGATCGACTGCAGGGTGCCCCGGAAGCAGATGAGCCCGAGCAACACGCTGACCGCGCCCGTGATGAAGTGCAGCGCCCGCAGATGCCCGGGGACGTGCGCGCCGAAGGCCGCGGCGAGTTGGAAGACACCGCTGACCAACAGGTAGCTGCCGAAGACCACTCCGACGACGCGCAGTGTCTCGCCCGGCCAGGCCAGAACGACCACACCCAACGCGATCGATGCCAGGCCGATGGTGATCAGGGCTTGCCAGCCGAGGTTCGCCATGGCGCCCAGGGCTTCGTCGGCCGGTGCGGTCGTCGCCTCCGGCCGGGGCTCACGTGGCGGGCCGCCGCCCGCGGGATCGGAGGGGAATGTCATGCTGCCTCCCTCTCTCAGGGCCCAGCTTGATCAGGCAGGGCATTCCGGTTCCGTTCCATCGTCACTCGTTCGGCCCCGTCCCGCTCGGGGAGAGGCGGCGCCCACGCGGCAACGTTCGGGAGTCGTCGCGTCACAGTGGGTGGCTTTGATGCAAATCCCTGCCCGACCCCGCCCGTTCGCCTCACCGCATGCATGGTCACTCGGCGATGCCCCGTGTGAGCAGGACGGCGGTGACGAACCTGCGGTAGAGGCGGATCGGGTCCTCGTCGGTCAGGCGGACGGTGACGGCGTCGGCGCGTTCGATGCCGTTGATCCAGGTGGCCATCTCCGCAAGATCGGGGTTGCGGAAACGTACGGTGAGCGTGGCCGGCAGCGCGATGCTCGGCGGGGTGGCCTGGGGCAGGGCGCGCACCGCTTCGTGGGCGACCTGGCGTATCAGTGCGCGGGCCTCGGTGGGGTGCAGACTGTCGGCGGCGAACCGGGACACCGACGACTTGACCACGGCGCTGTGGATGCCCGGGCAGAACGGCTCGATCTCGGCGGCCGTCGTGTCGTCCCCGGTGATCAGCACCACGGGTACGCCGTGCCCGCGCGCCACCAGTGCGTTGATCCCGCTCTCCCCCGCGGTGACTCCGTTGAGCAGCACCTCGCTGATCGCCAGCGGGTTGTAGGTGTGCGAGAGGGTGGCCGGCCCGCCCGCCATCGAGCCGTGGTACGAGACGAAGAAGACGCCGTCGAACGACGAGTCGAGGCCCTGCATCATGTACAGGGGTTTGTGCCGGCCGGAGAGGTAACGCGCCCGGCCGGCCAGGGCGTCGGGGCGCAGGTTCGCCATCTTCCCGTGCGAGTCGTTGACCAGGAACCCGGTCGCGCCGCCGGCCATGGCCCCCTCGATGGCGGCGTTGACCTCCTGTTGTAACAGGCCCCGGTAGTGGGCGTATTCGGGCTCCGGCGGCCGGCACTGCGTCCAGTCGACGACGCCTGCGGTGCCTTCCATGTCGGACGACACAAAGATCCTCACAAGCAGCTCCACGTGTGCGGCGGGGTGGTGCGGTGCTGTGCCGTGCTGTCGTTTCGACCTACCCCGTTGCACGTCCGGTGCACCCTGGAGATGGCTTGCGGCGTGGACTGCCTTCCTTTTGGCCGGAGGGTCAGGCGGCGGCGAGGGAGACCTCGGTCGACTTGATCAGCGCGACGACGGAGGTCCCGGAGGCCAGGCCGAGGGCCTCGACGGCGTCCTTGGTGATGGCGGCGGTCAGTTCGCCGCCCTCCACGGTGACCTTCACCGAGCCCATGGCCTCGCCGGTCGTGACGTCGGCGACGGTGCCGGGAATCTGGTTGCGGATCGAGACGCCTTCGACCGGACCGGTTGCGAGGGCGACCTCGGTTGACTTCACCAGGGCCCTGACGGCGGAGCCCTCGGCCAGCCCCAGGTCCTTGACGGCATCGGCGGTGATGGCGGCGGTGATGTCCTGACCGCCCGCCAGGCGCACCTTCACGGAAGCCATGGCCGCACCGATGGTGACAGCGGTGACGGTACCGGGAATCTGGTTGCGAATGGACATACCCATAGCTTGAACCCCTCTCGAATCCGGAATCGGAATAGCGGGCACTTTATGGCCGCCATCGCGACCGACAGTATCGGATGGAAAACCCGGCCATCGTGATCGTGTCACATCCGCCAACCGAATGCGCGGAGCTGCCTGGCACATTCCGCACAAGGTCACCCACCGGGTCAGACGTAGGGCCGTTCCTGGCGAGGAACTCGACGCTGACCTGGACCTATCGATACGTCCAGGCCGTCGGGTCCCCCTCCAACTCCCTCTCCGCAGCGGGACAATGCCCGTCGCATGGCAAAAGAGACCCTGCGGGCCTTTTCGTGGCGGCAGCTGCGGTACCAAATCCTCGACTGGCTCGGAATTTGCCAATCCGCGGGAAATTCCGAAAGGGAGACAGGTAGGAAGTCAGGAAGCGGGGCGAGTTCACTGGACGGTGGTTTGCGCCTTCGGGGGTCAGACGGCGCCAGTTGATCGAGGGTGCCGACCACCGAACGCTCGCTGTGGCTCCTCGGCGTCCCCCACGGGGCAGACTGATCTCAGGGCGTCCGGTACACGCCGGGGCCCGGTGACGCACCGGGATCATCCGTCCGGCGGAGTTCCCGGCCGGGGCGCGGCTCGTTGCTCAACGCACGAGCACCGTAAGCGCCTTGTCTTCGCTCGTTGCTGTCTCCCCGGCGCTGGGTTCGGTGTGGCGCCAGATGGAGGACGCATGTCACAGCTGCTGCGGGTGCAGTGCTTCAACGTGTCCCGGGACGGTTTCGGTCTCGACCGTTTCCCTCTGGAGTCGGTGCCCAGCGCCAGCGGGGTCACGCACCCGCTGTTCTGGAGGCGTTGAGCACCCACATACGGTCACCCGCGCAGGGCGCATGCCGAGATCGGCGGGTGACGTCATGCCGGCCTTGTCGCCCGCATCGCGCATGGGGTCAGGTGCGCAGCGGCCGTCCCGCGGGTTCCGCGGGGCGGGCGCCGCACGTGGTCGGCGAGGTTGGGGCCGGGCCGCGGCCGCGGTGAGCGGTGGCCGCGGCCCGGTGGTGTGCCGGTCCCCGCTCAGGCGGCGAAGGGGGCCAGGTGGTGGAAGCCCCCCCGGTAGAAGTTCAGCGCGTCGCCGCCCGGTGCGCGAAGGCGGCCGCCGGGGACGTGCGGTTCCGGGCCGTGGTGACCTGCTGACCGGCCGCCGGCACTGCTCGTGGCGGGAATCGCCGCCGGTCAGAGCCGGTGCGTTGTCGGATGGTCGAGGGCGGGAAAGAATCTTCGGCGCCGATGTGGAGAACGGCGCATCGGCACCGATCGTGATCCTCTACCGCCTTCTGGAGCAGGTCTCGCCCAATCCGATGGTTTCGCTCAACCACGCCGTGGCCGCGGCCATGGCACACGGTCCGCGGGCGGGCCTGGAACTGCTGCGGCCGCTGGAGGAGGACGACCGGGTGGCCGACCACCACCGGCTGCGCGCCGTGCGCGGTCATCTGCTGGAGATGGCCGGTGACCGCGACGCGGCCCGCGAGAGCTACCGGGAGGCGGCGCGCCGTACCGCCAGCCTCCCCGAGCGGCGGTTCCTGGAGTCCCGGGCGGACGGCCTGAGCGACCCCGCCGGCTGATCCGCGACTACACCACCGTCAGCGGAAACCCGGCGGGTCCGTGAGCAGATGGCTCCTCGTACCGCGTCCCCGACCTCCTGCTCGGCGTGGGAGACTCCGGTCAGACGCGGTCGGCGGCGATGAGGAGGTAGTGGAAGCTGCCCTCGCGGTATGCGGTCAGGAAGGGGTCCTCGACCCCGGTGGCGAGGGAGGACTGGGCGCGCAGCTCCCAGTACGGAATGGTGGCCGCCGTGAGGTCGACGACGTTCATGGGCACCAGGCCGTTGGCGGCGAGCGCCTTGAAGTAGGCGCTGCGGGGGTGGATGTTGCAGGTGTAGTGCTCGTCGATCCGGCTGACCGCCTTGGAACGGCCGCCGGTCACGTCGTTGTAGCAGCCCGTGATGACGACATAGCGGCCGCCGAAGGCCAGTTGGCGCGCGTGCTCGGCGAAGAGCGCGAACAGGTCGACGTACATGGTGGACTCGTTGTTCCAGATGCCCTGGAAGGCTCCGCTCGGGAAGCCGGTGTCCAGCATGTTGCGGAAGTGGTAGCGCACCTTGTCGTCCACCCCGCGCTTACGTGCCTGGCCGTTGGCGAAGTCGACCTGTGCCTGGGAGATGGACACCCCGTCGACCTGGCAGCCGAAGCGCGCGTTGGCCATGATGCTGCTGCCGCCGCGGCCGCAGCCGGCGTCGAGGAGGCGGTGCTCGGGCGCGATGGGGCCGAGGTGGTCGAGGAGGGTGTCGGCCTGTGCCGACTCCAGTCGGTGCAGCTCCTCGATGATGCGGGCGTCGCGGGTCTCCTCAGGCCCTTCCAGGACCGAGGGGTCGTAGTCGCCGAGCCCGTAGTGGTGGTGGTACAGGCCGTCGACATCGCCCAGGCTCAGGTTGACCGGGTCCTTCTCGTTGTTCCAGTACTCAGCGACGGACTTCTGGTAGGCCGTGCGCAGCACCGGCGCCGCGGAGGAGAGGGGGGTGGTGGTCATGCGGGTGCTCCTTGACTGCATGCGGAGGGAGGGAGGGGAGGTGAAGGAAAGGGAAGTGAAGGGAGGGGAAGACCGCGTGGGGGGGCGGTAAGGCCAACGAAAGGGGAAGGGCGGGCTCAGGCGTTGTGGTAGCGGAGGCTGCCGCTGTGCCATTCGCGGTTGCCGCCGAGCCAGGCCCAGACGCCCGCGAGGAAGTGGCGCAGCTGCGGCGAGCCGGTGACGGCGAGGGCCGCGGCCTCCGTCTCGAAGGTGTGCACCAGCTCGTCGTGGATCTCCACGCTGCGTTCGACCGCCTCGTGCGGTGTGCACCCCTCCTCCGCTGCGATCACGGTGGGCAGGTTGAACTCCACGCCCGAGGAATGGTGTTCCTTGGTCATCGAGTACAGGTCGTTGACGAGGGTGCTGGCCGTGGCGGCCATGGTCACGGCGCGACGGACCGGCGGCGCGGAGTACTCGGCGGCCGCCAGCGGGTTGCCGCTGACCACGTCGACGAGGGCGATGCAGGGCAGGAAGCTGTTGATCTGACGGTGCGCCAAGTACTCGCGGACGGTGGGCATATGGCCGCGGGAGCGCCAGGAGCCCTCCTGTCCGTAGCCCACGAAGAGGACGGCGACCTCGTGGCGGAGCCGGGCCAGCTGGGAGGGGTCCGCGTAGCCGGCCAGGTCCCGCAGTCCGGCGCGCAGCGCGACCCGTACGGGATCGCCGGCCATGTCCTGTTCCCAGGCGGGTGCGTATCCGGCCGGGAGGTGGGCGGGATCGAGGGCCGCGTAGGCGAGGCCGAGCTGCGAGCCGAGGAGTTCGGTCCTCGATCCCATGGTCTCGTCGTCGCAGTAGTAGTCGTCCGTGGCCCACTCGGCCAGTGCGCACTTGGCCGCGGCCAGCAGCCGGTCCGGGTCGTCGCTGTCGGGGTGGGCCAGCATCATCAGGCGCCCGAAGTCGGCCGCACGCACGCGTTCGAGGCGTCCGGCGTAGAGGCCGACCTGCTCGGCCCAGTCCACCAGTCGGTCGTTGACCTCCTGGCCGAGTGCCTGGTCGTCCCGGACCGCGGGCGGGCAGTACAGCTCGGGGACACCGCTGCCGGGCCCGTCCGCCGTGCCGGAAGTGCCGCCGGCCGGTTTCCCGGCCGCGATACGGGCGGCCGAAGTGCCGAGCCCCGTCGGCCCGGTGGGCACGGCGGTGCGCACCTGCCGGAGCGTGGTGCCCGGCAGGGCCTTGGGGGCGGGAGGGCGGATTCCCCGGCCGTGGGTGAGGAGCCTGGCGGCGAGTCGCGCCACCTGGTGGTGGGCCCTGGGCGCGGCCATCCGGGACAGCTGTGACACCGGTTCTTCTCTCCGTTCGCGCCGTCGACGTCAGGACGGGGTGTGGAAGACCTCGACGTTCTCCAGGACACCCAGCGCGTCGGGCACGAGCACGGCCGCCGAGTAGTAGGTGCTGACCAGGTAGGAGATCAGGGCCTGGTCGTTGATGCCCATGAACCGCACGTTGAGGCCCGGCTCGTACTCGTCGGGGATGCCTGTCTGGCGCAGGCCGACCACCCCTTCGTCGTCCTCGCCCAGGCGCATCGCGAGGATGGCGGACGTGCCCTCCTCCGAGACCGGGATCTTGCCGCAGGGCAGGATCGGCACGCCCCGCCAGGCAGGTACCGGGTGTCCGGCCACCTCGGCGGTGTCGAAGGACAGGCCGCGCTTGTTGCATTCGCGGCCGAAGGCGGAGATGGCACGCGGGTGCGCGAAGAACGCCTTGGTTCCGCGCCGCATGCTCAACAGCTCGTCCATGTCGTCCGGTGTGGGCGGGCCGGAGTGGGTGGAGATGCGCTGGCTGTGGTCGGCGTTGTGCAGCAGACCGAACTCCGGGTTGTTGACCAGCTCGGACTCCTGGCGTTCGCGCAGGGCCTCGATGGTCAGCCGCAGCTGCTGCTCGACCTGGTCCATCGGCTCGTTGTAGAGGTCGGCGACCCGGGTGTGCACCCGCAGAACCGTCTGGGCCACGCTCAACTCGTACTCGCGGGGCTCCAGTTCGTAGTCGACGAAGGTGCCCGGGATCACCGGCTCACCGGTGTGGCCGGAGGCCAGGGCGATCTCGGCCTCGCCCTTCTTGTTCTGCGGCCGTGCCTTCTCCGCCTGGCGCCGCCGGACATGCGCGCGCAACCCGTCGTTGCGGTCCGCCACTTCCTCGTACGCGGCCCGGGGCAGGGCCAGCACCGTGCACGCCGTCAGCGCACGCGCGGTGAAGTCCCACTCCCCCGGCTCCTCGGCCACTGCCTGCCCGCCGAAGAAACCGCCGTCGGACAGCACACCGCGACGGGTCTCCTCGCTGTACCTGCCGGGGCCGACCTTCTCGACCTTGCCGCGCACGATCAGATAGACGTGGTCGACGGCCGCACCGCGTTCGGCGATCAGCTGGCCGGGCCCGTATTGCTGCTGACGGCACCGGTCGGCGAGCGCCCGCAGCGCCTTGTCGTCCTCGAACCCGCGCAGCAGCGGAAGTTCACCGAGCTCGGCCGGGACGACCCGGACCGTGCTCCCTTCCTGGACGAAGGTGACCCGGCCGTCGCCGACCTCGTACACCAGGCGCCGGTTGACCCGGTACGTGCCGCCCTTCACCTCCACCCAGGGCAGGGTGCGCAGCAGCCAGCGCGAGCTGGTGCCCTGCATCTGCGGGGCGGTCTTGGTGGTGGTCGCCAGGTTCCGCGCAGCGGCGATCCCGAGGCTGAGCTGTGCCCGGCCGGTCGGCTGCTCGGGCTGCTGCCGATACGCTGCGGTCGACATCCTGGTCCTTCCGTGGGGGCACCTGCATCAAGAAGGAGCCCTCGGAATCACCCGGGTGGGTGACGAGAGAGGCTCCTGTTGCGTAAGTGAACCAGCGGGTAGCGATGTTGGTCGAGGCGGCCGATGGCTCAATGATCGTTTTGCGCCAGGCGCCTGATGGGCGGGAGTTCGCCAACCTCGGCGGATCATGAGCGATACGGCAGCCTCAGATGCCCGCTATGCCACGTTAAGCCGCCCTTTGGTCAAGTCGACGCGGGCGACGGTCGAACGCACCGGACGCCCTGGGCGCCGCCGACGAGGTGGCTGATAATGCACGACCAAGCTCCGGCCCACCCCTGCCTCCTACCGCCCTGCCCGCCCCCGCATGACTGTCAGTAGACGTCGCGGACATAGCGCTTGTCCGCAGACAGGCGTCGGACGTAGGCGGCGGCTTCGCCGGCGTCCATACCACCGTGCGTGGCGGCGATGTCCTTGAGTGCCTGGTCGACGTCCTTGGCCATGCGGCCGGCGTCGCCGCAGACATAGAAGTGGGCGCCGTCGTGGAGCCACCGCCACAGGCGGGCACCGTTCTCGCGCATCCGGTCCTGGACATAGACCTTGTTGCGCTGGTCGCGCGAGAAGGCCAGGTCCAGGCGGTCGAGGTGGCCGGATGCCTGGTATTCCTCCAGTTCGTCGCGGTAGTAGAAGTCGGTTGCCTGGCGCTGTTCGCCGAAGAAGAGCCAGTTGGGGCCGGTGTGGCCGCGGGCCCGGCGGTCTTCGAGGAAGCCGACGAACGGCGCCACGCCGGTTCCGGGACCGACCATGATCATGGGGGTGGTGGGGTCGGCGGGCGGGCGGAAGTGCGGTGAGCGCTGCACGAAGACCTGTACGGGTCCGTCGTTGGCGCAGTCGGCGAGATAGGTCGAGCAGGTGCCCTTGCGGTCGCGGCCGAGGTCGTTGGTGTAGCGGACGACCGAGACGGTGAGGCGGACCTCGCCGGGGTGGGCGAGCGGGCTGGAGGAGATGGAGTACAGCCGGGGCTGGAGGCGCTTGAGGACGGCAGTCCACTCCGCAGCGGACGCACGGACCGGGAACTCAGCGAGGACGTCGGCTGCCTGGCGGCCCCAACTCCACTGCGCCAGCGCGTCCTTGTTGTCGGGGCGCAGGAGTCGCCTCAGGTCCTGGCTGCCGGTGCGGTCCGCCACGAAGGCCAGCAGGTCGGCGGTGAGGCGGGTGATGTCCAGGCGGGTGCGCAGCGCTTCTTCGAAGGGCAGGCGGGTGCCGTCGGCGAGTTCGACGGGTTCGTCGGGATCCAGTCCGGTGAGGGCCAGCCATTCGGTGACGAGGCCGGCGCCGTTGACCGGCCATACGCCGAGGGCGTCGCCGGCGTCGTAGGCGAGTTCGCCGTCGCGGGTGTCGAAGGCGAACTGCCGTACCTCCTTCTGGGAGCCGGGCAGGCTCAGCAGCCGGTTGCCGACGAGGAGGGTGGCGAAGGGGGCTGTCTTGGTGAAGCGGGTGGGAGTGGAGGCGGGGGCAGGAGTGGGGGTGGGTGACTGGGAGGCGGTGGGTTGCGCGGCGGGCGTCCCGGCCGTGCGCGCGGCCGCCGGATGCCGGTCGTCAGGGGTGGCCAGGGCGGTGGTGACCTGGCCGAGCCACTGTGCGGCGGCCTCCTCGTAGTCGGGCTCGCAGTCGGTGCGGGCGAGAAGCCGGGTGGCGCCGAGCGCGTGGAACCGTTCGTCGAGGCGGCGGCCGTGGCCGCAGAAGTCGCCGTAGGAGGAGTCACCGAACGCCAGCACCGCGTAGCGGATGCCCTCCAGCGGTCCGGTGTCCGGGGCGGCGAGGGCCTGCCAGAAGTCGGCGCCGTTGTCGGGCGCGTCGCCGTCGCCGAAGGTGCTGGTGACGATCAGCAGGTCGGTGCCCGGGGCGAGCCGGGCCGGCGTGAAGTCCGCCATGGGCAGCAGTTCGGGGTCGCGGCCCGTTTCGGCGAGCCGGGCGGCGACGGTGGCCGCGAACTCCTCGGCGTTGCCGGTCTGCGAGGCCCACAGGACGACCAGGCGACGGGACGGGGCGTTGGTGCCGGTGGTCCGGGTGGCGGTCCGCGCGGGCTCGGGTGCCGGGGCGGTGGGTGCGGCGGCGCGGGAGAACATGCCGGCGAGGACGCCGTCGACCCACAGTGCGGAGTCCGGGGCGAAGGGTGCGTCGGGCGGCAGTGTGGGGATGCGCCCGTCGTGCGGGGCCACGGCGAGGCCGGAGAGATAGCCGGCGAGGTAGCGGCGTTCCGGTTCGGCCAGGGGTACGGGGGCGAGGTCGGTGAGGCCGAACAGCGTGGCGAGCGCGGGCACGGCGGCGTCCGGCGAAGTGGTGGTGACGGCCGGGTCGGGGGCGGGGTCCACGGGCGGCTCCTGGTGCGCGGCGGTCGCCGGGGCGGACTCGGGCCGGCCGCCGGGGCGGGCCGCGGGGACGGGGGCGGCCGTCTTGGCGAGGGCGACGGCGCAGACCTTGAACTCGGGTTGGAAGGAGATCGGGTCGACGGCGTCGTTGGTGACGGCGTTGACGCTGAGGTACTCGCCGAACAGGTCGTTCCAGTGGAAGGGCGCGAAGCAGGTGCCCGGCCGGACCCGGTCGGTGACGGTGGCGGGGAGTACGGCCCGGCCGCGGCGGGAGGCGACCTCGACGTGGTCGCCCTCCGCGATTCCCATGGCGTCGGCGTCCTCGGGATGGACTTCCAGGAACGGGCCGGGGTTGAGTTTCGCGAGTTTGGCGACCTTGCCGGTCTTGGTCATCGTGTGCCACTGGTGCTGGAGACGGCCGGTGTTCAGGACGAACGGGTAGTCGTCGTCGGGGAGTTCGGCCGGTGGCAGGTGCGGACGGGCGAAGAAGCGGGCGCGTCCGCTGCCGGTCGGGAAGGCCAGGCGGGGGCGGGTGCCGTCCGCGCGTTCCCGCAGGGTTTGGCTGACGCCGTCGTTGCGGTAGCGGATCGGGTTGCGGTCCGGGCCGTCGACGGTCGGGGCCGGCCACTGCACCGGTGTGCTGCGCAGCCGCTCGTAGGTCACGCCGCGCAGGTCCCAGCCGGTCCGGGGGTTCCATGCCTGTTTGAGTTCCTCGAACACCTCCTCGGCGGAGGTGTAGGTGAAGGCATCGGCGAAGCCCATCGCGCAGGCCACCCGGGCGATCAACTGCCAGTCGGGCAGTGCCTGTCCGGGTGGGTCGACGGCCCCTTGCACCAGGGTGAGGTTCCGCTCGGAGTTGACCATGACGCCGTCGGACTCCGCCCACAGCGTCGCCGGCAGCACGACATCGGCGTAGGCGTTGGTCTCGGTCTCGGCGAACACGTCCTGGGTGACGACGAGTTCGGCGGCTTCCAGGCCGGCGATGACAGTCCTGCGGTTGGCGACCGAGGCGACCGGGTTGGTGCAGATGATCCAGCACGCCTTGATGTCTCCGGCGGCCAGCTGCTCGAACATCTCGATGGTGCCGCGCCCGGTCCCGGTGGGCAGGGAGCCCTCGGGGATCTGCCACAGGTCCTCGACGAAGGCGCGATCGGCGTCGTCCAGCACCGAACGCTGTCCGGGCAGACCGGGCCCCAGGTAGCCCATCTCGCGGCCGCCCATGGCGTTGGGCTGGCCGGTCAGCGAGAACGGTCCGGACCCCGGGCGGCAGAGGGCGCCGGTGGCCAGGTGCAGGTTGATCAGGGCGTTGGTGTTCCAGGTGCCGTGGGTGGACTGGTTCAGGCCCATGGTCCAGCAGCTCGTCCACTCACCGGCCGTACCGATCCACTGCGCGGCCTGCCGGATGTCGTCCTCGGCCAGGCCGGTGAGCTCCGCGACCCGGTCGGGCGGGTAGTCCGCGAGGAAGTCGGGTATCTCCTCCCAGCCCTCGGTGAACTCGGCGATGAACTCCTCGTCGGTGTGGCCGTCGGCGACCAGCAGATGCAACAGCCCGTTCAGCAGGGCGAGGTCGGTGCCCGGCCTGATCTGCAGGAAGAGGTCGGCCTTGGCGGCGGTGGCGGTGCGGCGCGGATCGACGACGATCAGTTTGGCGCCTGCCTTGACCCGGTCCATCATGCGCAGGAAGAGGATCGGGTGGCAGTCGGCCATGTTGGCGCCGATGACGAGGAAGACATCGGCGTGGTCGAGGTCCTGGTAGGAGCCGGGCGGGCCGTCCGCGCCGAGCGACAGCTTGTAGCCGGACCCGGCGGACGCCATGCACAGCCGTGAGTTCGACTCGATGCGGTGGGTGCGCACATAGCCCTTGGCCAGCTTGTTCGCCAGGTACTGCGCCTCCAGCGACATCTGCCCGGACACATAGAAGGCCAGCGCGTCCGGCCCGTGTTCGTCGACGATCGTCCGCAGTCGGCCGGCGACCGACGCGATGGCCTCGTCCACCGCCGTCTCGACCGGCTGGGCGCCGCGCTCGGCCCGCACCAGTGCCTGTTCCAGCCGTCCCGGCGCCGCCATCATGTCCGCACTGGTCGCGCCCTTGGTGCACAGGCGGCCGCGGTTGGTCGGGTGTGCCTGGTCGCCGGACGCCTTCACCACCCGGCGGCGGCCGTCGGCCGGGTCGCGCGCCACATCCAGCACGATCCCGCAGCCGACGCCGCAGTACGAGCAGACGGTGCGGACCGTACCGCCGTCCGACGAACCAGATGCCACCGAATCCCACCCCGCGGTGCGTGTGCCTGTCCGAGCCGGGGCCGTCCCACCAAGGTGGGCAACCCATGGCCAGCACCGTACGAGGAACGAATTTCCGGCCCGTCACGCGCCGGGAGTGCCTGGGGTTACGCCTCGCGCACAGGTCACCGGAGTGCCGTGTGAGGTGCCTGGGCCGGTGCGGCCGCCGTCTCGTCCGTCACGAGGCGTCCCCTCCCCGGCCGTTTCCTCACCCGGCTCGACACCCACACCGCAGACACCACAGACACCAGAAGATACGCCCCTGGCTGTCGCTATCTCCAATATCCGACGCTCACCTGCGAAGCAATTTGGGGGAATTGCCAAGCAATTGGCAGATCGTTGTTGATTCCCGGCCGCAGATGCAGGATGGGGTTGCGCACCGGCCGGCGCACGAGAGCACACCGGCTCTCGTTCCCTGTTCCTGCTCACGAGGCGAGGCGAGGTTCGATGACCACACGCTCCCAGGACGGCAGCGCCGGCGACGTCGACTACGGCACGATCGGCTCCGGATACTCCTCCTTCCGTCGGCCGGACCCGCGGATCGCCCAGTTCATCGCGGAGACCCTGGGCGAGTGCCGGACGGTCCTCAACGTCGGTGCCGGCGCCGGGTCGTACGAGACCGCCGCCCGGGAGGTGACCGCGGTCGAACCCTCGGAGTCGATGCGTGCCCAGCGGCCGGCGCGACTCGCCCAGGCGATCGACGCCGTCGCCGAGGATCTGCCGTTCGCCGACGGGGAGTTCGACGGTGCGATGACGCTGTTCAGTGTGCACCAGTGGTCCGATGTCGCGGCCGGACTGCGTGAGATGCGGCGGGTGACCCGCGGGCCGGTCCTCCTGCTCACCTGCGACCCCGCCCTGGTACGGGACTTCTGGCTGTACCGCTACGCCCCCGAGGTCCTCGACACCGAGGCCGGCCGCTACCCGGCCATCGACACGCTGGCCGCCGCGCTCGGCGGCACCACCACGGTCCGGTCCGTCCCCATCCCCCTGGACTGCACGGACGGCTTCAACGAGGCGTACTACGGCCGCCCCGAGATGCTGCTCGATCCGGCGGCCCGCCAGGCGTGTTCGGCCTGGAGCTTCGTCGACGACCGGGTCCGCGAACACTTCGACACCAGTCTGCGCCGCGATCTGGACTCCGGTGCCTGGGACGCGGAGTTCGGCGGGCTGCGCCGTCAGCCGACGTACGACGGGTCGCTGGTCATCGTCCGCGCGATGCCGTGAGCAGCGCCGACCGTGATATGACCCTTCGTCAGCTCTGTCCGGTCAACTCCTGGGTGCTGAACGGGAGTTTCCACGTGTTGCGGCGCTGCACGGTATGGAGTGTGCGGTGCAGCGGAGAGTGCGGTACGGCCAGCACCGGGCAGCAGGCGCGCGCCAGGCAGTAGCGGGAGACAGAGGGCCACAGCGCCCGGCGCAGCGGTCCGCGCGCCCCGGCTCCGATCACCAGCAGGTCGTCGGGGTGATCGGCGACCGCGAGCAGGGCCGTGCCCGGCGTGCCGAGCACGACGCGTGGCTCAAGCGGCACCCCGGGCCCGGTGGTGCCGAACGCGGTCTCCAGCGCCTCGATGAGGCGTTCGGCCGCCATGTTGCGCCAGGCGGCCATGGGCTCGGGGCAGGGCCCACCACGATGGACGATGTTGCCGCCGGGGGGTTCCCAGGCCAGTACGGCCCAGAGCGCGGCGCCGGTGACGCGGGCCTCCGACGCGGCCCGGTGCAGAGCGGTCAGACTGCCCAGTGAACCGCTCACTCCCGCCACGACGCGGTTGCCAAGTCTGGTCATGGGTTCAGCTCCTTGCCCGGTGCTCTTTGCTCTTTGCTCTGTTCCCTGAGCTCTGTGCTTTGCGCCCTGTCCACATCGCTCCGTATCGCTCCATGTCGCTCTACGTCGCTCCCATCGAAGCGGCAGGGGCACGGCTCTCGCGAGGTGTTGGCACGTCCCTTGCGCGGGAGAGCGGGACCCTGACGCTTCCCTGACACGGGTCGGGCCGGTGCGCCGGCCGCCCTGTTATTTTCGGGCGGTGACGGACTATGAAGGCGGCGCGGAGCGCGCCAAGGGGTACCTCCTCGACAACCGGCAGGCCGAGGCAGGGGAGCGGTTCACGGCGCTGGCGGAGTTGTTCGATCCGGTGACGTTCCGGCGGCTGCGGGCGCTGGGGGTCGCGGACGGGTGGAGCTGCTGGGAGGTCGGGGCGGGCGGCCCGAGCGTGCCCGCGTGGCTGGCGGAGCGGGTCGGCGCGAAGGGCCGTGTGCTGGCCACCGACCTCGACACGTCATGGATGCCGCAGGCCGGGGCGCCCTACGAGGTGGTGCGGCACGACGTGGGGTCCGACGAGGCACCGGAGGGACCGTTCGACCTGGTGCACGCGCGGCTCGTCCTGGTGCATGTGCCGCAGCGCGAGGCCGCCCTACGGGCCATGGTGGGGGCGCTGCGGCCCGGCGGGTGGCTGCTGCTGGAGGACGCCGATCCGGCGCTGCAGCCGCTGGCCTGCCCCGATGAGTACGGCCCGGAGCAGGAGCTCGCCAACCGCATCCGGCGCGGCTTTCGCGCACTGCTCGCGGAGCGCGGCGCACAGCTTTCCTTCGGGCGGACACTCCCCCGGCTGCTGCGTACGGCCGGACTGGCCGAGGTCGCGGCCGAGGCGTACTTCCCGATCACCTCTCCGGCCGGGAGCGCGCTGGAGGCCGCGACCGTGCGGCAGATCCGTGAGCGCTTGATCGAGGCCGGCCTGGCCACCGCCGAGGAGATCGAACGACACCTGGCCAACATCGCCGCCGGACACCTCGACACCACAACCGCCCCACTGATCTCCGCCTGGGGACGCAAGCCGTTCGAGTAGCCCGTGACCGGGGGGGGCGGGCACGTCGGCCCCCGGCGTGCCCGACGGGACGTCGGCGGCAGGCACTGCCGCGTCGTGTGTCAGTCATTGCCAACGGCGTTTGAGAACCACGGTGTTGGCGGCGCGGTCGTGCATGCACTGCCGGAACGGCTCGTTCCAGAGGCAGGACAGTACGTTGATGAGGCCCAGGACCGGCACCATGCCGATGCCGAGGTAGGCCAGCCAGCGTCCCAGGGCATGGCCAAAGCCGAGCTTGTTGCCGGTTTCGACATGGACGACGCGCAGGCCGCAGAGGGCTTTGCCGAGGGTGCCGCCCATCGCCGTCGTCAGCGGTTCGTAGAAGAGGCCGACCAGCAGCGTCCAGGCGAAGAGGCCGAGGCCCACGGGCACCCCACGGCTGTCTCCGGGCTTGAACGTGCTGTACATCCAGATGTTCGCCGGCACCCAGGCACCCACGATCAGCACGCCGGTGATCAGGGAGTCGATGATGCGGGCGAGCAGACGCAGGCCTGGGACCGCGAGTGCCTGCCGGGGCGGGCCCTGCGGTCTGCCCCTCTGCGGCTGCGGCCCGTAGGCCGGCGCTGCGTACTGCGGCGGAAAAGGCTGAGGTATGACGCCCTGCGATTGCCCGTAGTGCGGTTGACCGTAGGGAGGTTGGCCGTGCGGCTGGGCGGCACCGGAGCCGGAGCCGGGTTGGTGGGGAGGTGGTGGCGGCTGGAAAGTACTCACGAAAGGGTGATCCAAACCGATTTCCCGGCAGCGCGACAACTCGGGACCTGTGGACCGGCCGCGGTGACAACGCCCGTTCAGCGCGGCCCCGGCCGACGAGGGGCGCGGAACCCGTGCGGTTCGAACTTCACCATGGCCGTCGTGGGGGCGATCATTCCCCGCATTCCCACCATTCCCGCCGGTCACCGACGACTTGAGCGGCGCGCCCGCGGACAGGCGCGCCGCTCAAGGCAGGGTGGCTGCCGCTAGATGAGTGAGTCCGAAGTCCCGTCGTCCGCCCGAAGGGCGGGCCCCGCGGCGTCTGGTGCGGTGCATCGCAAGGCGCCGGAGCGGCGTGATAGCGGAGCTATCGGGACGGTTCGGCAACGCCGCGAGGTGCCGTGCCAGGCGCCGCGGGGCAGGCGGGGCTTCGGACTCACTCATCTAGGCGGTGGCGACGGCCTGCAAGGGGCTGAGGGCGGCCGCCCGGCGGGCCGGGACGGCTGCCGCGGCCACGCCGATCACCAGGGAGAGCAGGCACACCGGAAGCAGCGTTTCCCACGGAGGCGCGAACGTGTACTGCGCCAGCGCCCCGTTGGCCAGCGCGCCGACCGCCCAGGCGCCGAACACCCCGCCCGCCAGGCCCAACAGCGTGCCGAACGCGGCGATGGTGACGGACTCCAGTTGGATCATGCGGCGGATGCCGGCCCGGTCCATGCCGATGGCGCGCAGCACGCCGATCTCCCGGGTCCGCTCCGCCACCGACATGGCCAGGGTGTTCACGATGCCCAGTGAGGTGATCACCAGGCCGATGGCCAGCAGCCCGTAGGTCAGGGTGAGCAGGTTGCCGAGGGAGCCGGCGGCCTCGTCGATGAGTTCCGCCCGGTCCTGGACCTTCAGCACCGGGTTGTTGCCGACCGCGGTGCGCAGCCGGTTCTCGGTGGTGTGGGAGGCGCCGCCGTCGCCGGTGCGGACGAGGATCCGCTGTGTCGAGCCCGGAGTGAAGCTGTTCTTCTGTACTTCGGGACGAGCCCCCAGTGCGTCGCGGGCGACCGGGTTGTCCTCGTAGACGCCGACGACGGTGTACTGGGTGAACTGCTGGCCGCGTCCCATGGACGCCGTGAGGTGGCCGCCGGTGGTCAGGCCCTGCTCCCGGGCGACGGTGCTGGACAGGGCGATCCGGCCCGGCCCGAGGTCCTTGGCGGAGCCGCTGAGGAAGCGCAGCGACATGACGGAGTCCACGGTGCGCGGGTCGACGCCGGAGATCTCGCGGACGTGGCCGCCGACGAAGAGCGTGGAGTCCGCAACTGCGGCCGCGGTGTGCACTCCAGTGGTGCCGGCCACCCGGCCGACGGCCGCCGGGTCGATGGCGACCGTGGGAGTGCGGGTGCTGATCACGTAGTCGGCACTGAGGCCGGCGGCGGCCTGGCGGTCGAGCGCCTGGCCGGTGGAGTTGCCGATGACGGCCAGCCCGGCGACCAGCGCGGTGCTGATCATCAGGGCGGACGCGGTGGCCGCGGTGCGCCGCGGGTCGCGCAGCGCGTTCTCCTGCGCGAGCCGGCCGATGACACCGAAACGGCTGGTCAGCCGACCGGTGAGGCGGATCATCGGGCGGGCGAGCAGCGGCGCCAGCACGATCATGGCGACGGCGAGGATGCCGCAGCCGAGCATCGCGTTCTGGAGGTTCTCGACCGAGGCGTCCTCCGCCCCGGTGAGCGACACCAGCAGCCCGGCACCGAGGACGAGCAGGGCCAGTCCTGCCGCGCCGCGCAGCCGGGACCGCGTGGTGCCGGTGGGTGGCTGCTCGGCCGAGCGCATCGCCTCGACGGGCGCGATGGCCGCCGCCTTGCGGGAGGGCAGCCACGCCGCGAGGACGGTGATGCCCACGCCGACGCCGAGCGCCGCCACCACAGGACGTACGCCGATCACCAAGGTGCTGTGCGGCAACGGGTCCTGTGCGGTGCTCAGCAGGCCGGGCAGCGCGGCGGCGATGCCGAGGCCGAGCAGGAACCCGGCGATCGAGGCGACCAGACCGAGCAGCGCCGCCTCGGCGAGCACGGAGCGGACCACCTGGCGGCGCGAGGCGCCGATCGCCCGCAGCAGCGCGATCTCGCGGGTGCGCCGGGTGAGGAGCATCGTGAAGGTGTTGACGATGAGGAACGAGCCGATGAACAGCGAGACCCCGGCGAAGACCAGCGGCAGTTTGGTGTAGCCGCGGGTCAACGTGTCGAGATGGCCGGCCTGTTGGGTGGCCTGGGCGGCGCCGGTGGTGGCCTCGGCCCGGTCGGCGGGGAGGACGGCGTCGACCCGGTCCGCCAGCTCGGACTGGGAGGTGCCGGGCGTGGCGGACAGGTCGATCCCGGTGTAGTGGCCGGGGGAGGCGAACAGCCGCTGCGCGGTGGCCTTGTCGAACAGCGCGAGGGTGCCGCCCGCGGTGACCCGGCTGTCCTCGGTGGTGACGATGCCCACCAGGCGCTTGGTCATGACCGGACCGTCGGTGGCCAGGGTGATCCGGTCACCGAGGGCGAAGTGCCCGGCGGCCGCGGTGCCGCTGTCCACGGCCACTTCGTCGCCGTTGCCGGGGGCATGGCCCTTGACCAGTGGGTAGTGACTGTCCTTGCCGTCCTCGCCCGGGACGTAGGCGCCGGCCAGGTTCGCCCAGGACTTGGCGGCCCTGAGCGGAGTGCCGTCCGCGGCGTTCAGGGTCGCCGAGCCGTCGACCGACGGGCGTACCGCGGCGGTGCCGGGCACCTGGGCGAGTTTCCGCACGAGCGCGTCGTCGAGGACGGTGGTGCGCTGGTTCGCGCCGGTTCCGGGCGGCGGGTCCTTCGGGGTGACGGTGACCGCGATGTCCGCGAAGTTCTTCGAGGCGGCGCCGCGGTATGCGGCGGCGGCGGAATCCGCGAAGACGAGGGTGCCGGAGACGAACGCGACACCCAGACAGACCGCCAGGGCGGTCATGGCCAGACGGGCCTTGTGCGCAAGGAGGTTGCGCAGGGTTGTTCGCAGCATGGGGAGCTTTCGGGAGCGAGGGGGTTGCGGAAGTTGGGGAGGTTGGGGAAGCCGGGGAAGCATCGGAGTGCGGGAACACAAGGGACGCGGGGGTGAAGGACGCGCCGGCGGGTGCGCGTCAGCGGGTGCGTGTCCCGATCTCGAACTGGAGCATCCGGTCGAGTACGGCGCTGGAGGTCGGGGCGTGCAGTTCGTCGACGACCCGGCCGTCGGCGAGGAACACCACCCGGTCCGCCTGCGCGGCGGCCACCGGATCGTGGGTGACCATCACCACCGTCTGCCCCAGCTCCCGCACGGAGTCGCGCAGAAAGCCCAGGATCTCGGTGCCCGAGCGGGAGTCGAGGTTGCCGGTCGGCTCGTCGGCGAAGACGATCTCGGGCCGGGAGACCAACGCACGTGCCACCGCGACCCGCTGCTGCTGGCCGCCGGAGAGCTCGGCCGGCCGGTGGCCCAGCCGGTCGGCCAGCCCGACGGTGGCGATGACCCCCTCCAGCCAGGCACGGTCGGGCTGCCGTCCGGCGATCCGCAGCGGCAGCAGGATGTTCTCCGACGCGGTGAGCGTGGGCAGCAGATTGAAGCCCTGGAAGACGAAGCCCACCTTCTCCCGCCGCAGCGCGGTGAGTTGCTTCTCCGACAGGCCGGAGAGCTCGGTGTCACCGATGCGGGCCGAACCGGAACTCACCCTGTCCAACCCGGCCAGGCAGTGCATCAGCGTGGACTTGCCGGAGCCGGAGGGGCCCATGACGGCGGTGAAGCGGCCCCGGGCGAACTCCACGGACACCGCGTCCAGCGCCGTGACCCGGGTCTCCCCCTTCCCGTACACCTTGGTCAGGCCGGTGGCGCGGGCGGCCGGCTCGCCGACGAGGGGGCGCGGGGAAGAAGACAGCTGCGACATGAGAACTCCGCCTGGGGTGCGACGGTCCACGGCCTGCGCGCCGTGAACCGGAGGGACTCCCCCATCCTCACCGCCCTGACCTGCGGAAACATCGTTCTGGCGGGTGGACTTTGCCTCTGCCTGAGGCAGGGGAGGAAGCCCTCGGTCCCTGCCTTAGGACCAGCCCCGGCGGCGCGGTCTCCCCCTTTGGTCAGAGGCGGCCGGGAAGGAGCGGGACTACGGACGGCGGCCGGCCCCTACTTCCCGTCTCCCCCGTCTTCCCCGTCTGCGGCGTCTCTCCCACCTCTCCCACCTCACTCGCCTCCCCCACCTCTCCCGCTTGCGCCAGTCACATACGCAGCGGGCCCATGACGGCCGGTCAGGAGGACAGGCCCGTCCGATGGGCCAGCAGCGCGGCCTGCACCCGACTCGCGGAACCGGTCTTCTCCAGGATCGCGCCGACGTGCGTCTTGACCGTGCCGATCCCGATGCCGAGCCGCTCGGCGATGTCCTGGTTCGACAACCCCTCGCCGAGCATCGCGAGAACCTGCCGCTCCCGGCCGGTGAGACGGGCGATCCGGTCGTCCGCACCTTCGGGGTCGCCGGCGTCCGCCGGGCCGGCGCCGCTCAGCATCCGTGCGATCACCGCCCCGGTCACGCCCGGAGAGAGCACCGCGTCACCGGCCGCGGCCGCCCGGACCGCGCTGATCAGCTCCTGCGGGCCCTCGTCCTTCAGCAGGAAGCCCGCCGCGCCCTCCCGCAGCGCCCGGAGGACGTTGGCCTCGTCGCCGAAGGTCGTCAGCATCACCACCCGCGGCGCGGGATCGAGGGCGAGCAGCGGCGCGATCGCGGCCAGGCCGTCGCACACCGGCATCCGGATGTCGACGAGCGCCACGTCGGGTCGGTGGGCGGCGGCCAGGTCGACGGCCTGCCGCCCGTCCGCGGCCTCGGCGACGACGTCGATGCCGTCGGCGTGCCGGAGGATAAGGCGGACGCCGTGCCGGATCATCGCCTCGTCGTCGGCGAGCAGGACACGGATGGGCCGGGTGGGCTCGGTCACGGGGTCTCCCAGGGCACGGCGTCCCGGACCGACGGGACGGTGAAGCGGTCGATGGCGATCAGGCGCTGTGCGGCGTCGAAGCAGTAGCGGGCGATGGTCAGGCCACCGGGATGGCGCTCGGTGGCGCCGTTGAAGGGATAGACGCAGCCGACCGTGCCGGCGGGGCGCGGCGGTTCATGGCCGGTGGCCGCCGCCCGGACCGCGGCGTTGTCCAGTACACCCGCCCCCGCCACCTCCTGGTAGGTCATGCCGATGTGCGGCAGCGGGGGCGGACCCTGCTGGTGTGGCCGGGTGGCGTAGACGAAGGCGACCCCGAGGACCATCAGCACGCTCAGCGCCACCAGCCCGACGGCGAGCGTCAGGGCCTCGGTGGTCCGGCGCGCGGGCACCATCGGTCCGACCGGTCCGGTGCCAGTGGCCTGGTCGCCGACAGCGGAGGACGCGTCCACGTACGCCGCCGGCCCGGAGAGGTCCGCCCCGCCCCCGGGACGTTCCGGGGCCGGGGCGTCCCCGGGCTCGGCGGGCACGGTCGCCTCCACCTGGAACCCGCCGGACGGCAGCGCGGCGGCCGCGAACGTCCCCCCGAGCAGTTCCACCCGCTCCCTGAGGCCGGTCAGGCCACGACCGGTGCCGCGCTCCCCGGCCGCCTCCGACGGCCGCGGCGGCGCACCGTTGCGGATGACGACCCGCACCTGTTCCTCGTCGTGCACCACCGTCACGGTGACGTGCGCCTCGGTCGCGTACCGGTGCACATTGGTCAGGGCTTCCCGCACCACCCGGTGCACCGCCCGACGGACCCGCGCCGGACGGGTGTCGAGGTCCGGCCCCGTCCACTGGAGCCGTACGTCGATCCCGCCGTCGCGGGACGTCGCCACCAGCGATTCGACGTCGGCACGGGTGCCGCTCGCGTCGGTGAGCGCATCGGGGCCGGTATCCCGGCCGAGCGGCCCGAGCACCCCGAGCGCCTGCCGCAGTTCGCGCATCGCGTCCCGGGTGGTCCGCCGCACCAGGACGGCCTCGTCGCGCAGCTCGGGCGCCGCCTGGTCCAGGGCCAGCTCCAGCCCGCCGGCGTGCAGCGAGATCAGGCTGAGCCGGTGCCCCACCAGGTCGTGCATCTCGGCGGCGATGCGGGACCGCTCGTGGATGCGCGCCTCGCTGTCGGCGAACCGGCGGGCCCGCTCCGCGGCGTCGCCGCGCTCGCGCAGCGCCCGCAACAGGCGCCCCTGCTGCCCTTGCGCCGTGCCGGCCAGACCCGGCACGACCACGGCGGTCGGCGCCAGAACGAGGCCGAGCGCCACCCCGTACGGCACCGGCCCGGGACCGAGCCAGGGCGCGGCCGCCGTCGCCGCTCCCACGACGAGGGCACTGGCCACGGCCAGCAGCCGGGCGCGCCACCTCGCCCCTACCGTCCGGCGCGCCACGGCGTACGCGGTCGCGGCCGTGACCGGTCCGGCGGCGGATGACAGGCCGGTCAGCACGGCGAGCACCAGGAGCACCGCCGTGGGGTATCGACGGCGCAACGGGAACAGCCCGACCGCGGCGACCAGCACCGCCAGCTCGAACGCCGGGTACGGCACGCCCCCCGTGTATCCGACGGCCCCGTACACCCCGAGCCCCACGACCGCCACACCGACCGTCTCCGCCACCACCACACGCGCCGCACCGCCCAGGAACGCCCCGGACAGCAGCCGACACCAGGCCGAACCACGGCGCGGACGGGAACCACGGCGCGGACGGAGCGACCGGAATGAACGGAGCGGAGGGAACGATCGGGGCGGACGGAACGGGCTGGTACCTGGCACGCTGACCAGTATCGGCGCCCGGGCGCCCGACGGCATGAACCTCGCGGGCGATCCCCGCCTCTGCCGAAAGGCGGAGAGAGGGGCGGGGCGGGCGACGGGCCGCCCCAGGCACGCCGCCCGGCCCAACGGGCTCAGACAGTGGCCGGCAGCAGATCCTCCTTGGTGGCAACCTGGCCGCGACCACAGAGACCGAGCCACCACGCAGAGCAGTCGGCGCTGTCCGCGCAGCCGTCGACGTGCCCGGCCGGAAAGCGCTGTAGGTTGGCCCCAACTCACGGGCGACCGCCCCTCATTCAGCCTGGAGGCCGAGATGGATGCCCTCTACCCCCGCCTGCTGGTCACCCGCTTCGCGGAATGCTTCCGCTTCTACGACGCGGTGCTCCCCGAGCTGCTGGGTGCGGTGCGCGTCAAGGGCGACGAGTCCGGCCCCTACGCCAACTGGGACCTCGCCGAGCAGGGCGTCCTGGTGCTGTTCGACCGCGCCGCGATGGCCGGCGTGGTCGGCACCTCGGACCTGCCGCCTTCCGCCGGGCCGGCCCAGGACGGCACGATGCTGGTCTCGCGGGTGCCCGACGTCGATGCGGCGTGGGAGTTCTGCCTGGCCCATGGAGGGGTGCCAGTCACCCCCGCCACCGACCGCCCGGAGTGGGGACCGAGCCTGCGCACCGCCCACCTGCGGGACCCGGAAGGCATCCTGATCGAGCTCCAGTCCTACGACGGTTGACCAGAAGGCCCTCGCCCATTTCCACCATATCCGCCCACCTGCCCGCTTTGGTAAAGTATCGCTTTCGTCTGCCCGCTCAGCGGGGGTTGGGGAATTCCTTCCCCACCCGCCTGGCTGTGGTGACTGGCGCACGCCTGACGACAACGTTGTGATTGTGGGGTGAACAGTGCAACACCTGCGACACCACCGCATATCCATCTTCGTCTGGCCGGCACTCCTCGCACTCTCCCTGGGACTGTGGGGCCTCACCCGCGAGCACAGCATGTGGCGGGACGAGGCGGCGACCTGGCAGGCGTCACACCGTTCGCTGGCCGAGATAGGGCACATGGTCGGCCAGGCCGACGTCGTCCACGGCCTGTACTACGCGGTGATGCACGGGGCGTTCGCCCTCTTCGGCGACAGTCTGATCACCCTGCGGCTGCCCTCGGTGCTCGCCACGGCCACCGCGTGCGGGCTGACGGCGCTCGTGGGCGCCCGGCTCTCCGGCCGCGCGGTAGGGATCGCGGCCGGACTGGCCCTGGCGATCGTCCCGGCCGTCCAGGAACACGCCCAAGAAGGGCGCTCCTACGCCCTCGTCCTCGCGTTCGTGGTCCTCGCGACCTGGCTGCTCACCGAGGCCCTGCGCAAGCCGGGCAGGTGGTGGCGTTGGGTCTGCTACGCGGGAGCGGTGATGGTCGCCGCCTGGCTCAACTGGTTCTCCCTGTTCGCCCTCGTCGCCCACGGCGTCACGATGGCCTGGATTCGCCCAGGCCGGACGCGGTGCGCCGGGTGGGGACTGGCCGCCTGCGGAGCCGTCGTCGGCACCCTGCCGGTCATCCTGGCCAGCCGCAGCCAGGCATCCCTCGTCTCCTGGATCAAACCCCTCGGCTGGTCGACCGTGCTCGGCGTGCTGCTCACCCTCGCGTTCGCAGCCCTCTGCACACGTCTCCCGCACGCCCGCCGGACAGACACCCTCCACGAGCAGGCCGCGCTCCCCCGCCTCAACCTCGCGGCCGTCGCGCTCCCCCTCTGCGCCGTGCCCCAGGTGTCCCTGGCGTTGATCTCCGTCGTCAAGCCGCTCTACATCACCCGCTACGTACTGTTCGCCTACGTAGGGCTCGCCCTCCTCATCGGCGCCCTCCTGGTCACCCTCACCACGCGCCTCAAAGCCCGCATACACGTGCTGCTCCCCGCCGCCGTGGCACTGGCCCTCCTGGCGCTTCTCCCGATAGAGCTCCGCCTGCGGACGGTGGAGAGCCGCGTCGACGACGTGCTGACCGCGGCAGCCACGGTCGGCCGCGTCCGCCAGGCCGCCGACGGCGTCGTCTACATACCCGCCGCCCGCCGTGACACCGCCCTCGTCTCACCCCGTCAGTTCGCCGGCCTACGGGACCTGGCCCTGGCCCAGGGGGCGGTGGAGTCGGGCACGTTGAAGGGCATAGAGGCCGAACCGCGCGACATAGAGCGGGCGATGCTCGCCGCCCGGCGCATCGTGCTCGTCACGGACCCGGGGCCTCGACGTGCACAGTCCGTGCGCGACCGCACCAAGCAACGCGTCCTGGACGCGTACTTCATCCGCCGCTCGGACAGCGTCCAGCGGGGCCGCCGGATAAGCGTCTACGAACGACGCCAACCACCACCCCCGCCCACGCGCTGAACGGCCCCGCTCGGCCCCGCGGTCCGATCCACGACACATCCATGGTTGCGGCGTCGGACCCGACCGCGTCGGGAAGGATCCGACGGCTGAGCGGGGTTGACGCGGTGGCCGGGTTCAGCCGCGGTAGGCGCGGATGGCGATCTGGACGAACGAGCGGAGCAGCGGGTTCGTGTCGCCCTCGTTCCAGGCGACCACCAAGCGGCTGGGCGGCACGTCGAGCAGCGGCACCACGGTGAGTCCCACTGTCGGTTCGTGGCCCAGGAGGGTCATCCCCACCGTTCCGTTCCACAGGACGGCCTGTCGGCACTCCTGGACGGCGCGCACGACCGGGCCCTCGCGGGGCTCCCCACCATGCCAATACAACTGCCAGAGGGGGTCGGTGCCCTCCGGGAAGCAGAACCAGCGGCGGTCGGCCAGATCGGCCAGCTTCAGGCTGTCGCGGCGGGCCAGCGGGTCGTCGGTGCGCAGCAGCGCGCCCACCGGGTCGGCACGCAGTTCGTGCACGGTCAGGCCGGTCCCGTCGAACGGCCTGCGGGTCAGGGCGACGTCGGCCAGTCCGGCGCGCAGCCCGCAGGTCGGATCGGTCAGGTCGGTCTCGCGGATGCGGATCTCCACGCGCGGGTGCCGTCGCCGGTAGACGCCGGCCAGTCGCATGGCGCGCGGGTCGGTGCTGTCGCCCAGGATGCCGACGGTGAGGGCCGCGGCGCCGGCCGCGGCGGCCACCCGGTCGCGTACCCGGTCTGCCTGGGTGAGCAGGGCGCGCGCCTCGTCGAGCAGCACCGCCCCCACCGGGGTGAGCCTGACACCGGCCGGGGACCGGTCGAAGAGCGCGGCGCCGACCTCGGTCTCCAGTTGCTTGATGGCCCGGCTCAGCGGCGGCTGGCTCATGTGCAGCCGGGCGGCGGCCCGGCCGAAATGGAGTTCCTCGGCCACCGCCACGAAGTAGCGCAGGGTGCGTAGCTCCACGGTGCAACGATACCCGTACGGTATCGAGGCCGCAGAACGGGTCTTGGACAGTCACCGCGCCCCGGCCGTGGGCACCGCCTGGGAGTCGCCGAGTCCGTCCTCGCACCGCATACGCCCGGACCGCCGCAGCACCGGCACGCCCGGCACGACGAGGGGTTCTACGTTCTGTCCGGCTCGGTGCGGTTCACCGTCGGTGCGAACGACCATGACGCGTCCGCGGGCACGTTCGTGCTGGTCCCGCCCGGGGCTCCGCACACCTTCGCCGATGTGACCGGCCAACCGGCCGTCATGCTCAGCGTGTTCACGCCGGACCTGTATGTGCAGTACTTCCGGGACCTTCGGGACATGCTGGCCGACGGCCAGGCAGCGAACCCGCAGGCACACCTCCGGACGATGAGCCGTTACGCCACGGAGCCGGCCACGGATTTCCGCTGAAGAAGGGAAGCCGGGAGAGGGAACGGCGGGTGAGGAAAGGCCGGAAAACGGTGCACGTCCGGGGCGGCCTGTGCGGGCCGGCCCGGACGTGCACCGGAGAGGCAACCTGAGGGTCAGGCGATCAGACGCGGTCGAACCGGTCGAGGTTCATCACCTTGTCCCACGCCGCGACGAAGTCGTTCACGAACTTCTCCTTCGCGTCGTCGCTCGCGTAGACCTCGGCGACCGCCCGCAGCTCGGCGTTCGAGCCGAAGACCAGGTCCGCGCGGGTGCCGGTCCACTTGACCGCGCCGCCGGCGTCGCGACCCTCGAACTCGTCCTGCGCCGAGGAGGTGGACTTCCACGCCGTGCCCATGTCGAGCAGGTTGACGAAGAAGTCGTTGGTCAGCGTGCCCGGCCGGTCGGTGAGGACGCCGTGCTTGGACTGGCCGTGGTTGGCACCCAGGACGCGCAGACCACCGACGAGGACGGTCATCTCGGGGGCGCTCAGCGTCAGCAGGTTCGCCTTGTCCAGCAGCAGGTACTCGGCCGGCAGGCGGTTGCCCTTGCCGACGTAGTTGCGGAAGCCGTCGGCGGCCGGCTCCAGGGCGTCGAAGGACTCGACGTCGGTCTGGTCCTGCGTGGCATCCACACGGCCCGGCGTGAACGGCACCTCGATGTCGACGCCGCCGTCCCTGGCCGCCTTCTCGACGGCCGCACCGCCGGCGAGCACGATCAGGTCGGCCAGCGAGACCTGCTTGCCGCCCGCGGCGTTGAAGGACTGCTGGATGCCTTCGAGGGTGCGCAGCACCTGCGCCAGCTCGTCGGGGTTGTTGACCTCCCAGTTGCGCTGCGGCTCCAGGCGGATGCGGGCGCCGTTGGCACCGCCGCGCTTGTCGGTGCCGCGGAAGGAGGAGGCCGAGGCCCAGGCGGTCGAGACCAGTTGGGAGACGGTGAGGCCGGAGCCGAGGACCTGCTCCTTGAGGGAGGCGATGTCCGCGGCGTCGATCAGCTCGCCCTCGCGGGCCGGCAGCGGGTCCTGCCACAGCAGCACCTCGGAGGGGACCTCCGGGCCGAGGTAGCGGGCGACCGGGCCCATGTCACGGTGCGTCAGCTTGAACCAGGCGCGGGCGAAGGCGTCCGCGAACTCCTCGGGGTGCTCGTAGAAGCGCCGCGAGATCGGCTCGTAGATCGGGTCGAAGCGCAGCGAGAGGTCGGTGGTGAGCATCGTCGGGCGGTGCTTCTTCGACGGGTCGTGCGCGTCCGGGACGATCTCCGGGGCGTCCTTGGCCACCCACTGGTGGGCGCCGGCCGGGCTCTTGGTGAGCTCGTAGTCGTACTCGAAGAGGTGCTTGAAGAAGCCGTTGCCCCACTGGGTGGGCGTGCTGGTCCAGGTGACCTCCAGGCCGCTGGTGATCGCGTGCGCGCCGGCGCCGGTGCCGAAGGTGCTCTTCCAGCCGAGGCCCATCTGCTCCATCGGGGCGGCCTCGGGGTCCGGGCCGACGTTGTCCGCCGGGCCGGCGCCGTGGGTCTTGCCGAAGGTGTGGCCGCCGGCGATCAGGGCGACGGTCTCCTCGTCGTTCATCGCCATCCGGCGGAACGTCTCCCGGATGTCGCGGGCCGCGGCGAGCGGGTCGGGGTTGCCGTTGGGGCCCTCGGGGTTGACGTAGATCAGGCCCATCTGGACCGCGCCCAGCGGGTTCTCCAGCTCGCGGTCGCCGGTGTAGCGGGTGTCGCCGAGCCACTCGGTCTCGGGGCCCCAGTAGACGTCCTCCTCCGCCTCCCAGGCGTCCTCGCGGCCGCCGCCGAAGCCGAAGGTCTGGAAGCCCATCGTCTCCAGGGCGACGTTGCCGGTGAGGACCAGCAGGTCGGCCCAGGAGATGCTCTTGCCGTACTTCTTCTTGACCGGCCACAGCAGACGGCGGGCCTTGTCGAGGCTGGCGTTGTCCGGCCAGCTGTTGAGGGGGGCGAAGCGCTGCTGGCCGGAGCCGGCGCCGCCGCGGCCGTCGCTGATCCGGTACGTGCCGGCGCTGTGCCAGGCCATGCGGATCATGAGCGGGCCGTAGTGGCCGAAGTCGGCGGGCCACCAGTCCTGCGAGGTGGTCAGCGTCTCGGCGATGTCCCGCTTCACGGCCGCGAGGTCCAGGCTCTGGAACGCCGCGGCGTAGTCGAAGTCCTCCCCGAGAGGGTTCGCGACGGCGGGGTTCTTGGCGAGGATCTTGAGGTTGAGCCGCTCCGGCCACCACTGCCGGTTTCCGCCGCCCTGGGTCGGGTGTGCGGCACGCCCGTGCGCGACCGGGCAGCCACCTGCGGCGTCCGTCGCCTCTACGGTCTTTGCGTCATGGATCTCGGACTCAGACATGGAAATCCCTCCGGATGGGGCGGATCACGGTGCTCAGCAGTCGCGGCGGTGGAGCAGTCTGGCGCGGGCCGTACAGGAGGTGCGGGGAGAGACGGCCGGTGCGTGCCGCAGGACGGCGGCGCTCGTCTGCTCGCCGCTGCGGCTGTCCGTGACCGGAGCAGCGAGGTTCGGAGGTGAGCGGACCCGTCTGGTGAACCGTCACGTGCTGTCCCTGCGATGGTCTCGTCCCTTGGCTATCTCCAGAACCGATCCTACGATGGACTAGATCCAAGTCAATAAGGCGACCAGATCCGTACGGAATTCATTCGCCGGACGACGCACGGTTAGGCTGGTGACCATGAGTGACCTGCTGGAACGGCTTCGCGGACGTGGCTGGCGGATGACCGCCCAGCGCCGCGTCGTCGCCGAGGTTCTCGACGGCGAGCATGTCCACCTCACCGCGGACGAGGTGCTGGCGCGCGCCGCGGCCCGCCTCCCGGAGATCTCCCGTGCGACGGTCTACAACACCCTCGGGGAGCTCGTCTCGCTCGGCGAGGTGGTCGAGGTGACCACCGACGGCCGCGCCAAGCGCTACGACCCCAATGCCCACCGGCCGCACCACCACCTGGTGTGCTCGCGCTGCGGCGCCATTCGCGACGTCCACCCCGGCGGCGACCCGCTGGCCGATCTGCCCGCGTCCGAGCGGTTCGGCTTCACCCTCTCCGCCGTCGAGATGACCTACTGGGGCGTCTGTCCCGACTGCCGCTGAGGGCGCCGGTGCGGCGGACGGCCGGCGCGGCCCGTCTCACCGCAGCGCGTGGCGCGCCTCCACCACCTCGGCCCAGGCCGACCGCACCTCGTCGATGGCCTGCCGATGCCCACCGTCCGCCGCGCAGTGCCCGGCCCGCTCCAGCAGCCGCCGGGCCTCCGTCGGCGCCGAACCGCCGCGTACGCGTGCCAGCGCGGTCAGGGCGAAGGCCAGCGCCGTGCCGCCGAACGGCTCGGCCAGTTCGACCGAGGCCAGCGCCAGCCGCTGGGCGTCCGCCCGTTCGCCGCGCAGCAGGTGCAGTTCCGCCAGGTTGGCGCGCTCGAAGGCGGTGGCCGTGGGGCGGCCCGCCTGTTCGGCCAGCGCCAGTGCGCGCCGCCCGTATGCCAGTGCCTCCCCGTGCCGCCCCGCGCGGCGCTCGGTCTCCCGCAGGACGGACAGCACGGTGGCCAGCAGCGCCCGGTCACCGGACTCCTCGGCCGGGGCCAGCGCCGATTCGGCGGGCCCGGCCGCCTCGTCGGCGAGACCGGACAGGCCCAGGCAGACCGTCTGCTGTGCCAGTGAACGGGCCAGCAGCACCGGGTGGTCCGCCCCGCGGGCGGCCCCGGCGCAGCGCTCCGCCGCCCGCGCCGCCGCCAGTCCCTCCGCGTACCGGCCGCAGTAGGACAGGACCGCCGAACGCGCCATGTGGTGGGCGGCCCGGATGTCGTCGGGGGTGTCGGGGCCGGGCGGATGGGCGGCCAGGACCGCCAGCGCCTCGTCGGCGCCGCGGCCGCGGCCGAGTACCTCGGCCAGCCGGGCGGCGGCCAACGTGCCCGCGTCGCGCAGCCCTTGACGGTGGTAGGTGTGGAGGGCCTCGCGGACCACGGTGAGGGCTTCCCCGTAGCGTCCCGCGCGGTCCAGGTGCAGTGCCCAGTCCAGGCGTACCCGCGCCGCGTCCGCCTCGGCCCGTACCGCGCCGCTGTCGTGCGGGCGGCGGTATTCGGCCAGTGCGCGTCGTAGCTCGGCCCGTCGGCAGGTCAGCCGTCCGCGGGCCGGTTCGGCCCAGGGCGCATGGCGGTCCTCGGGCAGCAGCTCGGCGGTCAACGCCTCCAGGGCACGGGCCAGTTCGTGGCGGCCGCCGCCGGTCAGGGCCCGCCGGGCGAGGGCCTCGGCTTCGTCGACGTCCACGCGTACCGTGTCCGGTGCGAGCCGCAGCAGTTCACCGTCGCCGGTCAGATACGCGGAGGCGGCGCGCGGCGGCAGCTCGGGCTCCAGCGCGTGCCGGGCGGTGTGCAGCGCCACCCGCAGGCTGCCCAGCGCGGCGCGGAGTTCGGCGTGCGGCCAGCACACCGCCATGATCTGCTCGCGGTGCAGCGCATGGTCGGGGGCGAGGGCCAGCAGCTTGACCAGGGTCCGGGCGCCGGGCCGGGACCAGCGCTCCACCAGCGGCGCTCCGTCCTCGCGGACCAGCCGGAAGCCGCCGAGCAGGCGAACGCGCAGCAGTGGAGGGTTCATGGGCGGGACACTCTAGTCACATCCGAACCGCGGCGGCAGACAAGGGCGTTACACCGGCGTTACTGGCCGGATCCGATCGCCGGTCGGGGCATGTCGACCGGGGTAGGGCCGCGGGAACGCGTCAATGTCGTCAGGGCTGCCGGCAGGCCGGGGGATGCGCGTTGACCTTGCGGTGCGGGGTTGCCGAGGATGGGCCCGCACACCGCGCCCGGCCGGCGACGTCGTCCCCACCGACCGTCCTTGAGGAGGAAGCGTGAAGCGCTCCTATGCCCTTGCCTTGTCCGTTCTGGCCCTGGTCTCCGGCACGGCCGTGGCGGCCGACGCGGCCGACGCCACCGGCCCGGCGCCCCGCGATCCGGCCGCCGCCCCCGTACGGCACGCCCCGTCCGCGGACGCGGCCTGGTGCACACAGCAGGGCGGCAAGGCGGAGACCCGCGTCCCCTATTACACCGGTACCGGCAACAAGCTCACGCCGCTGGGCGGTGAGCGCGAGATGTGCCTGTTCACCGCCACCGACGGAAGCAAGATCATGATCGCCGCGGACACCCTGGCCGCGGACAAACCGACCCTGGCCGCGCTCGCCTACGTCCGCAAGCCCGACGGCCCGAGCAGCCCCGGCAACCCGTCCATCGCCTACTGCCAGGGCATCAACGGCACCGCCATGTTCGGCAACAAGCCCACCGACGGCGGTGGTTGGGGCCCCAAGAACGAGACCGACCCGTCCAAGGCGACCTCCGCCTGTATGTTCGCCGACGGCTCGGTGATCGACGCCTGGGGGCTGAAGTACCACAAGGGCGGGGTGATCCGCGGCACCGATCTGACGAAGAAGTTCCGCGCCGCGATCCCCGGAGCGTGACGCCACCGGCCCGCCGGCCCGCCGGCCCGTCAGTCTTGGGCCAGCGGGCCGACGGGCCGGTTCTCAGTACCTGCCAGACGGACGACCGGGGCTAGGGCGCTGCTGACGGATCTCCGCGGCGTCGCGGCGCCTGGCACGCACTCTCGCGGCGTTGCCGAAATGTCTCCATAGCTCCGCTATGAAGCCATCCCGGCGCCTTGCGAGAGCACGCACCAGACGCCGCTCCTTCCTCCACGGAGATCC
>NZ_KB891884.1 GCF_000373585.1 Streptomyces sp. MspMP-M5
TCAGTCCTTGAGGTCGTATCCGGAGAGGCGTTCGACGCCGCGGAGGAGGGCGGAGTGGTCGAGGCCGCCGTCGCCCTGGGCGCGCAGGGAGGCGACGAGGGTGGCGACGACGGAGCCGAGGGGCAGGGCGGCGCCGACGGTGCGGGCGGCGTCGGTGGCGATGCCCATGTCCTTGTGGTGCAGGTCGATGCGGAAGCCGGGCTTGAAGTCGCGGTTGAGGAAGTTGGCCCTCTTGCGGGTCAGGACGGTGGAGCCGGCCAGGCCGCCGTTGAGGACGTCGAGGGCGGCGGGCAGGTCGACGCCGGACTTCTCCAGGAAGACCACGGCCTCGGCGCAGGCTTGGATGTTGACGGCGACGATGAGCTGGTTGGCGGCCTTGACGGTCTGGCCGGAGCCGTGCGGTCCGCACAGCACGATGGTCTTGCCCAGTGTCTGGAGGATCGGCTGGGCGGCGTCGAAGTCGTCCTGGTGGCCGCCGACCATGATGGACAGGACGGCTTCGACGGCGCCGGCCTCGCCGCCGGAGACCGGTGCGTCCAGGACCCGGATGCCCTTTTCGGCGGCGTTCTGGGCCAGGTCGATGGAGGTCTGCGGGGTGATCGAGGACATGTCGATCAGCAGCGCNCCCCGCTTGGCGTTCGCGANGATCCCGTCGGGTCCGTAGGCGATGGCCTCGACCTGGGGGGAGGCGGGGACCATGGTGACGATCACGTCGGCNTCCCGCACCGCCTNGGCGATCGAGGGCGCCGCGGTGCCGCCGGCGGCGGCCAGNCGCTGGAGCTTGTCGGCCTCCAGGGTGTAGCCGGTCACCTCGTAACCGGCCTTGATCAGGTTCTCGGACATGGGCGAACCCATGATGCCCAGCCCGATCCACGCGATCTTGGGGAGATTGCTCATCGAAAGCCTCTTTCACAAGGGGAGGGACGCAGGCGCCGGGGCGGCAGCCAGCCGAAGGACTCGGCACTGGGCCGGTCGCCGGGCGTCAGACCTTGAGCGGCTTGATCGCGGTGGGCGCGTGGCCGGGCTCGGTCGCGACCTCTTCCCACTCGTTGACCTTGTCGATCTCCGCGGCGGCCATGGAGATGTTGGTGATCCGCTCCAGGATCGCCTCGACGACGACCGGGACGCGGTGTTCGGCGGCCAGCTTCTTCGCCTTCTCGAAGGCGGCGCCCAGCTGACTGGGGTCGGTGACCCGGATCGCCTTGCAGCCCAGGCCCTCGGCGACCTTGACGTGGTCCACGCCGTAGACGCCCAGCTCCGGCGAGTTGATGTTCTCAAACTCCAGGTTGACCTGGAAGTTGATGTCGAAGTTGCGCTGCGCCTGGCGGATCAGACCCAGGTAGGCGTTGTTCACCAGCACATGGACGTAGGGGATCTTGTGCTGGGCGCCGACCGCCAGCTCCTCGATCATGAACTGGAAGTCGTAGTCGCCGGAGAGCGCGACGACCGGGGTCTCCGGGTCGGCCTTGGCGACGCCGAGGGCGGCCGGGATGGTCCAGCCGAGCGGGCCGGCCTGGCCGCAGTTGATCCAGTGACGCGGCCGGTAGACGTGCAGCATCTGCGCGCCGGCGATCTGGGAGAGGCCGATGGTGGTGACGTAGCGGGTCTCCGGGCCGAACGCCTTGTTCATCTCCTCGTAGACGCGCTGCGGCTTCATCGGGATGTTGTCGAAGTGGGTACGGCGCTGGAGTTGGGCCTTGCGCTCCTGGGTGGAGGCGGCCCAGGCGCTGCGGTCGGGCAGCTCGCCGGCGGCCTTCAGCTCCTGGGCCACCTCGATGAACAGCTCCAGGGCGGCCTTGGCGTCCGAGGCGATGCCGTAGTCCGGGGCGAAGATCTTGCCGATCTGGGTCGGCTCGATGTCGACGTGGACGAACTTCCGGCCCTGGGTGTACAGGTCCAGCTTGCCGGTGTGCCGGTTGGCCCAGCGGTTGCCGATGCCGAGGACGAAGTCGGACTCCAGGAAGTTCGCGTTGCCGTAGCGGTGCGAGGTCTGGAGGCCGACCATGCCGGCGTTCAGCTCGTGGTCGTCGGGGACGATGCCCCAGCCCATCAGGGTCGGGACGACCGGGGTGCCGGTCAGCTCGGCGAACTCGACCAGCAGGTCGGCCGCGTCGGCGTTGATGATGCCGCCGCCGGCGACGATCAGCGGGCGCTCGGACTCGTTGAGGAGCGCGATCGCCTTCTCGATCTGGGCCCGGGTCGCGGCCGGCTTGAAGGCGGGCAGCGGCTCGTAGGTCTCCGGGTCGAAGTCGATCTCGGTGAGCTGGACGTCGATCGGCAGGTCGATCAGGACCGGGCCGGGCCGGCCGGAACGCATCAGGTGGAACGCCTGCTGGAAGACGCCGGGGACCTGGGCGGCCTCCATGACCGTGGTGGCGGCCTTGGCGACCGGCTTGGCGATCGCGGCGATGTCGACGGCCTGGAAGTCCTCCTTCTGGATCACCGCGGTGGGGGCCTGGCCGGTGATGCAGAGGATCGGGATGGAGTCGCCGGTGGCGGAGTACAGGCCGGTGATCATGTCCGTGCCGGCCGGTCCCGAGGTGCCGATGCAGACGCCGATGTTGCCCGGGCGGGTACGGGTGTAGCCCTCGGCCATGTGCGAGGCGCCCTCGACGTGGCGCGCCAGCGTGTGGTCGATCCCGCCCGCGGCCTTGAGCGCCGCGTAGAAGGGGTTGATCGCCGCGCCCGGCACTCCGAAGGCGTTGGTCACGCCCTCGCGCTTGAGGATCTCCACCGCAGCGCGGGCGGCTGTCATTCGAGGCATCGAGTACTCCTGCGTCGACCTGTCACGGGCATGTCCGACCGGAGCGGTCGGCGCGCCAATTCCGTATCATGGAATTAATGTTTTGCTTTATGGAAGGGAACGTAGAGCGAGTCCCTCGGCCCGTCAAGGGGTGTTTTCGGTGCGAGCTCGCCACGGGACGCCACCCGGGACGTACGGAGCCGCCCACCGGAAGATCACCCCGCACACGGCGCGCAGAGCAGGGCACACCGCGACTCGATAGAGGGGACCCAAGAGAGGGCGGACCGGCGCACCCACCCCGACGCCCGTCCCTCGGCCGAGAATTGACGCTGCGTCAGCACTGCCGACGCACAGACCCGACGTAACGCGAAAAACGCTGGCGAACGCCCCGATACCCCCGGGAGCCGTGCCCGCCTCTCAGGCATTGCCGTCTCACCGACTGGACGTGGAACTGATCACATACGAGGCGAGGGATGGGCTCGACGTGGTTGGGTAGTCGGGCGCCGGCGCGCGCCGTACCCGGCTGCCGCCGTTGTCTAACCGATTTTCAGGAGTGACCGATGCCCGCCCCCGTCCCAGCCCCCGCGCCCGCCCCGGCGAGCGGTTCACCGATCTACGAGAGCCTGGTCTCGAAACACGGCGACGTGGTCGCCGAGAGCCGCCGTGCCGCACAGGAGACCCAGCGGGAAGCCGACCGGCTGCTGCACTTCGCCCCGCGCGACGGCCGGGACTGAGCAGACGCCGGAGACGGGCCAGGGCACTCGCCCGGCCCCGCTCTCCGGCCGCCACGCCCCACCGCGACACGTTCCCGCAGGCCGACGCGATGTCCGCTGCCCGCCGGCCGGCAATGCCCGGGCCCAGCAGGCTGACTGACGGCAAGACTGGCGCCAAGACCGACGCCCGCGCGACGGACTCGCTCTCCGTGCTGACCGGGATGTACGCGGCCGACGCCGCATACCTGGCCGGGCCGCCGGCGGCCCCGGCAAGGCTTCGTTCGCCCCTCTGGCGCTCTACTTCGCACCCGATGTCGTCCTGCACCAAGCCGCCGCCCTGCCCTATGGCGGCACCTGGTGCGGCCATGAGGGCAACAAGCGGTTCTTCCTCGCGGTGAGCCGGACGTGGGAGTCGTTCGCCATGGTGTCGCAGGAGTTCCTCGCCACCGGACCGACCACGGTCGTCCTCACCCACCTCCGCGCCCGGGCGCGGGCCAGCGGCCGGGAACTCGCCTTCCCCACCCTCCAGAGGATCACCGTCGAGGACGGCCTGCTCGCCGAAATCCGGCCTTTCTACGGGACACCGCGGAAATCACATCCGCCTGCCGCGCCCCGGCGCCGCACCCGAATTGAGATTCCGGTTTGCATACCGCCGGGCCGGTATTCGCGCCGATACCCGGACAGCGGAAATGCCCCGCCCCTCCTTCGCCGTAGGGGCCGAAGGAGGGGCGGGGTCGCGAGGGTTTACTGGGTCTCCTCCGGAGCGATCTCCGAGTGGCCCTTTCCTTCCTTGCCACCACCCTTGGCTTCCTTGCCATCCTTGGCTTCCTTGCCCCCCTTGCCTTCCTTGCCCTGGTCGCCGTGGTGCTCGCCGTGATCTGAGCCATCGTCGCCGAAAGCCCAGCGATTGCCGGCGTTGTCGTTGTTGACGTCCTGGAAGTTCATGGTGGACGCATTCATCACGCCGCCCCATTCGTCGTCAGCGACGGCGGTGCCGGCGGAACCAAGGAAGGCGGCCGAACACACAAGTGCGGCGGCGGTGAGCGCGGTGCGCATACGCATGCTGTGCTCCGAAATATCGTCGGGGTCGCTAGGACGTGGAAATTCATGCCACCAATCCCCGGTCATCACGCCACGATTCACCCGCTCGGCGGTTTGGCCTCGTGCGACCGGTGGCGGGCCGACGCCATCCGACGTAAGGTGCGCGACGACACTCCGCGACGCCGCGATTCTCCAACCCGGATATCGACCCTTCTCCGTTCACAAAACGGCGCACGAAACGGTTCCTGAGCAGCTCGTGAAGCGGTTCGCGAAGGAGTTCGCGAGCAGTTCACGAAACCGCCGTGAAACCGCGCACGAAAGGCGCCACCCCATAAGGAGCGACGCCTCCCAAGGTGGCGCGATTATGCGGACCAGCGGGAATCCCCCGTCAGCCGATCGGCATCCCGACAGCATCCGGGCGATGACCACCCGCCGAATCTCGCTGGCGCCTTCGAAGATGGCGTAGATGACGGCGTCGCGGTGCCTCCGCTCGACGCACCCTCCAGAAATGCCGCTCTGAGCTGCACATTCACCCTGATTACTGTCGTGTATCACTGGATTACGAAGGTTGATGATCAGCAGGCTCGTGTCACCGAAGCATGAGCGGCACTGTCCACTGGTTCCACAGGGAGATCGCGAGGGGCGCCCTCAGCTCTCCCAGCGATAAAAGCTGCAGGTCATTGGGCGGCGATGATGGCGAGTATGGCAACCATCAAGGCCAGCCCGGGCGGCGTCCTTCGCATCCGGCGGCGGCCCAGTCACGCAGCCCGAGTCGGGACTTCTCCGACTCGAGGTACTCCTCGCTGCCCTGCTGGAGGGGTGTTCTCGCACAGTTCGTAGCCGAGTCCCCGTCGACAGCGATCCACACGACCGCCCACGGTGCGGTGTGCCCCCAGTCGATGCCCACCGTACCGACGCCACGATCCGGGGAGCGCCATAAGGGCAACCGTGTGCCGTTCGTGGTGGTGGCATCGACGTACCGAGGCGGGGCTCCAAAGACACGACGACGTCTGGCGGGTCGGTGTGAGTTCGTCGAATACGAGGAGCTGGTACCAGCCGCCCTGCCGCCTGCGCGCATCCTTGACGGATTCGGCGTAGCGGATCACCAGCAACGCACCGTCAGAGAAGCGAAGTTCGTACGCGGTTCCGTTCCGTGCGGTACCCAGCACACTGGCATAGCCGACCTGGGACGGCTTCGCCGACAGCGACTCTTTCAGCTCACCGTAGGTGCGGCGGAACGCCCCGACACGGATACCGGGCTAGCGGACGCAAGTCCGAATGGCGTGGCGAATCACTTGCCGCGGGACTCCAGTTGGCCCGCTGCTTCGTGAGCGAAGACCAGGTCCTCCGGCAGGGTCGCGACGAGACGCACGCGCACACCTCCAGATCGAGCACGCAAAAAGCCCCCGACGAATCGGAGGCTTCAGAGCTTGCGAGCACACAAGTAATTCGTTGGGAGCAGCGCGACGTTCAACTGCCAAGCTGAAACCGCTTATAGGCCATCTCAAATGATCAACGCTTAACTTCTTATTGGGCCGTTGGGGCGGCGATCCTGCGACTGCCGTGGCACAACCACCCGTTCGCGACGGACCTGAATCCGGCGCGCCGCCGAACATTTGCAACATATCTCGTATTAGCCTCTTGTGACTGTAAGAAGTCGCTTTATTACGGATTGCATCCGTCGACCACCGGAGAAGAAATGCGCAAGCTTCAGAAGACTGCCCTCATGGCCGTCGTCCTCGGCAGCTTCGGCTTCCTCGGCGCCGGCACCGCCTACGCCCACGGCGAGAAGGGCGGCACCGACCTCGACATCAAGCAGGGCAGCCAGTGCAGGTCGCACGACGCGAACGTGGACGTCCTCGGCGAGGTCGGGATCGCGAACGGTCTGGGCGGAAACCTGCTCAACGGCGAGGGCTCCGCGGGTGCGCAGAACACCACCATGGGCTCGTCCGTGGGCTGCAACAACACCGCCGACTTCCCCAAGGAAAGCAAGGGTGGCGAGGAAAGCAAGGGCGGCGAGGAAGGCAGGGGCGGAGGCTCTGAGGGCAGAGGCTCCGAGGGCAGAGGCCCGGAGACCAGAGGCCCGGAGACCAGACCGGCCAACGAAGAGAAGAGCGGCGACGCACAGCAGTGCGGATGCTCGGAGAACAAGGAAGGTAACCAAGGCGGGGGACAGCAGCAGCAAATGGCACCGCGGCCCAGCATCAACTACACAGTCCGAACCGAGAGCCTGACGGCCTCGTAGGGACACATCGCGGGAGTCGGCTCGACCCGCAGTCGAAACTCTAGGCCGCCGGCTGGACCTTCGTGAGAAGTCCAGCCGGCGGCCAGACTTTTCCGGTCGGCTCGCCATGGGAAGTCTGAAGTCTGCTGTCTCCAGCGCGGCGATGGCGATGTGCATGGTCCCGCCACGGGCGGCGGCGACGGTGATCGTACGGCGGCAGGTCCTGAGGTGCGGGAAAGGAGAGGTTGCGTGCCGCGTGGCAATGACACTCAGCCAGCGGCCCCTTGAGCTTCGATCACGCCGCCGACGACCAGCAGGACGACGGGGAATCCAATCAACCCAAAGGCAAATGTCCACCCCATCTTCGCCGTCGTCTTCTGAGCCACTTTCCTGCACAAGAAGATCGCGGGCACGAGGTAGAGAAACCAGGCGAAGACGACGATGTACAAGTAACCCACGAGGAGTCCTCCTCTGGCGCCCGATGACGCACGTCGCAGTTCACTTGGTCGAGCAGCCTATGGATTCTGCATGACGAGCACACTCCGCCTGGAGAAGATCACCGCGGAAAACCTGGACGTCGCGATGGGATCGCAGCTGGCGAGCAAGGGCAAGGCTACGGTCGTTTCGCGGTCGAGTCCGTGGCAGCGGAAATCCGCCGTCCCGGCGGCACGCGCCTGACCACTCCATGGCACCCCGGGGAGGACGGCCCCGAGGGCTTCTGCCTGGGACTCGGATTCCGGACAAGACGAGCTGAGCGGGCCCCGGCCCCGCTCTCGATTGGGTGGGGCCCTTCTCGTGTCACCGCAATCTGTGGGCGTCTTGCAGGGGAATCCCCGTCAGCGGATGGGCATTCCCGACAGCGTGCGGGCGATGACCAGGCGTTGGATTTCGCTGGTGCCTTCGAAGATGGTGTAGATGGCGGCGTCGCGGTGCATGCGCTCGACCGGGTACTCGCGGGTGAAGCCGTTGCCGCCGAGTATCTGGATCGCCTGGGCGGTGACCTTCTTGGCGGTCTCGCTGGCGAAGAGCTTGGACATCGAGCCCTCGGCGTGCTCGAACTTCTTGCCCGCGGTGGCCATCCAGGAGGCGCGCCAGACCAGGAGGCGGGCGGCGTCGATCTGGGTGCGCATATCGGCGAGTTGGAAGGCCACGCCCTGGTTGTCGATGATCGGGCGGCCGAACTGCTCGCGGGTCTTCGCGTACTCCAGGGCCTCCTCGTACGCCGCGCGGGCGGTGCCCACGGCCATCGCGCCGACGGCCGGGCGGGACGCCTCGAAGGTGGCCATCGCGGCGTTCTTCAGGCGCTCACCGCCCTTGGCGCGCTCACGGGCGCGGGCCAGCCGCTCGTCGAGCTTGTCCTTGCCGCCGAGCAGGCAGTGGCCGGGGACCCGGACGTTCTCCAGCACGACCTCGGCGGTGTGCGAGGCGCGGATGCCGTGCTTCTTGAACTTCTGGCCCTGGGAGAGGCCGGGGGTGTTCGGCGGGACGATGAAGGAGGCGTGACCCTTGGAACCCAGCTCCGCGTCGACCACCGCGACCACGACGTGGACGCCCGCGATGCCACCGTTGGTGGCCCAGGTCTTGGTGCCGTTGAGCACCCACTCGTCCTTGGCCTCGTCGTAGACGGCGCGGGTGCGCATCGAGGCGACGTCGGAGCCGGCGTCCGGCTCGGAGGAGCAGAAGGCGGCGACCTTGACGTCACTGGCGTCGCCGTACATCTGCGGGACCCAGGTGCCGATCTGTTCCTCGGTGCCGTTGGCCAGGACGCCGACGGCGGCGAGGCCGGTGCCCACGATGGACAGCGCGATGCCGGCGTCGCCCCAGAACAGCTCCTCCATGGTCATCGGGATGCCGAGGCCGGTGGGGTCGAAGAACTGCTGGGCGTAGAAGTCGAGGGAGTACAGGCCGATCTTGGCGGCCTCCTGGATCACCGGCCAGGGGGTCTCCTCGCGCTCGTCCCACTCGGCGGCGGCGGGGCGCATGACATCCGCGGCGAAGCCGTGAATCCAGTCACGGACTTCCTTCTGCTCGTCGTTGAGTTCCATGGTGAACTCGGCCATGTCCCCTCCAGTGGTGCGTACGGCCGGCCGTTACTTCCGGTAACCAGAGTGTGTTACTCGCCGGTAATGGCTGTCAACTCCTCCCGGACGCCGATTTGGCCGCGGAGTTCGGGGCTCGGCGAGTCCGGGTGTTACGTTGCGCGAGCGCCACGGATTCACAAGGGTGGGGAGCACGACCATGGACAGCATCGACAGCACCGGACAGAGCGGCACGGAGCAGCCCGGCACCGACGGGGGCGACCGGCAACAGTCCGCGGCAGAGCGCAGACGGCGGGAACTACTGGAGGCGGCCGAACGCATCGTGCTGCGCGACGGCCCGGGCGCGTCGATGAACGCGATCGCCGCCGAGGCCGGGATCACCAAGCCGATCCTCTACCGGCACTTCGGCGACAAGGGCGGCCTCTACCGCGCCCTGGCCGTCCGGCACACCGACGCCCTGCTGGCCAACCTCCGGGCCGCCCTGGACGCCCAGGCCCTGCGCCGGGAGCGGGTCGAGGCCACCCTCGACGCGTATCTGGCCGCCATCGAGGCCCGGCCGCAGGTCTACCGCTTCCTGATGCACCCCGCCGACGAGGACATCCCCTCGGAGTCCGGCTTCGACGTCGGCCGGCACTCCGCTCCCCTGCTGCGCCGGCTCGGCGAGGAACTGGCCAAGGTCATCTCCGAACGGCTCGACCTGGGGCCGGACGGCGAGGAGCGGGCCCGGGTGTGGGGGCACGGCATCGTCGGCATGATGCACGCGGCCGGCGACTGGTGGCTGCGTGAACGCCCCTGCTCCCGCGAGCAGTTGGTGGGCCACCTCACGGATCTGCTGTGGGGCCGGCTGGCCGCCGTCGCGGACCTCGCTGACGGCCCCGGTTTCTGAACCGACGGCCGCGGTTTCCCACGAGCGCGCGGGCGGCGTCAGGCCGGTGTCGCCGCCCGGTCGTCCGACGCCGCCGCCCACGGGGCCCGGGCCGCGGCGCGCAGCGCGCGGCGGCGGCGCAGGCCGGTGAGGCGGTCGACGTAGAGGCCGCCGCCGAGGTGGTCGCACTCGTGCTGGAGACAGCGGGCGAAGAACCCGGTGCCGGTCACCGTCACCGGGGCGCCGGTGAGGTCGAACCCGCTCACCACGGCATGGTCGTGACGCGGGGTGCCCGCCTCGATACCGGGCAGCGAGAGACAGCCCTCCGGCCCGCGGACCACCGGCCCGTCCGCCTCGACGAGCCGGGGATTGACCAGGTGCCCCAGGTGCCGGCGCTCCTCGTCGTCGGGGCAGTCGTAGACGAACACCCGCAGCGGGACGCCGACCTGGTTGGCGGCCAGTCCCACGCCGTTCGCGGCGTACATCGTCGCGAACATGTCCTCGACCAGCGCGGCCAGTTCGCCGTCGAAGGCGGTGACCTCCGCACAGGGGCGGGTGAGGACCGGATCGCCGTACAGGCGCAGCGGGCGGGGGCGGCCGGAGCTGCCGGGGATGGTGCGGTGGCGCATGGGCCCAGGGTACGGGCGGGCATTCCGGAGGGCGTCACACAGGTGGCGGAGTTCGGGCCGGGCGCCGGATCTCGATAGGCTGATCCCCGACCGAAGCCTCCGGCCGGTCGGCGACCGCGGAGGAGGCGCAATCTCCCGGCAGCCCAGGGCAGGAGTGCGCCGGATGCAAGGAGGAACTAGGACGATGGCAGGCAACACGGAGCCGCTGTCGCCGCGGGCCAAGCTGGCGGTGACGGCCGGCAAGGCCGCGGCAGCGGTGTCGCGGGCGGCGGGCCGCGGCAGCGGATCGGTGATCGGCGGCCGGGTGGCGCTCAAGCTCGACCCCGACCTGCTGGCCTCGCTGGCCAGGCACCTGGACGTGGTCCTGGTGTCCGCCACGAACGGCAAGACGACCACCACCCGGCTGATCGCCGAGGCACTGCGGGCCAGCGGCCCGGTGGTGTCCAACGCGCTGGGCGCCAACATGCCCGCGGGCATCACCTCGGCGCTGGCCGGCGGCTCGGACGCCAAGTTCGGCGTCATCGAGGTGGACGAGAAGTACCTCGCCACGGTGGCCCGGGACGTCACGCCCAGGGCCATAGCGCTGCTGAACCTCTCCCGGGACCAGCTCGACCGGGCCGCCGAGACCCGGATGCTGGCCGAGCGCTGGCGGGAGGGCCTGTCCGGCTCCAAGGCGCTGATCATCGCCAACGCCGACGACCCGCTGATCGTGTGGGCGGCCTCGTCGTCCGCCAACGTGGTCTGGGTCGCCGCCGGCCAGGAGTGGAAGGACGACGCCTGGTCCTGCCCCTCGTGCGGCGGTGTGATGCAGCGGCCGGGCGACGACTGGTTCTGCGCCGAGTGCGGTTTCCGCCGGCCGACGCCCAGCTGGGCGCTCTCCGGCGACCACGTCCTGGACCCGCACGGCAGCGCCTGGCCGATCAAGCTCCAGCTGCCGGGGCGCGCCAACAAGGCCAACGCCACCACCTCCGCCGCGGTCGCGGCCGCCTTCGGGGTGCCGCCGCAGGTCGCCCTGGAGCGCATGTTCTCGGTGCAGGCCGTGGCCGGCCGCTATGACGTGGTCTCCTTCCAGGAGCGCGAGCTGCGCCTGCTGCTGGCCAAGAACCCGGCCGGCTGGCTGGAGACCTTCTCGCTGATCGACGGGCCGCCGACCCCGGTGATCATGTCGGTGAACGCCCGCGGTGCGGACGGCACCGACACGTCCTGGCTGTGGGACGTGGACTACACCCGGCTGGCCGGGCACCCGATCTTCGTGCTGGGCGACCGCAGGCTGGACCTGGCGGTGCGCCTGGAGGTCGCCGGGCTCGACTTCCAGGTGTGCGAGACCCTCGACGAGGCCGTGCAGCTGGCACCGGCCGGGCGGATCGAGGTCATCGCCAACTACACGGCCTTCCAGGACCTGCGCCGCCGCGTGGGCAACTGAGTGCGGTCCACGGACGACACGGACAAGGACGAGCGAGCATGAGTGACAACAGCCTCCGCGTGGTGTGGATCTACCCGGACCTGCTGAGCACCTACGGCGACCAGGGCAACGTCCTGGTGGTGGAGCGGCGGGCGCGCCAGCGCGGCCTGGACGTCCAGCGCCTGGACGTCCGGTCCGACCAGCAGATCCCCACCTCCGGGGACATCTACCTGATCGGCGGCGGCGAGGACCGGCCGCAGCGGCTGGCGGCCGAGCGGCTGATCCGCGACGGCGGTCTGGACCGCGCGGTCTCCAACGGCGCGATCGTCTTCTCGGTGTGCGCCGGCTACCAGATCCTGGGCCACGAGTTCATCAACGACCTCGGCGAGCGGCAGCAGGGCCTGGGGCTGCTCGACGTGGTCAGCACCCGCGGCGAGGGCGCGCGGTGCGTCGGCGACGTACTGGCCGACATCGACACACAGCTGGGGCTGCCGCCGCTGACCGGCTTCGAGAACCACCAGGGCGTGACGCACCTGGGCCAGCGGGCCCGGCCGTTCGCCAAGGTCCGGTTCGGCAACGGCAACGGCGTCGGCGACGGCTACGAGGGCGCGTGGAACGACACCGTCTTCGGGACGTACATGCACGGCCCGGTGATGGCCCGCAACCCGCATATCGCGGACATGCTGATCAAGCTGGCACTGGACGTCAACGCGCTGCCGCCGGCCGACGACCGGTGGTACGAGGCGCTGCGCCAGGAGCGGATCGCGGCGGCGACGCAGAGCGCCTGACGGCCTGCGCACAGACGGCCGGATCGGGGCCCCACGGCCCGGATCCGGCCGTTTTCCGTGCGTATGTGTCCGCACTGCGGGCGCTCGTGTGCCGGGGCGCCGTGCGCTTGTAGGCTGAGGGCCATCCAACCGGACGACGGGGTCCGGGCATCCGGTTGAGTTGCGATGGGTTTCTACGAGCAATGCGTATTGGTGTCCTCACCTCCGGGGGCGACTGCCCCGGTCTGAACGCCGTCATCCGGTCCGTCGTCCACCGCGCCACCGCCGACCACGGGGACGAGGTGATCGGCTTCAAGGACGGCTGGAAGGGCCTGCTGGAGTGCGATTACCGCAAGCTCGACCTGGACGCCGTCGGCGGCATCCTCGCCCGCGGCGGCACCATCCTCGGTTCTTCGCGGGTGCAGCCCGCCCATCTGCGGGACGGCGTCGAGCGGGCCCGCGGCCATGTCGCCGAGCTGGGGCTGGACGCGATCATCCCGATCGGCGGCGAGGGCACGCTGAAGGCGGCGCGGCTGCTGTCGGACGCCGGGCTGCCGATCGTCGGCGTGCCGAAGACCATCGACAACGACATCGCCGCCACCGACGTGACGTTCGGCTTCGACACCGCGATGGGGGTGGCGACCGAGGCGCTGGACCGGCTCAAGACCACCGCGGAGTCGCATCAGCGGGTGATGATCGTCGAGGTGATGGGGCGGCACACCGGCTGGATCGCGCTGCACTCGGGGATGGCGGCCGGCGCGCACGCGATCGTGGTGCCGGAGCGGCCGTTCGACATCGAGGAGCTGACGGCGCGGGTCGGCGAACGGTTCGAGGCCGGCAAGAAGTTCGCGATCGTGGTGGTCGCCGAGGGCGCCAAGCCGCGCGAGGGCACCATGGCCTTCGACGAGGGCGGCACCGACATCTACGGGCACGAGCGGTTCGCCGGGGTCGCCCGTCAGCTGTCGGTGGAGCTGGAGCGGCGGCTCGGCAAGGAGGCCCGTCCGGTCATCCTCGGCCACGTCCAGCGCGGCGGTACGCCCACCGCGTACGACCGGGTGCTGGCCACCCGCTTCGGCTGGCACGCGGTGGAGGCCGCGCACCGCGGGGAGTTCGGGATGATGACCGCGCTGCGCGGCACGGACATCACGCTGGTGCCGCTCGCCGAGGCGGTGGCGAGCCTGAAGACGGTGCCCGCCGAGCGCTACGACGAGGCCGAGTGCGTGCTGTGATCCGTCCGTAGTCTCCTCGGGGACGCGCGTCCGTATAGGCGCCCCCGGCCGCTCCACCGGCCGGGGGCGCCTCTACGCTTGTCGCCGGAGCATTGGTACGAATCAGGAGCGAGCGGATGCATCACAGCGGGCACGGCATGGACGGCATGAACATGGATCTGCCGCCGTTCACGCTGGGGCGGGGCCTCGCGTTCGGCGGTGACGCGTTCTTCCTCGTCGGCTGCCTGCTGGCGCTGCTGCTGTACGGCTGGGCGGTGGTCCGGCTGCGGCGCCGCGGGGACGCGTGGCCGATGGGCCGGGTCGTCGCCTGGGTGCTGGGCGTGCTGACGGTGGCGGTGACGATGTGCACCCAGCTGAACGACTACGGCATGGTGATGTTCAGCGTCCACATGGTCCAGCACATGATCATCAGCATGCTCTCGCCGATCCTGCTGCTGCTCGGCGGGCCGGTGACGCTGGCACTGCGCGCCCTGCCGGCCGCCGGGCGCGGCCGCAAGGGCCCGCGCGAGCTGCTGGTGGCGCTGCTGCACAGCCGCTACATGCGGGTCATCACGCACCCGGCGTTCACCATCCCGCTGTTCATCGCGAGCCTCTACGCGCTGTACTTCACCCCGCTGTTCGACTTCCTGATGCAGTCCCGGGCCGGGCACATCGGGATGATGGTGCACTTCCTGGCGGTGGGTCTGGTCTTCTTCTGGCCGATCATGGGCGTGGACCCGGGGCCGCACCGGCCGGGGTACGTGATGCGGATGCTGGAGCTGTTTGCCGGGATGCCGTTCCACGCGTTCTTCGGGATCGCGCTGATGATGGCGTCCGAGCCGATGGTGGACACCTTCCTGCACCCGCCGGCCTCGCTGGGCGTCGAGGCGCTGGGCGACCAGCAGGCGGCCGGCGGCATCGCCTGGGCGTTCAGCGAGATCCCGTCGGTGGTGGTGCTGATCGCGCTCGTCTACCAGTGGTACAAGTCCGAGGAGCGCCAGTCGGCGCGCTCGGACCGGGCCGCGGAGCGGAACGGCGACAGGGACCTGGCCGACTACAACGCCTATCTGGCCTCGCTCAACGCCCGGGGGCGGTGAGCCGGTCGTCTGGCGGTGCGGGCCGCGGCCGGGGACGATGGTTCCCTGGCCGCGGCCCGCGGCGTTGTGCCGGCGGCCGCCGCCGCGAGGAGGTTGCGGGTATGCCCGGATCTGCCAGGGCGATGGCCGTGTGCACGGTGTGCGGGCTGGTGGCGGCGACCGTCTACACCGTGGCGCTGGGCGCCAACGGCTGGGTGTGGTTCCTGTGGGTGGTGCTGGCGCTGTTGACGGCCGGGGTGGTGGCGGCGCAGCGGATCTGAGCAGGCGGAGCCGGGCGGGCCAGCGTCAGAAGCGGAAGACGGCGCCGGTGGCGGCGTCCATCGCGCACGCGTTGGGGTACTCCCGCTGCCAGTCGACGAGCCTGCCCCGCCAGCTGCCGGAGGCGGTGACGGTGACCGGGTCGTACTCCCGGGTGCAGACGTGCGGGTCGCCCCGCAGCTTCCTCGGGTCGCCGTGGGCGGCGGCCAGCTGGTGGCAGGCGGCGGCGCCGTGCGGATGGCTGCCGCGGGTGTCCGGGCAGGTGAGGTGCAGTCCGCGGATCCAGGTGTCGCCGGCGCCGGACACCGTCAGGAACATGCCCTCGGACGGGTCCGGTTCGGCGGCGCGGGCCGCTGCCGCCGCGCCGAGTGCGGTGCACAGCGCCACGGTCACGCTCGCCGCCAAGGCGGTACGGGGGGTTCGGCGTCGGCGGCTCACGGGCATCGGGGTCTCCTGGAACGCTCGGGGCGGTGGCCCGGGGGCCGGGTGCCTGGACGGCGGACGGCGCCCGGCCCCCAGGCCACTCCCCCGCGCGCCGGTGCACAAGCGGGCACGCCGGGCGGTCGCCCGTACGGCCCCGCGGATGCCCGGGCCCGGTGGGGCCGGGCCGGTACGGCACGGTCAGGGACGGCGGCTTCCGCGCCTACCCTGACGGCCCTGGTCGTCCCCTGTGACCTGGCATGATCCGGCCGTACGCCACGGAGGCCCGGGCACAGGGACGGCGGGGGCACGGCAGCAGCCGCGCCGGCGGGCCGGGCGCCGGATAACCGCTCGCGCCGCGCGGTGGCCGACGCATACGGTGCTCTTCATGATCGTTGGGATACAGGGGCGGCGCCCGTGAGCGAGCACGAGACCGAGTACGAGACCGAGTACGAGACCTACGCCAGGCTGATCGGCCTGCTGGACGAGCGCGGGGCGCGCTACCGGGTCCACGAGCATGCCGAGGAGGGGGCCACGGAGGCGGTCAGCGCGCTGCGCGGGAACGCGATCGAGCAGGCCGCCAAGTGCATCGTGGTGATGGTGAAGCTGGGCAAGAAGAGCAAGCGGTATGTGCTGGCGGTGGTGCCGGGCGACCGGCGGGTGGATCTGGGGGCGGTGAAGGCGCTGCTGGGCGGCTCGTACGCGGGGTTCGCGACGCCGGAGGTGGCGGAGCGGCTGGCGGGGAGCGTCAGTGGGACGATCCTGCCGTTCTCCTTCGACGAGGAGCTGGAGCTGATCGTGGATCCGGCGCTGCTGGCGCATCCGGAGATCTACTTCAACGCGGCGCGGCTGGACCGTTCGCTGGCGCTGGCGACCGAGGACTACACGGCGATCGCGGAGCCGCGGGTCGAGCCGATCGCGGGCTGAGCGGGGACGCCGAGATGGGCCGGGGCGGTCGGGAGGTTCCGCTCCCGGCCGCCCCGGCGGTGGTTCAGCCGGCGGCCCCGGCCTTCTGCTTCTCCGGGACGGGCGTGGCGTGCGGCCCGCAGACGACGTCCTTCGGGTCCGTGGTGCCCTTCAGGAAGTACGCGTCGACGCGGTTGTTGATGCACGGGTTGACCAGGCCGGTGACGCCGTGCGAACCGGCGTCCCGCTCGGTGATCAGGCGGGAGCCCGCGAACCGCTTGTGCAGCTCGACGGCGCCGCCGTACGGGGTCGCCGCGTCACGGGTGCTCTGCACGATCAGCACCGGCGGCAGGCCCTTGCCGGTCCTGACCTCGACCGGGGTCTGCTGCTTGACCGGCCAGCTGGCGCAGGGCAGGTTCATCCAGGCGTTGGACCAGGTCATGAACGGTGCCCGGCGGTCGATGCGGGTGTTGTCGCGGTCCCACTTGCGCCAGTCGGTGGGCCACTTGACGTCGGTGCACTCGACGGCGGTGTAGACCGCGTTGCCGTTCTCCGCCTGGGCGTTGGCGACCTTGTTGTCCGGGTGCGGACCGGCGTTGTCGATCAGCGGCTTGCTGTCGCCGGCGGCGTAGGCGCTCCAGACCTGGGCGACCTCGGCCCACGAGCTGTCGTAGTACGGCGCCTTCTGGAAGAAGGCGATGAGTTCGGCGGGGCCGACCACGCCGCCGATGGGGTGCTGCTTGGCGGTGGCGCGCAGCTGCTCCCAGGCCGCCTCGACCTTCTGCGGGGTGTTGCCGAGGTGGTAGGCGGCGTCGTTCTCGGCGACCCACTTCTTCCAGTCGCCCCAGCGGGTCTCGAAGGCGGTGTCCTGGTCGAGGTTGGCCTGGTACCAGACCTTCGCGTGCGAGGGGTTGGTGACGCTGTCGACGAGCATCCGGCGGACGTGGCCCGGGAAGAGCGTGGCGTAGACGGCGCCCAGGTAGGTGCCGTAGGAGACGCCGAGGTAGTTGAGCTTCGGCTGGCCGAGCGCGGCGCGGATCACATCCATGTCGCGGGCGGTGTTGGCCGTGGTCATCTGCGACAGCATCGCGCGGCCGGTGCGCTCCAGGCAGCCCTGGGCGTACGCGTACGCGAGCTTGCGCTGGGCGCGCTTGTCGGCCTCGCCGGACGGCACCGGGTCGGCCTTGGGTGCCTTGGTGAACTCCTGCGGGTCCTGGCAGGAGATCGGTGCGGAGTGGCCCACGCCCCGGGGGTCGAAGCCCACGAAGTCGTACGCCCGGGCGGTCTTGGCCCACAGCGGGTTCTTGGTGGTGACGCGGGCCGGGAAGCGCATGCCCGAACCGCCGGGCCCGCCGGGGTTGTAGAGAAGGGCACCCTGGTGCTCCTGCTTGCCGCCGGTGGCGACGGCACGGTCGACGGCGAGCTTGAGGGTGCGGCCGTCGGGCTTGGCGTAGTCGAGCGGGACGGTGACAAAGCCGCACTGGATCGGGGCCTTCAGCCCCCAGTCGGCGGGGCAGTCCTGCCAGTTGATGCCGGCCTTGGCGGCACGGGCGGCGGCGAGCGCGACGCCGCGGGCCTCGGCCGTGCCGGCGGGCCGCCGCTCACCGGCGGTGGCGGGCGCGGCTATCGCGCCGGCGAGCAGCGCACCGGTCATCAAGGTGCCGGCGGCGCCGAGCGCTACTGTTCGTCTCACGTGGTCGATCCCCCAGTTTGGTGCGCCGCCCGTGGCGGCGATGATCACAGCGGTACAGGGCGATCCTGTCGTGTGAGGACCGCACTTGAACAGGTTCGGCAGCACTTTCTTTACCAAGCTGTAGGGAGCGCGGAGTTGTGCGGCGGCGTGGTCAACAGAGCGCCGACAACGGGCCGTGGAGGGGCGAGAACAGGTCAATTGCCCTTGGCCTCGCGCATATGCCGGTGCCGGCCCCACCGGCTTCAGTAACCTTCCGTGCAGGCTCTCCCACGCACCGCCACGTGGGAGGGCCTCCGTGTTGTGCCCGTGTGCTGCGCCGTGCAGCGTGCCCGCCGGAGGGAGTCGTCAGGTGCCCGGTATCGACCAGGTGTTGGCCCGTGCGATGGGGATACCCGGAGTCCTGGGGGCCGGGCTGACCGACTGGACCAGCGGCCTGACCCTGGGGACGGCCGGCCGGGCCCCGCATGGCGACCACGAGGCGGCCGCCGCGGACACCGCCGAGGTCGTCCAGGCGGTGACCCGCAACGCCACGTTCGACACCACGGGCGGCGACGGGGAGCCACTGGAGGACCTCATCATCACGGCGGGCAGCAGCTACCACCTGATCCGCCTGGTGCCCACCGCCTTCGACAGCCGGACCTGTCTCCACCTCTGGCTGGACCGGGCGCAGGCCAATCTCGCCATCGCCCGACTACGGCTGCGGGAACTCGCCGCGGAGCTGGCGACGGACTGACGCCCCGTCATGAACCGGATGTCACCTTCCCGTTCGGGCCGCGACTCGGGCGGCGAGCGCCGGCCCGGCCCGCTCGACCGGTACGCCGCCGAGCGCGCCACCGGTGCGCTGCGGGGCCCGGCCGGCTGCGTCTACCTCCACGAGGGCGAGGTCTACTGCGTCGAGTGCCCGGCGGCCCCCGGCGTCGGCGCCCGGCTCGCCACCGCCGGACGGCTGCCCGCGGAGCACTGGCGGCGGGCCGAGCACACCGCGGGAGCGCGCCACCGCGGCGGCCAGTTCCTCCTCCAGCAGGGCTGGCTGACCCGCGGCGAGCTGGAGCTCTGCCAGCTCGCCGCGCTGCTCGACGCGGCCTGCTTCGTCCTGCCGGCCCAGCCCGGGGCCACCTCCTTCGCACGGGGCGACGCGCACTGGCTGGGCGTGATCCGCCCGGTCGGCGCCGCGTCGCTGCTGGCGGCGGTGGCCCGCCTGCGGGCCCGGCTCGACGGGCTGGATGCCTGGGCGGCGGTGGACGGCGCGCCGGTCGTCCCGCTGCCGCCGGAGCACCCGGGACGCCCGCCGCTCACCGGCCGCCAGCGGTGGCTGCTGGCGCACGCCGACGGCGTCCGCACACCCGGCGAACTCGCCCACGCCCTGGGCCAGTCGGCGTTCCTGACGCTGCTGGAGGTGCGGCGCCTGGCCGCGGCCGGGCGGGTGCGCCTGCCCCCGCCGGCGGCGCTGCCGCGGCGGCGCCCCGGGGCCGTCCCGGCCGGGCGGCGTACGCGCAAGGCCGCGGCGGGCGCGCCGGTGTGGCATCTGCCGGAGCCGGGCGCCCTGGAAACCACCGACCCGGACGTCGCCCTCCTCGTCCGTCTGCGCACCGCACTGGAGGAGAACCTGTGAACCCTTGCGAATCCCGGCCATGAGGCACGTGTTCGGAATACGTGCCAGGAAAAGGAGCGTCGAAAGACCGATGACGAGCGAGACCGAGGCGATCACGTCCGGGGTACGGGACGAACTGCTCGCGTTACGCGATCACATACGGCATCTGCACGGCGGAATGGTGGCGAGCGCGGACGGCATGGTGATCGCCCACGATCTGCCGGATATCGAGCCCGACGGACTGGCCGCGCTCACCGCCGCGGCGATCGGCGTCGCCAAACGCCTGACCGACGCCACCGGGCAGGGCGGGTTCGAGGAATCCCTGACGCGCGGCAGCCGCGGCTATATCGCGGCGTACGCGGCCGGGAACCGCGCCGTGCTCACCGCCGTCGCGGGCCCGGACACCAATGTCGGGCGGCTTCACCTCCAGGCTCGGCGGACCGCCGCCCGGATCGCGGCGCTGCTCGACGCCCGGCCGGCGGGCTGACCGGCCGGGCGTCTGGTCGTCTGGTCGGCGACCCAGGAGCAATCCCTCTGACCAAGAATCCCACCAAGCCAACACATCCGCCCACATATCCCGCGAATTCGGTCGACTCGGCGAATTCAACGCATCCACGGAAAGGCCCGACCCCTCATGGCACAGATGGAAAACGCACTCGGTGAAGCGATGTCGACGATCGAGGGCGCGATAGGTGTCGCCCTGGTCGATTACACCAGCGGAATGGCGCTGGCCACCCTGGGCGATCCCCAGAGCTTCGATCTCAATGTGGCGGCGGCCGGGAACACCGACGTGGTGCGCGCCAAATTGCGCACGATGGAGATGCTCGAACTCCAGGGCGCCATCGAGGACATGCTGATCACCCTGACCTCGCAGTACCACATCATCCGGCCGGTGACGGGCAAGAACGGCAGCGGTCTCTTCCTGTATCTGGTGCTGGACCGCAAGCGCGCCAACCTCGCGCTGGCGCGCCACCGCCTCGCCCGCCTGGAGGCCGAACTGGAGGTGTGAGCCTCCTCAGCCGGCCGCGGCGGCGTCCAGCAGCCGCCGCAGCGTCAGGCCGTCCGGGGCGACCGCGGTGGCCAGCGCGGCGGGCCCGGCAAGCGGGGCCAGGACACCCTGGCCCGCGCCGTCGCCGGCCGTGCCACCGAGCAGCCGGACCTCGGCCGGCTTGTCACCGAATTCCGGCCCTGCGAGCAGGAGTTGCCCCACGGCGCGGTGGCCGCCGAGGACCGCGGAGGTGTCCCAGCCGGGCGCTCCGGGCCCGTAGGCGGTCTCCTGGTCGAGCAGCGTACGACCGCCCTGACGGAGCGTCAGGCGGCTGCGGAGGGCACCGGTGTGCTCGCCGGCGCGGCCGAGGACCTGCTCCTCGCGGAACACCAGCCGGGCGGTGGGGGCGAGGTCGATGGTGGTGGTCATCCGCAGGTCGCTGCCCTCGGCGGAGATCAGCGGCTCCGGGAGCCACTCCAGCAACGCGCCGTCGCCGACCGTCAGATGGACGTCGTAGGTGGCGAGGTCGCCGGTCCGGCCGGGCAGCGCGACGGTTGCGGCGGCCGCGGTGATCCGCAGCGAGGTGCCCGCCTCGGCGGTGGCCTCGATGCGCAGCCGGTCGCCGCCGAGCGGGGCGCTCATCGCCCCGATGAGGCAGACCCGGGCCTGGTCGGCGTGCGACTGGACGCGGCGGAGCGCGAACGGGCCGCCGCCGTCCAGGACGGGCAGCCGGCTGACCCCCCGGGCGTCGGCCCGTGCCGCGATGCGGGCGGTGGCCCGCAGGCCGCCCGCCGGGAGGGCGGCGGCCTGCGGTGCGGTGGGGCGGGGAAGGGTGCGGGTCATGCCTGGGCCGCGGTCCAGTCCGCCAGCCGCGCCCGGACCCACGTGGCCACCGGCTCGACGCCGCCGGGCTGCTTCAGGGCGGTGAAGGCGACGGGCAGGTCGCCGCGCTGGGCCTTGGCGTCGCGGGCCATGGCCTCGAGGTCGACGCCTACGTAGGGGGCGAGGTCGGTCTTGTTGACGACGAGCAGGTCGGCGGTGGTGACGCCGGGGCCGCCCTTGCGCGGGATGTCGTCGCCGCCGGCGGTGTCGATGACGAAGATCTGGGCGTCGACCAGGCCCTTGGAGAANGTCGCGGTGAGGTTGTCGCCGCCGGACTCGACCAGGATCAGGTCGAGCGGGCCGGCGCCCTCGGCAGCGAGCNCGTCCTCCAGGTCCTCGACGGCTTCGAGGTTGGCGGAGATGTCGTCGCGGATGGCGGTGTGCGGGCAGGCGCCGGTCTCCACCGCCTTGATCCGCTCAGCCGGCAGTACCGCCTCGCGCAGCAGGAACTCGGCGTCCTCGCGGGTGTAGATGTCGTTGGTGACGACGGCGAGGGACAGCTCGTCGCGCAGCTCCCGGCACAGGGCGGCGACGGTGGCGGTCTTGCCGGTGCCGACCGGGCCGCCCAGGCCGATGCGCAGGGCGCGGCGGGTGCCGTCGGGGCGTACCGGGTCGGCGGCGCCGTAGGTGTGGCGCTCGGGGAAGGTCTGTGCGTGGTCGAGGTGCATGACGGGCTCCTGTGGCGCGGGGTGGGGGTGTTCGGTCAGGAGGCGAAGAGGCGTACGGGCCAGGCGGCGTGCGCTTCCGCGGTGATGTCCAGCAGGGGTGCCGAGGCGGCGGGCAGCGCGTCGGTTCCCTCCAGGAGGACGCGTTGGGCGGCCTCCTCGGCACGGGTGGCGATGTGGTCGAGGTCGGCGGCGAGGCGAGCCAGGACTGCGGTGGCGTCGAAGGGGTCGAGGCTGAGCAGGCGGACGGTGGCGGTGGCCGGGCCGCTGACGTTCTCGTAGGCGACCGCGTAGGCGGCGTCCAGCGGTGTCAGGCCGGCGGACCGGGCCGCCAGGCCCAGGACGACGGGCTGGTGGGCGCCGCGCGGGCGGGCCGCGGCCAGCTCGGTCAGCTCGGCCGAGGGCCAGGTGGCGAGGGCGGCCCGCATCATCTGCCGCCCCAGCCGCCGCGCCGTGTGCCGCAGCGCCGGTACGGGCGTCCGCGCGTCGGCCGCCTCGTCCAGCGCCAGCGGGTCGCAGCCCGCCGCGGCCGCGGCGGCGAGCCCCGCGGCGACCAGGCCGGCGGTGTGCAGCCGTCCGCGGCAGAACGCCTCCAGCGACTCGGCGTCCTTGATGCGCCCCGCCCGCACGGCGGGCTCGGCCCCGCCCGAGTGCGCATGGCCTCCGGCGGGAAACCGGCCGTCGGCCAGCACCAGCAGCGCGCCCCGGCTCGTCGTGCCCGCCCTGCGGTGACCGCTCGGCGGACGCGCGTCATTCGGCAGCGCGGCACCCATCAGACGAGGAAGTAACGCTGGGTCAGCGGGAGTTCCTTGATTTCGTCCTCCGGGCACATCTGCTCCACGTCCTCGCCGTCGATGGTGACCTTGAACGAGTCGGGGTCGACCTCGATGTGGGGCGTCTCGGCGTTCTCCTTCATGTCCGCCTTGGTGAGCGACCGGGTGCTCTCGATCACGCGGAACGGTTTGGCCACGCCGAGCCGCTCCGCCAGCCCGTCGTCCAGCGCCATCTGTGTCACGAAGTTGAAGGAGAGAGATGCCGGGGCCCGGCCGACCGCGCCATAGACGGGGCGTGGCAGGACGGGCTGAGGCGTGGGGATGGAGGCGTTGGCATCGCCCAGCTGCGCGTACGCGATCTGCCCGCCCTTGATGACCAGGTGCGGCCTGACCCCGAAGAACTTCGGCTCCCACAGCACCAGATCGGCGAGCTTCCCCTTCTCCACCGACCCGATCCGGTTGCCGACGCCGTGGGTGATCGCGGGATTGATGGTGTATTTGGCGAGGTAGCGCCGGACCCGGTGGTTGTCGGCCCTGTCGTCACCGGGCAGGGCGCCGCGGCGTTCCTTCATCACGTGCGCGAGCTGCCAGGTACGCAGGATCGTCTCGCCCGCCCGGCCCATCGCCTGTGCGTCCGAGGACGTCATCGACATCGCGCCCAGGTCGTGCAGGATGTCCTCGGCGAGCATGGTGGTCGGCCGGATCCGCGAGTGCGCGAAGGCCAGGTCCTCCACGACGTTCGGATTGAGGTGGTGGGCGACCATCAGCATGTCGAGGTGCTCTTCTTGGGTGTTGAACGTGTACGGGACGCTCGGGTTGGTCGAGGACGGCAGCACATGGGCGTGGGAAGCCACCGTGATGATGTCCGGGGCATGCCCGCCACCGGCACCCTCGGCGTGGTACACGTGAATGCCCCGGCCGTCGATCGCGTCCAGAGTGCTGCCCACGTAGCCCGCCTCGTTCAACGAGTCGGCGTGCAGGGCCAGTTGGGCTCCGCTCTCGTCGCACACCCGTAGCGCGGCGTCGATGGCGGCGGGGGTGGCGCCCCAGTCCTCGTGGATCTTGAACCCGAAGGCTCCGGCACGCAGTTGGTCACGCATCGACTCCTCGTTGACCGTACTGCCCTTGCCGGTCAGGCCGATGTTCACGGGGTAGGCGTCCAGCGCCTCGAACATCCGGGCCAGGTACCAGGCCCCGGGGGTGACGGTGGTGGCCTTGCTTCCCTCGGCCGGGCCGGTCCCGCCGCCGATGAGGGTGGTGACACCGGACCCCAGTGCCTCGGGGACGACCTGCGGGTCGACGAAGTGCACGTGTGTGTCCACCGCGCCCGCCGTAAGGATCTTGCCGTTGCCCGCGATGATCTCGGTTTCGGGTCCGATGACGAGGTCGGGATGGACGCCGTCCATGATGTCGGGGTTGCCCGCCTTGCCCAGGGCGACGATCTTTCCTTCGCGCAGACCGACGTCGGCCTTGATGACGCCCCAGTGGTCGACGACCACCACGCCGGTGATGACGGCGTCGGGCGCCCCCTCCTTGCGGGTGCGCAACGACTGCCCCATCGACTCGCGGATGACCTTTCCGCCGCCGAAGACCACCTCCTCTCCGGCCAGGCCCGGCCCGCCGGAACGGTCCTCTTCGATCTCGATCCACAGGTTGGTGTCGGCGAGCCGGATGCGGTCGCCGGTCGTCGGGCCGAACAGGCCGGCGTACTCCTGGCGGGAGATCGCCCCGGTGTACTCGGAGCGCTCACTCATCGTCCTGCCCCCGATTCCCGTTGCCGTCCACCGGTCCCCTGGTTTCGCCGCGCAGCCCCGGCACCACTCTGTTGCCCGCGAGCGGCACGAGAGGGACGTCGTCGTCGCAGTTGGTCTCGAAGCGCACCGAGGTGCCCGCCTTGATGTGCAGCCGCAGTCCACGCGCCGCGGTATGCGGTACGGGCTCCCCGTCGAGGCGGAATTCCAGGTGGGGATTGACTTCCGCGAAGTGGTAGTGCGAGCCGACCTGAATGGGCCGGTCCCCGATGTTCTTCACGTTCAGCATCGTCACCGGCCTGCCCGCGTTGATGACGATGTCGGGGCCGTTGAACTCGATCTCTCCAGGAATCACGGTCACTCTCCCTCGGCCACCGGGCACGGATCGGAATCGGGATCGGGATCGGGGCCAGGCAAGTCCACGAGGTTGCGCTCCACCAGCTTGCGGATGGTGCAGAGCTTGCTGCCGTCGGGGAAAGTCGCCTCCACCTGCAAGTCGGTGACCATCTCGAAGACGCCCTCCATCAATTCCTCGGAGGTGAACAGCCTGGCTCCGGACTCGGCCAGCTCCAACACCGGCGTCCCGCGTCGCGCTCCCTCCATGATGTGCACGCTGATCAGCGCGATCACCTCGGGATAGTTGAGCTTCACGCCGTCCGCCCGGCGTTTCGCCGCCACGTCGGCCGCCACGTAAACGAGCATCTTTTCCTGCTCATGAGGGCTCAGATGCACCCGACATCACCTTGTCATTCGTCCCGCGTCCGCCATGGCGTCACAACGGGGATCCGGATGGATGGGTTTTCGGATCGATGCCGACGATCGGCATCCCCACGGGCGGGTTCGATGGGCCTAACTCATTTGTCTCGCAGCACAGTTCGCAGCTACGGCCGGCTGTATCGCCGCCTGAACCCCTCCGCCAGGTCGATGACGGCCCGTACCGGGCGAACCCCGGCGGGCCCCCAAATCCTGGAACCCACCACCCATCCGGACAAGGATTACGCTTCGCACACATGTACCGAACTGGCTGAATCTTCCATGCCCATGACCGTTCCCACCCTTGATGCCCGACCTCTGAGAGCTCCGCGCCACACGGAATCGACCGAAACCGTCACCCCGCCCGACGGCGCCCCGGGGCCCTCGGTGGCTCTGCTCGGGATGGTGGGCTCAGCGCGGGCCTGTGGTCAGCAGAGTGCGTAGGTCCGTGATCTCGTAGCCGCGGGCATGGACAGCGTCGATGATCTGCGGCAGGGCCTCGGCGTCGAGGACCGGGCCCTGCCCGTCGAGGGAGCCGACGTGCATCTGGATGATCTCGCCCGGCTTGAGGGCGTCGAGGGCACGCTTGACCGCCTTCTGCGTGGTCATGCCGCCGGCCGTTCCCCGATATCCGTTGGTGTCGGTGGTCCACTCGATGTCGGCGAACCCGAGCGCGTTGACCTCGGCGATCTGCCGGGCGGTGGTGTCCCCGTAGGGGAAGCGGAAGAACGGCAGCGGCGCCCTGCCGGTTGCCTTGCGGATCGCCTCGTCGGCGAGGGTGATCTCCTGCCTTCTCTCCCGACGGGTGAGCCGGCCGAAGGGCGGATGGCTGTGTGAGTGGTTGCCGATCCCGTGCCCGGCGTCCGCGATCGCCTGTGCGGCAGCGGGGTGGCGCTCGGCGAAGTGGCCGGTGAGGAAGAAGGTGGCCGGGGCCCTGTGCTGCCGCAGCACTTTCAGGACGGTGCCGAGCCCGTCCTCGTCCCACGCCGCATTGAAGGTCAGCGCGACCAACGCTCGGGACGTGGGCATTCTGCGAAGGGCGCTTCCGTACAGCCTCTTCGCGGCTGCTGCGTCGACGCCCTGCCCGGTGGCGGGCGCGCTGCCCAGCGCCGGGAACACGACCGCGACGACCACGGCGGTCAGCAGCCTCCGGACAGCCGCCCGCGCGGGGAGAGAAGCAGGGCTCATGCATCGAGAACCTAGCGGCGCCCCGCATGCCGGCCCCGCCGCCACGCGGAGCGTGCGGGGCGGGTTACTTGTGGCAGAACTCCGTCGTGGTGAGGGTCTGTACCGCCTTCTGGTACGCCGCGGCCAGGGACTGGGCGGCGTCCTCCGCGTAGGTGAACGACGCCTCCAGGGTGCGGCTGCCGTCGGGGGTGCTGTACATCAGCGTCGCGTAGCCCTGGACGTGGCCGTCGTGGGTGAAGAGGGTGCCGCCGCAGTGCGGGCCCGCGTTCTGGACGAACAGGCCGAGGCCGTAGCCGCTCTTCGGGTCGGGGGTCGGGTGGGGCCTGCGCATCTCGGCCAGCAGCGGGGCCGGGAGGAGCTTTCCGCGCATCAGCGCGGAGACGAACGTCCGGAGGTCCTCGGTGGTCGAGATGATCTCGCCGCCGCTGGAGACCCAGGAGGGGTTCTGGCGGGTGATGTCGACCGTCTTCGGGTGGCCGGCCTCCTCGTAGCGGTAGTAGCCGTGGGCGTGCGGTCCGGGGATCTCCGGCGAGGTGCCCGGGACCACGGTGTCGCGCATCCCGAGCGGCCGCAGGATGCGCCGCCCGACCTCGTCGGCGTACGAGTGGCCGGTGACCTTCTCGATCAGCAGCCTGGCCACCACGTAGTTGGTGTTCGCATAGCTCCAGGCCGTCCCCGGCGCGGCCTTGAGCGGCTTGGACACCGCGAACCGGACCAGCTCCTCCGGCCGGTAGGTGTGGAAGCGCTTCGCCACCCACTCCTTGCCCGACCAGGGGATGCCCTTGACGGTCTTCCCGTCGGCGTACTTGTCGCCGGTGTACTCGATCAGGCCGCTGGTGTGCTGCAGCAGCATCCGGACGGTGATCCGCCGGTCCAGCCCGAGTGCGGGGAGGTAGCCGGCGGCCGGCTTGTCCAGTCCGATCCGGCCCTCGGCGACCAGTTGCAGCACCACGGTCGCGGTGAAGGTCTTGGTGGTGCTGCCGATCCGGAACCGCCCGTTCGTCGGCGGCTTCGCGGTGCCGCCCAGCTCGGCGACCCCGGCGCTGCCGGCCCAGTCGCCCCGCTGGTCGTGCACGCGCAGCTGCACCCCGGAGAAACCGGAGGCGGCTATCTCCTGGAGGGCCTTTTGCAGCTCCGGGCGGTCCTGCCGGGCGGCGGGCGCCGGCCGGGTCCCGTCGGCCGCGGAGGCCACCCCGTACGCGGCCGCCCCGGCCAGCAGCGTGCCGGCCAGCGCCGCGACCGCCGCTCGTCGGCCGCGCCGCGGCGTGCGGGCCCGGTGGTTTCGGGTGGCCCTGGAGGGCGATTGCATGATTCCTCGGCTTTCCGCGGCCCCGCGGCCGCGCTCGCTGGAGTGATGACGCCCGCCACGCTCGCCCGGCGCCCTGACACCGCGCGGTCACCGGGCGGTCATGGGGCTGACACCACTTCTGACACGGCGCTCAAGGGGTTGTCGGGGTCGGCCCGTTCAGGGGGTGAGCGTGGCCTCGGCGAGCCGGGGCCAGTCGGTCCGTGTGGTCTGCCGGGACAGTTCGGTGAAGCGTGCGTCGCCGAGGCGGTGCCGCGCGGTGTGCTCGATCCGGGCGGCGTCCGGGTGGGAGCGGTCCCACAGTCCGCGGACCCGCGCGCTCGCCGCGAGCAGCCGGGCGGCCTGCTCGTGCTCGTCGCGGCGCAGGGCCAGGTCCGCGACGCCGACGAGCACCTGCGCGATCAGCGGCGCGTGGCCGGCCTCGGCCGCCGCCGCGCAGGCCGCCGCGCGGTGCGCCCGGGACGCGTCGAGGTCGCCGGTGAGGTAGCCGAGCAGGTCGTGGGTGGCCGCGCGGGCGCTGGCCCGTTCCGCCTCGGCTCCCAACGCGGCGGTGGCGAGGTCGAGTTGGCGGCACGCCTCCTCGGTGTCGCCGTCCCACCGGGCGAGTTCCGCCTTCACGAGGGCCAGCTGGGCCAGCGCGTTCGGCCAGGTGACCCGCTCCGCGCACCGCTCCGCCTCGGCGACGGCGGCCGCGGCGGCGTCCTCGTCGCCCCGCAGCCGGTGCAGGCGCGCCTGCCGCGACCACATGCCGATGAGGTCCTCGGTGGCGCCGATCTCGGTGACGGCCGCGATCGCCCGCTCGTAGTGCGCGCACGCGGCGGCCAACTCGCCCCGCACGGCGCTCCGGTCCGCCAGTTCGGTCAGCGCGAACGAGATCCCGAACCGTTCGCCGAGCGCCCGGAACTCGGCGAGCGCCGCCTCCAGGTACGCGTCCGCCTCCCGCCCCTCCCGGCCGAGCACGATCCGCATCTTGCCCAGGTGCAGCCGGGCGAGTGCGCGGGCCCAGGGGTCCTCGTCGTCCAGCAGCGGCTCGAAGGCGGACAGGAACGCGTCCGGCGCCCGGAGCATGCGCTCCAACGGGGCGACGAACCCCAGCAGCGGGTGGCGGTGCCGGCTGCGCAGGCTGAGTTCGTACGCCCGGTGGATCCACTCCGCGGCGCTGTGCTCGTCACCCCACCCGGAGTTCAGGAACAGCACGACCAGGGCGTACACCGTGGCCCGGACGTCGTCGGACGTGTCGCCGGGCGTCCTGGTGGCGGCGGTGACCAGTTCCAGGCCCTCGGTCTTGCGGCCGCTGAGCCACCAGTACCAGCCCGCGCCCGCCGCCAGCCGCATCGCCGCCGGTGCCTCGCCGGCCGCGAGGGCGCCGCGCATCGCCGCGCCGATGTTGTCGTGCTCGGCCTCCAGCGTGGCCAGCCAGTGCAGTTGACCGGCGCGGCGCAGGTGCGGCTCCGCGGTCTCGGCGAGTTCGGTGAAGTACGCGAGATGCGCGTGGCGCGCCGGCTCCGCTTCCCCCGCTTCAGCGAGCCGGTGCCCGGCGTACTCCCGGATCGTGCCGATCATGCGGTAGCGCGGGACGGTGCCGCCCTCGGCGCGCAGCAGCGACTTCTCGGTCAGTGCGGTGAGCAGTTCGAGCGTCTGCTCCGACTCGACCGCGCCGCCGGCGCAGACGCGTTCGGCCGCCTCCAGGCTCGCCCCGCCGGCGAACACCGAGAGCCTGCGCAGCACCGCCCGCTCGGCGTCGGAGAGCAGCTCCCAGCTCCAGTCGACCGCCGCGCGCAGCGTCCGGTGCCGGGGCAGCGCGGTCCGACTGCCGCCGGTCAGCAGGCGGAACCGGTCGTCGAGCCGGCCCGCGAGCTGGTCGACGGACAGGGTGCGCAACCGGGCCGCGGCCAGTTCGATCGCCAGTGGCATCCCGTCCAGCGCCCGGCAGACGCGCACCATCGTCGCCAGCGTGCGGGCGTCGGCCGGCAGATCCCGGCGGACCGCCCCGGCCCGGTCCCGCAGCAGCCGGACGGCGGGGGCGGCCGCGCTCTCGTCCGGGCCGGCGTCGCCCGCCGGCAGGGCCAGCGGCTCGACCGGCCACAGCGCCTCACCGGTGATCCCGAGCGGTTCCCGGCTCGTCGCCAGGATCCGCAGCCGCCGGCACTCCCCGAGCACCCGGTGGGCGAAGGCCGCCGCGGACTCGATCACATGCTCGCAGTTGTCCAGGATCAGCAGCGCCTCCCGCTCGCGGACCGCGGCGACGAGCCGGGCCGTCGGCTCCGCGTTCGGGGCCCCGCCGAGCAGGGCGTCCCGGAGGCCGAGCCCGGCGAGCGCCGACTGCGCGACATCGCCCACATCGCCGTCCGCGCCGAGGGCGGCGAGCTCCACCAGCCAGGCACCGTCCGGCAGTTCGCCGAGCAGCGTGCGCGCGGTCTCGGTGGCCAGCCTGGTCTTCCCCGAGCCGCCCGGCCCGGTCACGGTGGTGAGCCGGTGCTCGGCCAGCAGCTCGCGGACCGCGGTGACCTCGGTGTCCCGGCCGACGAAGGTGGTCAGCTCGGCGCGCAGATTGGTGCGGCGGCCCGCCTCCCCCCGCCCCGGTTCGCCGCGCCCCAACTCGCCGCGCAACAGCGCGACGTGCAACGCGGCCAGCTCCGGCGAGGGGTCGGCGCCCAGCGCGTCGGCCAGGGCCTCCCGCGCGCGCTGATACACCAGCAGCGCCTCGCTGTCCCGGCCGGCCGCGGCCAGGGCGCGCATCAGCGCGGCGACGAGCCGTTCCCGCACCGGGTGCGCGGCCACCAGGTCGGTCAGCTCCGCGACCCGCTCCGCACCGCGCCCGAGGGCGATCTCCGCGTCGGCCCGCTCCTCCGTGGCGGTCAGGCGCAGCGCCTCCAGCCGGCCGGCCGCGGCGTCGAACGCGGCGCTGTCCTGCGGGCCGGCATCCTGCATGGCCGCGCCGCGCCACAGGTCGAGGGCCTCGCCCAGCAGCCGCGCCCGCCGGGAGGTGTCCTCGGTACGGGCCCGGCCCGCGGCGACGAGGCGTTCGAACCGCACGGCGTCGACGGCGTCGGCCGCCAGCGTCAGCCGGTAGCCGTCCGGCCGCCCCTCGACCACCCCGGCCGGCAGCGCCTTCCGCAGCCGGGAGACCAGGCGCTGGAGGGCGTTGGCCGCCTCGGCGGGCGGGTGCTCCCCCCAGATCCAGTCGACGAGCGCCGCCTTCGGGACCACCTGCCCCGGCCGGAGCGCGAGCGCGCTCAGCAGCCCGCGCAACCGCGCGCCGGGCACCTCGGCCAGGCCGCCGTCGTCCGTGCGCACCTCTAGTGGACCCAGCATCCCGATCTGCACGCGCTGATTTTGGCATGGGGGTCGGGCGGGTTCTTGGGTGTGGGTGGGGAGTTGAGGGCCCCGGGGCCGTGGCCGGCACGGCCCCGGGGTGGTCACAGGGCGAGCAGGGCCCGGGTGGTGAGGGTGGGGTCGCGGAGGGGTTTGAGGGCGAGGTGGACCAGGGCCAGGGGGTTGTCGTCGCCGGCGATGCGGTTGGCGCTGAGGCGGGCGCAGGTCAGGCACTGGTGGATGAGCAGCCATTCGCCGTCCGGCCGAACGGACATGCCGACGGCCTCCATGCGGCCGCGGCAGTCCGCGGCGCGGTCGCCGGGGGTCCGGTCGTCCAGGTGGCGGCTGGTCAGGCAGTTCGGGCAGTGGTTGCGGTGGGCGGTGCCCGGGGCGGTCACCGGCACGTCGAGCCGGCAGCCCGCGCAGCGGAAGGCGTCGGCACGGTGGCCGTCCAGGTCCCGTTCACGGAGGACGGATTTGTGCCGCTGGGGGCGGCGCGGGCGGGCGCGGTCGGGTGTGTTGGTGCGTCGTGGCATGGTGCGTTCCCTCCTTCCGGGCGGGTCAGAGGGTGCCGAACGCTTCGAGCGGGAACGGCGGTTGGGCGAGTGGCCGGACCGCCATCCGCATGAGGACGAGCTGGTTGTCGTCGGTGCAGACGGGGTGGGAGGTCAGCTCGTCGCAGCGTACGCAGCGGTGGACGATCCGCCAGTCGCCGGTGCGCAGCACGGCGATGGCGATCGGGGACATCCGGCCGTGGCACGTGCTGGGGCCGCCTTCGACGTGGTCGAGGACGTGCTGGGAGTGCAGGCACGAGGGGCAGTGGTTGCGCCGGGCGCCGTCGGCGGCGTACGCGGAGACGGTCAGACCGCACCAGGCGCAGGCGAAGGTGTCGATCTTCAGCGCGTTGTGAGTGTGGTGAGCGTGGTGGGTCTTGGGGGTGGTGTGGGTGGTGCGGTGGGCGTTCGCGGGGTTGGTCGGGTGGGACACCCGGAGCTCCTTGCTGAGAAGTGGGTCATGACAGCAAGAGCAGGCCGAGCGGCCTCGATGGGGAGGGGCACCGGCGACGGGACGTCCGGCAGCGGCCGCGGGACGGGCGGCGGAAGAGGCGGACGGTTACGCGGTGCGACGAGGCGCACTCGGCGCGGGCCGGAACATAAACACCCATTTCTAGGGCTGCGCCCGGAGTGGACAGGGCTGCGCCCGGAGGAGACGGATCGCGGAACGGATCAAGAACGGATCGGGAAGGATCGGGAAAAGCGTCACGGAGCCAGGGCCCGTGGGCTTCAAGTCAACAAGGGCCGTCCGGGGGCGTCAACGGATTTATCGCGGGCGGCCGGTGCGGGCGGGGCCCGGGCTGCGCCGGCGCGGCCCGTTGATCCCTTCGCGGTCCGTGATCAACGGCACACGTACTGCGCGGTAACAAGCCGGGGGTCGCGGGCCTAGAGTGTGCGCCGTTGGCCGGCTCCGGGCCGGGTGATCGGTGCGACTGGGAGGCAGCGTGCGCTCTCCGAAGGACTTTTTCCGTCCGTTGGCCGTCGGGGCTCCGGAACCGGTGCGGGAGGTGCCGTTCCGACCGTCACGGATGATCCACTTCTTCGATCCGGGCAATCCGCGGATGGCGGCCAAGGTGCCGGACATCGCGCCGGACGTCGATGTGCTGCTGGGGAACCTGGAGGACGCGGTCCCCGCGGACCGCAAGGAGGCGGCGCGGAACGGGCTGGTCGAGATCGCCCGCGCGACCGACTTCGGCGAGACGCAGCTGTGGACCCGGATCAACAGCCTGGACTCGCCGTGGGCGCTGGACGACCTGCTGACGCTGGTCACCGAGATCGGCGACAAGCTGGACGTGATCATGGTGCCGAAGGTCGAGGGCGCCGAGGACATCCACTATGTCGACCGGCTGGTGGCGCAGTTGGAGGCGAAGGCCGGGGTGCGGCGGCCGATCCTGCTGCACGCGATCCTGGAGACGCCGCGCGGGGTCGCCAACGTGGAGGAGATCGCCGGGGCCAGCCCGCGGATGCAGGGGATGTCGCTGGGGCCGGCGGACCTGGCGGCGAGCCGGCGGATGAAGACGACGCGGGTGGGCGGCGGCCACCCCGGCTACCTCGTCCGGGAGGACCCCGTTCCGGGGGCGGCGGACGCGCCGCGGGCGGTGTTCCAGCAGGACCTGTGGCACTACACGATCGCGCGGATGGTGGACGCCTGCGCGGCGCACGGGATCCTGCCGTACTACGGGCCGTTCGGCGACATCAAGGACACCGTGGCGTGCGAAGACCAGTTCCGCAACGCGTTCCTGCTGGGCTGTGTGGGGGCGTGGAGCCTGCACCCGGTGCAGATCGGCATCGCGAAGAAGGTGTTCTCGCCGGCGCCTGCGGAGGTCGCCTGGGCGCGCCGGGTCATCGCGGAGATGGGCGACGGCACCGGTGCGGTGATGATCGACGGGAAGATGCAGGACGACGCCACGTTCAAGCAGTGCCGGGTGGTGGTGGAGCTGGCCGAGGCGCTGGTGGCCCGGGACCCGGCGCTGGGCGCGGCGTATGCGGCGGCGAGCGGCGAGGGAGCGGAGTAGGTCCATGGGTGCGACGGGCGAAGGACAGGGAAGCGTGCGGGCCCGGCGGTCGGTGCTGTACATGCCGGGCGCCAACGAGCGGGCGCTGCAGAAGGCGGCGTCGCTGCCGGCGGACGGGCTGATCCTCGATCTGGAGGACGCGGTCGCCCCGGACGCCAAGGAGGCGGCGCGGGAGCGGGTCGCGGCGGCGGTGGCCGGCGGCGCGTACGGCCGCCGGGAGGTGACGATCCGCGTCAACGGGCCGGGGACGCAGTGGTTCGCGGACGATCTGCGGGCCGCGGCGCAAGCCGGTCCGGACGCGGTGGTGGTGCCGAAGGTGGAGTCCGCACAGACCGTGCGGGAGGTCGAGAAGCGGCTGGAGGCGGCCGGTGCGCCGGACCGCACGGCGATCTGGGCGATGGTGGAGACGCCGCGGGCGATGCTGGACGCCCGTGCGGTGGCGGGCGCGAGCGAGCGGCTGACGGTGCTGGTGATGGGCACGAACGACCTGGCGAAGGAGCTGCACGCCGCGCACGTACCGGGCCGGGCGCCGCTGCTGACCGGGCTGTCGCTGGCGCTGCTGGCGGCCCGGGAGGCGGGGAAGGCGATCCTGGACGGGGTGTTCAACGACGTCAAGGACCTCGCCGGGTTCGAGGCGGAGTGCGTCCAGGGCCGGCAGTTCGGGTTCGACGGCAAGACGCTGATCCATCCGTCGCAGATCGAGCCGTGCAACCGGGCGTTCGCGCCGGCCGAGGCGGAGGTGGCCCGGGCACGGAAGATCATCGATGCGTTCGAGGCCGCGGGCCGGGAGGGCCGCGGGGTGGTCACCGTGGACGGCCGGATGATCGAGAACCTCCATGTGGAGGAGGCACGGCGGGTGCTGGCGCTGGCCGCGGCGGTGGCGGACGCGGCGGAGTAGGACGGGCCCCCACGGGCCGTACGGGTGCGGCGGCGCCGGTCAGGCCGGGCGGAGGTGCAGCTCGGGGGCCGGGTCGGTGGTCAGGGTGCCGGGGGCGAAGCCGTCGGCGAGGCGGTCCAGCAGGGCGCCGAGCCAGCGGGCGTCCTCGGCCGAGGCGTGGCGCAGCCGCATCCGGTGGCTCTGGAAGGGGACGATCCGCAGTTCCCGCAGGCGGCCGGTGCCGGGCTCCAGGGCCGGGAGGTAGAGCGGTCGCAGATCGTCGCGGTAGCGCTCGTAGCCGGTGATGCCCTCGTAGTCGTCGATGAAGTCGCCGCATCCGTGGAGGATGAGCTTGCCCGCGTACAGCTCCACGGGGCGCGGGTGGTGCGACGAGTGACCGTGGACGAGGTCCGCGCCGGCGTCGATCAGGGCGTGCGCGAAAGCGGTCTGGGCGCGGGGGACGCCATAGCCCCAGTTGGAGCCCCAGTGCACCGAGACCATGGCCAGGTCGCCGGCCCGCTTCCGGGCGCGCAGCTGGGCGCCCACCGCGGCGGCGGTCTCCGGCGAGGGGCCGTCCGCCCAGTGGACGCCGCTGTGCCGGGCGGTCGCGGCCCAGGTGCGGGGGATGCCGCTGGACGGCATGCCGAGGGCGGCGACGAGCAGGCGGTGGCCGCCGGGCAGATGGACGACCGCGGGGCGGCGGGCCGCCTCCGCGTCGTTGCCCGCGCCCGCCGTGCGCAGGCCCACCGCTGCCAGGCTCCGCAGGGTCTCGGCCAGCCCCTCGCGGCCGAAGTCCAGGACGTGGTTGTTGGAGAGGACGCAGACGTCGGGGCGGGCGGCGGCCAGGCAGGGAAGGTTCGCCGGGTGCATCCGGTAGTGGATCTCCCGGCCGGGGGCGAAGGTGCCGTGCCGGGTGACGGAGGTCTCCAGGTTGAGCACCCGGGCCGCGGGCGCGGCGGCGTCGAGGGCGGCCAGGGCGTCGCCCCAGGGGTAGCGGAAGGCGACCGGGCGGTGGACCGAGCCGTTGACCGCCTCGGCCAGCCCGACGTAGATCCGGGCGTCCTGGACGTAGGGCTCGCGCAGCTCGGGGTCGCCGGGAAAGGGCAGGATCTGATCGACTCCGCGGCCGAGCATCACATCGCCGCAGAGTGCGAGGGTGACGGGTTCAGCGGTCATCGACGCGCACCGGCTTCCTTTTCCCAGGTTAGGGGCCGGTGGGTGAGGCGGCCGGGCGGGCGGCGGGCGGGGTTTCACGTGAAACACGGTGTTTCACGTGAAACGGTGCGCCGTCGCCCGCGTCCGGGCCGAAGCGGCGGCGGTAGGCGGACGGCGTCAGGCCGGTCTCGCGGTGCATCAGGGCGCGCAGATGGGCCGCCGTGCCCAGGCCGCTGCGGCGGGCGACCACGTCGAGACGGGTCTCGCCGCGTTCGATCAACCGGCAGGCCAGGGCGATCCGTTCGCCGGTGAGCCAGGCCAGCGGGGTGGTGCCCAGTTCGGTGCGGAAGCGGCGGTGGAGGGTGGCGGGGCTGACGGCGGCGCGGGCGGCCAGATCGGCCACCGTGAGCGGGGTGTCCAGGCGCTCCTGGGTCCAGGCCAGGAGCGGGGCGAGCGAGGCGTCCGGGATGCGGGGCACCGGGCGTTCCACGAACTGCCGCTGGCCGCCGTCCCGGTGGGCGGCGAAGACCAGCCGGCGGCTGACCGCGTTGGCGATCTCCGCGCCGTGGTCGCGGCGGACCACATGCAGCCCCAGGTCGAGCGCGGCCGCGCTGCCCGCCGCGGTGAGGAGGTCGCCGTCGTCCACGAACAGCACATCGGGTTCCAGGTGGACGCCGGGGAAGCGGGTCCGGAAGCGGTCGGCCCACTGCCAGTGGGTGGTGGCCCGGCGGCCGTCGAGGACGCCCGCCTCGGCGAGGGTGAAGGCGCCCGTGCAGAAGCTGATCAGCCGCGCGCCGCGGGCGTGGGCGCGGCGGATGGCGTCGAGCAGGGCGGGCCGGCGGGGCACCTCGACATCGGGCCGGTGGGGGACGATCACGGTGTCCGCGGTGTCGGTGGCCGTCAGGTCGGCGACGCCGGTGAGGGTGAAGAAGCCGTCGCGCATCGCGGTCCGCGGCTCCGGCGCGCAGAGCGCGAAGTCGTAGAGCGGGCGGCCGATTTCGGGACGCTTGAGGCCGAACACCTCGATCGCGCAGCCGACTTCAAAGGGGTTGGTGTTCTCGTCGACGACGGCGACGACGCGGTGCGGGCGGTCGGGGCGGCCCGCTGCGCGGCCCGGTATCCGATCCGGTTGCGAGGATCGTTGCGGCATATGCGATTTCTAGCACTCACGGCGGCCGGGCGGGGCGGGCCAGGATCGGATCATGAGCACACACGCAGATCAGCCCCTGGAACTCGGCGCCGCGCTGGCCTCCTTCGACACCCTGTGGAGCCCCCGGATCGTCACCCAGGTCAACGACTACGACGTCCGGGTCGCCAAGGTCGCCGGCGACCACCTGTGGCACGCCCATGACGACACCGACGAGTTCTTCCTGGTGCTGGAGGGGGAGTTGCTGATCTCGCTGCGCGAGGAGGCCGGGGAGCGCACCGTCCGGCTGCCCAAGGGCGCCGTGTTCACCGTCCCGCGGGGCATCGAGCACAAGCCGTCCGCCCCGTCCGGCGCCTCGCTGCTGCTCTTCGAGCCCACCGGGACGTCGACGGTCGGCGACCGGCACGAGGAGGTCCCCGACCACGTGGACGCCACCACGGGGCACGCGCTGGGGTGACCGCCGGGCGGCCCGACGCCTGCCGCCGGGCCGCCTCCACCGGCGGCCCGGCCCCTCCTACTTCGGGCAGGACACATCCGCCTGCGGCCACCGGCCGTCCCGCAGGTAGCCGGTCACCGTCCGGTCCCCGCAGGCGTTCCCGTTCGCCAGGTACGCCCCGTGCCCGCCGTGGTCGAGGGTCACCATGCGGGCCCGCTGCCCGAGCGCCGTCCGCATCTTCCGCGCCCCGAAGTAGGGCGTCGACGGATCCCGGAGGTTCTGGATCATCAGGACGTCGGCCGGCCCCCGGTCGCTGATGCGCACCGGCTCGTCGGCCGGCCGGTCCTTCCAGAACGCACAGGGCGTGACGTTCGCCGGCATCCCGACGGTGAGCGGGTGGCGCACCCGGCTCACCGCCAGCGTGATCCGCGGTCCCGCCGGGTCGCGGTAGTTCAGCGGCACCGGCAGCTCGGCGCACTCCTGCCCGGCCGGCCCACCGGGGCGCTCGCAGGGCCGCCACACCAGCCGCGGTGCCGGTGCCGCGCCGTTCTTCCGGCCCCGGTCCGCCGCCCGGGCGCCCGGCACCGCGGCGCTCAGCGTCGCCGCGGCCATCAGCCCCGACAGCCCCAGCAGCAACACCCTCTGGGCCTTCCGCCCCCTGTAACTCGTCATGACACAAGGCTCGTTGGGCCGCTCGCGCCCGCCCATCCGGCGGCCCGCCGGGTCGTGGTGGGGTTTTCCCCCGCCCGCACCGACGCCGGCCGGGGGCCCGCCGGGACGTTGGGCCACCCGGCTGAATATGGCTCACGAGCGTTTGGAATCCCTGCGGGTTGTCAGCGGCGGCGGTGGAAAACCGCAGGACGATACGTCTGCGACCAGCAGGCCGATCACGCAAGGAGCGTCGTGAAAAGACTAGTGCAGGCGGGAACCGTCGCCGGGGCATGCGGTCTGGTGCTGTTCAGCACCGGAGTCGCACAGGCACAGACCCCTCCGGACAATTCCCTGCTCTCCGCGGTGGCGGGTGCCGACGTCGGCACCATCACCGGCATGATTTCCGGCGTGATGTGCGACAACCGCCTCGCCGATTTCAACTACCGTTCGCCGCAACGGAAGTCGCCGCATCCGTGCGTCAACGGGCCGGTCCACAGCGGCAACAGCAAGAACAGCAACAACTACCTCAACCGCGGCAACCCGGTGAACAGCGGAAACATCGAGACGGCCGCCGGTTCCACCAACAGCCTCAATTCCGCCACCGGCTCGGAGAGCGGCAGCCGGAACGACATTTCGAAGATCCTCAAGGTCCTGCCCTGAGCCGGGCGTCCGGAACTCTTCCGGACGCCCGGAAAATTCCTCAGGCCCCGGAATTCCGGGGCCTGAGGCATGTGTCGGCACTGTGCCGTCAGCTCACAGGTGCACGCTGGCCCCGCCGTCGTCGTCGACACGCAGCTGCTGCTTGTTGGAGCTGCCCGACGACGAACCACTGCCGGTGGAACCGGAGTTGTTGGATCCGCTGTTACTCGTCGGGGTTCCGCTGGAGCTGGGACTCCCGTTGATCCCCACGTTCTGGGCGTTCTTGATGTTGCCGCTGTTGACCGGGCCGTTGATGCAGTAGCGCGCCCGGCCCTCGCACTCGAACGTGGCGATGAATTTGTTGAAGGTGTCTCCGTTCGCATTGAACGGACCGTCCCCCCAAGCCGAGGCCATGGCCGGCGTTACGCCGTTACCGACCAGGAGCAGGCCGAAAAGGCCCGCGATCGCCATCTTCTTGGGACTCAATCTCTTCACAGTGTGGTCCTGCCCCTCGCGGTTGGTAAACCCGCAGTCTTGCTACCGGCAGTCCTCACATCGACCAAGCCTGAAGGGCGGCCGGTCTTCCGCGTTCACTCTGACCGACCACCCGGATTCACCGTGACGGACCCTTCGCCTTCCTCAGTCCTCCACACGCAGAATCTGCCCGGGAAAAATATGGTCGGGTCCTTCGGGAAGGCGGGCCTTGTTGAGGGCGTAAAGGGCCTCCGCGCCACCGGGGGTGTGCATCTGGCGGGCGATGGCGGCGAGGTGGTCGCCGAGGCGGACGACATAGGTGCCAGCCCGGGCCGTGAGCGAGGGGGACGTGGGACGGGCGTGCAGGCCACGGTCACCGGACGAGCCGGACAGGCGGCCGCAGTTGGGCCAGGGCGACAGGCCGCGGTCCTGGACGATCCGCTCGCCGATGGCGATCTGCTCGTCACGGGTGGCCAGGTCGGCACGCGGCGCGTAGCGCTCGCCGCCGTAGGCGCGCCAGGTGGCCGGCGAGATCTGTAGGCCGCCGTGGTAACCGTTGCCGGTGTTGATGTGCCAGTCGCCGCTGCTCTCACAGGCGGCGATCTGGTCCCAGTCGGTGCCCGACGCCGACGGTGGTGAAGGGTCGGCCGCCGCGGGGCCCGCGGCGGCCATCACAAGGGAGAGCAGTCCCAGCAGCGCGGACGGAATCGGTCCGGCGGTGCGTCCGGCGAGTGGCGACGGCATGGCACTTCCTCCTGCATGCTCCAGCGGCGTCGCGACATCGTGCGCGCCACGACTGAGGGGCAGGCACCAGGTAACCCGCAGCCGTGGCACACGGCAGGTCCAGGTGAGCCATGCGGATGGTTTTTCACCCGCGCGGATCCCCGACGGGAGGAATGCGCGGATGTTGCGACGTCAATTTTGGCTGGTTGACGGGTGTTTCCCGCTGCACGGGGACACCCCACGGCGTACATAGAAAGTGACAGGCGACGCCCGGCCAATGCCTACCTGCGGACGATCCCTCCGCCCGAAGCGGACGCGAGACTGGTCCGGTCGACCGACACCGCATCGGCGGCCTCGGCTGCTTCGACGACAAGGGGTGGGAATTCATGAAGGGCATTGCCGGCGGCATTCTGCTGGCGATCGTGGGCGTCATCCTGTGGCTCACCACCAAGGAAGTTGAGACGCCGGTCGTCTCGCTGCACAAGATCGGGCTGGTCCTGGCGATCGTCGGCGGCGCGGAGGCGCTCTTCGCCGTACTGAGCCTGGGGAAGAAGACCACGAAATAGCGGCCCGGGCCCCGCACCGCTCGCCCCCTGCATGCCAAAGCGCCGCCCGTTCGGACGGCTTCGGCCTGACGGAACGCGACAACGTCGCGCTGCTACCGCCTGTGCGCCACACAGCGGCGGGCCCGCGTGGCCCGGCGTGCAGCGGTGTGTGCCCCGTCCCGACGACATGGTCGCCGACCCGTCGAACGCGAACGACCCTCTTCCAACGCTGTTTCACGTGAAACCAGCGGATGCCCGCAGAGTGCCCTGCGGTTCCTGCGGTGGCCTCTCGTGCCCGGCGGCGGGGTCTCGCCCTGCTCGACGTCGGACGCTGCGTCACCTCAAAGTCTGTGGATACTGCTCGGGTACTGCTCCGGATCGTGTGGTGCTCCGAACCCGGCTCCGGTGTCAGGTCGGCCGGTCGCTCTCATGCTTGGCGTCATCATGCTCGTCGGCGTGGTGCTCATGCAGCGTGGTGCTTGCTGCTGGCGTGCCCGTTGTCGTGGTGCGGCCGCTGTGCGGTGGCGGGCCGGGTGGTGTGCCGTGCGGTCGGCGCATGCGTGCGCGGATCCGGCTCAGGCGGCACGGGCGGTGGTGCGCTCGCGGCGGCGGGCCGCCGGAATGGTCGGCTGGACCGGGGCGGTGCCGAAGTACGCCTCGGCGCCGGAGGCGACGCCGGCGAGCGACTGGCCACGGTTGCCGCGGTTGATGCGTGCGGTCGGGGAGGCGCCGTGCGCCTCGGCCCGGATGCGCTGCTTGATGGTCGGCGGCAGGGTCGGGAGCGGGACACTGCGACGGACGGAGCCGTCCTCGCCGTAGCGGGGAGCGGTGCGCGCGGCGGGTACGAAGGGCTTGGCCGTCCTCGCGGCGGGTGGCAGTGGCCCCGGATCATGTTCGGGTTCGGCGCCGCTCGCCGCGTCGGGGCCGTCGGTGCCCGGGGCGGTGCTGCCCAGGGTCCGCTCGTAGATCGCGGCCTCCCGGCGGGCCGCGGAGGCGGCGGGGGAGACACCCAGTGACGCCAGCAGCTTGCCGAGTACGGCCAGGCAAACCGCCCAGAACTGCATGACCTTGTTCGCAGCCATGATTCCTCGCTTTCGGTCGGGACCCCTCAGCGGGATCCACGCGTCCCTTCTGTTGCGTTTTCTTATGATGAGTACGCAATGGGAGGAATCGCGGACCGACGCCGCTGGAACGGCGTTCTTCTGATGAACACCACTCATGTGCAGTAACCGGACGCGGAAAGGCGCAGGCCGCAGCGGGATCGGGACGGCCGGGGCCGCGCGGTTGCGGGGGCGTCGGAGCGGGGTCTGCGGATGCGCGCACCGGATCGCCGGGGTATGCCGGTCATCGGGAGGCGGGGGCGGGCCGGGCTGCCGTCCTGCGCGTGCGGCGCGCCCTCAGGCCGGTGTCGGTGTTCCGGTCCGGGCCATCTCCGCCATCGTGCGGACCGCGTCGGGTTCGGGGGTCGCGGGCGGGAGGATCAGCAGGTCCCAGCGGCCGACGCCGGCGGAGACCAGGCAGAGGGTGTCCGGGCCGGGGCGGTTGGTGGTGCGGCGCAGCCGGACGACATGGCCGGCGACGAGGATGTGGCCGGGCAGCGCGGGCCAGCCGGAGCCGTTCACCGTGGCATGGGTGATCCGCGGCCAGTCGAAGGGCAACGCGGCGAGGAGGTCGGGGAGTTCGGCGACGAGGTCGGTGGAGTGCGGCCACCACGCCCCGTCCAGCCGCCGGGTCACCTCGCCGTGCGGGGCGATGGCCAGGCGGGCGACCGGTGGCGGTGCGGGATGCCGTGCGGGGCGGGGGTGCGGGGAGCGGTCCTCGGGGGCGGTGGTCATACGGCGCTCCTGACGCGACGGGCGGCGGGGGTCACCGGCGGTCGTCCGGCTCCCGGGAAGATGGCGGGCCCGTCGTGTGCGGCCCCGGGGCGGCGCCGTGCGGGTGTCTGTGCAGCCGCCGCTGGAACGACTCCTTCAGGTGCGTGTAGCGGTGCGGGGAGGGGCGCCCGACCGTCTGGTCGTTGACCCGGATGAGGAACAGCACGCCCAGCAAGATCAGGGCCAGCAGCACGAGCACGGACAAGAAGGTCTGCATGGCGCTCACCCGCATACCCCCGGGCCGTCCCTGACCGGGGCACCCCGGGCATCGTCGGAAACACATCGCTTTACGGTGGTTTTTCCACCGTACTCCGGGCGCAGGCGGCATATCGCGCCAAAGGTGGCCATGACGGCAGGGGGTGGCATCCGCACGCCTTCTACAGGGCTGTAGATTTTACTTACGCATGACCAAACGCATGCCTGAAGCATGCCCAGGGCCCGCCCTCCGCATGCTCGCCGCACGACCAGCCGAGGAGATTCACATGGCGTTGTGGGACCGGATCAAGGACTCCGCGCAGACGATGCAGAGCCAGCTCGTCGCCAGGAAGAACGACCTCAAGAGCGGTGCCTTCCGCGATGCGAGCATGGCGATGTGCGCGCTGGTAGCCGCCGCGGACGGCGTCGTCGACCCGTCGGAGCGGCGGCGGGTGGCGCAGCTGATCGCCACCAACGAGGTGCTCCAGAACTTCCCGGCGGACGACCTCCGGCTCCGTTTCGAGGGCTGCCTGGACAAGCTCGCCGCCGACTTCGACTTCGGCAAGGTCGCGCTCATGCAGGAGATCGGGAAGGTCAAGAAGAAGCCGGTGGAGGCGCGGGCGGTGCTGCAGATCGGCATCGTCATCGGCGGCGCGGACGGCGACTTCGACCCGACCGAGCGTGCCGTGGTGCGCGAGGTGTGCTTCGCGCTGGGGATCTCCCCCGCCGAGTTCGATCTCTGAACGCGCGGCTGCGGGCGGGGGTTTCACGTGAAACCCCCGCCCGCACCACGTCAGACGTTGACGCCGAAGTCCGCCGCGATGCCCGCCAGCCCCGAGGCGTACCCCTGGCCCACGGCGCGGAACTTCCACTCGCCGTTGTGACGGTAGAGCTCGCCGAAGACCATCGCGGTCTCGGTCGAGGCGTCCTCGGTCAGGTCGTAGCGGGCCAGTTCGGCGCCGCCTTCCTGGTTGACGACGCGGATGTAGGCGTTGCGCACCTGGCCGAAGTTCTGGCCGCGGCTGTGCGCCTCGTGGATGGAGACCGGGAAGACGATCTTCGTGATCTCCGCCGGGACGCCGTTCAGGGCGATGTTGATGGTCTCGTCGTCGCCCTCGCCCTCGCCGGTCAGGTTGTCGCCGGTGTGCTGCACGGAACCGTCGGGGCTGGTGAGGTTGTTGTAGAAGACGAAGTGCCGGTCCGAGGCGACCTTGCCGGCGTCGGTGCACAGCAGGGCACTGGCGTCGAGGTCGTAGTCGGCACCGGTGGTCGTCCGTACGTCCCAGCCGAGACCGACCGATACCGCGGACAGGCCGGGTGCCTCCTTCGTCAGCGAGACGTTGCCGCCTTTGGCCAGTGAGACTCCCATGGCTTCCCTCCAGATGATTGGCCGGGCCGGTTGCCATTGCCGGTCCCCGGCGGTGAACCAGGACCTGGCAGAAAAACTACAGGAGTGTAGAAGTAAGCCGGCGGAATGCGGCGCAGGCGGGCGCACTCCGTGCAGCGACCCCGGGAAGCGCCGGCCGCCGCCGTAAAATGCCTCGGCGTCCCGGCCCGCGGGGCGCCCGGTGCGACGGGAGGCGACGACATGGGCGCAACACCCTTCGGCAAGGCCCTCGGCGGCAACGGGCGGGACCGGGCCCGGCGCGGCCAGGGCCAGCTGGAGGCGCAGGTGCTGGCCGCGCTGCACCACGCGCCCGGCCCGGCCACCGCGGCCTGGGTGCAGGAGCGGCTCGGCGGCGACCTCGCCTACACCACCGTGATGACGATCCTGTCCCGTCTGCACGCCAAGGGGGCGGTCACCCGCGAACGCGCCGGCCGGGCCTACGCCTGGACGCCGGCGGCCGACGAGGCCGGGCTCGCCGCGCTGCGGATGCGCCGCGTCCTGGACGGCGAACCGGACCGGGACGCCGTGCTGACCAGCTTCGTCTCGGCCCTCTCGGCCCACGACGAGGAGGTGCTGCGCAGCCTCCTGGCCCGCGCCGAGGACGACGGCAGAGCCCCGGGCGCCGACCCCGGGGCGGGCCGCTCGGACGCCTCGGACGAAGCACGCGGAGGGTGACCGGTGGGCGTCTTCGTCTTCCTGCCGCTCGTCCTGCCGCTGACCGCGCTGCCGATCGCCCGGCTCGCGGAGCAGCACCTCCACCCCCGGGTCACCACCCGGCTGCTGACCGTGCTGGCCGTGGTCCTCGGCGTGTGCAGCACGCTCTGCCTGGGGCTGCTGGTGGTCGTCGGGACCGCCCAACTACCCGGAAATCCGCTGCCGGACGGCTGGTCGGACCCGGAGGTGCGGGCCGCGGTGCCGTACGCCGAGGTGGCCGGGGTCGCAGCGATCTTCGCGCTGTCCGCCGCGCTCGTGGTGTGCGGTGTCGCGCTGCGCCGGGACCACCGGATCCGGGAGCGGGCGCACCGCGCGCTGGAGGTGCTGCCGGCCGGCGCCGACCCGGTGGTGCTGCCGGACGACGAACCGTACGCCTACGCCGTGCCGGGCACCGGTGCGCGGCCGGGGCGGCCGGCCCGGCCCGGGCGGATCGCGGTGTCCCGGGGGATGCTGCGCAGCCTGGACGACGACGAGCGGCGCGCCCTGTTCGCCCATGAGCGGGCGCATCTGCAGGCCGGTCACCACCGCTATCTGCTGGCCGTGCGGCTGGCCGGGTGCGTCAACCCGCTGCTGCTGCCGCTGCGTTCCGCGGTCGCCTTCAGCGCCGAGCGCTGGGCGGACGAGGAGGCGGCGGGGGCGGTCGGCGACCGGCGGCTGACCGCCCGCGCGGTGGGGAAGGCCGCGCTGATCTCGCGGCCGGCGCCGTACCCGGTGGTGGCGCAGTTCGCGTCGCCCGAACCGGGGCCGGTGCCGCGGCGGGTGGCGGCGCTGCTCGGGCCGGTGCCGTCGGCGCGCACCTGGCCGCCGGCGCTGACCCCGGCGGGGCTGGCCGCGCTGGTCGCGGCGGCGGGCACCGCGGCCTCCGCGCTCTCCTCGCTGAACGCGGCGGTAGCTCTGTTCCTCGTTCTGAAGGCGGCGACGCCCTGGTGAGGGCACACTGACCCCGGACTCTCCAGTGCGCCACGCGACGGATATCTTTTTGTGACCCGGAGCACAGCAACGAACTTCTACAGCGTTGTAGAAGTTATCGGTAGGGTTGCGCCCGACAGGCGCAACGGGCGCTGCCGGAGGGGGAGATGGCGACGAGGTGCGGACCCCTGACCTGGGACAGCCCGCCTCCTGAGGCGGAGGTGCGATGGGTCTACCAACCGGTCGAGGTCCAATATCCCGACGGCGCCTGGGCATTGGGCCGGATCAGCGCCTGGTGGACGGACGACGAGGGCGAACAGTGGTGCCTGCTGCGCACCTTGCCCGGCGGCGGTCGCCCGCAGTGGCTGCGCTACGACCCGGAGTCCGTACGGCTGCTGCCCACCGAGGGCATCTGACTCTCCGCGGCGGTCCGCCGCGCCGCGGCCCCCGGCCGGCACCGCCGCCCGCCGGCGCCGTGCGCTCCCCCGTACCCCCACACCTCTCACCGCAGCAAGACCGACTCCAGAAGGACCAGAAGGGCCATCGGCGTGCATGACAGGACGACGCACAGGCAGGGGGCCCGACGGGGCGACCGGGGCGGACGGGCTCCGGTGGCGGACGGCGAGCGTGCCGCGGGCGGCCGTGCCGAGCGGCGGCGGGCCGGCGGTTCCGGCAAAGCCGGGAAGGCCCGGATGACCCGGCGCGGCCGGATCGTGGCCTGGACCGGCGGGGTGGTCGGCGTGCTCCTGCTGGGCACGACCGGTGCCGGTGTGTGGGTGTACCAGCACCTGAACGGCAACATCCACGGCGCCGACCTGGGCAGCACGCTGGGCGGCGACCGGCCGGTCAACCTCAGCCCCGGCTCGAAGAACATCCTGGTCGTCGGCTCCGACAGCCGAGCGGGCACCGGCGGGAAGTACGGCAGCGGGCTGACCACCATGCAGTCGGACACGCTGATGGTGCTGCACATCTCCGCCGACCACAAGTGGGCCACCGCGGTGTCCTTCCCGCGCGACTCCTGGGTGGCGATCCCGGCGTGCGACAAGGGCAACGGCGCGCAGTCCGCACCGCACCACTTCAAGATCAACGAGGCGTTCAGCATCGGCGGGCTCAGCGGCAACGTCGGCAACGCGGCGGCGTGCAGCATCAAGACCATCGAGAAGAACACCGGACTGCGTATCGACCACTTCGTCTCGGTCGACTTCCAGGGCTTCAAGGGCATGGTCAACGCGCTGGGCGGCATCGAGGTCTGCCCCAAGCACGCCATCCACGACAAGAAGGCCCACCTCGACATGGACGCCGGCTGCCAGAACGTCACCGACGAGAAGGCGCTCGGCTACGTCCGCACCCGCTACAGCGTCGGCGACGGCTCCGACCTCGGCCGGATCGGCCGCCAGCAGGAGTTCATGAAGGCGCTCGCGACCAAGGCCCAGTCCAAGCTGACCAGCCCGACCGCCCTCTACGGCTTCCTGGACTCGGCCACCAAGTCCCTCAGCACGGACAAGGACCTGGCCGACCTCAAGCAGCTGTACGACCTCGCGTCGACGGTCAAGGACATCCCCTCGGACCACCTCACCTTCCTCACCGTCCCGACCTATCCGCGCGAGGCCGACGTCCCCACCGACAAGGCCAACGTGATCTGGCAGTACCCGCAGGCGAGCGAGCTGTTCAGCGACCTCGCCCACGACCGGGAGATCGGCGCCGAGGGGAAGAAGAAGTTCGCGGAGGCGGAGAAGAACCCGGTGACCGCGCACTCGGTCCGGGTGCGGGTGCTCAACGGCGCCGGCACTCCCGGCCTCGCCGCGGAAGGCGCCCGGAAGCTGCGCGGGCTCGGCTTCACCGTCCTCTCCACCGCCAACGGCACGTCCACCGGCAACACCACCATCAGCTACCCGCCCGGTCTGAAGACCCAGGCGGAGGTGCTCGCCGCGCGGCTGCCCGGCACCAAGGCGGAGGAGTCGGCGCAGGCGGCACCGGGCGCGGTGACGCTCACGCTCGGGCCGGACTTCTCGGCGAAGGACAGCTGACGAGGCTGCGCCCGGGCGGGCCGGTGCCGTCCGCCCGGGCGCCGCGCCGCCGGCCCGTCAGGCGTGCAGCCGCTCGACGGGGCGGGCGGTGTGCACCTCGATGTCGTGTGCGGCGCGGCTGAGCAGCTGGTGGCTGAGGTCCGCCAGCGCCCGCGCCACCGCCAACTCGTCCCCGATGGCGGGGACGTTCTCGTCCGCCGGATTGCACCGGGCGGACCCCTCGCCGACGATCTGCCCGCCCTCCTTGCCCCGCAGCCGGGCCTCGGCCCGCACCTCGCTGCCGGACTCGACGATGCTGATCTCGGTGTTCCACACCTTCGCGTTGCCACGCATACCCGTGCCGCTCACCGGAAGCCTCCTCCTGCCGCAGCGGATCACTCCCCACCTCTCAGCGTCGCACCGGCGCCCGGGGGCCGCACCCGGAGGCGGTCCCCGGGCGGGAAGCGGGGGTTAGCCCCATGGCCGGGCGGGCCGCGGGCTGCCTAAGGTCGGGCAGTGGGCCCGGAGCGGGCGGCCGGCGGGCCGTGGCACGGGCTCTGCCAGGGGCGACGGGCATCCGCCCGGAGCCGTGAACGGACCGGATTCCGGGGGGATTTCATGCACAGGCACGTCCGCTTCACCGGGGCGGTGGCACTGGCCGCGGCCGGGATACTGACGCTCGGCGCGTGCGGGCTGGTGGTCGGCGAGACCTTCTCCGACGACGCCACGGTGTCGCAGAAGATCACGTCGGTGCGGGTGGACACGACCGACGGCGGCGTGACGGTGCACGGCGGCAAGGGCGGCAGCACGGTCGGCGTGCACCGCAAGGTCACCTACCGGGGCGACCGGCCGCAGGGACCGACGCACCGCGTCGAGGGCGGGACCCTAGTGCTCGGCGGCTGCGGCGACGGCTGCTCGGTGACGTACACGGTGGACCTGCCCGGTACGGTCCCGGTGACCGGCGAGACCTCCAACGGCGCGCTGAGCCTGTCCAAGGTGGCCTCGGCGCGGGTGACCACCAGCAACGGCGCGATCGACCTGGACGGGGTGTCCGGCGCGGTGGACGTCCACAGCACCGACGGCGCGATCACCGGGCGGGGCCTCGCGGGCGACGGCATCAAGGCCGAGACCTCCAACGGCGAGATCGAGCTCACCGCGACCAGGGCGCAGGACGTCCGCGCGGAGTCGTCCAACGGAGCGGTCACGGTCACCGTGCCGGACGCCCGCTACCAGGTCTCCGCCCGGACCGACAACGGCGGCAAGCAGATCGGGGTCCGCAACGATCCGGCGGGCCGCTACCGGCTGGAGCTGACCACCAGCAACGGGGCGATCCACGTGGCGACGGCCGGCGGCTGAGCCCGGCCGGGCGCCGCCCGAACAGCGCCCGGTCGGGGGGGAACCACCACGTCGGAAAGCCGCCGGACCTCGGGGACGGCGGCTGCTGGACTGAGGGCACCGCAACGGTCGCCTCTCAGGACGGACGGCATGACGACCATCGACAGCACCGCGCCCACCCCCTCCGGACCCCGGCCGGACATGACGACCCGCCAGGGCTCCGGGCCCGCGACACTCCCGGCCCCGGCGGGCCGTTCGCCCCTCAAGAGCCGGCTCGCCGTGCTCGCCGTGACGCTGGGCATCTTCACCATCGTCACCAGCGAGATCCTGCCGATCGGCCTGCTGACGCGGATCGGGGGCGACTTCGGGGTCTCCGACGGCACCGCGGGGCTGATGATGACGCTCCCCGGCCTCCTCGCCGCGGGCGCCGCACCGACGGTGACCCTGGCCACCGCGCGGGTCGACCGGCGGCTGATGCTCTGCGCGTGCGTCGCCCTGCTGGCGCTGGCGAACCTCCTGGCCGCGGTCGCGCCGGCCTACTGGCTGGTGCTGCTGTCGCGGGTCCTGGTCGGGGTGGTGATCGGCGGTTTCTGGTCGATCGGGGTCGGGCTCGCCCAGCGGCTGGTGCCGGCGGAGTCGGCCGGCCGGGCCACCGCGGTGGTCTTCTCCGCGGTGCCGCTGGGCTCGGTGGTCGGGGTGCCCGCCGGGACCTTCCTCGGCGACCTGGCCGGCTGGCGTACGGCCTGTGCCGCGGTCGGCGCGCTGGCGGTGGCGGTGCTGGTGCTGACCGCCCTGGTGCTGCCGCCGCTGCCGGCGGTCCGCGCCACCCGCCCGGCGGTGCTGCGCGCGGTACTGCGCACAGTGCACACCCGCTTCGCGCTGCTGATGACGTTTCTGATCGTGCTGGCGCACTTCGGCGCGTACACCTATGTGACGCCGTTCCTGGAGCGGACCGCCCATGTCGCGTCGGCGGGGACGGTGACGGTGTTCCTGCTGGTCTACGGCGTCGCGGGGGTGGTGGGGAACTTCGCCGGCGGTGCCGTGGTGGCGCGGCGTCCGCGCACGGTCTTCGGGGCCGCGGCCGGGCTGCTGGCGCTCGCCACGCTGCTGCTGCCGGTCCTGGGCCGCGGGCCGGCCGGTGCGCTGGCGCTGCTGGTGGTCTGGGGCGTCGCGTACGGGGCGGTGCCGGTCGCCTCGCAGACCTGGTTCGCCAAGGCGGCACCGGGTGCGCCCGAGGCGGCGTCGGTGCTCTTCACCGCGTCGTTCCAGGCGACGCTGTCGCTCGGCGCGCTGGCCGGCGGGCTGGTGGTGGACCGGACCTCCCCCGCGGCGGTGATGACGCTGGGCGGGGCGACCGCGGTCCTGGTGGTCCTGGCCGCGTGGCTGCACTTCGCCAAACGGCTGGAGTGGCCGAGGGGTTGAGGGTCCCGGGCTCGAAGCGGGCGGGGAGGCGGAGGCGGTGTTTCACGTGAAACACCGCCCCACCGCGCGCTCTTCGCGCCGCTCAGTCCTCGCCCTCCAGCTCGCCCTCGGTCTCCAGGAACGCCTCCCGCAGCGCCGCCAGCGTCTCGGCGTCCGGCTTCTCCCACATGCCGCGGGACTCCGCCTCCAGGAGGCGTTCGGCGATGCCGTGCAGCGCCCAGGGGTTGGCCTCCTGGAGGAACGCGCGGTTCTCCGGGTCGAGGACATAGGTCTGGGCGAGCTTGTCGTACATCCAGTCGGCGACGACACCGGTCGTGGCGTCGTAACCGAACAAGTAGTCCACGGTGGCGGCGAGTTCAAAGGCGCCCTTGTAGCCGTGGCGGCGCATCGCCTCGATCCAGCGGGGGTTGACCACACGGGCCCGGAAGACCCGGGAGGTCTCCTCCACCAGCGTCCTGGTGCGGACGGTCTCGGGGCGGGTCGAGTCGCCGATGTACGCCTCGGGGGCCTTGCCCTTGAGCGCCTTGACGGTGGCGACCATGCCGCCGTGGTACTGGAAGTAGTCGTCGGAGTCGGCGATGTCGTGTTCGCGGGTGTCGGTGTTCTTGGCGGCCACCGCGATGCGCTGGTAGGCGGTCTCCATCTCCTCACGGGCCGGGCGGCCCTCCAGCCCGCGCCCGTAGGCGTAGCCGCCCCAGACGGTGTAGACCTCGGCGAGGTCGGCGTCGGTGCGCCAGTCGCGGGAGTCGATGAGCTGGAGCAGGCCCGCGCCGTACGTGCCGGGGCGGGAGCCGAAGATCCGGGTGGTGGCGCGGCGTTCGTCGCCGTGCGCGGCGAGGTCCGCCTGGGCGTGGGCCCGGACGAAGTTGCGGTCGGCCGGCTCGTCGAGACCGGCGGCGAGCCGGACCGCGTCGTCGAGCAGCCCGATGACGTGCGGGAACGCGTCGCGGAAGAAGCCGCTGATGCGCAGGGTGACATCGATGCGGGGGCGGCCCAGCTCGTCGAGCGAGATGGCCTCCAGGCCCGTCACCCGGCGCGAGGCGTCGTCCCACACGGGGCGGACGCCCAGCAGCGCCAGCGCCTCCGCGACGTCGTCGCCGGAGGTGCGCATCGCGCTGGTGCCCCACAGGGACAGGCCCACCGACTCCGGCCAGTCGCCGTTGTCGTCGCGGTAGCGGTCGAGCAGCGAGTCGGCGAGCGCCTGCCCGGTCTCCCAGGCGAGCCGCGACGGCACGGCCTTGGGGTCGACGGAGTAGAAGTTGCGGCCGGTCGGCAGGACGTTGACCAGGCCACGCAGCGGCGAGCCGGACGGGCCGGCCGGGACGAAGCCGCCGTTCAGGGCGTGCAGGGCGTGGTCGAGTTCGTCGGTGGTGGCGGCCAGCCGCGGGACGACCTGCCGGGCGGCGAAGTCGAGGATGTCGGCGACCGCCGCCGGGTGCCCCGCGGCGACCCGGGCCACCGCGGTGGGGTCCCAGTCCGCGTCCTCCATGGCCTGGACGAGGCCGCGGGCCACGGCCTCGGCGTCGTCGGCGGCGGTGCGGGTCGCGGCGGACTCGTCCAGGCCGAGCGCCTCCCGGAGTCCGGGCAGTGCGGCGGTGCCGCCCCAGATCTGCCGGGCGCGCAGGATGGCCAGGACGAGGTTGACCCGGGCCTCACCGGCCGGAGCGGCGCCCAGCACGTGCAGGCCGTCGCGGATCTGCGCGTCCTTGACCTCGCAGAGCCAGCCGTCGACGTGCAGCAGGAAGTCGTCGAAGCCGTCGTCGTCGGGGCGCTCCTCCAGGCCCAGGTCGTGGTCGAGCTTGGCGGCCTGGATGAGGGTCCAGATCTGCGCGCGGATGGCGGGCAGTTTGGCCGGGTCCATCGAGGAGATCGCGGCGTACTCGTCGAGCAGCTGCTCCAGGCGCGCGATGTCGCCGTAGGAGTCGGCGCGGGCCATCGGCGGGACGAGGTGGTCGACGAGGGTGGCGTGCACCCGGCGCTTGGCCTGGGTGCCCTCGCCCGGGTCGTTGACCAGGAACGGGTAGACGAGCGGGAGGTCGCCGAGCGCCGCGTCCGGGCCGCAGGCGGCGGAGAGTCCGGCGTTCTTGCCGGGCAGCCACTCCAGGTTGCCGTGCTTGCCGAGGTGGACCATGGCATCGGCGCCGAACCCGCCGTCGGCGGCGGGCGCGGCGATCCAGCGGTAGGCCGCCAAGTAGTGGTGGGACGGCGGCAGATCGGGGTCGTGGTAGATCGCGATCGGGTTCTCGCCGAAGCCGCGCGGCGGCTGGATGAGGATCAGCAGATTGCCGCGGCGCAGGGCGGCCAGCACGATGTCGCCCTCGGGGTTCCGGCTGCGGTCGACGAACATCTCGCCGGGCGGCGGGCCCCAGTGCGCCTCGACGGACTCGCGCAGTTCCTGCGGCAGCGTGGCGTACCAGCGGCGGTAGTCGGCGGCGGGGATGCGGACCGGGTTGCGGGCCAACTGCTCCTCGGTCAGCCATTCCTGGTCGTGGCCGCCGGCCTCGATGAGGGCGTAGATCAGCTCGTCGCCGTCGCCGGACGCGAGGCCGGGCACCGGCTCGTCGCCGAAGTCGTAGCCCTCGGCTTGGAGGCGGCGCAGCAGCTCGACGGCGCTGGCCGGGGTGTCCAGGCCGACCGCGTTGCCGATCCGGGAGTGCTTGGTGGGGTAGGCGGAGAGCACCAGCGCCAGCCGCTTCTCGGCGGCCGGGATGTGCCGGAGCCGGGCGTGCCGGACGGCGATCCCGGCGACCCGGGCGGCCCGCTCGGCGTCGGCGACGTAGACCGGGAGGCCGTCCGCGTCGATCTCCTTGAAGGAGAACGGCACGGTGATCAGCCGCCCGTCGAACTCCGGCACGGCGATCTGCGAGGCGGCGTCGAGCGGGGAGAGGCCCTCGTCGTTCTCCTCCCAGGCGGCGCGCGAACCGGTCAGGCAGAGCGCCTGGAGGATCGGCACGTCCAGGGCGGCCAGCGCCCCCGCGTCCCAGGACTCCTCGTCGCCGCCGGCGGACGCCTCGGCGGGCCTGGTGCCGCCCGCGGCGAGCACGGTGGTGACGATGGCGTCGGCCGCGCGCAGCTCCTCGATCAGCTCCGGCTCGGGGGACCGCAGCGAGGCGACGTACCGCGGCAGCGGGCGGCCACCGGCGCGCTCGATCTGGTCGCACAGGTCGTGGACGAAGCGGGTGTTGCCGCTCATGTGGTGGGCGCGGTAGTAGAGCACCGCCACCGTCGGGCCGGCCGCCTCCGTCGCGGCGCGCTCCAGCGGGCCCCAGGACGGCGCGGCCGCGGGCGGCTCGAAGCCGTGGCCGGTGAGCAGGACGGTGTCGCTGAGGAAGCGGGCCAGCTGGGAGAGGTTGGCCGGGCCGCCGTGTGCGAGGTAGGCGTGCGCCTCGGCGGCGGTGCCGACGGGGACCGTGGACGCCTCCATGAGCTGGGCGTCGGGGGCCTGTTCGCCGGTGAGCACGACGACCGGGCGGTGCTGGTCCGCGGCCAGCAGCACGTCCAGGCCGTCCTCCCAGGCGCGGAGGCCGCCGAGGAGGCGGACGACGACGAGGTCGGTGTCCTCCAGCAGTCCGGGGAGTTCGGCGACGTCGAGGCGGGCGGGGTTGGCGAGCCGGTACGGCACGGGGCCGGTGGCCGCTCGTGCGCTGAGCAGGTCGGTGTCGGAGGTCGACAGCAGCAGAATCACGGCGCAGCCCTTCCTCGGGGTGTCCACGCCCCGGGTGGTCGTATGGACGGCGGGAGTTCCTGGCTCACCCGGTGGTGGCCGGGTTCACAGTGGCGGGACCGCGCCGGATTCTCACCGGGCTTCCTCCCTTGGCGCCGTCGCTGGCGTCCGGCGGGTCAGCCGACTCGCCGACCTGCATAGTAAGGGCTGCCGCCGGGCCGCGGGAGCGGGCCTTGGCAGCTGCCCCGCACGACGCCTCGCCCCCCGTTCCGGGCACCGCCGACGTAGGTATGCTCGCCGCCATGCCGCCCACCCCCGCACCCCGCCCCGACCGGCCCGGACCGCCGGTACGGGACCGCGGTGACGCCTGCCCGGGAGCGCTGCGGCTGCACTCCGCCGCCGACGGCAGCCTGGCCCGAGTGCGGCTGCCCGCCGGGGACTTGACGGTGCGCCAGGCCCACGCGCTGGCGGACGCCGCGGACCGCCTCGGCGACGGCCGTCTCTCGCTCACCTCCCGCGGCAACGTCGAACTCCGCGGTCTGCCCGACGACTGCGGGCAGGATCTGACCGCTCTGCTCGCCGACGCCGGGCTGCTGCCGTCCGTCCGCCATGAGCGGATCCGCAATGTGCTGGCCTCGCCGCTGGCAGGGCTGGACCGGCACACCCCCTCCGACGTGCGGTTGTGGGCCCGGAGCCTGGACGCGCTGCTGTGCGCGAGCGAGCCGGCGAGGGCGCTCTCGGGCCGTTTCCTGTTCGTCCTGGACGACGGACGGGGCGATGTGGCGGGCCTGGGCGGCGATGTGACCTTGCTCGCAGAATCCGCCCGGCGGGCCCCGGCGGACACCGCGTATGCGCCGGGCGCCGCGTCCGGGTACGGGGCGCTGCTGCGGGTCGGCGACGAGCGGGCGGTGCTGCGGATCGCGGCGGACGACGTCCCGCGGGCGGCGCTGACGGCCGCCGAGGTCTTCCTGGCCGCCGCCGCGGAGCGCGGCAACGGTGCCTGGCGGGTCCGCGAACTGCCCGCCGCGCGGCCGCTGACCGCCCGGGAAGTGGCGCGCGCGCTGCGGGCCGCGGGCATCACCGCGGAGTACGCGGACCCCTCCGACCCGGGTCCGGTCGTGCCGTACGCCGATGCCACCGCCCCCGGCGCGGTCGAGGGGCCCGACGGCCGCCGCGCCATCGTGGTCCTGGCGCCGCTCGGCCGTCTGTCCGTGGCCCAGTGGCGGCTGCTGGCCGGGATCGCCGACGACGACGGCCACGGCGCGCTGCGCCTCACGCCCTGGCGCGGCATCGTCGTCCCCGGCCTGCCCACCGCCCTGGCCGCCCGGCGGCTGACCGACCTCGCCGCCGCCGGACTGGTCACCGACCCCGACTCCCCCTGGCGCCGGGTCACCGCCTGCACGGGCCTGCCCGGCTGCGCCAAGTCCCGCCGGGACGTGCGGAGCGATGCGGCCGCCGCGCTCTCCGCGGGCCGGCCCGTCCCGGCGGACGGCTCCGAAGTGCCCGTCGGGCTACCCGTCCACTGGTCGGGCTGCGAACGGCGCTGCGGCCATCCGCATGGCGCCTGGATCGATGCGCTGGCGACGGCCGAGGGCTACCGCACCACCGCCGTAGGCCCCAACTGCCCTCCACCACCGCCGGTTTCACGTGAAACACCCCGGGCCGGAACCGTTTCACGTGAAACGGCCGCACCGGCGCCGGTTTCACGTGAAACACCGCCCCCGCCCGGCGCTCCGCCGTCTGCCCCCGCTCCCTCTCCTTCCACCCCTCAACCCACCAACCCGAGGCCCCAGTGACCGCGTTCGACTACGAAAAGGACGGGGCGGCGATCTACCGCCAGTCCTTCGCCACCATCCGCGCCGAGGCGGACCTCTCCGGCCTGCCCGCCGACGTCAGCCGGGTCGCGGTCCGGATGATCCACGCCTGCGGCATGGTCGATCTCGTCCGCGACCTGGCCTTCACCCCGGGGGTGGTGGCGAGTGCCCGTGCCGCGCTGCGCGCCGGCGCACCGATCCTGTGCGACGCCACCATGGTGGCCAGCGGAGTGACCCGGAAGCGGCTGCCCGCCGACAACGAGGTGCTGTGCACTCTCGGCGATCCGTCCGTCCCGGAGCTGGCCGCGCGGATGGGCACCACCCGCAGCGCCGCCGCCCTCGAACTGTGGCGGGACCGCATGGAGGGCGCCGTGGTCGCCTTCGGCAATGCCCCCACCGCACTCTTCCGGTTCCTGGAAATGATCGAGGAAGGCGCGCCGCGGCCCGCCGCGGTCCTCGGTATCCCCGTCGGTTTCATAGGCGCGGCCGAGTCCAAGGACGCGCTGATCGACCACCGGTCGAAGCTGGACCACATCGTGGTGCGCGGGCGGCGCGGCGGCAGTGCCATGGCCGCCGCCGCGATCAACGCCCTGGCGAGCGAGGAAGAGTGAGCGTGAGCGAGCAGCAGGCCAGCAGCGGTGCGGCGGACCAGCCGGCCGCGCCCTCCCCGGAGCGGTCCACCGGCCGCCTCTACGGCGTCGGCCTCGGCCCCGGCGACCCGTCCCTGATGACCGTGCGGGCGGTGGAGATCATCGCCGGGGCGGATGTGGTGGCGTACCACAGCGCCCGGCACGGACGCTCCATCGCACGGTCCATCGCCGCCGGGCACATCCGCCCGGACCACATCGAGGAAGCCCTCGTCTACCCGGTCACCACCGAGTCGACCGACCACCCCGGCGGCTACCGCGGGGCTCTCGACGAGTTCTACGAGGCGGCGGCGGCGCGGCTGGCCGCCCATCTCGACGCCGGCCGCACCGTCGCGGTGATCTCCGAGGGCGATCCGTTCTTCTACGGCTCCTACCAGCACATGCACAAGCGGCTGGCGCACCGCTACCCGACCGAGGTCGTGCCCGGCGTCACTTCCGTCAGCGCCGCCGCGGCCCGCCTGGGCACCCCGCTCACCGAGGCCGACGAGGTGCTGACCGTCCTCCCCGGCACCCTGCCCGAGGAGGAGCTGACGGCGCGTCTGAGCGCCGCCGACTCCGCGGTCGTGATGAAGCTGGGGCGCACCTTCCCCAGCGTCCGCCGGGCCCTGGAGCGCTCCGGCCGGATGGCGGAGGCCCGCTATGTCGAGCGCGCCACCATGGCCGGGGAGCGCACCGGCGCGCTGGCCGACGTCGACGCCGACACCGTGCCGTACTTCTCCGTCGCCGTCGTGCCGAGCCGCATCGCCTCCGCCGCCGGGGAGCCGGAGCCGGCCGCCGACGAGCACGGTGAAGTGGTCGTGGTCGGCACCGGGCCGGCCGGTCCGCGCTGGCTCACCCCGGAGTCCCGCGGCGCGCTGGCCGCCGCCGACGACCTCGTCGGCTACACCACGTACCTGGACCGCGTCCCGGTGCGGCCGGGCCAGCGCCGGCACCCCTCGGACAACAAGGTCGAGTCCGAACGCGCCGAGTTCGCCCTGGAGTTGGCCCGCCGCGGCCGCCGGGTCGCGGTGGTCTCCGGCGGTGATCCCGGCATCTTCGCCATGGCCACCGCGGTCCTCGAAGTGGCGTCGGAGGAGCCCTACCGGGCCGTGCCGGTACGGGTCCTGCCGGGCGTCACGGCCGCCAACGCCGCCGCCGCCCGGGCCGGTGCGCCGCTGGGCCACGACTATGCGGTGATCTCGCTCTCCGACCGGCTCAAGCCCTGGGAGGTGATCGCCGAGCGGCTGCGCGCCGCGGCCTCCGCCGACCTGGCGCTGGCGCTCTACAACCCCGGTTCCCGCAGCCGCACCTGGCAGGTCGGCAAGGCCCGGGACGTCCTCCTGGAACACCGCGCACCGGACACCCCGGTCATGCTCGCCCGCGACATCGGCGGCCCCGAGGAGTCACTGCGCACCGTCCCGCTCATCGACCTCGATCCCGCCCAGGTCGACATGCGCACGATCCTGCTCGTCGGCTCGTCCCTGACCCGGCGGGTGCGGCGCGACGACGGAACGGAGACGGTCTGGACGCCGCGGAGGTACCCGGAACGCTGACGGCCCGTGCGGCGTCAGCCGAGGAGCGCCCGCACCCAGTCCACGGCCGCGCCCGGCTCGTCGGCCACCGGGACGCCCTCGGGGACCGGCGGCCGCTGGACGACCACCACGGGCACCCCGGCCTCCCGCGCGGCGGCCAGCTTGGGGGCGGTCGCCGCGGCGCCGCTGTCTTTGGTCACCAGGACGTCGATGCGGTGGCGGCGCAGCAGCTCCCGTTCGCCGTCGAGGGTGAACGGGCCGCGGTCCAGGACGGTGGTCATCCGGGGCGGGTGCGGGGGCTCGGGGGCGTCCACCGAGCGGACCAGGAACCACAGGTCCGTGAGATGGGCGAAGTGGGCCAGGCCCATCCGGCCGGTGGTGAGGAAGACCCGGCTGCCGAGCGCGGGCAGGGCCGTGGCGGCCGCGTCGAGCGAGGGAACCGGGTGCCAGACGTCACCGGGTCGTGCGACCCAGCCGGGCCGGCGGAGGGCCAGCAGGGGAACATGGGCGGTGGCGGCGGCCTGGGCCGCGTGGAAACTGATCGTCCCGGCGAAAGGATGGGTGGCGTCGATGAGCGCGTCCACCGCGTGCTCGCGCAGCCAGCGGGCGAGGCCCTCGGGGCCGCCGAACCCGCCGATGCGCACCTCCCCGGCGGGCAGCCGCGGCGCCGCCACCCGGCCGGCCAGCGAGGACGTCACCCGCACCCCGGGCTCCTCGGCCAGGGCCGCGGCCAGCCGTCGGGCCTCCGTGGTGCCGCCGAGGACCAGCAGATGGCGGACGGGGTCGTGGACGGGTGAAGACGGCATGAGCGGCGGGTTCCTCCGTGGGTGAAGCGCAACCGAAGGGTACGGGAGGGCGGAGCGCCCAGCTCGCGCACACCGGGCTGCGGCACGGGTGGACGACCGGCGCCTGCGCCACGGCGGCCGGCACGGCCGCGTACACGGCGCTCCTGAGCGGGGAGTTCCCGGACCCGGTGACGATCACGCTGCCGAAGGGGCAGACGCCGTCCTTCGCGCTCGCGGTGGAGGAACTGACCACCGCCGGGGCGGGACCGGCCACCGCCATGGCCGGGGTGGTGAAGGACGCCGGTGACGATCCCGATGTGACGCACGGGGCACTGGTGCGGGCCACGGTACGGGCGCTGCCGGCCGGGAGCGGAGTGATGTTCAGGGCGGGGCCCGGCGTGGGGACGGTCACCCGCCCCGGACTGCCGCTGGACGTCGGCGAACCGGCCATCAACCCCGTCCCCCGGCAGATGATCCGGGAGCATCTGACGCACGTCGCGCAGGCGCACAGGGGCGGCGGGGCGACCGCAGACGTCGAGATCGAGGTCTCGGTCGATCACGGCGAGGAGATCGCGCGCAGCACCTGGAATCCGCGCCTCGGCATCCTGGGCGGCCTGTCGATCCTGGGGACGACCGGGATCGTCGTGCCGTACTCCTGCTCCGCGTGGATCGACTCGATCCGGCGCGGGGTGGACGTGGCACGCGCCGCCGGCCGGCGGCATGTCGCGGGATGCACGGGCTCGACGTCGGAAAAGGTCGTCGTCGCGCTGCACCACCTGCCCGAAGACGCCCTGCTGGACATGGGGGACTTCGCGGGGGCGGTGCTCAAGTACATCCGCCGCCATCCCGTCGACCGGCTGACGATCTGCGGCGGTTTCGCCAAGCTGTCCAAACTGGCGGCCGGACACCTGGATCTGCACTCGGCACGGTCCCAGGTGGACAAGGGCTTCCTGGCCGAACTGGCCCGGCAGGGCGGCGCCGACGAGACGCTGGCGCAGGCGGTGGCCGAGGCGAACACCGGCCTCGCCGCACTCCAGTTGTGCGCGGCGGCCGGCGTTCCGCTCGGCGACCTGGTGGCGGTCACGGCCCGGGACGCATCCCTGGCCGTGCTGCGAGGAGCTCCGGTCGCGGTCGACGTCATCTGCATCGACCGGGCGGGACTGGTGGTGGGACGAGCAGAGCCACGGGGGCCGGCGAGCTAGGGCGCTTCTGACGGATCTCCGTGGAGGAAGGAGCGGCGTCTGGTGCGTGCTCTCGCAAGGCGCCGGGATGGCTTCATAGCGGAGCTATGGAGACATTTCGGCAACGCTGCGAGAGTGCGTGCCAGGCGCCGTGACGCCGCGGAGATCCGTCAGAAGCGCCCTAGGGCCTGTCGTCAGGCGCCCGCCTGGCGTTCGGCGCCCTGCACGCCCTTCGGACGGTCGACGGGAGGGCGACGACAGGCCCTGGCGCGACCGGCGTCGGATGTTTCACGTGAAACGCGCCCCGCCGAACAGCCGGGATCCGACGCCCTGCCGTGCCACCCGTCGTCACATCCGCGGCAGATACTCGCCGCGGTTCATCCCCTCCTCGCGCCCCATCTCGTCCTGGCGGCCCATGTCGTCGGCACGCCCCATGTCCTCGGCACCTTCGGCACGGTGGGCCCTCCGGTGCTCGGTGAGGCCCTCGCGCTCCATCGCCTCGCGACGCGCCTCCCTGCGGGCGCGTTCCATCCGGTCGCGCAGGCAGCTGTCGTCCCCGCCGGTCAGCGCGCCCAGCGCGCTGCCCAGGGCACAGGCGGCCATCTTGATGGGGCTGTCCTTCGAGCGGCGCGGGGTGTCCTTGCCGCTGGCGCTGGCGACGGTGCTGCCGGTGAGGGTCAGCACGGTCGCGGCGACCACCGCGGTGGCGGCCATTCTGGTACGCATCCTGGCGTGCTCCTTTGCGTCGGCCCCCCATGTGTGTCGCAGCTTCCTTACCGGCCTCCGGGATCAGAAAAACGGACTTTCACCCCGATGCGGTCATACAATTCAGCCGGACAGGCCCAGTGCACGCCGACATTGACGGCCTCTCAGGCACCGCCGTCGCACGGTGCGTGCGGCCGCTCGCGCTCCGGCGAGTAGAGGTGGCTGTCGCGGAACTGCTCGGCGCCCAGCGTGCGGCCGACCATGATCACCGCGGTCCGCACCACGCCCGCGGCCTTCACCTGAGCGGCGATGTCACCGAGCGTGCCACGCAGGACGAGTTCGTCGGGACGGGAGGCCATCGCCACGACCGCGGCCGGGCAGTCGGCGCCGTAGTGCGGCAGCAGTTCGTCCACGATCCGGTCCACGTACATCGCGGCGAGGTGCAGCACCAGCAGCGCGCCACTGCGGCCCAGGGTGGCCAGATCCTCACCGTCAGGCATCGGCGTCGCGCGCTGCGCGACACGGGTGAGGATGACCGTCTGCCCGACGGTGGGCACCGTCAGTTCGCGCTTGAGGGCGGCCGCCGCCGCGGCGAACGCGGGCACACCGGGCACGACCTCGTACGGCACCCCCGCCGCGTCCAGACGGCGCATCTGCTCGGCCACCGCGCTGAAGACGGACGGGTCGCCGGAGTGCAGCCGGGCGACGTCCTGGCCCTCGTCGTGGGCCCGGACCAGCTCCGCCGTGATCGCGTCCAGGTCCAGCTGCGCGGTGTCGACCAGCCGGGCCCCCGGCGGGCACTCGGCGAGCAGTTCACGCGGCACCAAGCTGCCCGCATAGAGGCACACCCCGCAGGCGGCGAGGGTGCGGGCGCCGCGCAGGGTGATCAGGTCGGCGGCGCCGGGGCCCGCGCCGATGAAGTAGACGGTCATGGCTGTCGGTCTCCTGGGAGGGGTTACGAGGGGTCCTGGGAGCGGGTCGGCGCGGCGTCCTCCTGCGGGCCGCGCCGTGCGGGCTTCACCGCCGACCACTGGGTGACGGGCATGGCCTGCCGCCAGCCCGTGAAGCCGCCGACCGGCACCGCGTGGGCGACCGCGAGCCGCACCAACTCGCCGCCATGGCGCCGGTACCGCTCGGTCAGCAGCGCCTCCGACTCCAGCGTCACGGTGTTCGCGACGAGCCGGCCGCCCGGGGGCAGCGCGTCCCAGCAGGCGTCCAGCAGCCCGGGGGCGGTCAGGCCGCCGCCGATGAACACCGCGTCCGGCGTCGGCAGTCCGGCCAGCGCGGCGGGCGCGGCGCCGTGCACCACACGCAGCGCCGGCACGCCGAGCGCCCGCGCGTTGCGGCCGATCCGGGCCGCCCGCTCGGCGTCCCGTTCGACACTGACCGCCCGGCAACTGCGGTGCGCGCGCAGCCATTCGACGGCGATGGAGCCGGAGCCGCCGCCGATGTCCCAGAGGAGTTCGCCGGGCCCGGGGGCGAGCGCGGCCAGCGTGGCGGCCCTGACATGACGCTTGGTCAGCTGGCCGTCGTGCTCGTAGGCGTCGTCGGGGAGGCCGGGCACGACCGGCAGCCTCAGCGCGTCCGGCGCCCGGACGCAGTCCAGCGCGATCACGTTGAGCGGGTCGCCGGGCGGCACGTCCCAGCCCGCCGCGGTGCCCTCGGCGATCCGCTCGCGTGCGCCGCCGAGTTGTTCCAGTACCCGCATCCGGCTCGGCCCGAAGCCGCGGTCCCGCAGCAGCCCCGCCACCTCGGCGGGCGTCCCGGCGCCGGCCGACAGCACCAGCACCCGCCGCCTGTCGTACAGCGCCCGCACCAGGTTCTCCGCGGGCCGCCCGACGAGCGTGACGACCTCGGTGTCCTCAACGGCCCAGCCCAGCCGGGCGCAGGCGTACGCCACGGAGGACGGATGCGGTACCACCCGCAGCGGCCGCCGCACCGCGGCGTCCGCCGCCATCACCTCGGTCAGCGTCCGCCCGATCCCGTGGAACATCGGGTCCCCACTGGCCAGCACACACACCCGCCGTCCGGCGTGCGCGGCGAGCAGCCCGGGCACGGCCGGTCGCAGGGGCGAGGGCCACGGCACCCGTTCGCCCACGCACTCCGCGGGCAGCAGCGCCAACTGCCGTGCCCCGCCGATCAGCACCTCGGCCGCGCCCAGCTCCCGCCGCGCGGCCGGCGACAGCCCGTCCCAGCCGTCGGCCCCGATACCTACGACGGAGAGCGGAAGCGGGGGAGTCACGGCGGGCACCTCGGGGCGCGAAGGGACGAAACGGAGGTCGGAGCGTCCGGGGGACGGGTGCCGAACTCTACTGACCGGCCGTGCGGCCCCGGGTCCCGGGGAGGGCCGCGTGCCCCGGCACGTCCCGGTGCGCCCGCCCCGGCCCTCTTGCGCATGGTTTGCGCCTGGTTGCTATTACTGTCCGGGGCAGCCGCTGTACGGCGTGCACCACCCGGCCGAGCACATCGCCGCCGACACCCTGGGCGACACCGCCGGCGAGTGCCTCGACAAGGTCCCGCGGGACTTCGGACTGCCGTACCCCGGCGGTACGGCCATTGACCGGGCAGCGCGCGAGGGGGATCCGCGCGCTGCCCACTTTCCTCACCCGCTCACCACGGGCCGCCTGAGGACGTCGGGCACCCGGCCCTGTTCCACGTGAAACCCGTCGTTTCACGTGAAACGACGGGTGGGGCGCCCGACCGGCCCGACTGGCCCGGCCGATCCGGTCCGTACGCTTCGCACCCGCACCTCTCTGACCAGGCGCGATAGCCCGTTGGACGGTAATGACAACGGTCACCGGTGCAGCCTTTGGATCTTTTGCCGAAGTGCGGTTTGCTTCGCTGCGAGGAGCAAGGTGGAGCCGGAAAGGAGCGCGCCCATGACCGAGCACGCCCACAGTGGGCACAGCCATGCGCACAACCACACCCATGCCGTGTCCCCGGACGCCGACCGGCGCTGGCTGCGGGCCGCGCTCATCCTGCTCACCGCCTACATGGCGGTCGAGGTCGTCATCGGTGTCCTGGCCCAGTCGCTGGCGCTGATCTCGGACGCCGCCCATATGCTCACCGACGCGGTCTCGATCGTGCTGGCCCTGGTCGCGATGCGGCTGGCCGCGAAGCCCGCGCGGGGCGGCTACACCTACGGCCTCAAGCGCGCCGAGATCCTCTCCGCGCAGGCCAACGGCATCACGCTGCTGGTGCTCTCCGTCTGGCTGGCCTACGAGGCGGTGCAGCGACTGATCTCCCCGCCCGCGGTCACCGGCGGGCTGGTGGTGATCACCGCGCTGTCCGGTGTCGTGATCAATCTGATCTGCACCTGGTTCCTGTCGAAGGCGAACCGCTCCAGCCTGAACGTCGAGGGCGCCTACCAGCACATCCTCACCGATCTGTTCGGCTTCATCGCCACCGCGATCTCCGGCTTCATCGTGCTGACCACGGGCTTCGAGCGGGCCGACGCGATCGCCTCGCTCGTCGTCGTCGCGCTGATGCTGAAGGCCGGTACGGGGTTGGTGCGGGAGTCCGGGCGGATCTTCATGGAGGCCGCGCCCGCCGGGATCGACCCGGACGCACTGGGCGACCATCTCGTCGCCGCCGACCAGGTCGTCGAGGTGCACGACCTGCACATCTGGCAGATCACCTCGGGGCAGCCCGCGCTGTCCGCGCACATCCTGGTCGCGCCGGGCGGCGACTGCCACAAGGTCCGCCGCAACCTCCAGGAGCTGCTGCGCGGCGAGTACGGCATCACCCATGCCACCCTCCAGGTCGACCACCTCGGCGAACAGGACGAGGACGAGGTGCTGACGCTCGGCCCCGGTCCCGGTCCCGAACAGCCCTCCGGCGGCCACTGCGACGACTCCCACGGCCCCGTGCACCGGCCGGGCCCGCACCGCCACTGACCCGCCCGCCGCCGGGCCGCCGGTCACCCGTTGGAACCGGCCCCGCTCGCGCCCGGCCGCCGTACCGACTTGCCTGGAGCGTGGCAGCCATCGCCGCTTTCAGGAGGGACCGGGACGCATGTCAGCGAGTGCACCCGCACGCGCAGACGGCCGGCCGGCGCCGGCACGCTGCCCGCCCCGACGCAGGCGCCGCGGCCGCCCGCCGGCCGGTGCAGCACTGCTGGTACTCGGAACGCTGCTGCTGCCGCTGAGCCTCGTCACCGTCTGGGCCCGCACCGAACTCACCGACACCGACCGCTATGTGGCCGCCGTCGCCCCGCTCGCCCGGGACCCCGCCGTCCAGAAAGCCATCGTCGACGACGTCACCAACGGCGTGATGCCCCATGTCCGGCTCGACGGCCTGCTCAAGGCGGTCCCCCGCGCCGAACGACCCGCGCTGCGGCGGAAGTTCAGCCGTGGCATCCGCGAGTTCGTCGACAAACAGGTCCGTCAGGTCGTCACCGGCCGGACCTTCCCCACCGTCTGGACCGGGGTGCACCGCACCGCCCACCGGGCCCTGGACGGCACGCTGGCGGCATCCGGCGACGCCCCCGTCACCCTCGACCTCTCCCCTGTCATCGAGCAGGTCCGGCACCAGTTGTCCGGCAACGGGCTGGGCCTCGACATCGTCCGCAAGGTGCCGCCCACCGGCGTCTCGATCGTCCTGCTGAAGTCCCCCGAGGTGCCCCGGCTCCGGGCCGGCTTCCAGGCTGCGCGCCGCGGAGCGCTGCTGCTGCCGCCCGCCTCCGCGCTCTGCCTCCTGGGCGGCCTGCTGCTGAGCCGACGCCGGCGGCGGGCGCTGATCCGCACCGCGGCCGGCTGCGCGGTGGCCTGTGCCCTTCTGGCGGCGGCCCTGGCGTCGGTCCGCAGCCGGCTCCTGGACGCGCTGCCCGCCGCGGTCTCCCGTCCGGCCGCCGACGCCTACACGGCCGCCCTGACCGCCCCCTTGCGCTCCGGTGTGTGGACGGCGATCGGCGCCGCGGCCGCCACCGCCGCCCTCGCCGCGGCGGGTCCGCCGGCCGCGGACCGCCTGCGCCGCCGGTCGGCCGCGGACCGTCGGTACCGCGCCGTCGGCGGCCGGCCGCGCCGGTAGCGACTCGGAGCGGACCTGGCGGGCATGCCCCGCACAGCGGGCCGGCGGCCCATGGCAACGGCCCGCCCGGTGGCCGAGGCGGGCCGTGCTCAGATCGCCAGGACGGTCTTCCCCTGCGCCCGCCCGGTGCGGCTGGCCGCCAGCGCCTCCGGGGCCTCCTCCAGCGGGACTTCGAGGCCCACGAGGACGGTGAGGCGGCCCGCGTCGAGGTGCCCCGCGAGGATCTCCAGGAGCTGCGGGGAGGGGCGATTGACGAAGTTGAAGCCGCGCAGATTGTGCTCGGTGAGCACATCGGCATCGGCCGAGCCGATCAACGAGACCGCCACCCCGCCGTCCCGTACGGTCCGGGTCAGCTCGACGAACCCCTTGGCGTCGCTGGTCATGTCGATCAGCACGTCCACCCCGTCCGAGTGGGCGGACAGCACCTGGTCCGCGACCGGGCCCGCGGTGTGGTCGACGGTCTCCGCGGCGCCCAGCGTGCGCATCAACTCCGCCTTGGACGGGCGGGCGGTGGCGATCACCTCGGCGCCGCGGCCGGCCGCGAGCTGGGTGACGAAGGTGCCGACCCCGCCGGTCGCGCCGACGATCAGCACCCGCCGGCCCTCGCCGATCCGGGTCTCCTCCACCAGGTTGTACGCGGTCATCCCGGCCGTGGGCACGGCAGCTGAGGTCGCATAGGTGACGCTGCGGGCGGCCAGCGCGACGGCATCCTCCTTGGCCACGGCGAACTCGGCGTACGAACCACCGCCCCGCTCCGGGAGCTGGAACTGGCCGAACACCGGGTCGCCCACGGTGAACCGCCGGATGCCGCTGCCGACCGCGACCACTTCGCCCGCCCCGTCCGTGCCCAGAACCAGGGGAAAGGCTGCCTGGACGGCATCCCCGAACGCGCCGTCGGCGAGCTTCCAGTCCACGGGGTTGAGCCCGGCGGCGGCCAGCCGCACCAGGACCTCGCCGGGCCCCGGTTCAGGCTGCGGCAACTCCATGAGCTGCGGGTCTGCACCGAAGGCGTTGACTGCTACGGCTCTCATGTGGCGTTTCCTTCCACCCTTTCGAGGAGGCGGCCGGGTGGATCGTAAGCACGGCGGTCGGGCCCGGCGCGGCAGGACGGGAGGAGGTGCCCCGGAAGCAACTCGTACGGCCCCCGTCGCCGTTCACTTTCCCCACTCGATTGCCCGCATGACGGGACCGGTGCGGGGCCGCGGGATTCAATGGCGCAATGATCCGGTTCGAGTCGGTCACCAAGCGCTACCCCGACGGGACCACCGCCGTCGACGATCTGTCCTTCGAGGTCGACGAGGGTGAGCTGATCACCCTCGTCGGACCGTCCGGGTGCGGCAAGACGACGACCATGATGATGGTGAACCGGCTCATCGACCCCACCAGCGGCCGGATCCTCGTCGACGGCGCGGATGTCTCCGGTGTCGATCCGGTCCGGCTCCGCCGCCGGATCGGCTATGTCATCCAGCAGACCGGCCTCTTCCCTCACCGCACCGTCCTCGACAACACCGCGACCGTGCCGTTCCTGACCGGTTGGAAGAAGGCCAGGGCGCGCGAGCGGGCCGCCGAACTCCTGGACCTGGTCGGCCTGGACCCCGGCGTCTACGGTTCGCGCTATCCCGACCAGTTGTCCGGCGGGCAGCGCCAGCGGGTCGGGGTGGCCCGGGCGCTGGCGGCCGATCCACCGGTGCTGCTGATGGACGAGCCCTTCGGTGCCGTTGACCCGGTCGTCCGGGACCGCCTCCAGACGGAGTTCCTGCGGCTCCAGGCCACCATGCACAAGACGGTGCTGCTGGTCACCCACGACATCGAGGAGGCCATCCGGCTCGGCGACCGGATCGCGGTCTACGGTGCCGGCCGGATCGAGCAGTTCGACACCCCGGCGCGGGTGCTCGGCGCCCCCGCCACTCCCTATGTCGCCGAATTCGTCGGCGCAGACCGGGCGTTGAAGCAGCTCTCGGTCACCCCCATCGACCGCGAGGACCTGGAGCGTCCGCCGTTCGCCCGGCTCGCCGAGCCGGCCGCGGACGCGGTGTCCCGGCTGCGGGCCGAGGGCGCGCGCTGGGCGGTGGTGCTGGACGCCGACGGAGCGCTGCACGGCTGGGTGGGCACCGAGAGCCTGGCGGGCGCAGGGGGGACCGTTGCCGACCACGCCCGGCGGATGGAGGCGTGGATCCCGGCGGCCGGGACCCTCAAGGCGGCGTTCAGCGAGATGCTCAAGCACGACGCCGGCTGGATCGCGGTCCTGGACGGCCGGCGGTTTCTGGGCGTGCTGACCCCGACGGCTCTGCACGAGGCGCTGCGCCGCACCATCGCGCCGGAGCAGCGGGACGTGTCGCGGGGGCGGCCGGAGGTGGATTCGGTCCCGACGGAATGAGGCGGGACACAGGGCGCGGGCGTGGTGTTTCACGTGAAACGACGCCGAGGGAGCGGTGTTTCACGTGAAACGTCGCTCGGGCGTCGTCAGCTCTTCTTCAACAGCCCCTTGGACACGAGGTAGTTGTGGGCCACGTCCGAGGCGAGCCGGCGCCAGCTGTCGACCTGTTCGTTGAGGTGGGCCAGGTCTTCGGTGGTCAGTACGCGGTTGAGGCGGTCCAGTGCGGCGGCCGGGCGGGCGCCTCCGGCCCTGGCGCGGTTGACGACGGGGACGACGTAGTCGGCGTTCTGGAGTTTCCGGTCGTCGGCGAGGACCACCAGTCCGAACTGGTCGAGTGTGGCGTCCGTGCTGGTGGTCAGCACCATCTGGTCCTGGCCGTTCTGGACGGCCTGTTTCGCGGGCGTGGTGCCGACGCCCTTGGGGTCCACGGCGGTGACGTCGATGCCGTACGTCTTCCGCAGTCCCGGTGCGCAGAACGGCCGCTGGACGCACTCGTCGCCCGCCGCCAGCCGCACCGGGAGCCCGGCGCGGCCAAGGTCGCTGAGGGTGCGCAGCCGGTGTTCGGCGGCGTAGGAGGCGCGCACCGCGAAGGCGTTCTGGTCGACGGCCCGGCCCGCCGGGAGCACGGTCAGGCCGCGCGGGGCGGCGAGCCGGCGCAGTGCGGCCATGGTGGTGGTCAGGTCGGGGGAGGCGACTGGGGCGGCCTCGGGGCCGTGCTCCTTGGCGTTGAGCCAGTCCGCGAAGGTGGCGGCGAATTCCGGGACGACGTCGATCTGGCCGGCCTCCAGCGCGGGTTCGTACAGCTCGCGGTTGCCGACGGTGAGGACGCGGGTGCGGTAGCCGGCCCGGCGGAGCAGCGCCGCGTACATCTGGGCGAGCAGCTCGCTCTCGGTGAAGCCGGCCGAGCCGATGGCGAGGTCGCGGCTGTCGCCGGGCGAGGCGGTGACCGCACCGCGGTGCTCCAGCGAGGGCCCGCCGGTGCACGAGACGAGGCCGGTCAGCGCGGCCAGGACGGCAAGTGCGCCCGGTGCGCCACGGACCGCGCGCAGCGGAGCCGTGCGGCGCGCCCTCACCGGTGCCGCCCGCGCGCCCGGGCCGGCGCGAACCGCTGCACCAGCTCGAACACCGCCTCCATGAGCAGCGCGAACACCGCGACCACCACCGCACCGGCCACCACCTGCGGGGTGCTGGCGAGGTTGAAGCCGGCGGTGATGATGCGGCCGAGTCCGCCGCCGCCCACCAGCGCGGCCAGTGTGGCGGTGGCGACGAGCTGCACGGCGGCGATCCGCACCCCGGTCAGCACCAGCGGCAGAGCGAGCGGCGCCTCCACCCGCCACACCAGTTGCGTCCCGGTCATCCCCATGCCCCGGGCGGCCCGGACCACGTCCTGGTCCACCTCGCGCATGCCGACATAGGCGTTGGTCAGCAGCGGCGGCACGGCGAACAGCACCAGCGCGATGACCGTCGGCCACTGGCCGTTCCGCCCGATCGGGGTCAGCAGGAGCAGGACGAGGACCGCGAAGGTCGGCACCGCCCGGCCGACGTTGGCCAGGTTGACCGCGAGCGCGCCACCGCGGCCCAGGTGGCCCAGGGTGAGCGCGATCGGCAGGGCGATCAGGGCGCTGAGGACCAGGCAGGCGAAGGTGAGCGCGGCGTGCTGGGCGAGCCGGTGCCAGATGCCGTTCTCGCCGGACCAGTTGGCGGCGGTGGTCAGCCAGGCCCAGACCGCGGCGGGGGTGCTCATGTCCGCCGTCCGGAGGCGGCGAGCGGTCTGCTCCGGCGGGCCGGCCGCGGGCTCCGCCCCGCCCGCCGCCACGGGGTGAGCAGCCGTTCCACGCCGAGCAGCAGCAGGTCGAAGGCGACCGCGATGAGCACGCAGAGGACGGACGCGGTGAGCACCTGCGCCTTGAAGTAGGCGTTCATGCCCGCGTAGATGAGGTTGCCCAATCCGCCGTACCCGACGATCGCGCCGACGGTGGTCAGGGCGACCGCGGAGACCGTGGCGATGCGCAGACCGGCCATGGCGGCGGGCACCGCCAGCGGCAGTTCCACGGTCAGCAGTTGCCGCATCGGGCCGTAGCCCATGCCGCGGGCGGCCTCCTTGGCGCCGGCCGGGACGCCGTCCAGTCCGGCGAGGATGTTCCGGACCAGCAGGGTGAGGGAGTAGAGGGCGAGGCCGACCACGACGAGGGTGGCGGAGAGCCCGTAGACCGGCAGCAGCAGCGAGAACATCGCCAGCGACGGAATCGTGTAGACGACGGTGGTCAGGCCGAGCACCGGCCCGAGCGTCCAGCGCCGGCGGCGGGCCAGCAGGGCCAGCGGGAAGGCGATCACCAGCCCGAGCCCCACCGAGACCACCGTCAGCTGCACGTGCTGGCCGACCGCGTCGAGCAGGATCTGGCGGCGGGTGCTCAGGTAGTCGCCGCAGATCCAGTCGTTGTGGGCCAGGCAGTCGTCCGGCGGGGCGGTCACAGCAACAGTCCACCGCGGGCGCGGCGGGGTGTCGCGCCGGGCGCACCCGATCGGGCTGTCGCCGCCTCACGGGACCCCACCCTCTATACACACAGTGTGTACGTCATGTGTATAGTCTCTGGCGTCCGTTCGGCAGACGGTCGGCGCGCCGGTCATGAGCTGGTCCGCGTCCGCTGCGCCAGGCCCGGAATTCCGGCCGCGGACGCTCCCGGGCGGCACCCCGAGCGAAGGGGGCCGAGGAAGAACCGCCGAGAACGCCACAGCAGCCAGCCAGCCACAGCGAACAGGAAAGACCTCAGATGCCGAAGCAGATATCCGCGGCCCGCCGCTCATCCATAGCCGGGCTGCTCACGGCCGCGTCCCTGGCCCTGGCGCTCAGCGGCTGCGCCTCGTACGACGTCACCGCTCCGGCCGACGCACGGGCCGACGCACCGGCGGCCGACGTCAAGGCCAAGGACGCCAAGGCCGGCGAGGCGGGCAGCGGTGCCGTCGACTGCCGCAAGGCCAAGTGCGTGGCGCTGACCTTCGACGCGGGCCCGAGCGAGAACACCAACCGGCTGCTGGACATCCTCAAGGAGAACAAGGCCCATGCCACGTTCTTCATGCTCGGCAAGAACCACATCGCCGAGCGCCCCGCCGAGGTGAAGCGGATCGACGCCGAGGGCCATGAGCTGGCCAACCACACCTGGTCCCACCAGATCCTCACGGACATCAAGCCGGACGAGGTCAAGCGCGAGCTGTCCCGCGTCCAGGACGAGGTCCACAGGATCACCGGCAAGACGCCCACCCTGATGCGGCCGCCGCAGGGCAGGACCGACCGCGAGGTCTCCCGGATCAGCAAGGAGCTCGGCCTGGCCCAGGTCCTGTGGAGCGTGACCGCCAAGGACTACGAGACCACCGACTCGGCCCTGATCACCAAGCGGGTGCTCGACCAGACCGAGCGCGACGGCGTCATCCTGCTGCACGACATCTACAAGGGCACCGTGCCGGCCGTCCCCGGCATCCTCAAGGAGCTCAAGAAGCGCGGCTACACGGTCGTCACCGTGTCCCAGCTGCTCTCCCCGGCGAAGCCGGAGCCGGGGATGGTCTACCGGCCGTGAGCCGGACCGTCGGGCGCGGGCGAAGCCGGCCGGCGACCGGAACGGCGTCGTCACCCGGGGAAGCGGTCGTACGGGGAAGGGGGCACCGGATCGGTCCGGTGCCCCCTTCCCCGTGCTTCCACCCTTACGGCGCGCGTCTCAGCCCTGAGGGCGCTCGGCCTCCACCCGCTTGTGGGACCGCTCGTCGGCGGGCGCCTGACCCTTGGACGCGCCCTTCGTCGGACCCGGCGCCGGCTTGTTCGGCTCGGTGTCCTGCGGGAAGGTCAGCTGCTGGCTCTGCCACTCCAGGGCCGGTACGACCTCCCGCCGCCAGGTCCCGAACTGGTGGCTGCCGCGGGGCAGGATGATCGAGTCGACCCGCATCGGCGACTTCGCCGCGTGGAGGAACTTCATGGTGTCGCCGTAGTCCGACTCGCCCTGGCGGCTGCTGGCCACCAGCGCGGAGATCTGCGGCGCGGGCAGGTTCTCCATCCGCCACAGCAGATCGTGCTCGCGCTGACGCTGGGCACCGGCCGGACCGGGGCCGAAGAGGCTGCCGGTGGTGAGGTCGTCCTTGATCGAGTAGTCGCCGGAGAGGGAGACCGCCGAGGTGTACGCATTCGGGTTGCGCATCGCCAGCTGGAGTGAGCAGGTGCCGCCGGACGAGTATCCGAACGCGCCCCAGGCGCTGGGGTCATGGCCCACCCGGTAGGCCGACTTCATGGCGTCCGGCAGGTCCTTGGTGAAGAACGTCTCGGCCTGCGGGCCGCCCGGCACGTCCACACACTCGGTGTCGCGCGGCGGCGCGATCGTCGGCCGCACCATCACGATCACGGTCGGCTGCATCTTGCCCTGCGAGATCAACCGGCCCGCGTTCTGCGGGATCTGGAGATGCTGCGCGAGGTTCATGATGCCGCCCGGGTAGCCGCTGATGACGACCATGACGGGGAACCGCTGCCGGTGGAACTGCTGCTGGAAGTACTGCGGTGGCAGATACACGAAGCCCGGGTTGATGGCCCGGGTACGGCGGCCGATGATCCGTACGGACTCGACCTTGCCCACCTTGTCGGCCGGGCCCTTCGGCAGTCCGGTCACCCGGTCGAGCCCCTGGGGGCCGGCGGGCTGGATCAGTCCGCCCTTGATGTTGCCGACCGTGGCGTACTGCCCGTCACCCTGGCTCACCGACGCCGGGGCCTGGTCGTTGTTGCCCAGCAATTCGTCCCAGTTGCCGTAGAACTCGAAGTTCGCGTTCACGGCGAGTGCCAGCGCGGACACGATCGACACCTGGGTGACCAGGATGGCCACCAACCTCCCCAGCACGTGGCGCCACCCGTTGCGCGCCAGCCGGGGCCAGAGCCAGACCGTCGCGGCAACGCAGACCACCGCCAGCACGATCACCGTGATTTCGAGCGACTGACTGGTCAGCCCCATGCGCCCACATCTCCCGTCACCCTCGAAAGGGTTCTTGCCTTCTCACCGGCCGCCCCCCGAGGCACAACGGGCGGCTCAGGACAATGGTCACCGGAGAAGACGGGCGCATCCGTGAATCGGATACCTGCGCGACTTACTTCTTACCGAGCTCTTGCCTGTTCGTTTCCCCCACGTGATGCACGCGGGAGGGGCCGGAGGGTCCGTCACAACCGACGGAACCACGCGGATGTTTCACGTGAAACGAAGCGCCGATGAACAACTGGCGACAAGACGTCCTCATCAGCCCGGGGGTTGGCCTCGACGACACTGCCGCCACCCTGCACACCGATCCGAACTTGCCTCGGTGTCTCATCAGTTGACATTGAAGAGACTCAGGACCGCATCCCTGGAGCGACATCCCCGACAATTTCGCTATCCGTCACTTTGGGCACCCCATACGCAACTTCCCCACCCGGTATGGGGCCAAGCCCCGCCATACAAACGGTCACACCGCCCTCTTTTCCGGCGATCAATCGGGCTTTTCCGTAAAGACCGCGCGCACCATTTCCGCCGACCGGCCGTCCCTTTCCGGTCCGGCGACGCGCCACCCGAAACCAGATCCCCGCTCAACATCCCCGTATGGCCCACCATGCGAGGCGCGGGTTCCCACGATCAAGCCGGTGCCGACCGCTACTCTTACGTATCCGTCCTGGTCAGGGACATGTCCGCGCTTCACGGACATTCGCCGCACCCACCACACGCAAGAGAGGTCAGCCGATGGGCATTCGGAGTCTGCTGCGCAACGCTTTCGGTCGCTCCAAGGCGGCCCGGAAGAGCGCCGACAAGCCGGAATCGGCAACCATCCCGGAGGCTCGCGAGGAAGCCACCCCGGCACCGGCCACCGCGGCCCCCGAAGCCGAGGTCCCGGCCGCCCGCACGGCACCCGCCGAGCACGCCGAACCGACGCCCGTGCCGGCTCCGGCCACGGCTTCGGTGCCCGCACAGGGCGGCCCGGTTGAGCGCTCACCGGAGCCCACGGCGAAGGAGGAGGCGCCCGCACGGGCCGAGACCCCGGTACGGGACGAGACCGCGCCCGCCCCTGAGGCGACGAACCCGACGACCGACACCGACGTGGCCCGCCCCGAGGACGCCGACGAGAGCGCCGGCACGAAGGCCGCCGACGAGGGCCCGGAGACCGCGAAGGACCAGGGCACGGCGGCCCACGAGGAAACGCGCAAGGAAGAGAAGGACGAGAAGGACGAGGCGGCCGCCTCCGAGGGGCTCGACGGCCGGCCCGCGGCCAAGGACGAGACCGCGTCGGAGCCCGAAGCCGAAGTCGAGGCCCCTGCCGGCACCGAACCGGCGACCTCCTCCTGCGCCGCCGACCTGGTCAGCCAGGCATTCGACAACCCCGTCCCCAACACGGCAGAAGTCGCCGGCTCCGACGACGAGGCAGCGCCCGCACCGGCCCCCGAACCGGCTCCGGTCGCCGAGGCCGCGGAGGCCGCCGAGACCGCCGAGACCGCCGAGACCGCCGAGACGAGCGAGGCCCCCGCTCCCCGCGCGACCAACCCGGTCGCAGCCACCGCCCCGGCCCTTCTCCCCCTCTACGACGCCGCACGGGCCACGCTGGAGAAGCACCAGCTCACCGACCAGCGCGCCACCGTCTACCTCGTTCTCGACCGCTCCGGCTCGATGCGCAACTACTACAAGGACGGCACGGTCCAGCACCTCGCCGAGCAGGCCCTGGCCCTCTCCGCTCACCTCGACGACAAGGCCACCGTCCCGGTCGTGTTCTTCTCCACCGATGTGGACGGCACCGCCGACCTGGACCTCGCCAACCATGAGGGCCGCATCGAGGAGCTGCACTCCGGCCTCGGTCACATGGGCCGCACCAACTACCACTGGGCCATCGAGGCCGTCGTCAAGCACTACAAGGCGTCGGGCTCCGCCCACCCCGCCTTCGTCATCTTCCAGACCGACGGCGCGCCGACCTCCAAGCCGGCCGCAGAGCGGGCCCTGTGCGAGGCGGCCGACCTGCCGATCTTCTGGCAGTTCATCGGCTTCGGCGACCCCGACGCCAAGGGCTTCGACTTCCTCCGCAAGCTCGACGACCTGACCGTCCCGGAGAAGCGCGCCGTCGACAACGCCGGCTTCTTCCACGCCGGTCGCGACCCCCGCGGCCTCTCCCACGACGAGCTCTACCAGCAGCTGATGGTCGAGTTCCCCGAGTGGCTGGCCGAGGCCCGCGCCGCCAAGGTCCTCAAGGACAGCTGAGCCACTTCGCCTCGTACCCCAAGGCCGCGGCCGGACCGATCGAGTCCGGCCGCGGCCTGCTTTTCTGCGCGCCTCCCGGCAGGGACGGTTTCACGTGAAACAGAGCGGAAGCACAGGCCAGGCGCGCGGCGAGGGACGAGAAGGGCGCAGGGCACGTTTCACGTGAAACAGAGCGGGCGAGCCGCCGCCCGCAGGCCGCCCCGGGGCCCGAAAATACTCGGGCGGGGCGACCTACCCTGTCCAGTACGATATTGACGTTGCGTAAAGCAAATCATCACTCACCGTAGCGACTTGGGAGCAGCCGGCAATGGCTCGACACCTCATCACCAGCGCCCTTCCGTACATCAACGGGATCAAGCACCTGGGCAACATGGTGGGGTCCATGCTCCCGGCCGATGTCTACGCCCGGTACCTGCGGCAGCGCGGTCACGACGTCCTCTACATCTGCGCGACCGACGAGCACGGCACGCCCGCCGAGCTGGCGGCGAAGGACGCGGGCCAGTCCGTCGCCACGTTCTGCGCCGAACAGCACGACAAGCAGAAGGCGATCTACGACGGCTTCGGTTTGCAGTTCGACCACTTCGGCCGGAGCTCGTCGCGGGAGAACGTCGAGCTGACCCAGCACTTCGCGCGCAAGCTGCACGAGAACGGCTTCATCGAAGAGCGCGCCGTCCGCCAGGTCTACTCCAACGCCGACGGCCGCTTCCTGCCCGACCGCTACATCGTCGGCACCTGCCCGCACTGCGGCTACGACAAGGCCCGCGGCGACCAGTGCGAGAACTGCACCCGCGTCCTGGACCCGACGGACCTGATCGACGCCCGCTCGGCGATCAGCGGCAGTGGTGATCTGGAGGTGCGCGAGACCAAGCACCTCTTCCTGCTCCAGGCGAAGCTCCAGCACGAGGTCGAGGGCTGGCTGGAGGGCAACGGCAGCAAGGAGTGGCCGACCCTGGCGTCGTCCATCGCCCACAAGTGGCTGACCGAGGGCCTCCAGGACCGGGCGATCACCCGCGACCTGGACTGGGGCGTGCCGGTGCCGGCCGATGTGTGGCCGGAGCTGGCCGCCGAGGGCAAGGTCTTCTATGTGTGGTTCGACGCCCCGATCGAGTACATCGGCTCGACGAAGGAGTGGGCGGACCAGGCGCCGGAGGAGCGCGACTGGAAGTCCTGGTGGTACGAGGCCGACGACGTCCGCTACACGGAGTTCATGGCCAAGGACAACGTGCCTTTCCACAGCGTGATGTTCCCGGCGACCCAGCTGGGCACCCGCGAGCCGTGGAAGAAGGTCGACTTCCTCAAGGCGTTCAACTGGCTCAACTACTACGGCGGGAAGTTCTCCACGTCGCAGCAGCGCGGCATCTTCACCGATGCGGCACTGGAGCTGCTGCCGGCCGACTACTGGCGCTACTTCCTGATGGCGCACGCCCCGGAGTCCGACGACACCTCCTTCACCTGGGAGCTGTTCTCGTCCTCGGTCAACAAGGACCTGGCCGACACCCTCGGCAACTTCGTCAACCGGGTGCTCTCGTTCTCGCGGAAGCGGTTCGGCGACGAGGTGCCGGCCGGCGCCGAGGCCGGGGCCGCCGAGCAGAAGCTGGGCGAGGAGATCGCCGGGCTGCTCGCGGAGTACGAGGGCCACATGGAGGCGCTGCAGTTCCGCAAGGCGGCGGCCTCGCTGCGCGCCCTGTGGAGCGCGGGCAACTCCTACCTGGAGGAGAAGGCCCCCTGGCTGGAGATCAAGACGGACAAGGACGCGGCGGCGCTGACGCTGCGGACCGCGATGAACCTCATCCACCTCTACGCGGTGGTCTCCGAGCCGTTCATCCCGGCGTCGGCGAAGGCCATGCGGGGCGCGTTCGCGCTGGAAGGCGACACCGCCGCGTGGGTCTCGCAGGAGGAGGCCAGGGCGCTGGCGTCCGTGCCCGCCGGGACGCCGTTCACGGTGCCGCCGGTGCTCTTCGCCAAGATCACCGAGGACGACCTGGCGGCGTACCGCGAGCGGTTCGGCGGCGACGAGGGCTGAGGCCCGCCGCGCACACCTGAAAACCGCACGAGGGCGCCCCTGGACCGGTCGGTCCGGGGGCGCCCTCGTCGTGGGACCGGTGGGCGAAGTCCCCCAAGGCCCTTGAGGGCCGAGGAGGTGCCCCAGCGCAGAATGCGCGAGGGCCCGGGACCGCGCCTGCGATCCCGGGCCCTGCCTGCCGTGCTACTTGGTCGGCTTGTACGGCGTCGGCTTCGCCGGGCCGGTGCGGATGCTCAGGTGCAGTTCCTTCAGGCGGGCCTCGTCGACCTCGGACGGGGCGCCCATCAGCAGGTCCTGGGCGTTGCCGTTGAGCGGGAAGGCGATGGTCTCGCGGATGTTGGGCTCGTCGGCCAGCAGCATCACGATCCGGTCGACGCCCGGGGCGATGCCGCCGTGCGGCGGGGCGCCGAACTTGAAGGCGCGGAGCATGCCGCCGAACTCGGCCTCGACGGTCTCCTTGTCGTAACCGGCGATCTCGAACGCCTTGTACATGACGTCCGGCTCGTGGTTCCGGATGGCGCCGGAGGACAGCTCGGTGCCGTTGCAGACGATGTCGTACTGCCAGGCGAGGATGTCCAGCGGGTCCTTGGTCTGCAGCGCTTCCAGGCCGCCCTGCGGCATGGAGAACGGGTTGTGGGAGAACTCGATCTTGCCGGTGTCCGCGTCGCGCTCGAACATCGGGAAGTCGACGATCCAGCAGAAGCGGAACTCGTTCTCGACGAAGTGGCCGGCGCGCTTGGCGGCCTCGACGCGCACCGCGCCCATGATCTTGGAGACCTCGTCGAAGTCGCCGGCGCCGAAGAAGACGGCGTGACCGGGCTTCAGGTCGAGGGCCGCGACCAGCGCCTTGACGTCATCGTCGGTGAGGAACTTGGCGATCGGGCCGGCGAGCGCGTTCTCCTCGCCGACGCGGACCCAGGCCAGGCCCTTGGCACCCTGGGCGACGGCGAACTCGCCCAGCTGGTCGAAGAACTTCCGCGGCTGGTCGGCGGTGTCCGGCACGGCCAGCGCGCGGACGTGCTTGCCGGCGAACGCCTTGAAGCCGGACTGCGCGAAGACGTCGGAGACATCGACCAGTTCCAGCTCGGCGCGCAGGTCCGGCTTGTCGGAGCCGTACTTGAGCATCGCCTCGCGGAACGGGATGCGCGGGAAGGGGGAGGTGACCGTGCGGCCGTCGCCGAACTCGGTGAAGAGCTCGGTCATCAGCTTCTCGACGGGCCGGAAGACGTCCTCCTGCTCGACGAAGCTCATCTCGATGTCGAGCTGGTAGAACTCGCCCGGCGAGCGGTCCGCGCGGGCGTCCTCGTCACGGAAGCAGGGCGCGATCTGGAAGTAGCGGTCGAAGCCGGCGATCATCAGCAGCTGCTTGAACTGCTGCGGGGCCTGCGGCAGCGCGTAGAACCTGCCGGCGTGCAGACGGGACGGGACCAGGAAGTCGCGGGCGCCCTCGGGGGAGGTCGCGGACAGGATCGGGGTCGCCATCTCGTTGAAGCCGAGGGCCACCATCTTGTGCCGGATCGCGGAGATCACGGCCGTGCGCAGCATGATGTTGCGGTGCATGCGCTCGCGGCGCAGGTCGAGGAAGCGGTACTCCAGGCGCTTCTCCTCGTTGACGCCGTCCTCGGCGTTGATGGTGAACGGGATCTGCTCGGCGGCACCGAGGACCTCGACCTCGGTGACCTCGATCTCGATCTCGCCGGTCGGCAGGTCGGGGTTGACGTTGTCCGCGCCGCGGGCGCTGACCTTGCCGTCGACGCGGACGACGGTCTCCTTGGTCAGCGAGCCGAGGACCTCGTTGGCCGGCGTGCCGGGACGGGCGACGAGCTGCACGAGGCCGTAGTGGTCGCGCAGATCGATGAAGAGGATGCCGCCCAGGTCACGTCGATTGTGCAGCCAGCCGCTGAGACGGACGTCGGTGTCGACGTCCGCGGCTCGGAGCTCGCCGCAGTTATGGGACCGGTACCGATGCATCGCTCATCCAAGTCGTCGCGAGTCGAGGTGGGGAGCTGACGGGCGGGAAAGGGAGATAGCAGGCTCGCGCGCCCGATCGATCGCCTTGTGGCTCACCCGAAAGGCCACCCCAGGAGTGGCATAACCGCTCCAGGTTACCGCCCGGGCCCGACGAGCTGGTTGACATATACCCATCAGCGTCGCCTCGGCGTGAAAGCGGGCCCTCGGGCTGCGACGATGGTCACGCCCGGCATGCTGGTCGGGTCACGTCAAACCCACCTAAAGTGATGCAATGCGCACCAAGGATCTCCTGGCCGCCGTCGCGACCGGCCTGTGGCGCTGGGACAACACATCCGGCCGGGTGAGCCTCGACGCCGAAGCGGCCCGGCTGCTGGGCCTTCCCGCCGAGCCGGCCGTCCTCACCGAGGCCGCGGTGCGCTCCCGTTTTCATCCCGTCGACTTCGCCGAGGTCAACGGTGTCGTGCAGCTCGCGGTCTCCGAGGGGACGCTCGCCGAGGCCCGGCTGCGCATTGTGGACGAGCGCGGGCAGGTGCTGCGCACCGTCCGCTCCCGCTCCCGGCCCCGGATCGTCAACGGCGACTTCGAGCTGGTCGGCACGGTCCAGGAGGTGGCCGCGCCCCAGCCCGGCACCTCGGCGGCACGGGCCCCGGTCACCGGCGACTGGCGGCGCTCGCGGGAGGCGTTCCTGCTGGACGCGGGCCGGGCGCTGGCCGAGGCGCGGTCCACGGCCGAGGTGCTGCGGGTCGCGGCCGGGCTCTCCATGCCGGGCTTCATGCCGGACGGGCTGGCGGTCTTCGGCATCCAGGGCGACCGGCTCACGGTGATCGGCCACCACGGCCACCTCCCGGACGACGGGCTGCCGTACTCCGAGATGCTGCTGGAGACCGACTACCCGGCCGCCGAGGTGGTGCGCACCGGACGGGCCATCTACCTGCCCGCCCGGGAGGAATACCAGCGCCGCTACCCGGCCACCTGGCCCCTGGCCGCCCGCTTCGCGTACACGTCCTGGGCATATCTGCCGCTGGTGAACGCGGGCCGGACGATCGGCGCATGGATGGCCGGGTTCGCCGAACCGGTCGCCTTCACCCCGGACGAGCGCTCGGTACTGACCACCGTCGCCCGGATGCTGGCCCAGGCGCTGGCCAGGGCCGGGGTGCAGGAATCGCAGCACGAGCTGGCCGTGGGGCTCCAGCGGAGCATGATGCCGACGGTGCAGCCGGACATCCCCGGGATGGCAGTCGCGGCCCGCTATGTGCCGACCGGTGGCGGGCTGGAGGTCGGCGGGGACTGGTACGACATGATCCCGCTGCCGTCCGGGCGGATCGCGCTGGTCATCGGGGATGTCCAGGGGCATGACGTACGGGCCGCGGGCCTGATGGGGCAGTTGCGGATCGCGCTGCGCGCCTATGCCTCCGAGGGCCACCACCCCGACGCGGTGCTCTCCCGGGCCTCCCGTTTCCTGGCCGGCATCAACGAGACCGAGTTCCACGGCAAGGGCGAGGACCAGCGCTTCGCGACCTGCCTCTACATCGAGGTGGACCCGGCCACCGGGCTGCTGGACGTGGCACGGGCCGGCCACCCCGATCCGGCGATCCGGATGGCCGACGGCGCGGTGATCGTCCGGCCCACGTCGGGCGGGCTGCCCCTGGGCATCGACCCGGACAGCGACTACCCCACCACCCGGATCGTGCTGGAGCCGGGCGAGACGATGCTGGTGTGCACCGACGGGCTGATCGAGACCGGCGGGCACGACCTGGAGACCGGCTGGGGACGGCTGCGCGAGGTCTTCGAGACGCACGCCACCGGCACGGACGAGGGACCCGGGGAAAGCCTGGAGCAGCTGGCCGACGCCCTGGTCCAGGCGGTGCACGGCCCGTCGTCGCACCACACCACCGGACCGCTGGTGGATCGCCGCGAGGACGACATCGCACTGCTGCTGCTCTCCCGCGAGAGCGCCGGCTGCGGCGTGGACGCCGGGGACCGGCCGACACCGCGGCCCGGGCGGCGCACCGTGTTCTCCGTCGCCCAGGCGGAGCCCGAGCGGATCGCCGCGGCCCGCCGCCAGATCCGCGACGTGCTGCACGACTGGCGCGACCCGGACCAGGTGGACTCCGCGGCGCTGCTGGTCTCCGAGATCGTCACCAATGTGCTGACGCACACCGACGGGGACGCACTGCTGGTGGCCGAGGTCGCCGGTGAGCACGGTTCCCGGCGTCTCCGGGTCGAGGTCGCCGACGGCAGCGACGAACTGCCGCACCGCCGCCGACCCGGTGAGCTGGCGTCCTCCGGGCGGGGGCTGGTGCTGCTGGAACTGCTGGCCGGGACATGGGGCGTGGACCCGCGCGGGGACGGGAAGTCGACGTGGTTCGAGCTCTACGAGGATGCCGGGGCGGCGGGGGAGCCGCCCGGCGCGGCGTCGCCGGGCCCCGAGGAGTCCGTATCCGAGCCGGCCGCGTAGTGCTTGCGCAGTTCGTGCAGGACGCCGGAGACGGCCGCGGTGAGCGGGACGGACAGCAGCATGCCGAGGATCCCGGCGACGCTCGCACCGGCGGTGATCGCCAGCATGACGACCGCCGGGTGCATCTGCACCGTACGGCTCTGGATCATCGGCTGGAGGACGTGGCCCTCCAGCACCTGGACGGCGAGGACCACCCCGAGCGCCCAGAGCGCGATCACAAGGCCCCGGTCCGCGAACGCCACCAGGATCGCCACCGCGCCCGAGATGAAGGCGCCGAGGTAGGGGATGTAGGCGCCGACGAAGACCAGCGCACCCAGGCCGAGCGCCCCGGGGACCTGCAGGACGAGCAGGCCGACGGTGATGCAGACGGCGTCGATCAGCGCAATGAAGGTGGTGCCGCGCATGAAGCCCTCGATGGACTGGAAGCCGCGGCGGGCCATCCGTTCCAGCTGCGGGGCCGAGTTGCGCGGCGCCCAGTCGTGCAGCGCGCGGACCGCCTTGTCCGAGTCGCGCAGGAAGAAGAACGTCAGCAGCAGGGCCAGCACCGCCGCGGCGATGAACTGCCCCACGATGCTGACTCCGGCCAGCAGTCCGGAGGCCGCGGTGCTGCCGAACTTGGTGACCAGCGTCTTGGCGTTCGTGGCGAGATCGCTGAGCGAGTTCCCGGCCACGCCGAAGTGCTTGGTCAGGTCCTCCGCCGCGCTCTTGAGCGAGGTGACGATCTGGTCCCCGGTGTCGACCAGGGCGCTGACCACGACGTAGCCGGCGCCACCGACCACGATCACCAGCAGGGCGCAGGTCAGCCCGGCCGCCAGTGAACGGTTGAACCGCATCTTCACCAGCCGCCGGTACACCGGACCGAGCAGCCCGCTGCCGAGCAGCGCCAGCAGGACGGGTGTGACCGCGGCGCTCAGCTCGACGCAGAGCCACACCCCGAGGGCCACCACCGCCGCGACCAGCAGCCCGGCCGCGCACCACGCCGCGGCACGGCGGGCCTCGATCGGGAGCAGCGGGGGGTGCGGCGGCCGGCCGGGCTCGGCGCCGCTCCGGTCTTGATCCGAGTCGTTTCGCACCCGGACAGTCCACCACGGCAGAGCGGCTGTTGACGGGTATTGCAGGCTCTCCTCACGGTTCGAGGCTCGGCCCCCACCGCGGTGTTTCACGTGAAACATGGGTGCGGGGGCGGTGTTTCACGTGAAACACCGCCCCCGCGATCCCGCCTTCGGCGGCCGCTCAAAGCGCGTCGGCGGGAATCGTTCCCAGCCGGCCGGCCTGGAAGTCCTCGAAGGCTTGGGCCAGTTCGGCGTGGGTGTTCATCACGAACGGGCCGTAGTGCATCATCGGCTCACGGATCGGGAGCCCACCCAGCAGCACCACCTCGAAGTTCGGGCTGCGCGACTCCTGACTCTCGTCGGCCCGGATCGTGAGGGCGTCCCCCTCGCCGAAAACGACCGCCTGCCCCATGTGGAACGGGCGGCCCTCAGCGCCGGCCGTGCCGCTTCCGGCCAGGGCGTAGGCGAGACCGTTGAAGTCCGCGCGCCAGGGCAGCGTCACCTCGGCCCCCGGGTTCACCGTCACATGCGCCATCGTGATGGGTGTGTGGGTGATGCCCGGCCCCTGGTGGCCGTCGAGGTCGCCGGCGATCAGCCGCAGCAGCGCACCGCCGTCGGCGGAGGTCAGCAGCTTGACCCTGCCGCCGCCGATGTCCTGGTAGCGCGGCGCCATCATCTTGTCGCTCTTCGGGAGGTTCACCCACAGCTGGAGGCCGTGGAAGAGGCCGCCCGACATGACCAGCGACTCCGGCGGCGCCTCGATGTGCAGCAGGCCGGAGCCCGCCGTCATCCACTGGGTGTCGCCGTCGTTGATGACCCCGCCGCCGCCGTGGGAGTCACGGTGCACGAACGTGCCGTCGATCAGATACGTCACGGTCTCGAAGCCGCGGTGCGGGTGCCAGGGCGTGCCCTTGGGCTCTCCGGGCGCGTACTCCACCTCGCCCATCTGATCCATCATGATGAACGGGTCGAGGTACTTGTAGGCGATCCCGGCGAAGGCGCGACGCACCGGGAAGCCCTCGCCCTCGAAGCCGCTCGGGGCGGTGGTGACGGCCAGCACGGGCCGGGTGCGCGCCCCGGCGGGTGCGGCCGCCCTCGGCAGGGTCAGCGGATTCTCTACGGTCACAGCGGGCATGACGGCCTCCTCGGTCGTTCGCGCTTCAAACAAGTTAGTTGAAAGCTGAACAACTGGCAAGGCGTGCGGCATTCCCGTATCGACCCGACGGACATGCCCGCAGGTCAGCGAGAGGAAGAGGAAGAAAGGGCGAGCCGGCGAGGAGAGGGGCGGACGCGGCGGCTCACCCCGTAGTCACCGCCAGCCGGCGTGACGCAAGGGCGGCTAGCCGTACATCCGGCGCATCGCGAAGTCGACCATCTGCTCCACGGCCTTGGCGTCGAAGACCATCCGGTGGTCGCCCTCCATGTCGAGGACGAAGCCGTAGCCGGTCGGCAGCAGGTCGAGCACCTCGGCACCGGTGATCACGAAGTACTTGGACTCCTTGCCCGCGTACCGGCGCAGCTCCTTGAGCGAGGTGAACATCGGGATCACCGGCTGCTGGGTGTTGTGCAGCGCCAGGAAGCCGGGGTTGTCACCGCGCGGGCAGTAGACCTTGGAGGTCGAGAAGATGCCCTGGAAGTCCTCGGCCGACATCGAACCGGTCGTGAAGGCCCGCACCGCGTCGGCGAGCGAGGGCGGGGACGGCTCGGGATACAGCGGCTGCTCGCCGTAGCCCCCGGGGGCCGGTTGCTGCGGCGGGGGCGGCGCTCCGTACTGCTGGCCGGCACCCGCGTTCTGGTCGTAGCCGTACATGCGCCACAGCGTACTGATTCGGGCCGGTGCGGGGGGACGCTCGTCACAGATCGGCCGTAAGGGGTTGCTTCTTATTACCGGTGGGTAGCATCATCGGAGCTACTTGCTGGTATTGCGTATCGAGGTCCCTTCCTCGCGTCGAGGTCTTCCTCGTACAGAGGCCCTCCCGAACCCTTACGGAGCCGTACCCATGGGGCACTACAAGTCGAATCTCCGCGACATCGAGTTCAACCTCTTCGAGGTGTTCGGCCGTGACAGCGTGTACGGCACCGGACCGTTCGCGGAGATGGACGTCGACACCGCCAAGAGCGTGCTCTCCGAGATCGCCCGTCTCTCGGAGAACGAGCTGGCCGATTCCTACGCCGACGCCGACCGGAACCCCCCGGTCTTCGACCCGGACACCAACACCGCGCCGGTGCCGGACACCTTCAAGAAGAGCTACCAGGCGTACATGGACGCCGAGTGGTGGCGGCTGGGCATCCCGGAGGAGATCGGCGGCACCACGACGCCGCGTTCCCTGCTGTGGGCCTTCGCCGAGTCCATCCTGGGCTCGAACCCCGCCGTGTGGATGTACGCCTCCGGCCCGGCCTTTGCGGGCGTGCTCTTCGAGGAGGGCACGGAGCAGCAGAAGCACATCGCCAAGGTCGCCACGGAGAAGGGCTGGGGCTCCACCATGGTGCTGACCGAGCCCGACGCGGGTTCGGACGTGGGCGCCGGCCGCACCAAGGCGGTCAAGCAGGAGGACGGCTCCTGGCACATCGAGGGTGTGAAGCGCTTCATCACCTCCGGTGAGCACGACATGGCGGAGAACATCCTCCACTACGTCCTCGCCCGCCCCGAGGGCCACGGCCCCGGCACCAAGGGCCTCTCCCTCTTCCTCGTGCCGAAGTACGAGTTCGACTTCGAGACCGGTGAGCTGGGCGAGCGCAACGGCGTCTACGCCACCAACGTCGAGCACAAGATGGGCCTGAAGGCGTCCAACACCTGCGAGATGACCTTCGGCGACCGCCACCCCGCCAAGGGCTGGCTCATCGGCGAGAAGCACGACGGCATCCGCCAGATGTTCCGGATCATCGAGTTCGCGCGGATGATGGTCGGCACCAAGGCCATAGCCACCCTCTCGACCGGCTACCTCAACGCCCTGGAGTACGCCAAGGAGCGCGTGCAGGGCGCGGACCTGGCGGCGTTCACGGACAAGGCCGCCCCGCGCGTCACCATCACCCACCACCCCGACGTGCGCCGCTCCCTGATGACGCAGAAGGCGTACGCCGAGGGCATGCGCGCCCTGGTGCTCTACACCGCCACCGTCCAGGACGAGATCCTCGTCAAGGAGGCCGCGGGCGAGGACGCCTCCGCCGCGCACGCGCTGAACGACCTCCTGCTGCCGATCGTCAAGGGCTACGGCTCGGAGCGGTCCTACGAGCAGCTGGCCCAGTCGCTGCAGACCTTCGGCGGCTCCGGCTACCTCCAGGAGTACCCGATCGAGCAGTACATCCGGGACTCCAAGATCGACACCCTCTACGAGGGCACCACCGCCATCCAGGGCCAGGACTTCTTCTTCCGGAAGATCGTCCGCAACCAGGGCGCCGCGCTGACCGAGCTGGCCGGGACCATCAAGGCGTTCCTGGCCGACGGCGAGGGCGGCGCCGAACTGGAGCAGGCCCGCGGTGAGCTGGCCAAGGCCGCCGAGGCCCTGGAGGCGATCGTCGGCGCCATGCTGACCGATCTCGCCGCCACGGAGCAGGACGTCAAGTCCATCTACAAGGTCGGTCTGAACACCACCCGCCTCCTGATGGCCTCCGGTGACGTCGTCGTCGGCTACCTGCTCCTGAAGGGCGCCGCGGTGGCCGCCGCGAAGCTGGCCGACGCGTCGTCGAAGGACAAGCCGTTCTACGAGGGCAAGATCGCCGCGGCGAAGTTCTTCGCGCAGAACGTCCTGCCGGGCGTGGCGCTCCAGCGCACGCTGGCCGAGTCCATCGACCAGTCCCTGATGGAGCTCGACGAGGCCGCGTTCTGAGCCTCCGCTGAGTCCTGACGGTCCGGGAGCTGTTCCCGGACCGTCACGGCGTTCTCACAAACCTCTCAGAATCACTGCCCACACTGAAGGTGCCCGCCTCTCTTCCCCCGGGGAGGCGGGCGCCGTCGTGCCGGGGCGACCGAGGCGGACGAGTCCGGCGAGGCGCGTGCGGCCGAGTGGGACGGGGAATCGCGCGCTCCGGCGGCACATCCGCTCCGCGTTGGGGAAATCGTGGCCGGAAGGCAATGGAGTCGCCCCCCATGGGCACGCGGAAGAGCGGAGTTGGCTCCTTATGCTGAATCCATGACCAACTCCGCCCGCTTCGACCGCGGCCACACCGACGACCTGATGTCCTTCCTCGCCGCCAGCCCGTCGCCGTACCACGCGGTGGCGAACGCGGCGGAGCGGCTGGAGAAGGCCGGCTTCCGGCAGGTGGCGGAGACCGATGCCTGGGACGACCGGAGCGGCGGACGCTATGTGCTGCGCGGCGGCGCGATCATCGCCTGGTACGTGCCCGAGGGCGCAACGCCTGCGACCCCGTACCGCATCGTCGGGGCGCACACCGACTCTCCCAACCTCCGCGTCAAACCGATCCCGGACACCGGTTCCCGCGGCTGGCGGCAGATCGCCGTCGAGATCTACGGCGGGACGCTCCTCAACACCTGGCTCGACCGCGACCTGGGGCTCAGCGGCCGGGTGACGCTGAGCGGCGGCGGCAACCGGCTGGTCAACGTGGACCGGCCGCTGCTGCGGGTGCCGCAGTTGGCCGTGCACCTGGACCGGTCGGTGAACACCGACGGTCTCAAACTCGACAAGCAGCGCCATATGACGCCGATCTGGGGGCTGGGCGAGGTCGCCGAGGGCGATCTGATCGCGTTCATCGCGGAGGAGATCGGCGTCCCGGCCACGGAGATCAAGGGCTGGGATCTGATGGTGCACAGCGTGGAACCACCCGCCTATCTCGGCCGCGACCGCGAACTGGTCGCCGGGCCACGGATGGACAACCTGCTGTCCGTGCACGCCGGTACGGCCGCGCTCGCCGCCGCGGCCACCGCCGGCAGCCGGCTCACCAGCATCCCGGTCCTCGCCGCCTTCGACCACGAGGAGAACGGCAGCCAGTCGGACACCGGCGCGGACGGCCCGCTGCTCGGCACGGTGCTGGAGCGTTCGGTCTTCGCCCGCGGCGGCACCTACGAGGACCGGGCGCGGGCCTTCGCCGGCACCATCTGCCTGTCGTCGGACACCGGGCACGCCGTGCACCCCAACTACAGCGACCGGCACGAGCCGGGACACCACCCGATGCCCAACGGCGGGCCGATCCTCAAGGTCAACGTCAACCAGCGGTACGCCACCGATGGCAGCGGCCGGGCGGTGTTCGCCGCGGCCTGCGAACGGGCCGGTGTGCCGTGGCAGTCCTTCGTGTCGCACAACTCGATGCCGTGCGGCACCACGATCGGCCCGATCACCGCCGCCCGGCACGGCATCCAGACCGTGGACATCGGCGTCGCGATCCTGTCCATGCACTCGGCCCGCGAACTGTGCGGCGCCCAGGACCCGTACCTGTTGGCGAACGCCCTGACGGCCTTCCTGGAGAGCTGAGTTGGAATTCTCGCTGCTCGGCCCGATCTCCGTGACGAGCGGTTCCGGGGAGCTGCCGCTCGGGCCCGCGAAACGGCGCAGTGTGCTGGCACTGCTGCTTCTGCAGCCCAACACGACCGTCCCACTGGAGCAGTTGATCGACTCCTTGTGGGAGGACGAACCACCCGAGCACGCCCGCACGGTCGTGCAGGGACATGTCTCGCGGCTGCGCGCCACGCTGGCCGCGGGCGGCGCAGAGGCGTACGGCATCGAGCTGGCCACCCACGGCTCGGCCTATCTGCTGCGGCTTCCGGAGGAGCTGATCGACGCCCACCGGTTCGGTGAGCTGGTCGCGCTGGCCCGTCCGGAGGCCGCACCGGGCGATGCGGTGCCGCTGCTGCGCGAGGCGCTGGGGCTGTGGCGCGGGCCCGCGCTGACCGGCACGGTCACCAGCCCGCCCTTCGCGGCCGCCGCGCACGCTCTGGAGGAGCGCCGGCTCTCCGCGGTCGAGGCGCTCGCCCGGGCCTACGGCGCGCTCGGCGAGCAGGAACAGGCCGCGGCCCTGCTGTACTCCGCGGCCGTCAACCACCCGCTGCGGGAGGGACTGATCGCCGCGCTGATGCGGGCGCTGTTCCGGACGGGACGGCAGTCCGACGCGCTGGAGTGGTACCACCGCACCCGGCGGCTGCTCAGCGAGGAGCTGGGCGTCGATCCGGGTGAGCGGCTGCGTGCGGCGTACGAGGAGATCCTGCGGGCGGAGGCCACGGACCGGGGCCGGAAGCCCGCGGAGCCGGCACGCGGCGGCAAGGGCGCTCCGGCCGACGAGCCCGCGTTTCACGTGAAACATCGCAGCGACGCGCCGTCCGCCGATGAAGGGCGGTCGGGCACGGCGACGGGGGCGGAGCCCGTCCGCGGCAAGGCCGGTACGGCACCGCGGCTGCTGCCCCGGCCCCCCGCCCGCTTCCTGGGACGCGAGGGCCAACTGAACGCCCTGACCGAGGCGTTGGCGGACCGTACGACCGGGGAGAGCCCGCTGGCGGTGGTCGCGGGCCCCGCCGGGGTCGGCAAAACCGCCTGCGCCGTGCAGTGGGCGCATCTGCACGCGGGTGCCTTCCCCGACGGGCAGCTCTTCGCCGATCTGCGCGGCTTCGGCGAGGGCGACGAGGCGGCACCGGCCGAGGTCCTGCGCGACTTCCTGCAGGCGCTCGGGACACCGCCGGAGCGGGTGCCCAACTCCGCCCAGGCCGCCTCGGCGCTGTTCCGCTCGCTGGTAGCCGACCGCCGGCTGCTGGTCGTGCTGGACAACGCACGGAGTTCGGCGCAGGTGCGGCCGCTGCTGCCCGGTGGCCCGCACTGCGCCACGGTCGTCACCAGCCGCAGCCGGCTGGACGGACTGGTGGCCACGGACTGTGCCCGGCCGGTGGGCCTCCAGGCCCTCGGCCACGAGGAGGGCGTGGCGCTGCTCGGGGCCATGCTCGGGTCGGAGCGGGTCGCGGAGGACCCGGCCGCGGCCCGGGAACTGGTGGACCTGTGCGACGGGTTGCCGCTGGCGCTGCGGGCCGCGGCCGCGCAGCTGACCGCCCGACCGCGCTGGCGGCTGGCCAGGCTGGCCTCGGCGCTGCGCGACGAGCGGCGGCGACTGGCGCTGCTGTCGGCGGAGGACACCGGGATCGCGGCGGCGCTGCGGATGTCCGTCGCCCGGCTGTCCGCGGACGACGCGCGGCTGCTCCGGACGTTGGCGAACAGTCCCGATGGCCATCTCAACGCGTCGGCGGCCGCGGCGCTCGCCGGGTACGACCAGGAACGCACCCAGGATGCGCTCGAACGGCTCGCGGATATGCACCTGGTGGACGAGGAGGCCACCGATGTCTACACCATCAGCACCCTGACCCAGCTGTTCGCCCGGGACGAGGGCGGGGACGGCGCACGTCGGGGGGAGAGCGGCGACGGAACGGAGCCCGGTGGCCCGGGCGGTGGGGCCGGCTGAGCGCCGCCACCGCCCGGGGCGGGCGTTAGGCAGGCGTTAGTCGGACGGCAGCGGCGCTCGGCAGTCTTGTGACAGACCACAGGACAGACCGGGCCGGGCCGACCACACCGGGCCGGACCGCGGAGCGCTCCCCAGCCTCCGCCGACCGGGGGAGACCGGATATGCCACGCACCGACGCCACCGCCGCCCGTCCCGCCCGCACGGCCCGCCGTCGTACGCTGCGGCTCGCCGCGGCCGGGCTGACCGCCCTCGCCGCGCTCACCCTCACCGCCTGCGGCCAGGACAACCCGCTCAAGACCAGCGACGCCAAGCCGTTCAACCCGGCTCCGCAGGACTCCGAGGACCCGGCGGCCAACAATGCGCACGCCGGGAAGGGCGACGGCGGCTCGGCGGAGAAGGGTGACGGCGGTTCGGCGGGCAAGGGCGGCACCGTCGTCACCGAGAGCGCGGCCGGCGGCGGAAAGCACGCCTCCACGGGCGGTGCGGGCCGGCCCGGCGCCGGCAAGGGCCAGGGCTCCGGTGCCCGGCGGACCGCCTGCGACGCCGCCAGGATCCGCATCGTGGCGAAGCCGCTGACCCGCCCGATCAACCATCTGCTGCTGCAGGCGACCAACACCTCCGGCGCCACCTGCGATCTCTACGCCTACCCCTACCTGCGGTTCGACGACGCCCAGGCGCCGCTGGCCGAGATGCCGGACAGCAAGCCGCAGGCGGTGGTCACCCTGGCGCCGGGGGAGTCCGGCTACGCCGGGGTGCTGCTGTCCGGCGCCGACGGGGGCGAGCACGGCCGCAAGGCGACCTCGCTGTCCGTCTACCTCGCCGGCCGGGACGGCCAGGGGAGCGTCGGCGGCCCGGCGACGGTGGCGCTGCCCGGCGGCTCGGCGTACCTCGACGACAACGCGCGGGTCTCGTACTGGCAGACGGACCCGAGCACCGCCGCCTCCTGGTAATCCGGACCGCCGCCCGACGGCGGTCCCCCGAAGCAGGGCGCCCGCAACTCCCCCGCGGGCGCCCTTTCTCCTGCCGGCGCTGTCCCGTCATGTCCCACGCGGCCCTTGCCGGTGTCCCGAAATCGCCCGCCCTCCAGCACATTTCCGCAGGTCAAAGGCTTTCGGGAGAGGAAGTACGTCCCACGGTGCGGAGAATGGCGGCCGCCCGGCCGCAGACCGCCCCACCATGGTCTCCGTCGCCGCGAGCCGATCACGCCAGCGGCACAGGAACCGAGGGCGCGGAGGGCACCGGGCATGGAAGAACACGGCACCACGCAAGCAGGGGAAGGGACAAACTCCGTGAAGCCCGGAGGGGCCGCGGCCCGTCGGACCCTGCTGCGCCGGGTGGTTCCGGTGGCCGCCGCGGCCGGTCTCGCCGCCGGCGGGATCGCCGGGGTCGCGCACGGCGCCACGCCCGGGGCCCAGCAGGCCGCGGCCGCCGACTTCCCTACCTGGGGCACCCGTTGGGTGGTGCACACCACCACCGACACGCACTCCCCCTCCGTCGGGATGATCGACACCGCCGGGCCAGGACGGGACCGGATCACCGCCGACTACCAGGTCGACACCGGCCACCGGGTGTGCGAGGGCAGCGCCTTCTCGACCTTCATGGCCCACCTCACCCGACCGTTCAGCGGCTTCCTCACCGTGGTCGCGGTGGACATACCGCAGGACCGGCTGCCGGGGATACCCGTCCAGGGCGGTCCGCCGCCGCAGCAGCCGGGCACCTCGCGCCAGGAGATGCTGGCGCGCGCCGCCACCTGGCTGACCGCCGACAACGGCGCGCAGGTCCCGTACAGCCAGGCCAAGGTCTGGAAGGACGGCTACCGGCAGGACTGCTCCGGCTATGTGTCGATGGCCCTCAAGCTGCCGGCGCCGGGCACCAACACCGTGGGGCTGGCCACCGACCGCAACCTCACCCGGCCCGTATCGCTCGGCGGGCTGCGGGGCGGGGACCTGCTCATCGACGCCACGGGCGACAACAACAACCGGCATGTCGTCATCTTCGAGAAGTGGAACAACGCCGCGCACTCCTCGTACACCGCCTTCGAACAGCGCGGCGACCATGGCACCGACCACCGGAGCCTGACCTACGGACTGCCGGGCGGCGACAGCGAGTTCAAGCCCTACCGGCCCGTGGCGTTCGGCGACTGAACGACGTGGACGGCGGCCGGTCCTTCCGGCGGGTCCGGGCCACGGAATCCGCGGAGCGGGCGGCGCGCTGTTTCACGTGAAACGTCACCGAACGGTCCGTGTTCGTTCCGGATCCGGTAACGAGGGGCACTTCCGTCACAGGGGAGCGGAAGTGCCCCTCGCACGCGCATGGCCACTGTGCTGGAATGCGAGACGTGCCTGGCCATGAGAACCACGCCACGAACATCCGCCGCAAACCACTGGCCCCGCTCCCCGCCGAACTCTCCGGCCCCGTACGCGACTTCGTCTCCGCGCTCCGCCGGATGCACGGCGAACTGGGTCACAGCCTCCAGGAGTTGGCGGGACGGCTCCCGGCCAGCCGCTCGTCCCTCTCGCGGTATCTGCGCGGGCAGAGCCTGCCCGACGAACGGCTGCTGGTGCAGTGGTGCAAGCTCTCCTTCACCGGCGAGGACCGGCTGCCCACGCTGGTGGAGCTGCTGCACCGGGCCCAGGAGGCGGCGGACGACGCGCCGGCGCCCGCCGCGACGCCACGCACCGCGGCGGGACAAGATGCCGAAGAGCCGCCGGAACAGGCCGAACCGGTCGGCGCGGAACCCGGGGACCGCCCGCCCCGGCGGCGCCGGCTGCGCCTGATGCTCGCCGGGCTCGGTACCGCCGCCGTCCTCGCCGGGGCCGCGTTCGCCGCCCTGGCGCTGACCGGCTCCGGTCCCGAAGGCCGGGCGGACGGGGGCGGCGACGGCCGGGGCCCGTCCGCGGCGAGCCCGGGCCCGGCGACCGGCCCCGCCCAGGTCACCGTGAACAACGTCGAACGGGTCTGCCGGCAGAGCCGTACCGACTACTGCGCGCTCGGGCTGGCGCGCGATCCCTATGCGCCCTACCGGCGGCCCAACGTCGTGGGCCACGTCTGGCACGGTGACCTGCTGCACGCCGTCTGCAAGATCGCCGACGGGATCACCGTCACCGACGAGGTGGGCGGGCACAGCAGCATCTGGTTCCGGGTCGAGCACGGCAGCGGTCCGGCCTGGCTGCCGGGCATCCGCGTCCGGCCGGAACAGCTCGACGACCCGCTGCCCCACTGCGGAAACCGCTGAAGGCCGGGTTTGGCGGGCGGCGTCGGGGAAAGACGAGCGCTGGGCCGTGCGGAACGGACCGGCCCTGGCCTTCCCGGCGGCGGTCGCTATCGTGGCCGTGCCATGACGTAGCCGCCCCGCTGTCCGCAGTACCTCTCTGGGGGAACCTTCCATGACCGCACGACGCACCCGCCGCCGCTCTGCCGCGTACGCCGCGCTCGCGCTCGGCCTGGCCGGCTCGCTCGCCCTGACAGGCTGCAACAACACCTCGTCGAAGTCGAAGAAGAGCTCGTCGTCCTCGTCCTCCAAGAGCAAGAAGCGCAAGATCATCGGTGGTGGCGCCGCGGCGGGAGTGGGCGCGGGCGCGGCGGCCAACCGCCATGTGCCCAACTGCAACCTCACCACCTCCCGGCTCGACTTCAGCCAGCAGGCGGGGCCCAAGGGGTATGTGACCGTGCGGTACCGGAACTCCTCCAGCACGCTGAGCTGCACGCTCTACAACGCGCCGCTGCTGTCGTTCAACCAGGCGAAGACGCCGCTGCCGATGGTGAAGCCGGGTTCGGGCCACGTCGTGACCCTCCGCCCGCACAGCACCGCCTACGCGGTCATCCCGATCACCAGCCCCGCGGCCCGGGGCACCCAGCAGAAGAACGTGGCCGTCCAGTTCATGCGCCGCTCCTCGGAGTCCCCGACCACCGACGAGCCCGTGGTCTACGACTTCGTGGCGAAGCACGACACGATCTCCGTCGGGCAGAGCAAGGTCACCAACTGGAACAGCAGCCTCTCCGGCGCCAAGCTGGAAGCCGGCGTCGGATAACTCCCGCCCGTACGCCGGCCGTTCGCAGTCGTCGGACGCTGCCTCGGCCGGGGCTACTCGGCGTCCAGCCCCGCCAGCACGAGACCCAGGCGGGCCTCGCCGTCCGCGGTGATCCGGACCGGGACGCCCCAGTCCTGCTGGTGCACATGGCAGGCCGGGTACTCGATGTCCGGAGCGTCGTCGCAGGACGCGGCCATCGCCGAGACATGCAGCACGCCCTCGGTCACCCCGTCCGCGAGGACCAGGTCCCGCGCCAGATCGGTGCCCGCGCCCGCCCCCTCGGCGAGGAGTTCCGGCGGTGTGGCGCTGACCAGCAGCCGCGTCGAGGGCCCGTAGCGGGTGTCGAGCTTCTGGCCGGCCGGGGCCTGGAAGACCACGTCCAGCCGGAGCGTGCCAGGGGCGATGTCGGTGGCGGCGCGCTGGGTGCGGTGGGCCACCGACTCGACGCGGACCGCCTCCTCGGGAAGGCGAAGACGGGTCAGCCGGTGCCGAGCGGACTCCACCACCACGATGTCGCCGTCGGCCAAGACCGCCGCGGAGGGCTCCCGCAGATCGGTCGCGAGCGTCGTCACCTCGCCGCTCGCCGGGTCGTAGCGGCGCAGCGCGTGGTTGTAGGTGTCGGCGACGGCGACCGAGCCGTCGGGCAGCGCGGTCACGCCCAGCGGGTGCTGGAGCAGGGCCTGCTCGGCGGCGCCGTCGCGGTGCCCGAAGTCGAAGAGTCCGGTGCCGACGGCCGTGCGGACCACATGGCCGTCGGCCGGGGCGTCCGGGTCGCCGTTCGCCGCCCGCTCGATCCAGCGGACCGCGCTGGTCTCGGAGTCGGCGATCCACAGCCGGTCGCCGCCCGCCGCGAGCCCGGAGGGCTGGGCGAACCACGCCTCCGCGGCGGGGCCGTCGACCAGGCCCTCGTTGGTGGTGCCGGCGGCCACCGCCACCGTGCCGTCGGCCGGGTCGTAGGTCCAGATCTGGTGGACGCCGGCCATCGCGATCCACAGCCGGTCCTGCCACCAGGCGAGATCCCACGGCGAGGAGAGGTCCACCTCGCGCGCCGGGCCGGAGGTCGGCGAACCCTGCCACCACTGCCGCCCGGTGCCGGCCACCGTCTCCAGGGCTCCGGTCGCGGGGTCGAGGACCCGGATGGCGTGGTTGACGGTGTCCGCGACGGCGACCCTGCCGTCGGGCAGCAGCGCCAGACCCTGCGGTTCGTTGAAGGAGTCCGGGCCCAGCCCGCGCTCGCCGCTGCCGATCCGGCGCAGCACCCGCTCGCCGTCGGCCGCCAGCTCCACCAGCTGGTGCCGGGTGGTGTCGGAGACCAGGAAGGTGCCGCCGGGCAGTCGCACCGCCTTGCCGGGGAAGCGGAGGTCGGTGGCGGCCGGCTCCGGCGGTACGTAGGGGCCGTCGCCGCGCCGCAGCGTGCCCTTCGCGCCGTGCTCGGCGATCAGCTCCTCGACGAGGCTCTCGATGGCGTGCGCGTGGCCCTCGCCCGCGTGCTGGGCCACGACATAGCCCTCGGGGTCGATCACCACCAGCGTCGGCCAGGCCCGCACCGCGTACTGCTTCCACGTGGCCAGCTCGGGGTCGTCCAGGACGGGGTGCTCGACGCCGTACCGCTCGACGGCGTCGACGACGGCCTGGTGCTCGGCCTCGTGGACGAACTTCGGAGAGTGCACGCCGATGATCACGACCGAGTCGCGGTGGCGCTCCTCCAGCTCCCGCAGCTCGTCCAGAACGTGCAGACAGTTCACACAGCAGAACGTCCAGAAATCGAGGATGACAATGCGTCCTCGCAGGTCGGACAGGGTGAGGTCGTTTCCGCCGGTGTTGAGCCAGCCGCCCTTGCCGGTCAGCTCGGGGGCCCGGACGCGCGCACGTGAAGCCATGTGGACATTCAACGTCACTCCGGTGCGCACGCATTCCGCAGGGGGCATGGGGAACACGTCACCCATGCTGCAATCCCACGGGGAGCACTCCTCCCGCTCCCGCAAGTACTTCGTGCACGACCGGATCTTCGGCATCGGTGAGGACTACTGGGTCGACGACGATCACGGCCGGCACGCCTTCCTGGTGGACGGGAAGGCGCTGCGGCTGCGGGAGACCTTCGAGCTCAAGGACACCGAGCGGCGGGTCCTGATCACCATCCGCAAGAAGATGTTCAGCATCCGCGACACGATGACCATCGAGCGGGACGACCAGCCGCTGGCCACGATCAAGCGCAAGCGGCTGTCCCTGCTGCGCCACCACTACCGCGTCGAGCTGGTCGACGGCACCGAACTGGACGTCAGCGGCAAGCTCCTGGACCGGGAGTTCGCGATCGAGTACGACGGCGAGCTGCTCGCCGAGATCTCCCGGCGCTGGCTGACCGTCCGCGACACCTACGGGGTCAACGTCATCCGGGACGACGCGGACCCGGCGCTGCTGATCGCCGTGGCGGTGTCCGTGATCCGGATGGCCGAGCGGGAACGGGAGGACGACTGAGGAAGAGCACGACCTACCGGTCAAATCCACCGGAACGGGCGGGAATTGGCCGGTACCGCCGGCTCAGCGCCCGTCGGGAGCGGCGAATCGCGCACAGTACCACCGGCAACGCTTTCGAGCGGCCCCGCCGTCGAACATCCACCTACGATGGTCACCCGAAAGCACTGCCGGGGTGCCCGTGCGCAGCGTAACTTAACTGCCAGACAGCAGCCCGCGTACGAACCGTTCGAGGGGTCCCGTGACCGTCCATCCCAGCCTTCAGTCCTCCATCGATGCCTGGACTCACTCCATAGAAGCGATAACCGAGCTGGTGACACCGCTCGTCGAGGGGGAGTGGAACAGGGCGACGGACCTCCCAGGTTGGTCCGTACGCGACATCGTCTCCCATGTCATCGGCCTGGAATGCGAGATGCTGGGCGACCCCCGGCCGATCCACACGCTGCCGCGCGATCTCTACCACGTGCGCACCGAATCGGCCCGCCGGATGGAGGTCCAGGTCGACGTCCGCCGGCACCACACCGCGCCGGAGATGCTCAGCGAGCTCGAATACACCGTCATCCGGCGTTCCCGGCAGCTGCGGAACGAGACCCGCCAGCCGGACAGCGTGGTGCGCAGTCCGCTCGGCGAGGAGCGCCCCCTCGAATTCGTCCTGGAACAGCGGGCGTTCGACGTCTGGGCACACGAGCAGGACCTGCGCCGTGCGCTCGGCAAGCCCGGCAACCTCGACTCGCCCGGCGCGCTGGTGACCCGCGATCTGCTGGTACGGGTCCTGCCCGGCATCGTCACCAACCGGGCCAAGGCGCCGGCCCGTTCGGCGGTGGTCTTCGACATCAGCGGCTCGATGGAGTTCATGCGCACCGTGCGGGTCGACGACGAGGGCAAGGCCACCGTCGACGGCAGCGTCTCACTGGGGCCGACGGTGACGCTGGCGATGGACTGGGACGCCTTCCACCAGCTGGCCTGCGGCCGGGTCCGGCCGGCTGCCGTCGCCGAGCAGATCAAGATCGACGGTGACCGGGAGCTGGCCCAGGCCATCCTCGACAACTTCGCGGTGACGCCGTAGCCGACCGGATCGCTGTTTCACGTGAAACCGAAGCCTTCGCCGATGCCGACAGTCTTCGCCGATGTCGACGCCGATACCGATGCCGGGGTGCCGCCCCGAGGCGCATGCGCCGGAGGCGGCATGGGCACCGGCCGCTCTCAGGCCGGGACGTGCACAGCCTCGACCCTGCTGACGACCAGCCGCTCCCGCTCGCGCCGGGCCGCCCGGCTGCGCAGCCGCAGGATCTGGGTGACGCCGAGCGCCTCCAGCACGAAGACCGAGGCGAAGGCGATCCGGTAGTTGTCGCCGGTGGCGTCGAGGAGGACGCCGACGGCGAGCAGGGTGGTCATCGAGGCGGTGAAACCGCCCATGTTGACGATGCCGGACGCGGTGCCCTGGCGCTCCGGCGGGTTGGCCGGCCGGGCGAAGTCGAAGCCGATCATCGAAGCGGGGCCGCAGGCGCCCAGCACCGCGCAGAGCACGATCAGCAGCGCCATGGGCGCGTGCGCGGCGGGCCAGCTCAGGGTGAGCGCCCACAGCAGGGCGGTCGCCACGACAGTGCCCAGCGCCAGCGGCATACGGGCCGGGTGGTGGCGGGCGATGACCTGCCCGTAGACCAGGCCCACGGCCATGTTGGAGAGCACGACGAGGGTCAGCAGCTCGCCGGCCGTGCCACGGGAGAGGCCCTGGGCCTCCACGAGGAACGGCAGGCCCCACAGCAGCAGGAAGACCATCGCCGGAAACTGCGTGGTGAAGTGCACCCACATGCCCAGCCGGGTGCCGGGCTCGCGCCAGGCGTCGGTGATCTGCCGGCGGACGAACGCCGCGCCGCCGTGCTCGCGGGGCGCGGCCGGCGGGGCGAAGCCCTCCGGGTGGTCCTTGAGGAAGAGCAGCAGCAGGACCAGCACGGCGATCCCGCCAAGGGCGCTGCCGGCGAAGGTCGTCGTCCAGCCGAAGGTGTGCAGCAGCCGGGCCAGGACGAGCGTGGAGATGAGGTTGCCCGCCATCCCGACCAGGGCGGCGATCTGCGCGATCATCGGGCCACGGCGGGCCGGGAACCACCGGGAGCCCAGCCGCAGCACGCTGATGAACGTCATCGCGTCGCCGCAGCCCAGCAGCGCCCGTGAGCCGAGCGCCATGGCGTACGAGTCCGAGAACGCGAAGCCGAACTGCCCGGCCGTGTACAGGATCACGCCCAGCGCCAGGACCTTCTTCGCGCCCAGCCGGTCGACCAGCAGACCGACGGGTATCTGCATCCCCGCGTAGACCAGCAGCTGGAGGATGGAGAAGGTGGAGAGCGCGGAGGCGTTGATGTGGAAGCGGTGCGCGGCGTCCAGGCCGGCCACGCCGAGGCTGGTGCGGTAGGTGATCGCGACGAAGTAGACCGCGACGCCGATGCCCCAGACGGCCATCGCCTTCCGGCCGCCGGGCGGGTCCGAGGGCAGCAGCCGGGCGCCGCCGGAGCCTGTGCCGCCGCCGATGGAACTGCTGCTGCCGGCGACGCCGTCGGCACTGCCACTCATCGCTCGTCCCCCTGCGCGAGATTGCGGACCCAGCTGACGTGCCGCTGCACGGCGTCGGTGGCGGCCTCGGCGTCACCGGCCCGCAGCGCCTCCAGGATTTCGGTGTGCTCGGCGATGTTCTTGGCGATCCGGTCGGGGTGGGCGTGCATCACCGCGACGCCCATCCGCAGCTGTCGGTCGCGCAGTTGCTCGTAGAGGCGGTCGAGGATCTGGTTGCCGGCGCTGCGCACGATGGCGGCGTGGAAGGCGCGGTCGGTGACCGACACGGCGGCCAGGTCGCCCGCCGCGGCCTGCTCGCGCATGGTCTCCACCAGCTCGGCCAGCTCGCCGACCAGCGCCTCGGTGGCGGGCACGGCCTTGGCCGCCGCGTGCTTCTCCACCAGCAGCCGGGTCTCGACGACGTCGGCGATCTCCTGCGCGGAGACCGGCAGGACCAGCGCGCCCTTCTTCGGGTAGAGCCTGATCAGCCCTTCGACCTCCAGTCGCAGCAGGGCCTCGCGCACGGGGGTGCGGGAGACCCCCACGGCCTCGGCGAGCTCCCCTTCGGTGAGCAGCATCCCGCCCTCGTAGCGGCGCTCCAGGACGGCGTCCTTGATGTGGGTGTAGACCCGCTCGGCGGCTGGCGGCTGTTTGGCGGAAGCGGTGCCGGTCTCCCTTGTGGGGGCGGCGGGCGTGGGCGCTGAGGGCATGCACACAGGATAGATACAACAGATCGGTGGGCGGTACACCATTCCGCGATGCGGACGATCTCAGGGGTGTTTGTCCTGGTAGGGGCGTTATGGAGGCGGCTGGGGCTCACATCGAGCCACCGGCCGCCCTGTGTTCAGGCCGTCATCCGCCCCTGCGCGACCAGGCGGTCCACGACCTGGCGATGGGCGGGCGCGCAGCGCTCGAAGGACTCCGCGCGGTCGAACCACGCGTACTCGGCGATCTCCCGGCCGGGCGCCGGCTCGATGTCCTGGGGGCCGCCGGTGAAGCAGGTCATGTGGAGCCGGCGGCCGTTCTTGCCGTGCGCGACGTCGTGGACGACGAACGCCTCCGACAGTTCTTCGGCGGCGATCCGCAGCCCGAGTTCCTCGGAGAGCTCCCGGGAGAGCGCCTGGCGCGCGGTCTCCCCCGGCTCGTACTTGCCGCCGGGGAGGTAGAAGGTGTCGTTGCCCCGCGTCCGCACGCTCAGCAGCCGTCCGGCGCGCACATGCAGCCAGGAGACCGACCGCAGCGGCGCCTCGCGCTCCATGGTGAGCAGCGGGTGCCCGGTCCGGTCGTCGATCCGCCGCCCACCCTCGGTGAAGCCCAGGTGCGCGTAGAACCGCCGGGCACGGGCGTTCTCCTCGAAGACCTCCAGGGTCAGCGCGCCGTACCGCGCGGCCGCGTGCTCCAACAGTTCCCGGCCGATGCCACCGCCCTGCGCCTCGGGCGCCACGAACAGCCCGCCGATCTCGACGGCGCGGTCACCGCCACCGCCGACACCCAGCAGCCCGAGCAGTCCGGTGACGACCCCGTCGCGCTCGGCGACCCAGTTCTCCGCGCGGGCGAGATACACCTCGCGGAGGAGCCGGGCCCGCTCCCCTTCGCCTTCCCCCTCGATGAACGGATGCGCCTGCTGCGACGCCCTGGACCACAGGTCGCACACCGCGTCCTGATCTGCGTCGCGGTAGCGCCGGATGACCGTGTGACTGTTCATTCCGCCGACCGTAAACAGCCGGGGCCGCGGCGGCAAACCCATTCCCGTCCGGCGCCCGCCCCGGTCGGCAGGGGGACCCGAGGGGGATCCCGGGTCCGACTCAAGGTGTACGCGAGTCCGTACCTGACGCGTACGGAACGGGCCGGAATCCGTGGGTGAATGGAGGCACGGAGCCGATACGGCCTACCGCACAAGGGGAGTTGACCATGCAGTCCAGGACGCACACCGGCCGCCGCGCCCGCAATGCCGCCGTGCTGGCCCTGATCGTCGCCGCGGTCTGGGCGGGCGCCGCACTGACCCGTAGCGCCGCCGCACAGGCCGACCCGTCCGCACCGACCGGCCCGCTGGCGCACTTCAGCCGCGCGGTCGAGCTCGTCCGGGGCTGAGCAACGACAAGGGGCGGTGTTTCACGTGAAACGCACCGACCGTTTCACGTGAAACACCGCCCCCGCTGCCGTGACGGGCTCGGCCCGGCCGGTCAGTCCCGGCGGCTCACGCCCAGGTGATCAGCCGCTTGGGCCGCTCCAGGACCGCCGCGATGTCCGCGAGCAGCTTGGAGCCCAACTCGCCGTCGATCAGACGGTGATCGAAGGAGAGCGCGAGGGTGGTGACCTGGCGCGGCTTGACCTTGCCCTTGTGGACCCACGGCTGGAGCTTGATCGCGCCGAAGGCGAGGATGGCCGACTCCCCCGGGTTGAGGATCGGCGTACCGGTGTCGACGCCGAAGACGCCGACGTTGGTGATGGTGACCGTGCCACCGGCCATCGCTGCCGGAGAGGTCTTGCCCTCGCGGGCCGTCGCCACCAACTCGGCCAGCTCGGTGGCGAGTTGCGGAAGCGTCTTGACGCCCGCGTCCTTGATGTTCGGGACGATCAGCCCGCGCGGGGTGGCCGCGGCGATGCCGAGGTTGATGTAGTCCTTGTAGACGATCTCCTGATTCGCCTCGTCCCAGGCGGCGTTGACCTCCGGGTGCCGCCTGATGGCGACCAGGAACGCCTTGGCGACCAGCAGCAGCGGGTTGATCCGCAGCCCGGCCAGGTCCGGGTCCTGCTTCAGCTCCTGGACGAGCTTCATCGTGCGGGTCACGTCGACGGTGATGAACTCCGTGACGTGCGGCGCGGTGAAGGCGCTGGCGACCATCGCCTGGGCGGTGGCCTTGCGCACGCCCTTGACCGGTACCCGGCGCTCGCGGGCGGCGTCGAAGGCGACGACGGGGGCCGCCGCCGGGACGCCCGCCTCGGGTGCGGCGGGGGCGACGGCCGGCGCCTCGGCCGGTGCGGCGGCCGCGTGGACGTCGTCACGGGTGATGACGCCGCCCGGCCCGGTCGGGGCGACCGTCGCCAGGTCGATGCCCAGGTCCTTGGCGAGCTTGCGGACCGGGGGCTTGGCCAGCGGGCGTTCGCCGACCGGGGCCGAGGCGGCGGGCACCACGGGCGGCGCCGGAACGGCGACCGGGGTGGCGGCCGGCGCCGGCGCGGTCCGCCCGTTCAGCTCCGCCTGGAGCCCGGTGGTCACCGGCTCCGGCTGTGCGGGCACCGGCTGCGGCCTGCGCGCCCGGCGCTTGGTCGAGGACGGCGCGGCGCCGTAGCCGACCAGCACCGCCTGCCGGCCCTGCGGCTCGGCGTCCTCCTCGGCGTCCGCGGCGGTCGCCGCGGCCTCCGCGGCCTCCGCGGGCGGCACCTGGACGGGCCCGGCGCCGGGGTCGGTGTCGACCGAGATGATCACGGTGCCGACGTCGACGGTGGTGCCCTCGTCGAAGTTCAGCGTGTGCACCACCCCGTCGTAGGGGATGGGGAGTTCGACGGCGGCCTTGGCGGTCTCGACCTCGCACACGACCTGGCCGTCGGTGACGGTGTCACCGGGCTGGACGTACCACTTGAGGATCTCGGCCTCGGTGAGCCCCTCGCCCACGTCGGGCATCTTGAACTCGCGGATGCGCTGCGTGTTCGCGGCGCCGGCGGTCCCTGCAGTCATGGTCACGACTCTCCTCAGCCCTCAGTACGCCAGCGCGCGGTCAACGGCGTCGAGCACCCGGTCCAGCCCCGGAAGGTACTCGTCCTCCAGCCTGGACGGCGGGTAGGGGGCGTGGAAGCCGCCGACCCGCAGCACGGGTGCCTCCAGGTGGTAGAAGCAGCGCTCGGTGATCCGGGCCGCGATCTCCGCACCGGAGCCGAAGAAGACCGGCGCCTCGTGGACCACGACCAGCCGGCCGGTCTTCTCGACCGAGGACTGCACGGTGTCGAAGTCGATCGGGGAGATCGAGCGCAGGTCGACGACCTCGACCGACTTGCCCTCCTCGGCGGCGACCTTGGCAACGTCCTCGCAGACCTTCACCATCGGGCCGTAGCCGACCAGCGTGAGATCGGAACCGGTCCGGGTGACCCGGGCCCTGTGCAGCGGGTCCGGGATCGACTCGGTGTCCAGCCGCGACTTGTCGTGGTAGCGGCGCTTGGGCTCGAAGTAGATGACCGGGTCGTCGCCGGCGATGGCCTGCTGGAGCATCCAGTAGGCGTCGGAGGAGTTCGAGGGCGTGACGATCTTGAGGCCCGCGACATGCGCGAACAGCGACTCCGGGGACTCGGAGTGGTGCTCGACGGCGCCGATGCCGCCCCCGTACGGGATGCGGATGACGACCGGCATCTTGACCTTGCCGAGCGCCCGCGCGTGCATCTTCGCGAGCTGCGTGACGATCTGGTCGTAGGCGGGGAAGACGAAACCGTCGAACTGGATCTCCACGACCGGGCGGTAGCCGCGCAGGGCCAGACCGATCGCGGTACCGACGATGCCGGACTCGGCGAGCGGGGTGTCGATCACCCGGTCCTCGCCGAAGTCCTTCTGGAGCCCGTCGGTGACCCGGAAGACGCCGCCGAGCTTGCCGACGTCCTCGCCCATGACGAGGACCTTGGGGTCGGCCTCCATGGAGGCCCGCAGCGATGCGTTGATCGCCTTGGCGATGGTGATCTTCTCGTGGACGGCCATGGTCAGTTCCCCTCCGCGGCGGCGTCGGCGTCGGCGAAGGACGCCTGGTAGGCGGCGAACTGCGCGCGCTCCTCGTCGACGAGCGCGTGCCCGTCGGCGTAGACGTTCTCGAAGATCGCCAGATGGTCCGGGTCGGGCATCGCCCGTACCGCGTCGCGGACCCGCTTGCCCAGGGTCTCGCTCTCCTCGTCGATCGCCGCGAGGAACGCGTCGTCGGCGATCCCCTCGGCCTCCAGGTACTTCCGCAGCCGCAGGATCGGGTCCTTGGCCTCCCAGGCCAGCCGCTCCTCGTCGGCGCGGTAGCGCGTCGGGTCGTCGGAGGTGGTGTGGGCGCCCATGCGGTAGGTGAACGCCTCGACGAGCGTGGGGCCTTGGCCCGTGCGCGCCCGCTCCAGCGCCGCCTTGGTCACCGCCAGGCAGGCCAGGACGTCGTTGCCGTCGACCCGTACGCCGGGGAAGCCGAAGCCCTGGGCGCGCTGGTAGAGGGGGACGCGGGTCTGCTTCTCGGTGGGCTCGGAAATCGCCCACTGGTTGTTCTGGCAGAAGAAGACGACCGGGGCGTTGTAGACCGCGGAGAAGGTGAAGGACTCGGCGACATCGCCCTGGCTGGAGGCGCCGTCGCCGAAATACGCGATGACCGCGGAATCCGCGCCGTCCTTCTGCACGCCCATCGCGTAACCGGTCGCGTGCAGCGTCTGCGAGCCGATGACGATGGTGTAGAGGTGGAAGTTGTTGCTGTTGGGGTCCCAACCGCCGTTGTTGACACCGCGGAACATCCCCAGCAGGTTCGTCGGGTCGACGCCGCGGCACCAGGCCACGCCGTGCTCCCGGTAGGTGGGGAAGACGTAGTCGTCGTCGCGCAGCGCACGGCCCGAGCCGATCTGGGCGGCTTCCTGGCCGAGCAGCGAGGCCCACAGGCCCAGTTCTCCCTGGCGCTGGAGAGTGGTGGCCTCGGCGTCGAACCGCCGGGTCAGCACCATGTCGCGGTAAAGCCCGCGCAGTTCCTCGGGAGAAAGATCGATCGCGTATTCCGGGTGCTCGACCCGCTTCCCTTCCGGGGTCAGCAGTTGTACGAGCTCGTCCTGCTCCGCCTGGTCCGGCCGGGCGCTGTTCCTGGCCCTGGACTGCGTCTCCTTTTTCGCCGGCGACGCCTTTTTGGCGGTGGTGCGCTTGCTGCCGCCGCGGGCGGTTTTCCGCTCGGCAGTGCCTTCCACGGTCACGTGCTGCTCCTCCGTCTGTCCGGCCCCCGGGGTCCGCCGGTGGCCGTTTGCGGCTCACCCGGTATCCGATACGGCGCACGGGGTGTGTGCGAACGCGGCCGGATCCGGGTGGAACAAAGCGCCCCGGAGTGGCCTGCTCATTGCACGTTACCCATTGTCAAAGCCGAAGTGGAAATGGCGCTGACCTGCGATTTTGCTTGGATTTCCAAGTAAAACGCGAAGGCTGGGAACAACTCCTGGTCACAGCGTTGCAGGCCGCCGGGACAACGGCACGTTATATCGGTGACCTGGAGCACGGGAAGAGTTGATGTGTGAGACTGGAGAGGTGCGCGAAGACGGAAAAATCACTGTTTTCCTGCTCGATGACCACGAAGTGGTACGGCGGGGCGTCCACGAAATGCTGTCGGTCGAGGAGGACATCGAGGTCGTCGGCGAGGCCGGCACCGCGGCCGATGCCCTGGTCAGGATCCCTGCGACGCGTCCGGACGTGGCCGTACTGGACGTCCGGCTCCCGGACGGCAGCGGCGTCGAGGTGTGCCGCGAGATCCGCTCGCAGAACGAGGACATCAAATGCCTGATGCTCACCTCGTTCGCCGATGACGAGGCCCTGTTCGACGCGATCATGGCCGGTGCGTCCGGTTATGTCCTCAAGGCGATCCGGGGCAGCGAACTGCTCTCCGCGGTCCGCGACGTGGCGGCCGGGAAGTCGCTGCTCGACCCGGTGGCCACCGCCCGGGTCCTGGAACGGCTCCGCGACGGCAACGCCGCGAAGGGCGACGACCGGCTGGCCGGCCTCACCGAGCAGGAACGCAAGATCCTCGATCTGATCGGCGAGGGACTGACCAACCGCGTCATCGGCGAACGACTCCATCTCGCCGAAAAGACGATCAAGAATTACGTCTCCAGCCTGCTTTCCAAGCTCGGCATGGAACGCCGTTCGCAGGCCGCCGCCTATGTCGCCCGCATGCAGGCCGAAAGGCGCTGACACGACGGAAAACCCCTGGTCCCGGCCGTGGAGGTGGTTGTTCCGCGGCAGGACAGGGACCAACGTCCCACCCACCGGGGGGCGGCCGTCCCTATCCGGCGCCGCGCCGAACGGGCAGGGTGTGTCCATGCCCACCGACGTCTTCCGCGCCATCGAGCTGCTGAGCAGGACCCCCTACGGCCGGGTGTCGGCCAGCCGGCGGGCACTCCCCTTCACCACCGTCACCCGGCACCTCGTCGTCGACGACCGCGTCATCCTGCGGCTGCACCGCGGCTACGACTACCACCGGGCGCTGGACGGCAGCGTCGTCGCGTACGAGGCGGACAACGTCAACTGCGGTGCCCAGGACACCTGGTCCGTGCAGTTCACCGGCACCGCCCGGGTCATCGAGCCCACCCCGGCCGAGCGGGCGCTGTTCGGCCGCACCCCACGGCTGGCCGACGGGGAGCCGTACGACCCGGTCTTCCTGCGGATCGAGCCGGAGTTCGTGACGCTGCATCACCTCACGGATGTCCCGGTCTTCGGATATGCACACCCTCTGTAAGGCTTTCCGGGACACCCGCTCCACTGGGCGACGTTGATCTAACATCTGGCGCGTGCTGCGCTCATCTGTAGTCCGGTCGGCGACGACGCCCGACCGCGACACCCTCGGATCCCTGCTGCGCCACTACGACAGCGCCGGGGCACCGCTGTCCTGCGAGCCCGTCGCCGAGGGACTGCTCAACCACGGCTACTTCCTCGCCACCACCCGCGGCCGCTACTTCCTCAAACACCACCTCGACGGCGACCGCACCGCCCTCGCCCGCCAGCACCGCGCCACCCGCCGCCTCGCCGGCCTCGGCCTGCCGGTCGTCCCGCCCGTCACCGGGGCCGGCGGCCGGACCTTCACCGTGCTGGACGGCCGCTGCTACGCCCTGCACCCCTGGATCGAGGGGCGGCACCGGACCGGCGGGGAGCTGACCACCGGTCAGTCCCGGCGGCTGGGCGCCCTGCTCGGGCGCGTCCACACCACGTTGGAGCGGGTCATGGCCGACGAGCCGGCGCCGCCGCGGCCACCTGGCACGGACACCGCCGCCGACCCCGAGCGGACCTTCGAGACGATCGACGAACTGCTGGCGCTGGCCCGCGGCGCCCGGCCGCGCACCAGCTTCGATGAGCTCGCCGAGCACCGCCTCCTGGAGCGCCGGGCCCTGCTGGAGCGGCAGGCGCACCGCCGCCCGGCACCTGGCGCCGAGCCCGCGGCGGGCTGGGTGCACGGCGACTTCCATCCGCTGAACGTGCTCTACCGCGGCTCCGAGCCGGCCGCGATCGTCGACTGGGACCGGCTGGGCGTCCAGCCCCGCGCCGAGGAGGCGGTACGCGCCGCCGCGATCTTCTTCGTCCGCCCCTGCGGGACGCTGGACCTGGCGAAGGTCGCCGCGTACGCGAGCGCCTACCGCGGGGTGTGCGGAGCCGGTGCCGAGGAGCTGGCCGCGGCCGTGCACCGGGTCTGGTGGGAGCGGCTGAACGACTTCTGGATGCTCGCCTGGCGCTACCGGCTCGGCGACCGGCGCACCGATCCGCAGTTCCCCGCGGCGGCCGCGCTGGCGGTGTGGTGGACCCGCACCTACCCCGCCGTGCGGAGGGCGTTCACCGGCTGACGCGGGCGAGGCTCCGGCCCCGCCCGCGGGCTTCCGGTCAGCCTCCGGTCGCGCCGCCCAGCGGCGTGCTGCCACCGGTGTTGGAGCCGGTGGACGTGCCGCCGGTGTTCGTACCGCCCGTGTTCGTACCGCCGGTGTTGGTCCCGCCGTTGGTGGTGCCGCCGTCGGTGGTGCCCCCGTCGGTGGTGCCGCCGTCGGTCGTCCCGCCGCCCGTCGTCCCGCCGTCGGTGGTGCCGCCGTCGGTCTTGCCACCGGTGGAGCCGGTCGGCGGCTGCGAGGTCGGCGGCTGCGAGCTGGGCGGCTCGGACGACGGCGGGGTGCTGGGCTCGTGGCTCGGCCGGCGGGTGTAGGTGTTCCCGCCGCCGCTGCTGCCGCCCGGGTAGGTCTCCGGGGTGGTCGGCTCGTCGGTCGGCGGCTCGGTGGTCTCGTCGGACTTCGACGGCGAGGGGGACTGCGAGACCGGTGTCTTGGGCCGGTGCTCGGGGCCGGTCTTGTTCTGCAGCGCGAAGGCCACGCCCACGCCGATCGCGATCAGCGCCAGCACGGCGATCAGCCACACCTTGCCGCGGCCGCCCTTGGCCTGGCGGTATCCGCCCTCGAAACCGCCGTCGTCGTCCCGCACACCGGGCGTCAGCATCGGCTGCGCCGTGGTCTGCCCGGCGTCGGGGTGGGAGAGCGCGGTGGTCTCGGCGACCCCGCCGCGCAGGGCCATCGTGTGCCCGCCCTCGGGCAGCGCGACCGGGCCGGTGTTCCAGGTGCCGGTGTGGCCGCCCTGCTCGTGCAGCATCTGCAGCGAGTACTGGACCAGGCCGCGCATCTCCTCGGCGGTCTGGAAGCGGTCGTCGGGGTCCTTGGCCAGCGACCGCATGACCAGGCCGTCCAGCTCCGGCGGCACCGCATCGGCGACCTGGGAGGGCGGCACCGGCATGTCCTGGACGTGCTGGTAGACGACCGAGAGCGGGGTCTCGCCGGTGAATGGCGGCCGCTGCGCGAGGAGTTCGTACAGCAGGCAGCCGGTGGCGTAGAGGTCGGAGCGGGTGTCGACGGTCTTGCCGAGCGCCTGCTCCGGGGAGAGGTACTGCGGGGTGCCCATGACCATGCCGGTCTGCGTCATGGTCGACTGCGCGCCGTGCAGGGCGCGGGCGATGCCGAAGTCCATCACCTTCACGGCGCCGCTGTTGGTGATGATCACGTTCGCGGGCTTGATGTCCCGGTGCACGATGCCGTGCTGGTGGCTGTAGGCCAGCGCCTCCAGCACCCCGGAGACGATGATCAGCGCCTGGTCCGGCGGCGGGGCCTCGGCGTTCAGCAGCAGATCGCGGATGGTGTGGCCCTCGACCAGCTCCATCACGATGTACGGCACGGTGTTGCCGCCGACGAAGTCCTCGCCCGAGTCGTAGACGGCGACCACCGCGTGGTGGTTCAGACCGGCCACGGACTGTGCCTCGCGGGTGAAGCGGGCCTTGGACACCGGGTCCTCGGCGAGGTCGGCGCGCAGCAGCTTCACGGCGACGGTGCGGCCCAGGCGCACGTCCTCGGCGGCGAACACCTCCGCCATGCCGCCCCGACCCAGCCGGCGCGTCAGCCGGTAGCGGCCGTCACCGACCAGCCCGCCGTTGCCCCACATCTCCGGTGCGTCCGGGACACTGGAGCTGTTGGCGTCAGGATCGGACGGCCCCTGGGGGCTCTGCGTCGGTGCCATCGGTCCTCGCCGTCGAATCGATCCGCGTTACAGCGGTAAGGTCTCGGTCTTCGCTAGAGCACGCTACAGGTTCTGCGGCACCCACCGGTCCGTGGTGGACCGGCCATCAAACCTTCCTCTTACCAAGAGTCGCAAGTTCACCCGGGGTGACCGGGAGTGCGGAACCCTGACGGCCGTGACCGGATCTTGCACATCTGGTCACGGAACGGGCACACGGCTTGACGTGTCCGCGGCCTGGGGCAGACTTGGCTGCGGAAATCTGGATTTTGATCGCTGGACATAGGGCTGTACGCCCAGGGGGAAGCGGAACGATGAGCCAGGACGGCGCTCAGGGCCAATTCGAGGGCCGTTCGGTCGGCGGTGGACGTTACCAGCTTCGTGATCTTCTTGGTGCCGGCGGCATGGCGTCGGTGCACCTCGCCTACGACTCGGTGCTGGACCGCGAGGTCGCGATCAAGACACTGCACACCGAGCTGGGCCGCGAGCAGGCGTTCCGCGAGCGCTTCCGGCGCGAGGCGCAGTCAGTGGCGAAGCTCACGCACACCAACATCGTCTCGGTCTTCGACTCCGGCGAGGACGAACTCGACGGCGGCATGGTGCCGTACATCATCATGGAGTACGTCTCCGGCCAGCCGCTGCGTTCCGTGCTCGACGGCGACATCGCCCAGCACGGCGCGATGCCGACGGAAAAGGCGCTGAAAATCACCGCCGACGTGCTCGCCGCCCTGGAGGCGAGCCACGAGATGGGCCTGGTCCACCGGGACATCAAGCCCGGCAACGTCATGATGACCAAGCGCAACGTCGTCAAGGTCATGGACTTCGGCATCGCACGCGCCATGCAGTCCGGCGTGACCTCGATGACGCAGACCGGCATGGTCGTCGGCACCCCGCAGTACCTCTCGCCCGAGCAGGCGCTGGGCCGCGGTGTGGACGCCCGCTCCGACCTGTACTCGGTCGGCATCATGCTCTTCGAGCTGCTCACCGGTCAGCTGCCGTTCGACGCGGACTCCCCGCTGGCCATCGCCTACGCCCACGTCCAGGAAGAGCCGCCGGTCCCGTCGAGCATCAACCGCTCGCTGCCGCCGGCGGTGGACGCGCTGGTGGCCCGCGCGCTGAAGAAGAACCCCAACGAACGGTTCCCCACCGCCGAGGCGATGCGGGACGAGTGCCTGCGGATCGCCGGGTCCGGGCAGTCCGGGGCGACGCCGCTGATCATCAGCGAGGGGCCGCGGGCCCGCACCAGCGGCGCCTCGGTCTCCTCCGCGGTGTTCCCCACCGCCTCCGGCAACCCGCAGACCCCGGCGCCGCCGAACGTCCAGCAGCCGTACCAGCCGACGCAGGCGGCCTTCGGCCCCTCGACGCCGCCGCCGGTGAACAACGCCTACCCGACGCCCGCACCGGGCCCGGCGCCCACGCCCGCGCCGTTCGCCGGCGGCGGCTTCCAGGCCCCGCCGCCGACCTTCCCCGGGCCGCCCGCGCCGGTGACGGGCTCGATGCCGCCGGCCCGGCCGCGGAAGAACAACGGCCCGGTGATCATCGTCTCGGCGGTGGTGGGCGTGATCGTGGTGACCGCGATCGCGATCGGGATCGGTCTGAGCGCCGGGAGCGACGACGGTGGCGGCAGCGGCGGCCCGACGTACTCCTACTCCCCGTCGCCCACCGCCAGCGTGCGGCCGGAGGACAAGACGGCGACGATCCAGAGCACCGAGTGCACCAACCCGACGCCGAGCTACTCCCAGAAGGGCAAGGTCCTCTTCCCCGACTTCAAGTTCAAGAACCTGGAGTCGGTCGAGGCGTGCATCAGGGCCGCCGGCTGGCGATACAAGATCGTCAGGGAAGAGAACAACGCGCTCTGGGCCAAGAACTCCGTGACGGATCAGACCCCGGCGGCCGTCAGCTGGTGGGACCCCCGCAGCAACGACACCATCGAGCTGACCATCTCGTCGGGCCACGGCAACTGAAGTCAGCGACGCCCTGACAGCGGAGGGGCCGGCACGCAGTTCGCGTGCCGGCCCCTCCGGCCGTTACGGGCGTTGCGCCACGATCAGAGGTACGGGCCCGAGCGGGCGCCGCCGTCACCAGGCTGCTCCGGGTGGCCCTCCATGGGGGCGCCGGGCGGCAGTGCGCGGCGCATCTGCTCCAGCTGGGCCCGGGCGGCCATCTGCTGGGCGAAGAGCGCGGTCTGGATACCGTGGAAAAGCCCCTCCAGCCAGCCGACCAGCTGGGCCTGGGCGATCCGCAGCTCGGCCTCGGTCGGCACCGACTCATCGGTGAAGGGCAGCGAGAGCCGCTCCAGCTCCTCGACCAGCTCGGGCGCCAGCCCGTCCTCCAGCTCCTTGACCGAGCTGGCGTGGATCTCCTTGAGGCGCACCCGGCTCGCCTCGTCGAGGGGGGCGGCCTTCACCTCTTCCAGCAGCTGCTTGATCATGCTGCCGATGCGCATGACCTTCGCAGGCTGTTCGACCATGTCCGTCACCGGAATCTCACGGGGCTCCTCGCCCTCGTCCCCGCCACCGGAGCCGGCGCTGCCGAGCGCCATGCCGTCCGGGCCGACTACCAGGACGTGCTGGTTCTCCTGCGACCGTTCGTTCATCGGCATATCCATGCCGCCATTCTCTCGTACGGCAACTCCAGAACGGTGGTGCCCCTGTCAGAAGGTGATCCACCCTTTCAGGAACAGCGGATCATCGCGGCGCTTCCGAAGGGGGCGCCTGCTGGGACCCCGGTCTTCACCGCGTGTTGTTTCACGTGAAACCGCAGAGTCTGGGCTGAATCCGGGCTCAATCCCGGCTGTTTCACGGGAAACCGCGCCCTCCGCTCGTTTCACGTGAAACACCGGCTCTTCGTTTCACGTGAAACGGGCCTCAGCGACGGCGCAGCCGAAGGCCGAGGAAGGCGAGCCCCAGGCCGGTGAGCGCCATCCCGGCCCCCATCGGGAGCACCCGCTCGACCCGGGCCCCCGGAGCGTCGAGGGCGTAGGGGCCGGCCGCCGGATCCGGACCGGCCACGGTGCTGTCGGGCTTCGGCCGGGGAGCGGGCGACGGCGCCTGCCCATGCGGACTCGGGGCGGGGCCTTCTGCGAGATCGCGGGGAAGCGAGGGGGACGGCGGCGCCGTGTCGGGCGGGGCCCGGTGCGGCTTCGGCGCGGCCGAGGGAGCGCTGTGGTGCGGCCTCGGCGCGGGGCGGCTGGGCGGCAGCTGTACGGGGTCCGTGGCCGGGGGGCTCGGCGCCTCGGACGGCTCGGAGGTGTCCGCGTCCGCGTAGTCGTCCAGCACGCTGTCGTCGGGGTCCGGGAAGGGGTCCGCGCGCCAGAGGAAGGAGGGACCGAACGGGTGATGCCGGTGCGGGTGCCGCGGGACGTGGGGGAACGCGCCGGCGTGATGGTGCGCGAAGCCGGACAGGGCGCCGGTGAGGCGGAGCAGGCGGTCCGGCAGGTCCCGGAGGCCGTCGGTGCCGGGAAGGTCCGGCAGCCGGTCGGGCAGGCCGGGAAGGTCGGGGTACAGCCGCGCCAGACGCTCCGCGGACAGGGGGAGGTCCGCCGTGTAGGCGTCGAGGGACTCGTCGGGGCGGGCGGCCGGGGTGGCCTTGTGGTCCACGGCCAGCGCAGGGCCGGCAATCATGGAGACGGGCAGGGCGGCGGCGACCACCAGCAGACTTGTGGCGATGCGCGTACGGAATCCTGGAGCGACCACGGTGCCCCTCCCGTGCCGAGCCGTCGAGTGACGTGCCCAGCGTCACACGGCGGGTGAACCGCGGCATCTCGGGCCGGTCCGCCGGGGGACCGGCCGGCACGGGGAGGGGCGAGGGGCGCTCGGGCCCCCGGAAGCGACGGGCGGCGGGCCCTCAGACGGCCAGGATGACCTTGCCGAAGTGGCTGCTCGCGTCCAGGACACGGTGCGCCTCGGCGGCCTCCGCCATCGGCAGGGTGCGGTCCACGATCGGGCGGACCTGGCCGTTGCCGATCAGCGGCCAGACGTGCTCCCGGACGGCGGCGACGATGGCCGACTTCTCGCTCACCGGGCGGGCCCGCAGTCCGGTGCCGGTGATCGCGGCGCGCTTGGAGATCAGGGCGGCGAGGTTGAGCTCGGCCTTCACGCCGCCCTGCAGCCCGATGATCGCCAGCCGGCCGGCGACCGCCAGGGCCTTGACGTTCCGCTGGAGGTACTTGGCACCGATGATGTCGAGGATGACGTCCGCGCCCCTGCCCTCGGTGGCCTTGCGGATCTCCTGGACGAAGTCCTGCTCGCGGTAGTCGATGAGGATGTCGGCGCCCAACTCGGCACAGCGGGACAGTTTTTCGGGGCCGCCCGCGGTGACCGCGACCCGCGCGCCGACCGCCTTGGCGAGCTGGATCGCCATGGTGCCGATGCCGCTGGCGCCGCCGTGGACCAGCAGGGTCTCGCCGGGCCGCAGATGCGCGATCATGAAGACGTTCGACCAGACGGTGCAGGCCACTTCGGGGAGCGCGGCGGCGGTGACGAGGTCGACGCCGGGCGGCAGCGGCAGCACCTGGCCGGCCGGCACGGCGACCTTCTCGGCGTACCCGCCGCCCGAGAGCAGCGCGCAGACCTCGTCGCCGACCGCCCAGCCGTGCACGCCGGGGCCGACCGCGGCGATCCGCCCCGCGCACTCCAGGCCGGGGTACGGGGAGGCGCCGGGCGGCGGATCGTAGAAGCCCTGGCGCTGGAGCAGGTCGGCGCGGTTCACGGCGCTGGCCGCGACCTCGATCAGGACCTCGCCCTCGGCGGGCTGCGGATCGGGCACTTCGGCCCAGACGAGGGCTTCGGGGCCACCGGGCTCAGGGATGGTGATCGCTCGCATGGGCGCGAGGCTACTCGCCGACCGGCCAGGGAGCGAAAGGGCAGGGCGCCCTCCCGCTGCCGGTCACGGCCCGCGGAGTCCGGTCGCCGGCGCCCCGCCCGACCGTCCGTCAGTCGTCCGCCGGGCGCATGGGGGAGACCGCGGTGCCGGGCAACGTCGGCCTGGCGGACGGCTTCCCGGAGGCGGCGGGCTCCTCCGCCGGGGCGGCGCGGACGATGGTGATCAGACGGTCCGCGGTCTGCAGCGGGCTCGCCTGGGGGTCGTCGTAGCCCAGCAGCCGGTGGCCGCGCAGAACGGAGACGACGAGGTCGTCGGTCTCCCGGACGGACCTGCCGACCTCGGCCTTGACCACCGGACGTTCTACCAGGTCCAGTCCGCTGCCCTGCTGGATCAGGTCCTCCATGACGGCGCCCGCGCTGGGGCTGTGCACCGAGAGGCCCAGCAGCCGGCCGGCCGCGCTGGCCGAGGTGATGACCGCGTCGGCACCGGACTGCCGCAGCAGCGGTGCGTTCTCCTCCTCCCGCACCGCGGCGACGATGTTGGCGTGCTTGTTGAGCTGACGCGCGGTCAAGGAGACCAGGACGGCGGTGTCGTCGCGCTGGGTGGCGATGACGACCTGGTGCGCGCGCTGGATCTCGGCCCGCAGCAGCACATCGCTGCGGGTCGCGTCGCCGACCACGCCGGCGAAGCCCTCGGACACCGCGGACTCGACGACCTTGGTGCTGGGATCGACGACGACGATGCGGTCCCGCGCCAGGCCGGTGGCCCGCAGGGTCTGCGCGGCGGACCGGCCCTTGGTTCCGTAGCCGACGATGACGGTGTGATCGCGCAAGGCGTTTCTCCAGCGTGTCAATTTCCACTGCTCGCGGGTGCGCTCGGTCAGGACCTCCAGCGTGGTGCCGACCAGGATGATCAGGAACAGCACGCGCAGCGGCGTGACCAGCAGGATGTTCAGCAGCCGGGCGCCCGGGCTGTAGGGGACGATGTCGCCGTAACCCGTGGTGGAGAGCGTGACGGTGGCGTAGTAGACGCAGTCGAGCAGGTCGAGGGGGCCACCGGCGTTGTCGTGGTAGCCGTCGCGGTCGATCCAGACGATGAAGACCGTCGCGACGAGCACCAGCAGGGCCATCATCAGCCGCCGGGCGACCTGCCGTATCGGCGCCTTCGGGGCTCGGCGGGGCAGTATCACCCGGTGGGAGCGGTCCTCGGCGACCTCGCGTGCGGCGGCGTCGTGGGACGGGAGCTTCACGGGGCGCCTCCGGAGGGGGCCGCCGGGTCGTAGGAGGTGTCCGGGGGCGGCCAGCCCGCCGACCAGCCCGCCGGCCAGGGCAGTTCGAGGAGTTCGACCTCGGTGCCGCGCTCCGCGCCGCCGGGCGGGACGACGGCCAGCGCGTCGGCGGCGGCGATCCCACGCAGCATGGCGGGCCCGTGGAAGTGCAGCGGCGAAGCCACCATCCCGTGCCGGTCGTCGTCGCGGTACGCCACCGGGACGAGCCGGGTGTCCTGCGGATGCCCCACGGCCGCGGCGGCCAGCGGCACCCGGTACGGCGCCGCGGGGTGGCGGGCGGCGAGCGTGCGGAGCAGCGGTTCGGCGAGGGTGAGCAGGCCGGACACCGCGGCCAGCGGGTTGCCCGGGAGGCCGACGAGGTGCCGGCGCGGTGCGAGGCGGGCCAGCAGCATGGGGTGGCCGGGGCGCACCGCCACGCCGTCCACCAGAAGCTCCGCGCCGAGCCGCCGGAGCGTGGGGTGCACATGGTCGACGGGTCCGGAGGCGGTGCCGCCGGTGGTGACGACCAGGTCGGCGGTGGAGCCGGCCAGGGCGTCGTGGAGCGCGTCGGCGTCGTCGCCGAGGTGGCGCGGGGCGGCCGTCTCGGCGCCCAGGGCGCGCAGCCAGGGCACCAGCATCGGGCCGAGCGCGTCACGGATCCGGCCGCCCTCGGGAAGTCCGCTGCGCAGCAGCTCGTCACCGAGGACGAAGACCTCGACGCGCGGGCGGGGGTGGACGGAGAGCTCGTCGTAGCCGGCCGCGGCGGCCAGACCGAGGACCGCGGGGGTCACCGGCGTGCCGGCGGGCAGCAGCTGGTCGCCGCAGCGGCACTCCTGGCCGCGCGGGCGGATGTCCTGGCCCGGCGGCACCGGCCGCGGTGCGTACAACCGGGCCCGGCCGTCGGGGAGTTCGAGGATCTCGCCGTGTTCGCTGCGGAGCACGGCGGTGGCGCCGACCGGGATGCGGGCTCCGGTGGCGATGGGGAGCGCATGGCCGTCGGGGAGCACCGCGGGGGCGTCGTGACCGGCGAGGATGCCGGCGTCCGGGCCGCTGTCGGCATCGTCCGGCGCACGGTCGATGCGCCAGGGGCCGGGGCCGGCGACCGCCCAGCCGTCCATCGCCGAGGTGTCGAACGACGGCAGGTCGGTGAGGGCCACCAGGGGGGCGGCGAGGGTGCGGCCGAGGGCGTCGGCGAGCTCGGCCGTGCCGGGGCCGGGCGGCTCCTGCAGCGCGTGTTCGGCGCGCTCGCGGGCCGTGCGCCACGAGGTGGCGGGGTGGCCCGCCGGCCGCCTGCCGGGGCCGGCGGGACGGCCCGGATCGACGCCGGCACCCGGTTCGCCACCGCCGCGGGACACTCCCCCGCCGTCGGCGGGGTGGGCGCTGGTCGCGGCGCCGCCGGGCGGCTGGTCGGCGGCGCCGGGTCGGCGGGAGCCGGGGGCGACGCCGTTGGCCAGGGCGAGCGCGTCGGCGAAGTCGTCGCCGAACGGGTCGCCGCGCTCCCGGTCGGTCATTCCGCGGGCCGAGCGTCGTCAGCCGGGGCACCGGAACCGGCCGCCCGCGCCGCGGCGGCCTCCTCGGCGGCGGCCTCGGCCGCCCAGCGGTCGGCCAGCGCGCCGATCTGCCGCGACAGCTCCGCCACATCGCGGTCCTGCCGGCCGGCCGCGTAGCCGATCAGAAAAGTCGTCAGCGGCGCGGCCGGGCGGGCCACGCCGTGCGCCGCGTCCCGCGCGAGGTCGAGAAGTGCCGCCGTGTCGACATCGAGGTCGATGCCGAGTTCGGCCTTGACTGCGGTGATCCATTCGTCCAGCACGAGTCCATGCTCCCTGATCCGGGCGCGCGCCGTGCCGAGGTCCTCCCAGGTGTCGCAGTCGAAGGAGGCCGAGGACGTGGGATCCGGAATGCGGACGAGCGCCAGCGCGGACAGCAGGGGGCGCAGCGGCAGGCCGGTCAGGGTGCCGTGAGTGGTCCGCAGCCGGTCCAGTTCGCGGCGCAGCGGCGCCGAGCGGTAGGCGGCCACCAGCGGCTGGTCCCGCCCTTCGGCGTCGCGCAGCAGCGCCCCGTCCCGGAGCGGGGCGCCGCCGGCGGTCGCCGCCTCCAGGAGGGCGCGCACCGTCCCGGTCGTCAGGAACGGCAGATCGGCGGAGAGGACCAGCACCGTGGGGGCGGTGGTGTGCCGCAGTCCGGCGTCGAGCGCGGCGAGCGGGCCGCCGCCGGGCGGATCTTCGAGGGCCTGGACCACGGGGCGCACGGTCGGGCGGGCGGGGCCGACGACGACGCTGACGCCGGCGTCTGGGCAAGCGGCCAGGACCCGGTCCAGCAGAGCGCGGCCGCCGACCGGAAGGGCGGGTTTGTCCGCCCCGCCGAGCCGTCGGGCCGCGCCGCCGGCCAACACGATCGCGTCGTGGTCGGTGTGGTCGTTCACCCCTTGAGTATCGCCGGGGGCGGCGCGCTCACACCGCCGGCTGCGGCCGTCGTTTCACGTGAAACGACGTCACAGCGAGCGCAGCAGCAGCGCGGGCCGTTCCACGCAGTCGGCCACGAACCGCAGGAAGCCGCCCGCGGTGCCGCCGTCGCACACCCGGTGGTCGAAGGTGAACGAGAGCTGGACCACCTGGCGGACCGCCAACTCCCCTTCGTACACCCAGGGTTTGGCCGCGATCCGGCCGACGCCGAGCATGGCCGCCTCGGGGTGGTTGAGGATCGGGGTGGAGCCGTCGACCCCGAAGACGCCGTAGTTGTTGAGGGTGAATGTGCCGTGCGACAGCTCGGCGGGGGAGAGCCTGCCGGCCCGCGCGGCCTCGGTGAGCCGGGCGATCTCGGCGGACAGCTGCTCGGCCGTGCGGTCCTGGGCGTCCCGGACGACCGGCACCACCAGGCCGCGGTCGGTCTGCGCCGCGAAACCCAGATGGACCGCGGGCAGCCGGACGATCTCCTGGGTCGCGGTGTCGACGGTGGCGTTGAGCTCGGGGAAGCGGGCGAGTGCGGCCGTGCAGATCCGGGCCAGCAGCGCCAGCAGCGCCACCTTGGGGGCGCCGGGTGCGTTCATCGCCCGGCGGGCGGCGAGGAGTTCGGTGGCGTCGGCGTCCACCCAGCAGGTGGCGTCCGGGATCTCGCGGCGGCTGCGGCTGAACTTCTCGGCCGCCGCGCCGCGCAGCCCCTTGAGCGGAATCCGCTCCTCACCGGGAACGGGCCCGGTCGCGGTGGCGCCGACGACGGGGCCATGTGCTTCCCGTGCCCTGATCGCGGATTCGACGTCCGTGCGCAGGATGAGGCCGTCCCGCCCGGAGCCGCGTACCTCCCGCAGGTCCAGGTCGTGTTCGCGGGCGATGCGGCGCACCAGCGGGGAGATGACAGCCACCGTGCGGGTGCCGTCGGGCGCCGTGGTGGCGGGGGCGGGCCCGTCGGCGGTGGCGAGGAGTGCGGGCTCGGCCGGCCGGGGCGCGGAGCCCTCCGCGGTGCCCGGCAGGATCCTGCGCCGCCGGGCCGTGGCGGCGCTGGTGCCGTAGCCGACCAGGACGTTCCCCGAGCCGGAGTCCGCCGCCTCCTCGGCGCCGGGAGCCGGGGGCGCCGGGGCCGGCGCCACGGCGGGGCCGGGCCCGACCGTGCCGTCTCCGGCGAGAGCGTCCGGCGCCGCGCCGACCGCGACCGTCACCAGCGGTGCCCCCACCGGGACCTCGGCCCCCTCCGCGCCGAAGCGGGCGGTGACCACCCCGCCGTACGGGCACGGCACCTCGACCATCGCCTTGGCGGTCTCGACCTCCACCACCGGCTGGTCGACGGCCACCACCTCGCCGACCTCGACCAGCCACCGCACGATCACCGCCTCGGTGAGGCCCTCCCCCAGGTCGGGCAGGGTGAACTCGCGCACCACGGCCATCACGCATCACGTCCTTCGGTCCAGCGCGACTCCCACTGGAGGCGGGCGACGGTGTCCAGGACCCGGTCCACACCGGGGAGGTGGTGCCGCTCCAGCATGGGCGGCGGGTAGGGGATGTCGAAGCCGGCGACGCGCAGCACCGGCGCCTCCAGGTGGTGGAAGCAGCGCTCGGTGATCCGCGCGGCGATCTCGCCGCCGGGGCCGCCGAAGCCGTTGGACTCGTGGACGACGACGGCCCGGCCGGTGCGCCGCACGGACGCGCAGACCGTCTCGTCGTCGAACGGCACCAGGGTGCGCAGGTCGACGACCTCCAGATCCCAGCCCTCGGCGCGGGCGGCCTCGGCGGCCTCCAGGCAGACGGGCAGGGACGGGCCGTACGTGACGAGCGTGGCGCTGCTGCCGCGGCGGCGGATCTCGGCGCGGCCCAGGGGGGCGACGGGAGTGGGCGCGTCCGGGGACCAGTCGGACTTGGTCCAGTAGAGCCGCTTGGGTTCGAGGAAGACGACCGGGTCGTCGGAGGCGATGGAGGCGCGCAGCAGGCCGTAGGCGTCCTCGACGGTGGCGGGGGTGACGACCTGGAGGCCGGGGGTGGCGAGGTAGTACGCCTCGGAGGAGTCGCTGTGGTGCTCGACGCCGCCGATGCCCCCGCCGTAGGGGATGCGGATGGTCAGCGGCATGGGGACCGCGCCGCGGGTGCGGTTGCGCATCCGGGCGACGTGGCTGACGAGCTGCTCGAACGCCGGGTAGGCGAAGGCGTCGAACTGCATCTCCACGACGGGCCGCAGCCCGTACATCGCCATCCCGACGGCGGTGCCCAGGATGCCGGCCTCGGCGAGCGGGGTGTCGCTGCAGCGGTCCTCGCCGAACTCCGCGGCCAGACCGTCCGTGACCCGGAAGACGCCCCCCAGGGTGCCGACGTCCTCGCCCATGACATGGACGGCGGGGTCCTCGGCCATGGCGTCGCGCAGCGCGCGGGTGAGCGCCTGCGCCATGGTGGCCGGTTTGCGCGCGGTGGGCGCGGTGGTGGTCGTCATGGCCTGGCCTCCTGGGCGGGGGTCGCGGTGCCCGTGGTGGTCTCGGAGTGCCCTTCGGCCTCGGCGGCCAGCTCGGCGCGCAACTGGGCGGCCTGGGCGCGGAGTTGCGCAGACTGCTCGGTGAAGACGTGGTCGAACAGGGCCATCGGGTCCAGCGGCGGGTCGGCGTGCATCCGCTCCCGGAGGTCGGCCGCGAGGCGTTCGGCCTCCTCCCGGGCAGAGCCGGTCAGTTCCTCGTCGAGCAGGTCGCGCGCGGTCAGCTCGCGCTCCAGGAGGGCTATCGGGTCATGGGCCCGCCATGCCTCGACCTCGGCGCCGGTGCGGTAGCGGGTGGCGTCGTCGGCGTTGGTGTGGGCCTCGATGCGATAGGTGACGGCCTCGACGAGGGTGGGGCCGCCGCCCTCGCGGGCCCGCCGCACGGCGTCGGTGAGGACCTCGTGCACCGCGGGGGCGTCGTTGCCGTCCACCAGACGGCCGGGCATGCCGTACCCGACCGCCTTGTGGGCGAGGCTCGGGGCGACGGTCTGCTTGGCGAGCGGCACGGAGATCGCGAAGCCGTTGTTCTGCACGAGGAAGACGACCGGGGCCTGCCAGACGGCGGCGAAGTTGAGCGCCTCGTGGAAGTCGCCCTCGCTGGTGCCGCCGTCGCCGACCAGCGCCAGGGCGACCACGTCGTCGCCCTTGAGGCGGGCGGCGTGGGCCAGGCCCACGGCGTGCGGGAGCTGGGTGGCGAGCGGGGTGCACAGGGGGGCGACGCGGTGCTCGCGGGGGTCGTAGCCGGTGTGCCAGTCGCCGCGCAGGAGGGTCAGGGCCTGGACGGGGTCGAGGCCGCGGGCGACGGCGGCGAGGGTGTCGCGGTAGCTGGGGAAGAGCCAGTCCTGTTCTTCGAGGGCGAGCGCCGCGGCGACCTGGCATGCCTCCTGGCCGGTGGACGAGGGGTAGACCGCCAGGCGGCCCTGGCGGGTCAGGGCGGTGGCCTGGGCGTTGTACCGCCGGCCACGCACCAGCTCGGTGTAGAGCCGCTTCAGCAGTCCGGCATCGAGTCGGCGGGCGGCGTCCGTGCCCAGGAGGCGATACGGCTCGGCGTCCGGCAGGAGGGGCGCGGGATCGACGCGCGGCCGCCAGGCGGGCGGCGGGCCGGCCAGGCTACTGGTGTGCCTGCTGCTGCCGGGCTGCTCGAGGACCGTCATGACGGGCACCTCCTCGTCATCGAAGGGGTGGCGCGATGCGCCTCATGGGGTGGGGAGCTGGGTGCCGCCTCCCGGCGGTCGCCGGAAGGACGGGCAGAACGCGAGCGCTCGGGGCGGGTGAGCCCTTCCCTACCGATTGTTCGGTCGTTGATGCATTTTGGCTACAGGCGGGTTCAGCCTGTGGACAAACGGTTCTCCACAGCTTGTGATGAAGGCAGGGAGTCCACAAAGGGGAGGCGGTAGCACATGCCGGAGGAACAGATGGCCAATCCGGGCGGGCAGCCGCCGGCGGCACCCGCTCCCTCCTCTCCGGCCGCCCGCCCCCTGGACGCCATCGACCGTGCCATCCTGCGCCTGCTGCGGACCGACGGCCGGGCCTCGATACGCTCCGTCGCCGAGCAGGTGCACGTCTCCCGCGCCAACGCCTACGCACGGATCAACCGGCTGCTCGACGACGGCGTCATCCGCGGTTTCAGTGCCCTGATCGACCAGGAAAGGGCAGGTCAGGGCGCTTCCGCCTACATCACGTTGAAGATCGTGCAGAACTCCTGGCGGACCGTGCGCAAACAGCTCACCGCACTGCCCGGAACCGCCCATATCGCGCTGGTCAGCGGGGACTTCGACGTGCTGCTGCTGGTGCACACCAAGGACAACCGCGAGCTGCGGGAGCTGGTGCTGACCCGGATCCAGTCCATACCGGAGGTGCTGAGCACCCGCACCCTGCTGGTCTTCGAGGAGACGGACCTGGGGCCCGAGGAAGAGGGGGGCGGGGGCTGAGGGCCGCGGGAGGAACGCGGGAACCGCGCGGCGGCCCCGTTCAGGGACCGCTTCAGGCCCCGTTCAGGCCCTGCGCAGCCCGTCGAACGCCGTCCTCACCACGGCCTCCGCGACCTCCTCGCGGCTCGCCGCGTCGCCGCGCCCGGGCCGGTACCACTCCACGATCGAGTTGATCATGCCGAAGAGCAGACGGGTAGCCAACCGGACGTCCACGTCGTCCCGGAGATCGCCCTCGGCGGCGGCCTCCTTCAGCAGCTCGGCGACCCGGTGGTCGAACTCGCGGCGGCGCTCCATGGCCCACCGCTCGGTGCCGGTGTTCCCGCGCACCCGCAACAGCAGCGTCACATAGGGCAGTTCGTCCATCAGGACCTCGGCCACGCGCCGGGTGACGTGCTCCAGCCGCTCGATCGCCCGCCCCTCCTGGGCGCCTCGTTCCTCCAGCACGCCGAAGAGCCCGTCCAGGGCGCGGCTTATCGCGCGGCGGAGCAGCTCTTCCTTGCTGCGCACGTGGTGGTAGATCGACGACTTCGAGATGCCGGCGGCCTTGGAGAGGTGCTCCATGGACGTGCCGTCGTAGCCGCGCTCGATGAACACCTCGACGGAGACCGCGAGCAGCGAATCGGGCGTGTAGGCGTCGCGCTTGGCCATGGTCATGATTAGAGCACCCATTCCTCGAGGTCCGCACGGCGCCGCAGCGCCCAGGACGGTACGTAGCGTCCCCCGGCATTCTGGTGGTGCAGGGAGTCCAGCAGCTTCCGGACCCAGGGAGCACCGAGCCGGTCGGCCCACTCCATGGGGCCGCCGGGGTAGTTCACGCCGAGCCGCATGGCGGTGTCGATGTCCTCACGGGTGGCGACGCCCCGGGCCGCGGCGTCCACGGCGAAGTCGACGATCATGGCGACCGTGCGGGCGACGATCATGCCGGGGACGTCGTCGATCACGCTGACCTGTTTGCCGAGCGCCTGGAAGAGGCCGACGGCCTCGGCGACGTCCGCCCCGGAGGCCGTCGCCGAGGGGGCGAGGGCGATCCGGGTCGCGGCCCGGTAGTCGAGCGAGAGGTCGAACCGGAGGGCGGGGCCGCGGTCCCGGCCGGTGGCCGGACGGCCGTCGGTGAGGGCGAGAGCGGCGCCGCCGGGGAGCCGGACGAAGCCCTCGGACTCCCCCGGCGCGGCGTCGCGGGTGACCTTGATGCCGGCGTTCTCGATCAGCTCGGGCAGTGCAGCGGCGGGGCCGGGCAGCTCGCCGTGCAGAGTGACCGAGGCCGGGGCCGGGTGCGGTGGTGCGGTCGCCGGTTCCGGTCGCGGGGCACCCTCGGCGTAGTCGAACCAGCCGCGCCCCGTCTTGCGGCCGTGCAGGCCGGCCTCCACCAGGCGGCGCTGCGCGAGGGACGGGGTGAACTTCGGGTCCTGGAAGAAGGCCGTCCACACCGAGTGGGTGACCGCCTCGTTCACGTCCTGCCCGATGAGGTCGGTGAGTTCGAACGGGCCCATCCGGAAGCCGCCGCCCTCGCGCAGGACGGCGTCGATGGTGGCGGGGTCGGCGGCCCGCTCCTCGTGGAGGCGCAGGGCCTCGGCGTAGAAGGGGCGGGCGATGCGGTTGACGATGAAGCCGGGGGTGTCGGCGCAGCGCACGGGTGTCTTGCCCCACGCCGCGGCGGTGTCGTAGGCGGTGGCCGCGGCGGTGTCGTCGGTCGCGAAGCCGCTGACGATCTCGACCAGGGGGAGCAGCGGCGCGGGGTTGAAGAAGTGCATGCCGACGCAGCGGCCGGGGTGCCGGAGCCCGCCTGCGACTGCGGTGACGGAGAGGGACGAGGTGTTGGTGGCCAGGAGGCAGTCGGCCGGGACGATGTCCTCCAAGGCACGGAACAGCGCCTGTTTGGCGGGGAGTTGCTCCAGGATGGCCTCGGCGACCAGTGCGGCGCCGGCGAGTTCGGCGAGCGCGTCGGCGGGGCAGAGGCGGGCGCGGGCGGCGTCCCGTTCGGAGGTCGGGATCCGGCCTTTCTCGACGAGCCGGTCCAGCCGGCGGACGATGGCCTCGGCGGCCTGCGCGGCGCGGCCGGGGACGCTGTCGTAGAGCCGGACGGGGTGGCCGGCGACCAGCGCCACCTGCGCGATCCCCTGCCCCATGGTGCCGGTGCCCACCACTGCCACGGTGGTGTCGGTCCCGATTGCCGTCATCGCAGCTGATCCTCCCCGGCCGAGTTTTCCACAGGTTGGCCGGGCCCTCTTGCCCCGACCGATCGTTCGGTTACTCTAACTCCGTTGCCGTGTCACTCCCAGTCCCTATCCGCCTTCCGCTTTCCGCGCAGTCGACGAGGAGTTGGTCATCGATGGCCGCCGAAATGACCGCAGCGCAGTTGATCGAGAAGCACCGCCCGACCCTCGACAAGGCGCTGGAAGTCATCCGCACCCGCGCGTACTGGTCCCCGCACCCCGAGCACCCCAAGGCGTACGGCGAGAACGCCGCGCAGGAGGGCCTGGCCGCGTTCGAGGCGCTGCGTGGCAACCGCTTCGCGCTCGACCAGCCCGGCACCGACGACTGGGCGGGCGAGGAAGTCTCGCCCTACGGACCGGAGTTGGGCATCACCTATCCGCATCCGGACGTCTCGGTGCTGCTGCCGGCCATGCGGGCCGCGCTCCCCGCGTGGCGGGAGGCCGGACCGGAGGCGCGCGCCGCGGTGTGCCTGGAGATCCTGGCCCGGATCAGCGCGCGCACCCATGAGTTCGCGCAGGCCGTGATGCACACCAGCGGCCAGGCGTTCATGATGGCGTTCCAGGCGGGCGGGCCGCACGCCCAGGACCGCGGCCTGGAAGCCGTGGCGTACGCCTACGAGGAGCAGACCCGCACCCCCGGGACGGCGGCGTGGACCAAGCCGCAGGGCAAGCGGGAGCCGCTGGAGCTCACCAAGACGTTCACGGCCGTGCCGCGCGGCGTCGCCCTGGTGATCGGCTGCAACACCTTCCCGACGTGGAACGGCTATCCGGGCCTGTTCGCCTCACTGGCGACCGGCAATCCGGTGCTGGTCAAGCCGCATCCGCGCGCCGTGCTGCCGCTGGCCCTGACGGTCAAGGTGGCCCGGGAGGTGCTCGCCGAGGCCGGTTTCCCCGCCGACCTGGTGTGCCTGGCGGTGGACAAGCCGGGCGAGGGCCTGGCCAAGACGCTGGCGGTGCGGCCCGAGGTCCGGATCATCGACTACACCGGCTCGACCGCCTTCGGCGACTGGCTGGAGGCGAACGCCCGCCAGGCCCAGGTCTACACCGAGAAGGCCGGCGTCAACACCGTGCTCGTCGAGTCCACCGACGACTACAAGGGCATGCTCGCCAACCTCGCCTTCTCGCTGTCGCTCTACAGCGGCCAGATGTGCACCACACCGCAGAATCTGCTGATCCCGCGGGACGGCATCGACACCGACGCCGGCCCGAAGTCGTACGACGAGGTCGTCAGCGATCTGGCGGGCGCGGTCAACGGCCTGCTGGGCGATGACGCGCGGGCCAACGCACTGCTCGGTGCGATCGTCAATCCGCAGGTCAAGGAGCGGATCGACGAGGCGACCGGGCTCGGCGAGGTGGCGCTGGCCTCCCGCGAGGTGGTGAACCCGGAGTTCCCGGGTGCCACGGTCCGCACGCCGGTGATCGTCAAGCTGGACGGCGCCAAGCCGGAGTCCGAGGCGGCGTATCTCTCGGAGTGCTTCGGCCCGGTCTCCTTCGCGGTGGCGGTCGACTCGGCGGCCGACGCGGTGGCGCTGCTGCGGCGCACGGTCCGGGAGAAGGGCGCCATGACGGTCGGCGCGTACACCACCTCGACCGAGGTGGAGCGGCTGGTGGAGGACGCCTGTCTGGAGGAGTGCGCCCAGCTGTCGCTGAATCTGACCGGTGGGGTGTATGTGAACCAGACGGCGGCGTTCTCCGACTTCCACGGCTCGGGCGGCAATCCGGCGGCCAACGCGGCGCTGTGCGACGGCGCGTTCGTGGCCAACCGGTTCCGGACGGTGGAGGTGCGGCGGGAACCGTGAGCTCCCGGGGCCCGGGGCGCCTCCCGGGCCCCGGCCCCTCCTGCCCGAAGGGCAGGACGCAGCGGCGCGGCCCGACGGTGCGGACCTCCTCGGTCAGGAAGGCGTTCGCGGTCCGGACGACCAAGCCGATGCGATGTTGAAGTACCGGATACATGACAGGTGTGGGCCCGGCCCGCCGTCATGGCTGCTCACGGCACCGGTGGTGGGCCTCCCCAGTGGAAGAGGGCCATGGCGACGCTCGTAGCCAGGTTGTAGCTGGACACCTGGGGCCTCATCGGGAGGGCTACGAGCTTGGTGGCCCCCTTCCGGAGTTCCGGAGAGATCCCGTGCCGCTCAGAACCGAACGCCAGCAGCGCGTCATCGGGGAGCGTCACAGATCTGATGTCGTCTCCTTCCGGGTCCAGCGCGTACACCGGCCCCGGCGGTAGGTCGTCGAGCTGGAGACTCTCCACCGCGGTCGCGTAATGGAGGCCGGCTGCCGCGCGCACCACGTTGGGGTGCCACGGGTCCATATCGCCGGTCGTGACCACGCCGGTTGCGCCGAACCCGGCAGCGAGCCGGACCACGGCGCCGACATTCCCCAGATTCCGTGGGTTCTCCAGGACGACGACCGGAGCCGGCCGCGGGGCTCCCGACAGGACCGCCAGGTTTCGTCGGGGCTCAGGGCGAACGGCCAAACCGGCCACCTGCGTCGGATGCACCCTGGGCACGAGGTCCCGGTACGTTGCGGTCGGCACCTCGATCACAAGATCGTCCAACCGGTCCGCAACGTCACCGGCCAACTCATCTGCCAGCCCCAGGATGGCGCCCTTGTCACTGGAAATCGCGACGCGGACATCCGCCCCGAAGCGGAGAGCGTGCTTCAAGGCATGGAACCCGTCCAGCAGCACCATCTCAGGCGCAGCGTCCCGCCACTGCCGTACGGCTCTCGTGATCTCGTCCTCGCTCACCACTTCAGAGTACGGCTCACGGCCGCTACCAGGGCCTTCGCCTGTGCGGGAGCACTGTGTGCACCATCAGTCGGCGGCGTTCCGTGGTGCCGGCCGTGGATGTCGGCAACCGGCTCCGCCCGGATGCCCCGACCAGCGACGACCGGCTGTTCTGCCACGTCTACGGGCGCGGTGACCGCAAGACGGATCAGTTCGTGCCGGGCGGGCCGTAGTCGTGGCTCCGGTTCTCGACGGCCACATGGAAGCCGTGGCGGCGGGTGTCGAGGTCGGCGGCGATCGCCTCGCGTGTCCGGGAGCGGTAGCGGTCGACGACATTGCGGCGGTCGCCGTGGGCGAGCAGCTCGGGGTCGTGGCGGCCGTCCTGCGGCCGGGGCTGCGGGTGCGGGCCGACGCCGATCGTGGGCCCGTACCCTTCGTCGCCCTAGAGGGGCTTCGCGGGGGCGGTGGTTTCGCTGCTCACCCCATGGGCGTAGGGCCGTCGCCGCCGGAGCGGGCAGCGGCCTCCGGCGCACCGCCGCCGGGGACCACGCTGCCGACGGGGCCGCCGCTGCCCGGGAGCAGCCGGCGGCGCAGGCCGGAGAGCCGGCCGCCGAGCCAGGTCAGGAAGGTCGTCGGCAGGAAGACGGCGTCGGCGGTGATCATCGCCAGGGAGAAGAACGGCAGCCCCAGCAGGAACGCGATCGAGAGGTGCTCGCAGATCATGGCGACCAGCAGCACGTTCTTCAGGCGCCGGTTGAAGAGGGTGAACGGGAAGGCGACCTGCACGATCACGGTCCCGTAGGTGATCAGCATGACCATCAGGCCGTTGCTGCCGAGCAGCTGGGAGAGTGCCGGCCAGGGGGAGAAATAGTCCAGGTGCATCGGGTAGTAGACGGCGGTGCCGTCCTGCCAGCGCGAGCCCTGGATCTTGTACCAGCCGGCGGTGGCGTAGACGAGGCAGACCTCGACCATGATCACCAGCAGGACGCCGTTGTGCGCCAGTTTGGCGAGGGTGTCGAGGACGATCCGGGGCTCCCCGGGGGCGTACCGGCGCGCCGCCCACCACAGGCCGTGCGCCGCCCACAGCCCCCACAGGGCCAGGCTCCAGCCGAAGTGCGGGAACGGCCCGTGCCCGAACCACGTGAGCCCGGGGGCGCCGGCCAGCTGGGCCGCGGCGAGGGCGAGGCCGAGCACCGCCCACAGGACGATGCCGGTCAGGTCGCGGGGCGCGGCCGCGGCGCCTCCCCCGGAGCCGGCGACAGCCGCCGCGCGCCGGGCGCGGCGGGCGTCCAGCGACCACACCTGACCGCACCGGGTCAGCACGAGGTACATCGACATCAGATGGATGACGTTGTCGCCGCCGTCCCCGATGAAGACGCTGCGGTTCTGCAGCGACAGCACGCCGATCATGAACAGCACCGACATGGTGCGGGTGCGCCAGCCCAGCATCAGCAGCGCGCTGGCCACGATGGCGAGGAGGTAGACGCACTCGAACCAGGTGCCGCTGTCGGACCAGACCAGGACGGAGAAGCCCTGGTTGCCCTCCAGCAGCCGGCGCGCCATGCCGAAGTCCCAGGGGCCGCCGGGTCCGTAGAGCTGCTCGCGGTGGGGCCATTCCCGCAGCAGGAACAGCAGCCAGGTGCCGGCGAAGCCGATCCGGATGACGGCGGTCTGGTACGGGGCCCGCGCCCGGCCGGTGACCCAGCCGAAGCCGCGGCCCACGGCGCGTTCGAGGCGGGTCTCCTCGTAGGCACCGGGGGTGCCCTCGGGAGCCGCCGTGGGGGCTTCGGGGGCGGGCGGGGCGGTGTGCGGCTGCTGCGGCGTCGGTGACGTCACTGGATGGTCGCCCCCTCGGGCAGGTCGTTCGCGGTGACCTGCCACCAGGGCAGTACGCGGTAGGCGGGCTTGTCGCTGATCTTCTCGGTGCTCCACGGCGGCGGGAGCACCGGGGTGGTCTGCGAGCGGACCTGGATCTGCTCGATCCGGTTGCCGCCCCTGGTCCACTCGCCGGACATCCGGAGCATCACGATCCGCCGGATATAACGGGCGAAGCTCTCGCCGCGCTCGCCGGTCGGGCGATTCTGTGCGTCGAGGGAGTTGGACAGCAGCTCCCAGCCGCGGCGGAGCTGGTTCTGCTGGGTGTGGCTGGGCAGCGGGTTGTGGAGGATGCCCTGGCCGTCGCGCGCGGTCAGGTCGGTCCAGCCGGTCGTCCGCACGGTGCTGTCCTGGGCGCGCAGCTGCGCGCGGACCTGGACGTCGGTGTTCTGTTGGAGCGGGTTGGGGGCGAACAGCTTCCAGTTCTGCTCGTACTCGGGATAGACGTAGTCGCTGATCAGCCCGCCCTGCTGCTTGCTGAGCGTGTTCGACGGCGCGACGTGCAGGAACATCATCGCGAGATGGATCAGGACGGCGACCGCGATACCGCTGGCCGCCACGCCTATGACGATCCGCGAAGGCAGCGACAGCGCGGACAGTGGCCGCGATTCGTCCCCGTATGACTGCATTCCCGCCCCGTTCCCCGTCCTCGTCCGACCGACTCCGCCCCGGAACGGTACCTACGCGGCCCGCCCCGGCACACCTTCCCCTGGTTATCCACAGGCTTGACACCCGCGGTCCGCCCACTCACCATTGAACCGAACGATCGGTCGGTCGGGAGGAGGGGGCACCACATGACGACGATCGCGCCGGAGGACACAGGACACGAGGCCCTGTTCGACGCCACCATCGCCGCGGAGGAGCGGATCGAACCACGTGACTGGATGCCGGACGGCTACCGCGCCTCGCTGGTACGCCAGATCGCCCAGCACGCCCACTCCGAGATCATCGGCATGCAGCCGGAAGCCAACTGGATCACCAGAGCACCGTCCCTGCGCCGCAAGGCGATCCTCATGGCCAAGGTGCAGGACGAAGCCGGACACGGCCTGTATCTCTACAGCGCCGCAGAAACCCTCGGCACCGGCCGCGACGAACTCCTCGACAAGCTCCACACCGGCCGCCAGAGATACTCCTCGATCTTCAACTACCCCACCCTGACCTGGGCCGACGTCGGCGCCATCGGCTGGCTCGTGGACGGCGCCGCCATCACCAACCAAGTCCCACTCTGCCGCTGCTCCTACGGCCCCTACGCCCGCGCCATGGTCCGCATCTGCAAGGAGGAGTCCTTCCACCAGCGCCAGGGATACGAGCTGCTGCTCACCCTCAGCCGCGGCACGAAGGCCCAGCACGCCATGGCCCAGGACGCCGTCGACCGCTGGTGGTGGCCCTCGCTGATGATGTTCGGCCCGCCCGACGACGAATCCGCCCACTCCGCCCAGTCCATGGCCTGGAAGATCAAGCGCCACTCCAACGACGAGCTCCGCCAGCGCTTCGTGGACATCTGCGTGCCCCAGGCCGAGGCCCTCGGCCTCACCCTCCCCGACCCCGACCTGCGATGGAACGACGAACGGGGCCACTGGGACTTCGGCCCCATCGACTGGACCGAATTCCACGAGGTCCTCAGGGGCAACGGCCCCTGCAACGACGAACGGATCGGCCGCCGCCGCCGCGCCCACGAAGAAGGCGCCTGGGTACGCGAGGCCGCCGCCGCACACGCCGCCAGACACCCCGCCCGCAGCCCGCACCGCGGCACCGACCAGGAGGAGGCGGCCCGATGACGTCACCACGCCCCGCGAACGTCCCGCCCCCGCCCGCCACCACGGCGCAGCCCCGGGTCGGCGCAGACCCCACGGCCACCACCGGCCCCGCCGACTGGCCCCTGTGGGAGGTCTTCGTCCGCGGCCGCCGCGGCCTGTCCCACACCCACGCCGGCAGCCTCCACGCCCCCGACGCCCAGATGGCCCTGCGCAACGCCCGCGACCTCTACACACGCCGCTCCGAGGGCGTCTCCATCTGGGTGGTCCCCTCCGCCGAGATCACCGCCTCCTCCCCGGACGAGAAGGACGCCTTCTTCGAACCGGCCGGCGACAAGCCCTACCGCCACCCCACCTTCTATGAGATCCCCGAGGGGGTGCACCACCTGTGACGCCCCGCACCGCCACCCCCGCACTGCCCCTCGGCGACGACGCACTGATCCTCTCCCACCGCCTCGGCGAGTGGGCGGGCAACGCCCCCGTCCTCGAAGAGGAGGTCGCCCTCGCCAACATCGCCCTGGACCTCCTCGGCCAGGCGAGAATCCTGCTCTCCCTCGCCGGCGACGAGGACGAACTCGCCTACCTCCGCGAGGAACGCCAGTTCCGCAACGTCCAGCTCGTCGAGCAGCCCAACGGCGACTTCGCCCACACCATCGCCCGCCAGCTCTACTTCTCCACCTACCAAGAGCTGCTCTACGGCCACCTCGCCACCACCGACAGCGAGTTGGCGCCGCTCGCCGGAAAGGCCGTCAAGGAGACCGCCTACCACCGCGACCACGCCGAACAGTGGACCCTGCGCCTCGGCGACGGCACCGACGAGAGCCACACCCGGATGCAACGCGCCCTGGACGCCCTCTGGCGTTACACCGGCGAACTCTTCGACCCCGTCGACGGACTGGCCGGCGTCCCCTGGCAGACGCTCCACGACACCTGGACCGCCCGCATCACCGCCACCGTCGAGCGCGCCACCCTCACCGTCCCCACCGGCCCCCGGCACGGCGCCTGGACCGCCGGCGGCGGCCGCCAGGGAATCCACACCGAACCCTTCGGCCGGCTGCTCGCCGAAATGCAGCACCTCCACCGCAGCCACCCGGGGGCGACATGGTGACCCCCGCCCCCACCACCCTCGAAGCGGAACTCCTGGCGCTCGCCGGCTCCGTCCCCGACCCCGAGCTGCCCGTCCTCACCCTCGCCGAACTCGGCGTGCTGCGCGACGTCCGGCTCACCGCCCCCGACCGCGTCGAGGTCACCCTCACCCCCACCTACACCGGCTGCCCCGCCATCGAGGCGATGTCCGCCGACATAGAACGCGTCCTGCACGACCACGGCATACCCGAGGTCGAGGTCCGCACCGTCCTCGACCCGCCGTGGACGACCGACGCGATCACCGACGAGGGCCGCCGGAAACTCGCCGCATTCGGCATCGCCCCGCCCCGCCCCACCGCGTCGGCCCGAGGACCAATCCCCCTCGACCTCACCATCCGCTGCCCGCACTGCGGATCGACCGACACCACCCTGCTCAGCCGGTTCTCCTCCACGGCCTGCAAGGCGCTGCGCCGCTGCGAGTCCTGCCGCGAACCCTTCGACCACTTCAAGGAGTTGTGATGTTCCACCCGCTCCAGGTGCGGGAGATCGAGCGGCTCACGGACGACGCGGTGGCCGTCACCTTCACGGTCCCGCCCGAGCTCCGCGCGACCTTCCGGCACACCCCCGGGCAGCACATCGCACTGCGCAGAACGGTCGACGGCCGGGAGATCCGCCGCACCTACTCCATCTGCACCCCCGCCACCGACGACCCCGTCCTGCGGGTCGGCATCCGCCTGGTCGAGGACGGCACCTTCTCCACCTACGCCCTCAAGGAACTCGCCGTCGGCGACACCGTCGACGTCATGGCGCCGGCGGGCCGCTTCACCCTCGTCCCCCGCCCCGGCCGGTTCGTGGGCATCGTCGGCGGCAGCGGCATCACCCCGGTGCTCTCCATCGCCGGCACCCTGCTCGCCCGCCAGTCCGACGCCCACTTCTGCCTGATCCGCAGCGACCGCACCACGGCCTCCGCGATGTTCCTGGAGGAGGTGGCCGACCTCAAGGACCGCTACCCGGAGCGGTTCCAGCTGGTGCATGTGCTCTCCCGCGAGGAACGGCAGACCGGCCTGCCCTCCGGTCGCCTCGACCAGGAACGCCTGCGCACCCTGCTGCCTGCGCTACTGCGGACCGACTCTGTCGACGGCTGGTTCCTGTGCGGCCCCTACGGCCTCGTCCAGGGCGCCGAACAGGCCCTGCGCGCCCTCGGCGTACCGCGCACCCGCATCCACGAAGAGATCTTCCACCTCGACAACGGCGCCGCGGCCCCCGCGCCCGCCACCACCGTGCCCGCGCACAGCACGGTCACCGCCACCCTCGACGGCCGCTCCGGCACCTGGCCCGTCCATGACGGCGAATCGCTCCTGGAAGCCGTGCTCCGCAACCGCCCCGACGCCCCCTACGCCTGCAAGGGCGGCGTCTGCGGCACGTGCCGCGCCTTCCTCGTCTCCGGTGAGATCCGGATGGACCGCAACTTCGCCCTGGAATCCGAGGAGGTCGACGCCGGATACGTATTGGCCTGCCAGTCCCACCCCGCCACGGAGCAGGTCGAGCTGGACTTCGACCGCTGAGAGCCGCCCGCCGCCGTCCGCGCCATTCCCAATTCCTGCAACATGTTCTAACTTGACGCCTCGTCAGGTATCGCTCGCCGGACCGGCGACGGCACGCGGGAGGACGGACCAGTGGACTTCACCTTCACCGAGGAACAACAGGCAGCCGTCGAAGCGGCACAGGCCGTCTTCTCGGACGTCGCCCCCGACGGCGTCCCCAGCCCGGCACTCGCCCACGGCCCCGTCGCCGACGACTTCGACCGCCCCCTGTGGCGCACCCTCGCCGACGCCGACCTCCTCGGCCTCCCCGTCGCACCCGGACACGGCGGCGCCGGCCTCGACCCGATCGCCCTCTGCCTCGTCCTCCGTGAATCCGCCAAGGTCCTCGCCCGCGTCCCCCTCCTGGAGACCTACGCCGGCGCGCACACCCTCCAGCACCACGCGACCGACGACCTGCGCGCCGACGTCCTGCCACAGCTCGCCACCGGCCACCTCGTCCTCACCGCCGCCACCGGCGGCCGCACCGGCCACGACCCCGCCGAACTCGCGGTCACCGCCCGACAGGACGGCACCACCTGGACCCTCGACGGCACCCACACCGCCGTCCCCTGGGCCCACACCGCCAACCGCATCCTGCTCCCCGCCCACACTCCCGACGGCCGCACCGTCCTCGCCCTCGTCCCCCGCGACCGCCCCGGCCTCACCCTCGGCGACCAGATATCCACCAACGGCGAGCGCTACGCCGAGATCCGCCTCGACTCCGTCCGCGCCGACGCCCGGGAAATCCTCACCGACCCGGCCGCCTGGGACACACTGCGCGACCTGCTCACCACCGGCACCTGCGCCCTCGCCCTCGGCCTCGGCGAACGCGTCCTGGCCATGACCAGCGACTACACCACAAAACGCGAACAGTTCGGCTTCCCTCTGGCCACCTTCCAGGCCGTCGCCGTCCAGGCCGCCGACCGCTTCATCGACCTGCGCGCCATGGAAGCCACTCTCTGGCAGGCGGCCTGGCGCCTCACCACCGGGGCCCCGGGACCGCTACCGCCCGCCGGGGACATCGCGGTCGCCAAGATCTGGGCCTCCGAGGGCGTCCGGCGCATCGTCCAGACCGCCCAGCACCTGCACGGCGGCTTCGGCGCCGACACCGACAACCCACTGCACCGCTACCACGCCTGGGCCAAACAGCTCGAACTCTCCCTCGGCCCGGCCGCCGCCCACGAGGAGGCACTCGGCGAACTCCTCGCCGCGCACCCGCTCGGCTGATCACCGCGCACTCCCTCGGCTGACGGCGGACGTCCGGACGTCAACTCGGCCGACGACGGACGTCAGCGGTCGGGACGCGCACCACAGAGAACCGCCGTCGGCCGTCGCGCCCCCAGGCCCCCGCCACGGCAGCGCCAACAGAGAGGCCCCGCCAGGAACCAGCCAGGAGCAACGTCCTAGACGATCGTCCCCACGCCGCCCTTGCCGTCCGACACCGGACGCCCGGCCGCCTCCCACGCCTGCATGCCACCCGCGACATTCACCGCGTCGAGGCCCTGCCCGATCAGATACTGCGCCACCTGGGCCGACCGACCGCCGACCCGGCACAGCACAAAGATCCTGCCGCCCTCGGGCGCCGTCTCCGTCAACTCCCCGTAACGGGCGACGAATTCGCTCATCGGGATGTGCAGCGCGCCCTCGGCGTGCCCGGCCGCCCACTCATCGTCCTCACGGACGTCCAGCAGGAAGTCCTCGGGCGTGAGGGCATCGACACCGACCGTGGGCACAGAACCAAATTGCATGCTCCCGACGCTACCCGACCAGCTGCATGAGATACGCCTCGCGTTCCCGGACATCGGCCAGCAGCTTCTCGGCGATCTCGTCCAGCAGGGCGTCCGGATCGTCCGGCGCCATCCGGATCATCGAGCCGATCGCGCTGGCCTCCAGCTCCGCGACGGCCGAGGCCAGCAGCTCCTTGCGCTCGGCCAGCCACTCCAGCCGGGCATAGAGCTCCTCGCTCTCGCTCAGCCGCCGTTCGGCAGGCGCCGGACCGGCCTCCCACTCCCGCACCAGCTCCCGCAACAACGCCACGTCACCCCGCCCGTACGCGGCGTTGACCCGCGCGATGAAGCCGTCCCGCCTGGCCCGCTCCGCGTCGTCCCGCGCCAGGTCCGGATGCGCCCGGCGGACCAGATCGCGGTAGATCTTGCGGGCCTCCTCACCCGGCCGCACCTTCGGCGGCGGCTGGACGGGCTGGTCCGTCAGCATCGCGTGCGCCTCGGGGAACAGCCCCTCCGACCCGATCCAGCCGTGGAACAACTCCTCCACCTGCGGCATCGGCAGCACCGACGCGCGTGCTTCGCGCGCCTTGCGGATGTCCTCGGGGTCGCCGGTACGCGCCGCCACGGCCTCCGCGATCTGCGCGTCCAGCTCGTCCAGCCGCGCATACAGGGGACCGAGCCGCTGGTGGTGCAGCCGGGAGAAGTTCTCCACCTCCACCCGGAAGGTCTCCACCGCGATCTCGAACTCGATCAGAGCCTGCTCGGCCGCCAGCACCGCCTTCGCCAACCGCCGGGTCCCCTCGTCCCGGGGATCCGCGTCGTCCCCCGCGCCCTCCGGGCTCCCCCCGGCAGCGGTGGCATCCGGATCGCTCCGCTCCGCGTCCGGCACCGCACCGCGGGCATCCGCCGCCCGCGGTGCGGCCGGGTCGCCGAGTGCCCCCGGTGTGTCCGGTCGGTCCTGGCCGTCCTGCGCGTTCTCCGCGTGCGAGTTCGTCACCCGGTCAGCGTACGGCCCTGGGGGAGGGGGTGCGTGGTGGCGTCCCGGGGGTGGTGGGACGGATGGGGTGCGAGCTGAGGGGGTGGGACGAGGGCCGGGGTTCGGGGGTGGGGGTGGGGG
>NZ_KB891885.1 GCF_000373585.1 Streptomyces sp. MspMP-M5
GTCGGACGTAAAGCGAAGCAGTCCGACAACCCACCCCCGGAGGCCCGCCCCACAGGCACCCGCACCCACCACCCACAGACAGACAGGGGCGCCCCCGCCCAACAAACCCCCCGCCAACGGCGAACCCCCACGGCGACGCACCCGACAACGTACGGTCAGGACAAGATCGTCGTGAGGAACTCGCCGACCCAGGCGAGCAGTTCGCGGCCGACCAGCGGCTTGCCGCCGATGCGGCCCGTCGTCGGGCGGGGAACCAGGATCTGGCGGGTCGCCGGCTTGAGGACCGTCCGCGGGTGCAGCCGCTTGAGGCGGAGTTCCTGGGACTCCCGCAACTCCACCGGGCCGAAGCGGATGTTGGAGCCCTGGAGGGTGATGTCGGAGACACCGCAGGAGCGGGCGAGCATCCGCAGACCGGCGACCAGGAGGAGGTTCTCCACCGGCTCGGGCAGCTTGCCGTAGCGGTCGGTGAGCTCCTCGCGGACGGCGGTGACGTCGGCTTCGCTGGCCGCGGAGGCAATGGCCCGGTACGCCTGGAGGCGCAGCCGCTCGCCCGGCGCGTAGTCGTGCGGAACGTGCGCGTCCACCGGCAGCTCGATCTTGACCTCCAGCGGCGGCTCCTCCGCGCCGCCCTCCAGGGACGCCCGGTAGTCCGCCACCGCCTCGCCGACCATCCGGACGTACAGGTCGAAGCCGACGCCGGCGATGTGGCCGGACTGCTCGCCGCCGAGGAGGTTTCCGGCGCCCCGGATCTCCAGGTCCTTCATCGCGACGTACATGCCCGCGCCCATCTCGGTGTGCTGGGCGATGGTGGCGAGCCGCTCGTGGGCGGTCTCCGTCAGCGGCTTCTCCGGCGGGTAGAGGAAGTACGCGTAGCCGCGCTCGCGGCCACGGCCGACACGGCCGCGCAGCTGGTGCAGCTGGGAGAGGCCGAAGTTGTCGCCGCGCTCGACGATCAGGGTGTTGGCGTTGGAGATGTCGATGCCCGACTCGACGATCGTGGTGGAGACCAGCACGTCGAACTTCTTCTCCCAGAAGTCGACGACGACCTGCTCCAGTTGGGATTCGCCCATCTGCCCGTGGGCGGTCTGGATGCGGGCCTCGGGGACGATCTCGCGCAGCCGGGCCGCGGCCCGGTCGATGGACTCGACGCGGTTGTGGATGTAGAAGACCTGGCCCTCGCGGAGCAGTTCGCGGCGGATGGCGGCGCCGATCTGCTTCTGCTCGTAGGGGCCGACGAAGGTCAGGACCGGGTGCCGCTCCTCGGGCGGGGTGGTGATCGTGGACATCTCGCGGATGCCGGTGACCGCCATTTCGAGGGTCCGGGGGATCGGGGTCGCGGACATCGTCAGGACGTCGACGTTGGCGCGGAGCTTCTTCAGCTGCTCCTTGTGCTCGACGCCGAACCGCTGCTCCTCGTCGACGATGACCAGGCCGAGGTCCTTGAACTTGGTCTCGGAGGAGAAGAGGCGGTGGGTGCCGATGACGATGTCCACCGAGCCCTCCCGCAGGCCCTCCAGGACCGCCTTCGCCTCGGTGTCGGTCTGGAACCGGGACAGCGCCCGGACCTTGACCGGGAACTGGCCGTAGCGCTCGGTGAAGGTGCCGTAGTGCTGCTGGACGAGGAGGGTGGTGGGCACCAGCACCGCCACCTGCTTGCCGTCCTGGACGGCCTTGAAGGCCGCGCGGACCGCGATCTCGGTCTTGCCGTAGCCGACGTCACCGCAGATCAGGCGATCCATGGGGACGGACTTCTCCATGTCCTCCTTGACCTCGGCGATGGTGGTGAGCTGGTCGGGCGTCTCCGCGTACGGGAAGGCGTCCTCCAGTTCGCGCTGCCAGGGGGTGTCCGGGCCGAAGCAGTGGCCGGGCGCCGCCATCCGGGCGGAGTACAGCTTGATGAGGTCGGCGGCGATCTCCTTGACCGCCTTCTTGGCGCGCGCCTTGGTCTTCGTCCAGTCCGCGCCGCCGAGCCGGTGCAGCGTCGGCGCCTCGCCACCCACGTACTTGGTGACCTGCTCCAGCTGGTCGGTGGGGATGTAGAGCCGGTCGCCGGGCTGGCCGCGCTTGGCCGGCGCGTACTCCACCAGCAGATACTCGCGGGTGGCGCCCTGGACCGTGCGCTGCACCATCTCGATGTAGCGGCCGACACCGTGCTGCTCGTGGACGATGAAGTCGCCGGCCTGGAGGGTCAGCGGGTCGATCTGCTTGCGGCGGCGGGCCGGCATCCGGGCCGCGTCCTTGCCCGCGGCCTTCTGCCCCGAAAGGTCCGTCTCCGTCAGCACCGCGATCTTCAGGCCCGGGTCGACGAAGCCGTTGTCGATCGAGCCGCAGGCCACGTGGACGACGGACGGCGCGATCTCGCCGAGGTCGGCCTCCAGGCGGGCGGCGATGCCCTCGCCGCCCAGCACCTCGACCGTGCGCGCCGCCGGGCCGTGGCCCTCGGTGACGAACACCGTCCGCCAGCCGTCCGCCAGCCACCCCTTGGTGTCCGCCAGCGCCCGCTGGGTGTCCCCGCGGTACGTCTCCGGGGCGTGCATCCCCAGCTTGAGGGTGTCCCCGTCGCCCTCGTCCTCCTCGCCCGCGGCACTGTGCCCGATGTCACCAGAGGTGAACTGCGACACCGACCACCACATCATGCCCAGCTCGCGCGCCCGGTCCCGGACGTCCGCGATGCCCCACAGGGACGCCGCCCCCACGTCGATCGGGGCCGCGCCCCCACCGGCGCTGGCCGCCCAGGACGCCTGGAGGAACTCCTGGCTCGTCGCCACCAGGTCCGCCGCCCGGGTCCGCACCCGCTCCGGGTCGCACACCACCGCCATACTGCCCTCGGGCAGCACGTCCAGCAGCAGCTCCATGTCGTCGACCAGCACCGGGGCCAGCGACTCCATGCCCTCGACGGCGATCCCCTCGGCGATCTTCCCCAGCAGCTCGCCCAGCTCCGGATGGCGCTCGGCCAGCTCCGCGGCCCGCGCCCGCACCTCGTCGGTCAGCAGCAGCTCACGGCAGGGCGGCGCCCACAGCCCGTGCTCGGCCACCTCCAGGGAGCGCTGGTCGGCGACCTTGAAGTACCGGATCTCCTCGACGTCGTCGCCCCAGAACTCCACCCGCAGCGGGTGCTCCTCCGTGGGCGGGAAGACGTCCAGGATGCCGCCGCGGACCGCGAACTCGCCGCGTTTCTCGACCAGTTCGACGCGTGCGTAGGCGGCCGCCGCCAGGCCGTCCACGACCTCTTCCAGATCGGCCGACTGCCCCGTCCGCAGACTCACCGGCACCAGCTCGCCCAGCCCCTTGACCTGCGGCTGGAGCACCGAGCGGATCGGCGCGACGACGACCGACACCGGGCCCGCCGTCGGATCGTCCGCGCTCGGGTGGGCCAGCCGGCGCAGCACCGCCAGGCGCCGTCCGACGGTGTCCGACCGCGGCGACAGGCGCTCGTGCGGCAGCGTCTCCCAGGACGGGAACTCCACGACGGAGTTCTCCTCGCCGGCCGGCATCAGCGAACGCAGCGCGGCGGCCAGATCCTCGGCCTCCCGGCCGGTGGCCGTCACCGCCAGCACCGGGCGGCCGGCCCGCCGCGCCAGCGCCGCCACCGCGAACGGGCGGGCGGCCGGCGGCCCGACCAGATCGACATGCGGCCGGTGCCCGTCGGCCGCGGCCTTGACCGCTTCGGCGAGGGCCGGGTCCCGTACGACGGCGTCGAGCAGACCACTCAGGCTCATGAAAAGGTTCCGTCCCAGCGAGGCGAACAACGCGACCGGCCCGACACCCCCTCGGCAGCGCCGACGGCGCACACGGACCAGGGCTGCCCACCTTACGCCGGACCACCGACAACCGACCGCCCGGCGGCCGCGCCACCGCCGTCCCACCCTGCGAGAAACCCCATTCCGCCGGGCCACCGCCCGTGCAAGGGTGGACACGGAACCGTGCCGACTACACGTAAACCCGTCGCGGGGTCGGCCGCAGCGCAGCACCGCAGGAGGGGGCCCGGTGAGCCGCACCACCCAGCACAGCCACAGCGCCGACCGGAACGGCACCGCGAACCAGCCGCCCGACGCCCCCGCCGCCCGGCGCGGCCCCGTCGTCGCCGCCCTCATGCTCGGCATGGCGCTGGCCGCCCTGGACTCGACGATCATCGCCACCGCCGTCCCCCAGATCGTCGGCGACCTCGGCGGCTTCGCCGTCTTCTCCTGGCTCTTCTCCGGCTACCTCCTCGCCGTCACCGTCACCCTCCCCGTCTACGGCAAGCTCTCCGACACCTACGGCCGCAAGCCGATCCTGCTCACCGGCATCGCCCTCTTCCTCCTCGGCTCCCTGGCCTGCGCCGGCGCCTGGAACATGGCCTCCCTGATCGCCTTCCGCGTTCTGCAGGGCCTGGGCGGCGGCGCCCTCCAGGGCACCGTCCAGACCATCGCCGCCGACCTCTACCCGATGAAGGAACGCCCCAAGATCCAGTCCAAGCTCTCCAGCGTCTGGGCCGCCTCCGCGGTCGCCGGCCCCGCACTGGGCGGCCCGCTCACCAGCTACGGCGACTGGCGCTGGATCTTCCTGATCAACCTGCCCGTCGGCGCCCTGGCCCTCTGGCTGATCCTCCGCCACTTCCACGACACCCACCGCGACCGGCCCGCCACCACCGGACGCACCCGCGTCGACTGGCCCGGCGCCCTCGCCGTCTTCGCCACCGGCGGCCTGCTGCTCACCGCCCTCGTCCAGGGCGGCACCGCCTGGCCCTGGCTCTCCGCCCCGTCCCTGCTCCTGCTCGCCGGCAGCGCCCTGGCCGCCACGGCCACCGTCCTGATCGAACGCCGCGCCGCCGAGCCGATCATCCCCGGCTGGGTCTGGCGCCGCCGCACCATCTCCGCCGTCAACCTCGCCCTCGGCGCCCTGGGCCTGCTGATGGTCGCGCCGACCGTCTTCCTGCCCACCTACGCCCAGGCCGTCCTCGGCCTCGGCCCGATCGCCGCCGGCTTCGTCCTCTCCGTCATGACGCTCAGCTGGCCGATATCCGCCGCCTTCAGCAGCCGCGTCTACACCCGCGTCGGCATCCGCAACTGCGCCCTCCTCGGCATCGGCGCCGCCGCCCTCGTCCTGCTCGCCTTCCCCCTGCTCCCCTACCCCGGCGCCGCCTGGCAGCCCGCCCTGCTCATGCTCGCCCTCGGCGCCGCCCTCGGCCTCTTCCAACTCCCGCTGATCATCGGCGTCCAGTCCTCCGTCGGCTACGCCGAACGCGGCACCGCCACCGCCTCGATCCTCTTCTGCCGCCAGGTCGGCCAGTCCCTCGGCGCGGCCCTCTTCGGCGCCGTCGCCAACGCCACCCTCAACGACCGCCTCACCCACGCCCCCGCCGCCATCCGCACCGGCCTGCCCCACGACCTCGACGCCGTCTCCCGCGCCCTCCAGCACGCCGGCGCCCTCACCGCCCGCACCGCCGACTACCTGCGCCGCGCCGTCGACACCACCGTCGAACACGTCTACCTGGGCGCCGCGGCAGCCGCCGCCCTCGCCTTCCTCACCGTCCTCCTCCTCGCCCCCCGCCGCTTCCCCGTCCACACCGACGCCCACCCGCCCGAGACCGCGACGGACACCGGCCCGACCGACGCCACCACCGCACAGGACGCCACCGGAACGACCGACGGCGCGGACACCCAGCCACCGGGAGGCCACCGCCCCACCGGCTGACCGGCCCGCCCCGCGCGCTCACCGCCCGGTCTGCCGCCGTCCCCCGGGCCCGCCCCGATCCACCCGCGGCAACTCCGTCTCCACCGTCTGCTCGTTGTCCGGATCCCCCGCCACCTCCGGCTCCCCAGCACCGGAACCGGAATCCGTCCCGGAAGCAGAACCGGAATCCGCGGCAGCACCGGAACCGGCGAACTCCGCCGGGTCCTTCCCCGTCAGCGCCGCCAGGCTGTTGCGCACATGCGTCATATGGATCCGGACCTCCTCCCGCGCCTCGTCGTGCTCCCGCACCACCCGCTCGGTGGTCCGCTCGATCCGCTCCGCCTCGACCCGGGCCTGCGCCAGCAGCTCCGCCGCCTGCGCCTCGGCGTCCTCCAACCGGTGCCGCGCCGACTCCTCGACCTCCGCCGTCAGCCGCCGCCGCTCCGTCATCACCGCCTCCCCATGGGCGTCCAGCTGGGCGACCCGCTGGTCCATCTCGGCCTCCAGGCGCGCCAGTTCCCGCTCCAGGGAGTCCCACTCCTCAGCGTGCCGGGTCTCCTGGTCCTTCAGCAGCTTCTCGGCCCGGCGCCGGGTCTCCGCCAGCTCCTCGGCCGCCTCCGCCCGGACCTCCTCGGCCTCCTGGACGGCCGCCGCCACCAGCCCCGCCGCCTCCTCGCCCGCCGCCTTCCCCGTGCGCCGCGCGTCCTCCGCCGCCTCCGCCCGCAGCCGCTGCGCCGCCTTGTCCGCCGCGCCCTGGACCTTCTGCGCGTACTCGGCCGCGTCGTCGTGCGCCTGCTCCGCGTACCGCTCGGCCGCGGACCGCAGCCGCACCGACTCCGACTCCGCCGTCGTCAGGATCAGCCGGGCCTGCTCACCGAGCGACTCGTACGTCTGCTCCGGCAACTGCGCCACATAGTCGCGCAGTTCCGCGAGTTCGTCCTCCATCTCGTTGCACAGGACGGTCAGCCGGGCGGCCCGCTCCCAGCACGAGTCGCGGTCGATCGAGAGCCCCTCGACGCGCCGGTCCACGTCCTCCGGGCGATAGCCGCGCCCCCGTACGGTCTCGAACCCGTGCGGCGAAACCGAAGTACTCATCCCTCAAGCCCCTCTCCCTGCGCACAGCAATCGCGCGGACCCGTAAACCTCCGCACAGTCCCGCGCACATCTTTCTGGATCGGCCCGAAGCGGCTCCAACACGACACTCCGCCCATTCCTTCCCCCAAGGATGCGCCATTTGCCACCAGAAGCCGGAATTGGATCTTCGCCCGCGCGAGGGTTTTGCCCACTTCCACGTTGCCGGCCCCGGCAACCGGCCCGCCTCACCTCCCCGTACACCGACCCACACAGCCCCGAGGAACGGGCCGTCACAAAAGCCACACGAACGGCACACCGGCGACGAGGCCCCCACGAGTCCCACAAGGGGAACGCCCCCGCGACCGACCGCTACCCAGACGGCGGGAAAGCCGCGTGCCGGCCGGGTCGGAGGGGATGTCCCGGAGCCCGCCCGCAGGATCTGGAGCGAACGCCGGGGCATTCCTCATCTACGGACCAGATGCGCCCGCACCGAGGACGGGTTCCGGGGCAGCCCCTCCGACCCCACCCACAGGCCGTAGGCGAGGCCACACCAGCCACCACGGCGCGCGCAGCCAACAACGTGGGGCGGCCACAAACCACCTACCGCCGCCACGGCGAGCAACCACCCACCGCCCGGGTCCGGCGGAATTCACAACCACCGAAACCCCAACGTGGGATGCCTACAACAGCCCGTCCCACATCTGCTCCAGCAGCACCGCCCACCACGTCTCCGGCGACCCCAACGCCGCCGGATCCAACGCCACCAGCTGCGCCTGGAAGTCCACCGTCCAGCGACCGGCCTGCTCGGGCGTCAGCCCGTACCGCAGGCGCCACATCCGCCCCAGCATCGCCAGGCACCGCACGAACTCCGGCAGCCCGGTGTTCACGAACTGCGGCGCGACGGACTGCCCGCCCGGCCCCCCGTCCAACGGGACCGCCACGATGTTCGCGGTCCCGTACTGGACACACAGCTGACGGCCGAAGTCGTTGCCCATCACCAGATACGAACCCGCATCCGGCGCCGGCTGAACCATCCGTTCCGCCGCCAGCTCCGCCAGCGTCGGCACCGGACGCCCCGGCTGCGCCTGCGCCCAGAAGAACGGCCCGAAGTCGACCGGCAGCCCGGCCCACACCAGCGTCTGCGCGACGACGTCCGGCACGCCCTGCCGGGAGACCGCCCGCTGGTCGAAACGGAAGATCCCCTGCGGCCCGAACGCCTGCTCCAGCTCGTGCCCGATCGCCTGCGGCGGCACCGGAGGCACCGGCTGCACCTGCGACGGATGCGGCAGCGGCGCCCGCACCGGCGCGGGCCGCGCCGGCCCGTCGGCGACCTGGTGCAGCTCACCCTGATGCTCGATCAGGTGCCGTACGCCCTGCTGCCGCGAGGCGTGGTCCCTGCCGTACGCGGCGGTGTGGCTGATCCGCACCTGCGGCCAGTTCTCCCGGACCATCCGGGCGCAGTAGCCACCGGGCAGCTCGCAGCACTCCAGCTCGGTGTGCAGCTCCACCACCTGCTGCGGCGGCACGTTCATCGCCCGCAGCTCGTGCAGCAGTTGCCACTCCGGGTGCGGCGTGCCCGGCGCCGACCGGCGCACGATCTTCTGCTCGCTGCCGTCCGGCGCGCGGTAGCTCAGGACGGCCATGTAGCCGGGACCGACGGTCGGCTGCCCACTGGGCGCCGGCGGATAGCCGTACGCACCGGGGGCACCCGGGCCACCGCCGCCGGGCCCCGGTACACCGGGAGCCGGCACACCGTGCTGAGCCGGGGCCGGAGCCGGACCGGGACCCGGGACCGGCGGCGGGCCCGGAGCCGGAGCCGGCGGCGGACCGGCCTGCGCCGGCGGAGCCATCGGCGGCGCAGGCGGCATCCCCGGACCGGCGGCCGGCGGCATGCCGGGACCACCGGGCCCGCCCGGGCCACCGGACATCGCGGCACCCTCCGCGAGCATCGTCGCCGCAGCATGCACCCCGCCCCCGGCACCGGCACCGGCACCAGAACCGGCACCCGGACCGGCGCCGGCAGCACCCGGCGGCGGCGCGGGCGGCGGAGGCGGCCCGTCCGGCCCACCAGGACCATGACCGCCCGCGGCCGCACCGGGCTCGCCGGACGCCCCCAGCGGCTTGGGCGCACCGAGCGGCCCAGGAGGCGGCGGCACACCGGGACCGGCACCACCGGGACCGCCAGGACCACCGGAAGCGACGGGGGCACCCACCGCTCCGCCCGGCCCCGGCACGGCCGACTGAAGCGCCGCACCATCCGCGAGCATCGTCGCGGCAGCGTGCACCCCACCGCGGGCACCGCCCGCGCCACCACCGGCCCCGGAAGCGGAACCAGAACCGGAAGCCGACCCGGACCCGGAACCGGAACCTGAACCGGCATCACCGGAGCCACCGGCCGCACCCGCGCCGGTCCCGTCCACGGCGCTCAAGTCCACGTCAGAGGCGTCCAGTTGGGAAACGAGCTGCGTCGGCACGTACCCCCCGGCCGGCGTCCCGGCCGCACCCGGCCCCGACGAAGCCGGGCCAATCCCCGGCCCCGGAGCCGCAGGCCCGTCCCCGGGACGCGCGTCCGCCTTCTGCGTCCCGGCGGCCGCGCCCTCCTCCACGTCCGGCCGCCCGCCGTCCCAGCCCGCACCGGGCGGCGGCGGCACATCGGCGATCGGCGCCCCGGTCGGCGGCGGCAGATCCCGCAGCGCACCCGGCGCCCCGGAAGGCGCGGACGACGCAGGCGGAGCCGGCGGCGGTACAACGGGCGGCGCGGGCGGCATCGGCGGCGGCGCGGGCGGCATCGGGGGCAGCCCCCCGGGAACGCCCGCGCCCGGCTGCCCGGCCCCGTCGCCGATCGGCGACGGCTCCACGGACGAGACCCGCGTAGGCGGCAACTGGCTGCCGCCCCGCAGCAGTTCGGTCTTGGCGTCGGGCCGCACTCGCGGCGTCGACGGGGCGTCCTCGTCGTCGGAACCGGCGAGCGGCGGCGCGAACACCGTCTGCGGCGGCGCCACCGAACGGTCCTCGTCGTCCCCGCCCGCGGTGGTGTCCGCGGCCGCCCACGACGTGTCGTCGGAAGACGGACTCCCGTCAGAGGAAGCCGAACCCCCGTCGGAGGAAGCCGAGCCAGAACCGGAACCGGAACCGACCCCGGAGCCAGAAGCGGAACGAGAACCGGACCCGGAGCCGGCCCCCGAGCCAGAAGCGGAGCCAGAAGCGGACCCGGCACTCCCCTTCCCCGCGCCGATCCCCATCGCGTCCGCCGCCTCCTGCAACCACTCCGGCGGCGTCAGCAGGAACGACGTGGCCTCCAGATCGATCCGCTGCGGCGGCTCCGCCGCCCCGTAGCCGCCGTCCGCCGGCGCGCCGTACTCCTCCTCGTAGCGACGGATCACCTCACCCACCGGCAACCCCGGCCACAGCGTCGTCTCACCGCTGTCCCGGGCGATCACCAGCCGGCCGCGGCCGCCCTCGCCGACCGGACCGCCCTCGCGGTCCTCCGCCCAGGCCACGAAGCCCAGCGTGAACTCCCGTACCCGCACCTCGCGGTGGAGCTCCGACGGCACCTCGCCGTTCACCCACCGCTCCGCGCGCTCCTGCGCCTGCGCGAACGTCACCACCGCGATCAGCCCCCCACCGGCACGGCGTACGCGAAGCCGCCGTCCACCATCAGGTTCGCCACCGTCTCCAGCTCCGGCGGATTACCCGCCAGCCGCAACAGGAAGTCATCGAAATCCGCACCACACGGCAACATCAGCCGCTCCACCCGCTCCTGCACCGACCATCCGTCCCGGTCCCGCGCGTCGTCGTACGGACAGAACCACACCGAGCCCAGCGCCTCACCGCGCACCTTCACCGCGACCACACCGCCCTGCACGAACGCCACCCCCAGGTAGTCCTTGGTGAAATGGTCGCGCAGGCACTTGTTCACATAGACGAGATCGTTGACCGCGGCGTCGTCACGCACCGCGAAGAACGGCTGGTCCACCAGCAGACCCAGCTCCGCGTCGAGCGCCGCCCCCACCGGCGCACACCCGCCCGCCGCCTTCAAAAACGACCGGTACGCCCCCGGCAGCCGGTACCCCAGCGCCTCCTCGGCCTGCACCACCTGCTCCTCGCCCACCGCCAGCTCCCGCCGCGGCAGCCCGAAGTGCACCGGACGCGTCTCCTGCAACGGCCGGGTACCCCGCTTGTCGTGCGCCACCGCCGCCGTCGCCAGCCCCGCGTGATGCCGCAGCAGCGCCTTCACCTCGACCGGGACCAGCTCCATCCGCCGCGTCCCCGCCACGTGATGCCACGTCCAGCCGTGCGGCGTCGCCACCGCCGGCACATCTATCCACAGCTCGTGCCCCTGCGCGTGCAGCGCCGCGTTCGCCGACACGAAGTCCGTCAGCCGCAACTCGTCGACGCCGAAACCCTCCGGCGGCTCGGCGATCTCCGCCGCCGCCCGGGCATACGGCGAGAAGTCCGGGAAGCCGTTCCCGTCCATCCGCACCCCGGCCGGATACCGCGCGGCCCGCACCGGATCCGGGAAATGCACGACCTGCCCGGCGTAGGCCGAGTTCGGTGGCACGGGACGTCCTCCGGCCTGGAGGCCGGGGTGCGCCCCCAGCCCTTGCCGACCTGTCGTCATCGCGGTTGCCCCCTGGCTGAAGCTGGCTTTGGGGCACAGCCTATGCGGTGCCGCAACGGCCCACCCGTCGCCCGACCACCACCCCTCACCGCCGCCGCTCCGCGGCGACACCTCCCACTCGCCCGTCGCCCGACCACACGACCCCACCGTCACCGCTCCGCAACGACACCGCCCGCACCGTGCCCGCACCGCACCGTCAGCCCCACGCCACCCCCGCTTCACCCCCCGCCCGGCACCCCCCGGCACCACCCGGCCACACCCCGCCCACCAGCCCCGTTACCGGACAACCGACGAACCGTCACACCCCAGTGACATCCCCGACAGCGCGTCCGACTACCGCAACACCCAGCACATTTGGCAATCTGACCTCCGCAAACCGGGGGATTGCAGGGAGGGAAGCACCACCATGAGCACCACCGCACACCACACGACCACCGCCGACCCCCGAGCCGGCGGCGATCCCCGCATCGGCTGGAGCGGCACCGCGGACACCGACCGCACCCCGGTCCTCCGCCACCGCCGCGACGGCATCCTCCCCACCATCGGCGCCGCATTGTCCGTACGCGGACAAACCCTCACCTGCACGGCCAGCAAAGCCGAACAACCCCCCACCCTCCACCCGCTCATCCAGGACTTCCTCGACACCCTCACCACCGCACAACGCGACCGCTTCACCGGCCGCTGCCCCGAAGCCGTCCTGCTCTCCCGCCACCTCACCGCCGTCGAGACCAACCGCGGCAAACGCGCCTCCCGCAAACCCCTCACCAAAGGCGAAGCCCGCCGCTCCCTGAAACACTCCAAGATCACCGCACGTCACATCCGCGAGGACGGCGACCCCCAGCACGGCAGCTACGCACCACCCTGCCGCTCCTGCGACGCCCTCCTCGCCCACTTCGGCGTCATGCCCATCGGGGCCACGACGCCCCAAGGGAGCTGACCGCCACCATGCCGACCACCCCCGCCACCCCCGCCCCCGACGGCCCCGCAACCACCCGCTTCCCCGCCGCCGTCGACACCGCCCTCCAGCAAGCCGGCTGGCAACCCGGCCGCTGGGACATACAGCAGGCCGAACACTGGGCCGACACCCTCCGCAACCACACCTCCCCCGCCGGCCACCGCCACGCCGTCTTCCCCGCCGCCGTCGAAGCCTGGGCCGAATTCGGCGGCCTGCGCATCACCGGCCCCGGCCCCGGCCGCCACATCGCCCCCACCCCCTTCGTCATCGACCCCCTCCTCGGCCTCCACCTCGCCCGCACCCTCGGCGACCTCGGCCGCGCCCTCGACACCGACGTCGCCCCCCTCGGCCAGGAACAACTCCCCGACACCAAGGCCACCCGCGGCACCACCCACCCCCAGGCCACCCTCGCCATCGACACCCAGGGCCGCGTCTACAGCCTCGACCACACCGGCGACTGGTACCTCGGCCCCGACCTCGACCAGGCCCTCGGCACCCTCGTCCTCGGCACCCGCCCCAGCCGCCTCACCCTCTCCGGCGACTGACACCCCGCCCTCACAGGACGAACCGGCCACAGGACGAACGAGCCCCGGCCCGGCCCACCACCGGCCTCAGCCGGCCGCCCCCACCGGCACCACCGCCGACACCCGGAAACCCCCCGCCTCCGTCGGACCCGACACGAACACCCCACCCAACGCCGCCACCCGCTCCCGCATCCCCACCAGACCGTTCCCCCCACTCGGCAGCCCGGCACCCGCCGCCCCCCGCTCCGACGGACCGTTCTCCACCTGCACCGCCACCTCACCGGCCCGATGCGCCAACCGCACCCGCGCCCGCGCCCCCGGCGCATGCTTGTGCACGTTCGTCAGCGCCTCCTGCACCACCCGGAACACCGTCTGCTCCACCCGCGCCCCATACCGCGGCCCACCCCCGTCCACCGACACCGGCTCCCCCGCACCGTCCAGCACCGACAACTCCACCACCATCCCGGCCACCCGGGACTGCTCCACCAACTCCCCCAACTCCGCCAGCCACGGACCGTCCCCCTCCGGCTCCACACCACCCACCGGCCCCCCGGCCACCTCCGCCGGCACCACCGCCACACCCTCCCCGGCGTCCCCGGCGTCCCCGGCACCGTCCGCAGCCTTCCGCGACACCCGCGACGCCACCGCCGCCAACCGCTCCGGCTCGTCCGAACCCCCCGCCCCCTCGGCCGTCCGCAACACCCCCAACATCTCCCGCAACTCCGTCAGCGCCTGCCGCCCCATATCCCCCACCAAAGCCGCATTCCGCGACGCCTTCTCCGGATCCTTCAACGCCACCGCCTGCAACGCCGCCGCATGCACCACCATCAGACTCACCCGGTGCGCCACCACGTCGTGCATCTCCCGCGCGATCCGCGTCCGCTCCTCGTTACGCGCCCACTCCGCACGCTCCTCGGCCCGGTCCGCCAGCAACGACAGCTCCCGCTCCAGACCGTCCGCCCGCTCCCGCAGACTCTCCACCAGCCGCCGCCGCGCACCCACATACAACCCCCACAACACCGGCGGAGCCGTCAGCACCAACCCCACCGCCAACGCCATCAGCACCAGGAACCACACCGGCGGATTGAAGTCCGGCTGCCCCGCCACGTCCTGCCGCATGCTGAAGAACGTCGACACCACCGTGCCCGCCGCCGTCATCCCCGCCAGCAGCCCGATGACCCGCCGCGGCACCTGCGACACCGCCAGCGAGTACAGCCCCACCACACTCAGCAGCCCGCCCATCTCCGCCGGAATCACCGCGATCGACGTCAGCACCACCAAGACCGGCCACCGCCGACGCACCAACAGCACCGGCCCGACCACCAGCCCCAGCAGCACCCCCAACGCCACCGGAGCCCCCGACGAGTGCGCGAACGGAACCCCCTCCGCCATGCACTCCACCGTCGACGCCACCGCCAACAGCACATCCAGCACGACACTGCGCCGCCGCGCCCACCACCAGGGACCGCCCCCCGGCCTCCCTCGCGCGGCCACGCTCTCACTTGCCCCCGTTGCGGTCATACCGACCAGCGTACGGGCGCCGCCCCGCCTCCCCCGGGCCCACTCCCAGCACGCTTCCAGCCCATTACCAACCGTTACGACCAGATATCCCTCGAACTGTTGAATCGCTCGCACTTTCGCCCCACGGTCCGCCCGAACCGAGCCAGCCTGTTCCCCATGACACGGACACACCCCCATCACCCCCACCCCGACTACGAAGCCTTACGCCCCCACGCCGTCGCCCTCCGCCGTGCCGGCCTCAGCCGCCGCCAGATCCGCGACCGGCTCGGCCCGCTCGGCGACGGCGCCCTGACCGACCTCCTGGAAGGCGAGCCACCTCCCGAGTGGACGAAGCGGCCGAACGCCAAGGACGACGTCCGGGAGCAGGCCCGCGCTCTGCGCCGCGCAGGGCGGACGTACGACGAGATCGTCGCGGAGCTGGGCGTCTCCAAGAGCTCGGTCTCCCTCTGGGTCCGCGACCTCCCCAAGCCGACGAAGTCCCCGGAGGCCATGCATCAGATGCGCGAGGCCCGGTGGGCGCCGTACCGGGAGGCGCGGGATCGCCAGATCGCCGAGACCAAGGCGGCGGCGAAGAAGGAGATCGGCACGCTCACGGACCGGGAGTTGTTCCTGGTCGGCGTGGGGCTGTACTGGGCGGAGGGCGGCAAGAGCAAGCCGTACGACAGAAGAGAGAAGGTCGTCTTCGTCAACAGCGACCCGGGCATGATCCAGGTCTACCTCGCCTGGCTGAGACTGCTGGGCGTGGAGGACTGGCAGCTCCGCTTCACGGTGATGATCCACGAGTCTGCCGACGTTGCGGCCGCCGAGCGATATTGGGCTGACCTGGTCGGCGTCGAAGTGACCACCCTGGGCAAGACGACGCTCAAAAAGCACAACCCGAAGACGGTGCGCAAGAACGTGGGAGAGGGGTATCACGGCTGCCTGACGGTCCGTGTACTGCAATGCACTGAGCTATACCGTCGCATTGAAGGCTGGTGGTACGGCATAGTGTTGGGTGCCGAGCGGGCAGCCTGACGGAATGTCCGGTTTGACCCGCTCTACACTCCCCTGTGGTGTAATGGGCAACACTGTCGGTTTTGGTCCGATCGTTCCGGGTTCGAGTCCTGGCAGGGGAGCAAGCAAAGTTCGGGTCCTGACCGCAAGGTCAGGACCCGCCCTCGTTTTCTCCGCGAAACGCCCCGGTATCCTTCGGATGACCACCACCCGAAGTAGCCAAGAAGCCGAAGGGCATCCCGTGAGCGCCAACCGCCCGGCCGCCGTCGTCGTTCTCGCAGCGGGTGAGGGAACCCGCATGAAGTCGACGACCCCCAAGGTCCTGCACGCGATCTGCGGCCGATCCCTCGTCGGCCACGTCGTCGCCGCGTCCCGTGAGCTGGACCCCGAACACCTCGTCGTGGTCGTCGGCCACGCCCGCGAGCAGGTGCGGGAGCACCTCGCCGCGATCGATCCCGCCGTGCGCACCGCCGTGCAGTACGAGCAGAACGGCACCGGCCACGCCGTCCGCACCGCCCTGGAGGAGCTGAGCGCCGACGGTGTGACGCTGGACGGCACGGTCGTCGTGGTGTGCGGTGACACCCCGCTGCTGACCGGCGAGACGCTGCGGAAGCTGAGCGAGACGCATTCCGTGGACAAGAACGCCGTGACCGTGCTGTCGGCCGAGGTGCCGGACGCGACGGGTTACGGGCGGATCGTGCGGGACAGCGCGACCGGTGCGGTGACCGAGATCGTCGAGCACAAGGACGCGAGCGAGGCGCAGCGGGCGGTCCGGGAGATCAACTCCGGGGTGTTCGCGTTCGATGCGCGGCTGCTGGTGGATGCGCTGGGCAAGGTGCGTACGGACAACAGTCAGGGCGAGGAGTACCTGACGGATGTGCTGGGCATCGTGCGGGAGGCCGGGCACCGGGTGGGGGCCGCGGTGGCGGACGATCACCGGGAGATTCTGGGGATCAACAACCGGGTGCAGTTGGCGGAGGCGCGTCGGCTGCTGAACGGGCGGCTGCTGGAGCGGGCGATGTTGGCCGGTGTGACGGTGGTGGATCCGGCGTCCACGTGGGTGGATGTGTCGGTGACGTTCGAGCAGGATGCGACGGTGCACCCGGGGACGCAGTTGCTGGGTGCCACGCATGTGGCGTCGGGTGCCGAGGTGGGGCCGCAGTCGCGGCTGAAGGACACGGCCGTGGGTGCCGGGGCGTCGGTGTCGTTCACGGTGGCGGACGGTGCGGAGATCGGGCCGGAGGCTTCGGTGGGTCCGTATGCGTATCTGCGTCCGGGGGCGGTGCTGGGGCTGAAGTCGAAGGCCGGGACGTTCGTGGAGATGAAGAACTCGCAGATCGGTGTGGGGACGAAGGTTCCGCATCTGTCGTATGTGGGGGATGCGACGATCGGTGACCACACCAACATCGGTGCGGCGAGTGTGTTCGTGAACTACGACGGTGAGGCGAAGCACCACACGACGGTCGGGTCGCATTGCAAGACGGGCTCGGACAACATGTTCGTGGCGCCTGTCACGATCGGGGATGGCGCGTATACCGCGGCCGGTTCGGTCATTACCAAGGATGTGCCCCCGGGTTCGCTGGCGGTCGCGCGTGGCCAGCAGCGGAACATCGAGGGGTGGGTCGCGCGCAAGCGGCCCGGGAGCGCCGCCGCGCAGGCCGCTTCGTCCGCTCGTGAGTCGGAGTCGGGTCAGGGGTCTGACCTGGCGTCCGAGGGTGAGCGGTGACTGTGCCGAGGGGTATGCCGTGCGGGGCGTACCGTGATGAGCGCACGCAAACTGTGATGCAAGGAGATTTGCTGTGACCGGGATCAAGACGACCGGCGAGAAGAAGCTGATGCTCTTCTCCGGCCGCGCCCACCCCGAGCTTGCTGAGGAGGTCGCGCACCAGCTGGGTGTGGGCCTGGTCCCGACGAAGGCTTTTGACTTCGCCAACGGCGAGATCTATGTCCGCTATCAGGAGTCGGCGCGTGGCGCGGACTGCTTCTTGATCCAGAGCCACACGGCTCCGATCAACAAGTGGATCATGGAGCAGCTGATCATGATCGATGCGCTGAAGCGGGCTTCGGCCCGGAGCATCACCGTGGTCGTGCCGTTCTACGGGTATGCGCGTCAGGACAAGAAGCACCGTGGGCGGGAGCCGATCTCGGCGCGGCTGATCGCGGATCTGATGAAGACGGCGGGTGCGGACCGTATCGTCACGGTGGATCTGCACACGGATCAGATCATGGGCTTCTTCGACGGCCCGGTGGACCATCTCTTCGCGCTGCCGGTGCTGGCGGACTATGTGGGCGCCAAGGTGGACCGGGACAAGCTGACGGTGGTTTCGCCGGACGCGGGTCGGGTGCGGGTGGCGGACCGCTGGTGCGACCGGCTGGGTGCGCCGCTGGCGATCGTGCACAAGCGCCGGGACAAGGACGTGGCGAATCAGGTCACGGTTCATGAGGTCGTGGGTGACGTCAAGGGCCGGGTGTGTGTCCTGGTGGACGACATGATCGACACCGGTGGCACGATCTGTGCGGCGGCCGAGGCGCTGTATGCCAATGGTGCGGCGGATGTGATCGTGACGGCGACGCATGGTGTGCTGTCGGGTCCGGCGGCGGACCGGTTGAAGAATTCGAAGGTGAGTGAGTTCGTGTTCACGAACACGCTGCCGACGCCTTCGGAGCTGGAGCTGGACAAGATCACGGTGCTGTCGATGGCGCCGACGATCGCGCGGGCGCTCCGTGAGGTGTTCGAGGACGGTTCGGTGACGAGCCTGTTCGACGAGCAGTGAGTTTCGGGGTTCGCTAGATCGATTTTCGGGGTGGCCTCCCCGCCGGGTAGACTCTGTGAGTTGCTCGGCGAGGGAGGCCGCACTCATGTGGTGCGGCGGTCCGTTATCGACGCGCTCTTCGTAGCAGGTCTGTCGTGGGCCGGGTGACGCCCCGCAGAGTTTTCTCTCAGATACGAGGAGTGCGACATGGCCGAGATCAAGCTCGCCGTTGAGGCCCGGAACGACTTCGGTAAGGGCGCCGCGCGCCGTCTGCGCCGTGAGGCGAAGGTTCCGGCGGTCGTCTACGGTCACGGTGCGGAGCCGCAGCACGTGGCGGTGGACAGCCACGCGCTGATGATGGCCCTGAAGACCCCGAACGCGCTGATCCGCCTGGAGGGCGAGGGCACCAACGAGCTGGTGATCCCGAAGGCCGTGCAGCGTGAGGCGATCCGTCGCTTCCTGGTGCACGTGGACTTCCTGGCCGTGAAGAAGGGCGAGAAGGTCTCCGTCGAGCTGCCGATCCAGACCGAGGGTGACCTGGCGCCGGGCGGCAACCTGCTGGAGCACCTGCTGAACACGCTGCCGGTCGAGGCCGAGGCGACGCACATCCCGGAGTCGGTGACCGTGTCGATCGCGGGCCTGGACGCCGGTCACACCGTGCTGGCGAAGGACATCGTGCTGCCGGCCGGTGCGTCGCTGACGGTCGAGGAGGACACCCCGGTGCTGCAGGTCGTCGCCGCGCAGGTGGAGGCTCCGGCCGAGGGTGCCGAGGGCGAGGGCGAGGAGGGCTGACCCTTCTCGCGGTAGTTCCGCGGTAGTTTTCTTCCCAACCGCTGTCGCGGCGCCGGGCGGCGCCGGGGCGGCGGTTGGGTCGTTTTCGAGGAGACGTGGACATGACGGATGCGGCGAGCCCCTGGCTCATCGTGGGGCTGGGCAATCCGGGCCCGGAGTATGCGGGCAACCGCCACAACGTGGGGTTCATGGTGGCGGACCTGCTGGCGGAGCGGATGGGTGGCCGTTTCAAGGCGCACCGGGCGCGGGCGCAGGTGGTGGAGGGGCGGATCGGTCCGCCGGGTCCGTTGAGCCGTCGGGTGGTGGTGGCGAAGCCGTCGTCGTTCATGAATCTGTCGGGTGGGCCGACGACGGCGTTGCGGGATTTCTTCAAGGTGCCGGTGGCCAACGTCGTTGCGGTGCATGACGAGTTGGACATCGACTTCGGTGCGTTGCGGTTGAAGCTGGGGGGCGGTGACAACGGGCACAACGGGCTGAAGTCGATCACGAAGTCGCTGGGTGCGGAGTATCACCGGGTGCGGTTCGGGATCGGGCGGCCGCCGGGGCGGATGCCGGTGGCGGACTTTGTGCTCAGGGATTTCTCGTCGGCGGAGCGCAGGGAGCTGGACTACTTCGTGGACCGGGCGGCGGATGCGGTGGAGGCCCTGGTCATCGAGGGGTTGGAGCGGGCGCAGTCGACGTACAACTCGTGAGGTGGTGGGATCGGCGCGGCGGGCCCGTCCGGAGGTTGCTCCGGGCGGGCCCGCCGTTTGTGTGTGCCGGGGTCGGTCAGCCGGTGTTGCGGAGGCCGGCGGCGACGCCGTTGACGGTGAGGAGGAGGGCTCGGGAGAGCAGCGGGTCGGGTTCCTGGCCGGCGTCGGCAGCGTCGCGCTGGCGCTTGAGGAGGGAGACCTGGAGGTAGGAGATGGGGTCGAGGTAGGCGTCGCGGACGTGGAAGGTCTGCTGGAGGACGGGGTTTGAGTCGAGGAGTGCGGTTTCGCCGGTGACGCGGAGGACTTCTTCGACGGTGCGGGCGTGTTCGGCCTTGATGGTGTCGAAGACGTGCTTGAGGTCGTCGGGGACGAGGGTGTCGACGTAGTGCTGGGCGATCCGCAGGTCGGTCTTGGCCAGCGTCATTTCGACGTTGGAGAGGAAGTTGCGGAAGAAGTGCCAGTGTTCGTGCATTTCGTCGAGGACGGTGTCGAGGCCGGCTTCGCGGGCGGCCTTGAGGCCGGTGCCGACGCCGTACCAGCCGGGGACGATCTGGCGGGACTGGGTCCAGCCGAAGACCCAGGGGATGGCGCGGAGGCCGTCGAGGCCGGCGCCGGAGTCGGGGCGGCGGGAGGGGCGGGAGCCGAGGTGGAGTTCGGCGAGTTGGTCGACGGGGGTGGAGGCGAAGAAGTAGGCGGGGAGGTCGGGGTCTTCGACGAGGCGGCGGTAGGCGCCGTGGGCGGCTTCGGAGACGGTCTCCATGGCGGCGTCCCAGCGGGCGAGGGCTTCGTCGGACTGGCGGGGGGCGGTGTGCAGGGCGGATGCCTGGAGGGTGGCGGCGACGGTGAGTTCGAGGTTTTCGCGGGCCAGTGAGGGGACGAGGTACTTGTCGGAGATGACCTCGCCCTGTTCGGTGACCTTGATCTCGCCTTCGAGGGTGCCGTAGGGCTGGGCGAGGATGGCGTCGTGGGAGGGGCCGCCGCCGCGGCCGACGGTGCCGCCGCGGCCGTGGAAGAGGCGGAGGCGGACGCCGTGGCGGTGGGCGACGTCGCGCAGCAGGCGCTGGGCGCGGTGGATCTCCCATTGGCTGGTGGTGATGCCGCCGAACTTGGAGGAGTCGGAGTAACCGAGCATGACCTCCTGGACGTCGCCGCGCAGGGCGACGAGGCGGCGGTAGGAGGGGTCGGAGAGCATGTCGTCGAGGAGCTGGTCGGCGATCTTCAGCTCGTCGGTGGTCTCCAGGAGGGGGACGATGCCGATCTTGGCCCAGCCGGCGTGGAGGTCGATGAGGCCGGCTTCGCGGGCGAGGACGGCGGCGGCGAAGACGTCGTCGGAGCCCTGGCACATGGAGATGATGTAGGACTCGATGACTTCGGGGCCGAAGGTCTGCTTGGCCTTGCGGATGGTGCGGAAGACGCCGAGGGTCTTGGCGCCGGCCTCGTCCAGGGGTGCGGGGCTGGGGGCGAGGGGGCGGCGGGAGCGGAGTTCCTTGGCGAGGAGCTTGCGGCGGTAGTCGCGGGGCATGTCGACGTAGCGCCAGGATTCCTCGCCGAGGCGGTCGAAGAGCTGGCCGAGGGCGTGGTGGTGGGCGTCGGCGTGTTCGCGGACGTCCATGGTGGCGAGCTGGAGGCCGAAGGCGCCGATGGTGCGGAGGGTGCGCTCCAGGCGGCCGTCGGCGACGAGGCCGCCGCGGTGGGCGCGCAGCGAGGTCTGGATGAGGGTGAGGTCGTCGAGGAGTTCGCTGGTGCCGAGGTAGTCGTGGCCGGGGACGTGGGGGGTGTCGTTGGCGAGGCGGTCGCGGGTGTTGAGGAGCTTCTGGCGGATGCAGGTGGCCTTGAGGCGGTAGGGCTCTTCGCTGTTGAGGCGCTTGTAGCGGGGGCTGATCTCGGGGAGGAGGTCGAGGTCGTGCTGGAGGGAGGTGAGGAGTTCTTCGGTGGCGCCGCTGTTGCGGATGGAGTTGGAGAGGGCGCCGCGGAGTTCGTCGACGTGTTCGAGGGCGTCGGTGATGCCGTGTTCGTGCTGGAGGATCAGGACGTCCCAGGTGACCTGGGGGGTGACGTTGGGGTTGCCGTCGCGGTCGCCGCCGATCCAGGTGCCGAAGGTGAGGGGGCGGGTGCCGGCGGGGAGCTTGGTGCCGGCGCGCTCCAGTTCTGCGGCGAGGTCTTCGAGGACGTCGCCGACGGCGCCGCGGCCGAGTTCGTCGAGGTAGTAGATGGCGTTGCGGGCCTCGTCGGTGGGTTCGGGGCGGGCCACGCGGAGTTCGTCGGTCTGCCAGATGAGGTCGATGTTCTCGGCGAGGCGGAGGTCGACGCGGCGGCGCTCGGCGGGGTCGAGGCGGTCCAGGAGTTCGGCGATCTTGCGGAGCTTGGTGAGGACGGAGCGGCGGGCGGCCTCGGTGGGGTGGGCGGTGAAGACGGGGCGGACGCCGAGGTTGCGGGCGGTTTCCCGCAGGTGTTCGGGGTCGGCGTCCTTGAGCATGTCGGCGGTGCGGGCGAGGATGCCGCCTTCGGCGGCGCGGCGGTTGCGCAGTTCGCGGCCGCGGTGGACCTGCTCGGTGACGTTGGCCAGGTGGAAGTAGGTGGAGAAGGCGCGGACCAGCTTGGCGGCGGTGGCGAGGTCGGTCTCGCCGAGGAGCCGGGCGGCGGCCTCGCCGTCGGTGCGGGTCAGGGCGCGGACCTGTTCGACGAGGTCGAGGAGGTCCTGGCCTTCCTGCCGGACGAGGGTTTCGCCGAGGAGGTCGCCGAGGCGGCGGATGTCGGCGCGCAGGGCGCCGTTGTCGCCGGTGGTGCCCTGGGTTCCGGTGGTGGCGGGCTCGGCGTGGGCGTTGTCGGCACTGCTCACAGGTGCGGCTCCTTGCAGGGATGGTGCAGTCATCGAGCACGTCTGGGCGGGTGGCGGACCGCGCTGTCCGAAGTCCCCAGGATAGGTGTCCCGGTCAGCGGGGGGTCACACCGTCCACAGGGTGGGCGGCGGGGGGCGGGGGCGCGGGGCGGGGTGGGCGGGGGCCTGTCACGGCCTTGCTCGGAGCGGCGTCGCTGCCATACTTACGAGACCGTAGGTTACGGTCTCGTAAGTCCGTAGCCGTGCCCCCGAGCCCCCGACGAGGGACACCACATGACCCCTGGCCGCAATGCCGTGGAAGAGTCGACGATGCCGCTCGATGCGTCCGCAGGTTCTTCTGCCGCTTCCGCTCTGCCGTCCGCGACGCTGGGTGGCGAGCAGCGCAGATCTCTGGAACAGATCACCCTGGTGTTGTTCATCACCGTGCCGTTTCTGGCTTTGGTCGCGGCGGTGCCGCTGGCGTGGGGCTGGGGGGTGAGCTGGCTGGATCTGGGGCTGCTGACGGTGATGTATTTCATCGGCTGTCACGGCATCACGATCGGTTACCACCGTTACTTCACGCATGGTGCGTTCAAGGCCAAGCGGCCGCTGCGGGTCGCGCTGGCGATCATGGGTTCGCTGGCGGTCGAGGGGCCGCTGGTGCGGTGGGTGGCCGATCACCGCAAGCATCACAAGTTCTCCGACGCGGAGGGTGATCCGCATTCGCCGTGGCGGTACGGCGAGACGGTTCCGGCGCTGTTGAAGGGCCTGTGGTGGGCGCACATCGGCTGGATGTTCGACGAGGAGCAGACGCCGCAGCACAGGTACGCGCCCGATCTGATCAAGGATGCGGCGATCCGGCGGATCTCCCGGCAGTTCGTGCTCTGGACGGTCGTCTCGCTGCTGATCCCGCCGCTGGTGGGCGGGCTGGTGACGTGGTCGTGGCAGGGGGCGCTGACGGCGTTCTTCTGGGGTTCGCTGGTGCGGGTGGCGCTGCTGCATCACGTGACGTGGTCGATCAACTCCATCTGCCACGCGGTGGGCAAGCGCCCGTTCAAGTCCCGGGACCGTTCCGGGAACGTCTGGTGGCTGGCGGTGCTCTCCTGCGGCGAGTCCTGGCACAACCTGCACCACGCCGACCCGACGTGTGCCCGGCACGGGGTGCTGAAGGGGCAGGTGGATTCCAGTGCGCGGCTGATCCGCTGGTTCGAGCTGGCGGGCTGGGCGCACGACGTGCGGTGGCCGAACGCCTCGCGGCTGGACTCCCGGCGCAGCGGCGGCACCGATGGGGAGGAGAAGTCCCCGGTGGGGGCATGATTGACGGGTGGCGATCGACAGCAGTGCGAACAACGGCAGCAAGGGAAAGTCCTCCGCGTCTTCAAGGACTGCTGCCTCAAGGGCGGCTGCCTCGGGGTCCGCTTCTTCGGGGGGCCGGCGGACCCGCCGGGTGCGGATGACGGGCGCGGAGCGCCGTGAGCAGTTGCTGGACATCGGCCGCACGCTCTTCGCCGAGCGGGGGTACGAGGGCACGTCGGTGGAGGAGATCGCGGCGAAGGCCGGGGTCTCCAAGCCGGTGGTGTACGAGCACTTCGGCGGCAAGGAGGGGCTGTACGCGGTGGTCGTGGACCGCGAGATGCGGCAGCTGCTGGACATGGTGACCGGTGCGCTGACCGCGGGGCATCCGCGGGAGCTGCTGGAGCAGGCGGCGTTCGCGCTGCTCGACTACATCGAGACGTTCACGGACGGTTTCCGGATCTTGGTCCGGGACTCTCCCGTCGCCCAGTCGACGGGCACCTTCGCGTCGCTGATCAGCGATATCGCCACGCAGGTGGAGGACATCCTGGGGCTGGAGTTCAAGGCGCGCGGCTTTGATCCAAAGCTGGCGCCGCTGTATGCCCAGGCGCTGGTCGGGATGGTGGCGCTGACGGGCCAGTGGTGGGTCGACACCCGCAAGCCGAAGAAGGCGGAGGTGGCGGCGCATCTGGTGAACCTCGCGTGGCACGGCCTGGGCAACCTGGAGCCGAAGCCGAGGCTGATAGGGCACCGCAAGAGCTGAGCTGGGTCTGTTCTGCCGGGCGGGCGCGCTGGGCCGCGCCGGCCTCGAACCAGCAGCCTTCTCCTGCCTCCCCAGGCCGGCGGCGAGCTGGATGTGGTCGAGGCCGGTGCTCGTCGCGGAGCGCCCGGTCAGGCGGCGGGGCCGCCGGTGGGTTTCTGGGCTACCGCGAAGATGCGGCGGAACGGGAAGACGGTGCCGTGGCGGCCGGTCGGGTAGGCGCGGCGGAGGGCGTCGCGGTATTCGGCGAGGAAGGCGTCGCGGGCGTCCGGGTCGTCTTCGAGGGCGGTGAGGACGGGGCGGAGGGCCGTGCCCTTGACCCAGTCGAGGACGGGGTCGTCGCCCTGGAGCAGTTGCACGTAGGTGGTCTCCCATGCGTCGGTGGTGCAGCCGAGGTCGGTGAGGCGGGCCAGGTAGCCGGCGGGTTCGAGGATGTGGACGAAGCGGCGGCCGTGGTCGTCGAGGCGGTGGCGCCAGTGGGGGGCGTCGCACAGTTCGCCGAGGAGGGCGTGGCTGGGCGAGGTGAAGTTGCCGGGGACCTGGAAGGCGAGGACGCCGCCGGGGGTGAGGGCGTCGATCCAGCGGGCGAAGGAGTCCGGGTGGTTGGGGACCCATTGCAGGGCGGCGTTGGAGACGATCAGGTCGAAGGGCTCTTCGGGGGTCCAGGTGGCGGCGTCGGCGGGGGCGAAGTCGAGGTGGCCGCCGCCGGGGGTGGGGCCGGCGTAGGACTCGGCCTCCTTGAGCATCTCGGGGGAGTTGTCGAAGCCGGTGATGTGGGCGTCCGGCCAGCGGTCGGCGAGCTGGGCGGTGACGTTGCCGGGGCCGCAGCCGAGGTCGGCAATGCGGGCGGGGCGGCCGGGGCGGGGGAGTTGCGGTATCCGGGCGAGGAGGTCGTGGAAGGGGCGGGTGCGGTGGGCCGAGTGGTGGAGGTACTGCTGCGGATCCCAGGTCGGTGCGTCGTGCATGTTCGGTAACCCCTTTGCCGGTGCAGGGTCGACACTTCAGTAGAGGGTCGCGCCGGACTCCGCTCGGTCGAGTTCTGGCCAACTCCGAGGGATTCCGGGCTCGCGGCCACGATGCCCAGTAGTCCAGGAAAATATATCTCGACGTCGAGATACTTGTCATCAAGAGACTTTATGTCGACAGACCCTTTACACTGATCGCCATGGAGGACGAGGTCGATCGACTGGTCGCAGCATGGCGCCGCGAGCGCCCGGACCTCGACGTGGAGCCGCTTGAGGTCCTCAGCCGCGTCTCCCGGCTGGCCAGGCACCTCGACCGGGCCCGCCGTCTCGCGTTCTCCGAGGTGGGCCTGGAACCCTGGGAATTCGACGTACTGACCGCCCTGCGGCGCGCCGGCGCGCCCTACCAGCTCTCCCCCGGCGCACTGCTCACCCAGACGCTGGTCACCTCCGGCACGATGACCAACCGCATCGACCGGCTCGCCAAGAAGGAGTTGGTGGAGCGGCTGCCGGACCCCAGCGACCGGCGCGGGGTGCTGGTCCGGCTGACCGCCAAGGGCCGTGACAAGGCCGACGAGTCGCTGGCCGGACTGCTGACGCAGGAACGGGCCATCCTGGCCGAGCTGTCGCGGCAGCAGCGCCACGAATTGGCCGGTCTGCTCCGTCGGTTGACCGGACCGTTTGACAACGTGCCGGGTTAGGCCCACGGTTCGGCGTCGTTTTGGGTGCTCTTGCCGGAGTGCCCCGCGGTGGGCTTGGATCACTGCATGAGCCAGGAGGGGACGGACTCGGCGCCCGGAGGTCCGTACTACGGCGGCGGCAGGCGCAGACGGCGGTTCGCGGGGCAGACGGTGCTGGTCACCGGGGCGGCCGGGGGCATCGGCGCGGCCACCGCGGACCGGCTGGCGGCCGAGGGAGCCGCGGTGCTGCTGCTGGACGTCGACGACGACCGCGGGGAGCGCACCGCGCGGCGTATCCGCGCGGCCGGCGGGCGGGCCTCGTACGAGCACTGCGACGTGGCCGGCGAGGACGACTGGCGGCGGGCCGTGGCGGCCGCGCACGGCCGGTACGGGCCGGTGGACGGGCTGGTCAGCAACGCCTATCTGCCGCATGTGGCGCCGGCCGACCAGACGTCGCCGGCGGAGTGGGACCGGCAGCTGGCGGTGAATCTGACCGGCGCGTTCCTGGGCGTGAAGGCGGCCCTGCCGGATCTTCGGACGCGCGGGGGCGCGGTGGTGCTGACGTCGTCGGTGCACGCGCTGGTGGGGCTGCCGGGGCGGCCGGCGTATGCCGCGTCGAAGGCCGGACTGACCGGGCTGGGGCGGCAGTTGGCGGTGGAGTACGGGCCGCAGGTGCGGGTGAACTGCGTGCTGCCGGGGCCGGTGCTGACCGCCGCGTGGGACGGCGTCGACGAGGAGGGACGGCGGGCCAGCGCGGCGGAGACCGCGGCCCGGCGGCTGGGCCGGCCCGAGGAGGTGGCGGCCGCCATCGCGTTCCTGCTGTCGGGTGAGGCGTCGTATGTGACGGGGGCGAGCCTGGTGGTCGACGGCGGGTGGAGTGTGTACAAGAACTCCTCGTGAGGCAGACCTGTGGGGGGCGGCGCTCCGGGAGCGGTCGGGTGCGGGGGCGGTGCCCGTGACGTGGCGCCGCGGTGCGCTCCGGGGCCGCGCGGTGCCGGAATCCGGTATGCGAGCCAGGAGGTCCGATGGGCATCCGATTCGGCGGCGACTACAACCCCGAGCAGTGGCCGGAGGAGGTGTGGGCCGAGGACCTTGCGCTGATGAGGGCGGCCCGCGTCACCATGGTCACGGCCGGGATCTTCTCCTGGGCGAAGGTCGAACCCCGGCCGGGGGAATGGGACTTCGGGTGGTTCGACCGGGTGCTGGACGGGCTGGCGGGCGCGGGGATCGAGGTGTGCGTGGCGACGATGACCGCGTCGCCGCCGCCGTGGCTGACCCACGCGCACCCGGAGGTCCTGCCGGAGGGGCCGGACGGGCGGCGGCGCTGGCCGGGGGCCCGGCAGCACTTCTGCCCGTCCAGCCCGGTGTTCCGGGCGTACGCGGTGCGGCTGGTGGAGCGCCTGGCGGCCCGGTACGCGGACCACCCGGCGCTGGCCATGTGGCATGTCGGCAACGAGTTCGGGTGCCACACCCGGCAGTGCTTCTGCGAGGTGTCGGCGGAGGACTTCCGGCGGTGGCTGCGGGAGCGCTACGGGAGCGTGGCGGCGCTCAACGACGCCTGGTCGACGTCGTTCTGGTCGCAGGCGTACGGGGACTTCGCGGAGGTGCTGCCGCCGCGGACGGCGCCGACGTTCGCCAATCCGGCGCAGCAGCTGGACTTCCTGCGGTTCGGTGACCATGCGCTGCGGGAGTGCTATCTGGCCGAACGGGCGGTGCTGGCGCGGCTGACGCCTGGGGTGCCGGTGACGACCAACCTGATGCCGCAGCACAAGCCGGTGGACGCGTTCGGCTGGGCGCCGTCGATGGACGTGATGGCGCTGGACTTCTACCAGGACCCGCACGTGGCGGACGACCATGTCCGGGCGGGCTATGTCTTCGACCTGATGCGGTCGGCGCGGAGCGGGCAGCCGTGGCTGCTGCTGGAGCAGGCGGCGGGGGCGGTCAACTGGCGGCCCCGCAACGGCCCCAAGCCGCCGGGGGCGATGCGGTTGTGGAGCTGGCAGGCGGTGGCGCAGGGCGCGGACGCGGTGCTGTTCTTCCAGTGGCGGCAGTCGCTGGGCGGGGCGGAGAAGTTCCACTCGGCGATGGTGCCGCACGGCGGGACGGACACCCGGATCTTCCGTGAAGTGTGCGAGCTGGGCCGGGAGTTGGCGGCGGTGCCGGGGATCGAGGGGGCCCGGTCGCGGGCGTCGGTGGCGCTGCTGGCGGACTGGCAGAGCTGGTGGGCGCTGGAGCTGGACTCCAAACCGTCCACCGCGCTGGACCATTCCCGGACGGCGCTGGAGCACTACCGGCCGCTGTTCGAGGCGGGGGTGGCGTGCGACGTGGTGCCGCCGGGGCGGGAGTTGTCGGGGTACCGGATGGTGGTGGTGCCGAACCTGTATCTGCTGACGGCCGGGGACGCGGCGCGGCTGGCGGCGTACGTCCGGGACGGCGGGCATCTGGTGGTGTCGTTCTTCTCGGGGATCGTCGACGCGCACGACCGGGTGCATCCGGGGGGCTGTCCGGGGCCGCTGCGGGAGCTTTTGGGGCTGCGGGTGGCGGAGTTCTGGCCGCTGGCGGAGGGCGCGTCGGTGGCGGTGGGGGGCGGGGCGTATGCGGGGCGGGCGGATCTGTGGTCGGAGGAGATCGTGCCGGCCGGCGCGGAGGTGGTGGCGCGGTTCCTGGACGGGGAGTTGGCGGGGCGGCCCGCGGTGACCCGGCACGGCTGCGGGCGGGGCACGGCCTGGTACGTGGGGACCCGGCTCGAACCGGCGCTGCTGCGGGCACTGTTGGACGAGGTGCGGGCGGCGGCGGGGGTGGCGCCGGTGCTGCCGGGGCTGCCGGCGGGGGTGCAGGCGGCGGTGCGGGAGGGCGCCGCGGGCCGGTATCTGTTCCTGCTGAACCACGGGAGCCGGGCGGTGGAGGTGGCGCTGCCGGAGCCGATGGCGAACGCGCTGCTGCCCCGGGCGGCGGCGATGACGCGGGTGGGGCTGGCCGCCCGGGGCGTGGCCGTGCTGACCGGGCCGGGACCGGGGGGCGGTGGGGGCGCCGCGGGGTGATGCGTCCGGGCCGTTCGGGCCGTCCTCGGGGTGGGTGCGGGGTCAGGGCACGGTGAGGGGGCCCGCCGCGGCCGGTTCGAGTTCGGCGGGGCCGACGCCGGCCCGGCGGGCCAGGGCGACCGCGGCGAGGGTGGAGTGCACGCCGAGCTTGCCCAGCACGTTCTGCATGTGGGTGCGGACGGTGTGCGGGGAGAGGAAGAGCCGTTCGGCGACGGCCTTGCGGCCCAGGCCGGCGACCATGCAGCGCAGTACCTCGCGTTCGCGCGGGGTCAGGGACTCCACCAGCCGTTCGCTCTCGGTGCGGTGCCTGCGGGCCGCGGTCAGCTCCCGCAGGACGCCGGTGAGGAGGGCGGGCGGCAGGTGTGTCTCGTCGCGCAGGACGCCGCGGACGACGGCCAGGAGCCGGGAGAGCGAGGAGTCCTTGGCGACCCAGCCGGAGGCGCCCGCCTGGAGGGCGGCGGCGGCCCGGCGCGGGTCGTCGCGGTCGGCGAGGACCACGGTCCGCAGGTACGGGTGGCTGGTGCGCAGACCGAGGACGAGTGCGATGCCGTCCAGTGGGCCGCCGCGGGGCGGGCTCTCGCGGACGGTGCCGTCGCGCGCGGTGCCGTCGCGGGCGGAGCCCTGGGGCGGCACCGCGAGCAGTGGTGCGGCCAGGTCGGCGTCGACGAGCACGACATCGAAGCGGCGGCCGTCGGCGCCGGCCCGGTCGAGTGTGCGCAGCGCCGCCGGGGCGCTGCCCGCCGCGGCGACGTCCACGTCCACCTCCGCGGCCAGTGCGGCCGCCAGGGATTCGGCGAAGATGCGGTGGTCGTCGACCACCAGAACCCGGATTCGTTGCACAGAGACCCCCTGTCTCGGTGAACGGACCATAGCGGGCACGGCGCCCGGATTGAAGATCGCCTCCGCCGCGCGGCCGCCGCCGCGGACCTGGCCACCCGCCCGGGGCGCGGCACCGGCACGGTCTCGCCCCCTGATCGGCGCCGGCCCCCACCGGCACTGGTGACAGCGTACGGACGGGGGGGCGGGACGGGAGGGCGGTTGACGAAAGTGGCGGGGCGGGGTCGCGGGCGCTAGGCGTCGAGGCGGTGGGCGCCGGGGCCGGGCACGGCGGGGAAGATCCGCGGGGCGGTGTGGCCGGCGGTGGCGAAGGCGGTGTGCAGGGCGTCGGTGACGTCCGGTGCCGCGGCCTCCTCGACGAGGACGAGGGCGGAGCCGCCGAAGCCGCCGCCGGTCATCCGGGCGCCGAGGGCCCCGGCGGCGCGGGCGGTGTCGACGGCGAGGTCGAGTTCGGGGCAGGAGATCCTGAAGTCGTCGCGGAGGGAGGCGTGTCCGGCGGTGAGCACGGGGCCGATGGCGCGGGGGCGACCGGCTTCGAGATGGGCGACGACCTGTTCCACGCGGTGGTTCTCGGTGACGATGTGGCGCACCAGCGCCTGGACGACGGGGTCGCCGGCGAGTTCGTCGAGGGCCGCGGACAGATGCGCGTGCGGAATGTCGCGCAGCGCGTGCACGCCGAGCGCCCGCGCGCCGCGTTCGCATCCGGCGCGCCGCTCGGCATACGCGCCGTCGCCGAGGCGGTGCCGGACGCGGGTGTCGACGACGAGGAGGCACAGGCCCGCGGCGGCCAGGTCGAACGGGACGTGGCGGCGGGTGAGGTCGCGGGTGTCGAGGAAGAGGGCGTGGCCGGCGGTGCAGCAGGCGGCGGCGGTCTGGTCCATGATTCCGCAGGGCACGCCGACGAAGGCGTTCTCGGCGCGCTGCGCGAGCCGGGCCAGTTCGTCGCGGGGCAGGCCGAGGCCGTACAGGTCGTCGAGGGCGAGGGCGGTGGCGACCTCCAGGGCGGCGGAGGAGGAGAGGCCGGCGCCGAGCGGGACGGTGCTGGTGTAGTGCAGGTCGGCGCCGCCGACGGGCAGGCCGGCCTCCCGCATCGCCCAGGCCACGCCCGCGGGGTAGGCGGCCCAGTCGCCGCCGGCGGCGGCCGGCGGGCGGAGGTCGTCGAGGCGCAGTTCGACGATGCCGCCGTCGGCGCCGGCGGAGTGCAGCCGCAGTACGCCGTCGGTGCGGGGTGCGGCGGCGGCGAGGGTGGTGTGCGGGAGGGCCAGTGGCATCACGAAGCCGTCGTTGTAGTCGGTGTGTTCACCGATGAGGTTGACGCGGCCGGGGGCGGCCCAGATTCCGGTGGGCCGCGTCCCGTACACGGCGTGGAAGGCCGTCGCGGTGTGGGCTGCGCCGTGCTTCGTGTCTGTCACGTGGGTTCCTCGTGCTGTGTGCCGGGGCTCCGCCCCGGACCCCGGTCCTCAAACGCCGGACGGGCTGGATTTAGCCGGGCTGGATTTGTCGGCCTGGCTGGAGGTGCCCGCGTTCGCGAACTGCCAGGCGTCGGTGATGATTTCGGTGAGGTCGGGGCGGGTGGGGCGCCAGCCGAGGCGGGTGGTGGCGGTGCGGGCGGAGGCGACGAGGACGGCGGGGTCGCCGGGGCGGCGGGGGGCGGCGATCTCGGGGATGGGGTGGCCGGTGACCTTGCGGGCGGTCTCGATGACCTCGCGGACCGAGAAGCCGTTGCCGTTGCCGAGGTTGCAGATGAGGTGTTCGCCGGGCCGCGCGGCCTTCAGGGCCAGCAGATGGGCCTCGGCGAGGTCGGCGACGTGGAGGTAGTCGCGGACGCAGGTGCCGTCGGGGGTGGGGTAGTCGTCGCCGTAGACGGAGATGGCCTCGCGGCGGCCCTGGGCGACCTGGAGGACGAGCGGGATCAGGTGCGACTCGGGGTCGTGGCGTTCGCCATAACTTCCATACGCGCCCGCGACGTTGAAGTATCGAAGCGACACGGCAGCGAGCCCGTGGGCGGCCGCCTCGCCGCTGATCATGTGGTCGACGGCGAGCTTGCTCGCGCCGTAGGGGGAGGTGGGGGCGGTCGGGTCGGTCTCGGTGATCGGGGTGCCGACGGGTTCGCCGTAGGTGGCGGCGGTGGAGGAGAAGACGAGGGTGCGCACGCCCGCGGTGCGCATCGCGGCGAGCAGCGCCATGCTGCCGCCGACGTTGTTGTGCCAGTACTTCTCGGGCTTGACGACGGACTCGCCGACCTGGGAGTACGCGGCGAAGTGGAGGACGGCGTCGTAGGAGCGGTCCAGCCAGCGGTGGGCGTCGTGGATGTCGCCCTCGATGAAGTCGGCGCCGGCCGGGACGGCGGCGCGGAAGCCGGTGGAGAGGTTGTCCAGGACCGTGACGGTGTGGCCGGCCGTCAGCAGGTGCTGGGCCACCACACTGCCCACGTAGCCCGCCCCGCCCGTCACCAGGTACTTGCTCATGGCTTGCTCGCCGCCTCTCGGAGTCGGTCGGCCGCGGTCTCCGGCGGCACGTCGTTGATGAACACGTTCATGCCGGACTCGGAACCCGCGAGGAACTTCAGCTTGCCGGAAGTCCTGCGGACGGTGAAAAGCTCGAGGTGGAGCGCGAACTCGGAGCGTTCCGCGGCGTGTACGGGTGCCTGGTGCCAGGCGGAGATGTACGGCGTCGGGGGCGCTTCCGGGCCGAAGAGCCGGTCGAACCGGCGCAGGACTTCCAGGTAGATCTGTGGGAACTCGGTGCGGGCGGGGCCGTCGAGGGCGAGCAGGTCGGGGACCCGGCGCTTGGGGTAGAGGTGCACCTCGTAGGGCCAGTGGGCGGCGTAGGGGACGAAGGCGGTCCAGTGCTCGCCGTCGAGGACGACGCGGCGGCCGTCGGCGCGTTCGCGGGCGACGACGTCGTCGAAGAGGTTGCGGCCGGTCCGCTCGCGGTGGGCGGCGAGGGAGGCCAGCATCCGTTCGGTGCGCGGGGTGACGAAGGGGTAGGCGTAGATCTGGCCGTGCGGGTGGCCGAGGGTGACGCCGATCTCGGCGCCGCGGTTCTCGAAGCAGAAGACCTGGGCGACGCCGGGGAGTCGGGAGAGGGCGGCGGTGCGGTCGGTCCAGGCGTCGAGGACGAGGGCGGCCTGGTCGTCGGTGAGGTCGGCGAACGAGGCGTCGTGGTCGGGGGTGAAGCAGACCACCTCGCAGCGGCCGTGCGGGCCGGCCAGGGAGGGGAAGCGGTTCTCGAAGACGGCGACGTCGTAGTCGGCGGCGGGGATCTCGGTGTGCTGGCCGTCGCGGGAGGGGCACAGCGGGCACTCGTCGACGGGCGGGTGGTAGGTGCGGCCCTGGCGGTGCGAGGCGATGGCGACGGTGTCGCCGAGGAGGGGATCGGCGCGGATCTCGGCGGCGGTGGTGACCGGGTCGAGGGGCCGGGGGTCGGTGGCGGTGCGGTCGGTGGCGTCGGACGCGTCGTAGTAGATCAGCTCCCGGCCGTCCGCGAGCCGGGTCGTCGTCTTCTTCACCGGGGAGCTCCTCACCATGGCGGCCACGCCGGACGCACACGACGGCCACGCCAGACGAACACAAACAAACACAATGAAGCACAACCAAACAGCGGCGTCAACGCGCGCCCGTGCACGCCTCATTGACTCCACCTCGGGCCCACAGAACGTCCATAACGGAAAAACACCGACACATCCGACGACCATCGCTCATGATCCAACAACTGAATCAAACAAAACTATTCAGTTTTCGGTCGACCGTGCGTACGTTTTTGTGCGTTCGCTTCGCACACCGCTGTGCTCCCCGAAAAGGCTGCACCTCCCGAAAAGAGGGCCCATGATCACTCTGGCCGAAGGGCTACGCCTCCCGACCAACGGGCTCGACTACGCGATCCTCGCCCTCTACTTCGTCGTCGTCCTCGGCATCGGCTTCGCCGCCAGACGCAGCGTGCGCACCAGCCTGGACTTCTTCCTCTCCGGGCGGTCGCTGCCCGCCTGGGTCACCGGCCTCGCCTTCGTCGCCGCCAACCTCGGTGCCACCGAGATCCTCGGCATGGCGGCGACCGGCGCGCAGTACGGCGTCGCGGTCGTCCACTGGTACTGGATCGGCGCCATCCCGGCCATGGTCTTCCTCGGCCTGGTCATGATGCCCTTCTACTACCGCTCGAAGGTCCGCTCCGTACCAGAGTTCCTGCTCCAGCGCTTCGACAGGTCGGCCCACCTGCTCAGTTCGGCCCTGTTCGCGTTCGCCGCCGTCCTGATCGCCGGGGTGAACCTCTACGCCCTGTCGATCGTCGTCGAGGCGCTGCTCGGCTGGCCGCAGTGGGTCGCCATCGTCGTCGCCGGGCTCTTCGTCCTCGCCTACATCACCATCGGCGGGCTCTCCTCGGCGATCTACAACGAGGTGCTGCAGTTCTTCGTCATCCTCGCCGCGCTGATCCCGCTGGCCGTCCTCGGCCTCAAGCGGGTCGGCGGCTGGAGCGGGCTGTCCCACTCGCTGACGGCGTCGCACGGCCACGACTTCCTGACGGCCTGGGGCGGCACCGGCATCGGCCAGGCCAACCCGCTGGGCGCCAACTGGCTGACCATCGTCCTCGGCCTGGGCTTCGTGCTCTCCTTCGGCTACTGGACCACCAACTTCGCCGAGGTGCAGCGCGCGCTGTCCGCGAAGAACCTCTCCGCCGCCCAGCGCACCCCGCTCATCGGCGCCTTCCCGAAGATGTTCATCGTCTTCCTGGTGATGATCCCGGGCCTGGTCGCCGCCGTGCTCGTCCCGAAGATCGGCGCCCCGGGCGGCCTGCAGTACAACGACGCGATCCCCTACCTGATGCAGGAGCTGCTGCCCAACGGCGTGCTCGGCATCGCCGTCACCGGACTGCTCGCCGCCTTCATGGCCGGCATGGCCGCCAACGTCTCGTCCTTCAACACCGTCTTCACGTACGACATCTGGGCCAAGTACGTGAAGCGCGGCCGGCCCGACGCCTACTACCTGCGCTTCGGCCGGCTCATCACCGCGATCGGCGTACTCGCCTCGATCGGTACAGCGTTCATCGCCTCCTCGTTCTCCAACATCATGGGCTACCTCCAGACCCTGTTCTCCTTCTTCAACGTGCCGATGTTCGTGGTCTTCGTCATCGGCATGTTCTGGAAGCGGGCCTCGATGAAGTCCGGTGTCTGGGGCCTGCTCGCCGGCACCACCGCCGCGATGGTCAACTACTTCTGGATCTACAAGCAGCATGTGATCTCCATCCCGACCGACCAGGGCGCCAACTTCGTCTCGGCGATCGTCGGCTTCGTCGCGGGCGCGCTGGTGATGGTCGTCGTCACGCTCTTCACCGAGCCCAAGCCGCAGGCCGAACTCGCCGGTCTGGTCTGGGAGTCCGCCCGCTCCCGCCGGGCCACCGGCGGCGAGGCGGCCGCGCCGGACCTCGCGGAGCCCCCCGCCGAGGGCGACGACGCCTGGTACCGCAAGCCCGCGCTGCTCGGCTGGGGCGCGGTCGCCCTCGCCGCGCTGTGCTACCTGCCCTACTCGCTCTGAACCCGCCCTGACCGGAGGCCCCGCCATGTCCGAACTGCACGAAGAAGTCAGCGAGTTGGAGCGCTCCTCGGCCACCGCCGCCCGGCTCTTCGACATCCGGCGCGTCATCGGCGGACTGTTCGCCGTCTACGGCGTGATCGTCACCGTCGCCGGTCTCACCGCCTCCGACGCGGACCTGCGCAAGGCCCAGGGCATCAACATCAACCTGTGGACGGGCCTGGGCATGCTCGCGCTCGGCCTGTTCTTCCTGGTCTGGCTGAAGCTGCGGCCCACCGTCCCGCCGACGGCGCCGGACGCCCATGCCCCATCGGACACGCCCTAAGACCGCTGGACGCGCTCCAGCAGGCCGGTGCGGGCGGCCAGCGCGGCCGCCTCCAGCCGGGAGCCCACCTCCAGCTTCATCAGCACCCGCTGGACGTGGGTGCGGGCGGTGCTCGGGGCGATGTCCATGCCCGCCGCGATCGCCCGGGTGTCCTCGCCCTCGGCGACCCGGATCAGCACCTCCACTTCACGCGGGGTGAGCAGTTGCAGCAGCCGCGCCCCCTCGTCGTCGGGCTGGGCGGCGGGGTGCAGCAGCTCCCCGAACGCCTGCTGGAGCAGTTGCGGGGCGACCGCCGCCTCACCCGCCCGCGCCTTCAGCATCGCCCGTTCGACGCCCTCGATGCGCTCGTCGTTGCGGACGTAGCCGGAGGCCCCGGCGGCGAAGGCGGCGGCGATCCCGCGCGGGCTGGGCACCGGCCCGAGCACCACCACCGCGATCTGCGGCCGCTCCTTCTTGATCCGGGCGACCGGGTCGAACGCCCCCGGCTCGGCCGGGCCCGAGGTGCCCAGCAGGCACACCTCCGGCGCCCGGCTCACCACCAGCTCCGCCGCCCCGGCGCTGGGCGCGGCGGCCGCCAGCACACGGTGCCCGCGCAGCTTCAGGGCCGAGGCCAGCGCCTCGGCGAGCAGACGATGATCGTCGACGACCATGAGCCGCACGCCCATCGAGCGAACCCCCTCCACTCCCCTACCCCGCTAGATGAGTGAGTCCGGAGTCCCGTCGTCCGCCCGAAGGGCGGGCCTCGCGGCGTCTGGTGCGGTGCATCGCAAGGCGCCGGAGCGTCTTGATAGCGGAGCTATCGGGACGTTTCGGCAACGCCGCGAGGTGCCGTGCCAGACGCCGCGAGGCAGGCGGGACTCCGGACTCACTCATCTAGGTGTCCCCGGGAAGCTACACGCTCGGCTGCCGATGCGCGCCCCCTAGGCAGGAGAAGACCACCGGAACGCGGGAATCCAGGCCATTCGGGGCCGATTGCCGCCCCCGCTCCGACCGACCCGACGGGCTCTACGCGTCCTCGGCCAGCTCCAGCCACCGCAGCTCCAACTCCTCGCGCTGGGCGCCCAGTTCGCGCAGCTCGGCATCGAGGCCGGCGATCTTCTCGAAGTCGGTGGCGTGCTCGGCCATCTGCGCGTGCAGCGCCGACTCCTTGTCGCCGATCTTGTCCAGCTGGCGCTCGATCCGCTGGAGTTCCTTCTGTGCGGCGCGGTTCACCGCGGCCGGCTTCTTCGGGGCGGCGGCAGCCGGCTGGGCGGGCGCCGGCGTCGCCGCCTCGATCACCTTCTGCCGCCGCTCCAGGTACTCGTCCAGGCCACGCGGCAGCATCCGCAGCGCGGCGTCGCCGAGCAGCGCGAAGACCCGGTCCGTCGTCCGCTCGACGAAGTACCGGTCGTGGCTGATGACGATCATCGACCCCGGCCAGCCGTCGAGCAGATCCTCCAGCTGCGTCAGCGTCTCGATGTCGAGATCGTTCGTCGGCTCGTCCAGGAACAGCACATTCGGCTCGTCCATCAGCAGCCGCAGGATCTGCAGCCGCCGCCGCTCACCGCCGGAGAGGTCCCCCACCGGCGTCCACTGCTTCTCCTTCGTGAACCCGAACTTCTCGCACAGCTGCCCGGCCGTCATCTCCCGGCCCTTGCCGAGGTCGACCCGGTCGCGGACCTGCTGGACGGCCTCCAGCACCCGCAGCGCCGGATTGAGCTCGGCGACCTCCTGCGAGAGGTAGGCCAGCTTGACGGTCTTGCCGACCACGACCTTCCCGGCCGCCGGCTGCTGCTCGCCACCGCTACGGGCGGCCGCCTCCAGCGTCCGCAGCAGCGAGGTCTTGCCGGCCCCATTGACGCCCACCAGACCGATCCGGTCCCCCGGCCCCAACTGCCACGTCAGATGCTTCAGCAACACCTTCGGCCCGGCCTGGACGGTCACGCCCTCCAGCTCGAAGACCGTCTTGCCCAGCCGCGAGCTGGCGAACTTCATCAGCTCTGCGGTGTCCCGCGGCGGCGGCACATCCGCGATCAGCTCGTTGGCCGCCTCGATCCGGAACCGCGGCTTGCTGGTGCGCGCCGGCGCCCCGCGCCGCAGCCACGCCAGCTCCTTGCGCATCAGGTTCTGCCGCTTGGCCTCCTCGGAGGCGGCGATCCGCTCCCGCTCGGCCCGCGCGAAGACGTAGTCGCTGTACCCGCCCTCGTACTCGTGGACGGTGCCGCGCTGCACGTCCCACATCCGCGTCGCGACCTGGTCCAGGAACCACCGGTCGTGGGTGACGACGACGAGCGCGGACCGCCGCGCCGCCAGATGCCGCGCCAGCCAGGAGATCCCCTCCACATCGAGGTGGTTGGTCGGCTCATCGAGAACGATCAGATCCTGCTCGGCGATCAGCAGCTTGGCCAGCGCGATCCGCCGCCGCTCACCACCGGACAGCGGCCCGATGACGGTGTCCAGCCCCTGCGTGAACCCCGGCAGGTGCAGATCCCCGAACAACCCGGTCAGCACATCGCGGATCTTGGCGTTCCCCGCCCACTCGTGGTCGGCGAGATCACCGATCACCTCGTGCCGGATGGTCGCCGCCGGGTCCAGCGAATCGTGCTGGGTCAGCACGCCCAGCCGCAGGTCACCGGCGTGCGTGACCCGGCCGGTGTCGGCGGACTCCAGCTTGGCCAGAATCCGGATCAGCGTGGTCTTGCCGTCGCCGTTACGACCCACGACGCCGATCCGGTCCCCCTCATTGACCCCGAGGGAGACACCGTCGAGCAGCGCACGCGTCCCGTACACCTTGTCGACGGCTTCCAGATTGACGAGGTTGGCGGCCATCTCACTCCTGCTCTGTGCATCCCCGGGTCGGGGCTCGGTCGACCTCCAAGCGTAGTCGGCGCGGGGCGGGGGGCTTCGGGCGAGGAGGGGGGCGGCTACCTGGGCGGCCACGCGCTGAGACGGTCACCCGTTGTGATGACCCGCGGGGATACGGCCGCCCTGCGGACGAGCAGGCCGAAGAATCCCACCCATGGAACGACACTGGCCGAGGCCCCCAGTGGACGGGTACACGGTGGACGACCTGTTCACCCTGCCGGATCTCCCACGGCACACAGAACTGATCGACGGGAGCCTGGTCTTCGCGAGCCCGCAGACCAACTTCCATTGCACGGCCGTAGACCTGCTGATGAGTGGCCTGCGCACGAGTCGACCGGCCGAGTTCAAGATCAGCCGCGACATGACCGTCATCCTGGACCGGCGCAACGGCTCCGAGCCCGACGTGAGCGTGATCCGGGCAGCAGCGGTCACCGGACGGGACCAGATGAGTTTCCAGGGCAGGGACGTACTCCTCGCCATCGAGGTCGTCACCCGGGCATCAGCGTCACGCGATCGCACAACCAAGCCGTGGAAGTACGCCGCCGCCGGGATCGACGAACTCTAGGCGTCGCCCTTGAGGGCCGACACGAACGACGACCACCCAGCGGCGGAGAAGATCAGCGCAGGCCCCTGCGGATCCTTGCTGTCCCGGACGGGGACGATGCCGGGGAGGCCGTCGGCGACCTCGATGCATTCGCCGCCGGTGCCGTTGCTGTAGCTGCTCTTGCGCCAAGTCGCTGCCCCAGGGAAGCCCTCGCCCACCTCGACACAGTCCCCACCGGTGCCGTTGCTGTAGCTGCTCTTACGCCACGAAGCGTTACTCAAGTCGAGCGCTCTGCTTGCCATTTCGGTAGTCCCCTGCCGCTGTCTCGATCACGGACAGAGACGCCGCGGGCGACAGTGCGGCGGCCCTGAGCAGATCGTACGACTCGCGGTACTGCTTCACGAGCGGCGGATAGTCGATGAGTTGGCCGCTGTGCAGGCTCTCCACGTACAGCACGGGTGGCGCATCCTCGAAGGTCATGAACTTGGCCATCCCCATCGCGAACGGCCCCAGACCATCATCTTCCGGAAGGAACTGCAGAACCGAGTGGGTGGACCTGACCACCTTCGCAATGTGGTCCAGCAGTTCAGCCATCGGCTCGTTCGGGAGAGCTGGCCGACGAACCAGCGAATCGCTCAGGATCACCCAGAACTTCGGGGGCGTTTCCGCGTCGAAGATCGCCGCCCGGGACATCCTGGCCGTCACCTTTTCCTCAACCTCTTCGGCCGAGGCACGGGGCATAGCCGCCCGCACAACCGCCCGTGTGTAGTCCGGCGTCTGAAGCAGTCCCGGTACGAGCAACGGCGCCCACTCCTCGATGGTCTCCGCGCGCTGCTCCATCTCCAGCGCGTCCGCGAAGTACTCCGCGTGACCGGCCCGGCGGGCCTTCGCCACCGCTTCACAGCGGCGCTCGAAGAATCCGTTCGTGTTGAGCTTCTCGTCCACGTGGAGGGCCAGGTCCAACGGCATGCTGCGCTCACCGCGCTCGATCTGGCTGAGGAGCGAGATGCCGCGATACGTGCCCTCCGCCAACTGTTCCAACGTGAGACCGGCCTGTTCCCGTAGGAAGCGCAGCTCGGCGCCGTAGAAGCACGGGACACTGGCTGAGGGGTCGGCGTCCTTACGAGGGGGCATAACTCACCACCGCTGCTTGCTGGTTGCCCGGTACAACCCGATTCCCCGGCACGCTACGCGCGCCCGGTGCCATCGCGTGGGCAATCCGCCGCAATGCGCACATGTGGGTGGCTCACTCGGGCGCCACCGGATCGTACGTTCCCACGACCCGGTGGGCCACGTCGCGGCCCGGCGCGACGTAAAGACTCAAAGACCGGGGAAAGCACCTCCCCCAACCCCTCCGACCTCCCCGGCACCTCCGCCACCCACACGGGTGACTTGAGGCAACTCAACTGGATTTGGGGAGGGTTGAGCGGCATATGCTCGCCGCGACAAGTGCACCACCGCACACATGCTTCGGCCCCCGGCCGGGACGGCAATCCCGAACGAGGGCCTGACCAACAAGCAAAGCCGCTTCTCCCAATGGCTTAGAAAGCAGCTTTCCCCGATGGCTTCCAAGAACCCTAGCGCGCCCTCGCGCCCCGCGTCCCGCGTTCCCGTGCCGACTCCCTCGTCCGGCGTCATTCACGCCAACTCCCGTCACACCAGCCACTTCACGGTAGTCGGAAATCACCTCGCCCAGCACCGTGGACTGACGCTCGTCGCGATCGGGCTCGCCCTGCACATCCAGTCGCTGCCCGCCGGGGCCCGCATCGGCATCAAGTGCCTGGCCGCCCGCTTCCCCGAGAGCGAGGCACGGATCGCTTCCGCGCTGCGGGAGTTGGAAGCGGCAGGGTACCTGAAGCGCACGCGGGAGCGACTGCCGAGCGGGCGGGTCGTGACGCGCACGGTCTCGTACAACCAGCCGGGCGCGACCCCGTGCCCCGTGGCCCGACCCGCCCAACGGGCCCCGAGGCCGAAACAGGATCGGGAACCGGAACGAGAACACGAGGCGAAGCCGACGCCGAAAGCCACACCGAAACCGGCACCGAAACCGGCACGTGCGCCGCTTCCCGCGCCAAGCCGCCCCGGCCCAGACGGGACCCGTCTGGCCCACCGCATCCTCGTGGAGCTGCGGCGCGACGATCCGCAGCTGCTGCTCTCCGAACGGGACGTGGCGCGCCTCGCCCCGGCCGTGGCCACCTGGCTCGAACGCGAGGCGCCGCCCGACGCCGTACGCCGCACCCTCACCGCCGATCTGCCGCCCGACCTCCGCAGTCCAGCCGCCTTCCTCGCCCACCGCCTCATGGCGTCGCTGCCGCCGCCCCTCCCAGCCAGCGCACCGGCGCCCCCGCGCCCGGACCCCCTCCAGACCTGCGACGGCTGCGAGCGCGCCTTCCGCGCACCGGAGCCGGGGGTATGCCGCGACTGCCGTCATGTATGCACTATCGGGTAACTTTGTATGAGGCATACGAGACGGAGGTACGCGATGTCCGCCACTCAGATCGACATCGACGACGACGCTCTGGCGGAAGCCATGAGACTGTCCGGCGCCAGGACCAAGAAGGAGATGGTCAACATCGCGCTGCGTGAGTACGCCGAGCGGCGCCGCCGCACGGAACAGCGGCTGCGACACCTGGAGAATGCGCAGAGCTGGGACGAGGAAGGGTTCCAGCAGCGTCACGCGGCAGAGAAGGCCGCGCGGCACGCGCCAGGAATGCAGCAGCCGGGAGCCGCGTGACCGTGATTCGCTATCTCGCCGATTCCACGGCCGTCTGGCGGCTTCAGCGCGACCGCAAGCTGAACGACGCGTGGGGACACGAGCTGGACGACGGGGTGATCGGCTCGTGCGCAGCGCAGCGGGTGGAGTTCCGGCAATCAGCCCGCAGCCTTGACGAGTACGACCAGATGACCGAGATGTTCTGCGACCTGTACCCGGACGTCCCCGTACCGAAGACCGCCTGGCGCTGGGTCGAGACCGCTCAGTACCGGTTGGCCCAGCGAGGACAGCACCAGAGCCTGTCAGCAGTCGACTGGCTCGTGTGCGCGACGGCCGTTCACCACGGACTCGTCATCCTCCACGACGACAACGACTTCCGGACCGCCGGACGCCTCCTGTCCGATGTGGCGGAACGCAGCGTCCACACGCTTCCCGGATAACGGCAGCCGAACGGCCGTGGCGGAGCTAGCCGTTGCCGACGACCGTCGCGCCCATTGCCGGGCCGGAGGTGACGCGGGCCGTGCGGCAGGTACCCGAGGCGCGGAGCGCTGCCGCGACCCGTTCGGCGTCCTCGGCGTCGGATGCCAGGAACGCGGTGGTCGGGCCGGAGCCGGAGACCAGGGCGGCCAGTGCCCCGGCTTCCGTGCCGGCGGCGAGGGTGGCGGCCAGGGACGGGCGGAGGGAGACCGCGGCGGCCTGGAGGTCGTTGCTCAGCGACGCGGCCAGGGCGGCCGGGTCGCCGGTGCGCAGGGCGTCCAGGAGGGTCGGGGACGGCTCGGGGTCCGGGATGTCGGCGGTGGTGGCGCCGCGGCCGGTGGCGTCCCGCAGGCGGTCGCACTCCTTGTAGACGGCGGGGGTGGACAGGCCGCCGTCGGCGACCGCGAAGACCCAGTGGAAGGTGCCGCCGACGGCGAGCGGCTCCAGCAGTTCGCCGCGGCCGCGGCCCAGCGCGGCGCCGCCGACCAGGCTGAAGGGGACGTCGCTGCCCAACTCGGCGCAGAGGGCGAGGAGTTCGTCCTGGGTGCTGCCGGTTTCCCAGAGGGTGGCGCAGGCCAGCAGGGCGCCGGCGGCGTCCGCGCTGCCGCCGGCCATGCCGCCGGCGACGGGGATGTCCTTGGCGATGTGGAGGTGGACGTCGGGCTCCAGGCCGTGGCGGGCTGCCAGGGCGCGGGCGGCGCGGGCGGCGAGGTTGGTGCCGTCCAGCGGGACCTGGTCGGCGTCCGGGCCGGTGCAGGTGATCTTCAGTGTGTCGGCAGGGGTCGCCGTCACCTCGTCGTACAGGCCGACGGCGAGGAAGACGTTGGCCAGGTCGTGGAAGCCGTCGGGGCGGCGGCCGCCGACCGCGAGCTGGACGTTGACCTTGGCGGGGACGCGGACGGTGACGGAGGTGTCGCGGGTCATCGGGTGGCCTCCTGGTCCGCGGCCGCGGCCTTGTTCTCGGCGATGGCGATGAAGGACTCGACGGTCAGCGACTCGCCGCGGGCCTGGGGGGAGACACCGGCCGCGACCAGGGCCGCTTCGGCCGCGGCGGCCGAGCCCGCCCAGCCGGCGAGGGCGGCCCGCAGGGTCTTGCGGCGCTGGGCGAAGGCCGCGTCGACGACAGCGAAGACCTCCTCCCGGGAGACCTTGCACGGCAGCGGTTCGGCGCGGCGGACGAGGGAGACCAGGCCGGACTCGACGTTCGGCGCGGGCCAGAAGACGTTGCGGCCGATGGCGCCGGCCCGCTTGACCTCGGCGTACCAGTTGGCCTTGACGGAGGGGACGCCGTAGACCTTGTTGCCGGGGCCGGCGGCGAGCCGGTCGGCGACCTCGGCCTGGACCATGACCAGGGTCCGCTCGATGGTCGGGAACCGCTCCAGCATGTGCAGGAGGACGGGGACGGCGACGTTGTACGGGAGGTTGGCGACCAGGGCGGTGGGGGCCGGGCCGGGCAGCTCGGTGACGTGCAGGGCGTCGCGGTGGACGAGCGCGAAGCGGTCGGCGCGTTCGGGGAGGCGGGCGGCGACGGTGGCGGGCAGCGCCGCGGCGAGCACGTCGTCGATCTCGACGGCGGTGACGCGATCGGCGACCTCCAGCAGGGCCAGGGTCAGCGAGCCCAGTCCGGGGCCGACCTCGACGACCACGTCGTCGGGGCGGACCTCGGCGGTCCGGACGATCCGGCGGACGGTGTTGGCGTCGATGACGAAGTTCTGGCCGCGCTGCTTGGTGGGGCGTACGCCCAGCGCTGCGGCCAGTTCCCGGACATCGGCGGGGCCCAGCAGGGGGCCGGTTTCGTCAGTGGTCTTGCGGTCGCTCACCCGTGAAGCTTACGGCCGCAGACGGGCCAGGGGCTCGCACCCCGGGTGAGGTAGAGCTTCTTGGCCCGGTAGGTCTGCTCGTCGGCGGGGGCGTCCTGGGGGCGGCCGGAGCCGCCGAGGCGCTGCCAGGTGCCGACGTCGAACTGGTAGAGCCCGCCGTAGGTGCCGGAGGCGTCGACGGCGTCCGGCCGGCCGCCGGCCTCGCACTGGGCGAGCGCCTCCCAGGCGAGCTGGTCGGCACCGCGGACGGAGGTGGGCAGGGCCCGGGTGCCGACGTGGACGATCTGCGGGCGGGGGCGGCGGACGGTCTCGACGGCGATCTTGCGTGGTTTGCGGCGGACGCCGTTGACGGTCTCCAGGCGGTAGGTGACGCGCCGCACCCCGGGGACACCGGGCCGGACGACGGCCTCGGTGCCCACCGTCAGGTTCGGGTCGGGCCGCTTGACGGTGCGGAACGGGACGGTCTCCTCGCGGACCTCGGTGGTGCCGCTGATCCGCAGCACGGAGACGGTCTGGCCCTCGCGGGGGAAGCTGTCCGGCGGCACCGAGGTGGTGTCGTGGTCGCGCAGCGCCAGGCCGGCCTCGGCGAGGGCCTCGCGGACCGTGGCGGCGTTGGTGCGGATGTGGTACTCGCGGCCGTCGGCGACGAAGACCAGCGCGCGTTCGGTGCGGACCGCCAGCTCCAGGCCGTGCCGGCCGATGGGCTGGGAGCGGGCGGCGGAGAGGTAGGCGCCCTCGGCGCGGACGCCGAGCTGGTGCAGGGCCCCGGCGACGGTGTCGGCGGTGGTCCACACCTGGCGGCGCTGCCCGTCCAGGGTGAGCATGACCGGCCGGCCGTGCCGGACCACGACCTGGTCGCCGCTGGCGAGGCCGGTGCCGGGGGCGGGGGCGACGATGTCGTGGTCGCCGACGGCGAGGTCCTGGTCGGCCAGCAGCTCGTCGACGTCGTCGGCGAAGGTGTGCAGCGTGCGGGGGTCGCCGTCGACGCTGAGCTTGACGGCCTTGTCGTGCGCGACGAAGGCGGTGGTGCCGCCGGCGAGGAAGGCGACGACCAGGGCGCGGGGCAGTAGCCGGCGCAGCTGTGCGGGATTCTCGGGGGCGCGCCGGCGGCGGCCGCGGCCGCGGCCCGCTCGGTGGCCACTGGGTGGAGGACTCACACTGCACCTGCCACGGGTGTCGTCCGGTAACCGGTCAACCGCGGAATGTAGCGGAGGGTGGGCGGCGGACCCAACTCGCCTTCCCGCGGGGCGGGTGCGCCGGACGGGGCCGGGTGACCGTCAGTAGTCGAACGCGCGGGCGGTGTTGGCGGCGACGGCCGAGGCCAGGGCGTCTTCGGTCATGTTCTTGACGTCGGCCATGGCACGCAGGGTGAGCGGGATGAGGTAGGGGGCGTTGGCCCGTCCGCGGTACGGCGCGGGGGTGAGGAAGGGGGCGTCGGTCTCGACGAGGAGGAGTTCGGGCGGGGCGACGGCGAGGGCGTCGCGCAGCGGCTGGGCGTTCTTGAAGGTGACGTTGCCGGCGAAGGACATGAAGTAGCCGGCGGCGGCGCAGATCTCGGCCATCGCGGCGTCGCCGGAGTAGCAGTGGAAGACGACGCGGTCGGGTGCGCCCTCTTCGCGCAGGACGCGCAGCACGTCGTCGTGGGCCTCGCGGTCGTGGATGACCAGGGCCTTGCCGTGCCGTTTGGCGATCTCGATGTGGGCGCGGAAGGACCGTTCCTGGGCGGCGATGCCGTCGGGGCCGGTGCGGAAGTAGTCGAGGCCGGTCTCGCCGATGCCGCGGACCTCGGGGCGGGCGGCCAGCGCGTCGATCTCGTCGAGTGCGGCGTCCAGCGCAGCGTCGCCGCCGGCCTGGCGAGCCCCTTGCCGGGACCATCCGTCGGGGTCCCCGAGGACGATCCGCGGCGCCTCGTTGGGGTGGAGGGCGACGGTGGCGTGCACGGCGTCGTGGGCGGCGGCGGTGTCCGCGGCCCAGCGGGAGCCGTTCAGGTCGCAGCCCACCTGGACGAGGGTGGTGACGCCGACCGAGGCGGCCGCGGCCAGGGCCGCTTCGACGGTGGTGCCCTGCATGTCCAGGTGGGTGTGCGAGTCCGCGACCGGTACCCGGAGCGGTTCGGGCAGCGGGGGCGGGGTGTCCTTGTCCTGCTTGGCCATGGCCGCGATCCTACGAGGACCGCGGCCGGCGCCTCACTTGCGGTGGTGCTGGAAGGGGTGCAGCAGGTCGGAGAGGTGCCAGTGGTGCCGCCGCGGTTCGGCGGTGCTGCCGCCGTCCCCGTGGCGGGAGTTCTTGCGGTGGTGCGGCTGGTGCATGTTCGCGATCGCGTCGGAGACCATCGAGACCTGTCCGGAGCGCATGATGCGGACGACGTTGCCGCCGCAGCTGCGGCACGTGGGATGGGTCAGCGGGGACGGGACGCGCTCGCCGTCCGCGTAGTAGACGGCGTGCGTGACGCCCTTGGCATCGACCTGGTGCTCGATCTCGTACGCCTGCTCCCAGCCGTGGCCGCAGCTCATGCAGCAGAAGGCGTATGCCTCGCGGGCCGCGGGCTCGGACGGTCGGGGGCGGGGCGGAACGGGACTGGCGGGCGCCGCACCTGTGATGCCGGTGGTCTTCGTGATGTCGCTCATGTGCGCTCCTCTTGTCCGCTGGACAAGCTCTCCGGGGACCGGACGTCCCGGTACCCAGGGAACGCCTTTCGCGGCCGGAGCGCAGCCGAGCTGCTACCTGTTGGCCCAGATTTGGCAGGTCGTAGGAAAAACGCACCACAAGGCGGTCGATCGCTTTACCTTCGATGCCCGCCATTTACCTCCCTGTGGGTCGGTTCAGGGCTGTGGCCTGGGCTTTTACGCTCTACCGAGCGCGCCCACGCTCAGCGGGGCGGGCCTTCACCGCGGGCCGGCCGCGCCCTTTCCCGCCTCCCGTTCGGAGTTCTTCGCCGCCACGACCGCGTCGAAGACCTCCCGCTTGGGCAGCCCGGCGTCCGCCGCCACCGCCGCGATCGCCTCCTTGCGGCGCTCCCCGGCCTCCTCGCGAATCCGCACCCGGCGCACCAGCTCATCGGCGTCCAGCTCCGCCGGGCCGCTCTCCGGGGCCCCCTCGACCACGATCGTGATCTCCCCGCGGACGCCCTCGGCGGCCCACGCCGCCAGCTCGCCCAGCCCGCCGCGCCGGACCTCCTCGTAGGTCTTGGTCAGCTCCCGGCAGACCGCGGCGCGGCGGTCCGCGCCGAAGACCTCGGCCATCGCCGCGAGGGTGTCGGCCAGGCGGTGCGGCGCCTCGAAGTAGACCAGGGTGCGGCGCTCGCCCTCGACCTCGCGGAGCCGGGAGAGCCGCTCCCCCGCCTTGCGGGGCAGGAAGCCCTCGAAGCAGAAGCGGTCCACCGGCAGCCCGGAGACCGCCAGCGCGGTGAGCACCGCGCTCGGGCCGGGGACCGCGGTGACCTTGATGCCGCGCTCGACGGCCGCCGCGACCAGCCGGTAGCCGGGGTCGGAGACCGACGGCATCCCGGCGTCGGTGACCAGCAGCACCCGCGCCCCGCCGGCCAGCGCGTCCGCCAACTCCGGTGTCCGGGCCGCCTCGTTGCCCTCGAAGTACGACACGATCCGGCCGGCGGGCGTCACCTCCAGCGCCTGGGTGAGCCGGCGCAGCCGCCGGGTGTCCTCGGCGGCGATCACGTCGGCCGCGGCGAGTTCGGCGGCGAGCCGCGGCGGGGCGTCCGCGACCTCGCCGATGGGCGTCCCTGCAAGTACCAGCGTTCCAGTCACCCTCCCATCCTCCCAGCCCCGCGCCGCGCCCCGGCCGGGCCCGTGCCGGCGACGCGCGGCACCGCCCGGCGGCGCGGACCGCCGCCGCACAGACCGCTTCCCTACGATGGGCCGGGTGACGAGTGACACCACCGCGACGCACGCGGCCGCCCCGCGCACCCCGGAGCCGACCGACCGGCCCCCCGTGTGGCAGCGGCGGCTGCGCCGCTTCGGGTACACCGGGCGGCCCGCGGCCGACGTCCGGACGCGGCTGGTGGCGCCGTTCCCCGAGCCGGACGGGCGGGTGTGGGCGCTGCTCGGCGCCGGCCCGCACCTGGCGCAGCGGCTGGCCCGCTGGTCGGGCTGGCTCGGCCCGCTACTGGTGACGCTGTGCGCGGGCGTGCTGACGTTCTGGAACCTCGGCAGCCCGCGCAAGGTCATATTCGACGAGACCTACTACCCCAAGGACGCCTGGTCGCTGCTCCAGTACGGCTACGAGGGCACCTGGGCGAAGAACGCCAACGACGCGCTGCTGGCCCATCCGCCGCAGATCCTGCTCTCGCCGGAGCACTCGTACGTCGTCCATCCGCCGATGGGCAAGTGGCTGATCGCGCTGGGCGAGTGGGCGTTCGGGATGAACCCCTTCGGCTGGCGGTTCATGACCGCGCTGCTGGGCACCCTGTCGGTGCTGCTGGTCTGCCGGATCGGGCGACGGCTGCTGCGCTCGACGGCGCTGGGCTGCCTGGCCGGCGCGCTGCTGGCGGTGGACGGGCTGCACTTCGTGATGAGCCGCACCGCGCTGCTCGACCTGATCGTGATGTTCTGGGTGCTGGCCGGCTTCGGCTGCCTGCTGGTGGACCGGGACCGCACCCGGGCCCGGCTGGCGGCGGCGCTGCCCACCGGCCCCGAGGGCACGGCCCGGCCGGACGGGCAGGCCGGCGACCGGCTGCGGCTGGGGTGGCGGCCGTGGCGGCTGGCGGCCGGGCTGTGCCTGGGCCTGTCGGCGGCGACGAAGTGGAACGGCCTGTACTTCCTGGCGGCGTTCGCGCTGATGTCGGTGCTGTGGGACATGGGGGCGCGGCGCACGGCCGGCGCCCGGCGCCCGTTCCGGTCGGTGCTGCGGCGCGACGCGCTGCCCGCGTTCGTCTCCACCGTCGTCGTCGCGCTCGCCACGTACCTGGCGTCCTGGACGGGCTGGATCGTCACCAAGGGCGGCTACTACCGCGACTGGGCCACCACCCCCGAGGGCGTGCAGGCCGGCTGGACCTGGCTGCCGGACTGGCTGCGCAGCCTGTGGCACTACCAGACCGAGGTCTACGCCTTCCACACCGGCCTGACCACTCCGCACACCTACCAGTCCAACCCGTGGAGCTGGCTGGTGCTGGGCCGCCCGGTCTCGTACTTCTACGAGGACCCCAAGGCCGGGCACGACGGCTGCACGGCCGCCGAGGGCTGCGCCCGCGAGGTGCTGGCGCTGGGCACCCCGCTGCTGTGGTGGGCGGCCTGCTTCGCGCTGCTGTACGTGCTGTGGCGGTGGCTGTTCCGGCGGGACTGGCGGGCCGGGGCGATCGCGTGTGGCGTCGCGGCGGGCTATCTGCCGTGGTTCCTCTACCAGGAGCGGACCATCTTCCTCTTCTACGCGGTGGTCTTCGTGCCGTTCCTGTGCCTGGCGCTGGCGATGATGATCGGCGCGATCATCGGGCCGCCGCGGGCGGACGAGCGGCGGCGCACCATCGGGGCGGTCGGCGCGGGTGTCCTCGTTCTGCTGATCGTGTGGAATTTCGTCTACTTCTATCCGCTCTACACCGGTCTGCCGATTCCCCGGAGCGCATGGCAGAACCGGATGTGGTTCGACAGCTGGGTCTAGAGCCCGCGCGGCCAGGAGCTGCGGGGATGTGACGAAACTGTCACGGCGCTTCGACGGTGCGTCACCGGACCGTGCCCTGATCGAGACTCAGCGCCTGCCCGTGTCCCTTAGAGTGCGATGGGCGTTCTTGGGTGCGTACTCAAGGACTCGGGCTCCTGGGAGGGGATCGGTGGCATGCGCCGCGAGGTGAAATACGGACTGATCGGCGGTTCGGCGGCCCTGGTGGCCGGGGTCGTCGGCGGCTTCACGCTGTTCGGCGGCTCGGACGGGTCGTCGCCCCAGGCCGTCAGGGCGGCCGACGCCAAACCGGGCGACGGCGGTCCCTCGGTGCCCACCGGCCCGCTGTCGGCCCAGGAAGTCAACACCACCGCACAGACCTTCCTGACCGCCTGGCAGTCCGGCGACATCGAGAAGGCCGCCTCGGTGACCGACGACCCGGGCGCCGCCCGCACCGCGCTCACCTCCTTCGCCCAGCAGGCGAAGTTCACGAAGGTGGCGCTGAAGCCGGGCGCCCCGGCCGGCGACAAGGTGCCGTACACGGCCACCACCGAGGTCGCCTACAAGTCCGTGAAGGCCCCGTTCTCGTACGGCAGCACCGTGACCCTCAAGCGGGACAAGACCACCGGGAAGCCGAAGGTCGCCTGGCAGCCGTCGGCGCTCTACCCGGGCCTGGCCAAGGGCGACGAGCTGCGCACCGGCGAGGCCGAGGCGCCCCCGATCAAGGCCGTGGACCGCAACGGCGTCGAGCTGACCGCCCAGGACCACCCGTCGCTCGCCGGGGTGCTGGACAGCCTGCGCACCAAGTACGGCAACAAGACCGACGGCAAGCCGGGCGCGGAGCTGTACATCCACCGCGCCAAGTCCGCCGACAGCAACCAGCAGCAGCCCGACAAGACCCTGAAGGTGCTCGCCAAGGGCACCCCCGGCACGCTGCACACGACGCTGGACGCCAAGCTGCAGACGGCCGCCGAGAACGCGGTCAAGGGCAAGGCGTCGGCGGCCGCGGCGGCCGTCAAGCCCAGCACCGGCGAGATCCTTGCGCTCGCCAACTCCCCCGCCGGCGGCTTCAACATGGCCGCCCAGGGGTCGCTGGCGCCCGGTTCGACGATGAAGATCGTCACCTCCGCGCTGCTGATGGACAAGGGCCTGACGGCGCCGGACAAGAAGAACCCGTGCCCGAAGTTCGTCACCGTCGGCGGCTGGAAGTTCCAGAACCTCAACAAGTCCGAGATCCCCGACGGCACCTTCGCGCAGAGCTTCGCGGCGTCCTGCAACAACGCCTTCATCGGGCACGCCAAGGACCTCGCCGACGACGACCTGACGAAGGAGGCCCGGAACGTCTTCGGCATCGGGCTGAACTGGGCGACCGGCATCCCCACCTTCGACGGCACCGTCCCCGTCCAGCACGACGCCCAGATGGCGGCCTCGCTGATCGGCCAGGGCGGGGTCCGGATGAACCCGCTGAACGTCGCCTCGATCGCCGCCACCGCCCAGTCCGGCTCGTTCCGCCAGCCGTACATCGTCGCCGCGTCGCTGGACAACCGGACGTTCGCCAAGGCCGCCGGCACCATGAAGCCGGACACCGCCAGCAACCTCAAGGCCCTGATGAAGCTGACCGCGACGTCCGGCACGGGCGCCGAGGCGATGCAGGGGCTCAGCGGGGACATCGGCGCCAAGACCGGTTCCGCCGAGGTCGACAACCAGGACAAGCCCAACGCCTGGTTCGCCGCCTACCGCAACGACCTGGCGGCCGCCGCGGTCGTCCCCGCCAGCGGTCACGGCGGCACCAACGCCGGCCCGCTGGTCCGCGCCATCCTCACCGCCGAGTAACCGCCCCGACGGCCCGCGGGCACCCCGTCGTCACGGGGTGTCCACCGGCCGGAAGTCGTTCGCATGGCCCGTACAGCTTTCGCTAGCGTGCGGGCCATGAGCGATTCCGCGACCGACAACTCCCCTGCCGCCACCGCCTCCCAGCCCCATCCGCGCTTCGCCGAGGCGCTCGCCGGCCTCGGCCTGAGCGTCGAGGTGCGCCGGTTCCCCGAGGCCACCCGGACCGCCGCGGAGGCCGCCGCCGCGATCGGCTGCGACCTCGCCCAGATCGTGAAGTCGCTGATCTTCACTGTCGACGGGGCGCCGGTGCTGGTGCTGATGGACGGCGCCTCCCGGGTCGACATGGAGCGGGTCCGGGCCGAGCTGGGCGCGACCAAGGTCCGCCGGGCCGACGCCGACCTCGTCCGGGAGACCACCGGCTACGCCATCGGCGGCGTCCCGCCCTTCGGCCACCGCACCCGCACCCCCGTCCTCGCCGACCGCGGCATCCTCGCGCACCCCACCGTCTGGGCCGCCGCGGGCACCCCGCACACCGTCTTCCCCCTCGACCCGCGGTCCCTGGTCGCGCACGCCGGGGCCCGGCTCGTGGACGTCCGCGAGCAGACCTCGTGACGCCGCTGGTCGTCGCGGCCGTCCTGCTGGCCGCGGTCACCCACGCCGGCTGGAACGCCCTGGCCCACGGCATACGCGACCAGCTGCTGGCCTTCACCCTCGTCGGCGGGGGCGGCGCGATATGCGGCGCCGCCCTGGCCGGCTTCACCCCGCTGCCCGCGGCCGGCGCCTGGCCGTACCTGCTGGTCTCCGCGGTGCTGCACGTCGTCTACCAGACCCTGCTGATGCAGTCGTTCCGGCTGGGTGACTTCGGGCAGATGTATCCGATCGCCCGCGGCACCGCGCCGCTGGTCGTCACCGTCCTCGCCGCGGTCTTCGTGCACGAGGTCCCGGACGGCTGGGTGCTGGCCGGAGTGGCGCTCGCCTCGGCCGGCCTGGTGGGAATGGCCCTGTGGGGCATCCGGGGCTCCGGCTCGCGTCCGCACTGGCCGGCGATCGCGGCCGCGGTCGCCACCGGCCTGTCCATCGCCTCGTACACCACCGTCGACGGCCTCGGCGTCCGCGCCTCGGGGACCCCCCTCGGCTACATCGCCTGGCTGATGATCCTCGAAGGGCTCGCCATCCCCGCCTACGCGCTGGCCACCCGGCGCGGCCGACTCGCCGCCGAACTACGGCCGCTCGCGCTGCGCGGGCTGGCCGGCGGGGTGCTGTCGGTGTTCGCCTACGGCCTGGTGCTGTGGGCCCAGACCCGCGCCCCACTGGCGCCGATCGCGGCACTGCGCGAATCGTCGATCATCGTCGGGGCCGCGATCGGGGCGCTGTTCTTCAAGGAACGGTTCGGGTTTCCGCGGGTGGCGGCGGCGGGGGTGATGGTGGTGGGGATCGGTCTGATGCTGGCCGGCTGACGCCGGGGGGCTTCCCACGTTGTCGGGTGCCCCGCCGTGGTTTGTTTTCCGCCTTCGGCGGGAGGGGTTTGTGGGGCGGGGGCCCGCGTTCGTCCGTAGTGCCGGGGCCGGGGGCTCCGGGGCGGGTTGTCGGACTGCTTCGCTTTACGTCCGACAACCCGCCCCTCCGCCCCCGGCCCCTCCCGTAGGGGGCGGGCCCCACCCCGGTGGGGGTGAGGGAAGAGACGGTGCCGCCTGATCGGCCGGCGCGCGGGACGCCGATGGCCCGGCGGGGTAGGACCGGTCCATGAGGCGATTCGAGGGGTACCGGGTACTGATCACGGGGGCCGGCCGGGGCATCGGGGAGGCCACGGCCCGGCGGTTGGCCGATGAGGGGGCGCGGGTGCTGGTCACCGACCTCGACGGGGCGCGCGCGGAGCGGGCCGCCGACGCGATCCGGGCGGTCGGCGGCACCGCCGAGGCGCGGGCCTGCGACGTCGGTGACCGGACCGCGGTCGAGGCGGCGGTCGCCCACGCCGTGGAACGCTTCGGCGGCCTGGAGACCCTCGTCAACAACGCCTTCGGCTGCCACCCCGACGCCCCGCTCTTCGAGGACACCCCCGACGACGAATGGGCCGCCGACCTAGACCTCACCCTGACCGGTGCCATGCGCTGCGCCCGGGCCGCCCTGCCGCGGCTGGCCACCGCCGACGGGCGCGGCTCGATCGTCAACATCGGTTCGGTCAACGGCATCCAGGACTTCGGCAACCACGCCTACAGCGCCGCCAAGGCGGGCCTGGCCAGCCTGACCCGCACCCTCTCCGGCCACGCCGCCCCGCGCGGCGTCCGCGTCAACCTCGTCGCCCCGGGCACCGTCCACACCCCCAACTGGGCGGGCCGCGAGGAAAAGCTCCAACGTGCCGCGTCCGCCTACCCGTTGGGCCGGGTCGGCCGCCCCGAGGACATCGCCGCCGCCGTCGCCTACCTCGCCTCCCCCGACGCCTCCTGGGTCACCGGCATCACCCTCCCCGTAGACGGCGGCATCCTCGTGGCCAACACCGCCCTCCGCCAAGCCCTGCACGACGTATGACCGTCCGAGGCTGCCTCCGCCCCACCCGGGTCTTCTCCACCCCCACCGGGGTGGGGCCGACCCACGACGGGAGGGGCCGGGGGCGGAGGGGCGGGTTGTCGGACGTAAAGCGAAGCAGTCCGACAACCCGCCCCGGAGCCCCCGGCACCGCCACCACGGACGACGCGGGCCCCCGCCCCACAAACCCCCTCCGCCGAAGGCGGAAACAACAGACGCCCCACGGCGGGGCACCCGACAACGTGGGAAGCTCAGCCGCCCACGGCGGCGACGGCGCGGACGAGCGCTTGCGCCCTCGGGTCCGCCGTAACGTTCCGCTGCATCCCATTCGTGACGTAGCCGAAGGCGACTCCGCTCTCCGGGTCGGCGAAGGCGAGCGCGCCGCCGCGGCCGGGGTGGCCGAACGAGCCGGGGCCGAGGAGCGGCGAGGCCGGGCCGTGGAGCATGAAGCCCAGGCCGAAGCGGGTGTTGACGAGGAGGGTGCGGTCGGGGCCGGCGGACTCCTCGGTGCGGGCGAGGGTGAGGGTGGCCGGCGCGAAGAGCCGGGGGTGGCCGTCGACCGGCCCGATGAGCGCCGCATAGGCGCGGGCCAGCGCGGCCGCCGTGGCGATGCCCGCCGAGGCGGGGAGTTCGCCGGCGCGGTAGGCGTCGTCGTTCTCGTCGGGGGCCGGGGAGATCGCGGCGAAGGCGCGGCTGGTGAGGGACGACGGGTCGGCGTACGCGTCGGCGACCGACTGCTTGGGGCGGACCCGCAGGCCGGCGGAGGCGGGGCGCGGCGCGGCCTCGACGGGCGCGAGGCGGCCGACGCGGGGGCGGGCCTCGTCGGGGAGGCCGATCCACAGGTCGAGGCCGAGCGGCTGGGATATCTCCTCGGCGACCCAGGCGCCGAGGGTGCGGCCGGTGACCCGCAGCACCAGTTCGCCCAGCAGCCAGCTGTAGGTCTGGGCGTGGTAGCCGTGGTCGGTGCCCGGTGTCCAGGAGGGGGCCTGGGCGGCGACCGCGGCCGGGCCGCTGACGCCGTCGACGGCCTGGGCGGGGGTGAGCGGGGTGTCCAGCACGGGCAGGCCGGCGCGGTGCGCGAGGAGGTGGCGGACCAGGACGCGGTCCTTGCCGGCGGCCTTGAACTCGGGCCAGTACGTGCCGACCGGGGCGTCCAGGTCGAGCTGGCCGCGCTGGTGCAGCAGAAGCGGGACGGTGGCGGCGATGCCCTTGGTGGCGGAGCGGACGATCTGGGCGGTGCCGGGCTCCCAGCGGGCGGCCACGGCGTCGTCGGGTGCGGCGTCGCCGTCCTTGGTGCCGCCCCAGAGGTCCACGACCTTGCGGCCGTCCTTGTACACGGTGACCGCGGCGCCGCGCTCGCCACGCCGGGCGAAGTTGGCTTCGAAGGCGTCCCGGACCGGCTCGTAGCCGTCCTCCACCGTGCCCTGGACGTCCACCACTGACTCGCTTCCCACTCTTCCGTCGCGTTAGATGACCCATCAATGGTGCAACGCCGGGATCCATGCTCATGACCAGGGGGACCGCCAGGGCCACGGGGCGTGGCCTTCCTCACATCCGGCGCCCGACCCCCGCGGCCATGCCCCGCCCCACAGCCCCCTACCGCCGAAGGCGGAAAACAAGCGCCCCCACGGCGGGGCACCCGACAACGTGGGAACCGCCCCGCGCCCGCGGCCGAGTTGCCGCCCGCCCGTGGCGCCGAAACCATGGGGGCGTGAGCGATGCACCCGAGGCGTATCTGCGGTTTCCGCACCTCCACGGCGATCTGCTCTGCTTCGCCGCCGAGGACGACCTGTGGCTGGCGCCGCTCGCGCCGCCCGGCGCGGAGCCGGGCCGGGCCTGGCGGCTGACCGTGGACCGGACCCGGGTCGGCCCGCCGCGCTTCTCCCCCGACGGCACCCGGATCGCGTTCACCAGCTGGCGCAGCCTCGACCCGGAGATCCACCTGGCGCCGGTGGCCGGCGGCCCGGCGCGGCGGCTGACGTACTGGGGCGGCACCGACGCCCGGGTCTGCGGCTGGACGCCGCCGGACCACGAGGGCCGGTCGCAGATCCTGGCGGTGTCCTCGCACGGCCAGCCGTTCTCGTACTACTCCTGGGCGTACTGCCTGGCCACCGACGGCAGCCCCGGCGGGCAGCTGCCGTGGGGGCCGGTCGCCGACATCGCGCTGGCCGACATCGGCGGGGAGCGCCGCACCCTGCTGCTCAGCGGCAAACCGCCGCACGAGCCGGCGTCCTGGAAGCGCTACCGGGGCGGGGCGATGGGCCGGATGTGGCTGCACGGCACCCGGCTGCTGCCGGATCTGCACGGGCACCTGGACTCGGTGATGTTCACCGGCGGGCGGATCGCCTTCCTCTCCGACCACGAGGGCGTCGGCAACGTCTACTCCTGCCTGCCGGACGGCACCGGGCTGCGCCGGCACAGCGACCACGCGGACTTCTACGCCCGGCACGCCTCGACGGACGGTTCCCGGATCGTCTACCAGTGCGCCGGCGACCTGTGGCTGATCGACGACCTGTCCCCGGACGCGGCACCGCGGCGGCTCGCGGTGCGGCTGGGCGGTCCGCGGGCCGGCCGCCGGGTCTACCAGGTCCCGGCCGCCTCGCACGTCACCGGCCTGGCGGTGGACGCCACCGGGCGGGCCAGCGCGGTCGGGGTGCGCGGCAGCCTGTACTGGCTCACCCACCGCGACGGCCCGGCCCGGACGATCCACGACGTCCCGGGCGTGCGGGTCCGGCTGCCGGTGATGCTGGGCGCCACCGGGCGGATCGCGTATGTGACGGACGCCGAGGGCGAGGACGCCGTCGAGATCGCGGATCTGCCGCGGGCCAGCGGGCCGGGCACCCCGCGCCGGGTGGCGGCCGGGGCGCTGGGCCGGGTGCACGAGCTGGTCTCCGCGCCGGACGGTGAGCGGCTGGCGGTGGCCACCCACGACGGGCGGCTGCTGCTGGTGGAGACCGGAGCGCCGGAAGAGGCGGCCGAGGCGGAAGGGGGCGAGGGCGGTGGTCCGGGCGTCGGTCCGGACGGTGGCCCGGCCCCGGTGGTCACCGAGCTGACCCGGTCCGCCAACGGCCCGGTCCGCGATCTGGCCTTCTCCCCCGACTCCCGCTGGCTGACCTGGTCGCACCCGGGCATCGGCCGCTCGCTGCGCAAGATCTGCATGGCCCGGCTGTCCGACGGGCACCTCGTCGACGTCACCAACGGCCGCTTCGAGGACGAGCAACCGGTCTTCACCCGGGACGGCCGCTATCTCGCGTTCCTGTCCTGGCGCGGCTTCGACCCGGTCTACGACGTGCACACCGGCGATCTGTCGTTCCCGCTGGGCTGCCGCCCCTACCTCGTCCCGCTGTCATCGGCGACGCCGTCCCCGTTCGCGCTGTCCCCGGAGGGGCGGCCGGCGGCCGGCGGGCTGGACCCGGACGAGAACCCTCAGCCGAGCGGCGAGGGCCCGGTGCTGGTGGAGGTGGAGGGGCTGGCCAACCGCGTCACGCCGTTCCCGGTCGCGGCGTCCAAGTACTCCTCGCTGCGGCCGGTCGACGGCGGTGGGCTGGTGTGGCTGCGCTGGCCGATCTCCGGCGCGCTGGGCGAGACCTTCGCCAACCCGGCCGACACCTCCGGCCGCCCCACCCTGGAGCACTTCGACCTGACCAAGGCGCGGCGCACCGAACTCACCAGCTCCCTGGACGGGTTCGCGCTCAGCGGCGACGGCACCCGGCTGGTCGTCAACGACGAGGGCGAGCTGCGCGCGGTGCCCGCGGCCGAGCCCGCGGACAGCGACAGCACGGTCTACCTGGACCTGCGGCGCATCCTGCACGACGTCGATCCCGGCGCGGAGTGGCGGCAGGCGTTCGACGAGGCGGGCCGGATCGTCCGGGCGTACTTCTGGGACCCGAAGCTGTGCGGGATCGACTGGGAGGGCGTGCTCGCGCAGTACCGGCCGCTGCTCGAACGGGTCGCCAGCCCCGACGAGTTCGCCGATCTGCTGCGCGAGGTGCTGGGCGAGCTGGGCACCTCGCACGCCTATGTCGCCGGCGCCCGGCGCAACGAGGGGCCGCCGCACTACCAGCGCCCCATCGGCCTGCTCGGCGCCAACTTCGTGCGCCGGGACGGCCGCTGGGTACTCAAGCGCATCCTGCCCGGCGAGTCCTCCGACTCCAAGGCCCGCTCACCGCTGGCCGGTACGGGCGTCCGTGCGGGCAGCGCGCTCACCCACGTCGACGGGCGGCCGGTGGACCCGGTGGCCGGCCCGTACCCGCTGCTGGCCGCGGCCGGCGGCACGACCGTGGAGCTGACCTTCACGCCGCCGGAGGGCGAGGGCAACGGCAACGGCCACGCCCGCCGGGTCGCGGTGGTCCCGCTGATCGACGAGCGGCCGCTGCGCTACCAGGACTGGGTGGCCAAACGCCGGGCCGTGGTGCGGGAGTTGAGCGGCGGCCGGTGCGGCTATCTGCACATCCCGGACATGGGCGGCTCCGGCTGGGCGCAGTTCAACCGGGACCTGCGGCGGGAGGTCGCGATGCCCGCGCTGATCGTGGACGTCCGCGGCAACGCCGGCGGCAACATCTCCGAGCTGGTCATCGAGAAGCTGACCCGGGCCATCATGGGCTGGGACCTGACCCGGGACGCCGAGCCGGTGTCGTACACCAGCAACGCGCCGCGCGGTCCGGTGGTCGCGGTCGCCGACGAGATGACCTCGTCCGACGGCGACATGATCACCGCGGCGTTCAAACTCCAGGGCATCGGGCCGGTGGTGGGCACCCGGACGTGGGGCGGGGTGGTCGGCATGACCGGCCGGCACCGGCTCGCGGACGGCACCGAGATCACCGTCCCGATGAACGCCGCGTGGTTCCGCCTCTACGGCTGGGGCGTGGAGAACCACGGCGTCGAGGTGGACATCGAGGCGCTGCGCTCGCCGCTGCACTGGGCGGAGGGCCGGCATCCGCAGCTCGGTGTCGCGGTGCGCACCGCGCTGGAGCTGCTGGAGCGCCACCCCTCGGCGACCCCGCCGGACCTCTCCGACGTCCCGGACCGGCGACGGCCCCCGCTCCCGCCGCGCACCGCCGACTGACCGGCCGGCCGGACCGGCCCAACCAGCCGGAATCCACGCCCCGTTGAGGCGGCTACCGCCGGCCTGAAGAAGACAGACTGAAGGGGCGCACCCGGATTGCAGATGCGCCCCTCCAGAGACGAACGACCCTCGTTCAGGACGTCAGACGCCCGTCACTGCGGACGTCCAGGCGTCAGCTCTCGGAGCGGTCCGCGACGTCGTCCAGCGACTGCTGGCCGCGCTCGCGGGACTGCTGGCCGCGCTCCTGGGCCTGCCGGCTGCGCTCCTGCCCCTGCTGCCGGCCCCGCTCCTGACCCTGCTGGGCCCGTCGCTTGGCCTCGTCCTTGAGCTGCTGCGCCTTGTCCTTGAACTGGTCTTCGATGCCCATGCTGTTCACTCCTGTGGGGGTTGGGGATCGGGCTCGATAAGCGTGACACGAACCGACATCCGTCGCATTTCGATCACAATCGGGCACGCTCCGTGGCCGGCTCCCGGGGCCCGGACCGGCCCGGAACCCACCACCCCGGCCGGTCCTAGCCGTTCATCCGGGCCTTCTCGTCCGCCTCGCCGCCCGCGCCGACGAGCCCGGCCCGGAACCCGTCGAGCCGGTTCCCGAACCGCCGCATCTCGCGCTGCCCCACCGTCCCGATGACGCCGGGAAGGTAGCCGCGCACCGACTGCATCCCGCGCAGCCACCACTGCCCGTAGACATGCGCGGAGCGGCGCTCGATGCCGGCCACCAGGCGGTCCACGGCCGGGCCGAGCGGATAGGTCTTGTTGGACGGCCAGGGCAGCCGGGCGCGCAACTCCCGCATCAGGTCCTCGCGGTCGGCGCCGCGCACCATGTCGGTGTCGGTCCAGCTCAGATAGCCGACCCCGACCCGGATGCCCTTGTGCCCGACCTCGGCCCGCAGGCTGTGCGCGAACGCCTCCACGCCCGACTTGGAGGCGCAGTACGCGCTCAGCATCGGCGCCGGCGTGAGCGCGGCGAGCGAGGCGATCTGGAGGAAGTAGCCACGGGACGCCGCCAGCGCCGGCAGGAACGCCCGGCCGGTGACCGCGCTGCCGATCAGATTGACCTCGATGACGCGCCGCCAGGCCACCGGGTCGGAGTCCGTGAACGGGCCGCCGGTCGCCACCCCGGCGTTGGCGACGACCACGTCGGTCTTCCCGAAGCGGAGCCGCACCTCCTCGGCGACCCGGGACATCGCCTCGTGGTCGGTGACGTCGGCGTGCCAGTGGTGGGCCGGGCCGTGCAACGAGGCGGCGACCGCGCGCAGTTCGTCCGGCTCCAGGCCGACCAGCGCGAGGGTCGCCCCGCGCGCCGACAGCTTGCGCGCCAGCAGCGCCCCGACCCCGCGCGCCGCGCCGGTGACGACCACGACCTGCCCGTCGAGCTTGCTTCCGTTCACGCCGCCTCCTCCCTCTTCTGCCGTTCCTGCTTCGGCCGTTCCTGCTTCTGCTGCTCGGATTGCTGCCGCTCGGTCTGCTGCCCTGCGGCCGGGCGCTCGCCGCGCGGGGCGGCGGCGTCGGCCAGGTGGTCGCGGACGAGTTCCCGCAGCCGTCCGGCGACCGCGTCCGGGTCCTCGACGGGGGTCATATGGCCCAGGCCGGGCAGCTCGGTGAGCCCCACGCACTGCGGCAGGACCGAGGCCAGCCGCCGGGCGTGCACGAACGGGGTGAGCCGGTCCGCAGTGCCCGCGAGGACCGCGGTCGGTACCTCCAACCGGGCGACGCCACGGGTCAGTTGGAGGTGGTAGAGCACCATGCCCCAGCGGGCGCGGACGCCGGTCGGGCAGGCGTGGACGATGCGCGCGCACGCCTCGATCTGCTCGGCGCTCGACCCGGGGCCCATCGTGGCGTACCGCAGGGCGTGCCTGGCCACCGGGGAGACCGGGCCGAGCGGGGCGCGCGAGCCGAGCAGGAGCCGGTGCGCCCGCCGGCGGCCGCCGGGGGTGGGCAGCGGGAACACCCGGGACTCGGCGGCCAGGTCGGCGCAGCCGGTGCTGCACAGCAGGACGGCCGCGGCCCGTTCGCGCAGCTCCGGCCGCTCGGCGGCGGCCATGATCGTCATCCCGCCCATGGAGTGGCCGCCGACGACCGCCCGTTCACCGGGGGCGAGGCTCTGCTCCAGGACGGCGACGAGGTCGTCGGCGAGCGCGCGGGTGCTGTGGCCGGCGGGCGGTGCGGCCGGGCTGCGCCCGTGGCCCCGCTGGTCGTAGACGATCACCTTGTGGTCGTCGGCCAGTTCCCGGACGACCGCCGCCCAGAACGCGGTCGAGCAGGTCCAGCCGTGCGCCAGGACCACCGCCGGGGCGCCCTCGGGGCCGTGGACCTCGGCGTGGAGCCGGGACCCGTCGGCGGAGGTGACCTCCAGCGTCCTGCGGGGCACCGGCGGGGCGTAGCGGCCCCGGGTGAGGTGTGCCGGCCGCTTCACGCTGCCACCTCCTCCGCGGTCGTCCGGCCCGCGGCGGCCGGTGTCGGCTCGTCGTCCGGTCGCCGCCGCGGCGGCCGGATCACCTCGTACTCAGCGAGGTCCACCTGCCGTGTCGCCCGGCGGAACTCGGCGGTGGTGCCCGGCCAGGCGGTGGTGTTGCGCCCGTTGGCGTCCAGGTACCAGCTGTCGCAGCCGCCGGTGTTCCACACCGTGCGCTGCATCCGCTGCTGGATGGTGCGGGTCCACTCGTCGACCGCGGACCGCCGGGCGTCCAGCGCGATCCCGTCGCCGAGGACGTCCAGTTGGCGCATGAAGTCGACGAGGTAGTTCAGCTGCGACTCGATCATCAGGATCATCGAGCTGTTCCCCAGGCCGGTGTTGGGCCCGATGATGGTGAGGAAGTTGGGGAAACCGGCCGCGCTGGTGCCGCGGAGCGCCGCCATGCCGTCCTTCCACTCCTCGGCGAGGGTGGTGCCGCGGGCCCCGGTGACCCGGTGGGCGATCGGCATGTCCGTGACGTGGAAGCCGGTGCCGAAGACGATCGCGTCCGCCGCGGTCTCGGTGCCGTCCGCCGCGACCAGGACGTTGCCCCGGATCTCGCGCAGCCCGGAGGTCACCACGTCCACGTTGGGCCGGGTCAGCGCCGGGTACCAGGTGTTGGACAGCAGGATCCGCTTGCAGCCGATGCGGTAGTCCGGCGTCAGCCGGGCGCGCAGCTCCGGGTCCTTGATCGCCTTGTGCAGGTGCGACTTGGCGAGGGCCTCGACGAGTCCCAGCCGGCCGGGCCGCTTGGTGAACGCGCCGACCTGCATCTCCCGGATGCCCCACAGGAGTTGGCGACGCAGCTGGCGGGTGGCCGGCACCTTGGTGTGCAGCCACCGCTCCGGCCCGGTGATCCGCCGGTCGGCCCGCGGCATCACCCACGGCGGGGTCCGCTGGAACACCGTCAGCCGGCCGACCTCGGGCTGGATCGCCGGCACGATCTGGATCGCCGAGGCGCCGGTGCCGACCATGGCGACCCGCTTGCCCCGCAGGTCGTAGTCGTGGTCCCAGCGCGCCGAGTGGAAGACCTTGCCGGGGAAGTCCGCCAGCCCCGGGATGTCGGGGATCTGCGGGTCGGAGAGCGGCCCGGTGGCCGACACCACCACCTCCGCGGTGAACGGCCCCTGGGCGGTGTCGATCTCCCACCGCAGCTCCCGGCCGTCCCAGTGCAGTGCGCGCACCTCGGCGCCGAGGCGCAGATGCGGCCGCAGCCCGAAGGTGTCCGTCACCCGCTCCAGGTACGCCCGGATGTGCGGCTGCCCGCTGAAGTTGCGCGGCCACTGCGGATGGGGCGCGAACGAGAACGAGTACAGGTGCGAGGGCACGTCGCAGGCGCACCCCGGATAGCTGTTGTCCCGCCAGGTGCCGCCCACCGAGTCCGCCCGCTCCAGGACCACGAAGTCGGTGATCCCCGCGCGCCGCAGCCGCACGGCGGCCCCCAGTCCGCCGAACCCCGATCCGATCACCGCCACCCGCACATGCCGCTGCCCGTCGTCGGCCATGCCGCCGCCACCTCCCGAGTCGACGCTTCACCGTCTCCCAATCGCGCCAGCAATCACTGGCGCGATTGGCACGATTGGAGCGTAGGACAGTCACGTACCGAGCGGTAGGGGTCGAACGAGGGGAAGTTACCTCTGGTCACACCCGAGGCCCTCCGGCACCGCCCCGCATAGGCTGGCCCCGTGGCAGACCAGGCGGCAGCACCGACCCCCCAGGGCCCCCGGGACGCGGACACCCGCACCCCCCAAGGGGACCCGCATCCCCAAAGCGCCCCGAAGGAGCGCGAGTTCCGCATGGGCGACCTGGCCCGGGAGGCCGGCATCACCGTCCGCACCCTGCGCTTCTACCGCGAGCGCAAGCTCATCCCGCCACCCCGCCGGGAGGGCCGGATCGCCTGGTACAACGAACACCACCTCGCCCGCCTGCGCACCATCGCCGCCCTCCTGGAGCGCGGCCACACCCTCGGCGGGATCGCCGAACTCCTCACCGCCTTCGAGACCGGCCGCGACGTCGGCGAACTCCTCGGCCTCCCCAGCCCGCTGCTGACCCCCTGGTCCGAGGAGACCCCGGTCCGCCTCACCCCCGAGGAGCTGGCCGACCACTTCAGCGGCGAGGTCACCCCGGCGAACCTCACCGCCTCGCTCGCGCTCGGCTATCTGGCCGTGGACGGCGACGAGTTCGTGCACATCAGCCGGCGCCTGCTGGACGCCTCCACCAGCCTCGTCGCCCAGGGCATCCCGCTCGCCGCCGTACTGGAGGCCGGCGGCCGGGTCCGCGCGCACGCGGACGCCCTCGCCGACCTCTTCACCACCCTCATCCGCAGCCACCTCGTCACCACGCTCCACGACCTCCCCCGGGCCACCGAGGCGGTGGAGAACCTCCGCCCGCTCGCCAAGGGCGTCGTCGAGGCCGAACTCTCCATGGCCATGGACCGCCGCATCCGCACCGAACTGGAGCACCTGCTGGCCGGCGGCCGGAGCACACCGGACGGAGCGGACGCGGGTGGCGCGGCTACGCCTCGTACACCACCGTCACCGGCGCATGATCGCTCCAGCGCTGGTCGTACGACTCCGCCCGCTCCACGTACGCCTTGACGGCCCGGGCCGCCAGACCGGGCGTGCACATGTGGTAGTCGATGCGCCACCCCGCGTCGTTGTCGAAGGCCCGACCGCGGTAGGACCACCACGAGTACGGCCCCTCGGCGTCCGGGTGCAGCGCGCGGACGGCGTCCACATAGCCGCCCCGTTCCGCGTCCAGCACGTCGGACAGCCAGGCCCGCTCCTCCGGCAGGAAGCCGGACTTCTTCTGGTTGGCCTTCCAGTTCTTCAGGTCGGCCTCCCGGTGAGCGATGTTCCAGTCACCGCAGACCACCACCTCGCGGCCGTCCGCCGCGGCCCGCTCGCGCAGCCCGACCAGATACGGCAGGAACTCCGCCATGAAGCGTTCCTTCTCGTCCTGCCGCTCGGTGCCGACCTCGCCGGACGGCAGATAGAGGCTGGCCACCGTCACCCCGGGCAGGTCGGCCTCGACGTACCGCCCGCTGCCGTCGAACTCCGCCGACCCGAAGCCGACCCGCACCCGGTCCGGCTCCCGCCGCGTGTAGAGCGCGACCCCGGCCCGGCCCTTGGCGGCGGCCGGCGCGTGCACGGTGTGCCAGCCGGCCGGCTCCCGCACCTCCTCCGGCAGCTGGACGGTCTCGGCCCGCAATTCCTGGAGGCACAGCACATCGGCATCGGTCCCGGCCAGCCACGGCACGAAGCCCTTCTTGGCCGCGGCCCGCAGCCCGTTCACGTTCACAGAGGTCACGGTCAGCATCCCGGCACCCTAACCCGGCGCCCGCCGGCCGGGCCCACCCCGCATACGACGAGACGGGCGGGCGTGCGGGCGCCCCACGGCGCGGCACCGGCCGAGCCACCGCTCCTCCGATTACCCTTTCGTCACTCTATGAAGTCAACCGACATCAGAGCGCACCAAAGCACCCCTTGGAGACGACCATGCGCAACCTTCGCCGGACCACCACCGCCGCCGCCCTCCTGTGCGGCGCCGCCCTCCTGGGCACCGGCACCGCCCACGCCGACAGCGACCTGCTCGGCATCAGGCAGTCCAGTTCGTGCCTCAGGACAGTCCTCCCCGTCGACGCCGTCGGCGCCGTCGGGGTCGGCAGCGGCCTCCAGTCCACCAACCTGCTCCCGATCATCGGCTGCTCCAACTCCATCAGCAAGTGAGGCGGTCCATCAGGGGGTGGTCCACCTCACCCCCACCGGGCCCGCCCTGCCCTTCGGTCACGGGCGGCGCTTCCGTACCCTTCGCCTCATGGAGATACGTCCCGTCCGCTACGACCACCCCGACGCGGCCCGGCTCACCGAGCAGGTGCAGCAGGAGTACGTCCGGCGGTACGGCGACGGCGACCTGACGCCGCTGGCACCGGAGATGTTCGTGCCGCCGCGCGGCCTGTACCTGATCGCGTACGAGGACGGTGCACCGCTGGCCACCGGCGGCTGGCGGGTCCAGGAGGACGTCGCCGAGGGGTACGCCGTCGGGGACGCCGAGATAAAGCGGATGTTCGTGGTGCCGCAGGCCCGCGGCCGCGGGCTGGCCCGGCGAATCCTGGCCGCGCTGGAGTCGGACGCCCGGGCCGCGGGCCGCACCCGGATGGTGCTGGAGACCGGCACCGAGCAGCCCGAGGCGCTCTCCCTGTACGCCTCCAGCGGATATGCGACGGTCGAGAAGTTCGGCTACTACCGGACCTACGAGTCCAGTCGCTGCATGGCAAAGCAGCTGGTCAGCGCCGCCTGATCCGCCGCACGCCCGCCGCCTGGCCCCCCGCGGCGGCAGCCTGGGGCGATCCCGCCTTTGACACCTCCCGCGCCACTCCCCATACTCATTCCACTAATTAACTAGTTAAAGGGGGGATCAGCGTGCACGACCCGAGCTCGGGCCCCTGGGCGATCGAGGCCGACGACCTGGGGAAGCGATTCCGTGGCCGGTGGGCGCTCCAGGAGTTCTCCTTCCGGCTGCCGGCCGGCCGCGTCTGCGCCATGGTCGGGCCCAACGGCGCCGGCAAGAGCACCTTCCTGGGCATCGCGGCCCGGTTGGTCGAGCCGTCCACCGGCACGCTGCGGCTGTGCGGCGTCCCGGTCGGCGACCCCGCCGCCCGGGAACGCGTCGCCTACCTCGCGCAGGACAAGCCCCTCTACCCGCGCTTCACGGTCGCCGAGACGCTCCGGCTCGGCCGCGAGCTGAACCCGCGCTGGGACCAGGCGCTGGCCGAACGCATCGTCCGCGGCGGCGCGATACCGATGGCCGCGCGGATCGGCACCCTCTCCGGCGGCCAGCGCACCCGGGTCGCCTTCGCGCTCGCCTTCGGCAAACGCCCGGAGCTGCTGCTGCTCGACGAGCCGATGTCCGACCTGGACCCGCTGGCCCGCGACGAGCTGTCCGGGCTGCTGATGGCGGAGGCCGCCGAGCACGGCACCACTGTCCTGATGTCGTCCCACATGCTGACCGAGGTCGAGGAGATGTGCGACCACCTCCTCGTCGTGGCCGGCGGCCGGCTGCGGATGGCCGGCCCGACCGAGGCACTGGTGCCCGCGCACACCCTGGTGACCGGGCGGACCGTCGACGGCCGGGTCCCCGGGGAGCTGGCCGAGCGGCACACCGTCGTCGAATCCCGCGTCAGCGGACGGCAGTTCAGCGCCATGGTCCGGCCGGCCGGACCGCTCGCCGACCGCCCGGAAGCCGCCCCCGACGCCGCCTGGGACACCCTGACGCCGAGCCTGGAGGAGATCCTGCTGGCCTGCATGCGCGCCCCGGAGGCACCCGCCCTGATCGTGGACGAGTCCCGGAAGGAGACCGCGGCATGAGCACTGCCACCACCCACGAGGCCGCGGCGGTCGGCGGCACCACCTCCGGACCGCTGCGCGGGACCCTCTGGCTGGTCTGGCGCCGGCACCGCACGGCGCTGCTCACCGGCATCCTGGTCACCCTCGCCGCCTGCGCGCTGTTCTCGTACCAGCGGATCGGGCTGATGGGCTTCCTCGGTGGCCACGACGCCGGCGGGACGACGCTCGACGAGGAGTTCCGCAGCCGCTTCGGTTCGGCGTTCGGCAGGGATCTGCAGTTCCTGGAGATGGTGCCGGTGCTGGTCGCCGTCTTCCTGGGCGCACCGCTGATCTCGTCCGAGCTGGAGCGCGGCACCCTGCGGCTGGTCACCACCCAGTCCGTCAGCCGCGGCCGCTGGCTGGCCGCGACGCTCGCCCTCCCGCTGACCGTCGTCACGGTGTGCACCGTCCTGCTGTCGGCGGTCTTCCAGTGGCTCTGGTCGCCCGCGCACTCCCTGGTGGTGAGCGGCGACTGGCTCACCAGCGGCCCGTTCGACGTCACCGGCCCGATGCTGGTCGCCAAGACCCTCTTCCTCACCGCCTGCGGCGTCGCCCTGGGCAAGCTGATCAAGCGGGTGGTGCCGGCGATGCTGGCCACCGCGGTCGCCGCGGCGGCGGTCAGCGTGGTCTGGGGCGCCAAGGTGCGGCCGGTCCTGGGCACCCTGCGCAGCACCACCTACCCGTACCACGGCGACGGCCCGCACCTGGCCGCCGACACGGTCCGGATGGACGACTGGGTGGCCACCGCCGACGGCCGGCTCTTCGGCTTCGGCACCTGCGTCCACAACGCCCACCCCGACGCCTGCCGGGCAAAGCTGGGCATCGTCAACAACGTCACCCAGTACTTCTCCTACGACCAGATGCCGGGGATGCAGTGGCTCGGCGCGGGCATCCTGCTGGCGCTGACCGCCGTGGTGCTGGCGTTCGTGGTGTGGCGGGCCCACCGGCGGCCGCTCTGAACGGGCGCCCGGCACCGGCCCGGCGACGCTTTGACACCCACCGCGGGCAGCCCGATGATCAATCGGTCGGCGAGCCCGGCCGGGGCCGCACCACGCACAGAGGCAGAGAGGCGGTGAGCGCCGTGGAGTTCCGGATCGACCGCCGCAGTGGCGTCGCCACCTACCTCCAGATCGTCCAGCAGGTCCAGCAGGCGCTGCGGCTGGGCATCCTGGTGGAGGGCGACCGGCTGCCCACCGCCGCGCAGGTCGCCGCCAGCACCAAGGTCAACCCCAACACCACGCTCAAGGCGTACCGCGAGCTGGAGCGCGAGGGCCTGGTCGAGCCGCGGCCCGGTCTCGGCACGTTCGTCAGCCGCACCCTGGCCCGGCCCGACTCGGCCGCCGACGCCGTGCTGCGCGAGGAGCTGCGCGGCTGGATGGACCGCGCCCGCGCCGAGGGCCTGGACCGCGAGGACGTCCGGGCGCTGCTGAACTCCGTGCTGGAGGACCGCTTTTCGGAGGGGTGAGTTCGGGGGGTGAGGGCGCGGCGGTCAGGGGGTGTCCGGCCCCGGCCCGTCGGGCACGCCGTGGGCCGGGCCGTGGCCTTCCCCGCCCGGCTCGCCTTCCCCTCCGGGGTGCGGCTCCTCGCCGTCCGCCCCCGGGCACAGTGCCGCCCGCAGATCGACGGTGGCCAGCGCCCCGCCCCCGGGCGGATTGGTGAACCGCAGCCCGGCGCCCAGCACCCGCGCCTGCCCGGCCGCGATGGTCAGCCCCAGACCCAGCCCGGGCCCACCGCGGCCGCCGCCACTGCGGAACCGCTGCGGGCCGTGCGCCAGCAGCTCCTCGGGGAAGCCGGGGCCGGCGTCCCGCACCCGTATCACCCCGCCGTCGGCCTCCACGGTCACCGGCGCCGCACCGTGCCGCCGGGCGTTGCTGATCAGATTGACCACGATGCGCTCCACCCGCCGCGGATCGGTCTCCACCAGCCCGTCCGCGCCCACCCGCACCCGTATCTCCCCGTCGGCGGGCGCCCGTTCGGCGCCGGCGGCCGCACTCCCGGACGCGGTGCCCATCGACGGCCCGCCCGTGCCCGGGTGGCCGGCCGCCGCCACCGCGCGCCGCACCAGCTCCCCCAGCGGCCGCACCTCCCGGTCCGCCTCCTCGGTACGGGCGTCCAGCCGGGCCACCTCCACCACGTCCTCCATCAGCCCGCGCACCCGCTCGGCCCGCTCCCGGACCATCTCGGCGGGCCGGGACGGCGGCAGCAGCCCGGCCGCGGCGACCAGCCCGGCGACCGGGGTCCGCAACTCGTGCGCGATGTTCGCGGTGACATCGCGCTCGGCCCGGAGCCGCCCGGCGAGCGCCTCCGCCATGGTGTTCACGGCCGCGGTGAGCTGTGCGACCTCGTCGTTGCCGGACAGCGGCAGCCGCGCGCCCAGATCCCCCTCGGCGATCCGCTGGGCGGTCGCCGCGGACGCCGTCAGCCGCCGCCCGAGCCGGTGCGCGACCAGCAGCCCGACGACGCAGCCCAGCGTCGTACCGGCCGCCCCGGCCACCCACAGGATCCGGTCCAGCGCCTCGACGGTCTGCTGCTCCCGGTCGTAGGGCCGCTTCAGCGCGACGATGTCCGAGCCCTGCCGGGTGGCCGCCCACAGATACGGCGTGCGGCCGCCCTGCTCCAGATAGACGCCCCGCCGGCCGCCGTCGACCAGTGCCCTCAACGGGCCCGGCAGATCCGGGGGGTTGATCAGCCCGCGCCCGGTGTCGATCCCGGCGGCCCGGTCCTGGACGGTGGTCTGCAGCCGGCTGTCGAGAGTGCCCCCGGCCAGGTCGAGCTGGGCGTTGACGGTGTGCTGGTGGACGAGGACGCCGACGAGGACCGCGACCACCGCCGCGGTGGCGGAGATCGCGATGCCGATCTTGGCGCGCAGCCCCATCCGTTCCCTTCTTCCGTCTCTGCCGTCTCTGCCGTCTCTTCTGTTCCCGCGTCTCTTCTGTTCCTGCCGTCTCTTCCGCTCCTGCCGTCGCCGACTCGTCGCCGTCGGCATCCCGCCCCGCCGCCCGCGTCTGCGGACCCCGGGGCCGCCCGCCTACTCGACGTCAGGAAGGTGCAGACTCACCCGCCCCAGCTCGGCGGCCTTCGCACCGTGCACCTCGGGCGCGACCACCCCGGCGCTGGAGTAGTACGCGAAGCCCTCCTGCCGCTGCAGCCCGCTCAGCGTGACCTTCACCTGGTACGGCCGGCGCACGCACGCCGGCGCGCACCAGTCCCCGACCAGCCCGCCGCCGGCCACCGCGGTCGCCCCGCCCCACGACTCCCAGCGCAGCCCGGTCAGCCGCGCCGAGCCGCCCAACGGGAGGGAGGACGGGCGCTGCAGCGGGCGGCCGGCGTCGCCCGCCGCGTAGACGGGGCCGGTGCGCGCGGTCGGCGCGACGGCCGGCCCCTCGTCCCGCAGCAGCGGATCCGGCCCGCCGCACCCGGCGACCACCGCGGAGAGCAGCACCACGAGCAGCGCGGCCCCGGCGGCCCGAAGGGCCCGGGCGGTGGCGATTGCTGGTCTCACGGATTCCTTCGGGACGGGGAACGGCGGACGGGCCTGCGCACCGGGCACACCCCGCACCTCAGGTGCACCCTGCCCATCAGGCGAACGCACCCTGCGTACACGAGAATGTACAGATGCGTACACACGAGCGAATACCTGTTTCCCGACAAATGTAACGGGGTCCCCGCGAAACCGGCGTCCGACCGCACCACCGACACCGCCCGCCACCCGCGCCACCGCCGTCCCTCCCTTGACCCTCACGTCACGTCAGGCTCCACCCTTGTGCACGGCACAGGGCATGTGCCACAGGGCACGCACCACACCCGGCGCGCGCCCCACCGCACACCCACGCCCCACCCACTGCGCTCCACCCGCTCCCGCACCAGAAAGGCACCCCCATGGGATACCCGGTAGGCCAGGTCTCCGCCTTCGCCGGGGTCACCGTCCGCACCCTGCACCACTACGACAAGACGGGCCTGCTCCGGCCCAGCGACCGCAGCCCCGCCGGCTACCGCCTCTACAGCGACGCCGACCTCGCCCGGCTCCAGCAGATCCTCTTCTACCGGGAACTCGGCTTCCCGCTCGACGAGATCGCCGCGATCCTGGCGGACCCCCAGGCCAACGCCCTGGACCAGCTGCGCGCCCGGCACCGCCGGCTCACCGAGGAGATCAACCGGCTGCAGCGCCTGGTCGAGGTCGCCGAGCAGGCCATGGAGGTCCAGCAGACCGGCGTCCGGCTCACCCCGGAGGAGCGCTTCGAGGTCTTCGGCGAGATCGCGTTCGACCTGACCTACGCCACCGACGCCGACCGCAAGTGGCGCGACAGCGACGGCTACCGGCGCTCGATGGCCCGGGCCGCCGCGCACTCCAAGGACGACTGGGCGCAGATCATGGCCGAGGCCGCCGACTGGCGGGCCCGCCTGACCGCCGCCTTCGACGCCGGCGAACCGGCCGACGGCGAAGTCGCCATGGACCTCGCCGAAGAGCACCGCCGGCACCTCACCCGGTGGTTCGCCCCGTGCGCCACCGACATGCACGGCCGGATCGCCGACGACTTCGCCACCGATCCGCGCGCCTTCGCCCTGATCGTCCCGCCCACCGAACAACGCCCGGGCCTCGCCCCGTATCTACGCACCGCCATCCATGCCAACGCGGTCCGCCAGTCGCCCCCGGCACCCACCGCCGACCCGGCGACCGGCACCACCGCCCCCCGACCCAAGGCCGAACCGTGAACATCCTCATCACCGCCGCCGGCTCCTACGGCGACATCGCCCCGTACACCGGCCTCGGCGCCCGCCTCCGGGCCGCCGGCCACGAGGTCGCCCTCGCCACCCACGACGGCTTCGCCCCCGTCGTCCGCGCCGCCGGCCTGGAGTTCCGCAGCCTCCCCGCCGACCCGCGCGCCGCCCACCCCGCGGACCCGGACACCGCCGGCACGCCCACCACCCGCCGCGCCCTGATGCGCCGCGCCGCCGCCTTCATCGAACAGCTCGGCACCGGCATGGCCGACGCCGTCGCCCCCGACACCGAGCTGCTCCTCCTCTCCACCACCACGGCCCCGCTCGGCTGGCACCTCACCGAGGCCCTGGACATCCCGTCCGTCGGCGCCTACCTCCAACCCACCGCCCCCACCCGCGCCTTCTCCCCCGTCGTCAGCGGCGGCCGCTCACTCGGCGGCTGGGGCAACCGCGCCGCCGGCCGCCTCTCCCTCCGCGTCGTCGACCGCCTCTACACCGGCGCCGCACGGGCCCTGCGCACCCGCCTGGGCCTGCCGCCGGCCACCCCCGGCGCGGTCCGCCGCCGCGTCGAGGCCGCCAACTGGCCCGTCCTGCACGGCTTCAGCGAACTTCTCGTCCCGCGCCCCGCCGACTGGCGCCCCGGCCTGGACATCACCGGCTACTGGTGGCCGCACCTCGCCCCGGACGCCCAACTCCCGCCCGCCCTGGAGGACTTCCTCAACGCCGGCCCGCCGCCGGTCTCCCTCGGCTTCGGCAGCATGGCCGCCGACGACGCCGAACGCCTCAGCGCGCTGGCCGTCCGCGCCCTGCGCCGCGCCGGCCTCCGCGGCGTCCTGCTCTCCGGCAACGCCGCCCTGACCGCCGCCGACTCACCCTCCGACGACATCCTCACCGTGCCCACCCCCGTCCCCCACGCCCTCCTCTTCCCCCGCGTGGCCGCCGCCGTCCACCACTGCGGCGCCGGCACCTCCGCCGCCGCACTCCGCGCCGGCATCCCCTCCGTCCCCGTCCCGTTCACCGCCGACCAGCCCTTCTGGGCCGCCCGCCTGACCTCCCTGGGCGCCGCCACCCCCGCCCTCCCCTTCCCCACCCTCACCAAGCTCCCCCTGGACGAAGCCGCAACCCGCCTGGCCACCGCCCTCACCGAAGCCACCACCACCGCATCCCTACGCACCCAAGCCCAGTCCGCCGCCCACCACCTCTCCACCGAAGACGGCCCCACCCCCGTCCTCAACACCCTCCTCCACGTGCCCCGCTGACCCCACTCCCCACGCACACCAAAAAGCCCCCACCGGAAATTCCCGGTGGGGGCTTCAACGCAAAGTGGACCTGAGGGGACTCGAACCCCTGACCCCCTCGTTGCGAACGAGGTGCGCTACCAGCTGCGCCACAGGCCCTTGCGACGAGTGAAACTCTAGCATCCCGTTCGCCGTGCTCGGAAATCGCTTCCGGTGCTGGTCAGTGGGGCGCCCGTCACTCGTTCGCCGCGCGTGGGCGGTCCTCGTCCTCGTACTGGTCGAAGAGAGGGGTGCGGCCGCGGGCGCGGCGGCCCGGGTGGGTGGGGCGGTCCTGCGCGGGGTCGGGCTGCGGGCGCTCGGGGACGGAGCTGGAGCGGGCGGAGCTCCAGGCGTCGTCGGCGTCCAGGTCGACGTGGCTGGTGGCGCGGGGGGCGACCGGCGCGGTGACGTAGGTGGGCAGCGGGACCGGGACGGGCTCCCAGCTGCCGGCGGCGGGGCGCGGGCGCTCCCGTTCGCGCTGCTGGTCGACCCACTCGGCGTGGTCGGTCTCCTCGACGAGGGCGCGGGCGCCGGCGGTGTGCGGGGGCGGGGCAGGGCGGGAGGGCTCGGGGGCGGCCTCGGCGGCGTCAGCGCGGGCGTCGGGCCGGTGGTCGTCGGCGGGCGGCTGGTCGGCCGCCTCGTGAGGGCGGGGTCGGCCCTCACGCAGCCGTCGTGCTGCCGCCTCCGCCTTGCGCTGGTCCATGGTGAAGACGAAGCGGCGGCGCTCCTGGGCACGCAGATAGACGATGTAGGCGGTCAGGAGCACGGCGGGCAGGGCGGGGGCCCAGAGGAGGGGCAGGCCGCCGACGGCCGCGGCGACGGCGCCGGAGGTGAAGGTGAGGAACAGGACGGAGATGGTGCGCCGGCGGCGGGCCAGGACCTTGGCGCGCTTGGTGCGCTCGGCGAGCGAGGAGCGCGGCGGGGCGGTGTGGGCGCGGGTGGAGATGTTGTCGGGCGCCGGGGCGGGTGCGGGGTCGCCGAAGGACCGGTCGCCGGCCGGGTCGTCCGCGGCGTCCGGTTCGGGCTCCTCGCCCGTCTCGTCGGCGGGGGACGCCCCGTGCTCCTTGTCGTAGCGGCGCTGCATGGCCGCGCGTCCGGACAGGAGCCGGATGGCCGTGCTGAAGCGCTCGGTGGGACGGGCTTCGTTGAGCTCGTCCTGTCTACGGAGCCACATCGGCACCAAATAGGCGGCCCAGGCCCCGACGATGACTGCATAGATGAGGCCGCTGCTTCTCACAACTCACACGGTAGAGGGGTTTGCGTGGGGCCATCCGCCAATTGGGCCGGTGTGTCGCACGATCTGGCTGATATCTCGAACTTTTTTTGTGATTGTTGCGATGGAGTTGTGGTGAATGGGGCACCGAGGGCGGGGTAACAGGGCCCTAATTCGAACAGGTTTTTTATTTGTGGGATGTGTCGGTGCGGTTGGATGCGCCGGGGTGTCGGCTCCGCCAGCGGTTGAGGAGCCCTTCGGGCACTTCCTCGGCGGTCAGCGCGAAAACCGCGTGGTCGCGCCAGGCGCCGTCGATGTGGAGGTAGCGCGGACGGATGCCTTCCTCGCGGAAGCCGAGTTTCTCCACCACGCGACGGCTGGGGGTGTTTTCCGGCCGAATGCAGACCTCGATGCGGTGCAGTCCGACGGTGCGGAAACAGTGGTCGACGGCGAGCGCCACCGCGGTCGGCATGACGCCCCGCCCGGCGACTTCCTGGTCGACCCAGTAACCGATATGGCCCGAGCACATCGAGCCCCAGGTGATACCGGCGACGGTGAGCTGCCCGACCAGCCGGCCGCGGTATTCGACGACGAACGGCAGCATCCGGCCGGCGTGCGCCTCGGCCCGCAGATGCCGGACCATCTGCCGGAAGGTGGGGCGGTGCGGCACCGGGACGCCGGGCGGGGCCGGCGGCACGGTCGCCTCCCAGGGGCGCAGCCAGTCGCGGTTGCGGCGGTTGACCTCGCGCCAGGGGCGCTGGTCGCGCAGCCTTATGGGGCGGAGGGAGATCTCTCCGTCCGTCAGGACCACCGGCCAGGGCGTGTTCAGCTGGGGCTCCCGGAGGGTCTGGGGTGGTCGCCGCCGCGGATCTGGTCGACGGCGTGCGGGAGGAGGTCGGCGAGGACGGCCAGGCCGTCGCGCACCCCGCCGGTCGAGCCCGGGAGGTTGACGATCAGGGTGCGGCCGGCGACGCCCGCCAGGCCGCGGGAGAGGGCGGCGGTGGGGACCTTGGCGCGGCCGGCGGCGCGGATCGCCTCGGGGATGCCGGGGACCTCGTAGTCCAGGACCCGGCCGGTGGCCTCGGGGGTGCGGTCGGTGGGCGAGATGCCGGTGCCGCCGGTGGTGAGCACCACGTCGTAGCCGGCGGTCACGGCCTCGCGCAGGGCGGCCTCGACCGGGCCGCCGTCGGGGACCACCCGGGGGCCGTCGACGGCGAAGCCCATGGCGGTCAGGCCGTCGGCGAGCAGCGGGCCGCCCTTGTCCTCGTAGACGCCTGCGGCGGCGCGGTTGGAGGCGGTGACGACCAGGGCGCGGGCGGGGCTCACGGCCGGCTCCAGTCGCCGGACTTGCCGCCGGTCTTCTCCTCAACGCGGATGTCGGAGATCACCGCGGCCTTGTCGACCGCCTTGACCATGTCGACGACGGTGAGCGCGGCGACCGAGACGGCGGTCAGGGCCTCCATCTCGACGCCGGTGCGGTCGGTGGTCTTCACGGTGGCGGTGATCTCGACGGCCTCGTCGGTGACGGAGAGGTCCACCTTCACCCCGGAGACGGCCAGCGGGTGGCACAGCGGGATGAGGTCGGGGGTGCGCTTGGCGCCCATGATGCCGGCGATACGGGCGGTGGCCAGGGCGTCGCCCTTGGGGACGCCCTCGCCGCGCAGCAGCTCGACGACGCGCGGGGCGACCAGGACGCGGCCGCTGGCGCGGGCGGTCCGGGCGGTGACGTCCTTGTCCGAGACGTCGACCATGCGGGCCGCGCCGGCCGCGTCGACATGGGTGAGGTGTTGCTGGCCGCTGCTCATCGTTCTCCCGGTCGTACTGCCGCCTGTGGGACGACACCGTACCCCCGGTCGGCGCAGCGCACCCGATGCGGGCGGTGCGCTGCCGGTGCTCCCGTCGGGCGTCAGCAGGGATCGAGCGGGATGACCTCGACGGTGGCGTCGGCGGGGAGGTCGGTGGTGTCCTCGGGGACGACGATCAGGGCGTCGGCCCGGGCCATGGCCCGGATGAGGTGGGAGCCGCTGCCGCCGACGGGGGTGACCGTGCCGGCCACCGGGTCGTGGGTGCCGCGGAGGAACTGCCGTCTGCCGCGGGGCGAGGAGCCGAGCGGCTCGGTGAGGCGGGCACGGGCGGTGCGACGGTGCACCTCGGGGTGGCCCATGAGCGTGCGGATGACGGGGCGGACGAAGAGCTCGAAGGAGACGTAGGAGCTGACGGGATTGCCGGGCAGGGCGAGCAGCGGGATGCGGTCGGGGCCGATCAGGCCGAAGCCCTGGGGCTTGCCGGGCTGCATCGCGAGCCGGCGGAACTCGACCCGGCCCTCGTCGGCGGCGAGCCCGCTCAGGGTCTCCTTGACGACGTCGTACGCGCCGACGCTGACGCCGCCGCTGGTGACGAGGACGTCGGCGCGGGGGTACTGGTCCTCCAGGGCGGCGCGGAGGGTCTTCGCGTCGTCGGCGACGGCGCCGACGCGGTAGGCGAGCGCGCCGGCCGCGCGGGCGGCGGCGGTGAGCTGGAAGCTGTTGGAGTCGTGGATCTGGCCGGGGCCCAACGGCTCGCCGGGCGGGACGAGTTCGCTGCCGGTGGAGAGCACGACGACCCGGGGGCGGCGGCGGACCGTGACGGTGTCCAGGCCGAGGGCGGCGAGCAGGCCGAGCTGGGTGGGGCCGAGGACGGTGCCGGCCGGCAGGGCCGGCTCGCCGGCCTTCGCGTCGCTGCCGGTGCGGCGGATGTGGGCGCCGGCGGCGGCCGGGCGGTGCACCCGGACCTCGCCGCCGGCGTCCTGCGGGGCGGCACTGTGGGCGCGCATGGTGGCGGCCGGTCCCCGGCCGGTGCCGCCGTCGGTCCACTCGACGGGGACCACCGCGTCGGCGCCGGGCGGCACCGGGGCGCCGGTCATGATGCGGGCGGCCTGTCCGGGCCCGACGGTGGGCGGCTCGCCGCTGCCGGCGGCGACGTCGCCGAGGACGGTGAGGGTGGCCGGGGCGTCCTCGGCGGCGTCCGCGACGTCGGCGGCGCGGACCGCGTAGCCGTCCATGGAGCTGTTGTCGAACGGCGGCAGCGGCAGCGGGACGGTGAGGTCGTCGGCGAGGACGCAGCCCTGGGCGTCGAGGAGTTGCCGGGTGACCGGGGCCGGCGGGCTGAGCCGGGCCAGGATGTCGTCGAGGTGTTCGGCCACCGACCAGACGCGGTCAGGGTGGGAGGTCCGGTCGGTGGAGCCGTTCAACGTCCTACATCTCCTCGGTGACGTAACTGCGCAGCCAGGCCCGGAAGTCGGGGCCCAGGTCCTCACGTTCGCATGCCAGTCTGACGATGGCACGCAGATAGTCTCCGCGGTCGCCGGTGTCATAGCGGCGGCCCTTGAAGACGACGCCGTGCACCGGGCCGCCGAGCTCGGGGTGGGCGGCCAGCACCTGGAGGGCGTCGGTGAGCTGGATCTCGCCGCCGCGGCCGGGGTCGGTCTTGCGCAGCACCTCGAAGACGGCCGGGTCGAGGATGTAGCGGCCGATGATGGCGAGGTTGCTGGGCGCCTCGGCAGGTTCGGGCTTCTCGACCAGGTCGGAGACGGTGACCACGTCGTCGTCGGCGGTGGGGGCGGCGGCCGCGCAGCCGTAGAGGTGGATGTTGGCGGGGTCGACCTCCATGAGGGCGATGACCGAGCCGCCGTACTCCTCGCGGACCTCTATCATCCGGCGCAGCAGGGGGTCGCGGGGGTCGATGAGGTCGTCGCCCAGGAGGACAGCGAAGGGCTGGTCGCCCACGTGCGGCGCGGCGCACAGCACGGCGTGGCCGAGGCCCTTGGGGTTGCCCTGGCGGACGTAGTGGATGGTCGCCAGGTCGCTGGACTCCTGGACCTTGGCGAGCCGGGATCCGTCGCCCTTGCGGTGCAGGGCTTCTTCGAGTTCGTAGTTGCGGTCGAAGTGGTCTTCCAGGGGACGCTTGTTGCGACCCGTCACCATGAGGACGTCGGTGAGCCCGGCCGCCGACGCCTCCTCCACCACGTACTGGATGGCGGGCTTGTCGACGACCGGCAGCATTTCCTTCGGCGTCGCCTTGGTCGCCGGCAGGAACCGGGTGCCGAGCCCTGCTGCCGGGATGACAGCCTTGCTGATCCGTGCATGCGATGGGGTCATGCGCGACACCCTAACCGGCCCGGACGGGCCGGTGATGAGCGTCCGGTTAAGAGATCATGAGAGCCCGAGCGAGGCCCACGATGAGCGTTGAGCACGAGGAAAAGCGCAGGTTGCGGCGGGATCTCCGGGAGGTGAGGAGGGGGTTGCCGGCCGAGGTCGTGGCGGCCCGGGGGAGGGCGCTGGCCGGCCGGGTGCGGGAGCTGGACGAGCTGCGGACGGCTCCCGTGACGGGCGCCGGGGGCACCGGGGGCACCGGGAACGTCGAGGTCACCGCGCCGACCGTGGCCGCGTACGTCTCGATCGGCGGCGAACCGGACACCCATGCCCTGATCGACGCGCTACGGGCGGCCGGGGTGCGGGTGCTGCTGCCGGTGCTGCTGCCGGACAACGACCTGGACTGGGCGGTATACGAAGGCCCCGAGCACCTGGTCCCGGCGAGCTGGGGGCTGCGGGAGCCGGACGGGCCGCGGCTGACGCCGGAGGCCGTCGTAGAGGCGGACGTGGTGCTGCTGCCGGGGCTGGCGGTGGACCGGACAGGGCTGCGGCTGGGCCGCGGCGGCGGCTCGTACGACCGGGTGCTGGCCCGGCTGGAGCGGTCCGGGCGGCCCACGTCGCTGGTGGTGCTGCTCTACGACGACGAGGTGCTGGAGCGGGTGCCGGCCGAGCCGCACGACCGCCGGGTGCATGCCGCGGTGACGCCGTCGGGGGTGCACCGCTTCCGGCGCTGACGCCTCCACCGTGATCCGTTGTGATCCGCCGTGATCCCGCCCTGATCCGCCGCAGATTGGCCGGATGTTTCACGTGAAACGGCGTCGGGCGGGCCGGTGGAGTCCGGCCCGCCCGACGCGGTGAGGTGTCCGCCGCCGTCACGGCGACAGGGTCAGGGTGTCCTTCCCGGCCTTCTTCACGGCCTCCTCGCTGAACGCCCAGGGCAGCAGTTCGCCCTTGGCCCACTTGTCGGTCTGGTCGTAGTAGTGGGCGTGGTAGGCGTGCCCGGAGGCGCCGGTGAGGTTGATCCAGCGGGACTTGTCGAGGTCGGCGAGGTTGACCACCATCCGCATGGACGGGACCCAGGTGACCTTGTAGCCGCCGGAGGCGTTCCAGCCGGTGGCGTCGACGGCGGCCTCACCGCCGCCGAGGTTCCACGGCCCGCGGTTGAGCAGGTCCTGGAGGAAGCCCGGCCCGTCCTTGCCGAGGGTCTGGTTCGTGAGGTCCATCTGGTGCAGACGGCCCCAGGTCCAGTTGTCGATGTTCTTGCCGAGCTTGGAGGTCAGCTCGTAGCGGGCGTCCTTCATGGCCTGGGCGAGGAGCTCGTCGCGGTTCTTCAGGCCGGGGTGGCCGGGCCGGTCCTCGGTCTGCCACCAGGCGTTCTTGGGGTCGTCGAGGATGTTCCGGACGACCTCGTACCAGCGGTCGCCGCCGTCGGGCTGGGCGGTGTCGCCGGCCCGCTCGCCGCACTCGCGAACCAGCTTGTTCTGGGCGTCGGCCGGGCCGGTGTCGCCGGCCGGGCGGACGTAGAGGCACTGGCCCTGGACGCGCAGCTCCTTGGGCATCTTGTTGCCGAAGGCGAGCTTGAGGGTGTTGCGCCAGACGGCGTTGAAGTAGGCGGCCGCGGCGGAGTCGGGCTCCTGGGTGAAGTCCCAGCCGTTGAGCAGCTGCTGGGCGTCGCGGACGTACTTGTCCTTGATGTCGATCTTCGTCAGGTAGGGCGTGAGCAGCCGGGCGATCTCACTGCTGTTGTCCTTCTGGAAGGTCTGCATGTCGTCGGTGGAGACCTTGCCGCCGTCCTTGATCTTGGACTCGATCAGGTCGTTGATCCGCTGGCTGCGGGCGCCGTAGCCCCAGTCCTTGGTGATCATGTACGGGTACTTCTCGTCGACGACGGCCTGGTTGGCGGTGACGATGAAGCCGCGCTTGGGGTTGTACTCGTACGGCAGCGCGCTCTGCGGGATGGCGCCCTTCCACTGGTAGGCGGGGTCCCAGCCGGGCGCCGGGTAGGTGCCGTCGCCCTTGCCGCGGACCGGGATGGTGCCGGGGGCCTGGTAGCCGATGTTGCCCTTGGTGTCGGCGTAGATGAGGTTCTGCGAAGGGACCTCGAAGTCGGCCGCGGCCTTGCGGAAGCCGGTCCAGTCCTTGGCGCGGTTGAGCTCGAAGACGGCGTCCATGGACTTGCCGGGGGTCAGCGCGGTCCAGCGCAGGGAGACGGCGTAGCCGTCGCCGCGGTCGGGCGAGCCGTTGACGACGGGGGCGTCCTTGCCGACGTTGGTCAGTTCGTCGTCGCGGTCGGAGACGATCGGGCCGTTGTTGGTGGACCGGACGGTGATCTTGCGGCTCTCGCCGCCGGCGACCTTGATGGTCTCCTGGCGGGTGGCGAAGGGGCGCTGCCGGCCGTCGTAGAGGTAGCCGTCGGCGTTGATCTTCTCCAGGTAGAGGTCGGTGACGTCGGCGCCCAGGTTGGTCATGCCCCAGGAGATGTTCTGGTTGTGGCCGATGACGACGCCGGGCATCCCGGAGAAGGTGAAGCCGGCCACGTCGTAGTTGCACTTGGGGCCGGTGGTGCGGCAGTGCAGGCCCATCTGGTACCAGAGCGAGGGCATCTGCGGTGCCAGGTGCGGGTCGTTGGCGAGCAGCGGCTTGCCGGTGGTGGTGTGCTCACCGGAGACGACCCAGGAATTGGAGCCGATGCCGTTGCCGTTGGGGCCGAGCAGCGCCGGGACCTGTTCGAGCGTGGTGGACAGCGAGGAGAGCTGCTTCTGGAGGCCGCCGGCGGCGCCGCGCGCGGTGCGGTTGCCGGTGCCGGCGCCCGTACCGGTGCCCGTGCCCGTACCGGTGGTGCCGCCGCCCTTGGGGTCGAACTCCTTGGTGGCCGGGTCGACGCTGCCCCCGTCGACGATCGGCCGGTTCCGCTGGGACGGGTACTGCGGGTAGAGCTGGGCGATCTGCTGCGGGGTGAACCGGCTGGTCATCAGGGCCCGGTCGATCTCGTCCTTCATGTTGCCGCGCAGGTCCCAGGCCATCGCCTTGAGCCAGGCGACCGAGTCGACCGGGGTCCAGGGCTCGGGCTTGTAGTCGTTGGTGAAGCCGAGCGCGGCGTACTCCAGGGAGAGCGCGGAACCCTGGTGGTCCTTGAGGTAGGCATTGACACCGGCGGAGTACGCCTGGAGGTACTTCTTCGTGGCCGGCGAGAGCTTGGTGTCGTATTCCTTCTGCGCGACCTCGTGCCATCCGAGGGTGCGCAGGAACTCGTCGGTCTTGATCTGGCCCTTGCCGAACATCTCGGAGAGCCGGCCGGCCGTCATGTGGCGGCGGACGTCCATCTCCCAGAAGCGGTCCTGGGCCTGGACGTAGCCCTGGGCGCGGAAGAGGTCCTCGTCGGTGTCGGCGTAGATCTGCGGGATGCCGTTGCCGTCACGGACGACGTCCACCGGGTCGGTCAGGCCCGGGAGTTTGAGCGATCCCGTGGTCTCCGGGAAGGAGGCGCGGACGGTGCTGACGCCCCAGTACGCGCCGAAGCCGATGCCCGCCACGAGCAGCAGCACGACCGTGAGCGCGACGAGGCGGCCGCGCCGCCCTTTCTTCTTTTTGGGGGCAGGACCGGTCTTGTTGGCGGGCATCTCTGTCCTTCGAGGGGCAGGGTGGGAGTGCTGGAGCAACCATAGGCGCACCGGTTTGGCGACCCCTACGCGGAGTCACCGGCGGGCACATCAAACTTTCAAGCAATGGTAAATTGTTAGGGTCAGTAACTAGATACGGTAAGGACAACCGGCTCATCCCCACCAAGGCGCGAGGAAGGATCAGCTCCTGACTGTCGAACACCTCAACGAACTCCTGCTGATCTGCTCGCTCGTACTGCTGGTCGCAGTCGCCGCGGTACGGCTCTCCTCGCGCAGCGGGCTCCCCAGCCTGCTCATCTACCTGGGGATAGGCATCGCGATAGGGCAGGACGGCATCGGCGGCGTCGTCTTCGACAACGCCGAACTGACCCAACTCCTCGGCTACGCCGCCCTGGTGGTGATCCTCGCCGAGGGCGGCCTCGGCACCAAGTGGAAAGAGATCAAACCAGCCCTGCCGCGGGCCGCGGTGCTCTCGACGGTCGGCGTCGCGGTGAGCGTGGGGGTCACCGCGGCCGGCGCGCACTACCTCGCCGGACTCGGCTGGAAGCAGGCGCTGCTGATCGGCGCGGTGGTGTCGTCCACGGACGCCGCGGCCGTGTTCTCCGTACTGCGCAGCGTCCCGTTGCCGGCCCGTCTGACGGGCGTTCTGGAGGCCGAATCCGGCTTCAACGACGCCCCGGTGGTCATCCTCGTCGTGGCCTTCTCCACCGCCGGCCCGGTGGAGCACTGGTACGTCCTGCTCGGCGAGATAGCGCTGGAGCTGGCGATCGGCGCCGCCGTCGGCCTGGCCATCGGCTGGCTAGGCGCGTACGGCATGCGGCACGTGGCACTGCCCGCCTCCGGCCTCTACCCGATCGCGGTGATGGCCATCGCGGTCTCCGCGTACGCGGCCGGCGCGCTGGCGCACGGCTCCGGCTTCCTCGCCGTCTATCTGGCCGCGGTCGTCCTGGGCAACGCCAAGCTGCCGCACGCCCCGGCCACCCGCGGGTTCGCCGAAGGGGTCGGCTGGATCGGCCAGATCGGCATGTTCGTCCTGCTGGGCCTGCTGGTCACCCCGCACAACCTGCTCGACGACATCATGCCCGCGCTGCTCATCGGCATGATCCTCACGCTGGTCGCCCGCCCGCTGTCCGTCTTCGCCTCCCTGCTGCCCTTCCGGGTGCCCTGGCAGGAGAAGACCCTGCTGTCCTGGGCCGGACTGCGCGGCGCGGTACCGATCGTGCTGGCCACCATCCCGATGGTGAGCGACGTCCCCGGCAGCGAGACGGTCTTCAACATCGTCTTCGTTCTCGTCGTGGTCTACACCCTCATCCAGGGACCGACGCTGCCCTGGCTGGCCCGCCGGCTGCGGCTGGGCGAGGGCGAGGAGGCCGCCGACCTCGGCATCGAGTCGGCGCCGCTGGAGCGGCTGCGCGGGCACCTGCTGTCCACGTCCATAGGCCCCACCTCCCTGATGCACGGCGTGGAGGTCGGCGAGCTGCGGATGCCGGCGGGCGCCGCGGTCACCCTCGTCGTCCGGGACGGCACCAGCTTCGTGCCCTCCCCGACGACCGTGCTGCGGCGCGGCGACGAGCTGCTGGTGGTCGCCACCGACCCGGTGCGGGACGCGGCAGAGCGGCGACTCCAGGCCGTGTCCCAGGGCGGCAAGCTGGCCGGCTGGCTCGGCACCGGCGCGCCACCGCGGACCGAGGAGCGGCACGTCCGCCGACGCGAGGCCGGGTGAGCCGGGGCCCGACCCGACCCCCTCTCCCCCGGGCCCCCGAGTACGGCCGACTTGCCCGGCCAGGCTCCGAATGTGCGCTATCTCTCCACGGATACCAAGGAAAACGGCCGTGAAGCCCTGGTCTATCCCAGGACTTCACGGCCATGGACCTGTACAATCGAAAAGGAATTTTGTACGGATCACGAACCAACTCTGCCTGACGCAGAGCTGGCGCGACCGCTCGGCGGCCGCGGTCCCCTGCCACACGCAGCCACCCTCCATGGTGCGGACCACGCGGTATCACTCGGTCCTGCGCGAGAGGACAGCTCTCGGCGCGCACCCGTGACGACCTCGCGGGGCGGCGCGCTACCAGGCGGCAGAAAGGCCCGGCCGTGGCATCCGCGGTCAAGGACTCCCGTCCCGGATACGGACAACTGTTGCGCACGCCCGGTGCGTGGACCTTCTTGCTGCCCGGGTTCCTGGCCCGGCAGCCGTTCGCGATGCTGACCATCGGCATCGTCCTGCTCGTCCAGTCCACCACCGGCTCCTACGGCAGCGCCGGCACGGTCTCCGCCGCCACCGGTGTCGCGATGGCGCTCTTCGCCCCGCAGAGCGGCAAGCTCGCCGACCGCTTCGGCCAGCGCGCGGTACTGATCCCCGGCGTCCTGGTGCACGTCGCCGGTGTCTCGACGCTCATCGCCCTGGCCCTGGCCCACGCCCCCCTGTGGGCGCTGATCGCCGTCGCCGTCCCCACGGGCGCCTCGACACCGCAGGTCGGCCCGATGGTGCGGGCCCGCTGGGCGGCGAAGCTGGGCGGCAGCCCGCTGATGCCCACCGCCGCCGCCTTCGAGTCGGTGACCGACGAGTTCACCTTCGTCGTCGGCCCGGTGCTGGCGACCGCGCTGTGCACCGGCGTCCATCCGGCGGCCGGCCTGGTCGCCGAGGCCGCGCTGACGCTGGCCGGCGGCCTGCTGTTCGCCTCCCAGCGGCGCACCCAGCCGCCGGTCCACCACGGGCGCGGCGACGACCGGCCGCGCGTCTCCGCGCTGTCCGTCCCCGGTGTGCGCGTCCTGATCGTGGCCTTCCTGGGCATCGGCTCCGTCTTCGGCGGCATGCAGGTCTCGCTGACCGCGCTCACCGAGCACATCGGCCAGCCCGGCATCAACGGCGTCCTCTACGGGATCTTCGCCTGCGGCAACATGCTCGCCGGCGTCGCCTGCGGCGCGATCGCCTGGAAGGTCGGCCCGCGCCGCCGCCTGCTGGTCGCCTACGGGCTGCTGGCGCTGGCCACCACCCCACTGTGGACGATCACCGCGGTGCCGCTGCTGGGCGCCGTCGGCCTGGTCGTCGGCCTGTGCATCGCCCCGGCCCTGATCACCGGCTACACCCTCGTGGAGTCCCTGGTCCCGGCCGGCGCCCGGACCGAGGCGTTCACCTGGCTGACCGGCGCGGTCGCGCTGGGCCAGGCGGCCGCGGCCACCTCCGCCGGCCAGCTGGCGGACCGCTTCGGTCCGAGCTCCGGCTTCCTGGTGCCGCTGGCCGGCACGGCGCTGGCCCTGGTGGTGCTGCTGTCCCTGCGGGCCCACCTGGCGCCCCGGTCGTCGAAGGTCGTCGCCGGGTCGGCGGCCACCGCCGGCACCGATGCCCCTGCGGACACCGCCGACGACGAGCGGGAACGCGAGCTGAGCCGGGCCTGACCGGGCCGCGCAGCGGGCCCTGCGCCGGGCGGGCGGCCGGGCGTGGGGTCGGTCACCGTAGGGCGTTCACGGTGGACGGGCGCGCCGGAATACTGCAATATGGAGCGTCGTTAGCACTCAATGAGTGAGAGTGCCAGGAGGAAGTCAAGTGCCGACCTACCAGTACCAGTGCACCGCGTGCGGCGAGGGCCTTGAGGCCGTGCAGAAGTTCACCGACGACGCGCTCACCGAGTGCCCCAGCTGCAACGGACGCCTCAAGAAGGTGTTCTCGGCGGTCGGCATCGTCTTCAAGGGCTCCGGCTTCTACCGCAACGACAGCCGCGGCTCGTCGTCCAGCAGCAGCCCGGCCGGCAGCTCCTCCTCGTCGAGCAGCTCGAACTCGTCGTCGTCCTCGACGACCTCGTCGGACTCCTCGTCGTCGTCCTCGGCTTCGTCCTCGTCCTCGTCTTCGGGCAGCAAGTCCACGGCCCCCGCGGGCGCCGGCTCCGCCGCCTGACCCGCGGCAGCGCTCCGGCTCCGCCCACCGACGCCGGCAAACGGACCTCCGGGCCCCGCCACTCCCCCAACGGGGAGCGGCGGGGCCCGTCGCGTCCCCGGGTCCACCGCCCGTTCCGCCACCGGCCTACGGGCCACCGCCGTGCCCCGATAGTGTGACCGCATGGCTGACGCGGAGATTGGCGTTATCGGCGGGTCCGGGTTCTACTCCTTCCTGGACGACGTGACCGAGGTCACTGTGGACACCCCCTACGGGCACCCCAGCGACTCGCTCTTCCTCGGCGAGATCGCCGGCCGCTCGGTCGCGTTCCTGCCCCGGCACGGCCGCGGCCACCACCTCCCGCCGCACCGCATCAACTACCGCGCCAACCTCTGGGCGCTGCGGTCCCTCGGCGTCCGCCAGGTCCTCGGCCCGTGCGCGGTCGGCGGTCTGCGGCCCGAATACGGCCCCGGCACGCTGCTCGTCCCCGACCAGCTCGTGGACCGCACCAAGGCCCGCGTCCAGACGTACTTCGACGGCGAGCCGCTCCCGGACGGCAGCGTGCCCAACGTCGTCCACCTCACCTTCGCCGACCCGTACTGCCCCGCCGGCCGCCGGGCCGCCCTCGGTGCCGCGCGCGGCCGCGACTGGGAGCCGGTCGACGGCGGCACCCTCGTGGTGATCGAGGGCCCGCGCTTCTCCACCCGCGCCGAGTCGCGCTGGCACGCCGCCCAGGGCTGGTCGGTGGTGGGCATGACCGGCCACCCCGAAGCCGTCCTGGCCCGCGAACTGAGCCTGTGCTACACCTCGCTGACGCTGGTCACGGACCTGGACGCGGGCGCCGAGGCCGGCGAGGGCGTCTCCCACGAGGAGGTCCTCAAGGTCTTCGGCGAGAACATCGGCCGGCTGCGCGAGGTGCTCTTCGACACCGTCGCCGCACTGCCCGCCACCGCCGACCGCGCCTGCCCGTGCACGGACGCGCACCAGGGGTGGGATCTGGGGATCGAGCTGCCGTAGCGGTGGGCGGTTGTCCGTTCGGTGCGGGGCCAGGGTTAGGGCAGGTTCACCCTGACGGGTGACGGAGTTGTCCACAGCTGCGGGGCCGTCCACAGGCCGGAGCGGGCGGCGGCGGAGTGCGGCACGGTGGTGATCGCCGGGTCCGAACCGCGGGCCCGCTTCCGCACCCCAGGCGGTGATGACCATGCCCTCGCCCACCCCGACCCCGCCCCTGCCCACTCCCCCGCGGTGTGAAGTGCCGCACTTCGCCCCGGTCCGCGTGGGCGGCATCCGCACCCGATGGCGCGGGCCGGCCCGCCGGCGCCTGCTCGCCGCCGCCCTCGCCGCAACCGCCGCAGCACTGGCCACCGGCCTGTCGCACGACCCGATCCACACCGCGTCCGCTCCCTCCGCCCGTCCCGCCGCGGCACCCTGCGGGGGGTGGTGACGGTGCCGGGACCGCGTCAAGATCGAGTGGCGTCCCTCGTCCGGGGACGCGAGACTTCTCCGAGTGGCGGGGCACCTGCCGCGCGCCCGTTACGAGGGCGCGCCCGCACCACCGATACCGATGCCGCTATCGGCACCGCCGCACCGATCGCCGCCGCGAGGGCCCTGCCGAGCGGACGGATCCGCCGCTGCCCCGCGGCTCCCCGCTTCCGTCCGGCCATCCCTCCGTCTCCTGCGAGCCGACCTCCGCACGGCCCGGTCACGGTCCCGGCCTCCGGGATCCGCCGCCCCCGTACGGGTCTCCGCACCGGTATCCGTAGGGGTGCGCCGGTCGCTCGCCGGTCCGTGTGGCGCGATTGGACACCGCTGCCCCGCCCTGCCGTAAGTTGCGGTGCTGATTGTCGGTGCACCGTCCAGAGCAAGCGTGGAAAGAGGCTGTCAGGTGAGCGAGCACAAGAGCGTCCTCCAGGGATTCAAGGAATTCCTGATGCGCGGCAATGTCATCGAACTCGCGGTGGCGGTCGTCGTCGGCGCGGCGTTCACGAGCATCGTCAACGCGGTCGTGAAGGGCGTCATCAACCCGATCGTCGGTGCCCTCGGCTCGCAGAACCTCGACAACTACCAGACCTGCCTCACCACCTGCTCGGTGGACAAGAAGACCGGCCAGTACGTGGACGGGATCTACATCCTGTGGGGCTCGGTGCTCAGCGCGGCGCTGACGTTCCTGATCACGGCGGCCGTCGTCTACTTCCTCATGATCCTGCCGATGAACAAGTGGAAGGCCCGCCAGGACGCGAAGAAGCCGGTCGACGAGACTCCGGCGGGGCCGACCGAGATCGAACTGCTCACCGAGATCCGCGATGCCCTGATCGCCCAGCGCGACGGCAACTCCGCAGTTCCAGGAGCCGCAGCAGTCCCGGGGACGGGAGCGGTTCCGGGGGCGGCTGCCGCGACGATCATTGCGCAGAAGGCCCAGAAGTAGGAGCGGGCACCACGGTCGGCCCTCGCCGCCCCGTCGCCTCGCTCAGAGGTGGTGGGGCGGTTTTTCGTCGAGGAAGCGCGCGAGGTCGGCCGCACTGCCCGAAGCGGTGGGACGCTCGCCCCAGCCGCGATCGGTGTCATCCGAGGACCGCTGGCTCAGCGGGTCGTCGAAGATCAGGGCCGCGGCCTTCCCGCCGGCCCGCTTGGCGGCGGTGGATGTGGTGGACGCGGTGGCGGCGGTCGACGTCGTGGGGGCCGTCGACGTGGTCGGGGCGGGCACCGCCGCAACGTCGGCCTCGGCCGCCGGGGTGGCATCCGCGGTGTCCGGGGCGGTGTTCGCCGCGTCCGGGGCGGGGGTCTCCTGACCGGCCCGGGCGGGCGGCTCGGGCTGGGGCTGCTGCGGCTGGGACTCGGTGCTCACGTCTTCAGGGTACGGGGGAGCGGTAGGGGGAGGCGGGGGCGTCCCGCGCGGGGGCTGGGTCTGGGTGGAAGCCAATGGGAGAGGGGCAGGCCCCGGCTTCCATGGAGAGCGCGGGGCGGGGCGGCGGCGCCGTCGGGCGGGCCGGGCTGTCCTCAGGGAGCCCCGGGGGCGGTGACCGATGGTGCTGCGGGCGACGGGCCGGCGAGTGCGAGTGGTCCAGGGCAGCTGGGTGGTCGGTTCGAAGTGGGGCTAAGGGTTCCAGGTGGCGGTGTCGTGGGTGGGGGTGGGGTGGGGGCGGTGGGTGCCGTGCGGGCGGGTGGGAGGTCCGTGCTCGGCGTGACCGCGCCCACGGCCAAGCGGCCGGTCGCGTTCGGAACCGGGGAGGGGGTGGGGGTGGGGGGAGTGCCCACGGGTTGTGCGGTGCGGCATGGCTATCGGGCTTCCGTTGCGGGGGCGGGAATTCCCACGCTAGGAGCGCCTGCGGCGCGTGGCCCGTCGGTTGCGCCATCGGGGTGGTGGGGGGAGGGGAGGGGAGGGGGCGGGGGGCGGGGCGGACGACGATCAGTCCGCGCCAGGGGCGGGCCTTGCAGGGGCCAGCCCTCTCGGCGGGCCGGTCGTCGCAGCGGCCGGTCATGGCGGCGGCCGATTCTCGCCGTGGCCAGTCCCCGCAGCGGCCGGTCCTGGCCGTAGCCAGTCCCCGCAGGTGATCGGTCCTCGCAGGGTCGGTCCTCACCGGGGATCGGTCCTCGCAGTGGCCAGTCCTCCCGGATGCCGGTTCTCACCGGGATCGAACCTCGCGGCGGCCAGTCTTGGCCGTGGCCAGTCCCCGGAGTGGTCGGGCCGCGGTGTGGTCAGTCGGTGGCGAGGGCCTCGTGCCACCACTTGTCGCGGCCGGGCTTCCAGGAGACGGGGCGTGAGCAGCGGTTCACGACCAGGACGGTGTGCGGCAGGTGGCCGGCGCCGGTGGCAGTGGCGGTGCTCCGCGCCAGGGCGTGGTCCAGCACCGGCTTCACCGGCCGCACGGAACCGTCCCAGAACGCCGCGTCCGCCGTGATCAGCACGCCGGTTCTCGACTCCCCCAGGCGCGCGGCCAGTTCGGGGACGGTCAGCGAGACCGGCAGCGTGGTCCGTATCGCGTCCAGCCGGCCGCAGGCGAGGGTGGCGATCACCGATTCGGGCACCAGCGGCAGGTGCACCGCGACCCGGTCCCCCGCGCGCACCCCGAAGCGGGCGAGTGCGGTAGCCGCCCGTTCGGCCTGCTGCAGGAGCGCGCCGTGCGTCAGCTCCTCCACGCGACCCGGTTCTCCGTTCCACGTAAGGGCGATCTGCGACGCTTCGGGCCCTTGCACTTCCCGGGCGTCATCGGCATGCTCTGAGATCACACGGCGCAACATGCGCTTCAGCATGGAGATCGGCGATCAACGATCGCTGAACGTCCGCTGTACGGCCCGCTCGGCGCCGCACGCGGCTCCACGGGGTCGGCGCCGGACCCTTCTCGCACCCCGCACGGCAGCGCGGAACGTCCTCGTCTCTTCCTGCCCCGGTCCGGTGCGCTTCACCCCTCCCTCTCTCTGCTTCTCCTTACTTCCTACTTCTTCGTTCAGTGGTTTCCGTTTGCGTGCGTGAAAGAGGGGCGGATTGGCGTGATCACGGCTGTGTGGGCAACGAACGGGCCTACGTCGCAAGGTCGTTGGGCGCGGTGGGCGTTGGCTGTCGGGGCGTTCTGCGTCCAGTTGGACTCGTTCGCATTGAACGCAGTGTTGCCGGTCGTCCGGGCCGAGTTGGCCGGGCCGCCGGCCGCGGTGCCGTGGGTGGTCGGTGGCTATCTGCTTGCCGCTGGCGCGTTGATGCCGGTGGCCGGGCGGCTGGCCGATCTCTGGGGACGGCGGCGGATGCTGGTCGTCGGGGCGGCGGTGTTCGGGGTGAGCGCCGTGCTCTGCGCGCTGGCGCCGTCGTTGCCGTTCCTGGTGGCGGCGCGGGTGGCACAGGGCGCGGGTGGGGCGCTGATCATGCCTGCCGGATTGGCGCTGCTCACCAACGCCTGCCCGCCCGGCGAGACGCGCCGGGCGACCGGGCGCGCGCTGGGTCTGGCCGGGCTCGCCACCGTCTGCGGCCCGTTCGTCGGTGGGGCGCTGGCCCAATCGGCGTCCTGGCGGGCGGTGTTCTGGCTGACGGTGCCGTGTGCCGCGGCCACGGTGTGGTGTGCCGGCCGGGCGGACGAGTCCCGCGATCCGGCCGCCGCGGAGCACCCCCTCGACGTGGCCGGTGCGGTGACCGCGACCGGCGCACTGGTGTGCCTTGCGTGGTGGCTGGAACATGTCGGTGCCTGGGGCTGGGCGGTGGGTGCGGCGTTACTGGGCGCGCTGTTCGTACGGGCCGAGCGGCGGGCGTCGGCGCCGCTGGTGGATCTCGCGCTGTTCCGGAATCTGCCGTATGTGACGCTGACCGCGGCCGGGGCGGTGGCCAACGCGGCGACGGTGGCGCTGCTGTATGTGGTCCCGTTGACGCTCCAACAGGGGCGCGGGTGGACGGTGGGGGAGGCGGGGCTGGGGTTTCTCGCGCCGGCGGCCGCGCTGGCGGTCGGAGGTCCGGTGGCCGGGCGGGTGCGGCCCGGGGCGGGGGTGCCGGTGATGGCGCTGTGCCTGGCGGCTGCCGGTGGCGCGTTGTGGGCCACGAGGGCTTTTACGGGGACGCTCACAGGGGCGGTGGCCGGGCTGTTGGTGGCCTCGACGGGGGCCGCGACGGCGCTGGGTGTGGCCGGCGGGCTGACCCTTACGGGGACGCAGGCCGTGGTGCGTCGGGAACGGGCCGGGGAGGCTTCGGGCGTCACGAAGGCGGTTCTGACGGTTACGGCGGGGTTGGGGTTGGCCCTTACGGGTCCGGGAGGCGGTGGGGCGGTGCCTGTGGGTGGCGGGGCGGTGTCCTCGGATGCGTCATTGGCGCCGTCGGCCCCTTTGGCGTCGTTGGCGCCGTTGCCGTCGCTGGTGGTGCCGGCGGTGGGGTGCTTGGTGGGGGCGGTACTGGTCGCGCTGGTGGCGATACGAGGGGGATGGGAAGGAAGAGGGAGAGGGAGCGCGGGCGAGTGAGTGTCAGGTGAGGAGTGAGGGGAGGGCCGGTTGGTGGGCCGGGGATGCGCTCCCGGCCCTCCCTAGGGGTCAGGCGGGGTTGGCCGGGTCGGTGTAGCCGCCTGAGATGTCGCTGACGTCGGTGAAGCCGTGGGCCTCCAGGAGTGCCGCCGCGATCAGCGAGCGGTTGCCGCTGCGGCAGTAGAGGATGACCGGGCGCGCCGGGTCCAGTTCGTCGAGCCGGTCGGCGAGGGCGGCCAGCGGGATGTTGCGGGCGCCGGGCAGGGCGCCCGCGGCGTACTCGGCCGGGTTGCGGACGTCGATCACCTGGAGGCCGTCCACGGGGTCCAGGGGCAGCCGGTCGAGCAGGTCGGCCATGCCAAGGCGGTTGCTGCGGCGGGTGAGTTCGGGGGCGGCGGCCAGGACGCCGGCCGGGTCGGGCAGATGGCCGAGGACCCGGTCGTAGCCGATGCGGGCGAGCCGGAGGCGAGCCTCGTGCTCCTTGCCCGAGGCGGCGAGGAGGACGAGCGGGGTGCCGGGGGCCACCACGCTGCCCGCGTACTCCGCGAACCGGGTGTCCAGGCTCGTGTGCAGGGAACCGGCGAGGTGGGCGCGGGCGTAGTCGGCGGCCGGACGGCAGTCGAGCAGTGCGGCGCCCTGTGTGTCGCGGGCGGTGAGCGCCTCGTCCAGGGTGAGCGGGGCGGGCGGGGCCGGGTCCCGTAGGGGGTGGCCGTCGCGGTTGAGGGCCACGTCGTGCGCGAAGTACCCGGGTGTGGCGGGCTGTTCGGCGGTGACCAGCCGGACGAAGGCGTCCTGCGGCATGGGCTGGAGGGCGTAGTTGAGGCGACGCTGGTCGCCGAGGGTGGAGCTGGTCTCGGTGGAGATGCTGCGGCCGCACGCCGAGCCGGCGCCGTGTGCGGGGAAGATCCGGGTCGCGTCCGGGAGGGCCAGCAGTTTGGTGTGCAGGGAGCGGTAGAGGCGGGCGGCCATGTCCTGCGGGGAGTGCCCGGCGGCGGACAGCAGGTCGGGGCGGCCGACGTCGCCGATGAAGAGGGTGTCGCCGGTCAGGACGCCGAACGGGACGTCGTCATCGGGGTTTTCCCGGATGACGAGGCAGATGGATTCCAGGGTGTGGCCGGGGGTGGCGAGGACCGTGAGGGTCACACCGGATCGCGGAGCGGGGTCCGAGCCCGATTCGGTCCCTGACGCGGCCCCCGATTCCGCCCCTGACTCGGCCCCGGGCTCCGCCCCTGACTCGGCCCCGGGCTCCGTCCCTGACTCCGAGCCGGATTGCGCCCCAGGGCGGGGCTGCGGATCGGAGCCCGAGCGGCCCAGGAAGATGCGTTCGCCATCGCGTAACCGCCTGATGGGGAAGCCGGTTTCAGCGGCCGCGCCGAAGGCGATCTCGGCGCCGGTCGCCCGGGCCGCCTCCAGGTGTCCGGAGAGGAAGTCGGCGTGGATGTGGGTCTCGATGACGAGTTCGATGCGCAGGCCGGCCGCCTCGGCGTCGGCCAGGTACTCGTCGATGTCGCGGCGCGGGTCTACGAGGACGGCGCGCCCGGTGTTCTGATCACCGATCAGGTACGACGCCTGGGACAGGCAGTCGAGGTAGTACTGCGCGAAGTGCACGGTCGGGCCTCCAGGGGTGCGGCGCCCGGGCGCGGCGGTCGGCCTGTTCGGGCCGGCGGCGTGGGCGGCTGACTGCGCCGTGTATGCCGCTCCGTTGTGCGGATGCACGGATGTACGTACATTAGGTACCCGGTTGGCGGGGGGACAAGCCGAGCCCCTCCCCCGCGGGCCGGACGACGGAACGAGAGGACCGGACCGAGATGACGCCGCCCCAGCCCGAACACCCGGGCGCGCACCGCCGACCGGCCCCGCACGCCGGCGACCACGCCCCTTACGGGCCCCGCCCGTTGGACCGCGGCTCCCCGCTGCCCCTCTGGGCGCAGCTCCTGGACGATCTGCGGCGCCGGATGCACGCCGGCGCGTTCACCGAGGAGTTCCCGGCCGAGCACCGGCTGACGAGCGAGTACGAGGTCAGCCGGCACACCGTCCGGGAGGCGTTGCGCAAGCTGCGCGCCGACGGCCTGGTGATCGCCGAACGCGGCCGCGCCAGCCGCCTCGACACCCGTCGCATACAGCAGCCGCTCGGCTCCCTCTACAGCCTCTTCCGCGACCTGGAGGCCCAGGGCGTGGAGCAGCGCAGCGAGGTACTGCGGCTGGAGCGGACCGCGGACGCGACGGTCGCCGGCCACCTGGGGCTCGTGCCGGACGCGCCCCTGGTCGTGCTGGAGCGACTGCGGCTCGCGGACGGCGAACCGCTCGCCCACGACACCGCCTACGTCCCGGCCGACCTTGCCGAGCCCCTGGTGGAGGCCGACTTCGGGCACACGTCGCTCTACGGCGAGCTGGCCCGGCGCTGCGGGGTACGGGTCACCGGGGGGCGGGAGCGGATCGCTCCGTTCCTGCCCGACATCCGGCAGGCGTGGCTGCTCGGGCTGGCCGACCGGGAGGCGGCGTTCGCCATCGAACGCGTCGGGCGGGCCGGGGAGCGGGCGGTGGAGTGGCGCGAGACGGTGGTCCGCGGCGACCGCTTCGCGTTCGTCGCCGAGTGGTCCGACGCCAGCCGGGCGGTCGCGCTCGCGCCGCGCGCCGCGGCGCCGTCCGCGTAGCCGGCCGCCGTGTCCGTTCTCATAGCCGCGACGGCGCTGCCCTGCGGGTTGCTGATCGGCCTGCTGCTCGGTGCCCTCGGCGGCGGCGGTTCGGTGCTGGCGGTGCCGGCCCTGGTCTATCTGCTGGGCCAGTCCCCGCACGCGGCGACGGCGGGGGCCCTGGTGGTGGTCGCGGTCGGCGCGGTCAGCGGACTGGTCTGCCACGCCCGCGCGGGCCGGGTCCGGTGGGGCGCGGGCACGGCGTTCGGCGCCCTGGGGACGGCCGGCAGCTTCGCCGGCTCCCGCTGGAGCGCGTCCCTGGACCCGGGGGTGCTGATGGTGGCGTTCTCGGGGTTGATGCTGGTGGTGGCGGTGGGGATGGTGGTGCGCGGCGCTCGGGGGAACGAGCGGGCGGCGACTACGCGAACGGGGCCGAAGGGGCGGCTGATGCGGCCGGGGCCGAAGGGGCTGGCCCGGGTGGCGTCCTTAGGGGATGTGGTGTGCAAGTCCTTAGGGGGGTGCGTTGGGGAGCAGCGGGCTCAACGGGCTCAGCGGCCCCAACAGCCCCGGCGCCCGCGGCCGCTGCGTACCGCCGTGACCGCCGCGTCCGTCGGGCTGCTCACCGGGTTCTTCGGGGTGGGCGGCGGCTTCGTCGTCGTGCCGGCGCTCACCCTCGTCCTGGGGCTGGAGATGCCGGTCGCCGTCGGTACCTCGCTGCTGGTGATACTGATCAACTCCGGGGCCGCGCTGGCGACCCGGGCCGGTACCGGGTCGCTGGACTGGCCCCTGCTGGCCACCCTCGCGGCCTGCGCCGCGGTCGGCAGCCACCTCGGCAACCGCCTCGCCGGCCGCCTGCGCCCGCGGACCCTCACGACGTCCTTCGCCGCCCTCGTCACCGTCCTGGCCCTGGCCATGGCGGCTGCCACACTGCCCGACCTCTAGATGAGCGAGTCCGAACTCCCGCCTGCCCCGCCCCTCGAGCCCCAACCCCAACCGACCCCCAACACCCCTAACCCATCCCGAAGTCAGGAGAAAGACATGACCCGGTCCGCAGCCGACGCGGACTCCGCGTCCACGCCCGCGCCCGCCCCCGTCCACCACCAGATACTGATCGTCGGCGGCGGTACCGCGGGCATCACGGTCGCCGCCCGGTTACGCCGTGCCGGCCTTCGGGACATCGCCCTGCTGGAGCCCGCCGAGACGCACTGGTACCAGCCGCTGTGGACGCTCGTCGGCGGTGGCCAGGCGCCGCTGCGGGCCGCGCTGCGCCCCGAGGCCGAGGTCATCCCGCCCGGAGTGCGGTGGCTGCGCGAGCGTGCCACCGCCGTCGACCCGGTGGCCCGTACGGTCACCACCGCCACGGGTCGGGTGTTCTCCTACGGGCGGCTGGTTCTGGCGCCCGGGCTGAGCCTCGACTGGGGCGGCGTGCCGGGGCTGGCGTCGGCCGTCGGCCACGACGGGGTGAGCAGCAACTACCGGGCCGATCTCGCCCCGTACACCTGGGAGTTGATCCGGCGGATGCGGCGCGGCACGGCCGTGTTCACCATGCCGTCCGGGCCGGTCAAGTGCGGTGGCGCGCCGCAGAAGATCGCGTATCTGGCGGCGGACCACTGGCGCAAGCGCGGGGTCCTGGGCGCCATCCGGACCCTTCTCGTCCTCCCCGAACCCACGCTCTTCAAGGTGCCGGTCTTCGCGCGGGCCCTGGAGCAGACGGCGCGCCGGTACGGCATCGAGGTGCGCCTCCAGAGCGAGTTGACGCGTGTGGACGGCGCGGAGCGCGCGGCCGTGCTGACCGACCACGCCACCGGCCGCACCGAGACCGTCCACTACGACCTGCTGCACGCGGTACCGCCGCAGCGCGCGCCCCAGTGGCTCGCCGACGGCCCGCTGGCCGACCCCGAGTCCCCCTACGGGTACGTCAAGGCGGACCGGCACACGCTCCAGAACCCTGACTTCCCGGAGGTGTTCGCCCTGGGGGACGTCGCCAACCTCCCCACGTCCAAGACGGGCGCGGCGATCCGCAAACAGGCCCCGGTGCTCGTCGCCAACCTCCTCGCCGGGCTCCGCGGGCGCCCGGCCACCGGCCGCTACGACGGGTACACCTCCTGCCCGCTCGTCACGGCCCGGCACAAGATGCTGCTGGCCGAGTTCGACTACGACCTGCGCCCCACGCCCTCGATCCCCTTCCTCGACACCACCCGGGAACGCACCGACATGTGGTTCCTCAAGCGCTACGGCCTGCCGCAGCTCTACTTCCAGGGGATGCTGAAGGGGCGCGCGTAGGGGCCTGGCGGTCGCCGCCCTGGCCCGCGGCCGGTGCGGCGCCGACCGCGACCAGGGCGGAACGCCGCACGACTGGGGCCGCCCCGAAGGGACAGGCCCCAGGGCCGCCCCACTACGCCCCCGCGTCCCCCTCCTCCCCCGTCACCACCACATCCGCCACCACGCACCCCACGTTGTCCGGCGCGCCGGCCTCGTGGGTGCGGCGGACCAGTTCGGCGACGGCCTGTTGCGGGGTGGCGGCGCCGGCGAGGGTCTCGCGGATCGCCTCGGGCGGGACGACGCCGGTCAGGCCGTCGGTGCAGAGCAGATAGCGCTCGCCGGGCCGGGCGTCGAGGAGTTGGAGGTCCGGGGCGAAGTCGGCGCCGGCGTCCAGGGCCCGCAGCAGCTGGGCGCGCTGCGGATGCGACGGCGCCTCCTCGGGCGTGAGCCGGCCCTCGTCGATGAGGGACTGCACCAGGCTGTGGTCGTGGGTGAGGCGGACGAGCCCGGTGTCCCGGAGGACGTAGGCCCGGGAGTCCCCGATGTGCAGCAGCGCCAGCCGGGGGCCGGAGCGCAGCAGCGCGGTGAGGGTGCTGCCGGTCGGCTCGTCGGCCGTCGGCGCGGTGCGGTGGGCGTCCCGGGCCGCCTCCTCCAGGACGGTGAGCAGGTCGGCGGCGGTCAGAACCTGGTCCGCCAGGGGCTTCAGCGCCTCGATGGCGGCGGTGGCGGCCGGGCCGCCGAGGGGGCCGTAGCCGTCGGCGACCGCCAGTAGGTGCGGGCCGGCGTAGGCGGCGTCCTGTTGGGCGGTGCGCACCAGCCCGCGGTCCGTGAGGGCGGCGCAGCGCATCGTCAACGGGGTCGCGGGGTCCAGGGGTCGGGTCATCGCGGTGTCCTTCCGCTTCAGCTGGTCCACGAGGAAGGCGGCCAGGTCCCGGCGGTCGGCGACATCGGCCTCGACCTGCGCCCAGTACGCGGCGACCGCCCCGGCCGCGGCGCCCGGCGCCAGCGCGCACACCTCGCGGATGCGGGCCAGCGGCATGCCGAGCCGGCGCAGCCAGGCGACCAGCCGGGCGCGCTCCAGTTGGGCCGGGGCGTAGTGGCGGTAGCCGCTGCAGGGGTCGACGTGGACGGGGGTCAGCAGACCCAACTCGTCGTAGAGGCGCAGTGCCTTCGGCGAGAGCCGGGACGCCCGTGCGAACGCCCCGATCGTCAGCAGTTCCCCGTCTCTGCGGTGTGCCCCGTCCACTTGGTGCTCCTCCACGCGCCGTCGCCGCCGGCGGGCGGCGGCCGTCCTCCTCGTGCCGGGCACCTCGCCCGGCCCCGCCGATGCTGGGCCTTCCCCCAGGGACAAGGTCAACGGTCCTCTTCCCCGGGTGCGGGGACCGTCCCGGTTACACCCCGTCCAGCCGGTTCAGCGCCGCGGCCGTCAGCGCCTGCACGCCCGTCTCCAGCGTCGGCCGGGGCACGGGGACGAACTGCGGCGAGTGGTTGGAGGGGATGTCCTGGGCCAGCCGCCCGGCGGCCAGCGCGGTGCGGAACTCGTCCGGGTCCCAGCCGCCCAGCCACCAGTAGTAGAGCGGCGCCTCGGCGGCGCTCGCCAGCAGCCCCGCGTCCTCGCTGCCGGTCGCCGGCTCGTACGCGAACACCCGCTGCTCACCGAAGAGCCGGGTGAAGCTCTCGTTGACCTCCGCCAGCACCGCCGTGTCGTTGACCGTCACCGGGAACGCGTCCAGCGCCTTGATCTCCGGCTCCCGCGGCGCGCCGGACGCGGCCGCCTCGGCCCGCGCGATCCGGTCGACGGCGGCCAGTACGGCGGTCCGCACGTTCTGGTCGAAGCTGCGGACGCTGAGCCGGACGACGGCCCGGTCCGGGATCACGTTGGCGGTGTCCCCGGCGTGGAACGAGCCGACCGTGACCACCGCCTGCTCCTTCGCGGCGATCTCCCGCGCCACCACCGACTGCACCCGCTGCACGAACGCCGCCGCCATCAGGATCGGGTCCACCGTCGTCTCCGGCCGCGACCCGTGGCCGCCGGTCCCGTGGAAGGTGATCTCCAGCGTGTCGGCGGCGGCCATGCAGGCCCCCGGGCAGTACGCGATCAGCCCCGCGCCGAACGGGGCGACGTGCTGCGCCAGCACCACGTCGGGCGTGGGCACCAGGCCCTTGCCGTACAGGCCGTCGTCGAGCATGGCGCGGGCGCCGTTGCCGGCCTCCTCGGCCGGCTGGAACAGCACCACCAGCGTCCCCGACCAGTGCGCGCGGCCCGCGGCCAGCAGGTCGGCGGCCCCGAGCAGACAGGTCACGTGGACGTCGTGCCCGCAGGCGTGCATCCGTCCCGGGAGGGTGGAGGCGTACGGCACCCCGGAGTTCTCGGTGACCGGGAGTGCGTCCATGTCGGCGCGCAGCAGGACCACCGGGCCGGGGCCGTTGCGCAGCACCCCGGTGACGCCGGTACCGCCGATGCCGGTCGTCACGTCGTAGCCGTACGCGGTCAGCCGGCGGGCCGCCTCGGCGGCCGTACGGGTCTCCTGGAAGGCGAGTTCGGGGTGGCGGTGCAGGTCTTCGTAGAGGGCCACGAGGTCCGCGAGGCGGGCGTCGAGCGGTGCCAGGACGGCGGAGGGGAGGGCTTGGTCACGGTCGCTCATACGCGCATTCGACCATGTGCGGACGCCGCCGTCCGCCGCTCGGGCAGGCGCGTTCCCGTGGCGCGCCCGGTTCCGTTCCCGCCGGCCGGGCCGTCCTGAGCTGGCCGGTACGCAGCGGGTCGGCGCCCGGCCCCCCGTGACACCACCGCCCCCGCCTGCAACCGTGGATCACCATGGCTGCGACGTGGCGCAGCGCATCCCCAAGCCGACGACCGGAGGCTGACGTTGGCCACTTCTCCCATCCGACCGGCGGACGAGCCGGCCGATCTCGCGACCCACCTCATGGACCAGGCCATGGGCCATCTCTTCTCCGCCGCGCTGCGCACCGCCGCCCACTACCGCATCGCCGACCGGCTCACCGCGGGCCCGCGCACCCCCGAGCAACTGGCCGCCGCCACCGACACCCACGCCCCGCACCTGCGCCGCGTCCTGCGCTACCTCGCCGCCCGCGGCATCTTCCGCGAGGACACCGCGGGCGCCTACCAACTGACGCCGGCCGCCCGGCAGTTGCGCACCGACGTGCCCGACTCGCTGCACCCGGCCGTCATGATGCTCACCGACGACCTGTTCCTGCGGACCTCCGCCGGCCTGACCGAGGCGGTACGGCACGGCGGCGCGGCCTTCGAGCGGCTCTTCGGCGCGCCGCTCTTCGCCCATCTGGAGTCGGATCCGGCCAGGCGCACGCTCTTCGACGACGGGACGGCGTCGCTGGCCGCCCCGGTGGACGACGCGGTGGCCGCCGTCTATCCCTTCCCCGAGACCGGCACCGTCGTGGACGTGGGCGGCGGCCGCGGCGGTCTGCTGCGTGCGGTGCTGGGCCGCCACCCGCAGCTGACCGGCGTCCTCTTCGACCTGGCGCCGCCGCTGGCCCACCACCTGCTGGACGCCGACGAGCTCAAGGGCCGCTGGCGCACCCAGGAGGGCGACTTCTTCACCGCGGTCCCGGAGGGCGGCGACCTCTACGTCCTCAAACACGTGCTGCACGACTGGCCGGACGACGCCTGCCGCCGCATCCTGCGCAGCTGCCGTACGGCGATGGCGCCCGGCTGCCGCCTCCTGGTCGTCGACTGCGTACTGCCGCCGGGGAACGCCCCGCACTTCGGCAAGACCATGGACATCGCCATGCTGACGGTCTTCGACGGCCGGGAGCGCAACGCGGACGAGTTCGCGGCGCTGCTGGCGGCCGCCGACTTCCGGCTGACGCGGGTGCTCCCGACGCCGGGCTTCGCCTCGATCGTGGAGGCGGTGGCCGACTAGGACCGCCCGGCCCGCCCCGGCCCCCCGACACGCCGCGCCCCCGTTGCCCCCGTCGCCGCCGGCCCCGCGCTCTACTGAGGGCCACTCCACCGGCGGCCGACGAGAGGGGCTGGGACGACGTGACGGTTCTGATGCAGGCACGCAGCCGCGGCGAGGCGCATCGCGCCGCCACCCCACTGGAGCTGTTCTTCGACCTGTGCTTCGTGGTGGCGGTAGCCCAGGCCGGCCGCCAACTGGTGCACGCCCTCGCCGAGGGGCATACGGGGCACGGCGTGGTCGGCTATCTGATGCTGTTCTTCGCCATCTGGTGGGCGTGGGTCAACTTCAGCTGGTTCTCGTCGGCGTACGACACCGACGACGTGCTGTACCGGGTGGTGACGCTCGTTCAGATCGCCGGTGTCCTCATCCTCGCCGCGGGCGTCCCGCGGGCCTTCGACGACGGCGACTTCCGGGTGGTGTGGTTCGGCTATCTGGTGATGCGGCTGGCGCTGGTCAGCCAGTGGCTGCGGGCCGCGCACGGCGCCCGGGGCGTCGAGCGGCGCACCGCGCTCCACTACGCGCTCGGGGTGACGCTCTGCCAGGTCGGCTGGCTGGCGCTGCTGTTCCTGCCCCCGGGCGACGCGCCGTGGGTGTTCGTCGTGATGGGCCTGCTGGAGCTGTCGGTCCCGATGCTCGCCGAACGCCGGCGGCGGACGAGCTGGCACCCGCACCACATCGCCGAGCGCTACGGCCTGTTCACCCTCATCGTGCTGGGCGAGACGGTCGCCGCGGCGACCGTGGCCGTGCAGTCGGCGCTCGACGAGCACCACGACCTGGGCACGCTGCTGCCGATCGCCGCCGGCGGCCTGCTGCTGGTCTTCGCGGCGTACTGGATCTACTTCGCGGTCCCCATCCACCTCCACCTGCGCTCCAACCGCCAGGCGTTCCTGTGGGGCTACGGCCACTACCTGGTGTTCTGCTCGGCCGCGGCGATCGGCGCGGGGATCGAGATCGCGGTGGAGGAGTCGGCCGGCGGCACGCGCCTCCCGGCGTACGGGGCGGCGGCCTGTGTCACGGTGCCGGGCGCGCTCTACCTGTTCACGGTGTGGCTGATCCACTCCCGCCACCAGAAGCGCGGGCTCGCCCAGCAACTGGTCCTGCCGGTGTCCGCCGCTCTGGTCCTGGCGTGTACGCCCGCCGGGCGTGTCGCGGTCCCGCTGGCGGGTCTGGTGGCGGCCGCCGCGGTGGCGGTGGGCGTCACCCTGACGGCCCGCCAGGGCACCGCTCTGGAGGAGGAGTAGCGGCCGCCGGTCGGCCCATCCCGGCTACGGGTGTGAGCGGCACCGGCCCGGCGCGCCGTCCCCCGTAAGCGTGCCGAACGGCCGTACGCGCACCCGCCGCGCCCGTCCGCCGGACCAACCGCCCGAGCGGCCGGAAAGCCCCCGGCACGCCCGGCGGCCCCTCCCGTCAACTCACCCTTCACAGAGCGGACTTGGGTCGCCTTCCGGCCAACTTTGGGGCACCCCGCCACGCCCTCCGCGGCACGTCACATAGCCCTCGCTCGCGACCAATCCCCGCATTCCCCTACCAAAGGTCCACGCGGCGTGCGGCGTCATCCTCATGCCCTCTACCGTTCACCACGGCCCGCGGAAGCGGTCCCACGGGAACGCGGTAGGGTGCAGATTGCCCTTTTTATGCCTGGGGGCTCTGCGGTCCCGCAGCGGCCCACGGGCCGTCCACCCGTCCGTACCTGAGGAGACGCCAGACATGGCAGCCCGCCACGCCCAGTCCCGTGCGCGCAGGAGACTGTCCCGGCGCAGCAAGGCCGTCGGCGGCCTCGCGCTCTCCACGCTGGTCGGCACCGCCCTGTGGGCCTGGCCGGCTTCGGGCGACGACCACAACGGCCGGCCGGACGCCAAGAGCGGTGCGGCCCGGACGGTCGCCGGCCCGAACACCCCGGCGCCCCATCAGGCCGCGCCGGACGCCGCCCGCGGACTGCGCGCCATCCCGGATCTCAGCTACGCCGCCCGCAAGCGCATACCGGCCAACGCCCGCCAGGTCCTCGTCGTCACCGGCAAGGGCGCCGACTCGTACGACTCGCGGGTCGTCCTCTACACCCGCGCGGAGGGCTCGGACTACTGGGAGGCCGGGCCCGCCTGGTCCGCGCACAACGCCGCCCACGGATGGACCACCCAGCACCGCTACGGCGACCTGCGCTCCCCCCAGGGCGTCTACACCCTGACCGACGCCGGCGGCCGGCTGCCCGCACCCGAGGGCACCAAGCTCCCCTACGACCACAACAGCAGCTTCGTCGCGCACGGCACCGGCGTCGAGGGCGAGCCGCTGGCCGGCGCCTTCGACTACGTCATCGCCATCAACTACAACCGCGTCCCCGGCTCCTCCCCACTGGACGGCCGGCGGCCCCTGGGCGACGCCAAGGGCGGCGGCGTCTGGCTGCACGTCGACCACGACGGCCCCACCCAGGGCTGCGTCAGCCTCAAGCCCGACGTGATGCGCGCACTGCTGCGCACCCTCGACCCGGCCCTCCACCCGGTCATCGTGATGGGCCCGGTCGGCCACTAGGCCGCTCAGGGCCGCACCGGGCGGGGCCCGCGTGGTACGCATGCCCCATGACCGACACGCGGCAGCACCAGCGGCATCCCGGGGGGTGGGACGCCCCCCACCCCCCGGGCCCGCACGACGCCCTGACCGACGTCCCCGGCCTGCGGGTCGGCCACGCCCAGCGCATCGGCGGCGGCTGGCTCACCGGCACCACCGTCGTCCTGGCCCCCGAGGGCGGCGCCGTCGCGGCGGTCGACGTGCGCGGCGGCGGCCCGGGCACCCGGGAGACCGACGCCCTCGACCCCCGCAACCTCGTCCAGCGTGTCGAGGCGGTCGTGCTGACCGGCGGCTCGGCGTTCGGACTTGACGCCGCGTCCGGTGTCGTCGGCTGGCTGGAGGAGCACGGCCGCGGCTTCCGGGTCGGCCCTGACCCGGCCCAGGTCGTCCCCGTCGTCCCCGCCGCCGCCCTCTTCGACCTGGGGCGCGGCGGCGACTGGCGGGCCCGTCCGGACGCCGCCCTGGGGCGCGCCGCCGTCGAGGAGGCCGCCCGGACGGCGCCCGGTGCGCCCGTCCGCCAGGGCGTCGTCGGCGCCGGCACCGGCGCGGTCGCGGGCGGCTTCAAGGGCGCCGTGGGCACCGCCAGCGCCGTCCTGCCCTCCGGGATAACCGTCGCCGCACTGGCCGCCGTCAACTCCGCCGGCTCCTTCGCCGACCCGCGGACCGGCGCCCTCTACGGCGCGCCCGGCCCGCTGCCCGCACCGGAGGTCCACGCCGCCGCCCGGCGCCGCCTCGCCGAGGCCCGGGAGATCTCCGCGGCCCGGTCGGCCGCCTCCGTCCACCCGCCACTCAACACCACCCTCGCGGTGGTGGCCACCGACGCCGTCCTCACCCGGGCACAGGCCCACAAGCTCGCCGGCACCGCCCACGACGGCCTGGCCCGCGCGCTGCGCCCCGTCCACCTCCTCAACGACGGCGACACGGTCTTCACGCTGGCCACCGGCGCCCGCCCGCTCGCCGAGGCGGAGGCCCTGGCCAACCCCGTCTTCGCCGTCCACCTGGAAGCGGGCGCCCTGAACGACCTCCTGGCCACCGGCGCCGACGTCCTGGCCCGCGCCATCGTCAAGGCCGCCCGCGCCGCCACCCCGGTGGACGGCCCCGGCGGCCGCTTCCCGTCGTACACCGAGCTGTACGGGGCGACCGAGCCGCGCGACGGCTAGGGCGCTTCTGACGGGACGAAAGGTCTACGCCCCCACCGCCCCCAGGACGGTCCCCGCCACGTAGGTGACGGCCATGGCCAGGGCGCCGCCGGCCACGTTGCGCAGGACCGCCGGGGCGACGGGGGCGGTGCCCAGGCGGGCGCTGGTCCAGCCGCACAGGGTCAGCGCCCCGAGGACCGCCAGGACGGTGATCCACAGGCGCTGGGCGGCCGGCGGCAGCACGATCGCCAGGAGCGGGAGCAGCGCGCCCGCGGTGAAGGCGAGGAAGCTGGCGCCCGCGGCGTGCCAGGGGTTGGTGAGCTCGTCGGGGTCGATGCCGAGCTCCACCTCGGCGTGGGCGCGCAGCGCGTCATGGGCCGTCAGCTGCTCGGCCACTTCCCGCGCCAGTTCGCCGCTGAGGCCCTTGCCCTCCAGAAGTGCGGTCAGTTCCAGGAGTTCGGCCTGCGGTTCGGTGGCCAATTCGCGCTTCTCCAGGGCCAGTGCGGCCTTCTCGGAGTCGCGCTGGGTGGAGACCGAGACGTATTCGCCGGCCGCCATGGACATCGAGCCGGCCAGCAGTCCGGCGAGTCCGGCCGTCAGCAGGGTGCTGCGGGAGTCGGTGGCGCCGGCGACGCCGACGACGAGTCCGGCGGTCGAGACCACCCCGTCGTTGGCGCCGAGGACCGCCGCGCGCAGCCAGTTGAGGCGGCTGCCGAGACCGCCGCCGTGTGCCTCGTCGTGCTCCGGTGTCTGAAGCGTCACCGGTCGAGCGTCTCATCCGGGTGCCGCGACCGGTCTCATGTTCTGCCCGACGCCCGCGCGTCGGGCCGGCGCGGCCGGTGGTAGAAACGGCCGTATGTCCGCATCGCCGCCCCCCACACCTCCGCCCCCGCGGCGCGGCCGGCGCGCCGCCCCGCCCGCGGGTGCCCAGCCGCCCCCGCCGCCGCCCACGTTGGTGCAGCCGCCGCCCGCGCCCGCGCCGGCCCGCCGGGAGCCCGTGCCGCACCGGCGGCTGTGGTGGCACCGGCTGATATTCGGGCTCTGGTACCGGCCGGTGGACGTCTTCGACGAGGCGCGGGACCGCAGCGCGTGGAGTGCGGCGGTGCTGCTGTGCCTGATCAGCGGCGGGATCGGGATCGTGTCGGTGGACGCGTTCCGCGCCCAGTGGGCGGCCGGCCCCACGGCGGCGCTGCAGTTGGTCGGGATGGCCGAGGCGGTGCTGCTGCTGGCCAGTCTGGGGCTGGGGGCGGTCACCCACGCGATAGCGCGGACGCTCGGCGGCAACGGGCGGTTCGCGCCGACGGCGAGCCTGTTCGTGGTGCTCTTCTGGGTGACGGACCTGCCGCGGCTGCTCATCGCGGCATGGCTGCCGGCGAGTTCCACGTTCGTACAGGCCGCGACATGGACGACCTGGGGGTTCGGCTACTTCCTCGCGGTGCTGCTCATACGTGGTCAGCACCATCTGTCGACGCGGAAGTCGGCGGCGGCGGTGTCGGTGCAGATGCTGGCGGCGCTGGCGCTGCTCAAGCTGGGGCCGGTGCGGTGAGCCGGGCGCGCCGGAGGTCCGGCGCACCACCCGGCTGACGGAGGATCAACTGCGGCTGCTGAGCTGCCGCACGAGGTCGTCGAACGCCTGCCGTTCGGCGGGGGTGAGGTCGACGTTCTCCGAGGCGGGCCCGCCGGGCCCCGTCTGGCGCGGTACGGCGTCGAGCCGGATCCGGGCGCGGGGCGGCCGCCTCCGGAAGGAGAACGGTGCGCCGGCGCCGTAGTGCCCGCGGCGGGTCAGTCTGATCAGGCCGACCGCCCAGAGGACGACGATGACCAGCAGTACGCCGAGGCCGATCTGCTGGAGAATCGAAACGGAGGGGAGCATGCTGTTCCTCCCGAACAAGTGGGCGCTGGGCTAGGGCGCTTCTGACGGATCTCCGTGGACAGAACACCTAGGTCCAGTAGACACCACACGTCTGGCCTTCCAACAGGGGATCTTGGGCCACAAATCCCGAAGTGACACATCTCCTATGACATTTCCCCGCATTCCCGACACCACACGTGTGCCCCTTGTGTGTGTCCTTTGCGTATGTCCCTTGTGTGTCGCGGTCCGGATGTGAGCCCTCCGGGCCCGGCCGGCGGCGGCGCACCACCGGCCGCACCGGCGCACTGCCGCGGCCGGCGTTGGACACCCCGGCACCTTCCCTCCGCCGCCGGCCGTCGCGAACGATGACGGCACCTCGTCCGCGACGTGAGGAGTACGCCCGTGCCCCAACAGGACCACCGGACCGCCCCGCGCGCCCTCGACGGCATCCTCGTGGCCGACTTCAGCCGGGTGCTGGCCGGTCCGCTCGCCGCCGCCACACTCGCCGACCTCGGCGCCGACGTGATCAAGGTCGAGCGGCCGGGCTCCGGTGACGACACCCGCTCCTGGGGGCCGCCGTTCGCCGCCGACGGGACCGCCGCGTACTTCGACGCCGCCAACCGCTCCAAACGGGGCCTGGCGCTGGACCTCGCGGACCCCGGGGACGCGGCGGCGGCCCGGGAGCTGGCGCGCCGGGCGGACGTCCTGATCGAGAACTTCCGGCCCGGCGCGCTGGCGAAGTACGGCCTGGACCCGGCCGCCACACGGGCCGCCAACCCGGGGCTGGTGCACTGCACGATCACCGGTTTCGGCTCCGGCGCGGGCGCCGCGCTGCCCGGTTACGACTTCGTGGTGCAGGCGGTGGGTGGACTGATGAGCATCACCGGGGAACCCGGCGGGACGCCACTGAAGGCGGGGGTGGCGCTGGTGGACGTGCTGACGGCCAAGGACGCCGCCACCGGGATCCTGGCCGCGCTGCGGCACCGCGACCGGACCGGCGCGGGCCAGGCGGTGGAGGTCAATCTGCTCTCCTCGCTCCTGGGATCGCTGGTGAACCAGGTGTCCGCCCACCTGGCGACCGGCCGGGACCCGGGGCCGATGGGCAACCGGCACCCGAGCATCGCCCCGTACGAGACGCTCGCCTGCCGGGGCGGGCTGCTGGCCGTGGCGGTGGGGAACGACCGTCAGTTCCGGGCGCTGGCCGAGGCGCTGGGGGTGCCGGAGCTGGCGGAGGACATACGGTTCCGGCGGAACCAGGATCGGGTGCGGAACCGCACAGACCTGGTCAGAGCGCTGGAGGATCGGCTCGCCGCCGACACCCCGCGGGGCTGGACGGAGCGGCTGACGGCGGTGTCGGTGCCGTGCGGCCCGGTCAACAGCCTCTCCGAGGCGCTGGAGTTGGCGGCGCGGCTGGGGCTGGACCCGGTCGTCCCGGTCGGCGCGGACCGGATCCCCCAAGTCGCCAGCCCGCTGCGCCTGTCGGGCACGCCGGTGGTACAACCGACGGCGCCACCCGGCCTGGACGAAGACGGCACGGCACTGCGAACCTGGCTATCAGGGCCGGGCGACCGACCCCTGCCGCCACGAATGTGACCTTCGTCACAACGTGGTCGTACCCGCAACCAAATCCACCCGTAGGTGCTGTTTACCAGCACGGAATCACAACACCCCTGTATGGAGCAGCTCGTGACATCGCTGGACAACCCCCCGCCCGCCCCGTCCCGCACCCCCCACCAGCAGCTTCAGACCGAGTCACGCGATTCCGCCGCGCCCCGTCGCACCCGCCGTACCCGCCGCGCCCTGGCGCTCACCGCGCTGCTCGCCGCGGGTGCGCTGTCGCTGACGGCCTGCGGCGGCGACGCCGAGGCGGGCCAGGGCGACGGCAAGAACGGGCAGGCCGGAGCGGACGCCGCGGCCGCCAAGGACGCCTCCGACGCCAAGATCCAGGTCTCGTCGAAGGACGGCGCCACCAACGCCAGCATCAACGACACCGGGGTGAAGGTCACCGGCGGCAAGTTGACGGACGTCAAGCTCACCGCCGTCGACAGCGGCAAGGACGTCGCCGGTGCCATATCGCCGGACGGCACGTCCTGGAAGCCCGGCGCGCAGCTGGACCGCGGCGCCAAGTACAAGCTCGTGGCGAACGCCAAGGACGCCAAGGGCCGTCCGGCGACGGAGAACGCGACCTTCACCACGGTCTCGTCGGCGCACAGCTTCATCGGCTCGTTCACGCCCGACAACGGCAGGACGGTCGGCGTCGGCATGCCGGTGTCGTTCAACTTCGACAAGCCGATCACCAACCAGAAGGACGTCCGCTCCCACATCACGGTGACCTCCAGCAGCGGCCAGAAGGTCGTCGGCCACTGGTTCGGCAACCAGCGCCTGGACTTCCGGCCGGAGGACTACTGGAAGGCCGGCTCCAAGGTCACCATGAAGATCGCGCTGGACGGCGTGAAGGGCGGCCCGGGCATCACCGGCGTGCAGTCCAAGACGGTGTCGTTCACCATCGGGCGCTCGCAGGTCTCCACGGTCGACATGGACACCCAGACCATGACCGTCAAGCAGGACGGGAAGGTCATCAAGTCCATCCCGATCTCCGGCGGCAGCCCCGACCACCCGACCTACAACGGCCAGATGGTGATCTCGGAGAAGTTCGAGCAGACCCGGATGGACGGCTCGACGGTCGGCTTCGGCGGCGAGTACGACATCAAGGACGTGCCGCACGCCATGCGGCTGTCGTCGTCCGGCACCTTCATACACGGCAACTACTGGGGCAACTCGTCGATCTTCGGCCGCACCGGCACCAGCCACGGCTGTGTGGGCCTGGAGGACAACAAGGGCGGCGGTGGCGACACCCCGGCCAAGTGGTTCTACGACAACTCGCTGATCGGCGACGTGGTCATCGTGAAGAACTCCAAGGACAAGACCGTCCAGCCCGACAACGGCCTCAACGGCTGGAACATGTCGTGGTCGGCGTGGACGGCGGGCAGCGACTCCTGACGGCCGGCCCCGCTGGCGCTGACGCATACGAGGCGGTGACCGCTTCTCCTTCCGGGAGGGGCGGTCACCGCCTCTTGTGCTTGCGGGCCGGGGCTGCCTACGGGGGCCGGAGGCAGGGGGCTCGCCTATCGGGCCGGCTTCACGCCCCGCCGCCGCGGGGGTGGACCAGTTCGAGCACTCCCCCGACGCTCTCCGCGCCATGGCCGTCCGCCACCCGCCGCTTCATCAGCTCCCACAGCGGGCCGAACAGCTCCGTACTGACGCCCTGCGCCCGGCTGACGTCGCCGATGGCATCGTGCGAGACCTGCATGGCGAGGTTGGAACCGGTGGCGCCGTAATCCCCGGAGTCCGCCTGCTCCGCCATCGCGGGAAGTTGGCTGTCGGCCATCGCCCGCAGCCACGGCACCAGGAGTTCCCGGGTGAATTCCGCGACGTTGCCGCCCGCCGAACGCACCAGGCCGGCCGCGTGCAGAAAACCGCCGAACATGCCGTACATTCCGCTCAGCAACGCCAGGTCGTTGAGCGGCGCCAGGCCCGGGTCCGCCCCCAGATAAACGCTGCGGGCGAAGGCGTCCAGCACCTCGCGATACGCCCGGAAAGCTACCTCGGCACCGCTGTAGAGCACGAATGCCTGCGGCTGCCCGATGATTTCCGGGACGGCCATGATGCCGCCGTCCAGATAATCCGCGCCGAGCCCGGAAACCCGCTCCGCGAGCTCCCGCGCCTCGGCCGGCGAACCGTTGGTCACATTGACCACGACCCGGCCCTTGAGCGCCTCACCTGCACCGTCGTCGGCCAGCAGCGGGCCGACGGCGGCGTAGTCCAGAATGCAGACGATCACCACTTCGCCCGCGGCGATCGCCTCGGCCGGAGTGAGCGCACGCCGGGCGCCCTTTTCCACCAGCGCGTCGGCCTTGCGCGCCGTACGGTTCCACACCGTCACCCGGTGACCGGCCGCGAGAAGCGCCGCCGCCAGGGCCGTACCCATGTCTCCCAGGCCCAGCACGCTGACGTTCGTCCGCGCCGCATTCCCCACCGAGTGCTCCATCGAATTCCCCGCCGCCATAACGGAACTGCGCTCCCGCCTCTTTCTCGTACTGATCTCTTGCCGAGGTCCGACCGAGGTCTTGCTGACCTCTTGCCGGCCTGAGCCGGTCTCTTGTCGAGCTCTTGGTGATCAGTCTTGGCGGGGGCGCAGTTCCGGACAAGTACCCACTAATTTGTGGGTGGTTACCTGGGAGTGAGTGGTCACCTGTCGGTGGGTGGTCAGCTGTGCGTGAGCGGCTACGTCGCCATGGGTGCCCGTCCGAGTCGCGGTGGGTGCCCGTCCGCACGCACAAGAGCCCCGACGCCACCACGGCATCGGGGCTCGCCCCATCCACAACATTCCGGCCACAACGTTCCGCCGACATCCCACGCCGGCACCCGCACCGCACGCTCAGGGCACGCCGCCGCGCGCCACGTCACCGCGCGCGCTCGCGGCACGCCTCACCGCCGTACGGCGCGCCCCGGCTCGCCCGCCCGCGTACGGCTGCCGTACACGGCCGGCTCCGCCCGGGGGGCGCGGCGGCTCAGGCCGCCGCGTCGAACCCGGTGTCGCGCGCCATCCGCTTCAGCTCCAGCAGTGCGTGCTTCTCGATCTGGCGGATCCGCTCACGGGTCAGGCCGTGCTGCTTGCCGACCTCCGTCAGCGTGCGCTCGCGGCCGTCCTCGATGCCGTAGCGCGCCTTGATGATCGACGCGGTGCGCTGGTCGAGGCGGTCGATCAGATCCTCCAGCTCCTCGCTGCGCAGCAGCGTGAGCACGGACTGCTCGGGAGAGGCGGCGGAGGTGTCCTCCAGCAGGTCGCCGAACTGGGTGTCGCCGTCGTCGTCCACCGACATGTTGAGGCTGACCGGGTCGCGGGCCCAGTCCAGGACGTCGGTGACGCGGGCCGCCGTGGAACCCAGCTCGCCGGCCACCTCCTCGGGCTCCGGGTCGCGGCCGTTCTCGCGGTTGAACTCGCGCTGGACCCGACGGATCCGGCCCAGCTCCTCGACGAGGTGGACGGGGAGCCGGATCGTGCGCGACTGGTCGGCGATGGAACGCGTGATGGCCTGGCGGATCCACCACGTCGCATACGTCGAGAACTTGAAGCCCTTGGCGTAGTCGAACTTCTCGACGGCGCGCACCAGGCCGGCGTTGCCCTCCTGGATCAGATCCAGCAGGGGCAGGCCGGAGCGCGGATACCGGCGGGCCACGGCGACGACCAGGCGGAGGTTGGACCGGATGAAGACGTCCTTGGCCCGCTCACCCTCGGCGGCGAGCGCTTCGAGCTCCGCGCGGCTCGCGCCGGCGGCGTCGGTGTCGGTGATCTCGCCGTCCAGGATCTGCTGGGCATAGACCCCGGCCTCGATGGTCTGCGACAGCTCCACCTCCTTGGCGGCGTCCAGCAGTGGCGTGCGCGCGATCTCGTCGAGATACATGCCCACCAGGTCGCGGTCGGCGATGTCTCCGCCTGCTGCGCGAACGCTGTTGGCCTCGCCAGAGCCGGTGGTGCTGGCCTGACGACGGGCGACGGCACGGGTTGCCATGCGGATGCTCCCTTTGCGCTGAGTCGGTCGCGGGACAGTGGAGCGGATCATCGGTCGGTGACTGCCTCTGGCTCTGTCTCTGTGGACTTCCAGTGGCGACCAGCTGACCCGTCCGAAGGAAACAACGGCTGGAATCCGGACAGAATTCCCATGCCGCGCCCCTATTTTTCTGATCATGCAGTACCCTGCGCCGCCACGAAGGAGGACAGATGGCACCTGAGCAGGGGGACGTGCAGGTCAGAGCGGGCGCAGAGACGGACCTCACAGCCCTTACGGATCTTTACAATCACTACGTCCGCGAGACACCCATCACATTCGACACGGAGCCCTTCAGCTCCGAGCGACGTCGCCCGTGGTTGCTCTCCCACCCCAAAGACGGCCCGCACCGCCTTCTGGTTGCGCGGGACGCCGAGGACCACCTGCTCGGGTATGTCACCAGTAGCCCGTTCCGCCCCAAGGGCGCGTATGCGACCTCCGTGGAGACGACGGTCTACTGCGCGCCGGACGCCGCCGGCCGCGGCGTCGGCACGCTGCTCTACTCTGCGCTCTTCGCGGCGCTCGCCGAGGAGGACGTGCACCGCGCCTACGCCGGGATCGCCCAGCCCAACGAGGCGTCCGTCCGCCTCCACGCGCGCTTCGGCTTCCGTCACATCGGCACGTTCACGGAGGTGGGCCGGAAGTTCGACCGCTACTGGGACGTCGCCTGGTACCAGAAGGACCTGCGGTAGCACCGACAAGGACAAGGACCTGCGACAGCACCGACGGGAGGGCCCGGGGCGATGACGGGAGGAGCCCGGGCCGATCCCGACGGGGTACGGGCTGATCGCGTCGGGCATGGCCGATCCCGTCGGGGCACGCGCTGATCCAGTTGACGCCGCCCACACCCGGGTGTCGCCTGGACAGGAAAGGGCGAACGAGAGGAGCCCGTCATGGACCCGCACGCGCACCGCGACCCGCGCACCGGCGGGGAACGGCGGCCCGAGGCCCGGGCCGCCCGCTCGCACGGCACCGTCGAGCCGGAACACGGCGCAACACTCTCCGGCCCCGTGGAGCGCACCGCCCCCGAGGCGGCCGGCCCCCGTATGCGGCCCGCCCTGGTGCTCCCGATCGTCGCGGCGCTCTGTTTCGGCTGCTACACGATCTGGATGGACCACACCAACGGCGCCAAGGGCGGCCAGGCCGCGCTCCTCGGGCTGATCGCGGCGGTGGTCACCGGGGTACTGGGGGTGACGCTGGTGCACTTCCAGGCGACGATGATCACCGAGACACGGGCCCTGGCGTACGGCGCGCTCTTCGGCGCGTCGATGGGCTGGCTCTACTCCCTCGGCGGCAGCACCCCCTCGGTCCTGAAGTCGACGATCTGGGGACTGATGATGTTCGGGGTGATGTTCATCGCCTCGCTCTACGTCTTCCGCACCCACCGCGACCGCGAGCCCCACGGCCTGCACCGCCCCCGCCAGGCACACACGGCCCGACGGCCCCACGTTCCGCACGCCGCGCACTGACGCCGGCAGCGGCACGGGCACGGGCATGGGCGCTGAACCGGCATGCCGCGCGCCGCGCACGGAGGCGACACGCCTCGTACCGCGCACCGCGCCCGGACGACGGCCACTGCCGCTCCCACGCCCCGCACGGTCGATTGCCCGGACGGGGTGGGAGGGCGCGGCGGGGCCTCCTGCGCCCCACCACTCCCGCCCCCGGCTACTCCCGCTCCTCCAGGGCCTCCGGATACTTCGGCGGGGCCCCGTCCGACGTCCGTCGTATCGTCCGCAGGGGCCGGCCCGGCCGCCATATCTCCAGCTTGATGAACGGCGGCTCGGTGGACGTCCGCACCACCTCCGTCAGCAGCGCCCGGTAGAGGTGGAACGGCTCCGGTGGCTTCACCGCCGCCGCGTACCGCGCCTTCGGTCCGGGGTCGGTCACCTCGACCGCCCGGCCGGCGACCCGTACATCGCTGTCGGCCAGGTCCGTCCCGCCGCCCGGGTTGGCGTGCAGGGCGAACCGTGGGTCCCGCCGTAGATCCAGCGCCTTGCGCGAGTCGATCATCACGCCCAGCCATAGCTCGCCGTACCGGAAATCCGCCTCCAGTCCGCTCAGCCGCGGCGCGCCGTCCTTGCGCAACGTGGCCAGGACGTGATGCCGATACGCCCCGAACCGCGCCCGCACCGCCGCCGCGAACTCCGGTACCGCCGCCTCCACTGCGGCCCACCCGGCCGCGCCGTTCCCGCGCCCGCCGTCAGGCCCGTTCCCGCACCCGTTCTCCTGCCCGTCCCTGCACCCGTTCCGATGCGCACTGTCGCTCGTCATGGCGACCAGGCTCCCGCCCATATCCGACACCTCCTGTCCGGTATTCCGATTCCTTGGTTCCGTGAATCCGTGACTCCGCGGTTCCGCGGTTCTGCGGTTCTGCGGTTCTGCGGTTTCGTGACTCCGTGGCTCCGTCCAACCACCCTCCGAATCCCTCGACTTCAGCGTGCCACCCGCCACTGACAACGCCCCGCCGCACGCCCACCGCGCGTCCCGTCGCGCGTCCCGCCGCACGCCCCTGCGCACGTCCCACAGCCGCGCCCGTACGCCCGCCTCCGGGCCCGCGACCACCCGGCAACCGCCCCCGGCCGGTAGGACCACCGCCGTAGTCCCACAGGCCCGTTCAGGATCCGCCCGCGGTCCGTTACCCGGCCCCTGAGCGCGTACCTAGCCTCGGGGCATGGATACGACGAGCGGCACCCTCGACGAAGCCCTGGAACGCCTCCACACCACCGGCCCCGAGTTCAACGGATACCTCAGCAACCACGCCCCGATGGCCGTCGAGGCCCTGATCCGGCACGGCCAGGCGGCGACCGTGCACCGCTGGCTCGACGACTACGCCACCCGCCTGGAGGACGTACCGAGCAGCCGGACGACGATCACCGACGCCAACTGGCAGGAGGCGCTGGGCGATCCGCGCCGGGTCACCGACTGGACCGCGTACATGACCCGCCAGGTGGCCGAACGCCCCTGGCGCGAGGTGCTCGTGGAGTGGTGGCCGCGGCTGCTGCCCGGCATCGCGGGCGCCGCCACCCACCCGGTGATCCGCGTCGGCCACGCCGTGCGCACCCTCATGGAGCAGGGCGAAGAGGAGCCGCGGATCGCGGAGTTGGCGCACGCCCTCGGCTACTGGGCGGCGCGTCACGCCACCCTGCCGATGTCCGTGCGCCCCAGCGGCACCACCGCCCCCGCCGACGCACTGGCCGCCCTCCCACGCGTCCCCAACGAGCAGCCGACGGTCATCGACGGGCTGGCCCAGCTGCCCGGCACGGAGGGTTGGCTGGCCGCGGCCGAGTCGCTGCGCGCGCCGCAGAACCCCGACGAGGCCCGCGAGCAGCTCGCCGCGCTGGTACGGGCCGCCACCCACCACTATCTCGACTACGGCCACGGCAACGGCGTCATGCTGGTCCACGCGGCCACCGCCCCGAACGCCGTTCTGCGCACCCTCCCGGCGCTCCCCCGCGAACTGTGGGTGCCGTCGCTCGGCGTCGCCTGGACGGCGAGCGCCGCCCTCGCCTCCGTCTACAGCCCCGACACACCGCTGCCGGAGCTCACCACGGGTCCGCTCACGCCGGAGGAGGTCTTCGAACGGGCCGCCGCGCACGGCGACGCGCATGTGATCAAGCTGACCGACACCGCCCTCGACGTGGCTTCCTGGGCCACCGACGGCGACGACGACCGCGCCCTGCGGTCCGCGCTCCGCTCCCTGGAGCTGATCGCGCTGGGAGAGGACTGACCGGCCGATCGGGAGCGGGGGCCGCTGCGTCCTCCGGTGCGTCGCCCGCGCGTCGGCCCGGGGGCGACCGGGGGGCCTCCGGGGCCCGGGACGCCGGCAGCCGGGCACAGCGATCTGACCGAGAAATGGCGCCGACATTACCGACATAACGGCTTGGCGGCGTCACACTGGCGTTACCACTGTTCCGCACCAGCGTTCCGCATCACTGCTCCGCACCACCGTTCCGCACCACTGCTCCGCTCTTCCGCGACGGCGCCCGCCTCCCCGCGCGGCGTCACCTTCTGCGCCCGATCCGGGGCCGCCACCACCTCCGGACCCCCGCACAGCGAAGACCCTCCGGCCGCGGGACCACCCCCGGCCGGAGGGCGGCTCCCCGTCGGACCCCCATTGTTAAATGTTCAATAACTCTCGAGGCGGTGAGAGAGTGGATGGCATGAGCAACGAACCCGCGACGACCGAGCCGCGCTGGCTCGATGACGAGGAGCAGCACGCCTGGCAGGCGTACCTCCACGCCACCACGCTCCTGGAGGACCACCTCGACCGCCAGCTACAGCGCGACGCCGGGATGCCGCACGTCTACTACGGCCTGCTCGTCCAGCTCTCCCGCGCACCGCGGCGCCGGATGCGGATGACCGAGCTGGCTCAGAACGCCAAGATCACCCGGTCCCGCCTCTCGCACGCCGTCGCCCGTCTGGAGAAGAACGGCTGGGTCCGGCGCGAGAACTGCCCGTCCGACAAGCGGGGCCAGAATGCCTACCTCACGGACGAGGGGCTGCGGGTCCTGGAGAAGGCCGCGCCCGGACACGTCAACGCCGTCCGGGCCGCGATCTTCGACCGCCTCACCCCCGAGCAGATCGGCCAACTCGACGAGATCTGCTGTGTGATCGCCGACGGCCTCCAACCGCAGGGCGCCGACCTCCCCTGGCTCCGCTGACGCGCTGACGCTCAGCGGAGCGAAGGGAGGCCGACGCACCGGGGCACCGCGGCCGCCCCGGTGGCCGTCCGCCCATCCGGCCACCGGCACACTCCCACCGGCCCAGACCGACACCGCCCCCGGCTCCGGCTCCGGCTCCGGCTCCGGCTCCGGCCTCAGTGCACCGACGCCGACCCCACTGACCCCACTGACCTCAGTGACCTCAGTGCACCATCACCGGAATCTGCGCGCCGTCCTCGGCGTCGGCGCTCGCGCCACCGTCCGACGAGGCCGACGGCGAACCCGCGTCCGGCCGCCCGGTGTTGACGAGCGTGAAGGCGATCACCGCCGCCAGGGCCAGGATGCCCACCGCCCACCAGATGGCGGAGGCGTAGCCGTGCACCATCGACTGGAGCTTGAGCAGGTCCGCCGAGCGCGCACCGGCCGCGTGCGCGGTGGCGTAGGCGGTGGTGGCGCTGGCCGCGATGGTGTTCAGCAGGGCGGTGCCGATCGCGCCGCCGACCTGCTGCGAGGTGTTGACCATCGCGGAGGCGACGCCCGCGTCACGCGGCTGGACCCCGTGCGTGGCCAGCGACATGGCCGGCATGAACGCGGTGCCCATTCCCAGGCCCATCAGGACGAAGCCGGGCAGGATCAGCGCCGGGTAGGAGGTGTCCAGGTCGATCTGGGACAGCACCACCATGCCGAGCGCGGCGAGCGCGAAGCCGGGCGCCATCAGCAGCCGCGGCCGGACCCGGGTCATCAGCCGGGCGCCGATCTGCGTCGAACCGGTGATCATGCCCGCGACCATCGGCAGGAAGGCCAGGCCGGTCGCCACCGGCGTGTAGCCCTTCACGATCTGGAGGTAGTAGGTCAGGAACAGGAAGAGGCCGAACATGCCGATCACGGCCAGGCCGAGGGAGGCGTAGACACCGGCGCGATTCCGCTCGGCGACCACCCGCAGCGGCAGCAGCGGCGACGCCACCTTGGACTCGACCAGGACGAACGCCAGCAGCAGCACGGCGGCCGCGGCGAACAGCCCCAGCGTCACCCCGGCCAGCCAGCCGTCCGACTCGGCTCGGGTGAAGGCGTAGACCAGCGAGACCAGGCCGAGCGACGCCAGGACGACGCCGGGGACGTCCAGCCGGGAACGGTTGCGGCCCTCGGCGGGCTCGCGGACGACCAGTACGGCACCGGCCGCGGCGATCACGGCGATCGGGATGTTGACGAAGAACGTCCAGCGCCAATCCAGGTACTCGGTCAGCACACCGCCGAGGAGCAGCCCGAGGGCGGCACCGCCACCGGCGATCGCGCCGAAGATGCCGAACGCCTTGGCCCGCTCCCGGGCCTCCGTGAACGTCACCGCCAGCAGCGACAGCGCGGACGGCGCCAGCAGCGCGCCGAAGACGCCCTGCAGCGCCCGCGCGCCCAGCAGCATCGCTTCGTCGGCCGCTGCACCGCCGAGCGCGGAGGCCAGCGCGAAGCCGACCAGGCCGATGAGGAAGGTCCGGCGCCGGCCCCAGAGGTCGGCGAGCCGGCCGCCGAACAGCAGCAGTCCGCCGAAGGCCAGCGCATAGGCCGTGATGACCCACTGGCGGTTGGCGTCGCTGATGTCCAGGGCCTTCTGGGCGGAGGGCAGCGCGATGTTCACGATCGTCGAGTCGAGGACGACCATCAGCTGCGCGAGGGCGATGAATATCAGCGCTTTCCAGCGCCGCGGATCGACGGACGGGGCGGTTTCAGACATGACGAGGTCCACCTAGTGGTGCGTAACGGAACGTGGCAGAGGTTCTGGAAACGGGAAATATCTGGAAGGTCTGGCGGGGCTGGGGGCTGGCAGGGTTGGGGGGCTGGAAGGTTCTGGAGCGATCTGAAGCGATCTGGGGCGACGCGGGACGGCACGGGACAGCGCGGAAGCCATGGCCGGCCCGGAAGCTACGGCGGACGCGGACGACACGGCCGACGCGGAGCGACGTAGACACCGCAGACGCCGTGAGCGCCCCGCAGTGGCCCCGCCCCCTCACCGACCGCCGCGGCCCGTGATCAGCGGCGCCTCAGGTCCTCCAACGTGACGGCGGAGCCGGGAAGTTCGGACCGGGCAGGGGCCTGCAGGCCGTCCAGGAACAGCTGCAGATGCCGGTGCACGAACTTGTCGAAGTCGAGACAGCCGCTGCCCGGCAGCGGGCGGGTGAGCTGGGTGAGCGCGACCATCAGGTCACCGACGGCGATGTCGGTGCGCAGCCGGCCGCTGTCGCGCGCGGCGCCCATGACGGCCAGCACGGCCGCGTCCAGGCGCTCGCGCGCTGCGAGCAGATCGGGGTGGGCCGGGTCGATGCCGTCGGAGAGCAGCGGGCACAGTGCGCCGATCCGCTCCTCCACCGCGTCGTGGACGAAGCGCCGCAGCGCAGTGAAGGCATCCGGCTCCTCGGCGAGGGCGCGCTCCGCACGGTCCGCTATACGGGACATGACAGAGAGCGTGACGTGGTGGATCAACTCGTGGCGATCCGTGAAGTGACGATAAAGCGTCGCATTACCGACGCCCGCGCGTCGAGCGATTTCATCGAACGACACCTCGGCGCCGAACTCGACCATCGTCTCCCGCGCGGCAGCGATGATGCGCTCCCGGTTGCGCACCGCGTCGGCCCGCAGCCGCGGCTGCTCACTCTTCACCCGCGCCACTCCGGTCACGTCGGCCCACTCCCTTCGTCACTCGTCACGCCACTCATCACGCCGCTCATCACGTCACTCACTGCATCGACGCCGACGCCGACGCCGACACCGGCATCCGCACCGACAGCGGCACCGGCACCGACCACATCCTCGGAACCGGGGAACCGGGGAACGACTCCCCGCTTCCCCCGACACCGAGCTAAACGGGGATCCGCTCCCCGGATATTTCCCGGCCGGGATGTGAGGTGTGACACGCGGGCGACGCGGGCACGGCACGACGCGGCGCGGCCATCCCTCCGCACCACATCACCCCTCCATTTGACGCACCCCCACGCGCGGGCGACCATCCCCCGCCGCAGGCTGAACACCATGAGGCAGAAGGCACCCGCCCGAACCGCCGGGGCCCGCACGCTCAAGGCAGAGCCATGCGCACCCTGACGCACAAGATCTGCGCCGCCCTGGCCGCGACCGCCGCCTGCGCGGCCGCCGCCACCACCCTGGCGGCACCCCCCGACGCCTCGGCCGCACCGCCCCCGCCCCCGGCACCCTTCGCCCCCGTACCGCCGGCTCCCAGCGTCAAGCCTCTGCCGCCCCCCATCGGGGCCGCCGGTGCCGCGAAGCCCACCGTGGTCCGCCCCGGCGCCCCCCGTACACCCACCGAGACGTCCCCCAACGGTCCCTGCGCGCTCCACGGCATCACCGACGACGTCTCCGAAGCCGCCCCGACCCCCGCCGGCTTCGCGCACGGCTCCGGCACCGTGCGGGCCCTCACCCTCTTCGTGGACTTCCCGGACGCCCCCGCCGGCCTCTCCCCCATGGCCCGTTTCGCCGAGTTCTTCCCGGCCGTGACGGACTACTTCCGCACCAGCTCGTACGGCAGGCTGACGTACGTCCCCAAGCCCCTCTTCCGCTGGATCCGCATGGCGCACCCGCTGGCGGCGTACGGCATCACCCGCGACGCCAGCTTCGATCCGTCCTCGGGCCGCGGCTACCACGCGCTCTCCCAGGAGCTGGTGCACGCCGTGGAACCGTTCGTGGACTTCCGGGACTACGACGTCGTCAACGTCATCGCGGCCCCCAACGCGGGGCCGGCCGCCACCGACTCGGTCCTGTCGGTCACCTTCAGCGGCTCCGACCTGGGGCTGAAGACCGCCCGCGGGGCGCCGTTCCGGAACGTCTCGTTCATCTGGAGCCGGCAGACGGGCCTGAGCGCCTTCCGGGTCCTCAACCACGAGAACGCGCACTCCTTCGGCCTGCCCGACCTCTACTACACGGACGAGCGGAGCGGCTCCACCCCGGTGGGCCACTGGGACCCGATGGACGAGGACTGGGGGCCGACCAACGACTTCATGGGCTGGCACAAGTGGAAGATGGGCTGGCTGACCCCCGGCCAGGTGCACTGCGCACCGGCCGGCGGAGCGCCCTCCGAGCACGTCCTCACACCGATCTCCACCCCCGGCGGCACCAAGATCGTGGTGATCCCGACCGGGCCGCACAGCGCGTTCGTCGTCGAGGCCCGGGCCAGCGGCCTGCTGGACCCGATCGTCTGCCGCCCCGGCGTCCTCGTCTACCGCGTGGCCACCAACGTCCCCTCGGGACGCGCCCCGATCCGCGTCATCGACGGCACCCCGCACAGCGACGGCTGCTACACCGACGACCGCTACGTCGACCCGGACCTGACCGACGCCACCTTCCGGCCCGGCGAGACCTTCACCGACCGCATCAGCGGCGTCAGCGTCACCGTCCTCACCGAGAACGCCGACGGCACCTACCGTGTCCGCACCACCCCGGCCCGCACCCCACTGCCCATCAGCTTCCCTCTTCTCCCCAGTGCCGGCGGCCGATACTGATCAGCCGCAGCTGCCGCCGGGCGCGCCACACCACCCGCTCGGCCGCCTCCTCGTCCCCGTCCTCCCGGGCGTCGAGCAGCTCCCCGGCGGTGGTCACCAGCCGGTCGACGTACAGCTCGGCCAGCATCCGCACGTCCTCGTCCCGCCAACCGTCCGACAGCGGCTGGGACTTGAGCGCCGCGGCGACCTCCGCGACGAACCGGTCCAGCTCCCCGGCGATGGCGTGCCGCACCGCCCGCACCCCGCCGCGCCGCTCCCGCGCCACGAACCGCACATGCGCGGGGTGCTCCCGCACATGCCGCTCGACGACCGCGACCGTCCGGTCTATCCGCTCCTCCGCCGCGTCCTGTTCGGCCAGGATCGCGCGCACCATCGCGTGCAAGCTGCCCAGCGCCTCCTCGACGAGCGCGACGCCCAGCTCCCCCAGATCCCGGAAGTGCCGGTAGAACGCGGTCGGCGCGATGCCCACCACCCGGGTCACCTCACGCAGCCCCAGGCTGCTCAGACTCTGCTCCTCCAGCAGCCCGAGCGCCGCGTCCAGCAGCGCCTGACGGGTTTTCTGCTTCTGCGCCTGACGGACTCCGCCCACACTGTGACTCATGTCATCCAGTAAACAACCGTTCTCCGAACCAATCCATCCACCCACGGTCGTACACTGAAGAAGTCAGTGAACAACTGTCCTCTCAAACTTCTCTCACACTTCTTCCGGCCGCACTCCGCCAACGGACCCTCACCGGGCCCCGCACCGGAACCGGCCCCGGAAAGCCGGAAAGGCAGACCATGCTCTTCCTCGTCGCAGCCCTCCTCCTGATGGGGATCGCGCTGGGCACCGCGGCGCACCTCCCCGTCCCGGTCACCCTCGTCGCGGCCGCGGTCATCGCCGCCTGGCTGCTCGTCTTCTACCTCCGCGAACGCCGCCACCGCACCGAGGAGACCGCCCGATGACCACGCTCACCACCAGCCCGGCAACCACGGCGCGCACAGCGAAGCCCGCCCCCCGCCCCCAGGCCGACGGCATGGCCATCGCCTCCTTCGTCCTGGGCCTGCTCGGCACTCTGGTCCTCAACATCGTCCTGGGCCCCTGCGCACTGGTCCTCGGCACCCTCGCCCTCACCCGCGGCACCACCCGCCGCGGCCGCGCCCTCCTGGGCCTCACCCTCGGCGCCGCCGACCTGCTCCTCCTCGCCGCCCTCACCACCGCCGACGGCACCCTCAGCTGGCACATCGGCTGACCACCCCAACACCCCCACCCGCCACCCACCATCCGCTACGCTTATCGCCGGATCGGCTCACCCCGATCCCCGCCTCCGTAGCTCAGGGGATAGAGCACCGCTCTCCTAAAGCGGGTGTCGCAGGTTCGAATCCTGCCGGGGGCACCAGCAAAGAGGCCACCTAGCGATGTCGCTAGGTGGCCTTTGGGTTCAGGGTTGGCGGCGGTGCGGGCAGTCACTGACCGCCGGGGTCACCCGTCGACGCCAAGCCGGCTAGCCGGGGGGCGTCGAAGCCCCCTAGACCTACCTAACCTCTACGCCTGGAAATACAGATCGCATACACGTAACGACTTAGAGTCACTAACGCCGCGCATTTCGGGCGGTCTACCTGCAAGCTGATGCGCATTCAATTCATACCCGGCAAGATACGTCTGTGGTGAATCCAGACTCTCAACTGCTGTGGATCCGTACTGACAACGGAGCTGACGAACTGCGCTCCCTGCTGGCTTGGTTGCAGTGGGACGATGCCTTGCGCGGGCGGGTCCGGCTGGAACACGCGCCGGTTGGCTCCGGCGAGATGGGCGGGCTAGTCGATGCACTTACCGTATTTCTTGGCTCCGGCGGGATCGGAGTGGCGTTGACGCGCTCATTGACCGCATGGATCTCGCAGCGTCGTTCGGATGTCAAGTTGACAGTAACTGCACGCGATGGGCGGAGTGTTGAAGTTGACGCCAAACGGGTCGACGCCCAAGCACTAGCGAGAGACATAGAGCGAATATTGCGTGCGGAGGAAGGGTCGTGACCCGTTTCCCCGATCCGGCCCGTTCGCGAGCCGTGCTGATCGGCGCCAGCACGTTCTCGGAGGCGGGTGGGTTGCCGTCCATACCGGCCGTTTCAGACAACCTAGAGGGCCTTCGTTCGGTGCTCACCAGCTCAACCACCGGATCCCTCAGTGCCGAGCACTGCACACTTCTCAGAGATCCCGCAGCGACCTCAGAGATCGGCCAAGCCCTCGCGCAAAGCTCGGAAGCCACGGACGTGCTCTTTGTGTACTACAGCGGGCATGGGCTGGTCGATGTGCGCGGCAGATTGTACCTCTCCCTGTCCTCCACGAAGCCCGATCAATTGCGCTGGACAGCACTCCCTTTCGACTTTCTCCGGGAGGAGCTGGCAGCCAGCCCGGCAGCAATTCGGGTACTCATTTTGGACTGCTGTTTCTCAGGTCGCGCGGTCGAGGCAATGTCGGATCCCAACGGAACGATAACCGGGCAGATCGACATCGCTGGCACCTACACGATGACCTCGACGACGGCGAATGCCACCTCCTACGCACCGGCGGGCGCGAAATATACAGCCTTCACCGATGCCCTGCTAAGGGCGTTGCGTAGCGAAGAATGCATAGAGCCATTCGAGGATGAAGAATACAAACAATCACTCACGCTGGATGAGATTTTCCGTGAGGTGGATTTTCGCCTCCTTAAGCGTGGGCTTCCTCGCCCTCAGCGACGCGCGATTAATGCCGCGGGAAGCTTGATGCTGACCAAGAGCCGCCAAGTCGACGCGCCGCTGGCGAATATTCAGCCCGGGCACCAATTCAGCACGCGTCGTCAGGCACACGATGCGGGGGTGCATCGCCCGCTACAAGCCGGAATCTGTGGAACCAGAAAGACCGGCGCAGAGTCCATCGTTCTCTCCGGCGGCTACAAAGACGACGAGGACCACGGTGATGTCATCATCTACACCGGTCACGGCGGACAGGACCAGGCTGGAAACCAGATCAGAGATCAATCCCTGGATGACTCCGGCAACGCAGCCCTGGTGACCAGTTACCTCGAAGGGCTGCCGGTCCGGGTTATCCGCGGCTGGCAGAGCACGTCGCCCTATGCACCCAGTAAGGGCTACCGGTACGACGGCCTCTACCGTGTGACCAGCTACGGCAGCAAGACCAGCCTCGATGGATTCTTGATTTGGCAGTTTCGGCTAGAAGCATGCGAGGGCACTCCGCTACCGAAGATGCAACAACAGGGCGACCTTGACGATTTGGTCGAGCCCAAGACTAAACGCGTAACCGCGCGGAAAAAATTGGAAGGTATCGGTCAGCCCGAACGAGTCGCCGCTACTGTTCAGCGAATCGTTCATAGCAATTCCACACATCGCCAGGTCAAGGAATGGCACGATAATCAATGCCAGATCTGCAGTGTGCGTATCGAGGTGCCCGGCGGGAGCTATAGCGAAGGCGCGCACATTCAGGCTTTGGAAAGTCCGCACAACGGTCCGGACACAGCTGGCAATGTGCTCTGCCTCTGCCCAAACTGTCATGTGATGTTGGATGCCGGTGCCATCGTCCTTAACGACGATCTCAGCGTCATCCGGGCCGGCGAGGAGGTGGGCACCCTGAATACGCATCCTCAGCACACCATCGACCTGGAGTGCGTGAAGCAGCATCGCAAACGGTGGAGTGACGTGGAGTAATGCAGTGAGACGGATGCCCACTCTCGACGTCAACAGGGCGGGGCGTCAGCACATCTCGACGGGGTACGGCACACGGCCGACGCCATAGAGACGGCTCCGCGCTGTCTGACAGCGGGCACTGGCGCGCACTCCTTAAAGCGGGTGTCGCAGGTTTTTTCGCATCCTGCCAGGAGACTGGACGAAACGGCCCGCGCCGATCATGGTCCGGGCCGTTTGGTTTGGGGAGTTATCCACAGGGTCGGCGGGGAGGGGGGTGGAGCTCGTAGGCTTTCGGGGTGGCTTGGCGGACGTGGGAGTGAGCGTGGTGGACGTGGACGTGGATGTGGCGGGAGGCGCGGAGGGCGTGTCGGGGGGCGGCGAGGCGGTGCAGGTGCTGCGCCGGGTCTTCGGGTACGACGCGTTCCGCGGTGAGCAGCAGGAGATCATCGAGCATGTCATCGGGGGCGGGGACGCGGTCGTCCTGATGCCCACGGGCGGCGGCAAGTCGCTGTGCTACCAGATCCCGTCGCTGGTGCGGCCGGGCGTCGGGGTGGTGATCTCGCCGCTGATCGCGTTGATGCAGGACCAGGTCGACGCGCTGCGGGCACTGGGGGTGCGGGCCGGGTTCCTCAATTCGACGCAGGATCTGGAGGAGCGGCGGCTGGTCGAGGCCGAGTTCCTGGCCGGCGAGCTGGATCTGCTGTATCTGGCGCCGGAGCGGCTGCGGGTCGAGCAGACGGTGCAGCTGCTGGACCGGGGAAAGATCTCGCTCTTCGCCATCGACGAGGCGCACTGCGTGGCGCAGTGGGGCCACGACTTCCGGCCGGACTATCTGGCGCTGTCGATGCTGCACGACCGCTGGCCGGACGTGCCGCGGATCGCGCTGACCGCGACGGCGACGAAGGCGACGCACACCGAGATCACCTCCCGGCTGCGGATGGACGGCGCCCGTCATTTCGTGGCGAGCTTCGACCGGCCCAACATCCAGTACCGGATCGCGGCGAAGAGCGAGCCCAAGCGGCAGCTGCTGGAACTGCTCCGCGGAGAGCACGCGGGGGACGCGGGCATCGTGTACTGCCTGTCCCGGGCCTCGGTGGAGAAGACCGCACAGTTCCTGGTGGACAACGGGATCGACGCGGTGCCGTACCACGCCGGGCTGGACGCCCGGGTCCGCGCGTCGAACCAGGCGCGGTTCCTGCGGGAGGACGGGCTGGTCGTCGTCGCCACCATCGCGTTCGGGATGGGCATCGACAAGCCCGATGTGCGGTTCGTGGCCCATCTTGATCTGCCGAAGTCGGTGGAGGGGTACTACCAGGAGACCGGGCGCGCGGGGCGGGACGGCCAGCCGTCCACCGCCTGGCTGGCCTACGGGCTGCAGGACGTGGTCCAGCAGCGGAAGATGATCGACGGCTCGGAGGGGGACGACGCGCACCGGCGCCGGCTGGCCACCCATCTGGACGCGATGCTGGCGCTGTGCGAGACCGTGGAGTGCCGGCGGGTGCGGCTGCTGGCGTACTTCGACCAGGAAAGCGGCCCGTGCGGCAACTGCGACACCTGCCTCACCCCGCCGCAGACCTGGGACGGGACGGTGCCGGCGCAGAAGCTGCTGTCGACGGTCGTACGGCTGAAGCGCGAGCGGGGGCAGAAGTTCGGCGCGGGGCAGATCATCGACATTCTGCTGGGTCGGAAGACCGCCAAGGTCATCCAGTTCGACCATGACGCGCTGAGCGTCTTCGGGATCGGGGAGGACCTGCGCGAGGCCGAATGGCGGGGCGTCGTACGGCAGTTGCTCGCCCAGGGGCTGCTGGCCGTGGAGGGGGACTACGGCACGCTGGTGCTCACCGAGGCGAGCGGTGAGGTGCTGCGCGGGCAGCGCGAGGTGCCGATGCGGCGGGAGCCGGAGAAGCCGGCGCGCGCGGCCAAGGCGAAGACCAAGGGCGGCAAGCGGGCGCCGGTGGACCTGCCGGAGGAGGCGCTGCCGCTCTTCGAGGCGCTGCGCGGCTGGCGGGGCCGGACGGCCAAGGAGCAGGGCGTCCCCGCGTATGTGATCTTCCACGACGCGACACTGCGGGAGATCGCGGTGGCGCGGCCGGCCGACATCGCCCAGCTGGGCACGATCAACGGCGTCGGCGAGAACAAGCTCGCCAAGTACGGCGAGCAGATCCTGGAGGTGTTGGCCGGCGGGGGCAGCGTGGGTGAGGGCGCCGTGGGCGCGGGCATCGCGGGTCAGGAGGCCGCTCCGGGTGGGGCAGGAGCGCCGGCGCCGGGTGGGTCTCGGGCTTCGGTGGCTGGGGCCGGTGCCGGTGCCGGGAAGGCGTCAGCCGCGGCCGTCGGGGAGGCGGTGGCGGAGCCGGCACCGGAGGAGGAGGTGCTGCCGGAGCCGCCGGACGACATCGACTGGTGAGGTCGGGTTCTATGAGGGGCCTATGAGGGGTCTATGAGGGGTTTGCGACCGGGCGTGGCTGATCGGGGGCGGATCACGGCCAGGGGAGGCAGCCAACGGACGGCGAACGGCCACCGGAGGATGGCGGCTGTGGACGGCGGACGGTGCCCGTCGGGCGCGGGCCGGTGGCCGTAGGGCGGGCCGTCACGGGGTGAGTGGCGTGTCCGTCGGCGGTTGAGGCGGGAAGGTGAGGGTGGCGCGGGCGCCGCCGTCGGGTGGGTTGTCGAAGCGGAGGTCGATGCCGAGGACGGCGGCCTGGCCGACGGCGATGGTCAGGCCGAGGCCGTGTCCGCGGCCCCGGCCGGGGGCGTCGGTGCGGAAGCGCTGCGGGCCGTGGCGGAGCAGCTCGTCGGGATAGCCGGGGCCGTGGTCGCGGACCTCGATGGCGGGGGTGCCGCCGGGCGGGGCGTCGACGGTGACGGTGACCGGGGGCCGACCGTGCCGATGGGTGTTGAGGACGAGGTTGGCGAGGATCCGGTCCAGGCGGCGCCGGTCCGTTTCGACGACCGTGTCGGTGCGGATGCGCACCTCGGCGTCGAGGCCGGTGGCGCGCACGGACCGCAGTACCAGCGCGCCGAGTTCGTAGGCGGCGAGGTCGGCGTGCTCGGTGCCGGAGTCCAGCCGGGAGATCTCCAGCAGGTCCTCGGTGAGGCGGTGCAGGGCGTGCAACCGGTCGTTGATCATCTCCTTGGGGCGGCCCTCCGGGAGGAGCGCGGCGGAGGCGAGGATGCCGGTGAGCGGGGTGCGCAGCTCGTGGGCGACATCGGCGGTGAACCGCTGTTCGGCCTGGAGGCGGCTCTGGAGGGTGGCGGCCATGGAGTCCAGGGCGGCCGCGACGGCGGCCACCTCGTCCTGTGCCGCCCGCCCACCGCGTCGCGGCTGACCTGCCGTTTCGCCGACCCTGGCGTCCAGGTCGCCGCCGCTGATCCGGCGGGCGACGGCCGCCGTGCTGGTCAGCCGGCGGCTGATGCGCCGGGCCAGGAAGAGCCCGGCGGCGGCGACGGCCGCGGCCGCCAGCACGGCCGAACCGAGGATCGCGGTGTCGAACTTCTCCAGCGTCCCCCGGGTGTTCGCGTAGGGCGACCAGACGGCCATGATCTGGTTGTCGGCGGGCGCCGCCGCCCACATGACGGGCCGTCCACGGTAGCTGCCGACCATGCTGCCGCGCCGCCCCCGGTGCACCAACCGGCGTAGTTCGTCGGGGAGTTCGGGTGGATCGAGGACGGAGTTGATGCCTTCGCGCGAGGTGCCGTACTCGAAGAGGTCCAGTGCGGTGTCGAGGTCGGCGCGGGTCTCCTTGCGGACCTGGCCGACGGTCTGGCGGGCCACCGCGTTGTGCACGAGTACGCCGAGGACGGCGGCGACCGCGCAGCACACCGCCGTCACGGTCAGCGAGATCTTCCAGCGGAGCGAGACGGCGGGGCGGGGGCGCCTCACGGCGGGTTCCCGGCGAGGGCGAGGGCGAGGACGCGGGTGAGGGCGGGCGCGGGGCCGGGGGTGGCGGCCGGTGTGGAGCGCTGCGCCTTGCGGGCCACGTCGAGGGTGAGGTCCCACAGGCCCATGGTGCGGCCGTCCCAGACGTAGTCGGTGACGCTGACATAGCGCGGGTCCTTGGTGGGTTCGCGGACCGCGAGGTGGCCGGCGGCGACCTCGACGCCGGCCAGTACGGCGCGCAGCGCGAGGATTCTGGTGACCACCCCTTTTCGGACGGTGTACACGCGCAGCTCGCTGGTGCGGCGGTCGAGGTCGACGACGGCGATCAGGTCGGGCTTGCCGTCGTCGGTGAGGTCGCGCAGTTCCGGGCTGCGTACCGAGCTCGGCCTGGGCGGGGTGCCGCCGGAGGAGGCGAAGTCCGCGTCGAGGACGGCGAGCGGGTCGGCGGCGGCCATGCTGCCGCTGGGGACGCGGGGCAGGGCGGGGAGCGGCTTGAGGGCGGCCGGGTTCTCGTTCTCCCGCAGCGGGGCGGGCGAATACGTCGGCCAGAGGGCCAGCGGGGCGTTCACCCGGCGCGCCGGGCCCTCGTCCTGGAGGCCCTCGGGGCTGGCGCATCCGGCGAGGAGGACGAGGGGTGCGACGGCGAGGGCCAGAGCGGCGGGCATGGCGAGGGCACCGGGCACGGCCCCGGCAGGGCGTCGCGGCACGAACCTGGCGAGGGCACGGGGAATCGCCGCCCGGGTGCAGGGGCGGCGGGGGCGGCCGGTCGGCGCGCTCCATACGCGGCGAAATGCGGACATAGCCCGACCAAGCTACCCAAGGTGAAGGGCTCGGGAATCTTCGGGACGGCCGTTCCGGCGGCGGCCGGGGCGACGGGACCGGCCGGGACGACGGGGGCCGGGGCGACGAAGGCCGGCGAGCGGGCTGGCGGGCACGGGGACAGGGACAGGGACAGGCACAGGCACAGGCACAGGCACAGGCACAGGCACAGGCACAGGCGAGGGAGCAGAACCCGGAGAACAACCGACCGCACGCCCCCTAGCCCCCTCACTCGCTTCGTCACAGGAATGACCGCAAGAGGAAGGGCCGGCTGTTACACAACGTACGGGATGCCGTTATGGACGCTCCGTAGCGTGCTCTCACGTAACGCACCCCAGGGCAGCCGCCGGCCGCCCCCGTCGAGGAGTACCCATGCGTGCGCAGCGCCGCTCCGTGATCCGCACCGCCACCGTCGCCGCAGGTGCGCTGGCCGTCCTACTGCTCCCCACGGGCGCCGCGTTCGCCGCCGACTCCAGCGCCCCGACCGAGAGCCGGACGTCGATCATCCTCCCCGACGAGGGACTGGCCGGCCTCGCCGAGAAGGCCGGGCACCTACCGAAGGCGGGCGTCATCGGCGGCGCCGCGGCGCTGGGCGCGGTGGGCGTGGGCGTCGCGGCGCAGCGCCGCCGGCACGCGTCGACGGACCGGAACCGCTGATCACCGAGGCCGGGCGGCGGGGCTTCTCCGCTGCCGGGCCTTGCCCGTAGTGCCCCGACTGCCGGTCGCGACTTCTCCGGCCAGGTGCTGCACCTCCCCGTAGGCCGGGGCATCTTCGATGCCGTACGACGGGACGAGCCCGGAGCCGCGACTCCGCCCCTGCCCCTGCCCCTGTCCCTGCCCCTCCCCCGTCTCCCCGGCGCGGAGCGCGTCCGCCGCCGCGCAGGCCGCTCCCAGGGCCGTACGGAAGAGCAGCGAGCCGGTGCTGATGCGGCGCACACCGAGGTCGGCCAGGCGACGGACGGTGTGCCGGCCGGGGGTGAAGAGGATGTTCAGGGGAGCGGCGATCTCGCGGGCGAGCACCGTGATGTCGGCGTCGGCGGTGACGCCCGGTACGAAGATGCCGTCCGCGCCGGCGGCCAGGTAGGTCTCCGCCCGGGCGAGCGTCTGCGACAGGGGCGGCGGGGTGTCCACCCGCCAGTGGGTGTCGATCCGGGCGTTGAGGAAGAGGTCGGGGACGCGTTCCTTCACTGCGGCGATCAACTCGGCCTGCCGGGCGGGCACTTGCAGCCCTCCGCCGCCGGGCAGCCCGTCCTCCAGATTGATCCCGGACGCGCCGCAGTCCGCCAACTCGGCCGCCAGCTCGGCGACCTGGCCGGGTCCGCCGCCGAATCCGCCCTCGATGTCGACGGTGTACGGGCAGGGCAGCCGGCCCGCGAGCCGGCGGGCCAGGGCGAGCGTGGCGTCCCGGACGGCGGGGAGGCCCTCACCGTCCGGGTGGCCGAGGGCGGCCGCGATGCCCAGGCTGGTCGTGCCGATCGCGGCGTGGCCGGCGGCGGCGAGCGCGGCGGCCGAGGCGCTGTCCCAGGCGTTGGGAAGCAGCAGCGGGCGGCCGGGGGTGTGGTGAAGGGCGTGAAAGGCGTCGGCGCGGTGCGGGGCGGGCCGCCGTACGGCTTCCGTACGCGTATCGCTGGTCATGCGGGCACCGTAGGACGATGACGTATCGGCACTCGCCGAAGTGTCGCGGCGGACAATGGACCCATGACGTCGTCGAAGCGGAAACGGACACCAGGCACACCGGCGGAACGGCTGGGAGACCGGCCGGGCCGCCGCCCCGGCGCCGCGGCGGTGCCCGACCACAGCCATGAGCTGGCCCGGCTGGCCGCGCTGCTGGCGGACCGCACCCGGGCCGCGTTCTGCCTGGCGCTGCTGGACGGGCGGGCCTGGACGGTCGGCGAACTCGCCGCGTACGCGCGGGTGGCGCCCTCGACCGCGAGCGAGCACGTGTCCCGGCTGATCGACGGCGGGCTGCTGGTCGAACGGCGGCAGGGCCGGCACCGTTACGCCCAGCTCGCCGGGCCGCGCGTGGCCGAGCTGCTGGAATCGGTGACCGCGCACCTCGATCCGCCGGCCGCGGCGCCGCGCGGGCTGCGGGCGGCCACCGCGTCGGCGGCGCTGGCCCGCGGCCGGACCTGCTACGACCACCTGGCCGGGCGCCTCGGAGTCGCCGTCACCGACGCGATGACCCGGCGCGGACTGCTGGACCAGGACGGCGGGTTCGCGCTCACCGACAGCGGCCGGACGTGGTTCGAGGAGGCCCTGGGCATCCCGCCCGAAGCGCTCCGCGCCGGCCGCCGCCCACAGGCCCGCGGCTGCCTGGACTGGACCGAACGCCGCCAGCACCTCGCCGGTACGGCCGGCGCGCGGCTCTGCGAACGGCTGCTGGAGCGGCACTGGATCCGCCGGATCGGCACCGGCCGCGCGGTCCGCCTCACCCCGCAGGGCACGACGGCGCTACGGGACCTGCTGGGGATCGACGAGGAGGCGCTGGGCCCGGCGTGACGGACGCGGGGGCAGGCACCCGACGGACAACGGCTCAGCACCACGAGATCAGCAGCACGGCACTCGGCACCACAACGCTCAGCGACGCGACACTCCGCACCACCACACGCAGCGGCGCGACCCCCGCACCGCGGCGCGCTCAGCAGTACCCGCTCCCCCCGGGCCCGCCCACCCGCGCGTAGAGCGTGATCTGCGCCCCGCGCACCTCCGTGCTGCGGCACACCACGAACGCCGAACGCAGCGTGGCCCGTTTGGCCAGCTCCTGGTCGTTGGCGTCGAGCGGCTGCCCGGCCGGGTCGCCGGCGACCACGATGCGGCGGCTGGCCAGCATCCGGTCGCGGATCTCGGCGCCGGACACCTCCGTCCCGTAGAGGCTGTGCGACGCCACCGGGCTGCGGTCCAGGGCCAGATCGCGCAGTCCGCGGAAGTCGTGCGGCCGGGTCGCGCTCCAGATCCGGCGGCGGGACGGCGTGAACAGCAGCCCGTCGCCCGGTTCGGACATCTGCCGGACGGCCTGGGCGACCGCGGTGACGTCGTCGACCCGGCTGTCCGGACTGCGCAGATGGACGTCCACGGGCAGCAGGGCGGCCGGCACCAGCGCCACCGCGGCCAGCCGCCCCAGCCGCCGGCCGCGGGTCTGCCCCGCCTCGCCGGCCGGGCGCAGCAGCCGGGCCAGCGCGGCGCCCGCGACCAGCGCGAAACCGGCGACGTAGTAGAGGACGTAACGGTCCACGTAGGCGGGTTCGACGTTCGACAGGAGCAGCAGCAGGACGGTGGGCAGGAGGAGCAGCGGGACACCGAGGGCGCGCAGGCCGATCGGGCCGCGGGAGCGCACCGGGACGCGGGCGCAGAGGCCGCCGAGCACCGCGAGCACGGCGAAGGTGAGGAGCTGCAGCGGGTCCGGCCACAGCAGCCAGCTGATCTGGGCCGCCTGGCTGGTACTGAAGACGGCGACCGGGGCGAGCAGGGCGACGACGGTGCCGGCGGCGTACATCCACGACCGCCGGACGCGGCGGGGCAGCCGGCCCAGGGCGACGGCGGCGCCGTGCGCGGGCAGCGCCAGCGACGCGAACTCGTGCAGCAGACAGGCCGGCAGCATCAGCGCGGTGTAGCCGAGCCAGAGCGCGCGGCGCGAACCGGAGGTGCCGGCGCGCGGCGGCGCCTGGGCGCAGGCGAGCACCAGCAGGTACGAGGCCCAGACGACCAGGGCGCAGACCATCGCATAGGAACGGCCCTCCTGCGCGTACTGCTGGACGACCGGGATCAGCGCGAAGGTCAGCCCCGCGCACAGCCCGGCCCGCCGGCCGACCAGGCGCCGCCCGAGCAGGGCCACCCCGGCCGCGGCGGCCGTCATGGCCACGACGGACGGCAGCCGCAGGCCGATCACCTCGCCGAGGGTGGCGCCGAGGGTGGCGTCGTAGACGGCGAACCAGCAGTGCATCAGCGCGTAGTACAGGCCGTGCACGACGTCGACGTGCAGCAGCGTCGCCCACAGGTCGGGGAGGCTGCGGTGCGCCATGTCGTAGGTGACCGCCTCGTCCCGCCAGACGGCGTCCTGGCGGCGGATTCCCCACGCACCCAGGAACAGCATCAGCCCCGCGGGCACCAGCACCACCGCACTCCGCACGGCCCACGCGGGCCGGACCCCGGCGAAGGAGAACGGGGAACCGGCCACCGCCCCGGCACCGCTGCTCCCCGTCCCTGCTGCAGCCCCGGCACTGGCCCCGGCCGACGACGAGAACCCACGCGCCGCCGGACGCGACCGCGACGACTGCTGCTGCGTCGACCGCGCCGACTGCTGCGACTGCGGCGGCTGTTGCTGCGGTTGCTGCTGCGGCGCTTGTGACGCGTCGATGGCGGGCTCCGGTCACATCAGGGGCGGCCGACGAACGACCACCGGGCGGACGAGGGAAGGCCGGGAAGGCCAGGCAGAAAGCGGCTAGCGGACGAAGGGCGAAGGGCGAAGGACAAAAGGGAACCGGAGGGCGAACGGCCAAAGGAAAACGGCCGGACCGCCGGGGGATGCTGGCCATCCGCCCGGCCGTCCGGCCGTCATCTCAGCCCAGTCGCGTCAGCTTGGCGCCGAAGGAGGGCTTGGCCAGGTCCGACTGGAGCGCCACCGGCACCCTCTGCTGGCTCGCGCCGTTGCCGACGGCCAGCTCGCCGACGACGGTCCCGGCCTTCGCCTCGTGCGGAACGGCCTTGCCGTCACTGCCGATGCTCAACTCCAGCTTCTGGCCCGGGACTCCGACCGCGCTCAGGTCCTTGGTGGCGACGACCGGCGTCAGCCCGTCCAGGCCGTCGTCGACATAGCCGACGACCTGCCCTTTCTTCACCGCCGTGGCCGAGGTCAGCGCGGTGCGCACCGCCTCGATGACCTTCTTGCTGTTGTCCTTGACCATGGTGAGGCTGTTGGAGGCGTTCGGGTCCAGCCCCTTGAAGTGCTGGTCCATCATCGTGCCCAGTATCAGCCTGTCCTTGCCGTCCACGGTCTTGTAGGCCGCCCAGGACAGCGTGCCACCGGCCGCCGTGCTGGAACCGGTCTTGATGCCCTTGATGCTCAGCCCGGCCAGCAGCAGGTTGTCGTTGTTGTTGTTGATCCGCTCCGGCAGACCCGGGATGGCGGCGTTGGGCATGGCCACGATCGGCCGGAAGGCGTCGAACTTCATGACGGCCTCGGCCAGCTTGATCTGGTCGACGGCGGTGCTGACCGTCTTGGCGTCCAGGCCACTGGGGTCCGTGTAGGTCGTGTTGGTCATCCCCAGGTCCTTGGCGGCCGCGTTCATCTTCTTGACGAACGCCGCCTCGTTGTCGGACTGGGTGTCCCAACGGGCCAGCAGCCGGGCGATGTTGTTGCCGGACGGGATCATCAGCATCTTGAGCATGTCCTGCTCGCTGAACTTCTGCCCCGCCTTGAGCCCCGCGATCCGCGACTCGCTCTCGGAGTTGCCCTCGGCCACCGCCTTGGCGTCGACGTCGATCTGCGGACCCTTCTCGTCCTTCTTGAGCGGGTGGCCCTTGAGGATGACGTAGGCCGTCATGATCTTGGCGACACTGGCGGTCGGCACCGGCTTCTGGTCACCGAACGTCCCCACCTCGCCGGAGCCCACGACCTTGACCGCCGCCTGCCCCTGCGCGGGCCACGGGATGGAGAGCTTGTCGCCCGCGAAGGTGAACGAGGTCTTGGCGTCGCCGAGGACGAGCGTCGGGTCGGGCAACGGCCGCACCGCCTGGACGACCGCGAAGATGATCACCAGCAGCACCGCCAGCGGGGTCCAGATCTTGAACCGCCGGACGACGGAGCGCAGCTTGGTCTCGGGCGGCGGCGGGGTGTTGGTGAGTTTCGCCAGCAGGTCGAGCGGCGGCAGCGGCTCCTGACGGGTCCGCTCGGACTCGGCCTCGGCCGCGGACGCGCCGGCCTCGGCGGGGGCACCCGTGGCGGAGGCACCCGTGGCGGAGGCCGGGGCGGCACCGGCGTCGGGCTTGCGGTCCGGCTTCGGCGGCGCGGCGGGCGGCATCGCACCGGGCGCCTTGCCGACAGCCTTGTCGGCCGCCTTCTCGGGTGCCTTCTCGCCCGCCTTTGCCGGAGCCTTGTCAGCGGCGGCCTTCTCGGGTGCCTTGTCGGACGCCTGCTCCGACGCCTTCGCCGCGGCACCGGCCGACGCCGCGCCCTTGGCGGCACCGGCTGCGGACTCGCCGTCCTTCGCCTGGCCCTTCTCCCGGTCCTTCTCCGCCTCGTCGGTGCTGCCGGGCTTACGGAGCGGGGTCCGGGGCGCGGTCTTGCCGATCGACCGCTCCGCCGAGCCGTCGTCCGACGACTTCAGCGCCACGAACTGGCTGGTCCGCTCGGCATCCCGCTCATCGGCCTCGGCGACAGCGCCCTTCTCCTCGGCGTCGCCCCCCTCGGCCTTGGCGCCCTTACCGGCCTTGTCGCCCTTACCGGCCTTGTCGCTCTTGCCGGCCTTACCGTCGGAGTCCTTCGCGTCGGAGTCCTTCGCGTCGGCGTCCTTCGTCCCAGCGCCCTTGGCTTCGGCGCCCTTGGCTTCGGCGTCCTTGCCGAGCTTGAAGACCGCGGTCGGCTGGTCGACGGGACCCTCAGCGGCGCCCTTCCCGGACGCCCCCGACTTCCCTGCCTTCGCTACAGCAAACACCCGCGTCGCATCATCGGCAGGCGCCTCCTCGGCACTCCCGCCCTTGTCCTGCTCCGCGTCGGCTTTCTTCGGCTCACCGGCCTTCTTCGGCTCACTGGGCATCTTCGACTCGGGATCAGCCTTCTTCGGCTCGACCATCTTGAAGACGGCGGTCGCCTGGTCGACGGCCTTGGCCTCAGCAGGCTCCCCGGCAGACTCGGCCTTCCCGGCGGGCTTGGCGCCCCCCGCAGGCTTGGCGCTCTCCGCGGCCTCACCCTTCGCCGGCTCGCCCTTCGCATCCGCAGGCGCGTCGCCCCGAGAACGGCCCGCACCACCCTTGGCTTCCGCCTGGGCCTCGGCGCCATCCTTGGCAGCCTCCTGAGCCCCGTCAGACGCCTTCACAACCTTCTCCGCGGCCCCAGCCTCAGCCTCGGCACCGGCCTCGGTCTCAGCCTCCGAACCGCCCTTCGCGGAGCCCTCGCCGGAATCCGCGGCACCCTTGCCGGATTCCGCGGCATCCCCGGCGGAATCCTTCGCGGCGCCCTTCCCGGCACCCTTCGAGGAGCCCCCCGCAGCCGCCACCTCGGCCCCGCCCTCAGAGCCCTTCGCAGAACCGTCGCCAGTCCCGCCCTCGGTCTCCTCCTCGGCGCCCTTGCCGCCGCCGTTCTCCCCGGCCTTCCCGGTCTCCCCCGCGCCGTCCCGTTCTCCCCGCTCCTCGCGGAGGACCGCCAGCCGCGGGTCCCGTTCGGTGCGCGCCGTCTCCCCCGACGACTGCTCCTTGCCCGACTTCTTGTCCGACTTGTCGGGGGACTCGCCCGCCACCGATGTCTCCTTCACTACGTCGCACTGCCCTGCCTGGTGACACTGGTACCGAACCGAACGGAACCAGTGTTCCCAAGTCTCCTGTGTCCGAGCTGCCGCCTCGCACCGCCACGCGAACCGGTATCGGCCGCGCCCCTCGGAAGGTGTCGCCGACCTGCTAGACGAGAACGACATACCTACCGGTTCCCTATCGAACCCCCCACGCACCCTCGACAGATGAATGTGAGAGGGGTCACCCTGTCATTCATCCACGCGGGGAGGCTTGGATGGGCAGGAGCCGCAGAACAATTCCGGAGGAGCTTCTGCTGCTGGCTTTGGACCCGGCCACGGGCACCACAGCACAGCCGCAGTCGCTCGACCTCGGCCTGGCCGGGGCCCAGCTAGTGGAGCTGGCCCTGGCAGGACGGATAGCCCCAGATGGGGATCGTATCGCCGTGGTGATGGCACGGCCGACAGGAGATCCGACTCTGGACTCCGCGCTCGAACTGCTGCGCCGTCGCGGCAGTCCGGTGCGCGCGGTCCACTGGATCGGCGGGCCCCGGCTGGGGCTGCGCCAGACGTACCTCACCCATCTCGAACGGTGCGGCATGGTGCATGCCGTGGCGGGCCAGATGTGCGGGGTGCTGCCGACGACGCGCTACCAGGCGACGGAGACGGCCATCAGCCGGGAGATCAGGGCCCGGCTCGACAACGCGATCCGCACCGGCGTCCCACCGGACCCGCGGACCGCGGCGCTCGCCGCGCTGGCCCACGCGGTCGGTCTCGGCAAGCACCTCTACCCAGGGAACGAGGGGCGGTCATCGCGCTCCCGTCTGAGGGATCTGATCCGGCACGACCCGATGGGCGGGCTGGTCGCCCACGCGGTCATGGACGTGCAGAACGGCGTCGCCGCGCAGCCGCGCCGGAACTCGGCACCGGGCGGCGGCCCGGCGCCCCGGAAGACGGCGGGCCGTTCGACGTCCGACGCGGCCGGCGTGCCCGGCCAGTCACGGCGACACGGACACGGCAGCATGGCGCGGGTCGGCGCCCGCTGAGGCCGCCGGCGCCGCGGGACACGCCGGGCACCACCGCGCACCACCGCACCACCAGGGCCGCGCCCGCACACCCGGGCGCGCCCGTCAGCGCCACCGCAGCACCCCTTCCCGGACCCGTTCGGGAGCCGCAGTGAGAAGCACGGGGTGGCGGGCCGGGCCGTTCGGACGACGGCCCGGTCTGCCACCCCGTGCACATGTGCGCTCGCCTACTGTGTTCATTTGACTGCGCGCCGTCCACGGGAAGTGGCAGTCTGCTCAACAGGAAATGAAGCAGTACGGAGCCGGAGGTGCACGTACCGTGGCGTCCAACGTCAACCCGACCGTCAGGCGACGCCGATTGGGCCAGGAGCTGCGCAGGCTCCGGGAGGACAAGGGCCTGACGGCGGAGCAGGTGGCCGAGCGGCTGCTGGTCTCCCAGTCGAAGATCAGCCGACTGGAGAACGGCCGCCGCAGCATCAGCCAGCGCGACGTCCGCGACCTGTGCGGGGTCTACGAGGTCGAGGACCGGCGGATAGTGGATTCGCTGATGCAGATGGCCAAGGATTCGCGCCAGCAAGGCTGGTGGCACGCCTTCGGCGACATTCCGTACAGCGTCTACATCGGTCTGGAGACCGAGGCGGCGTCGCTGCGGACGTACGAGTCCCTGCTGGTGCCCGGTCTGCTGCAGACGCCCGGCTACGCCGAGGCGGTCATTCCCGGCACGGTCCCGGAGCTGGCTCCGGAAGATCTGGAGAAACGCATCCAGGTGCGCATGCGGCGCCAGGAGCGGGTGCGGGACACCGAGCGGCCGCTGCGGCTGTGGGTCGTACTGGACGAGAGCGCCCTGCGGCGGGTGGTCGGCAGCCACCTGATCATGCGCGAGCAGCTGGAGCACCTCGTCGAGGTGAGCAAGCTGCCGCATGTGACGGTGCAGGTGCTGCCCTATGGCGCCGGTGCGCACGCCGGGATGTCGGGGACGTTCTCGATCCTGGAATTCGACGACGCCGCGGATTCCAGCGTGGTCTACATCGAGGGTGTCACCAGCGACCTCTATCTGGAGAAGACCAACGATGTGCACAAATACACCATCATGTACGAGCATCTGCGGGCGCAGGCGCTGAGCGCGGACGCGAGCCGCGAGTTCATCGCGGAGGCCGCCAAGCGACATGCGGATGCGACGAGTTGAGGTCGCATTGAGGTCGATGAGGCGGGAGCGGCGGCCCCAGGAGTGCGGAATGTTGAATTCCGATCAACGGGGCCGCACGGTACACCTGAGCCAGCTGGCCTGAAAAGGGATCACGGAATACGCCATTCGGACGGGTGAACGGCCCTCTGCGGCCGGTGATGTTGGCGCGTAGCGTCGTTCTCACCGAATCCGCGGTAACTCAGAGTAAGATGGAGTGAACATGGCCGTTCAGCCCAATTCCGCGTTCTCCTGGACCAAGTCCTCGTACTCCGGCGGCAACGGCGCCTGTGTGGAGATCGCCACGCCGTCCACTGCGGCCATCGCGGTGCGTGACTCCAAGGTCCCCGACGGTGTGCGCCTCACCTTCGACAACGCCTCCTGGAACAGCTTCGTTTCGGACGTCGCCACCGGCGCGTTCGACCTGTCCTGAACCGCGTCGTCACCGACCACGGTCTGTGTGACACCCACGCGGAAACGAGCCCTCTCGACTGGATCGCCGTCCCGGCCGAGGGGGCTCGGCCATGTCCGCGTCCGCTCGGCGCGATGCGGCGGGGGGCCCGGCGAGGGTTCAGCATGCGGGCAGCTCTGCCCGGGTGGCCGGAAAGTGTCTAAGCTTCCTGCCGTCTACAGCTAACGGTGGTTAACGCCGTCACGAGCGACTGGAGCTGCCATGCCGAATCCGGCCCCGCCCCTTGCCTCCGCCCCGGTGCCCGCGCTCGCCGCGCGGGCGGCCCGGACCGGCAGCTCGCCCGTACGCGACATCCTGGCGCTGACCGCCCGGCCCGAGGTGATCTCGTTCGCCGGCGGGCTGCCGGCGCCCGAACTCTTCGACGCCGAGGGGATATCCGCGGCGTTCCGGGAGGTGCTGGCGCAGGCGCCGCGGCGGGTCCTGCAGTACTCGACCAGCGAGGGCGATCCGGCGCTGCGGGCGGCCGTCGCGGCGCGCACCACGGCGCGCGGGCTGCCCACCGACGCCGACGACCTGCTGGTCACCACCGGTTCCCAGCAGGGGCTGACGCTGCTGGCCACGGCCCTGCTGGAGCCGGGCGACGTGGTGCTGGTGGAGGACCCCTGCTATCTGGCGGCGCTGCAGATCTTCACCCTCGCGGGCGCGCGGGTGGTGGCGGTGCCGACCGACGACGAGGGGCTGGACCCGGCGGCGCTGGACGAGATCGCGGCCCGTGAGAACCCCAAACTCCTCTATGTCATACCGACGTTCCAGAACCCCACCGGGCGCACGCTGAACGCCGAGCGGCGGGCCGCGGTCGCCGAGGTCGCCGCGCGGCGCGGGCTGTGGATCGCCGAGGACGACCCGTACGGCGAGCTGCGCTTCGAGGGCGAGCCGCAGCGCTGGGTCGCGTCCTTCCCCGGCGCCGAGGACCGCACGGTGCTGCTCGGATCGTTCTCCAAGGTGATGGCGCCGGGGCTGCGGCTGGGCACACTGCGGGCGCCGGCCGGGCTGCGGCGGGCCTGCGTCATCGCCAAGCAGGCCGCCGATCTGCACACCTCGACCGTCGACCAGGCCGCCGCGGCGCGGTACTTGGCGGCATCCGACCTGGACGCGCATCTGGCACGGGTCCGGGACGCCTACCGGGAGCGGCGGGACGCCCTGTTGGCCGGGCTGCCCGCGGCGCTCCCCGAGGGCTCGCGGTGGAACCGCCCGGCGGGCGGGATGTTCGTGTGGGCGACGCTGCCGGCCGGGTACGACGCGACCGCGCTGCTGCCGGAGGTGGTGCGGCACGACGTGGCGTACGTCCCGGGGGCTCCGTTCTTCGCCGGGGAGCCGGACCCGGCGGCGGTCCGGCTGTCGTTCGTGACCCATGGGCCGGCGGAGATCGGCGAGGGGCTGCGACGGCTGCGCACGGGGCTGGCGGCGGCCCGCCGGGCGGCGTAGGCGCCCAGGGCGCTTCTGCCCGGCGGCTCCCGCGGCGGTTTCCACGGGCCCGTCGGCGGCGGAAAATCCGCTTCCCGCGGGCCCGGTCCTGCCGGACACTGAAGGGTCCACGGCATATGACCCGAGGGAGCCGCCCCCGGGCGCGACGGCTGGCGCCCGCGGTGGTCCGCCCCGAGGGCAGATGGACCAGGGCCCTCTTCAGGAGGCCGGATGACCAGTGGCCCCGATGTGCGGGATCCCGCGGATCCCCCGATTCCCCCGTCCCCTTCTCTCCCCCGGCGCCTGCGGGCCCGGCTGCGCGGCGCCGGCCGGCGGCTCCGCGGCGCCGGGCGCTGGCTGCGCGCACACGCCCGGCACGCCCTGGTGGTGGGCGTGGTGACGTCCGTCGTCGGCGCGCTCGCCACGTTCGCCGCCGACCAGCTCCCCAAGCTCTACGAGGACCCGCCGCCCTCCTGCCCCGGAGCCGGGTGCGACGGCAAGAACCCGCAGACCACCGGGTGCGGGGTGGAGGCGGCGACCTTCGAGCCGACGGAGGGCAACCCGGTCCGCCTCCACCTGCGGTACAGCAGGCGCTGCGGTGCGGTGTGGGGGCGGATCACGGCCGGCGCGGTCGGCGACTCGGTCACGGTGAGCGTGCCGGGCGGCCCGTCCCGCAGCGCCCTCATCAGCGCGAACCATGACGTCTTCACGCCGATGGTGACGGTGGGCGACACGTTCCGGGTCCGGTTCTGTGCGGTGCCGACGACCAGTCCTGAGCGGGCCCGGTCGTGGGTGAAGTATTGCTTCGAGGCGACGGAGGGGTCGCCTTGGCAGTGAGTTTTTTGCCCTTGGCGGCGCGGTGCCGCTGCGCTTGGCTGGCTTCCCACGTTGCCGGGTGCGGCGCCGTGTCGCGTGGCGGCGGGCCGATCCGCTGCGCGGGGCTTTCGGCCGCGGTGCGATTCCGCTGCGCGGGGCTGTTCAGCCGCGGTGCGATTCCGCTGCGCGGGGCTGTTCGGCCGCGGTGCCGGGCCTCCGGGGCAGGGGGTGTGTCCGGACTGCTTCGCTTTACGTCCGGACACACCCCCTGCCCCTCCGACCCGTCCCCTCCCGTTGGAGGGTGGATTCCAAGCCAGTTGGGGCGCACGTCCCGGTGGGTCCCTGCGGGCTCCGGACTGAGGGGCGGCCCCTACTGACAGGTGGATCCCCTTGGTAGACGACCGGCAGGGGACCACCGAGGTCAACCCCCACCCACCGTCTTCATGACCCCCAACGGGAGGGGGCGGGCCGGAGGGGGTGGTGTGCCGGACGTAAAGCGAAGCAGTCCGGCACACCACCCCCGCAGGCCCGTCACCGCACCCGACAGCCCCGCGCAGCGGACAACGCCCGCCGCAGGCGCAAAAGACAAGCGCCGTCGGGCGCAAGCAAGGCGAACCCCTACGGCGGGAGAGCCGACTACGTGGGAGGCCCTCTCAGACGCGTGGGTAGCGCGCCAGCCACCCCGCCGCAGAGCCCGCGGGTCCATGGAGGGCAGGACCCTGCGTCATCTCCATGGCGAAATCGTCGGCGAGTTGGAGGATCGTCGGGCGACCCTCCAGTTCGACCAGCCAGTCCGGGGGCAGCGCGGTCTCACCGTGCAGGGCGCCCAGGAGGTTGCCGCAGATGGAGCCGGTGGAGTCGCTGTCGCCGCCGTGGTTGACGGCGAGCAGCAGGCCGTGCCGGACGTCCTCGGCGACCAGTGCGCAGTACACGCCGATGGACAGCGCCTCCTCGGCCGTCCAGCCCTCGCCCAGTGACTCGACCCGGGCGGCCGTCGGCATCCCCTGCCGTACGGCGCCCAGTGCGCGCTTGAGGGCGTCGGTGGTCTCCTCGTGGCCGGTGCGGGTGGCGAGGTGGGCCAGGGCCTTCTGGACGGCGCCGTCGAGGTCCTCGCCGCGCGCCAGGGAGTGGCTGATCACGGCGAACGCGCCGGCCGCGAGGTAGCCGGTGGGGTGGCCGTGGGTCTGCGCCGCGCATTCGACGGCGAGTTGGAAGACCAGTTGCGGCTCCCAGCCGACGAGCAGACCGAACGGCGCGGAGCGCATCACCGCGCCGCAGCCCTTGGAGTCCGGGTTCTTCGGCTGGTCGAGGGTGCCCATCGTCTCGTCGCCGAGGCCGCTCAGGCAGGCCCGGCCGGGGGCGCGGCGGGCGTAGAGCCACTCCTCGCGGGCGAGCCAGCCGTCGTCCTCTTTGCGCTCGTCGGGGCCCCAGTCGCGCTGGGTGGCGGCCCAGCGGAGGTAGGCGCGGTGGACGTCGGTGGGCGGGTGCCAGGCGCCGGTGTCGCGGCGGACCTGGGCGCGGATCAGGCCGTCCACGGTGAAGAGGGTCATCTGGGTGTCGTCGGTGACCGCGCCGCGGCGCCCGAAGGCGGGCACCATGCCGGTCACGCCTTCCTGGCCGTGTGCCTCGCGGATCGCGTCCAGGGAGTCGAACTCGACGGCCGCGCCGAGCGCGTCCCCGATGGCGCCGCCCAGCAGGCAGCCGCGCACCCGGCTGCGGAAGTCCTGCTGTTCGGCGCGGCCCCAGATGGCGGTGCCGCCCGCCGCTGTGCCCATGCCCACACCTCGCTCCGCTCGGCCTCGACAGTTCGGGGCCTTGCGGTTCGCCCCTGGCTCAGCACTGTATCGACCGGGAATGATCGGAACTCGGTCGGGTTTGTTTCAGGTTCGCATCGTGATGTGGCGGATGGGGCGGCCTCGCGCTGTGCCGTGCTCGACGACCACCAGGGCGTGGCCCTGTCCATGGCCGACCGGTCGCCGCCGGCCGGCGCCGTGGACGTCCGGACGCTGCGGACGCCGCCCTGCGCACCCTCCCGAACACCCTCGCCCTCCCCCATCTCGGCTATGTCACCCGCCGCAACTACGTGGGCTCCTTCCGACAGGCCGTCGAGGACATCGCAGCCTGTCTGGCCGCGGAGCCCGTCCGGCGGCTGGGGCGAGACCCGTCCGGCCCCGGGCGGCGGCCAACTGGCGCGTTCCCTATCCGGGCAGGCGTTCGATGATGGGGGCCCCGCCCGCTGGGCATGCTCTCCCCATGTCCGAGTACGAGTGGGATCGCACGACGATGGCCGTCGTCGCCTCGGCACTGTCCGGCGACAGCGACGGCGCGGTGGAACTCCTCCGGCCGCTCCCCCAGCGCGATGTGTGCCATGTCGCGGTACGGCTGGCCGCCATGGCCGCGGATGCGCTGATCGTCGCCGCCCAGGACGCCGGCGGCGACCGCGAGGAGGCCCTGTCGCAGTGGCAGCAGTGCATCCTCCAGCACGAGGCGGAGCACAGCGGGGAGTGAGACACCGGGCCCGGCGGGCAGGGGCGGACGCCCGCCCGCCGGGCCGGCATCGGACCGCGGACTCACTCGTCTAGGCCACGACGACCGCGGACCGCTACTCCACGACCGGCAGCAGCTCCGGCAGATGACCGTCGGACGCCAGCGCGGCGGCCTGGCGCTCGGCGGGGACGTCGGCATAGGTCGTCGTCCGGGGGCGGGCCGGACGGCCGGCGAGCTCGGCGATGGCGACCAGATCCCGGATGGAGCGGTAGGAGCCGTAACTCGACCCCGCCATACGGGAGATGGTCTCCTCCATCAGGGTGCCGCCGAGGTCGTTGGCACCGGAGCGCAGCATCTCCGCGGCGCCCTCCGTGCCGAGCTTCACCCAGCTGGTCTGGATGTTGGTGAGGTGCGGGTGGAGCAGGAGACGGGCCATCGCCGTCACCGCGCGGTTGTCGCGGGTGGTGGGGCCGGGGCGGGCGATACCGGCCAGATAGACGGGGGCGTTGGTGTGGATGAAGGGCAGTGTGACGAACTCGGTGAATCCGCCGACGCCTTTGGACAAGGCAGCTTGCTGGATCTCGGCCAGCAGCCGGAGGTGGCCGAGCCAGTGGCGGGGCTGGTCCACATGGCCGTACATCATCGTCGACGAGGAGCGGATGCCCAGTTCGTGGGCGGTCTTGATGACCTCGACCCAGGTGGCGGTGGGGAGTTTGCCCTTGGTGAGGACCCAGCGGACCTCGTCGTCGAGGATCTCCGCGGCGGTGCCGGGGATGCTGTCCAGGCCCGCGGCCTTGGCCTCCGTCAGCCACTCCCGGATGGACATGCCGGTGCGGGTCGCCCCGTTGACCACCTCCATCGGGGAGAAGGCGTGCACGTGCATGCCGGGGACGCGCTCCTTCACGGCGCGGGCGATGTCGAAGTACGCCGTGCCCGGCAGGTCGGGGTGGATGCCGCCCTGCATGCAGACCTCCACCGCGCCCACGTCCCACGCCTGCTGGGCGCGGTCGGCGACCTGGGAGAGGGAGAGGGTGAAGGCGTCGGCGTCGGTGCGGCGCTGGGCGAAGGCGCAGAAACGGCAGCCGGTGTAGCAGACGTTGGTGAAGTTGATGTTCCTGGTGACGATGTACGTGACGTCGTCGCCGACCGTGGCGCGGCGCAGGTCGTCGGCGATCCGGCAGAGCGCGTCCAGCGCCGGGCCGTCGGCGTGCAGCAGGGCGAGCGCCTCGGCGTCGGTGAGCCGGGTCGGGTCGTCGGCGGCCTGCGAGAGGGCCTGCCGGACGTCGCCGTCCAGACGGGAGGGCACCATGCCGGGGGCGGCGGCCTCGCGCAGCGCCGCCCAGTCGCCGTAGACCTCGTCGAAGTCGTCCCGGCGGTCGGCCGTGCGGCCCTCGGTGTCGATGGTGCGGTGCAGATCGGTGCGGCCGGAGGCGACGAACCCCTCGTCGGGCTCCTGCCAGGGGCGCCCCGTCACCACGGCGTCCTCCCGGGCCAGGCCCGTCTCCGGGTCGGCGAGGGCGGTGACGTGCGGCAGCAGCCGCGGGTCCAGCCAGGGCTCGCCGCGCTGGACGAACTCCGGGTAGACCGCGAGGCGTTCGCGCAGCCGGAAGCCCTCGGCGGCGGACTTCTCGGCGAGTGCCTCGATCTGCGGCCAGGGGCGCTCGGGGTTGACGTGGTCCGGGGTGAGCGGGGAGACACCGCCCCAGTCGTCGATGCCGGCCCGGATCAGCCGGCCGTACTCCTCGTCCACCAGATTGGGCGGCGCCTGGAGGCAGCCGGACGGGCCCATGATGTGCCGGGCGACGGCCACCGTGGCGACCAGCTCGTCCAGCTCGGCGTCGGGCATACCGCGCATCGCCGTGTCCGGCTTGGCGCGGAAGTTCTGCATGATCAGTTCCTGGACGCCGTGGTAAGCGCGGGAGATCCGGCGCAGCGCGAACAGCGACTCGGCGCGCTCCTCGTACGTCTCCCCGATGCCGATCAGCAGGCCGCTGGTGAACGGGACGGAGCTGCGCCCGGCGTCCTCCAGGACGCGCAGCCGCACGGCGGGTTCCTTGTCCGGCGAGCCGTAGTGCGGGCCGCCGGGCTCGCTCCACAGGCGCTCGGCGGTGGTCTCCAGCATCATGCCCATCGACGGGGCGACGGGCTTGAGCCGCTGGAAGTCCGTCCAGGACATCACGCCCGGATTGAGGTGGGGCAGCAGCCCGGTCTCCTCCAGGATGCGGATGGCGATGGCGCGGACGTAGGCGATGGTGTCGTCGTACCCCTCGGCCTCCAGCCACTCGCGCGCCTCGGGCCAACGCTCCTCCGGCTTGTCCCCGAGGGTGATCAGGGCTTCCTTGCAGCCGAGTTCGGCGCCGCGGCGGGCGATCGCCAGTACCTCGTCCGGCGACATGAACATCCCGTGCCCGGCCCGGCGGAGCTTGCCGGGGACGGTGGCGAAGGTGCAGTAGTGGCACTTGTCGCGGCACAGGCGCGTCAGGGGGATGAAGACGCTCTTGGAGTACGTGATGACACCGGGGCGGCCGGCGGCCTCCAGGCCCGCGTCGCGCACCCGGGCCGCCGAGGCACACAGCGCCTCCAGATCCTCGCCGCGCGCCTGGAGGAGCACCGCGGCCTCGGTGACGTCCAGCGCCACGCCGTCCCGGGCTCGCTTGAGCGCCCGGCGCATGGCGTTGGCCGTCGGCCGCGGGGCCGCCCCGCCCTGGCCGGGCCGGCCCGATGCCTGGTCAGATCCCCGGTGCGACCCCTGGTCGGATCCCTGCGCGTGCGAAGTCATGCCCCGAGCATACGAGCGACCACCGACATCTCCGCCGCCGGAAGGCGAGCGATCGCTGTGCCACTGATCACGTCAAACGGAGGTGGTCTCCGCCAGGGCGTTCACCCCTGCTGTCACATCGAGTTCAGCAGTTCCTCGGAGTACGTCCGGGTCAGGAACTCCATGTTGTGGCCGTCGGGGTCGTTGACGTAGAGGCCCCGCCCGCCGTCGTGGTGGTTGATCTCCTGCGGCTTGCTGTGCATCGGGTCGGCCCAGTAGGGCAGCTCGCGCTTCTTGATGCGGGCCAGGATTCCGTCGAACTCCTCCTCCGTCACCAGGAACGCGTAGTGCGTGGCGACGAACTCCCTGCCGCCGGCGACGTGCTCCGCGTAGTCGAGGGTCACCCCGTTGTCCATCTTGACCGCGGCGAACGGGCCGTACGCCTTGGGTTCCGGTGCGTCCAGCAGCTCGGCGAGGAAACGGGCCGAGGCGAAACGGTCCTTGCTGTGCACGATGGTGTGGTCGAGGAGGGGCATGGCTTCTCCTTGGTGTCCGGTCGGCTCCCTGTTGTGGCTTTGTGCCGTCCGTTGGCGCGTTGGTTGTGGCGTGCGTTGTTGTGCCTTCGTGCGCTTTGTTGCGCCTTCACCTTCGACGCTACGCCGGGGGCCGTCCGGGCGGATCGGTCTGTGGTACCGGCCCCGTGCGGTGCGGCCGTACACCGGTGGTCCTAGGGCGCGCCAGACGTCGGACTGGGCAGAGCCGATGCAGGGCTTACGCACCGTCGCTGACCGGCACCGTCACTGATCGGCGCTGTCACTGACCGGCGCCGTCACTGACCGGCGCCGCGGGCGAGCGCTCCGCTCACGGATGAGCGCTTTCGCTCACAGATACTGCGCGTAGTCGTCCAGCGTCCGCAGGATCTCCGCCTCGCCGGCCGGCGGTAGCTGGAGGACCACTTCCCGCAGGCCCAGGTCCCGGTAGTGGGACAGCTTGCCGGGCGTCGGGCGGACCGCGTACGGCACCACCGCCGGCTCGCCCGTGCGGCCGGCGTCGGCCCAGGCGCGCCGCAGGGCCGGGAGGGTCTCCGACAGGCCGCCGCCACCGATGGGCAGCCAGCCGTCCGCGGTGGCCGCGATCTCCGCCAGGAGCCGGGGGCGGGCCGCACCGCCCAGGAGGACGCGCGGTGCGCCGCCGACCGGTTTGGGGTGGGCGTGGGAGGCACGGACGGAGCCGAACGGGCCCTCGTAGGCGGTGGGTTCGTCGGCCCACAGGGCGCGCATCAGTGCCAGCCGGTCGCGGACCAGTGCCCGGCGGGTCGCCCATGACACACCGTGGTCGGCGGCCTCCTCGACGTTCCAGCCGTAGCCGACGCCGAGGGTGAAGCGGCCGCCGGAGAGGTGGTCCAGGGTCGCGATCTGCTTGGCGAGGTCGATCGGGTCGTGCTGGGCGACGAGGGTGATGCCGGTGCCCAGGCGGAGCCGTTCGGTGACCGCGGCGGCCTGGCCGAGCGCGATGAACGGGTCGAGGGTGCGGCCGTATTCGCGGGGCAGCGGTTCGCCCATCGGGGCGGGGGTTTCCCGGGAGGCGGGGATGTGGGTGTGCTCGGGCAGATACAGGCCGTCGAAGCCGCGCTGTTCCAGCTCGTGGGCGAGCCGGACCGGCCGGATCGTCTCGTCGGTCAGGAAGATCGTGGTCGCGATCCGCATGCTGGGCTACCTCCGCGTCGGGCGTGGGTGGGTGGTCAGGCTGGGTGGAGTGACCGCATGCTCCGGGTGGAGTGACCGCATGTTGCCGCACCGTCCGCGAGTTATCCACAGGGCTTTTTCCGCGTGTCACACGGGCGTAGAACAGTTTTCACACCGCGCGACGACGCGGCGGGCGACACGCGGGTCGACGGCCGCCGCGGGCGCGCACGACGTGCCGTGGCGGACGGGCCTCGGCACAACGGGAACGGACGAGACGGAAACGGACGACACGGGAACGACACGGGAACGAGATGGGACCGAACGAGTCGAGGGGGCGGAGATGGAACGACGTGAGGTGCTGAAGCTGTCCGCGGCGGCCGGCGCGGCGGGGGCGCTGACGCTCGGGCGGGTGAGCTTCGCCGCGGCGGCGCCGGCCGCCGGGCAGGCCGAGGACGGGCCGGCGGCCGGGGGCAGACCGCCCGAGCAGAGCCGCACGGTCACCGGTCATCTGCCCGTCGGCGCGCCGGACTTCGTCTATCTGCCGGTGGACGTCCCGCACGGCGTACGGGAGCTCGCGGTCGCGTACCGCTACGACAAGCCGCCCGTGCCCGACGGCACCGCGGGGAACGCCTGCGACATCGGCATCTTCGACGAGCGCGGCACGGCACTGGGCGGCGCCGGTTTCCGCGGCTGGTCGGGCGGGGCGAGAACGGAGTTCTTCCTGCGTGCCGACGACGCCACGCCCGGCTATCTCCCCGGCCCGATCAACGCCGGCACCTGGCACATCGCCCTCGCCCCGTACACCGTCGCCCCGCAGGGCCTGGACTACGAGGTCACGGTCACCGTGCGGCACGGCCCCCGGGGGACGACCCCGAAGCCCGTCCACCCTCCGGAGCGGGCCCGAGGCCGCGGCCGCGCCTGGTACCGCGGGGACAACCATCTGCACTCCGTCTATTCGGACGGCAAGCGGACGCCGGCCCAGATCGCGGCGCTGGCCCGGGCCGCCGGGCTGGACTTCATCACCACCACCGAGCACAACACCACCGCCGCACACCGCGCCTGGGAAGGGCTGTGGGGTGACGACCTGCTGATCCTCACCGGTGAGGAGGTCACCACCCGCAACGGCCATGTGGTGGCGATGGGCACCGACCCCGAGGTCTTCATCGACTGGCGCTACCGCGCGCGGGACAACGCCTTCGGCCGCTACGCCCGGGCCATCCGGCGGGCCGGCGGCCTGGTCATCCCGGCGCACCCGCACGCCACCTGCGTGGGCTGCAACTGGAAGTTCGGCCTGAACGACGCGGACGCCGTCGAGGTGTGGAACGGCCCGTACGGCCCCGACGACGAGGCCACCCTCGCCGAGTGGGACAACACCCTGGTCGCCCACGCCCGGCGCGGCGGCGAATCGGGCTGGCTGCCGGCCGTCGGGCACAGCGACGCCCACCGCGATCCGGACGTGATCGGCCTGCCACAGACCGTCGTCCTCGCCGACGACCTCTCGCGCCGCGCGATCCAGGAGGGCATCCGGACGGGCCGCGTCTGGATCGCCGAATCCGCCCGCGTGGACCTCGCGTTCACCGTCACCGGCGAGCGCGGCGAACACGCCGGGATCGGCGAACGCCTGGCGGTGCCGGACGCGGCCGCGGTCACCGCCCGGCTGACAGTCTCCGGCGTGCCCGGCTGCACGGTCTCCTTCGTCACCGACCAGGGCCGCCGCCACACCGCACCACTCCCGCCGTCGGGTACAGACACGGTCACCTGGCGAACCACCCCTGCCAACGCCGCCTACATACGCGCCGAGGTCCGCCACCCGTCGACGTCGACGGACCTCCCGGGCCCGATGGCGGCGATGACCAACCCGATTTTTCTAGGCGTGAGTTGACGGGCTGGTGAGGACAACAGGGGCCGTGGGCCGGAGTGCTGCGGGACGACTCATGCGGGCGGGGTTGCTCCCCCATCGACGGCGCGGCGAGCCGCTACGGCATCTGTGTACATCTCTGTCGTGAAGTCGTCCCCACGGATGCCGAGTTCACTCATGACGGACCGTACGTCGTGAAGGGCCGCCGGGAGTTCGGGCTCTCCCGGAACCATGGTTTCGACTTCCAGGAAAGTTCCTTCGATTTCCGGAACTTGGACCAGCGTGGCGAGCAAACTGCGGCCACGAGAACTGAATTCGTAGTTGCGGCATCGTTTCTGGAATGCGATTGCCGGAATGTACCCGAGTCCCCGCAGCATGGCATGCACGGCTTCCGGGTTGTCCACGCGCGTTTCGTGCTCCGGCTTCGAGCCGGACTCCGAATCGATTCGAGCATCCTTGTAGGTAAGAAAGGATCGCGTCGAGTCCGCCCCGCGGACCGTGCGGAGCCTCAACTCTTGGTCCTGCGCATCGAGGCTTCCCGACGGTTCGTCATAGTAGGTGTCTTGATAGATTTCGGTCCGCCCTTCGGCCTTTTGATCAAGCCGATCCAAGACGTAAACAGGGTTGCGCACACGCGCTTTCAGTTCCGCCTCAATCAATGCACGACCCTCCGCTCAGATGGTACGGATTCCTGTTTCGACCATGGCCTCGAACATCCTCCGAAAGCCTCGATACAGCGGGCCCTGCGGCGCCTCCATGACCTTGTAGATCGCCGATTCATGCCCTTCCCAGCCGGCATCGAAGGCTGAAACAAACATAGTGCCGTCCAACCTGATGACACGCCACGTTGGCTGCATTCTGTACCGGTAGACCCGGAGGTCGCAGACACTCGACAGCTCGCGCAATCGGGCCTCGGCGAGTTTGACGCCCCCAGCAAGCGATTCAGCAGATTCCCCGATCTCTGCCGCGCGCACGGCAAGGGCGGGCGATTCAGGATCAAGCAGCAATACCCGAACCTGCGGCGCCTGCTGCCCTTCTGGCCGAGCGAGAGAAGAGCGAAGCAGAGAATCATTCAGCCCGACAAGGCCAAGTCCGCGCACGGCGAGAATGTCCAACCTGCGGGCGGACATGGCAAGTTGTTTGATGTCTTCGGATGCGGAGGCTTGGGTGGCGTACACCCGGACGACTTCCGGGAATGCAGCCAAGTCGAACGCGCGGCCGCCACTGGCCGCGTCACGCGCCGCCGCAAGGCCGAGCAAGTGCCTGGCGCCGTCGGGCATGTTCAGCCCGTCCGCGATGCGCTCGAAAACGTCGAGGCGCGTGATCTCTCGCCGTCCGTTGATGACCTCGTTCACCCGTGCCTGTGTCATGGCCACGGCCGTAGCGATCCTGGTCTGACTGACCCCGCCGTACTGCTGGACGCGGCGGAACACCGCCCCCATCTCGCGTTTGCGTAAGGCTTCGCGGACTTCGGGTCGTTGCCAGGCCCACTCGGGCAGTTCGATGGGTACGAGTGCCGCAGGCATGTCCCTCTCCCGGTGTCACAACAGGATGAGGAGTCATCCCACGGTGAGATTACCGCCGGGATATGGGGCTCATGCCGTCCTGCGCTGAATCCTGGCCAGACGAGCAGGACAGACCCCACAAGCGTGGCGACGGCCCGAGCACCGGGCCACCACCCCCGGGAGGTTGACGATGCCCCGCAGGTGCCGCACCGTTCACTTGAAGGACCCGGTTCCCGTGAAGGACCCGGTTCCCGCACCAGAGCCCGAGCCCGTTGCCGGGTGCGACGTGTGCGCCGCCCTGGCCGGGCAGCGCGCGAGGGCGCACGCCGTCGGGAACAGGTCGATGGTGACCGACTGCAACGTCGAGATCCGTCGCCACCCCCACGCGAAGGCGGTGCACCCATGAGCGCGGGTGCCTGGTCGCGATCGCGCTCATGGGCCGAGGAACTGTGGAACCGCCACGTCAGGTACAGGGAGCTGTACCGGCAACTCGACCTCGTGCGGGCGGCCCTCAAGGCCCGTTCGGCATGGCTGGACGGGCTGCCGGAAGAGGAGTTGGCGGAGGTGCTGTGCGGTCTGGCTGCATGCATCGACGCCGTGGAGGCGGCGAGCAACGACGGACCCGACCATGCGGAGGGTGCACCCGCGACGTAGCCGCCCCTCACCCCGGCCAGACGATCGACTGCAGTTCGCTGTAGGCGTGCAGCGCGTACGAGCCGACGTCGCGGCCGACGCCGCTGCGTTTGAAGCCGCCGAACGGCGCCTCCATGTTCCGCCCGACCGTGTTGACGCCGACCCCGCCGGCCCGCAGCCGCCCCGCGACCCGGAAGGCCCGGGCCACGTCGCCGGACCAGACGTAGTCCAGCAGCCCGTAGTCGCTGTCGTTGGCCAGCGCGATGCCCTCCTCCTCGTCGTCGAAGGGCAGCACCGTCACCACCGGCCCGAAGATCTCCTCGCGGACCGCCCGCATGGCGCCGGTGCAGTCCGCGAAGAGCGTCGGCGCGACGTAGAAGCCGCGCGCCCGCTCCGGCCGCGCGCCGCCGGTGACCAGGCGGGCGCCCTCCTTCACGGCCAGCGCGATGTACCCCTCGACGCGGTCCCGGTGGGCGGCGGAGATCACCGGGCCGACGACCGTGGCCGGATGCCGCGGGTCGCCGAGGGTCAGCCCCTCCGCATACCGCGCCAGACCGGCCACCAGCCGCCGGTAGATCCCGCGTTGGGCCAGTACCCGGGTCGGTGCGGTGCAGATCTGGCCGCTGTAGAAGGAGAAGGTGGTGCCGATCCCGGACACCGCGGACGCCAGGTCGGCGTCGTCGAAGACCAGCGCCGCGCCCTTGCCGCCCAGCTCCATCAGCTGCCGCTTCATTCCGCGGCCGCACTCCTGGGCGATCCGCTGCCCGACCGCGGTGGAGCCGGTGAAACTGACCATGTCCACGCCGTCGGCCGCCACCGCCGCCTCGCCGACCTCCGGCCGCGTCCCGCTGACGACGTTGACCACCCCCGGCGGGGCCCCGGCCTCCGCCAGCGCCTCGGCCATCCGGTACACCGACAGCGGGTCCTGCGGCGCCGGCTTGACCACCACCGTGTTGCCCATCGCCAGCGCCGGCGCGACCTTTCCCGCCGGGTTGGCCCACGGGTTGTTGTACGAGGTGATGCAGGTGACGACGCCGACCGGGCGGCGGACCGCGACCGCTCCGAAGACGCCCCCGCCGCCCCTCGGTCCGGCCGCGTTGACCTGCGGCGGCACCGCGGTCTCGACCGGTTCCAGGGCGCCGCGGGCGTACCGCGCGAAGCGGGCCGCGGCCACCCCGACCTGGAGGGCGCGCGCCGTCCCGGTCGTCGCCCCGCTCTCCGCCTGCGCCAGCTCCGCGTAACCGGCGGCCTCCCGGCGGATCACCCGGGCCGCCCGGTCCAGCACGGCGGCGCGCTCCTCGGCCGCGGTCCGCGACCAGCCGTCGAAGGCGTCCCGGGCGGCGTCCACGGCCGCGGCCACCTGCGCCGGGCTCGCCTCCGGTGCGGGCCCGACGGCCTCCTCGGTCGCCGGGTCGATCACGTCGTAGTGCCCGCCCTCGGGCGCCACCCACTCGCCGCCGATGAACAGCCGCGAACCCGCCGCCCCGGCCGCGCGCCCGCGCCCGCGGCCGTTACGGCCCCCGTGGCCTCTGTGGCCTCCCTGGTGTCCCTGGCCTCCGGTGCTCACCTGGTGCTCACCGTCCTCGTGTCCCGCCCGGACCGCAGTACCGTCCCGGGCACCGCGCCGGTCACCTCGTCCTCGCGGATCGTCTCCACCCCGTTGACGCGTACGCTGACCACGCCGATCGGGCGGGAGTCCAGCCGTGGGCTGTCCCCGGGCAGGTCGTGCACCAGGGTCGCGGCGCCCGCGTCGATCCGCTCCGGGTCGAAGAGCACCAGGTCGGCGTGGTGGCCCTCGGCGATCCGGCCGCGTTCGCGCAGGCCGAAGAGGCGCGCCGGGTCGTCGGTCAGCATCCGCACCGCCGCTTCCAGCCCGACCAGCCGCCGGCCGCGCAGGCAGTCCCCGAGGAAGCGGGTGGTGTACGGGGCACCGCACATCCGGTCCAGGTGCGCCCCGGCGTCGGAGCCGCCGAGCAGGACGTCCTCGTGCTGCCAGGTCTGCTGCCGCAGGGCCCAGCTGGCGGGGTCGTTGTCGGTGGGCATCGGCCAGAGCACGGTGCGCAGTTCGTCGGCGGCGCAGATCTCGGTCAGGCAGTGGAAGGGGTCCTGTCCGCGTTCGGCGGCGATGTCGCGCACCACGCGGCCGGTCAGTCCCTCGTTGGCCGCCGCGTAGGTGTCCCCGATGACGTACCGGGCGAAGTCGGTCAGCCGGCGGAAGACCCCGGCCTCCTCGCCGTGCGCGTGGCGCAGCAGCGCGGCCCGGACGTCCGGGTCGCGCAGCCGGGCGATCCGCTCGGGCACCGGGAGGCCGAGGACGTCGCCCCAGCCGGGGATGAGGTTGAGGGCGCAGAAGGTGCCCAGGGACATGTTCATCGGGGTGAGGATCGGCATGGTCAGCGCGACGATGCGGCCGCCGGCCCGGCGGGCGCGTTCACTGGCGAGGAGTTGCCGGGGGACGCGTTCGGGGACCGCGGAGTCGATGGTCAGCACGTTCCAGTTGAGCGGGCGGCCGGCCGCCGCCGACATCTCCACCAGCAGGTCGATCTCGTCGTCGGTGAAGCGGTCCAGGCAGCCGGCGACGATCGCCTCGATCTGGGTGCCCTCGTGCTCGGCGACCGCGCGGGAGAGCGCGAGCAGTTCCTCGGGGCGGGCGTGCCGGGAGGCGACCGGCCGGCCGTCGCCGTCGGAGTGGCTGGACGACTGGGTGGTGGACAGCCCCCACGCCCCGGCGTCCATCGCGTCGTGGAAGAGCCGCAGCATGGCGTCGAGTTGGGCGGCCGTGGGCTGCCCGCCGACCGCGTCCGGTCCCATCACGTGCCGCCGCAGCGCGCAGTGCCCCACCATGAAGCCGGCGTTGACCGCGATCCGCCCCTCCAGCGCGTCCAGGTAGTCCCCGAAGCCGTGCCAGTTCCAGGGCGCGCCCTGCTCCAGGGCGACCAGCGACATCCCCTCGACCCGGCTCATCATCCGCCGGGTGTAGTCGGCGTCCTCGGGCCGGTCGGGGTGGAGCGGGGCGAGGGTGAAGCCGCAGTTGCCGCCGGCGACGGTGGTCACGCCGTGGTTGAGGGACGGGGTGGCGTACGGGTCCCAGAACAGCTGGGCGTCGTAGTGGGTGTGCGGGTCGATGAACCCGGGGGCGAGGACCAGGCCGTGCGCGTCCTCGCGCGACCGGGCCGCCTCGGCGACGGTGCCGGGTTCGGCGATCACCGCGATCCGCCCGTCCCGGATGCCGACGTCGGCCGCGAAGGCGGGCGCGCCCGTGCCGTCCACGACGGTCGCGGCCTGGATGAGGTGGTCGAGCATGGGGGGCGTCCTTTCTCGGGTACGGGGGCGGGTACCCGGGCCCGGTACCCGGACCTGGTACGCGGGGCGCGGGCGGGACGGGTGCGAAGCAGGCTCCGGCCGCGGTCAGCCGGCCGCCCCCGCCGCGCCCGCCGCCCGCCGGAAGCGGGTCGTCCGGTGCACCGGATCGGTGTCGATCTTCGGGATGACGTGCTCGCCGATCAGCCGGATGGTGTTCATGGTGTCCTCGTAGGACACCCCGATCGGCAGCCCGAAGGAGAGCTGGTCGGCGCCGGCCTGCTCCCAGCGCTTGCACTGCCGCAGCACCTCGTCGGGGTCGCCGCAGATCATCAACTCCTCGTCGATCAGCACCTCGACGAGCTCCTCGGTGTAGTCGGGGAGCAGTGCGGGCCACTCCGGGACGCCGTCCGGGCGGGGGAAGGTGTCGTGGTAGCGGAAGAGCAGCGACTGCAGGTAGTTGAGCCCGCCGCCGACGGCGATCCGCACGGCCTCCTCGTGCGTCTCCGCGCAGATGGCGGTGGACGTCACCATCACGTTGTCGTTGACGAAGTCCCCGACCGGTTCGGCGTCCTTGACCGCGTTCTTGTACGAGTCGACGACCCACTCCATGTCGGCGACCTTCTGCACGCTGAAGCCGAGCACGCCCAGCCCCTTCTTCCCGGCCATCGCGTACGAGGACGGCGACCCGGCCGCGTACCACATCGCCGGGTGCGAGGCCCCGTACGGCTTGGGCAGGACCTTGCGCGGCGGCAGCTGCCAGTGCTTGCCGCGGAAGCCCTGGTACTCGTCCTGGAGCCACATCTTGGGGAACTCCGCGATGGTCTCTTCCCAGATCTCCTTGGTGTGGTTCATGTCGGTGATGCCCGGCAGGAACCCCAGGATCTCGTGGCTGCCAGCGCCCCGGCCGGAGCCGAACTCGAACCGCCCGGCGGAGAGGTGGTCGAGCATGGCGACCTTCTCGGCGACCTTCACCGGGTGGTTGACCGGGGCGAGCGGGTTGAAGATCCCCGAGCCGAGGTGGATCCGCTCGGTCGCGTGGGCGAGGTAGCCGAGGTAGACGTCGTTGGCGGAGAGGTGGGAGTACTCCTCCAGGAAGTGGTGCTCGGAGGCCCAGGCGTACTTGAAGCCCGACCTGTCCGCCTGGATGACGTACTCGGTCTCCTCCATCAGCGCGTGGTGCTCGGCCTCCGGGTCGGCCTGCGCTCGCGCGGCGGGCACATAGCCCTGCACAAAGAGCCCGAATTCCAAGGGGGTTCACCGTCCCTCTTCCGCTGCCGCGGCTCTTTCTGACGTACCGTCAGATCGGATGCCACGACTGTTCCAGCGGCGCCGGGGCACGTCAATACCCGCAGCAGGGAAAGCTGACGCACCATCAGATCTGGGCGCCGGGCGGCAGACCGTCAGAACGGACTCACCCCCGCCAGCCACCCCCCGTCGATCACGAACGGCTGCCCCGTGATGTACGACGAGTCCTCCCCCGACAGGAACAGCGCCAGCCGGGCCACCTCCTCCGGCCGCCCGATCCGCCCGAGCGGCACCAGCTTCCGGTACAGCTCGTCCACCGCCCGCACGGACTCCGCCTGACCCGCCGGGTCCACCGGGCCCGCCGACGGATCCAGCACCGCCGGATTCGTCATCGGCGTGTCGACCGCCCCCGGGCACACCGCGTTGACCCGTATCCCCTGGCCGGCCAGCTCCAGCGCGGCGACCCGGGTCAGCCCCACCACCGCGTGCTTGGTGGCGGCGTACGCCCCGACGAACGCCATGCCGGTCAGGCCCGCGTACGAGGCGGTGTTGACGATCGTCCCGCCGCCGGCCGCCGCGATCCGGGGCGCCACCGTCCGGATCCCCAGGAAGCACCCGGTCTGGTTGACGTCGAGCACCCGCCGGAACTCCTCCAGCGGGGTGTCCACCAGCGCGTTGAACCGCAGTATCCCCGCGTTGTTCACCAGCCCGTCGATCTTCCCGAACGCCTCCTCGGCAGCGCCGACGAGCGCCGCCCAGTCCCCCTCCACCGCCACGTCCAGCCGCACGAACCGGGCCCGCTCCGCCCCCAACTCGGCCGCCAGCGCCGTCCCCTGCTCCTCCAGCACATCCCCGAGCACCACCCGCGCCCCCTCCGCCACGAACAGTCGCGCCTCCTGCTCCCCCTGCCCCCGTGCCGCCCCGGTGATCACGATGACCCTGCCGTCGAGCTTGCCCATACCTGCCCTCCCGTGGTGTCCACACAGGCCCCGCCCTCCCCACTACAAGGGACGGGCTCAGTCGTTCAGCAACGGACCGACCTCCGCCCCGAAGGCCGCCATCTGCTCGACCAGCTCCGACCGGTCGCGGCTGCGGAACCGCACCTGGATCTGCCGCACCCCCATCGCCCCGTACTCCCGCAGCGAGGCGGCGATCCGTTCCGGCGCCCCGACGAGCGTCCGCCGCCCGACGTCCCAGCCGGGCTCGCCCACGTACACCGGCTCGGCGATCGCCCCGATCTCGATCGGCTCGGCGATCCCGGCCTCCTCGCGCATCCGCCGCAACCGCCCGATCTGCCCCGGCAGTTCCTCCCTCCGGTCCCCCTGCGGCAGCCAGCCGTCCCCGCGCACCGCCGCCCGCCGCACCGCCGCCGGGGACGAGCCCCCCACCCACACCGGAGGCCGCGGCGCCTGCACCGGCCGCGGGCCCTGCCCCAGCCCGCCGAACGCGAACCGCTCCCCCTTGAACTCGGGGAACCCCTCCTCCCCCAACGCCGCCTTCAACGCGTCGATCGCCTCGTCCAGCACCGCCCCCCGCCGCGCGAAGTCCACCCCGAGCGCCTCGAACTCCTCGCGTACGTGCCCGGCGCCGACCCCGAGGATCAACCGCCCGCCGGACAGCCGGTCCACCGTCGCGTACTGCTTGGCGCTGATCAGCGGATGCCGCAGCCCCACCACCGCCACGTGGCTCAGCAGCCGCACCCGCTCCGTGACGGCCGCGAGATAGGACAGCGTGGCCACCGGGTCGTACCAGACCGTCCCCATCGCCTCGGCCAGCCGCCGCGGGATCGCCACATGCTCACAGCACGCCACGTACGCGAACCCGGCCCGGTCCGCCGCCCGCGCCACCGCCACCAGATCCTCCGGCCCGCCCCCCGCCTCCCATCCCTCCGCGAAAACCCTGCTCTGCGCCTGCACCGGCAGCTGCATCCCATACACCAGCCGCCCCTGCCCCAGAACCTGCACCATGCCTACACCCCCGCGCTCAGCTGCCTGCCGCCGCCGGCCCCCAGAGACCCTCCGGGGTCAGCCCCAGGAGTTCGATGGCGTTGCCGCGGACGAGGCGTTGCACGGTGGCGTCGTCGAGGTGCGACATCTGGGATTCGGCGATCTGGCGGGACTTGGGCCAGGTGGAGTCCGAGTGGGGGTAGTCGGTCTCGTAGAGGACGTTGCCGACGCCGATCGCGTCGAGGTTCCGCAGGCCGAAGGCGTCGTCGAAGAAGCAGCCGTAGACGTGCTCGGCGAAGAGTTCGGAGGGCGGGCGGAGGACCTTGTCGGCGACGCCGCCCCAGGCGCGGTTCTCCTCCCAGACGATGTCGGCGCGCTCCAGGATGTAGGGGATCCACCCGATCTGGCCCTCGGCGTACATGATCCGCAGCCGCGGGAAGCGGTCGAACGTGCCGCTCATCAGCCAGTCGGTCATCGAGAAGCAGCAGTTGGCGAAGGTGATCGTGGAACCGACGGCGGGCGGGGCGTCGGCCGACGTGGACGGCATCTTCGAGGACGAGCCGATGTGCATGGCGACGACCGTCCCGGTCTCGTCGCAGGCGCGCAGGAAGGGGTCCCAGTAGTCGGTGTGGATGCTGGGCAGCCCCAGGTGCGGCGGGATCTCGCTGAAGCAGACGGCTCGGACGCCGCGGGCGGCGTTGCGGCGCACCTCTTCGGCGGCGAGCTCCGCGTCCCAGAGGGGGACGATCGTCAGCGGGATGAGCCGTCCGCCGGCCTGCGGGCCGCACCACTCCTCCACCATCCAGTCGTTGTACGCGCGCACGCCCAGCAGCCCCAGCTCGTGGTCCTTGGCCTCGGTGAAGGTCTGGCCGCAGAAGCGGGGGAAGGTGGGGAAGCAGAGGGCGGACTGGACGTGGTTGACGTCCATGTCCGCCAGCCGTTCGGGGACGCTGTAGGAGCCGGGGCGCATCTGTTCGTAGGTGATGCCCTCCAGCCTGATCTCGTCGCGGGGGTAGCCGACGGCGGTGTCAAGACGGGTCAGCGGGCGGCGCAGGTCCTCGTAGACCCACCAGTCGGCTATCGGGCCGCCGTCGCCCGGGGCGCCCATCGTCGGGGTGAACTTGCCGCCGACGAAGGTCATGTCCTTGATCGGTGCGCGGACGATGCGCGGGCCGGTGTCGCGGTATTTCGAAGGGAGCCGGTTCCGCCAGACGTCGGGGGGCTCCACGGTGTGGTCGTCGACCGAGATGATGTGGGGGAAGGGGCTCTCCGACGCCCCGGAATCCCCCGCATCGTTCTGCTGCCCGGGCTCCGTGGACTCCTCGCCCCCCTTGGGTCGCGTGGCCTTCTCGGCCTTCTCGGACTCCATGAACTTCTCGGCCCTCTTGCGCTCCTCGTGCTCCGTGGTCTCCATGGGCGCTACGGTAGCGCCGATCTGACGGATCGTCAGGAGCGTGGGAGGGATGCGCTTGCGGGAAGGAGGGAAGGCGCGACTCCGCGGGCGGCCCACGGCCCGGGCCGTCCGGAGAACCGAACAGCCCCCGTGGGGCGTGTACGCAGGCGGGCCGGGCGGCCGGTAACGGTCTGCCGGCAGTAACAAACCGGCCAGCCGGGAACGGGGGCCGGGGCTCCGGGCGGGGGGCGACGGATGCGTGGCGGGCGCATCGGGGACACCGCGCACGGGCCGGCCCGTAAGGGGCGAGCAGCTGGGCGTCCGGCGCCGCACACCCCCTCCCAGCTGGGAAAACGCCCCGGCAGGCGGTCCGGGCGGCGCATCGGGGCGGGAACGGAGGGTTCCCCTCCGACGGCCCGGCGGGGCGCGGCGCCCTGCCCGTCCGACCGCACGGGGAGGCTTTGTGCACGCTCCGGACCCCTACTGACGTAGAGGGTCGCGACAGGGCAGACTGACCGTTGCGCTCGGCGCAAAGCTTTGGACGTTCATGACAGCACGAACGGACGGGACACGGCAGGGGGACACCATGGACGACGGTCCGGGACAGGTGCGGGAGCGGCTCCGCTTCACCGTGCTCGGTCCCGTGCGGGCCTGGCGCGGCGAGACACCGCTGGCGGCGGGTTCGCCGCAGCAGCGCGCCCTGCTCGCGGCGCTGCTGCTGCGCGGCGGCCGGACCGCCACCGCGCCCGAGCTCGTCGACGCCCTGTGGGGCGACGAACCGCCGCACGCCGCGCTGGCCGCCCTGCGGACCTACGCCTCCCGGATCCGCAAGGCGCTCGGCGCCGACGCGGAGGCCCTGGTCAGCGAGTCCGGCGGCTACGCGCTGCGGCCGGTGGACGGCCGGCCCCTGGACCTCGACCACGACACCGCCGAGCAGTTCGCCGCCGACGCGGAGAAGGCCAAGGCCGCCGGCGACCGCGGACGGGCCCGCGAACTCCTCGACGCCGCACTGGACCTGTGGGACGGCGAGCCGCTCGCCGGGCTGCCCGGCCCGTATGCCGAGAACCAGCGGACCCGCCTCCAGGAGCGGCGGCTGTCCCTGACCGAGACCCGTCTCGAACTCGACCTGGAGGCCGGCTGCCACGCCGAGGCGGTCTCCGAGCTGACCGCACTGACCGCCGCGCACCCGCTGCGCGAGCGGCTGCGGGAGCTGCTGATGCTGGCGCTGTACCGCAGCGGCCGCCAGGCCGAGGCGCTCGCGGTGTACGCCGACACCCGTCGCCTGCTCGCGGACGAGCTGGGCGTGGACCCCTGTGCCTCGCTCTCCGAACTCCAGCAGCGGATCCTGCGGGCCGACACCGAACTGGACGCGCCGGCCGTCGGCGACGATCAGCACGGCGCCGGGGCCACGTTCGTCCGGCCGCGCCAACTCCCCGCCACCGTCGCCGACTTCACGGGCCGGGCCGCGTTCGTCAACGAGCTGAGCGACCAGCTGGCGACGGCCGATGGCAGCGTGATGGCGGTCTCGGCCGTCGCCGGGATCGGCGGCGTCGGGAAGACGACCCTGGCGGTGCATGTCGCGCACACCGCGCGGGAGCACTTCCCGGACGGGCAGCTCTACGTCGACCTCCAGGGGGCGGGGCACAACCCGGCCGAGCCGGAGGCGGTGCTCGGCGCGTTCCTGCGCGCCCTGGGAACGGCGGACTCCGCCATTCCGGACGGCCTGGAGGAGCGTGCGGCGCTGTACCGCTCCGCGCTCGCCGGACGGCGCGTCCTGGCGCTGCTGGACAACGCCCGGGACGCCGCCCAGGTCCGCCCGCTCCTGCCCGGTACGGCGGGGTGCGCGGCCCTGATCACCAGCCGGTCGCGGATGATCGACCTCGCCTCCGCCCACCTGGTCGACCTCGACGTGATGAGCCCCGAGGAGGCCCTGACCCTCTTCACCCGCATCGTCGGCGAGGAGCGCGTCACCTCCGAGCGGCAGGCCGCCATGGCCGTCGTCGGCGCCTGCGGCTTCCTGCCGCTGGCCATCCGCATCGCCGCCTCCCGCCTGGCCGCCCGCCGCACCTGGACGGTCTCGACCCTGGCCAGCAAGCTCGCCGACGAACGCCGCCGGCTGGACGAACTCCGCGCCGGCGACCTGGCCGTGAAGGCCACCTTCGAACTGGGCTACAAGCAGTTGGAGCCCGCCCAGGCCCGCGCCTTCCGCCTCCTGGGCCTCGCCGACGGCCCGGACATCTCCCTGACCGCCGCGGCGGCGCTGCTCGACCTGGACGCCGAGAGCACCGAGGAACTCCTCGAAACCCTCGTCGACACCTCCCTGCTGGAATCCGCCGCACCGGGCCGCTACCGCTACCACGACCTCGTCCGCCTCTACGCCCGGGCCTGCGCCGAACGCGACGAACACCCCCCGTCCGAACGGGACGCGGCGCTGTCGCGGTTGCTGGACTTCTACGTGGTGACGGCATCGCGGGTGTACGCGCTGGAGCGCCCCGGCGACCGGCTGATCGCGCACCTGGCCGAAACCAGCCACCCGGGCCTGGAGTTCCAGAACCGGGCCTCGGCCCTGGAGTGGCTGTTCAGCGAGGCGGGCTGCGTGCTGGCCTGCGCGCGGCAGTTGGGCGGCACCACCACGCTGCGGCGCGCGACCGACCTGATGCTGCTGGTCAAGGACCTCGCCGAATCGGGCGCCGAAGCGCTGCAGTTCGAGCAGACCAGCATCTCCCTGCTGAAGGCCGCCCGGGAGACCGGGGACCAACTCGCGGAGGCCCGTCTCCACCTGGCCCTCACCTACGTCCGCACCCTGACCGGGCGGTTGGACGAGGCGGACGAGAACGCCAAGTCCGCCATGCTGCTGGGTCTCGCCACGGAGGACCCGTTCTCGTCCTCGTACGCGCCGAACGACCGGGGCATCATCGCCAACTCCCAGGGGCGGCACAGCGACGCCGAGGGATATCTGCGGCAGGCCCTGGCCGCCTTCCACGACGACGACAACCGGCAGTCCGAGGCCAGCGCGCTGTGCAACCTCTCGCGCGTTCACCTGGCCACCGGGCGGGTGGACAGTGCCATCGAGCTGGCGGCACAGGGCATCGCCATCTACCGCGAGTTGGGGGCCAAGCGCAGGCTCGCCAACGGCATGTACGCCCTCGCCCTCGCCTATACCGAGGCCATGCGGCTGGACGAGGCGACGGAGCAGCTGACGGCCGCGCTGGCCATCTTCAAGGACAGCCGGCAGCGCTTCTGGGAGGGGATGACCAACTTCCGGCTGGCCGAGGTCGATCTCGCCGCCCGCCGCCCGGCCAACGCGGCGAACCGCGCCGAACAGGCACTGACCGCGTTGCGGGGCATCGGCGGCGACTCCTGGCGGGCCACCGTGCTGACCACCCTGGGCCGTGCCCTGCACGCGCTCGGGCACACCGGCCGGGCGCGGGTGTGCTGGCAGGAGGCACTGGCGACCTTCGAGCGCCTGGGCTCCGCGGAAGGAAGCGTGGTGCAGGCACTGCTCTCCCCTCCTGCCGCCGTCGCGTAAACCGCCGCCGCTTCTTGTCGGCGCCGACGTTTATCGATCGTTCATCGCGCCGGGCCACTCTTAACAGCATCGAACCGCCGCCTCGGGGGGCAAGCGGCTCGATGCCCAGGCCGCATGGTTATTGTGAGCGGCCGCCATGCCCGTCCGGCGACCAACGGGGGAGTCGCCGGCCGGGCTGGACCAAGCATCAAGCGCCCACTCAGGAGTTGATCTCTATGAGCACCGACAACCAGGCTCAGGCGACCGCCGAGCGGGATGGCATCCTGCCGATGGACAACCACCAGCCGATCATCGCGCCCGGCGTCACCCCACGCGTGAAGAAGCCCGGCAAGCGGGACGTCATCAAGCCGATGGACAACCACCAGCCCATCGCCGCACCCGACGTCGTCACGCCGGAGGACAACCACCAGCCTCTCGGCGAGCCCAAGTAAGACCCACAGAGCCCACGGGGGAATACGGGGACACGGGGGACACGGGGGAGCACGACCGGGGGCCGGGGGACCCCCGAAGGAAATCCGGGGGAATTCGGGGGAATCCGGGGGATCGCAGGGGCCGTTTTCCCGTGGCTGGGAGGGGAAGCCACGGGAAAACCGGCCCCTGCGGCGCTTTTGCCCGGTAAGCAAAACCTGCGATTTTCGTGGCTTTCCCCGACAAGGGTCGAACATCTGCACACACTTAGCGCTAGTTTGTTTCTGGGAACAGCAACGACCCCCGAATTCTGAGGAGTTGGTATGACCCGCACGAGGAAGTCCCTCGCCGTCGCCGCCATCACCATGGCCGCACTCGGCGCCGCCGCGGCACCCGCCCTGGCGGACCACCACATACCCAGCCCGCCGAATTCCGTGACGGCTCAGGACAGCCATGCGCCCGTGACGCCGCTGGACAACCACATGCCGGTGGCCTCAAAGGGCGGCCATGCGGGGCTCTCGCCGATGGACAACCACATGCCCTGACCGGGAGTCGGAGAACAGCCCTCCACTCACGGTGTCGCGGACGGGGCCGGGCGGAAGACCCGGCCCCGTCCGCCTTTTCGCGGGTCGGACGTTTTCATTCCGAAACACTTGTCGCGGTGTCGCCGAAGTGGGCGCCGCAACCATCCCCTGACGCGCCGTCAGCACCGCTGCTACAGTCGCGCCGTCCCGACCTGCACCGCCCATCCACCCCTGGAGGCGCGCCGTGTTCGAAGTCGACCGTGTGCGGACGTTGTGGGAGCTGGTCGAGTACCGGGCGCGGGCCTCTGGGGGTGCGCCGATGTTCTTCGACGGGGGCGGCGGGCCGAGCGTCGGCTTCCGGGAGGTGCGGGACGCGGCGCTGTGCGCGGCGGCCGGGTTCCGGGAGTTGGGGATCGGGGCCGGGACGCGGGTGATGTGGCAGTTGCCGACGCGCGTCGAGACGATCGTCGCGTCGCTCGCGCTGGCGCGGCTCGGGGCCGTGCAGACCCCGGTGATCCCTCTGCACCGGGCCCGCGAGGTCGGGTTCGTCCTGGAGGAGTCGGCGGCGGAGTTCGTCCTCGTACCCGGGGTGTGGCGGGGGTTCGACTACGCGGCGCTGGTCCGCGGGGCGGCCCGGGGGCGCGACGGTGTGCGGGTGGTCTCCCTGGCCGACGGGCTGCCCTCGGGGAATCCGGGCACGCTGCCGGAACCCCCGCAAGAAGAGGACGGCCGCACGCGCTGGATCTACTACACGTCAGGAACGACCAGCGCGCCCAAGGGAGTCGAGCACACCGACGCCTCGCTCATCGCCGGCGGGGTGGGGCTGGCCACCGCGCTGGGGATGTCGGCCGACGACATCGGCTCGATCGCGTTCCCCTATGCGCACATCGCCGGGCCGGACTACGTCGTCGCCATGCTGGTCAGCGGCTTTCCGGCGGTCGTACTGGAGACGTTCGACGCGGAGCGGGCCGCCGAGGTCTACCGGCGGTACGGGGTGACCATGGCGGGCGGCAGTACCGCGTTCTACCAGGCGTTCTATGACGCGTCGCGGCGCCGTCGGCAGGCCGCGCCGGGCGCTGAGCGGGACGCCGGACCGGACACCGGGCCCGATGCCGTGCCGGACACCGGGCCGGATGCCGTGCCGGACGCCGGCCGACTGATCCCCTCGCTGCGGTTGCTGTCCGGCGGCGGCGCGCCGTTGCCGCCCGAGCTGTACCGGGCGGCCGGGCGCGAACTGGGCTGCGCGGTCGTGCACGGATACGGGATGACCGAGTGCCCGATGATCGCTATGGGGACGCCGTACGACAGCGACGAGCAGCTGGCGCACACGGTGGGCAGGCCGGTGGCGGGCGCGCGGGTGCGGATCGTGCGGGCGGACGGGAGCGAGGCCGCGACCGGGGAGACCGGGGAGGTCACGGTCTCCGGGCCGATGGTCTGCCGGCGGTACACCGATCCCGCGCTGACGGCGGAGGCGTTCACCGCGGACGGCTTCTTCCGCACCGGCGATCTGGGCCGACTGCGCCCCGACGGGCACCTGGTGCTCACCGGGCGGCTGAAGGACATCATCATCCGCAAGGGCGAGAACATCTCCGCGCAGGAGGTCGAGGATCTGGTGCACACCCACCCGGCGGTGGCGGAGGCGGCGGTGATCGGCCTGCCGGACCGGGAGCGGGGGGAGCGGGTCTGCGCGGTGGTCACGCTCGCCCGGGACGGAGACGGGCACGGGGGCAGCGCCGGGGACGGGGCGGGGGCGCTGACCCTGGCCGCGCTCGGTGCGCATCTGCGGGCGGCCGGGCTGATGACGCAGAAGCTGCCCGAACAGCTGGAGATCACCGACGCACTGCCGCGCGGCGGACCACTGAACAAGGTGCTGAAGTCGGCGCTGCGGGAACGGTACGGGGGGCGGGGGCGGTAGGTCCCTCCACCGGCCGGCGCCCGAACTGGACGGCGGCGGGCCGGTGATGAGCGGAGGGGGCGTAACGGGAAGCGGAGGGGGCGCAACGGGGCGGGCCTCGCCTCGTCCTCGCCTCTTCCTCGCCTCGTCCTCCCCTCTCTTGACCCTCACACCCATGTCAGGCCGTAGAAAGGCGGGCGTCCGACCGAGTCACACGCTTCGGGAAGCGGAGGCCGCCCCATGAACGACGCCCTCAGTACACAGCAGCACCCCACCGTGCACCCCCCTGCCGGCGGGCCGCGGACGGGCCGGATGCGGTTGCACGTCGTGCTGCCGTCCGAGTCGGGGGCGATGGCCGCCGGCGCGCTCGCGGAGCTCGCGCGCGAGGCGGAGGAGCTGGGGTACGCGGGCGTCTGGCTGCCGGACCATCTGCTGCCGCCGGGCCCGTACGGGCGGCTGCCCGAACGTTACGGCGGGGTGTACGAGGCGCTGACCGCGCTCGGGTACCTGGCCGCGGTGACCGAACGGGCCGTACTGGGGACGTCGGTGCTGGTCGCCCCGCTGCGCGAACCGCTGCTGCTCGCCCGGCAGTCGGCGACGCTGGCACGGCTGAGCGGCGGCCGGTTCGTACTGGGCGTCGGCGTGGGCTGGCAGCCCTACGAGTTCGACGCGGCCGGGGTCGGCTTCGGCGACCGGGGCGCGCTGACGGACCGTGCGCTGCGGCTGGTGCGGCATCTGCACACGGGGGCGGGCGGGCCGTACGACGACGGGCATCTGGCGTTCGACGAGCGGGCGGTGTTCGAGCCGCGGCCCGAGGAACCGGTGCCGTTCCTGATCGGCGGGAACTCGGACGCGGCGCTGCGGCGCGCGGCGGAGTTCGGCGGCTACTGGCAGGCCGTGGGGCTCGCGCCGCGGGAGTTCGCGGAGCGGGCGGCGCGGCTGCACCGCCGGGCCGCCGAGCGCGGGACCCGGGTGGCGGCCGGGGCCCGGATCGGCTGGGACGGACCGGACCGGACGGCGGCGGAGCTGGCGGCCGAGGTCGCGGCCTGGGAGGCGGCCGGCGCGGCGGACCTCGGGGTGTGGTTCGGGGCGGCGGACGACGGCTTCGCCGACCGCATGCGGGCATTGGCGAAGGCGACCGGGGTGGCGGACGGCCGGGTCCCCGACCTCACGGGGCAAGGCAGGTAGGCCGTGTCCACAACTCACGGGGCAACCCGGCTAGGCCGTGTGCCGTCCCCTCCCCCGGTCAGAACTCCCGCCCGCCATCCCCGCGACGGGAGTTCGACGACGGGTCTACAGGGTCCGCTGACCCCCGCCCCTCAGCTGCCCCTTGAGCACCTTCCCGCCGGCGTTGCGCGGGAGGCCGGGGAGGAATTCCACCTCCCTGGGCACCTTGTAGTTCGCCATCTCGCGGCGGGACCAGGCGATCAGGTCGTCGGCGGTGAGCCGGGAGCCGGGGCGGCGGACCGCGTATGCCTTGCCGACCTCGCCGAGGCGGCGGTCGGGGATGCCGATGACGGCGACCTCGGCGATGTCCGGGTGGCGGACGAGGAGTTGCTCTATCTCGGCGGGATAGGCGTTGAAGCCGCCGACGATGAACATGTCCTTGATGCGGTCGGTGATACGGAGGTTGCCGTCCGGGTCGAGGACGCCGACGTCGCCGGTGCGCAGCCAGCCGTCGGGGGTGATCGCGCGGGCGGTGGCGGCCGGGTCCTCGAAGTAGCCGGACATGACGTGGTAGCCGCGGACCAGGACCTCGCCTGCTTCGCCGGGCGGCTGCGAGTGTCCGGCGGCATCCACGATCCGGATCTCGGTGTCCGGTATGGCGCGGCCCGAGGTCGACGCGATCACCTCGGGCGGATCGCCGCGGCGGCACATGGTGACCACGCCGGTGCTCTCCGACAGGCCGTAGGCGGTCAGGACGGTGGCCACCTTCAGCTCGCCGCGCAGCCGTTCCACCAGTTCGAGCGGGACGACGGCGGCGCCGGTGACGACCAGGCGGAGCGCCGAGAGGTCGTGCAGGCCGCGGTCGGGGTGGTCGAGGAGCTGCTGGTGGAGGGTGGGCGGGCCGGGGAGGACGGAGATCGCCTCGGCGGCGATGTTGGCGAGCGCGGTCTCCACGTTGAAGACCGGCTGCGGGACCATCGTGGCGCCGCGCAGCAGGCAGGCGACGATGCCGGCCTTGTAGCCGAAGGTGTGGAAGAAGGGGTTGACGATGAGGTAGCGGTCGCCCTCCTGGAGGCCGGCCAGTTCGCTCCAGACGTCGTAGGCGCGCAGGGTCTGGCCGTGGGTGAGCACGGCGCCCTTGGGGTGGCCGGTGGTGCCGGAGGTGAAGATGATGTCGGAGGGGTCGTCGGGGCCGAGGGCGCCGGCGCGGGCGCGGACGGCGGTGGGTGGCACCGCGGCGCCGCCGGCGAGGAAGTCGCGCCAGGTGGTGAAGTCGGCGGGGGCGTCGTCGGAGAGCACCACGACCCGTTCCAGGTGCGGGAGTCCGGGCAGCGGGCCGCGGCCGCCGCCGTCGCCCCGCTCGGCGGCGCGGCGCAGCGAGGCGACGTAGGACGTGCCGAGGAAGGTGCCGGTGACGAAGAGGATCTTGGCGCGGGTGCGGCGCAGGACGTCGGCCGCCTCGGCGCCCTTGAAGCGGGTGTTGACCGGGACGAGGACCGCGCCGGCGGTCACCGCGCCGAGGGCGGAGACGATCCAGTCGAGGGTGTTGGGCGCCCAGACCGCGGCCCGGTCGCCGGCGGCGACGCCGGCCGCGACGCACGCCGCGGCGGCCCGCTCCACCCGCGCGCCCAGCTCGGCGTAGGACACCCGGGTGCGGCCCTCGACGACGGCCTCCCGGGGGCCGTACCGCGCGGCGGCCGCGCGCACCAGGTGGGCCAGGGAGCCGTGGGCCAAGTCGGCCCGTGCATCGAGACGTTCGCCCATCGCATGCCTCCCGGTCCCGGCAAAGACCCCGCTCCGCACTAGCTGACTGGTCGTCAGATTAGCGGTAGCCTCCTCCGCTGTCAGCAGTGACGGCCGACCACGGAGGTGGCGATGGGGGCGACCCTCAAGGACGCTACGGCGATCGTCGGTATCGGACAGACACCCTTTGCCAAACGACTTCCGGAATCCGAGAAGACCTTGGCGTGCCGGGCGATCGTCGCCGCCCTGGACGACGCCGGGATCGCCCCCTCGGAGGTGGACGCCTTCGCCTCCTACACCATGGAGGAGACCGACGAGGTCGAGATCGCCAAGTCCATCGGCGCCGGCGACGTCACGCACTTCTCCAAGGTCGGCTACGGCGGCGGCGGTTCCTGCGCGACGGTGGGGCACCTGGCCGCGGCCGTCGCCACCGGACAGGCGAGCGTCGGCGTCGCCTGGCGCTCCCGCAAGCGCGGCTCCGGACCGCGGCCGTGGACCGACACCCGTGCCCAGCTGCCGACCCCGGGGCAGTGGACCCGGCCCTTCGGCCTGCTCCGCCCCGCCGACGAGATCGGCATGCTGGCCCGGCGCTATATGCACGAGTACGGCGCCACCCGCGACCACTTCTTCAACGTCGCCCTCGCCTGCCGCAACCGCGCCAACCAGAACCCGGCCGCGATGATGTACGACCGCCCGCTGACCCGCGAGATGTACATGACCGCCCGCTGGATCAGCGAACCGCTCTGCCTCTTCGACAACTGCCTGGAGACGGACGGCGCACTGGCCTGTGTGGTGGTGTCCGCCGAGCGCGCCCGCGACTGCCGCCGGCGCCCCGTCTATGTCCACGCCGCCGCCCAGGGCCTGCCCGCCCAGCACCACGGCATGGTCAACTACTGGAACGACGACCCGCTCACCGGCCCGGCCTGGACCGCCGCCCGGCATCTCTGGAAGGGCGCCGACCTCGGCCCGCAGGACGTCGACGTGGCACAGATCTATGACGCGTTCACCCCCCTGATCCCCCTCTCCCTGGAGGGCTACGGCTTCTGCGGACGCGGCGAGGGCGCGGCCTTCACCGAGGGCGGCGCCCTGGAGATCGGCGGCCGCCTCCCCCTCAACACCGCGGGCGGCGGCCTCTCCGAGGCGTATGTGCACGGCTTCAACCTCCTCACCGAGGGCGTCCGCCAGCTGCGCGGCACCAGCACCGCACAGGTCCCGGACGCCACCACCTGCCTCGTCACCGCGGGCGAGGGAGTGCCCACCTCCGCGCTGCTGCTGAGGAGTTGAGAACCGATGCGCGCAGACCGCCCCCCGCACGGCACCACCACCGCCACCACCGGGACCGAATCCACGACCACCCGTGACCCAGCAACCACCCCTGACTCCGCATCCGCCCGCGACGCCATGACCGCCTCCGATCCCGCGGTCGCCCGCGATTCCATCACCGCCAGTGATTCCGTAACCGCCCGCGATTCCGTGACCGTCCGTGATCTCATGACCACAAGCCTGCCACCCGCCACTGACAATCCCCCCGACCCCGCCGCCGACCTGCTGCTTCCCGTCCCCGACGACGACGGGGCGCCGTTCTGGGAGTACGCGGCCCGCGGCGAACTCCGCGCGCAGACCTGCACCGACTGCGACGAGCCGCGCTTCCCGCCCCGCCCCTGCTGCCCGCACTGCCAGTCGTTCACCGCCCACTGGCAGCGGATGAGCGGCCGCGGCCGGATCTGGTCCTACGTCGTGCCGCACCCCCCGCTGCTGCCCGCCTACGCCGCCCAGGCCCCCTACAACGCGATCATCGTGGAGCTGGCCGAGGCCCCGCGGATCCGCCTGGTGGGCAACCTCGTCGCCACCGCGGACGCCGCCCTGAACTCCGTCGACCCGGCCCGACTGCGCATCGGCGCCCCGGTGAAGGCCGTCTTCCACACCCTGCCCGGCGGAGTGACCGTCCCCCGCTGGATCCTGGAGCGGCCGTGACGTCCCCCGGGGTCCGCACCGAGACCGACGACGGGGTCGCCCTGGTCACCCTGGACCGCCCCGCCCGCCACAACGCCCTCGACCTGGCCACCGCCGCCGAACTCGCCGACATCTGGCGGGAGTTCCGCCACGACGACACGGTGCGCGCGGCGGTCCTCACCGGCACCGGCGGCCGCGCCTTCTGCACCGGCCTGGACCGCTCCGCCGACGTGCCCCAGCCGGCCTCCCCGTTCTCCCTCGACGACCCGCTGCTGCGGATCGGCCCCAAGAGCAACGACCTGTGGAAACCGGTCCTCGCCGCGGTCGAGGGGATGGCCTGCGGCGGCGCCTTCTACCTGCTCGGCGAGGCGGAGTTCATCGTCGCCGCCGAAACCGCCACCTTCTTCGACCCGCACACCACCTACGGGATGGTCAGCGCCTACGAGTCCATCCTCATGGCCCAGCGGATGCCCCACGGCGAGATCGCCCGACTCGCCCTGATGGGCACCGCGGAGCGGCTCGGCGCCCGCCGCGCCCACGAGATCGGCCTGGTCTCCGAACTGACGCCGCCCGGCGCCGCGGCCGAGACCGCACTGCGCCGCGCCGCCGTACTGGCCGCCCAGCCCACCGACGCCGTCCAGGGCACCGTCCGCGCACTGTGGGCCGCCCAGGAGGCCACCCGCGCCCAGGCACTGACACACGCCCCGCAGCTGATCGCGCTCGGCAACCTGCCCCCGGACCGCCAGGCAGCCCTGTTCGCCGCCCGCCCGCGGAACACCGGGGACGCCCCACCGCCCGTCAGATGACGCCGGACACCACCGCCCAACGGGGGCGCCAACTACCGCGCCCGGCTCACATCTTGGACTTGGTCGCCCGCGTGATCTGGCAGGTGTACCAGAACGCCTGCCAGGAGGACTGGTTCAGCGTGTACTTGGCGGTGTAGGTCTCGGTCGCGCCGGGCGCCACCACGACGCTGCGCTGGTGCTCCCCGTAGGACGAGCCGTCCGCGGGCCTGTCCTTCATCCAGTCGATCCGCATGTCGTAGGAGAACGTGCTGGTCGTGGACGGGTTGGTGATGGAGACGGTGTAGGTGAACTGGCGCAGCGAGGAGGAGAAGTCGCAGCCGCTGCCGTGGACGTCGGACCGCCCGTCCGGGTCGTACGTCTCCTGCGTCGGCGACGGCGAGTAGGTGTCGTAACTGGGCGTGTACGACGACGACGGCGTCGGGTTGGCGGGGTCGTAGCTGGAGGACGCCGAGGGCGAGGCCGTCGCCCAGCTCGGCATGACGACCTTGGGCCGGCCGAACGCGCAGCCGGCGGCCGTGGCGATCGTCAGCGCCGCCAGCCCCGCCGCGACGCCCGCCCTGAGTCCCTTCCGGACGCGGCCCGTGGTGCCTGCGGCGGCCGTCCCCCCGCGCGTACGCGTGCGCTGCTCCATGTTCTTCGACCATCCCCCGTTGCTGCGTGCGAAGACGCGCCCGCCCAGTGGGTTGACGCGTGCACGGCACCTTAGCAAGCCCCGGGGAGGGCCGGTGCGGGCCCCTGGGCGGAGTCGGTCCACATCCAGCCGTGCCTGTCTAGCGGGGGCAGACGGGCAGGCGTAGCGTCGGTCACGAGGCGGGCAGGACGAGTCGAAGCGAGGCGACGCCCGTGGTGCGCAACGTTCTCGGCTCCCTGATCGCCCTCGCCGGAGCGACGGCCGCCGTCTGGAGCCCCTTCCGTCCCTGGTACGACGGCCGTCACGGCAGCGACGTCCGGATCGAGGACCTCTTCAACGGCCTCACCCACAGCGGCGCCACGCTCTTCGGCTCCCTGGTGCTGCCGATGGCCTTCGCCGGACTGCTGACGCTGGCCGGGGTGGCACTGCGCTCCCGGCTGCTCGTCACCGTCGCCGGGCTGGTCGTCCTGGGCTTCACCATCCTGTGGATGGTCCGCCAGCTCCAGCGCTCAGGCGAACTCACCGCCGGTGCACACGGACTGGGCGTCGGCGTCGCCAACGCCCTGGGTGGCGGCGCACTGCTGATCCTGGGCGCCCTCATCATGCGCGGGCGCACCCGCCGGGTCCCCGCGCACGAGTACGAGGACGAGTACGCCTACGGGGACGCGTATGCGCGCTACGAGCCGCCGCCCGCCTCCTGGGACCCCGCCCACCGGCCCGCCGAGTGGCACCCGGAGCCGTACGGCCCGGCGCCCGGCACCCCGGACCCGACCCGATCGCGTCACCCCGTACCGCCCCCGCCCCCGTCCCCGTCCCAGCGGCCGACGCCGCCCGTGGAGTGGGGCCGGGAACTACGGCAACGCAACACGATGCCCGCCGACGAAGAGGACGACCGGCCGACCCTGCCCAACCGCCCGGCCGCCGCACCGGACCACCCGACCCTCCCGGACCGGCCCAACTGGCCGGACGAACCGGAGGCGCCGGACGGACCGGGTGGGCCGAGTGGGCCGAAGGGACCGGAAGCGCCGGACGATCACAGGCCCACCGGGCCGGACCGCCACTAGGCCGCACCGCCCCGCTGCCAGGCAGCCCGGGCTCCCTGGCTGCCTGGCTGCCTACGGCCGCCGTGCCAGCCCCGTCCCCTTCGCGGCGTCCAGTGCGTACACACAGCGGTCCTTGCTGCAGGCGTAGACCACGCCGCCGACCGCCACCGGCGAGCCGGTGATCTCCCCGCCGGTGGCCAGCTTCCAGCGCAGCTGACCGCCCATCGCGTCGAGGGTGTAGAGGCAGTGGTCGGCCGACCCGAAGTGCACCCGGCCCTCGGCGACGACCGGGGAGCCGACGACCTCGGCGCCCGCCTGGAAACGCCAGCGCGGGGTGCCCGTCACCGCGTCGAGGGTGTAGAGCGCCTTGCCGCTGCCCAGGTGGACGGCACCGTGTGCGACCAGCACCGGCTCGGTGGACTGGCGGGCCTCGGTGGCGATCCGCCAGCGGTCCCGGCCGTCCGCCGCGTCGAGGGCGTAGACCGTGCCCAGATAGTCGGCGAGGTAGAGGCCGCCACCGGTGACGGCGGGGCCGGGCGCGAAGGCGGGCGGGCTCAGGAAGACCGCGGGCGCCTCGAAGTGCCAGCGCAGCTCGCCGCGGGCGGCGTCCAACGCCAGCACCCGGGCGCCGGCGACGACGTACACCACGCCGTCCGGCGCGGGCAGCAGCCGCATCGGGACGCCGCCGCAGGACGCCGCGTCGCCGACCGGGTACGACCAGCGCTCGGCGCCGGTGCGCGCCTCCAGTGCCTTGAGCCGGCCGTCGGCCCAGACGTAGACCGTGCCGTCCTGCTGCACGGGCGCGGACTCCGGGTTCTCGAAGTCGGTCTGGGCGCCGGTGAACTCCCACAGCAGCTCGCCGGTGGCGGCCTCCCGTGCCTGGACGCCGCCGCCCCGGGTGGCCGTGACGACGGTGCCGCGGTCGGCGGTGAGGGCGTAGATCCAGCCCTCGCTGTTCAGCCGCCAGCGCTCGCCGCCGTCGTCGGCGTCCAGGGCGTAGAGCGTGGGGCCGTCAGAGGCGTGGATCCGGCCCTCGGCCACCGCCATCGCCCAGGCGACGTCACGGGTCTTGAACTTCCGCCGCCCGCTGGCCACATCGAGGGCGTGCACCTCGAACGACGTGACGTAGAGCAGTTCGTCGGCGACCACGGGGGTGCCCCAGACGTCGTTGGACATCCGGAAGCGCCACGGGCGCCAGCGGCCCGGATCGGCCGACGGCGGCTCCGGCGGGGTGGCCGGCGCGGCCTCGCCGTGGCCGCCGCCCGTGACGCCGCCCTGCTGCGGCACACCGGCCACGGGGGCGCCGGCCGGCGGGCGGACCCAGTTCGTCGCGGGGGCGGCCGCGCCGTGCTGCTGCGGGGTGTCGGCGGCGCGCGGCCCGGGCCCTATCGGGGCGTGCGAACCGCCCAGCCGCACGGGACCGCCGGCACCCTCGGGGGCCGGCGGAGCGGACGGCGGGGCGGCGGAGGCCACCGGGGCGGGCGCGCCACGGGGGTCGGCGGCGCGGTGCGCGCCGGGTCCCGCGCCGATCCGGCCGGGCCAGCCGTCGGCGGCCGGCCGGACGCTCTCGGGCCGCTGGGCGGGCGGCGGCGGTGCCTGCGGCATGGGCGGCGCGGCCACCGGCTCCTGGCGGCCGGTGTCGCGGGGCGCGGCGGCGGACCGCGCGGCGCCGGGTGCGACGGCGCCCCGGCCGCCGCCGCGCCGCCGCTCGATGAGCGCCACGGCACCGGGCGGCAGCCAGGCCGACGCGGTGCCGCTGTCGTCGCTGCCGGAGCTGAACAGGTGCGGCGCGAGCTGGGACTGGAGGTCGGCCGGGGACGGCCGGTGGGCTGCCTCCATCTGCATACAGGACTCCATCAGCGGCCGGAGCTCCGCCGGCAGCCCGGCGAGGTCCGGCCCCTCCCGGAGCAGCATGAAGACCGTCTCGACGGGGTTGGCGCCGTGGAACGGGGCGTGCCCGGTGGCGGCGAAGACCAGGGTGGAGCCCAGCGAGAAGACGTCGCTGGCGCCGGTGACGCTGCGGGAGTCGCGGGCCTGCTCCGGTGACATGTAGGCGGGGGTGCCGACGGCGACGTTGGTCATCGTCAGCCGGGTGTTGGACACCCCGGAGGCGATGCCGAAGTCGATCACCCGGGGGCCGTCCTCGACCACCAGGACGTTGGACGGCTTCAGGTCGCGGTGGACGAGCCCGGCGCCGTGGATGGACTGGAGCGCCTCCGCGATCCCGGCGGCCAGCCAGCGCACCGCCTGGACGGGCAGCGGCCCGCACTCATTGACTATCTCCTCCAGGGAGGGCGCGGGGACGTACGCCGTCGCCAGCCAGGGCACCGCGGCCCGCGGGTCGGCGTCGACCACGGCCGCGGTGTAGAAGCCGCTGACCGCGCGGGCCGCTTCTACCTCGCGGGTGAACCGGACCCGGAACAGCTGGTCCTCGGCGAGTTCGGACCGGACCGTCTTGATCGCCACGCGCCGGCCGGATGCCGACCGCGCCAGATAGACCAGGCCCATGCCGCCGGCCCCGAGACGGCCGAGCACCTCGAACGGGCCGATCCGCCGAGGATCGTGCTGCGTCAGCTGCTCCACCACTTGCCTGCCACCTCCCCGTGGGGCATAGAACGAGACTCTCCATAGCCACGGGCCGCCGAGAGCCACTGCCCCGCGCAGCGTCTCACCGCCTGGCCGAAACGGCCGTACGCACCCTGATTCTTCCTGGCCGGGCCGATGGTTGCGAACCCGGGGCCTGTCGGCCGTGTCACGACTCACCCCCTGCGATACGCAACAAGGCCATTACCCGGCGTATTCCACCCCGCCCTGACGTGCGCCGATACGTCCGGGGTCGGGTGATTGCCGAGGGGTTACCGGCCGGTTGCGGGCGGCCCGGAGGTGCCGTGCGCGGAACTTCCGCCGCTCTTCGCCCCATCCGGACGGAAGGATTCCGGACGGACGGGCCGGTGACGAGATCCCGGGCGGCCCGTCGGCACCCGATGGATGCCCGGATCTGCCGCCGGCCCCCGTGGCCGAAACTCGCCCACTTCCCCGCCCGCGTTCCCCGCCCGTGCCCGTACGCATGCCCTCCCCCGCCGCCGCTCTGCGTCAATGGATCAATTCTGCGTCGCCCAGGGCGATTTCGAGGTCAGGACACCGCGCGTGGCGCACGGATTCCGCCGCCGCCACCGCCCGGAGCCGCCGGTCCCGCAGCGGACCCTTGTCCACCAAAGTTGTCCACAGGCTGTTGATAACAGCATTCACTGGATCGGACCAACGGTCGGCCGTCCGGCCCGGGCCGCGAGCGGGCCCGCAACCAGGGCGGCAACGGGCGCCCGACGACCCGAACTCCCCGGTCCCCATTTGCAGGCAGCCAAATCGCGCTCCGATCACCCCTCGGTAAGCTGACGGCATGACAGGACAAGTTCGAACCGTCGACGGCAGAGTTGCCGGTCGCCGCGGACAGGCGACGCGGCAAAAGCTTCTCGACTGCCTCAGTGAAATGCTCAGTTCGTCCCCCTACCGGGACGTCAAAGTCATCGATGTGGCCCGAAAAGCGGGCACTTCACCCGCGACGTTCTATCAGTACTTCCCCGACGTCGAAGGCGCGGTCCTCGAAATCGCCGAAGAGATGGCGAAAGAGGGCGCGAGCCTGACCAATCTGGTCGCCGAACGCTCCTGGGTGGGCAAGTCCGGTTGGCAGGCCGCGGAAGAACTGGTCGACGGCTTCCTCTCCTTCTGGCGCAAGCACGATGCGATCCTGCGCGTCGTCGACCTGGGTGCCGCCGAGGGCGACAAGCGGTTCTACAAGATCCGCATGAAGATCCTCAACGCGGTCACCAACTCCCTTACGGAGTCGATCCAGGAGCTCCAGGCCAAGAACAAGGTCGACAAGGACGTCAGCGCGGCGGCCATGGCCGGTTCCATCGTCGCGATGCTGGCGGCGGTCGCCGGCCACCAGAAGGGCTTCCAGAGCTGGGGCGTCAAGCAGGCCGAGCTCAAGCCCAATCTGGCGCTGCTGGTCCACTTCGGCATCACCGGCAAGAAGCCGACCAAGTAGCCGGCCAGGTAGCCGGCCTCCCGAAGCGCCGGCCCCAGTAGTCCGCGCCGGGTCGCCGCACCACCGGGAACGCCGCTTCGCCGTACGGCCGTATCGCCGGTGCCACCGCGCCGGGAACGCCGCACCTCAACGCCGCACCTCGGCAGCCGCACTGCCGCCGGGGAGCCGGAGCTTCCAGAGCCTCCGGAGTTCCCCCGATGTCCCGTCGCTTCCGGGGCAGTTCGACCTCCGTCCTGTAACCGTCCTGCCATAGCTGTACACCACACGCAGCCGGGTGCCGACCGCCCTCCAGGGCCGTACGGCACCCGCTGCGTGTACGGGGGCGGTTCGCGTCGCATCCGGCATCCGGGGCCCGACATCCAGTACCCGATACCCGGTACCCATTACCCGACACCTGGCATTCGACTTTCGGTATTCGGTACTCGGCATGTGAGCAGGGCCCGTTCGGTGCTCTTTTCAGCAGCGGTCCAGGCGGTCCGGCCCATCCACGCCGTCCAGCCGGTCCAACCGCTCCAGCCGGAACAGCCGGATCTCCCGTTCCACCCGCGCCTGATAGGCCGCGTACGGCGGCCAGAACGCAAGCGCCGCCCGCCAGGCCCGTTCGCGCTCCTCCCCGGTCAGCAGCCGGGCCCGCACCAAGATGTCCCGGCCCCGCCAACTCACCGTCGCCTCCGGGTTCTTCAGGAGATTTCCGGTCCAGGCAGGATGCCCCGGGCGCCCGAAGTTACTGCCGACCAGTAGCCAGCCGCCGTTGTCCTGCGGCATACAGGCCAGTGGAGTGCGCCGCGGCAGGCCGCTGCGGGCACCGGTCGCGGTCAGCACCACGCAGGGCAGCATCCGCGTACTGAGCAGCGTCTTTCCGCCGGACAGCCGGTGGACGGCGCGGTCCAGCGCCGGGATGACGTGCGGTGCGATCCGCGCGAACGCCCGGGTCGCGGAGATCTTCTGCACCAGCCGCGCACGGCGGTCCATCAGGCGCCGACCGCCTCTCGCGCCGCCGGATCGGCAACGGCGCCCGCGCTCTCGCCGGCACCGAACAGGCCCGCCTGCTCGGCCGCCCGGGCCCGCAGCCGGTGCACCGGCCCCAGCAGCAGTTCGTCACCGGCCGCCCGCTGGAAGCAGAGGTGCGCCGCGTCCTCCCCGGTGGAGCCGACCCCGCCGGGCAACCGCACCGCCTCCGCGGCCACCGCGCGCAGCGCCTCCAGCCCTTGCGCCAGCGCCAACGCGCCCAGCCCGGGTTCGGCACGCCCGCCGCCCGCCGCCCAGGCCGCGTGGTACGCCGCCGAGCGCGCCCCCTGCACCGCCACATACAGCTCGACCAGCCGGCGCTGCACCGCCTGGAAGGCGCCGTCCGGCCGCCCACCCCGGTTGCGCTCCCGGACCCGGTCGACCGTACGGGACAGCGTCGCGTCGGCCGCGCCGACCGCCTCGGCCGCCAGGCACGCGGCCGCCGTCGCCCCGGTGGCGGCCAGCGCCGCGGCCGCCGCCTCCGCCGCGCGGCCGCCGTCCCCGTTCCCACCCCCGTTTCCGTTCCGGCCCCTGTCCCCGTTCCGGTCCCCGTCCCCGTTCCCGGATGGGGCCTCTCCCAGCAACTCGGCCGCCACATCGCGGAGTTCGACGCGCGCCTGTGGCCGGGCGCCGTCCGGCGCCGCCTGCCGGGTCCGCAGCAGCCCCGGTGCCGCCGTCCCGTCCGCCCCCTTCGCCCGTACGGCGAAGAGCAGGGTGCGGCTGTGCGCGAACCCGCCGGTGTGCGCCGCGACGACCAGTACGTCCGCGGTGTGCCCGTCCAGGACGCGGCCCGCCTCCCCGTAGAGCCGCCAGCCTTGGCCGACGGCCCGTGCCTGGATTCCCCCGGCCCGGCCGCCGCCGGCCCAGTCGCCGTCGTTGGGCCCGGTCAGCGCCAGCGCGGTGGCCAGCTGCCCGCCCGGTACGGCGAGGGTGGCAGTCAGCTCCCCGGTGGCAAGTCCCGGCAGCAGTTCGGCGCGCAGGCGCTCCCCGCCCAGCGCCAGGATCAGCGGGGCGGCCAGCACGGTGGTGGCGATCAGCGGCGCGGGGAGGACGGCGCGGCCGGTCTCCTCGCAGGCCAGGGCAAGTTCGGTGGGCCCGCGGCCGCGGCCGCCGTACGCGGTGGGCAGGGTCAGACCGGGCAGGCCGGCCTCCCGGGCGAGCCGCCGCCACAGCTCCGGGTCGTGGCCCGACGGGTTCCGGGCCGCCGCCCTCACCTCCTCCGAACCACAGCCCTTGCCCAGTAGTGCGCGCAGGGTGCGGCGGATCTCGTCCTGCTCCTCGGTGAACGCGGCATCCATCGGCGGGCTCCTCCCGGCCGTGCGGCGAACCCCGCCCACTCGGCCGGGATCCACAACTGGCAGCGTCCGGATCCACCGGGGCTCCGGCCCCAACAGGGACCGGGACGGGCAGGGATATGAATCTGACGGGGCGTCATAGTAGGGAGAGGGCCGGCACTTTCCTAGAGAGACGGCACCCCTCAGCCCGGAAAGAGCGGGGTCGATCCGGGGCGACGGCAAGACATCTGATGTACCGTCAGATCATGCCGCTGACGTCAGGCACCACCCCCTCCCGGAAGCGCAAGGTCGCCGTCGCCGGAGTCGCGCTCTCCGACTGCGGACGGGTGGACGAGGCCACCCCGTACACCCTGCACGCCCAGGCCGCCCGCCGGGCGCTCGCCGATTCCGGGCTCGACCGGTCGGTGATCGACGGCTTCGCCTCGGCCGGCCTCGGCACCCTCGCCCCCGTCGAAGTCGCCGCATACCTGGGGCTGCGCCCCACCTGGGTGGACTCCACCACGGTCGGCGGCGCCACCTGGGAGGTGATGGCCGCGCACGCCGCCGACGCGATCGCGGCCGGCCACGCGAACGCCGTCCTCCTCGTCTACGGCTCCACGGCGCGCGCCGACCTCAAGGCCGGGCGCCGCACCGCCAACCTCTCCTTCGGCTCCCGGGGCCCGCTCCAGTTCGAGGCCCCCTACGGGCACACCCTGATCGCCAAATACGCGATGGCCGCGCGCCGCCATCAGCACCAGTACGGGACGACCCTGGAACAGCTGGCCGAGATAGCCGTCCAGGCACGCGCCAACGCGGCCGCCAACCCCGACGCCATGTACCGCGAACCGATCACCGTGGACGCGGTGCTGTCCGGCCCGATGATCGCCGACCCGTTCACCAAGCTGCACTGCTGCATCCGCTCCGACGGCGGCTGCGCGGTACTGCTGGTCGCCGAGGACTACGTGCCCGACCTGGCCAAACGCCCGGTCTGGGTGCTCGGTTCGGGCACCGCCGTCTCGCACACGTCCATGGCGGAGTGGGACGACTTCACCGTCTCCCCCGCCGCCGTCTCCGGCCGGCTCGCCTTCGAACGCGCCGGCGTCCGCCCCGCCGAGATCGACCTCGCCGAGATCTACGACGCCTTCACCTACATGACCCTGGTGACGTTGGAGGACCTGGGCTTCTGCGCCAAAGGGGAGGGCGGCGCGTTCGTCGAGAAGGGGCGGCTGCTGCGGGACGGCGCGCTGCCGGTCAATACCGACGGCGGCGGACTGGCCGCCTGCCATCCCGGTATGCGGGGGCTGTTCCTGCTGGTCGAGGCGGTCCGCCAGCTCCGCGGCGAAGCCGGCCCGGGCCGCCAGGTCCACAAGAAGGGCGGCGCCCTGCCGCGGCTCGCGGTGGCGTCCGGCACCGGCGGCTGGTTCTGCTCGTCGGGGACGGTGGTGCTGGGGACGGGCTGACGGGGCGGGGGCGATCCGCTGCCCCTAGTGGTCGCCGTGGAGGCGGCCGTTGCGGAGACCGCCGCCCCCGGCACGCGTCCACCGCCTCCTCCGGCGCGTGTGGCCGGTGCCCCGCGTACGCTGCCCGACATGCCCGATCACACGGACCACACGGATCACCGCGCCGACGGGGCCACGCCCGGCCCCGGGCCGTCCCTGGAAACCGGCACCGGCGCCGGCATCGGCACCGATGCAGGTGCAGGCACCGCCACCGGCGCGGGCGGCGACGCTGACGCCTTCCGTGCGCTGCTGCGCGGCCTGCGGGTCTGGGAGGGGGAGCTGCCGTCGTTCGACCCGGAGGGGGCGCCCGGCGAGCCGTTGCCGCTGTTCCGGCAGTGGCTGCGGGAGGCCGCCGAGGCCGGTGTCCCCGAGCCGCACACCATGTCGCTGGCCACGGCGGACGCGGCCGGCGACCCGTCCGTGCGCATCGTGATGCTGCACGACGCGGACGAGCGCGGCTGGCACTTCGGCACCCACCGCGGCAGCCGCAAGGGCCGTGAGCTGGCCGTCCGTCCGCGGGCCGCACTGGCCTTCTACTGGGCGGCGGTCGGCCGTCAGGTGCGGGTGCGGGGCACGGTGGCCGCGGCGAGCCCCGAGGAGAGCGTGGCCGATCTGCACCGCCGCTCCACGGGCGCGCTGGCCGCCGCCCTGGTGGGCCACCAGAGCGAGGTACTCGGCTCGGCCGCCGAGCTGGCCCGCACCGCGGACGCCGCCTGGGAGCGCGCTCGGCGCGAACCGGACGCGCCGGTCCCGAGCTGGACGCTGTACGTACTGCGCGCCGACGAGGTCGAGTTCTTCCAGGGCGATCAGCATCGGCGCCAGCACGTACGCCTCAACTACCGCCGCACGGAGGATGGTTGGGAGCGGGAGCTGCTCTGGCCGTGAGGTGAGCGGGCCGGCCGTCGGCACACGAGGGGTTCGGGTTCACGCCGACCGTCGAAACACGGGGGGCACGCCGACCTTCGGCACACAAGGGATTCACGCCGGCCGGAAGACCGGTACGGCGTATCCGCCGTCCGCCTCCGCAACGCCACCGGCCGCCTCGACCGGCTCCGCCGGCTCGGTGCGGAAGTGGACCATGAGCGGCATCCCGATCCGCAGGTGCGGCTCTGCGCAGTCGATCACCTCGGTCATCATCCGGGGCCCTTCGGCCAGTTCGACGACGGCCGCCACGTACGGGACGCGGCCGCCGAAGGGCGGGAGGTCGTTACGGTGCACCACGGACCAGGTATAGAGGGTGGCACGGCCGCCGGCCGGCTCCCAGACGACGTCCTCGCTCCAGCAGTACGGGCAGAACTCGCGCGGGTAGTGGTGCGCCGCCCCGCACCCCCCGGCCCGGCACCGGCGCAGCAGCAGCCGCCCCTCGGCCGCCGCCGCCCAGTAGGGCCGGGTGAAAGCGTCCACCTCCGGCAGATCGAACCGCGCCACCGCGCGCCCCGCCCCGCCCGCACCCCTGGTCCCACCCGCGTCCTGCGTCCGCCCCGCACCCCCGGTGTGCGTCGCCTCCCGCGCCGTCATCGAACCACCCGCCCTGCGCTCACTCTCGCTCTCGCCATCTCGGCCTGACGGTACGTCAGTTCAGCTCATCACCCACCCGGCCGCAAGAGGGAGCCCGACCCTCCGAGGGGCGCCAGCCCGAGGAGTACCCCCTGCAGGAGCGCTCTCGCTGTCCCGCACCACCCCCCAACACCCGCCACCCAACCTTTCCCCGCACACCCATTCCTGACATGCCATCAGTTCAGTAATCTGACTAAGTGTCAGCTACGGCTGAGCGCGGTACGGCGCGCAGTCCACGAGAGCCGTCACACAGGAGCGGGCGTCTGCGATGCTTGGATCGACTCACGGCACCCTCACCACGCACTCCCGGCCGGCCCGCGTCGTGGCCTGCGGGGAGCACCCACCCCACACCGTCCACGGCATCAGCGACGCCGGCGGGTCCGAAGGCCCAGGTGCTACCGGCGGCGACGGCTCCGCGGCCGTCCGGGCCGTCGCCGACCGGGACGTCAGCGGCCGCCCGCTGTACGCACCCGTGCCGGACCTGGACCGCTTCTTCCGGCCCGAGTCGGTGGCCGTGATCGGCGCCTCGGACAGCGAGGGCCGCCCCAACACCGGCATCACCCGGCAGCTGATCGCCTGGGCGGAACGGGTCGGCGCCCGGCTCCACCCGGTCAACCCCGGGCGCGAGCAGGTCTTCGGCCTGCGCTGCCACGCCGGCGTCGCCGACCTGCCGGAGACCGTCGACCTCGCGGTACTGCTGGTCGGCGACCCGCTGCCGGTCATCGGGCAACTGGCCGAGGCCAAGGTGAAGTTCGCGGTCGCCTTCGCCTCCGGCTTCGCCGAGACCGGCGAGGACGGCGCGGCCGCCCAGGCCCGGCTGGCCGAGGCCGTCGCCGGCTCGGGCCTGCGGCTGCTCGGCCCCAACACCAACCTCAACGCCTTCGAGAGGTTCCGCGACGACCTCGACGGCCCGGCCGTCGCCCTGATCACGCAGTCGGGCCACCAGGGCCGCCCGGTCTTCGCCCTCCAGGAGCTGGGCGTCCGCCTCTCGCACTGGGCCCCGACGGGCAACGAGGCCGACCTGGAGACTGCCGACTTCCTCTCCTACTTCGCCTCCCGTCCCGAGGTCGGCGCGATCGCCGCGTATGTGGAAGGGCTCAAGGACGGCCGCAGCTTCCTGCTGGCCGCCGACCGCGCCGCCCGCAACAAGGTGCCGGTGGTCGTCGTCAAGGTCGGCCGCACCGAGACCGGCGCCCGGACCGCCGCCTCGCACACCGGCAAACTCACCGGCGCGGACGAGGTGGTGGACGCCGCGATGCGGCAGTTCGGCGTGATCCGGGTGGATGGGCTGGACGAGCTCCAGGACACCGCGGCGCTGCTGGCCCGCGCCAGGAAGCCCACCGCCGAGGGCGTAGCGGTCTATTCGATCTCCGGCGGCACCGGCGCGCACTTCGCCGACCTGGCGACCGCGGCGGGCCTGAGCCTCCCCACCCTGTCCGACGCCAAGCAGACCGAACTCCACCAGTGGATACCGGGCTACCTCAACGTCACCAACCCGATCGACAACGGCGGGCACCCGGTCGGCGACTGGCGCGGCCGCAAGATCATCGACGCGCTCCTCGCCGACCCGTCCGTGGGCGTCCTGATCTGCCCGATCACCGGCCCCTTCCCGCCCATGAGCGACAGGCTGGCACAGGACCTCGTGGACGCGGCGGAGCAGACCGACAAGCTGGTGTGCGTCGTCTGGGGCTCGCCGGTCGGCACCGAGGACGCCTATCGCCGCACCCTTCTCGGCTCCTCCCGGGTGGCGACCTTCCGCATCTTCGCCAACTGCATCACCGCCGTCCGCGCCTATCTGGACCACCACCGCTTCACCGCGCACTACCGCTCCCCCTTCGACGACGCGCCCCGCGCGGCCTCCCCCTCCGCCCGCAAGGCCCAGGCCCTGCTGCGTCCCGGCCGGCAGCTCAGCGAGCACGCGGCGAAGCAGCTGCTGCGCGCCTACGGCATCCGCGTACCGCGGGAACAGCTGGTGACCAGCGCGGCGGCGGCCGTCCGGGCGGCGAGCCTGGTCGGCTATCCGGTGGTGCTGAAGGGCTCCGGACCGGAGCTGGCCCACAAGTCCGAACTCGGGCTCGTCAAGGTCGGGTTGACCTCGGCCAGCCAGGTCCGCGAGACCTACCGCGAGCTGACCGAGATCGCCCGCTACGAGGACCTGCCGCTGGACGGCATACTCGTCTGCCAGATGATCGAACGCGGCGTCGAGATGGTCGTCGGCGTCACCCCCGACCCGCTCTTCGGGCCGACCGTCTCCGTCGGCCTCGGCGGGGTGCTGGTGGAGGTCCTCCAGGACATCGCGGTGGGCGTCCCGCCCTTCGGGGAGCAGCACGCCCGCACCATGCTCCGCCGCCTGCGCGGCCACGCCCTCCTGGAGGGCGTCCGCGGTATGCCGCCCGCGGACACCGACGCACTGGTCGAGACCGTGCTGCGGGTGCAGCGGATGGCCATGGAACTCGACGGCGAACTGGCGGAGTTGGACATCAACCCGCTGGTCGTCCTGGAACGCGGTCAGGGCGCGGTGGCCGTGGACGCCCTGGCGATCTGCCACTGACCACCGGCCGGCCGGCGGCCCCCCGCCCGGCCGCCCTCGCGGGCCCCGCCCCTTCCACCACACCGACATCCGCCACGGAGCCGGCCGCCACCCAGCCCTCCGCCACACCCTTGCCCACCGCGCCCGTACTCCCGTCCGCCCACTTCCCTGGAGCCACTCCCCCATGACGCCCGCACCTTCCCCTCGTCCCACTGCTGCCGAACCCGCCGACTCCGCCGAACCCACCGGACCGGCCGAACTCGCCGAACCCCTCGATTCATTGATACTGCGCGCCACTGACAACGGCGTCGCCCAGCTCACCCTCAACCGCCCGGATGCCCTCAACGCCCTCACCCGGGAGATGCGCGAACGCCTCATCGGCCTGCTCGCGGACGCCTCCGCCGACCCGGACGTGCGCGCCGTGGTGCTCACCGGGACCGGCAAGGGCTTCTGTGCCGGCGCCGACCTGCGCGGCGCGCCGGCCGTCGGCGACCGGGTCGCGGGCGACGTCGCGCGGATGATCCGGAACGGCGCCCAGCGGTTCATCGCCGCCGTACTGGACTGCGAGAAGCCGGTGATCGCCGCCGTCAACGGCACCGCCGCCGGGATCGGCGCGCATCTCGCGTTCGCCTGCGACCTGGTGCTGGCCGCCGAATCGGCGCGCTTCATCGAGGTGTTCGTGCGCCGCGGTCTGGTCCCGGACGGCGGCGGCGCCTATCTGCTGCCGCGGCTCGTCGGCCCGCAGCGCGCCAAGGAGCTGATGTTCTTCGGCGACGCCGTACCGGCCGCCGACGCCGCCCGGCTGGGCCTGGTCAACCGGGTCGTGCCCGACGGGGAGCTGGCACGCACCGCCCGGGAGTGGGCCGAGCGCCTCGCCGCCGGCCCCACCCGCGCGCTCGCCCTCACCAAGGCGCTGGTCAACGCCTCCCTCGACGCCGACCGCGGCGCCGCCTTCGCGGCCGAGGCCACCGCCCAGGAGATCAACATGACGACGGCGGACGCCCGGGAAGGCGTCGCGTCCTTCGTCGAACGCCGCCGCCCCACGTTCCAGGGGAAGTGAAGCCGCGCCCCGCCCACCCCGGTCGCCCACTCCCCAGGGCGCTCACCCCCCAGGGCACTCCGGTACCTCCCGGGTATTACGGGTGCGCACCCCGGGCAGCCATCCCTCCGCCCCCTGCCCGGTGCGCACCAGGTACCACCGGGTGGAGGTGACGCCCTCTTCGTCCCGCACCAACTGCCCGTCCGTCACCACGCACCGGGCCGTCACCACCTCCCCGTGCCACACCCGGCCCGCGGTGTTCCCGCGCGCCGCGTACGCCCGGTGCGGGTCCCTGGCCAGCCGCAGCGCGCACTCCAGGGTGTGCGGGGCGCGGCAGGCCGTCTCGCTGTTGTAGACCGTGAGCGGCACACTCGGCGGCGGCCCGGCCGGTCTGACGTCCACGGCCTCCGGCCGCAGCAGCGCCCACCACACCCCCAGGACCACCGCCGCCACGGCTGCCGCGACCGCCAGCGCGACGGCATACGGGCGCCGCCGCGGCAGCCCGACCACGGTGGCGCCGCCCCGGGGCGCGGGGCCCCCCGCCCGCCCGTCCACCGCGGGCTCCCTGATCCGCTCCCACAGGCCGCCGGGCGTCTCGATCGCCTCGTCGGCCGCCCGAAGTCTCGCCCGCAGCAGTGCCTCGACCTCGTCCTGCCCACCCGCGCCGCCTTGTGGCCCCGCGCCCACCGTGCCGCTCACCTCCCGGCCTGCCCGTGCTCCGATTCAACGAGGTACGCGCGCAGCCTGTCCAGGGCCCGCGCCCGGTGCCGGGCGGCGGTGCCGCGGTGCACCTTCATGATCTTCGCGGCCTGATCGATCGTGTAGCCGTCCAGGTCGACGAGGATGACGATCCCCGCCTGCCGGTGCGAGAGCCGCCCCAGCAGCCGCACCGCCTCCAGCTCCGCGTGCCGCCGCGCGACCCCGCCGTCCCACTCGCCGAACCCGCCGCCGGCGGCCGGCGCCGCCCCGACGCCGGCCCCGTCCACCTCGTCGACCTCCTCGACCAGCACCTGCCGCCGCTCCTTGCGGTACGCGTCCCGGGCGACGCTGAGGACGGCGGTGAAGGCATAGGCGTACGGCTCCGGGTGGGCGAGGAAACGCTGTGGACGGGCGGCGAGTTTGAGGTACGCCTCGTGCACCACGTCCTCCGCGGACTGGCGGGTGCCGGCCAGCATCACGGCCCGGCGGTAGAGCCGCGGCAGCAGCCCGCAGAAGACCTCGTCGAACGCCGCCGCGGCGGTGGCCCCGGAGTCCGGCGGCCTCCCGGAGGCCGTCGGCGACCGCGGCGGGGACGAACTGACGGGGCCACCTGGACGGTCCCCCTGGGAACGTGCGTCCGACCGGGAGGTCGGCGGTGTCGCATCGGCCATGTACCGGAACACTCCCCCGTGCTTGGCTACGGCGCGGCCGAGGCGGAACGTACCCGAGCGCTCGGCGGTCAATCAGGAACGCGTCCCCCAATCTCCCCCGAACCATCATGATCCGGCCCGCGGTTCGCCGCCGAACCACCCGTGTGAGTGGCGCCCGCCCCTTCCTATCTGACGGACCATCAGTTTCAATGGGCGGCATGATGGGACACGCCGGAATGGCGGCCACGGCCATCCGCTACCTCCGCTCCGTCGGCGCCCCCACCGCCGCGGCGCCGACGCCCCCGCCCGCCCGTACCCCGGCCGCGCGCCCCTCGCTGCGCACCGTCCGCGACGACGAGCGCGCCCCCCTGGACACGGCCGAATTCCGCTCCGTCCTGGGCCACTTCGCGAGCGGCGTCACGATCATCACGGCCCCCGGCGAGCCGGGCCCGGCCGGTTTCGCCTGCCAGTCCTTCGCCTCGCTCTCCCTGGACCCGCCCCTGGTGGCGTTCATGGCGGGCCGCACCTCGACGACCTGGCCGCGCCTGGCGCGGGCCGGCGTCTTCTGCGTCAACGTGCTCGGCGCCGAACAGGGCGGCCTCTGCCGCGCGTTCGCCGTCAGCGGCGCCGACAAGTTCGCCGGCGTCCACCACACCCCGGCCCCGGTCACCGGTTCCCCCCGCCTCGCGGACGTCCCCGCGTGGATCGACTGCACGATCCACGCCGTCCACACCGGCGGCGACCACCTCATCGTCGTCGGCCGCGTCGAGGCCCTGGGCACCGACCCGACCGCCGCACAACAGGGCCCGCTCCTCTTCCACCGGGGCACGTTCGGCCGCCTCGCCCCGTAGGCGCGGAGATCCGTCAGAAGCGCCCTAGCCCCCGAAGACCAGCACCGCCCGTGCCACCCGCCCGCCATGGGTGTCGTCCGCGGCCTTGGCGAAGTCGTCCACCTCATACGTCCTGGTCACCAACTCGTCCAGCAGCAGCCGCCCTTCGCGGTACAGCCGCGCGTAGAGCGCGATGTCCCGCTGGGGGCGGGCGGAGCCGTAGCGGCAGCCGAGGATGGACTTGTCCAGATACATGGCGGAGACCAGGAAGGACGCCTCGGCGGTGGCCGGCGGGACGCCCAGCAGCACCGCCTGCCCGTGCCGGTCCAGCAGGTCGACCGCCTGCCGGATCAGCCGCGTGCTGCCCACGCACTCGAAGGTGTGGTCGGCCCCGGTCGGCAGGATCTCCTTCACCGCCCGGACGCTGTCCGGCACCGCCGACGCGTCCACGAAGTGCGTGGCCCCGAACTGCCGCGCCTTCGCCTCCTTCGCGGGGTTGGCGTCCACCGCCACGATCACCGACGCGCCCGCGATCCGCGCGCCCTGGAGCACATTGAGCCCGATCCCGCCGGCCCCGATCACCACCACCGAGTCCCCGCGGTCCACCCGCGCCCGGTTCAGCACCGCCCCCACCCCGGTCAGCACCCCGCACCCGATCAGCGCGGCCGAGGCCGGCGGGATCTCCTTCGGGATCTTCACCGCCTGCACCGCCTTGACGACCGTACGCTCCGCGAACGCCGAGTTCGAGGCGAAGTTGAACAGCTCGGTGCCGCCCCGCCGGAACGGTTTCGCGGGCATCCCGATCGCCTTGCGGCACATCGTCGGCCGGCCCCGGTCGCACTCCGCGCACGCCCCGCAGTTCGCCAGCGTCGACAGCGCCACATGATCCCCGGGCACCACATGGGCAACGCCCGCCCCGACGGCCTCGACCACCCCCGCACCCTCGTGCCCCAGCACCACCGGCACCGGAAACGGAATCGTCCCGTCGATCACCGACAGATCGCTGTGGCACAACCCGGCCGCCCGTATCCCCACCAGCACCTCACCGGGCCCCGGGTCCCGCACCTCCAGATCGTCCACGACGCGCACCTGCTCCCCGTCGAACACCACACCCTTCATCCCCGCTCCCCTCCGGACGACAACACGACACCCGTTCCAGCCCACCCACCGCAACCCACGACAACCCCCTTCCCACCCCCAACGGGAGGGGACGGGCCGGAGGGGCAGGGGGTGTCCGGACGTAAAGCGAAGCAGTCCGGNCACCCCCTGCCCCGGAGGCCCGTCACCGCACCCCACAGCCCCGCGCAGCGGACCGGCGCCGCCAGGCGCAAAAAGGCGAACCCCTACGGCGGGACAGCCGACAACGTGGGAAGCAAGCCAAGCGCAGCTACTCGTTGGGCCGCTCCCCCGCCCCCGCCGCCCGCGCCATCTCCTCCAACTGCGCCAGCATCGGCATGGGATCGACGCCGATGCCGCCCGGCCCGGCGATCACCTCGGCGACCCGCTCCGGCGTCCACCACCGCCCCCCGTCAGGGCCCGGCCGCCCCCCGTCGGGCTCCGACGGAAAATCGTCGGCCCGCACGGAGCGCAGCTCCCTCGGCTGGGCCCACACCGCGATCTTCGGCCCCGCCACGGTGTACACCTGGCCGGTGACCCCGTCGGCCCGCGCGCCGTCGCCGAGCAGGTAGACGACGAGCGCCGCCACGTCCTCCGGTTCGCCGATCTCCGTCAGCTCCATCGGCACATTGGCCGACATCCGCGTCCGGGCGACCGGCGCCACCGCATTGGCGGTGACCCCGTACTTGTGCAGCCCCAGCGCCGCGCTGCGCACCAGCGAGATGATCCCGCCCTTGGCCGAGGCGTAGTTGGCCTGGGCGACGCTGCCCTGGTGGTTGCCGCTGGTGAAGCCGATCAGGGTGCCGGACTTCTGCTTGCGCATCACCGCCGCGGCGGCCCGGAAGACCGTGAAGGTGCCCTTGAGGTGGGTGGCGACGACCGGGTCCCACTCCTCCTCGGACATATTGAAGAGCATTCGCTCGCGCAGGATGCCGGCCACGCACACCACACCGTCGATCCGCCCGTACTCGGCGAGCGCGGTGTCCACGATCCGCTGCCCGCCGGCCATCGTGGAGACGTCGTCGGCGACGGCCGTGGCGGTGCCGCCCGCCGCCACGATCTCCTTGACCACGGCCTCGGCCACCTCGCTGCTGGGCTCGCCGCCCTCGATGGAGACGCCGTAGTCGTTGACCACCACCTTGGCGCCCTCGGCCGCGGCGGCCAGGGCGACGGCCCGCCCGATGCCGCGCCCGGCCCCCGTGACGGCGACCACCTTGCCGGACAGGAAGTTCCCCATGCCGCGCCCCTTCCCACAGTTTCTGACGGCCCGTTAGATTTTTGGGCAGACGCGGTACGAGCACAAGCCCCCGGACCAACCCCGGCCCAACTCCGGCCCACCGGAAGACAGGACCGGCCAGGCCGCCCCGTCCACCCCGTCCGCCCTCGCCCCAGGAGCAACCCCATGCCCCTCCCCCAGGAGTTCCACGACATCGCCCGGCGCGTGAACAACTGGGGCCGCTGGGGCCCGGACGACGAGATCGGCACCCTGAACCTGATCACCCCGGACGTGGTGCGCGCCGCCGCCGCGACCGTCCGCAGCGGCCGCCGCGTCCCGCTCGCCCTGCCGCTGCGGCAGGACGGCGTGCAGACCGGCCTGATACCGGGGCGGGTCAACCCGCTGCACACCATGGTCGCCGTCAACCAGGAACTCTTCGGCCCGGGGACCGTCGCCACCTCCGACGACACCGTCACCATGGGCCTCCAGGCCGCCACCCACTGGGACGGCCTGACCCATGTCTCGCACTCGGGGCGGCTCTACAACGGCCGGCCCGCCGACGCCGTCACCGCGCACCGCGGCGCCACCGTCCTGGGCATCGAGAAGGCCACCCCGCTCGTCTCCCGCGGGGTCCTGCTGGACGTGGCGCGGGCCCACGGCACCGACCGGCTGCCGGGCGGGCACGCGGTCACGCCGGAGGACCTGGACGCCGCCGAGGAGTTGGCCGGGACGGCGGTCCGCTCCGGCGACGTGGTCCTGGTCCGGACGGGCCAGCTGCGGCACTACCTGGCCGGCGACCGGGAGGCGTACGCGTACCCGTCGCCGGGGCTGTCGCTGCGCACCCCGGAGTGGTTCCACGCCCGCGGGGTCGCCGCGGTCGCCAACGACACCCTGACCTTCGAGATCTTCCCGCCGGAGGTCGAGGGCCTGTGGATGCCGGTGCACGCCCTGCACCTCGTCGAGATGGGCATGCTCCAGGGCCAGAACTGGAACCTGGAGGAGCTGACGACGGCCTGTGCGCAGGAGGGCCGTTACGCCTTCCTGCTGTCCGCGGTGGCCGAGCCGTTCGTCGGCGGCACGGGCAGTCCGGTCGCGCCGGTGGCCGTGCTGTGAGGCCGGGCGCACCGTCCGCGGTGCGCGACCGGCTCCGGACCGGCCAGGCGGCGGCGCGCGCTGCGCGCCCCGAGCACGGCATCGTGGGCCGCCACCTGGCTCCGGGTCGCGATCCGCACTCGCCAAGGCCGCGGGCCATCGGCCCTGCACGCCCTTGCCGTCCCCTCACGGCGCATCGCTTCCCCAAGAGTGATCACCAGGGAACGCCACGTCAACACCTGGTCTGGACTAATTCCGCGTCAGGCGAACCGATTCAGCGATTTACGACCGATTTGTCGTGACGGTCGTTTACGGCGCAAGCCGGGTCATATGCCCCCAGGTCCGTACCGGCCGCCATCAGCAGCGGCTGCCCGCGGTCGACTTCGCACCAGATCCGCTTGCCGGCTCCCTCGCGCTGCCAGCCCCAGCGGTCCGCGAGGCCGTCCACCAGTTCCAGGCCACGGCCGTTGGTGTCCTCGCCGTCCGCGTGCCGTTGGCGCGGCGGGCGGGCGCTGGCGTCCACCACCTCGACCCGCACGGTGCCCACCACGGCACCCGTGCCCGAGAAGCACATCCGCAGCCGGGCCGCCGAGCCCGTGTGCACCACGGCGTTGGTGACCAGCTCCGAGATCAGCAGGATCAGCGTCTCGGCGAGCGGCTCGTCCGCTCCTATTCCCGACCCCGCGAGCCTCGACCGGGCCCACCGCCGCGCCCGCCCCACTTCCGCGGGGTCGGGCCGCACTTCCAACTGCACTTGAAGCACCTGCACCGCTCACACCATCCGAACCGGCGGAAACATCGCCTCGCGCCTCCACGGAGTCACGGTGCGTGACTCCGGCGAAGCACAGCATGGTTGACGTTCAGTCACCGCAACAACCGCTTCGGGCATATTCCAGCGCAAGGGAGTATGCGTGCGGCATACTGTGCGACGCACAGCGCGGAGAGTCGAACATGGGGGGTCGTCGGGGCCTCGCCCGAGGCGAGCGGCGCGCACCCGATGCCCCGGAGCCGTCCTTCCGACGGCACCGTGACATTTGCGACACAGAACCACTCGCACCCCACGGAGCGTACCCGAGCACGGCACCGACTCCCGCCTGTGACGAGTCACGCCTAGGACACAACCCGATATCGACCCTCCGTGATCGCTTGTGCGTGAGGGATCCGACATTTCGCACACCGGTTGGCGAAGTCTGACATCGACGGCGCGACCCCTGCGCCCGGCACACCTCCGCGGACGCCGGCGCACGCCCTCACCCCGCCAGCGCCCGCGCCAGGCGCTCCTCCGCCTCCCGAGCGTCGCCCCAGCGCTCGGCCCGCAACCAGGCCCGTTTGAGGTGCAGATGGACCTCGGCCTCCCAGGTGAAGCCCATCCCGCCGTGCACCTGGAGGCAGTCCCGGGCATTGCCCACCGCGGCCTCGTCCGCCAGCAGCTTGGCGCCCGCGATGTCGAGGGCGTCCCCGGTCACCGCCGCCGCGTAGACCGCGGCGCGGGCCAGCTCGGCGCGCACCAGCATCCCGGCACACAGGTGCTTGACCGCCTGGAACGAGCCGATGGGCGCGCCGAACTGGGTGCGCTGCCGGGCGTACGCCACCGCCGTCTCGACCGTCCGGCCGGCGCTGCCCAGCTGCTCGGCGGCGGTCAGCAGGGCCGCCTCGCGGCGCAGCCGGGACGCGTCCAGGCCGGGCAGCGGGGTGGTGCGCGGGTGGCCGGTCACGCGGGCGAGCGGGGTGAGCGGGTCGACGGACGCGAAGGGCGCGCGGGCCACCTCGGCGGGCGCGCTCCGGTACACCGCGCCGGCACGCTCCGGCGCACCACCCTCGACGAGGATCAACACGTCGCAGTGGTCCGGGTGTTCCCACAGCACCGAGTCGGCCCCGCCGTCACACAGGGCCACGATCCGCTCGCCGGTCGCCACCCCGTCCACCGCCCCGGCCAGCAGCTGCCCGGCCACCAGCGGCCCCGGCAGCAGCGCCCGGCCCGCCTCCTCGAAGACCAGCACCGCCTCCGGCAGTCCCAGCCCGACCCCGCCGTCCGCCTCCGGGAGCCGCAGCGCGAAGAACCCGGCGTCGGCCAGTTCCCGCCACAGCCCGCGGTCCGGCGCCGGGGCGTCGACCGCCGCCCGCAGCCGGTCCCGGCCGAAGCGCCCCGCCAGCAGCTCCCGCGTCCCGTCCCGCAACGCCCGCTGGTCGTCGGTGAGTTGGAAGTCCACCGGCCCGCTCACCGCCCCTTCGGCAGGCCGAGGATGCGCTCGGCGACGATGTTCCGCTGGATCTGCGAGGTGCCCGCGGCGATGGTGTAGGCGAGCGCGGAGAGCCGGTCGGCGACCCAGGGGTGCGCGGCGTCCAGCGCCTGCCCGCCGAGCACCTCGGCCGCCGCGTCGTAGAGCTCCTGGCGGGCGTGCGAGTAGCGCAGCTTGAAGACCGAACCGCCGGTACCGGGCACACCGCCGGATCTCTGCGCCGCGCTGACGTTCCACTGGGTCAGCCGCCACAGCGCGGCGAACTCGGCGTTCAGCCGGCCCAGGCGGCGGCGGAGCACGGCGTCGCCCCAGCGGCCGTTGGCGCGGGCGGTGCGGGCGAGTTCCGCGAGCACCCGGCGGCAGGCCACCACCTCGCCCACGAAGGCGGTGCCGCGCTCGAAGGAGAGCGTCACCATCGTCACCCGCCAGCCGTCGTGCTCGGCGCCGACGCGGTTGCCGACCGGTATCCGGACCTCGTCGAGGAACACCTCGGCGAACTCCGTGGAGCCGGCCAGCGTCCGCAGCGGCCGCACGGTCACCCCCGGCGCGTCCATCGGCATCGCCAGCCAGCTGATGCCGCGGTGCCGGGGCGCCTCGGGATCGGTGCGGACGAGCAGTTCGCACCAGTCGGCGACCTCGGCGTGCGACGTCCAGATCTTGCTGCCGGTCACGACGTAGTCGTCGCCGTCCCGGACCGCCCGGGTGCGCAGCGCGGCCAGGTCGGAACCGGCGTCCGGTTCGCTGAAGCCCTGGCACCAGATCTCGTCGCCGCGCAGGATCGGCGGCAGCCAGCGGGCGCGCTGCGCGGGCGTGCCCTCGGCGGCGACGGTGGGGCCGGCGTGCAGCAGCCCGACGAAGTTGGCGCCGACGTACGGGGCGCCGGCCTTCTCGGTCTCCTCCAGGAAGATCAGGTGCTGGGTGGGAGTGGCACCCCGGCCGCCGGCGTCGACCGGCCAGTGCAGGCCCGCGTACCCGGCGTCGTACAGCATCCGCTGCCAGGCCGCGTCGTAGGCCCGCCGGCCGGGCCAGTCGGTGGCGGCGGGCTTCGGCGGCAGCTTCGGCAGCACCTCGGCGAGCCAGCCCCGCAGCCGGTCCCGGAAGGCTTCCTCTTCTTCGGTGCAGGTGAGGTCCACCGCCGTCGCCCCCTCCCAGGCTCAATGTTTCTGATGGTGCATCAGATTTCGGTGACGGGGTAGCCCCCGAACCCGACCGGGTGGGATTTGTCCGTTCCCCCGGCCTCGCCCCGGCCCCTGAACTACGGTGCGTGCACCGGGAGTCACCGGAACGAACCCGCAGCAGGGAACGGAGCACGCCATGCCGCCGAGAAGGGTGATCACCGGACGGAGCCAGGAGCCGCGCAAGCGGTTCGCGGAGGAACTCCGGTTACTGCGGACGGCGCGGGGAGTGAGCCTGCGGGACCTCGCGAAGGCGGTGGGCTGGGACCCGTCCCTCTTCGGCAAGATGGAGAACGGCCAGACGCTGGGCGGCCCGGAAGTGGCACAGGCGCTGGACACGTACTACGGGACGCCGGGGTTGCTGCTGGCTATGTGGGAGATGGCGGTAGCCGATCCGTCGCAGTTCCTGGAGCAGTACCGGCGGTACATGGAGCTGGAGGCCGGGGCGATGAGCCTGTGGCACTACGCGGTGAGTGCGCCGCCGGGCCTGCTCCAGACGGCTGGGTACGCGCGCGAAGCACTTGCGGCGGGTGGCCTCAAGGGCGAAGAGCTGAACCAGCAGGTCGAGGCGCGCATCGGGCGGCAGAAGCTGCTGGAAGGGGACGACGCTCCGCCATTTCGCGTCATCCTCTCCGAGGCGGTGCTGCGCACGCGGCTGCGTGCTCCCGAGAAGTGGCGAGAACAGCTGGAGTACCTGGCGGAGGCGGCGGAGCGCCCGAACATCACCCTCCACGTTCTGCCGTTCAGCGCCGGCCTTCATGGCCTGATGAGCACCACCATGATGTTCCTGCGGCTGCTGGATGGTCGTACGGTGGCGTACACCGAGAACGACGATCGCGGTGAACTGATCGAGGAAAACTGCCGGGTTGAGCATTTGCAGCGCCGATACGATGCGATGCGCGACCTGGCCCTGTCCCCGCCTGAGTCGCGGAAGTTCATCACCCGGATGTTGGAGGAAGAGCCGTGCGAGCCATCGACCTGACCAACGTGACGTGGCGCAAGAGCAGCTACAGCAACACGAGTGGCGGCGAGTGCATCGAGGTCTCCGACGATCTCCTCGCCACCGCCGCCTGGCGTAAGTCCAGCTACAGCAACACGAATGGCGGTGACTGCGTCGAGATCGCCGACAACATCCCCGCTCTCGTCCCCGTCCGTGACAGCAAGGACCCCCACGGCCCCGCGCTGGTTTTCGACGCGGCGGCCTGGGCGGCGTTCGTCGGCGCCGTCAAGGGCGGTCAGCCGGGCTGGTAGGAGCTGCTTGCCTGGGCGTAGAGGGCGTCCACCTCGGTGCGGGCGGTGTCCGGGCCGATGACCAGGACGAGGTGGTAGCGGCCGTTCTGGATCATCGCGAGGTTGCGGGCGTAGAGCCGGTGGCCGGCGCCGTCCGTCCAGGCGAAGGCGCCCTCGGCCATCGCCGTCGGGCCGACGTCGATCCGCCGCAGCCCGGAGGCCGACGACCAGCCCGCGTCCCGGAACGCCGCCAACTCCGGCTCCCTGGCCTGCTGGTACGCCATCGGGTCGGTGCCGAACGCCGCGGTGGTGTCGCGGCCGGGCACCACCAGCAGGGTGGAGCCGCCGCCGGTGTAGCGCGCCTCGCCCTGCGGGCTGCCGGCGGCGCGCTGCCAGCCGTCGTGCACCGCGATCCGGAAACCGAGGGGGTCGGTGCGCAGGGCGTAGCCGGGGGCGGCGGTCCCGGGGGCGGTGGTCTGCGGGGCGGTGGTGCCCGGTGGGCGGTCGGCGTCCCCGCCCGTGCCGTTGCTCTTCCCGTCGCCGACGTGGCCGGGCGTGGGGGCCGGGCCGGCGCCGGGCGCCGCGGTGCCGGGGCGGTCCGTGCCGGATGCGCCGCCCGGCCCGGACTTCGGCAGGAACACCATGGCGTAGGCGATCCCGGCGACCATCAGCAGCAGGATGACGGTGAGCAGCACCAGGCCCAGGCTGCGCGGGCCCCGCCCCGCCCGCGACCGCTGCGGCACCGGGCCGACCCCGACCTGGCCCAGCAGCTCATGGCTCGACGGCTCCGCCAACGCACCCGGCGAACGGCCCACGGGGCGCGGCATCTTGGACCGCCGGGACGCGGCGGGCGGCTCGACGGAGCGGGGCGGGCGCGCGGGAGCCGCCCAGCCCGCCCCGGCCCGCCTGGGCCGCCGCTGACGCACCAGCTCGCCCCGCCGCCGGACGATCGGCAGCCGCCGCGGATCGGCGGGCCCCGCCGGCGCGGGCAGCGCCACCATCCGGCGGCCCAGATCCGGCTCGGGCGCCGTGCGCACCAACGTCCGCAGCCGGCCGAGCAGTTCCTCGGCCGTCGGCCGCTCGGCCGGGTCCTGGCACAGCAGTGCCGCGACGAGCGGCCGCAGCACCCCGGCGTCCACGGCCTCGGCGGGCCGCTGCGCCCGCACCAGCCGCACCAGCTCGGCGGCGCTCTCCTCGGGATACGGGGGATACCCCTGCACCGCGCGGAACAGCAGCACGCCCACCGCCCACAGATCCGCAGCCGGCCCCACCGGCCCCACCGGGCCCGCCGATCCCACGGCTTCGTCGCTCCCGTTCACCGGCCCGGCCTGCTCCGGCGCCCAGCGCTCGGCGACCGCGCCGACGAGCTCCAGCCGCGCCTGCCGGGCCCGTTCGGCGGCGAGCCCGGTGAGCACCGCGCCGGACGCCGTGGCCACCGCCTCCCCGCCGCTTGCGGCCGCTCCCTTGGCCAGCGACACCGACGCCGGCACCGACGCCGCGGCCGGCTCCCTCGGCATCGGGTCGTACCCGCACAGCGCCTCCTGCGCCGCGCCCGCCGCCAGGCCCGTCAGGACCGCCCGGCCGTCCTCGCAGACCAGGACCGTGCGGGCGGTGATGTTGCGGTGCAGCCAGCCGTGGGCGTGCAGGGCGCGCAGGGCGGTGAGCAGGTCGGCGGCGATCTCCGCGGCGCGGTGCGGGCTCAGCGTCCGTCCGGTGAGCAGCTCGGCCAGCGGGCGGGCGGACAGCAGCTCCCCGACGATCCACAGGCTGCCGTCCTGCGCGAAGACGTCGAAGACCTGCTCCAGCAGGGCGTGATCGGGCAGTTGGGCGGCGGCCGTGGCGGCCTGGACGGCGCGCCGGGCGACCGGGTCCGCGGGAGCGCGCTCGGCATGCCCGTCGACGCCCCGGCCGTGGGCCACCGCCGGGCCGCCGCCGAAACCATCCTGCGCACGCCCGTCCGCCGGATGACCGTCCGGCGCCAACGCCTCGGCCTCCAGCACCTCGGCCTCCACCACCTCCGGCAGCGGCACCTGACGGATCAGCACGTCCTGCCCGCTGTAGGTGTCGAAGGCCGGGAGGCCGGTGAACGGGCCGGGGCCGGCGGGCGGCCGCGCCGCCAGGCGGTAGCGGTCGGCGAGCACTCCGCCCCCGGGCCCGAACGGCCGCGGGGACGCCCCCCTCGCGTGCTCGTCCACGATGCGCCTCCCCTCAGCGGGCGCCGCGTCCGCCGGGGCGGATGCTTACGACTCCGGACTTCTCACGATACGTGGCGGCACCGACAGTTGAGCCCGTCGGACCGCGCCCCGCGCCGGGTCCGTCCGCCGGGTCAGTCCTTGATCGCGAAGGTGCGGAAGGCGGTGTCCCGCAGCTGCCGGCACGCGTCGTCGTCCCAGGCGTCCGCCTTGCACGTGATCATGATGGCGTAGCCGTGGTGGTCGTCGGCCCGGAAGCCGCGGTTGAGCACCCGTACGTCCTCGCCGCCCTGGTGGCGGGTGAACGCCCAGTCCGCGACGGTCGGGAAGCCGCGCCAGCCGACGGCCTTGATGCCCAGGAGGTGGTAGGCGTCGCTGGAGCCGGCCACGCTGGGCTCCAGGCTGCGCCAGGCGGCCGCGGCGTCCTTGCCGGGCGAGTCGTTGTAGTCGACCTGTATGCGCGGGAAGCCGCCGGAGGCGCTGTATATGGCGCCGGAGTTCTCGCCGGCCGTATCGGTCTGCTTGAACCCCTTGGGCATCACCATGGTGAAGTGGAAGGCGCCGTTGGTGACCTGCGCGAAGCCGTCCGGGATCGCCGCCCCGTCCTTCTTCCCGCCGTTGCCGCCATTGCCGTCCTTGCCGTTGCCGCCGGTACCGCCGTCCTTGGCGCCGCCGGACTTCCCGCCGCCCGGGGTGCCCGCGCCGTCCGTGGCGGCGGAACCGCTCGCGCCGGCCGCCTCCGTCGCGTCCCGGCTCGCGGCCGTGCCCTTGGCGCTCTTGCCGCCGCTGGCCGCGGAGTCGGCGCCGTCGCCGCTGCTGAACGCCAGCGCCAGCAGCGTCCCGAGGACGACGACCACCACGGCCGCCGCGATGATCAGCGTCCGGCGCGGGACGACGTCGGTCACCGAGGCGCGCGGCGGGGCGGGACGGCCGTCGCCGTCACCGGGTCTGGGGTCGGACCGGACCGCCGCGGCGGCGTTCCGCACGGACGTCAGGGCCGCGCGCACCCGCTCCTTGGCGGCGTCCGCGTCGAAACCGGCGCGGGCCGGGGTGTCGGCACCGGCCTCGGCGGGCCGCGTCACCGCACTGTCCTTGCCGGACTCCCGCGCCGGCGCCGGCTTCGCCGAACGGCCCGAACCGCCGTCCGTGCGCGCGGTGTTCACCGCACCCTGGGACGTCCCGGCGCCGCCACCGGCCGCCGCCGCCCCGGTCACCGGCTTCGCCTTCGGCTTCTTCGGCAGCCGCGACCCGGCAGCAACACCGGTGGACTTGGCGGACTTGGCGGGCCTGCCGGACTTGCCGTCGGCCCGCTCCGGCCGCTCCGACCGGTCCGGCCGCTTTGCCGGCACGGTGGGCAGCGTCATCGCCCGCGTCGCGTCCATCGGGGGCTCCGGCTCGGTCTCCGGGGCGTGGATGACCGCCAGCAGCAGGGCCCGTGCCCCGGCCTCGTCCAGCCGGCCCGCCGGGTCCTTCACCAGCAAGCCGTAGATGACGTCCTCCAGCGGCCCGGCGCTCTTGGGCGGCTCGACCGGCTCGGTCATCACGGCGGTGAGGGTGGCGATCGCCGAGCCCTTGTCGTACGGGGGGACGCCCTCGACGCAGGCGTACAGCAGGCCGCCGAGCGACCACAGGTCGGCCGGCGGGCCCGGCTTCTGGCCGCGGGCCCGCTCCGGCGAGATGTACGAGGGCGCGCCGACGAGCATGCCGGTGGACGTCACCGACGGGTCGCCCTCGACCTGCGCGATGCCGAAGTCGGTGAGCACGACCCGGCCGTCGTCGGAGATCAGGACGTTGGACGGCTTCACGTCGCGGTGCAGGATGCCCTGGCCGTGGGCGGCGCGCAGGACGTCGAGGACCGCGAGGCCGACCTCGGCGGCGCGGCGCGGGGTGAGCGGGCCGTCGTCACGGATGACCTCGGCCAGCGAGCGGCCCTCCACCAGCTCCATCACGATCCACGGCCGGTCGTCCTCGTCGACCACGTCGTAGACCGTCACCGCGCCGTTGCTGCGGATCCGGGCGATCGCCTTGGCCTCGCGCAGGGTGCGGGTGATCAGACGCCGCTTCTCGTCCTCCTCGATGCCGCCGGGGAAGCGGAGTTCCTTGACCGCGACCGTGCGGCCCAGGACCTCGTCGTCGGCCCGCCAGACGGTGCCCATCCCGCCCCGGCCGAGAACACCGGCGAGCCGGTACCGGCCGGCGAGCAGCCTGCCCTCCTTGCCGTCCATCTCGACCTCGTCGCCCACGGAATCCCCTCTGCATTCCAGCCGAGTTGGCAGTCCCGATGCTCCATCGACCGCCAAACTGACCCAACTCGGACAACCCACCCTGGCAGGGCCTTCATTCTCCCTCATCCACGGCCGTGCGGAAGGCCGGGTGGGTGCCGGAGGGTGCCGCGCACCCGTCATGATGTCCCCGACGACGGGAGTTCTTTTTGCCGCTGCGCCCACCCCGCCCGGTCGCACCGCGCCGACCGCGCCCGACCGTCCGCCTGCTCCCGGCCGTGCTGGCCGCCCTGTCCCTGACGGCGTGTACGAGCACCCCGCCCGCCTCCGTCGCGCCGGCGGCGCCCGCCCGGCCCCGGACCGCCGAGACGGCCGCGCTGCACCGCCTGGTGGCCGACGGCGCGCCCGGCGCGGCCTCGCTCGTCACCCGCTACGGCCGGCCGGCCTCCTCGCGGTTCGCCGCGGCCGGCGTCGCCGATCTGCGCAGCGGCCGGAAGATCGGCCCCCTGGACCACTTCCGGGCGGGCAGCCTCACCAAGACCCTCGTCGCCACGGTCGTGCTGCAACTCGTCGGCGAGGGCCGGCTCTCGCTCGACGACCGCGCCGCCGGCCACCTCCCGCCCGGAGTGCCGCTCACCGGCGCGCACGGCGCGAGCGACCTGCACCGGGTGACGGTCCGCCAACTGCTCGACCACACGAGCGGCCTGTTCAACTACACCGACGACCCCCGCCTCGCCGAACAGCTCTACGGCAGGGGCTTCCCGGCCCACCGCTACGACCACCACACCCCGGCCGAACTGCTGCGGATCGCGCTCGGCCACCCGCCGACCGCCGCCCCCGGCGCCCGCTACTCCTACTCCAACACCAACTACCTGGTGCTCGGCCTGGTCATCCAGGGCGTCACCGGGCACCCGTACGCCGACGAGCTGCGCCGCCGCATCCTGGCCCCGTTCGACCTGCGCGGCACCTCGTTCCCCGGCGACAGCCCGGCGCTGCCCGCGCCGCACGGCCGCGGCTACTCCCGGATCGACGGCCGCGAGGTGGACAGCACCACCCTCGACCCCAGCCGGGCCGGCGCCGCCGGCGAGATGATCACCACCCTCGGCGACCTCAACCGGTTCTTCGCCGCGCTGCTCGGCGGCCGGCTCCTGGCGCCCCGCCAGATGGCCGAACTGCGCGGCGAACAGGCCACCCACGGCGCCTACGGCCTGGGCCTCTACGCCACCCGGCTGCCCTGCGGCGTGACGGTCTGGGGCCACAACGGCGACATCAACGGCTCGTACGCGCAGACCGCCGGCACCGCCGACGGCCGGCACCTGGTCAGCTTCCGGGTCAACACCGACGCCCCGGCCGGCCGGACCGGCGGCACCGCCGTCCTGGCCGCCGAGTTCTGCCCACCCCACCGCAACCGGCGCGCCTGACGCGGGCGGACGCGGGGGCAGCTGCCGCTACGTCAGCGGCACGATGTCCGGCGCGCCCAGCCGGGCCGCGTCCGCCGTCAGGTCGTCCGGCTGGCGCTGCGACTCGCGCTCGGCCTCCACCCGCTTCTCGTAGTGCGCGATCTCCTTCTCGATCTGCGCACTGTCCCAGCCCAGCGCCGGCGCCATCAGCTCGGCCGCCTCCCGGGCGCTGCGGGTGCCGCGGTCGAAGGTCTCGATGGAGATCCGGGTGCGCCGGGTCAGCACGTCGTCGAGGTGCCGGGCGCCCTCGTGCGTACAGGCGTAGACGATCTCGGCGCGCAGGTAGTCGTCGGCGGCGGCGAGCGGCCGGCCCAGCGAGGGGTCGGCCACCACCAGTTCCAGCAGCTCCTCGGTCAACGCGCCGTAACGGTTCAGCAGATGCTCCGTCCGGGCCACGTGCAGCCCGGTCCGGGCTGCGATCCGGGCCCGCGCGTTCCACAGCGCCCGGTAGCCCTCGGCGCCCGCCAGCGGCACGTCCTCGGTGACGCACTCGGCGACCCGGGCGTCCAGCGCGTGCACCGCCTCGTCCACCGCGTCCTTGGCCATCACCCGGTACGTCGTGTACTTGCCGCCCGCGACGACCACCAGCCCCGGCACCGGGTGGGCCACCGTGTGCTCCCGCGACAGCTTGCTGGTGGCGTCCGACTCCCCGGCCAGCAGCGGCCGCAGCCCGGCATAGACACCCTCCACGTCGTCCCTGGTGAGCGGCGTGGCAAGGACGGAATTCACATGCTCCAGCAGATAGTCGATATCGGCACTGGAGGCCGCCGGATGCGCCTTGTCCAGATCCCAGTCCGTATCCGTCGTCCCGATGATCCAGTGCCGCCCCCACGGGATGACGAACAGCACGCTCTTCTCGGTCCGCAGGATCAGCCCGGTCGTCGAATGAATTCGGTCCTTGGGGACGACCAGGTGAATCCCCTTCGACGCCCGGACGTGGAACTGGCCGCGCTCCCCGATCAGCGCCTGGGTGTCGTCCGTCCACACCCCCGTCGCGTTGACGATCTGCCGGGCCCGGATCTCGTGCTCCACGCCGCCCTCGACGTCCTGCACCCGCGCGCCGACCACCCGCTCGCCCTCGCGCAGGAAACCCACCACCCGCGCCCGGTTGGCGACCTGCGCGCCGTACGCGGCGGCGGTGCGCACCAGGGTCATGACGTACCGCGCGTCGTCCATCTGCGCGTCGTAGTACTGCAACGCGCCGACCAGCGCGTCCTTCCGCAGACAGGGCGCCACCCGCAGCGCCCGCCGGTGCGAGAGGTGCCGGTGGACGGGCAGCCCCCGGCCGTGCCCCGAGGAGACCGACATCCCGTCGTAGAGCGCCACACCGGAGCCCGCGTACCAGCGCTCCCAGCCCTTGTGCTGCAACGGATAGAGGAACGGCACCGGCTTGACCAGATGGGGCGCCAGCCGCTGGAGCAGCAGCCCGCGCTCCTTCAACGCCTCCCGCACCAGCGCGAAGTCCAGCATCTCCAGATACCGCAGTCCGCCGTGGATGAGCTTGCTCGACCGGCTGGACGTGCCCGACGCCCAGTCACGGGCCTCCACCAGCCCGGTGTCCAGCCCGCGGGTCGCGGCGTCCAGCGCCGTACCGGCACCGACCACGCCGCCGCCGACCACCAGCACGTCCAGTTCCCGCTCCGCCATCTGGGTGAGCGCCTTGGCGCGCTGCGCCGGTCCGAGTGTCGCTGTCTTCACCACTGCCTCCCGCTGTGATTCGGAACCGGACCCCCCGTCCGTCGATTCTGTCCGCGGCCGCGGCCGGCAACCACCGTCCGCCCGCGGCGGCAACACCCGGCCACCTCGATCCACCAATACCCATTCTGGGTCAAATATCCGCTTAGTCTATTTAAGCCCTTTCGGTGGTCGGCTCCCCCGCACGGCGCCCGGCCGCCACGAGGACACGCGCAGGGCCCACACACTCGCTCGGGAAGGACGGCCGCAGCATGTCCGCAGATCTCGCCGTCATCGGACTCGGTCACCTGGGTCTCCCCCTCGCCCAGGCCGCCACCGCCGCCGGCCTCACCACCCTCGGCTACGACCCCGATCCCCAGGTGGCCGCGCTCCCCGGCAGCGGCGGCCCGCTGTCCGCCACCGAGGTCCGCCGGCTGCTCGCCGCCGGCTTCCGCACCACCGCCGACCCCGCCGACCTGGGCCGGGTCCGTACGGCCGTCCTGTGCAGCCCCACCCCGCTCGGCGCCGACCGCACCCTGGACCTGTCCGCCCTCGCCGAGGCCGCCCGCACCCTCGCCGCCCGCCTGCGCCCGCACACCACCGTCATCCTCGAATCGGCCGGCTACCCGGGCACCACCGAGAAGTTCCTCCGCCCCCTCCTCGAAACCGGCTCCGGACTCACCGCCGGCCGCGACTTCCACCTCGCCTGCTCCCCCACCCGCCACGACCCCGGCAACCGCACCCACCGCTACCGCAACACCCCCAAGGTCATCGGCGGCCTCACCCCCGCCTGCACCGAGGCCGCCGCCGCCTTCTACAGCCGGCTCACCGACAAGGTCGTCCGCGCCCGCGGCCCCCGCGAGGCCGAGACCGCCAACCTCCTGGAAACCAACTACCGGCACATCAACATCGCCCTGATGAACGAGATGGCCGTCTACTGCCACGAGATCGGCGTCGACCTGTGGGACGTCATCCGCTGCGCCGAGACCAAACCGTTCGGCTTCCAGTCCTTCCGCCCCGGCCCCGGCGTCGGCGGCCACGCCGCCCCCATCGACCCCAACCACCGCACCCCGCAGGGCAGTTCACCCGGCGCCCCGCTCCGCCTGGTGGAACTCGCCCAGGAGATCAACGGCCGGATGCCGACCTACGTCATCCAGCGCTGCACCACCCTGCTCAACGAACACGGCAAATCCGCCCGCGGCGCCCGCATCCTGCTCCTCGGCATCACCTACAAACCCGACCTCGCCGACCTCGCCGGCACCCCCGCCGCCGAAGTCGCCGCCCGCCTCAGCGACCTGGGCGCCCACCTCACCTACCACGACCCCTACGTCCCCCACTGGGAGATCCACGGCCGCCCCGTCCCCCGCGCCGACTCCCTCTACGAGGCCGCCGCCACCGCCGACCTGACCGTCCTCCTCCAACCCCACCGCACCTACGACCTCCAGGGCCTGGCCGTAAAAGCCCAACTCCTCCTCGACACCCGCGGCGCGACGCCGACCGGCGCCGCCCACCGCCTGTAAAAACACCAAAGCCCGGCCGCGCACACAGCGCAACCGGGCTCTGCCCTGCTCCCCCACCCCGGAGGCCCCGAACCCGGCACCCACCAGGCAGCGGGGCCCCGCCCCAACACCCCACCCGCCGAAGGCGGAAAGAGCAACCCGCACGGCGGGAAAGCCGACAACGTGGGGCTCAGGCAAAGCGCAGCGTCACCGCCGCGGAGCGACCGTCACCTCAACCCGCTGGAACTCCTTCAACTCGGAGTACCCCGTCGTGGCCATCGCCCTCCGCAGCGCCCCGAAGAAGTTCATCGTCCCGTCCGGCGTCGTCGACGGACCGCACAGGATCTCCTCCGTCGTGCCGACCGCCCCGAGGTCCACCCGCTTGCCGCGCGGCACGTCCTCGTGGACCGCCTCCATGCCCCAGTGGTGGCCGCGGCCCGGCGCGTCCGTCGCCCGCGCCAGCGGCGAGCCCATCATCACCGCGTCCGCCCCGCAGGCGATCGCCTTCGGCAGATCGCCGGAGTACCCGACCCCGCCGTCCGCGATGACGTGCACATACCGGCCGCCGGACTCGTCCATGTAGTCCCGGCGGGCGGCGGCCACATCGGCCACCGCGGTCGCCATCGGCACCTGGATGCCCAGGACGTTCCGCGTCGTGTGCGCGGCACCGCCACCGAACCCGACGAGCACACCCGCCGCGCCCGTCCGCATCAGGTGCAGCGCCGCGGTGTACGTGGCACAGCCGCCGACGATCACCGGCACGTCCAGCTCGTAGATGAACTGCTTGAGGTTCAGCGGCTCGGCGGCGGACGAGACGTGCTCCGCCGACACCGTCGTCCCGCGGATCACGAAGATGTCCACACCGGCGTCCACGACCGCCTTGGAGAACTGCGCGGTGCGCTGCGGGGAGAGCGCGGCGGCGGTGACCACACCGGCATCCCGCACCTCCTTGATCCGCTGCCCGATCAGCTCCTCCTTGATCGGCGCGGCGTAGATCTCCTGGAGACGCTTGGTGGCGGCGGCACCGTCCAGCTCCGCGATCTCCGCCAGCAGCGGCTCCGGGTCCTCGTAGCGGGTCCACAGCCCTTCGAGGTTCAGCACCCCGAGGCCGCCCAGCTCACCGATGCGGATCGCGGTCTGCGGCGAGACCACCGAGTCCATCGGGGCCGCCAGGAACGGCAGCTCGAAGCGGTAGGCGTCGATCTGCCAGGCGATCGAGACCTCCTTCGGGTCGCGAGTGCGCCGACTGGGTACCACGGCGATGTCGTCGAACGCGTATGCCCGGCGGCCGCGCTTGCCGCGCCCGATCTCGATCTCAGTCACTGGTTCTGCCTTCCTACGGATACGCCCCCAGTATCCCCGACGGGGAAGACTGGGGGCGCATCCGGCCGCCACTCGGCGAAGCAGACCTCGGGGAGGCCGTCAGCTCCGCGCGTAGTTCGGCGCCTCGGTCACCATCTGGACGTCGTGCGGGTGGCTCTCCTTCAGGCCCGCCGCGGTGATCCGCACGAACCGGCCCTTCTCCTTGAGCTCGGGGATGTCGGCGGAGCCGACGTAGCCCATGGAGGCGCGCAGACCACCGACGAGCTGGTGCGCGACCGACGCCAGCGGGCCGCGGTAGGGCACCTGGCCCTCGATGCCCTCCGGCACCAGCTTGTCCTCGGACAGGACGTTGTCCTGGAAGTAGCGGTCCTTCGAGAACGACCGGGCCTGGCCGCGCGACTGCATCGCACCCAGCGAACCCATGCCGCGGTACGACTTGAACTGCTTGCCGTTGACGAAGACCATCTCGCCCGGCGACTCCTCGCAGCCGGCCAGCAGCGAGCCCAGCATCACGGTGTCCGCACCGGCCGCGATCGCCTTGGCGATGTCGCCGGAGTACTGCAGACCGCCGTCGCCGATCAGCGGCACGTCCGCCGCGTGGCACGCCTGCGCGGCCTCGTAGATCGCGGTGACCTGCGGGACGCCGATACCGGCGACCACCCGCGTGGTGCAGATCGAACCGGGACCCACGCCGACCTTCACACCGTCCACACCGGCGTCGATCAGCGCCTGGGCACCGTCACGGGTGGCGACGTTGCCACCCACGACATCGACGTTGATGTTGGACTTGACCTTGGCGATCATGTCGAGGATGCCGCGGCTGTGGCCGTGCGCACTGTCGATGACCAGGAAGTCCGCGCCCGCCTCGACCAGCGCCTGCGCCCGGTCGTACGCAGCGTCGCCGACACCCACCGCGGCGCCGACGATCAGCCGGCCCTCGGCGTCCTTCGCGGCGTTCGGGTACTTCTCCGCCTTGACGAAGTCCTTGACGGTGATCAGGCCCTTGAGCACACCCGCGTCGTCGACCAGCGGCAGCTTCTCGATCTTGTGCCGGCGCAGCAGCTCGATGGCGTCCTCGCCGGAGATGCCGACCTTGCCGGTGACCAGCGGCATCGGCGTCATGACCTCGCGCACCTGGCGGCTGCGGTCCATCTCGAAGGCCATGTCGCGGTTGGTCACGATGCCCAGCAGCTTGCCCGCGCCGTCGGTGACCGGCACCCCGCTGATCCGGAACTTCGCGCACAGCGCGTCCGCCTCGGTCAGCGGCGCGTCCGGCCGGACCGTGATCGGGTCGGTGACCATCCCGGACTCGGAGCGCTTGACCAGGTCGACCTGGTTGGCCTGGTCCTCGATCGACAGATTGCGGTGCAGCACGCCCGCGCCGCCCTGACGCGCCATGGCGATCGCCATCCGCGCCTCGGTGACCTTGTCCATGGCGGCCGAGAGCAGCGGGATGTTCACCCGGACGTTCCGCGAGACGCGGGACGCGGTGTTCACGGCGTTGGGCAGCACCTCGGACGCGCCGGGCAGCAGCAGCACATCGTCGTATGTCAGCCCGAGCATGGCGAATTTGGCGGGCATACCCTCGACGTTGTCACTCATGACACCTTCCCCAATGCTCTTGCCTCAGCGCGGACTCCCATGCTAACGGCCTCGTAGAGTGTCCCAACCCACGAGCCATGAGGGGCTCATCACTCGTACGTTCCTACGGCGACTTCCCGCCGCGGACCGGCCTACGGGACGGCTGGGACGGCGACACCGACGGCACACCGGAACACCGCGCCGCTCCACGGACTACTGCTCGGCGAGCGCCCGCAGCCTGCTCAGGGCCCGGTGCTGGGCGACCCGCACCGCACCGGGCGACATCCCCAGCATCTGCCCGGTCTCCTCGGCCGTCAGCCCGACCGCCACCCGCAGCAGGACCAGCTCCCGCTGGTTCTCCGGCAGATTGGCCAGCAGCTTCTTGGCCCATTCGGCATCGCTGCTCAGCAGCGCCCGCTCCTCGGGCCCCAGCGAGTCGTCCGGCTGCTCGGGCATCTCGTCCGACGGCACGGCCGTGCTGCCCGGATGCCGCATCGCGGCCCGCTGGAGATCGGCGACCTTGTGACCGGCGATGGCGAAGACGAACGCCTCGAAGGGCTTCCCGGTGTCGCGGTAACGGGGCAGCGCACACAGCACCGCCACACAGACCTCCTGCGCGAGGTCCTCGACGAAGTGCCGGGCATCGCCGGGCAACCGGGAGAGCCGGGTACGGCAGTAGCGCAGGGCCAGGGGGTGGACGTGCGCCAGCAGGTCGTGAGTGGCCTGCCGGTCGCCCTCGACGGCACGTGCGACGAGAGCGCCGATCTCCTGCTTCCCGTCATCGCGCATCGGTCCATGGTGCCTTGACGCCGAACGATCCGCGGCATCAGGTCCACGCTTGTGCGCTGAAGCGTTGTGCGCGGCAGGTGCGCCGGCTGTCATCTCCTGCGCCCTCCCCTCGTGCCCGACCGACCCGTCCCCGAGGAACTCCATGCCTCAAGCATGCGGCACCGCGCGGCGAATCGGGTCGCCGTGGCACCGGGCGGCGTGCGGGGCCTCATGCCGCCCCGCCCGCCACAGGGCGGGCGGGGATCTTCACTCCCCCGCATCGCCGCACGTCACAACGGTTCAGCGGACCAGACCCCAGCGGAAGCCGAGCGCCACCGCGTGCGCCCGGTCGGAGGCGCCGAGTTTCTTGAACAGCCGTCGCGCGTGCGTCTTGACCGTGTCCTCGGAGAGGAACAGCTCACGTCCGATCTCCGCGTTCGACCGGCCGTGGCTCATGCCCTCCAGCACCTGGATCTCCCGGGCGGTGAGGGTCGGCGCGGCACCCATCTCGGCGGACCGCAGCCGGCGCGGGGCGAGCCGCCACGTCGGGTCGGCCAGGGCCTGGGTCACCGTCGCGCGCAGCTCGGCACGCGAGGCGTCCTTGTGCAGATAGCCGCGGGCGCCGGCGGCGACCGCGAGCGCCACCCCGTCCAGATCCTCGGCCACCGTCAGCATGATGATCCGGGCACCGGGGTCGGCGGACAGCAATCGGCGCACGGTCTCGACACCGCCGAGGCCGGGCATCCGCACGTCCATCAGAATCAGGTCCGAGCGATCGGCCCCCCAGCGGCGGAGGACCTCCTCGCCATTGGCCGCGGTGGTCACGCGCTCGACGCCGGGCACGGTTGCTACCGCCCGTCGGAGCGCCTCTCGGGCAAGCGGGGAGTCGTCGCAGACGAGGACGGAAGTCATGACCGCCCTCCGCAGCTGATGCGCGTCACCTTGAGCCTCCAGGCTGGTACGTATCGTCACCTGGGCGATCGACGAACTCCTCGGACACCTGCCCGAGGGCTACCTCTGCCAACCGCCTCCGCACACTCAACGACGGTCACTCGAAAGAGTTACGGCTTCCGCGACCGAGTTCAGCACGCTCCGTGAGGAGCCGGATACGCAAACGTCTCGCTGAGCAGCCGGCATCCGCGCGTGCACCCTATGCCCTATTTGGCTCTGTTTCTTCCATTTTCGCGTTGACTGCGGCTAGATTCGCAATGAGTCATATTTACATCTACTTAGACAGTAGATGTAACGTCGTGAAGACCGAGCCCGAAACGCATCGCTTCCGAGGGGACAAGCAATGGCAGATTTCTCCCGCCTCCCGGGCCCGAACGCAGACCTCTGGGACTGGCAGTTGCTCGCCGCCTGCCGCGGCGTGGACAGCTCGCTCTTCTTCCACCCCGAGGGCGAGCGAGGGGCGGCCCGCAGCGCGCGGGAGGCATCGGCGAAGGAGGTCTGCATGCGCTGCCCGGTGCGGGCCCAGTGCGCGGCGCACGCGCTGGCCGTCCGCGAGCCCTACGGCGTATGGGGCGGCCTCACCGAGGACGAGCGCGAGGAACTCATGGGACGGGCCCGCCACCGGATGGTCCCGGCGAGTTCCCTGCCCGGGCACGCGACCATGCCGGGCGCCTGACCGACAGCCCCGATCATCGTTCGCAGAAACGTTCCTGCAGCTAGTGGGCCGGCGCGGCGGCAAACGTGCGCGCAGGCATCCGCCCCTCAAGATCCGCACTGCTCAAGATCCGCACCGCCCGCGGCCCCGCCCGGCGCCGCGTCCCCGCGTACTCCGCCGCGTCCCCCGCCCCTCCGGGACCGGCGGCGGTCAGCGTCCCGCGGCGCCCGCGAGTTGGTCGAGCATCGCGCCGACCGCCGGCACATGCGCCAGATCCGGCAGGGTGAGCGCGACGATCTCACGGTGCACGGCGGGCTCCATCCGCACCGTCGCCGCACCCTTGGGCCGTACCGACTCCAGGGTCAGCTGGGGCAGCGCGGCGACCCCCAGGCCCGCGCCGACCAGGCCGATCACCGCCGGATAGTCGTCGGTCGCGAAGTCGATCCGCGGGGTGAAACCGGCGCGTTCACAGACCTCGACGAGATGGGTGCGGCACCGCGGGCAGCCCGCGATCCACGGCTCGTCGGCCAGGTCCGCGAAGCACGCGGTGCCGGCCCGCGCCAGCCGGTGCCCCTCCGGCACCAGGCCGACCAGCCGGTCCGCCAGCACCGGCCGGACCACCAGGTCCTCCCACTCCGCCCCGGCCGACGGGTCCGCGCCGCGCACCTCCGGATAACGGAAGGCCAGCGCGATCTCGCACTCGCCGTTGCGCAGCAGGTCGATCGAGCGCGGCGGCTCGGCCTCGTCCAGCGACACCCGGACGCCGGGGTGCGCGGCCCGCATCCTGGCCAGCGCCGTCGGCACCAGCGTCGAGCTGCCCGACGGGAACGACACCAGCCGCACCCGCCCCGCCCGCAGCCCCGCGATGGCCGCGACCTCGTCCTCGGCGGCGGTGAGCCCGGCCAGGATGCCGGCCGCGTGCCGGACCAGTGCCTCGCCGGCCTGCGTCAGCCGCATCTCGCGGCCGGCGCGCACCAGCAGCGGGGTGCCGGCGGACTGCTCCAGGGCCTTCATCTGCTGGCTGACCGCGGGCTGGGTGCAGCCCAGCTCCCGCGCCGCGGCGGAGAAGGAACCGGTCCGGGCGACGGCGCGCAGCACGCGGAGATGACGGGCTTCGATCACCCCTTGAGCATAAGCGATACTTGGATAGATCGTAAAAAATAGCGCGACTACTTTTGATCTATGTCCTACCGTGCGCTCATGGATGCGACGCTGCTGACCGTGAACATCGGGCGGGCCACCCCCTCCGCCCACACCTCCGCCGAGCGCGGGACGGGCATCGACAAGCGGCCCGTGGACGGTCCCGTCGCGGTGGCCGCCCCCGGCCCCAAGGGCACCGCCGGCAGCGGCCTCGCGGGCGACACGGTGGTCGACCTGCGCCACCACGGCGGCGACGACCAGGCCGTCTACGCCTACGCGCGCGAGGACCTCGACGACTGGCAGCGGGAGCTGGACCGCGAACTGACCAACGGCGTCTTCGGCGAGAACCTCACCACCGCCGGCCTGGACGTCACCGGCGCCCGGGTCGGCGAACGCTGGCGGGTCGGCCCGGAGGTGCTACTGGAGGTCACCTCGCCGCGGATCCCCTGCCGGACGTTCCAGGGCTGGCTGGACGAGCGCGGCTGGATCAAGCGGTTCACCGAGGCGGCGGTGCCCGGCGCGTATCTGCGCGTACTGGAGGCCGGCGAGATCCGGGCCGGTGACACCGTACGCGTCGAACACCGCCCCGGCCACGACGTCACCATCGGCCTGATGTTCCGCGCCCTGACCACCCGCCGCGAACTACTGCCGCGCCTACTGGACGCGGGCGAGGCCCTGCCCCAGGAGGCCCGGGCAACGGCGACGAAGTACATGGGGCGGGCGGTGTACGCGGAGCGGGCAGAGTACGCGGAGCGGGCGGCGGGCTGACGGGGCGGGCCAGAGGGGCGGCGGGGGTAGAGGGAACGGCGCGGGTAGAGGGAACAGCGGGAGGCGCCGGACTCCGTCCCGAACTCGCCGCCCCCGAGCCGCAGTTGACCGCAGTCGTCCGCAATTCGCCGCAACTGGCCGGAGTTGGGGCGGTCGGCGACGGTTGGCAGCGGCGGTCGCTACCTGGGGCCGTACTTCCGGCCCGTACGCGAGGTGAGGCCGCCGAGCAGCCCGCGCGGCGCCAGCTTCACGGCGCCCATCAGGGCCTTGTAGCGCGGGTCCGGAATGGACAGGGACTTGCCGCGGGCCAGGTCCTTCATGGCGGCGTCCACAAGATTGTCCGCGTCCAGCCACATCCAGCCCGGGATGTTGTCGGTGCCCATCCCGGCCCGCTGGTGGAACTCGGTCCGTACGAAGCCGGGGCACAGCGCCATCAGCCGCACCCCGCTGCCGGCCAGGTCGCGGGCGGCGCCCTGGGTGAACTGCACGACCCACGCCTTGCTCGCGCCGTAGGTGCCGCGCGGGACGAATGCCGCGACCGACGCCACGTTGACCACCGCGCCGCGCCGGCGCTCGCGCATCCCGCGCACCCCGGCCGTGGTCAGCCGCAGCACCGCCTCGCAGTGCACCTTGAGCATCGCCAGTTCGTCGGCCATCGGGACGTCGAGGAACTCGCCCTTGTTGCCGAAGCCGGCGTTGTTGACCAGCAGGTCCACCGGGCGCTTGGCATCCGTAAGGCGCGCCTCGACGGCGGCGATCCCCTCGTCGGTCGCCAGGTCGGCGCTCAGCACCTCCGCCTCGATCCCGTGACGGTCGTGCAGTTCGGTGGCCTGCGCCCGGAGACGCTTCTCGTCGCGGGCGACCAGCACCACGCTGTGGCCGTTGCCCGCGAGCCGGCGGGCGAACGCGGCGCCGATGCCGGCGGTCGCTCCTGTGATCAGTGCAGTCGTCATACCGGAACCGTAGCGGGGGGCCTGGGACTTGCCGCGTTGTGGTGGCGGTGCGTTGTCCCTTCCACCCACCCTGGCGGCCCTCTCCGCCGGTCCCGCCCGACCGTCCACAGCACCGCCCACCCTCCCACTCGCCCGCACTCACTCGACTACAATCAGTAACGGAGTAGGGAACTCCTCACGCACCGTAATTCGTTGCCGAAACAAGAAGGAGGCGGCGGCCCACCGGCAGCAGGCAGCAAGCACACGAGCGAGCAAGCACACGCGCGAGCAAGCACACAGGCAGCGGGCACACGAGCGAGCACACGTCCGCCGGGAAGCATGCGGACGGGCGGCGGAAGTGCCTTCAGGCGCCAGGAAGCATGCGGACGGGCGGCGGGAAAAGCATGCAGCCGCCAGGAAGCATGCGGGAAGCACGGGACGGGGAACGGGAAGGGGAAGGGGAAGCGGGGGTCGGAGGAGGGGGCAAGAGATGCACCGACCAGTGCAGTCGCGTCCGTCGTGCCCGTCGCGCCCATCTGTGCTCCTGGCCATGGCGCCGGGGATGGCCGAGCGGTTGCTCGGGCAGCCGCAGCGCGACCGGCTGGAGAGGCTGGCCCGGACGGACCCGCGGGTCGTCGCGCACCGATGGGACGCGCCGGGGCCCGGCGTGGCCGCCGCGCTCGCCGAGGCGGAGGTGTTGTTCACCTGCTGGGGCGCGCCGGTACTGACGGCAGAGGTGCTGGCCGCGGCGCCGCGGCTGCGGGCCGTCGTGCACGCGGCCGGGTCCGTCAAACACCATGTCACCGACGCCTGCTGGGCGCGGGGCATCGCGGTCAGCTCGGCCGCGGGGGCCAACGCGCTGCCGGTCGCGGAGTACACACTGGCCGCGATCCTCTTCGCCAACAAGCGCGTACTGCACGCCGCCCACCGCTACCGCACCCTGCGCGCGCCGCACGACTGGCTGCGCGAGCTGGACGGCGCCGGCAACCACGGCCGGACCGTCGGGATCGTCGGCGCGTCCCGGATCGGCCGGCGGGTCGTCGAACTGCTGCGCCCATTCGCGCTGCGGGTGCTGCTGTACGACCCGTACGTGGACGAGGAGGACGCGGGGCGGCTGGGCGTGGAGCGGGTTCCGCTGACGGAGCTGTGTGCGGGGAGCGACGTCGTCAGCGTGCACGCGCCGGAGGTGCCGGCCACCCGGCATCTGATCGGCGGGCGCGAGCTGGCGCTGATGCCGGACGGAGCGACGCTGGTCAACACCTCCCGCGGTTCGCTGGTGGACGAGGCGGCGCTGGTCGCCGAGTTGCGCAGCGGGCGGCTCTCCGCGGTGCTCGACGTCACCGAGCCCGCGCTCCCGGCCGCGGACTCCCCGCTGTACGAGCTGCCGAACGTGCTGCTCACCCCGCATGTCGCCGGGTCGCTGGGGACCGAGCTGCACCGGATGGCCGACCATGCGCTCGACGAGCTGGAGCGGTACGCACAGGGGCTGCCGTTCGCAGATCCGGTGCGATGGGAGGGGCTGGGGCACTCCGCCTGACCTGACGGGAGACGTCAGAAGCGGATGGGACGTCAGTAGCGGACGGGACGCCAGAAGCGGATGGGACGTCAGAAGCGGACGGGAGGTCAGAAGCGGACGGGACGTCAGTAGCGGACGGGACGTCAGGCCCGGCACAGACAGGACGTCGGGAGAGGTGAGCGGACAGGACCTCAGGAACGGTCCCGGGGGGCAGGACCTCAGGAACGGTCCGGGAACGGTCCGGGAACGGTCCGGGAACGGTCCGGGAACGGTCCGGGGGGGGCAGGGCATCGGGAACGGGCCGGGCAGCAGAAACGGGCGAGGCCCGGTCCGCTCGGGGAGCGGGCCGGGCCTCGTCGGGTGCCGGCGCGGGGGCGGCCGGCGGGAAAGCGCGGGTCAGTGCGCGTGGCCGTGACCGTGGCCGGCCGCGGCGGGCTCCTCCTCTTCCTTCTTCTCGACGACCAGTGTCTCGGTCGTGAGCAGGAGGGAGGCGATGGAGGCGGCGTTCTCCAGGGCGGAGCGGGTGACCTTGACCGGGTCGATGACGCCGGCCTTGACCAGGTCGCCGTACTCGCCGGTGGCGGCGTTGAAGCCGTTGCCCTTGTCGAGCTCGGCCACCTTGGCGGTGATCACGTAGCCCTCCAGGCCGGCGTTCTCCGCGATCCAGCGCAGCGGCTCGACGGCGGCGCGGCGGACCACGGCGACACCGGTGGCCTCGTCGCCGTCCTTGCCGAGGTTGCCGTCCAGGACCTTGACGGCGTGGACGAGGGCGGAGCCACCACCGGAGACGATGCCCTCCTCGACCGCGGCGCGGGTCGCGGAGATGGCGTCCTCCAGGCGGTGCTTCTTCTCCTTGAGCTCGACCTCGGTGGCCGCGCCGACGCGGATCACGCAGACGCCGCCGGCGAGCTTGGCCAGGCGCTCCTGGAGCTTCTCGCGGTCCCAGTCGGAGTCGGTGGTCTCGATCTCGGACTTGATCTGGGCGACGCGGCCGGCGACGTCCTCGGAGTTGCCGCCACCGTCGACGAGGGTGGTGTCGTCCTTGGTGACGGTCACCCGGCGGGCGGTGCCGAGCACCTCGAGGCCGACCTGGTCGAGCTTGAGGCCGACCTCCTCGGCCACCACGGTGGCGCCGGTGAGAGTGGCCATGTCGCCGAGCATCGCCTTGCGGCGGTCGCCGAAGCCGGGGGCCTTGACGGCCACCGCGTTGAAGGTGCCGCGGATCTTGTTGACGACGAGGGTCGACAGGGCCTCGCCCTCGACGTCCTCGGCGATGATCAGCAGCGGCTTGGAGGCGTTCGCCTGGATGATCTTCTCGAGCAGCGGCAGGAGGTCCTGGATGGAGGAGATCTTGCCCTGGTGGATCAGGATGTAGGGGTCGTCGAGGACGGCCTCCATGCGCTCCTGGTCGGTGACCATGTAGGGCGAGAGGTAGCCCTTGTCGAAGGCCATGCCCTCGGTGAAGTCCAGCTCCAGGCCGAAGGTGTTGGACTCCTCGACGGTGATCACACCGTCCTTGCCGACCTTGTCCATCGCCTCGGCGATCAGCTCGCCGACCTGCGGGTCCTGGGCGGACAGCGCGGCGACGGCGGCGATGTCGGCCTTGTCGTCGATCGGGCGGGCGGTCGCCAGCAGGTCGTCGGAGACGGCCTTGACGGCGGCGTCGATGCCCTTCTTCAGGGCGGCCGGGGAAGCACCCGCGGCGACGTTGCGCAGCCCCTCGCGGACCAGTGCCTGGGCCAGCACGGTGGCGGTGGTGGTGCCGTCACCCGCGATGTCGTTGGTCTTGGTGGCCACCTCCTTGACGAGCTGGGCGCCGAGGTTCTCGTACGGGTCCTCGACCTCGACCTCGCGGGCGATGGTGACACCGTCGTTGGTGATGGTCGGGGCGCCGAACTTCTTGTCGATGACGACGTTGCGGCCCTTGGGGCCGATGGTGACCTTGACGGTGTCGGCCAGCTTGTTGACGCCGCGCTCAAGGGCGCGACGGGCGTCCTCGTCGAACTTCAGGATCTTCGCCATGGGTGCTTCAAGTCCTCTCGTTGCGATCGTCGGCCTCGCCGCCGTGACCGCTTTCGCTCAAACGAACTGCGCCCCTGCCCCGGGTCGGTGAGAACGCGGGAACCAGGGGCGCAGATCAGGGCAAATCCGGGTGACTTACTTCTCGACGATCGCGAGCACGTCGCGAGCCGAGAGGACGAGGTACTCCTCGCCGCTGTACTTCACCTCGGTGCCGCCGTACTTGCTGTAGAGCACGACGTCGCCGACCTGGACGTCGAGTTCGACGCGCTTGCCGTCCTCGAAGCGACCCGGACCGATCGCCAGGACGACGCCCTCCTGGGGCTTCTCCTTCGCGGTGTCCGGAATGACCAGGCCCGAGGCCGTGGTCTGCTCGGCGTCGAGCGGCTGGACCACGATGCGGTCCTCGAGCGGCTTGATGGCAACCTTGGAGCTGGCGGTCGTCACGATCCGACCTCCCCCTTCGGAGATCTCACGGGGTTAACTGTCTGAGGTGGCGACCAGGTGGATCCGTCGTCGCGGGTGCCGGACCTGCCCGTCGCTGTGTTGGCACTCCCCAACGGAGAGTGCCAACGCTGAGACTATGACGCGGTTAGCACTCGGTCAAGCGGAGTGCTAGGGCCTGTCGCTCGGGGCGCCCCCGGAGGGCGGGCGGGAGTCCGGTGGCGGGCCCCGGCGGGCCGGAGGCGCGTACCGTGTCTGCTGCCGGTGGCCGGGCGTGGATTCCGACACACCTCCCGCCCTGGCGGCAACCGTGCCCGCGGCCGCCCCCGTCTAGTCCCAGGGACCGCCGACCACCGGGCCACGACCCGGCCGCCCCGCGGCCCTGACCCATCGATGGCGGAGGAACCGTGCGTGGACTGACCAGCGCTCCCCTGGATTCCGGGGGACCGGAGAGCGACGCCGAACGCACCATGACGTTCACCGCGCTGGCCCATGCCCCGAACCGCCGGCGCACCGAGGCACTGCTGCTCGGCTTCGTCGTGCTGATCACCGTCTTCGGCTACGCCTACACCGAGCTGTCGATGAACGGGCGGCTCCCGGGCGGGCTGGCCGGCTTCGCGCTGAGCGTCTTCTTCATCGCGCTGGTGCCGCACCTGGTCGTCCGGCGGTTCGCGCCGCGCGCCGATCCGCTGATCCTGCCGCTGGCGACGCTGCTGACCGGGATCGGGCTGGTGCTGCTGCACCGGCTGGACATCACCTACGCGGCGAAGCCCCGGCTGAAAATCGCCCAGGCGGCGACCGGGCAGCTGGTGTGGACGGTCATCGGGGTCGCGGTCTGCATCGTGATCCTGATGGTGCTGCGCAACCACCGGCTGCTGCAGCGCTACATCTATCTGACGATGGCGGTCGCGCTGGTGCTGCTGATGGCGCCGGCGTTCTTCGGCGCGGACCAGTTCGGCGCCAAGCGCTGGATCCTGCTCGGGCCGCTGTCGCTGCAGCCCGGCGAGTTCGTGAAGATCATGATCGTGGTGTTCTTCGCGGGCTATCTGACCGTCAACCGCGACGCGCTGGCGCTGACCGGGCGCCGGGTGATGGGCATGCAGCTGCCGCCGGGCCGGCAGCTCGGGCCGATCTTCACGATCTGGGTGATCAGCCTGCTGGTGCTGGTCTTCGAACGTGACCTGGGCACCTCGCTGATCTTCTTCGGCGTCTTCGTGATCATGCTCTACATGGCGACCGAGCGGACCAGCTGGGTGGTCTGCGGTCTGGCCATGGCGGTGGTCGGCGCCGGCGTCGTCGGCTCCATCGAACCGCACGTCAAGGGCCGGGTGATGGCCTGGCTGCACCCGATGGACATCTTCCTGCCGGCGAACCAGCGGCCGCCGGGCCTGATCTCCGACCAGGCGGCCCAGGCGCTGTTCAGTTTCGGCAGCGGCGGGATAGGCGGCTCCGGGCTCGGCCAGGGCCACCCCGAGCTGATCGGCTTCGCCGGGAACAGCGACTTCATCCTCACCACCGTCGGCGAGGAGCTGGGCCTGGCCGGGGTGATGGCCGTCCTGGTGCTCTACGCGCTGCTGGCCCAGCGCGGGCTGCGGGTGGGGCTGACCGCCCGCGACCCGTTCGGCAAGCTGCTGGCGGTCGGGCTCGCCGGGGCGCTGCTGCTCCAGGTCTTCGTCGTCACCGGTGGCGTCACCGGCCTGATCCCGCTGACCGGCAAGGCGCTGCCGTTCCTCGCCAAGGGCGGTTCGTCACTGGTCGCGAACTGGGTGATGGTGGCGGTGCTGCTGCGGATCAGCGACAGCGCCCAGCAGCGGCGGGAGCCGGTCCGGCCGGCGGCGCCGCGGCCGGACGCGGACGCGACGCAGCGGGTGCCGCGGGTCGCCGGGCCGGCGTCCGGGGCCTGACCGCGGCCGCCGCGACCGGCCTGCGGGCCAGTCCGCGGACCGGTCCGGCCACTGGCCCACAATGGTGCGGGTGACCGACCTCGACACCTTCTCCGCGCTGCTCGCCCCCGAGGGGCAGGAACTGCTGGCCGTCCTGCGGGACCACGATCCGGCGGACGAGCTGGCGGCCGCCACCCGGCTGCGCCGCGACCATCCCGCGCCGCTGGTCTCCGCGGCGCTCGGGCAGGCGCGGCTGCGGCAGCGGGCGGCCGCGAAGTTCGGCGCGGACGCCGCGCGGATGTACTTCACCCCCAACGGCGTCGAGCAGTCCACCCGTGCCACGGTCGCCGCCCATCGCGCCGCCCGGCTCGCCGCGCTCGGCGTGCGGTCCCTGGCCGACCTGTGCTGCGGGATCGGGGGCGACGCGCTGGCGCTGGCCCGGGCCGGGATCCGGGTGCTGGCCGTGGACCGCGATCCGCTGGCCTGCGCGGCGGCCCGGGCGAACGCCGGGGCGCTGGGTCTGGCGGACCTGATCGAGGTGCGCTGCACGGACGTCACGGAGGTCGACACCGCCGGCTACGACGCGGTGTTCGTGGACCCGGCGCGGCGCAAGGGGGTCCGCGGTGGCCGCGTGTTCGATCCGGAGGCGTATGCGCCGCCGCTGTCCTGGGCGGTCGGGGCGGCGCGTTCGGCGCCGTACGCGGCGTTGAAGATCGCGCCGGGGGTGCCGCACGAGGCGCTGCCCGAGGACGCCGAGGCGGAGTGGATCTCCGATGCGGGGGACGTGAAGGAGGCCGTCCTGTGGTTCGGTACGGGCCGGGGCGGCGCCCGCCGGGCCACCCTGCTGCCGGCCGGCGACTCCCTGGTGGGCGCCGGTCTCCCCGATCCCGAGCCGGGCCCCGTGGGCGACTGGCTCTACGAGCCCGACGGTGCGGTGATCCGCGCCCATCTGGTCGCCGATGTCGCGGAGCGGGTCGGCGGGCGGCTGATCGACCCGACGATCGCCTATGTGACGGCGGACCGGCTGGTGCCGACGCCGTATGCCACTGCCTACGCGGTCACCGACGTGCTGCCGTTCAACGTCAAGAAGCTGCGGGCGCTGCTGCGGGAGCGCGCGGTGGGCGTCGCGGTGATCAAGAAGCGCGGGTCAGCGGTGGAGCCGGAGGAGCTGCGGAAGAAGCTCCGGCTCGCCGGGCCGCGCTCCTGCACGGTCTTCCTCACCCGGGTCGCGGGGGCGCCCACGATGCTGCTGGGGCATCCCGCCGGGGAGCGCGCCTGACGGCCGCTCGGGCGGGGTCGGTCAGGGCACTCAGGCCAGGTCGGTCAGCTCGTCGGCGTAGACCTGGGAGAGCGGCTGCGGGCCCACGTACTGCTGGCAGGCGCACTGCCGGGCCTCGTACCGGACGGGGCGGTCGTCGGCGTCCCAGGCGACGGCGGTCCGCACCTCCTCGTGGCACCTGCCCTGCTTGTCGTGCTTGGCGAGGTGGTGCTCGCAGCCGCACACCGGGGCGGGCGGCCGGTCGGCGGTCTCCAGGGCCAGGCGCTCCTCACGGCGCGCCTCGATGAGGGCCAGTTTGCGCTGGTGCCGGGTCTTCAGCGCCGTGCGGACCACGCGGCGCGCCCGGGAGCCGGCGTAGAGGGCCGGCCCGGCCAGAAAGTAGAGATACCACCAGTGCACCGCGCCGTCCCCCGTCGTCCCCGGTCTGCGAACGGGGCGGCTCCCCGCGCCCCGGCCCTCAGGATAAGGCGTCGCGCGGGGATTCCTCCGAGCCCCCTACGAGTAGAGGTTGTCCTTGCTCAGCTCGTGGAAGTGGTCGTGGTCGTGCGCGGGTCCGTGGCTGTGACCGTGGCCGTGGTCATGGCCGTCGCCGGGCCCGTGGGGGTGCGCGTCCGGGTCGGGGACGTGGGTCTCGGTGACCGGCAGCGAGGAGTCGGCGGAGAGGTCCCAGGCGGACGCCGGGCGGTTGCGGGCCACCATCTCGGCGCCGAGGGCCGCGACCATCGCGCCGTTGTCGGTGCACAGCTTGGGGCGCGGTACCCGCAGCCGGATGCCGGCGTCCGCGCAGCGGCGCTCGGCCATCGCCCGCAGCCGGGAGTTGGCCGCCACCCCGCCGCCGATCATCAGGTGGTCCACGCCGTTGTCCTTGCAGGCCCGGACGGCCTTGCGGGTCAGGACGTCGACGACCGCCTCCTGGAAGGACGCCGAGACGTCCGCGACGGGGATGTCCTCGCCGGCCGCCCGCCGGGCCTCGATCCAGCGGGCCACGGCGGTCTTCAGGCCGGAGAAGGAGAAGTCGTAGGCGGCGTCGCGGGGGCCGGTCAGGCCGCGCGGGAAGCGGATCGCCTCGGGGTCGCCGTCGCGGGCCATCCGGTCGATGACGGGGCCGCCGGGGAAGCCGAGGTCGAGCACCCGCGCCACCTTGTCGAACGCCTCGCCGGCCGCGTCGTCGATGGTGGCGCCCAGCGGCCGGACGTCGGAGGTGATGTCGGGGGCCAGCAGCAGCGAGGAGTGTCCGCCGCTGACCAGCAGGGCCATCGTCGGCTCCGGCAGCGGGCCGTGCTCCAGCTGGTCGACGCAGATGTGCGAGGCGAGGTGGTTGACGCCGTAGAGCGGCTTGCCGAGGGCGTAGGCGTACGCCTTGGCGGCCGAGACGCCCACGAGCAGGGCGCCGGCCAGGCCGGGGCCGGCGGTGACCGCGATGCCGTCGAGGTCGGAGGCGGCGACCCCGGCGTCCTTCAGGGCGCGCTGGATGGTGGGGACCATCGCCTCCAGGTGGGCGCGGGAGGCCACCTCGGGCACCACCCCGCCGAAGCGGGCGTGCTCGTCGACGCTGGAGGCGACCGCGTCGGCGAGGAGGGTGTGGCCGCGCACGATGCCGACACCGGTCTCGTCGCAGGAGGTCTCGATGCCGAGGACGAGCGGTCCGCCGCGGGAGTCAGCCATGTTCACGTTCCTTGTACGGAGGGTGCTTCGGAGGAGGTCTGGGAGGGGCGGCGCATGACCAGCGCGTCGACGTTGCCGGGCTGGTAGTAGCCGCGGCGGAAGCCGATCGGCTCGAAGCCGAAGCGCTCGTAGAGGCGCTGGGCGCGGGCGTTGTCGACGCGCACCTCCAGCAGCACCTCGTGGCATTCGAAGTCGGTGGCGGCGGCGAGCAGCGCGGTCAGCAGCCGGCCGCCGAGGCCGGTGCCCCACTGGTCGCGGGCGGTGGCGATGGTCTGGATGTCGCCGGTGCCGTCGATCGCGGCCAGCCCGCCGTAGCCGACGATCTGGGCCTCGGCCTCGGCCACGAGGTAGCGCCGGTTGGCCAACGGGCCGCGGGCGTGGGCGAGTTCGGACCAGAACATCCCCGGCGACCAGGCGTCCTCGGGGAAGAGGGCGCGCTCCAGCGCCAGCACCGGCTCCACGTCCCACCAGCGCATCTCCCGCAGTTCGGCGTGCGGGGACGGGCCGGTCGCGTCGGGCCCGCTCACTTCGGCGTGACCACCTTGTAGTTGGCCGGCACCTGGGCGTCGGGACGGCGCAGGTACAGCGGCCGCGGCGGCAGGAGCTCCTCGCCGGCGGCCAGCTTCGCGGCGGCCAGGCCGGCCAGCGCGGCGGCCGACTGGTGCGCGGGGCCGTCCCGGAGGACGCCGGTGAAGACGGTGTCGTAGAGCAGCGCGCCGGCGCCCACGGCGGGGACCCCGGCGACGTCGTCGGCGAGGTCGGCGGGGCGGTCCACGGCCGGGTCGGTGAGCCGGGTCCGCGCGTCGCCGTAGCGGGCCCAGTAGACCTCCTTGCGGCGGGCGTCGGTGGCCACGACGAAGGGGGCGGTGAGCCCGGAGGCGTAGGCGATGCCGTCGAGCGAGCACAGGCCGTGGACGGGCACGTCCAGCGCCGCCCCGAAGGTGGTGGCCGTCACCAGCCCCACCCGCAGCCCGGTGTACGGGCCGGGGCCCACGCCGACGACGATGTCGGTGACCTCGGCGAGCTTGTGCCCGGCCTCGGCCAGTACCCGGTCGACGGCGGGCAGCAGGAGTTCGCCGTGCCGGCGCGCGTCCACCTCCCCGGCGGCGGCGAGGGTGCGGGTGCCGTCGTGGAGCGCGACGGTGACGGCGGGGGTGGCGGTGTCAAGAGCTAGCAGCAGCACGCCTTAAAGACTACGGCGCGGCCGGCGGTGCCCGTCGCGGTGCTACCGTCGGTCCCCGGCCGGCCTGGTCGGCCCCGTCCAGCACAGCCAGCCTCCCCGCCCGCGGGCGGGGGCGTACCGAAAGGTGGCACCGCGGTGCCCGCTAAGAGCAGCACGATCGTCACCGGTCTCACCGCGGCCGCCCTGGTCGCGATCGGCGTGCTCGGCTTCCAGGCGTCCGCCTCCGCCTCCGGTCCGCTGACCCCGGTCCGGGGCGACGCCCGGTCGGCCGGCGAGCAGCCCGCCGCCGGCGGCGGGCACGACAAGCAGGACAAGCCGCCGGCCCCGGCCCCGGTCCCGGCGCAGTCGGGCACCGGCAAGCGCGTGGTCTACGCGCTGGGTGCCAAGCGGGTCTGGCTGGTCGGCGCGGACGGCGCCGCGCAGCGGACGTTCGCGGTGGCGCCGAGCGCGGTGAGCCCGCTGCCGGGGACGTACCCGGTCACCTCGCGGTCGGTGAGCGTGACCGGCTCGGACGGGGTGGCGGTCGAGCACGTGGTGCGGTTCGCCGCCGTCGACGGCGTGGTCGTCGGTTTCAGCGCGGCGGTCGACGGCTCCACGCCGACGCCGGGCGGTGCGCACGCGAAGAAGACCGGCGGCATCCGGGAGTCGCGCGAGGACGGCGCGGCACTGTGGGACTTCGCGGTGCGCGGGGTGAAGGTCGTCGTGGTGCGCTGAGCCCATCGCCGTCCCGGCCGCTTCGCCCCTGTGGGTTACGCGGCGTCGCGTCCCGGAGTGGACGGCCGGCCCGTGGGCCGGGTGCCGCCGCGTGCCTCGGTCGCCCCGGGGTTCTCCGCCGCGCCGTTCTCGCCGTTCTCGTCCTTCGGCTCCACCGCGCCGTTCCGTTTCTCCGCGCGGGAGTCCTTCGCGGTGTCGGGCGGGGTGGAGACGGCGCTGGCCGCGGCGCCGGCCGCGAGCAGTTCGTTCATCGTCGGCGGGGTCTTGCGCGCGTCCTCGGCGCGCCGGGCCGCCGCGACGGGACCGCCCGCGCGCCGTGCGGGCGGGGGTGAGGGCTGGTGGGGGGACATGGACGCCTCCCGGGCTCCTGGGGCAAGCGACTGAGGTCAGGCTCTACTTAGGCACACCTAACCAGGGCTCTCGCACCCATGTGACCACGCCCGGGCCCCCGGATGCAACATCTTGCCGACGGCCTGTCGGAAACTACCGCGGCGGATGGCCCGGCAAGGGCCCCTATGCCCCGTTCGTCCGCAGATCGTCAGCAGATCTCCAGCTCCCCGAGGCCGGCATCCGCCCAGCGCGCACCGACCCCGGTGACCGTCACCTCGCGGACGTCGTCGGCGTCCTCCTCGGGGTGCCCGTCGAGCCCACCGGGTGCATCAGCTCCGACCGCCCGCCCGATGACGACGTGCAGCCGGTCCTCCGCCAGTTCCTCGACCTTGCCCTCGCCCCACTCGACGACCACCACCGACTCCGGCAGCGAGACGTCGAGGTCCAGGTCCTCCATCTCGTCCAGGCCGCCACCGAGGCGGTAGGCGTCGACGTGCACCAGCGCCGGGCCGCCGGTGAGCGACGGATGCACCCGGGCGATCACGAAGGTCGGCGAGGTCACGGCGCCCCGCACCCCCAGGGCCTCGCCCAGGCCGCGGGTGAGCGTCGTCTTGCCCGCGCCCAGCTCGCCGGTGAGCAGCACCAGGTCGCCGGGGCGCAGCAGCGGCGCCAGGCGGCGGCCCAACTCCTGCATCTGGTCGGGGGACTTGACGGTTACGCGGGCGGTGGCGCCAGTGGTGCTCATGCCGCAAATGGTACGGCGCGGACGGGCCCGCGGTCCCGTACCGGGCCCGGGAGCGGCGCCCGGGTCCGGCTCAGGCCCGCGCGCCGCGCGACCGGCGGGCCGCCGCGCCCACCCGCTCCACCAGCGCCACCAGGTGGTCGTTGACCAGCTCGGGCCGCTCCAGCATCACCAGGTGCCCGGCCTCCGGGACGCACACCAGCTCCGCGTCGGGCAGCACCTCGGCGATGGTGCGGCTGTGCTCGGCCGGGGTGATCAGGTCCTTCTCGCCGGCGAGCACCAGCGCGGGCACCGCGTCGTACGCCACCAGCGCCTCGGTCTTGTCGTGCACCGCGAACGCCGGGAAGAACTCGGCGACCACGTCGATCGGCGTGGCCTCGATCAGCCGCTCCCCGAACCGCGCGATCGCCGGGTCCACGTCCTGGGTGCCGAAGGAGTAGCGCTTGATCAGCCCGGCGAAGAGATCGGCGGTGGCCCGCCGCCCGCGCTCGACGATCTCGCTCTGCCGGCCCAGCGCCTTGAGCACCCCCGGCGCCAGCCAGTGGAACGCCTTGGAGCCCATCGACGGCAGCCCGAACCCGACCTCGCTCAACCGGCCCGCGGACGTCCCGATCAGCGCCACGCCGACCACCCGCTCCGCGACGTACTCGGGGAACTGGTCGGCCAGCGCCATCACCGTCATCCCGCCCATGGAGTGCCCGACCAGCACGATCGGCCCCTCGGGCACCGCGGCGTCCAACACCGCCTTCAGGTCCCGGCCCAGCAGGTCGATGGTGACCGGTTCGGTGCCGTCGATCTGGCCGTGGCCGCGGCCCGAGCGGCCGTGGCTGCGCTGGTCCCAGTGGACGGTGCGCAGTGCGCCACGGAGTGCGGCGCGCTGGAAGTGCCAGGAGTCCTGGCTCAGGCAGTAGCCGTGGCTGAAGACCACCGTGGGGGCCGGGGAGCGCCGCCCCAGGGCTGCCATGAGGCGCCTGTGCAGCCCGCTCCGGGCCTCCTGGGCGGCCCGGGCCTGCTTGCCGGCCCGCCCGCCCTTCGTGCCGTTGACGACCGTCCTGCCGCCCTTGGGGGCCTTGGGCGCCGGGCCGTCCGTCACCTCGTCGACCTCGTAGTACAGCTCGGTGCCGTCCTCGGCGATCGCCGCGCCGGGGGTGCCGCGCAGGGTGCCGTAGGGGCCGGACGCGTCCAGCGCCAGCCGGGCCCGGCGGCGCATCCCCCGGCCGACCGTCAGCCGCTCTATGGCCACCCCGGCCGCCGCACCCGCCGCGACCACGCCGATCGCCAGGCCCGCGATGCCCGCCTGGCGGCCCGCCCGGGCCCAGTTCCCGGCCGCCTCCGCGGCGGTCTCCACGGCCGTCTCCACGGCGTGCGCCGCCGCCTCGGTGCCGTCGGTCATGCCACACCCCCCGTGCGCGCGGTGTCGTCCTCTCTGCGGCCCCCGGTCTGGGCGGGCACCTCGCTGTCCACATAGACGCGCGGCACCCGCTTGCCGATCCGCGTGACGATCTCGTACCCGATCGTGCCGGCCGCCCGCGCCCAGTCCTCCGCGCTCGGCTCGCCGCGGTCGCCGGGCCCGAACAGCACCGCCTCGTCGCCGGCCTCGGCGTGGTCGCCGCCCAGATCGACGACGAACTGGTCCATTGCCACCCGCCCGGCGACCGTCCGCCACTTCCCCGCGACCAGCACCGGGCCGGTGCCCGAGGCGTGCCGCGGGATGCCGTCGGCGTACCCCAGCGGGACCAGCGCCAGCGTCGTCTCCCCCGGTGTCGTGTAGTGGTGCCCGTACGAGACCCCGTGCCCGCCCGGCGCCCGCTTGACCGACGCCAGGGACGCCGCCAGTGTCATCACCGGCCGCAGCCCGAAGTCCGCCGGCGTGCCGACCTCGGGGCTGGGCGAGACGCCGTAGACCCCGATCCCGCTGCGGACGAGGTCGAAGTGGGCCTCGGGGAGGGTGAGCAGCGCCGGGGTGTTGGCGATGTGCCGCACCTCGGGGCGCAGCCCGGCCGCCTCGGCGACCGCCAGCGCCCGGCGGAACTCCGTCAGCTGGGCGGCGATCGAGGGGTGCCCGGGCTCGTCGGCGCAGGCGAAGTGCGACCAGACGCCGGTGACCGTGAGCAGGCCCTCGGCCTCGGCGGCGCGGGCGGCGGCGGTCAGCTCCGTCCAGTCCGCGGGCTGGCAGCCGTTGCGGCCCAGCCCGGTGTCGATCTTGAGCTGCACGCGGGCGGCGCGGCCGCAGGCGCGCGCGGCGTCCGCGACCTCCCGCAGCGCCCACATGCCGCTCACCGAGACGTCGACGTCCTGCTCGATCGCCCGGGCCCAGGGGCCGCCGGGCGTCCACAGCCAGCACAGCAGCCGGCCGGTGTCGCCGGCCGCGCGCAGCTCCAGCGCCTCCTCGGGGAGCGCCGTGCCCAGCCAGGGCGCACCGGCCTCCCGGGCGGCGCGGGCGCAGCGGATCGCGCCGTGGCCGTAGGCGTCGGACTTGACGACCACCATCAGCTGCGCCCCGGGGGCGAGGTTGCGCAGTGCGCGGACGTTCGACCGCACGGCGGCGAGGTCGATGGCGGCACGGGCTCGCTTCGCTGTCTCGTTCATCCCCCTCAGTGTCGCAGGCGAGGCGCTCCGCCGGCCGCCTTCCCGCGTTGTGGTGGCGGCGCGGTTCGCATTCCGCCGGCGCCGGCCGGCCCGTGCTGCCCCCTGCAGACGGCCCTCGGACACGCCCTACGCCAGCACGTTCGCCCACGCCTCGCGCAGTGCGCCGGCGACCTCCGAGGCGGCGATCGGCTCGCCGTGCGGAGCGGCCGCGTGGCGGCCCGCGAGGCCGTGCAGATAGGCGGCCACCGAGCCCGCGTCGCGCGGCGCGAGGCCCGCGGCGAGCAGCGAACCGGCGAGGCCGGAGAGCACATCGCCGCTGCCGGCGGTGGCGAGCCAGCCCGTGCCGGTGGGATTGACCCGCACCGGAACCGCGACGTCCGGATCGGCCACCAGCGTCGTCGAGCCCTTCAGCAGCACCGTCGCCCCGAACCGCCCCGCCAACTCCCGCACGGCCTCCAGCCGCGCCGCCTCGACCTCCTCGCGGCCCCGCCCCAGCAGCGCCGCCGCCTCCCCGGCGTGCGGCGTCAGCAGGGTCCCGGCGGTCCGCCGCCGCACCCCCTCGGGCGTCAGGAACCGCAGCCCGTCGGCGTCCACCAACACCGGGACGTCCGCCGCCAGTACGTCGTCCAGCGCCGCCGACTCGTCGCCCAGGCCCGGCCCGACGACCCACGCCTGGACCCGGCCCGCCTTCCGCGGCGGCCCGGCGTGCACCAGCGTCTCCGGGAAGCGCGCCAGCACCGCGTCGGCCGCCGGCCCCACGTACCGCACCGCCCCGGCGCCGCCGCGCAGCGCGCCGGCCACCGCCAGCACCGCCGCCCCCGGATAGCGCGCCGACCCGGCGACCACCCCGACCACGCCCCGCCGGTACTTGTCGCTCTCCGCGGCCGGCCGCGGCAGCAGCTCCGCCACGTCCGCGTGCTGGAGGGCCTCCACGTCGGCGGCGGCCGGCGGGCGCAGGCCGATGTCCACCAGCCGCAGCGCGCCGGCCCGTTCCCGCGCCGGGTCGATCAGCAGGCCCGGCTTGTACGCGCCGAACGTGACGGTGGCGTCCGCCCGGACGGCGTCCCCGGCCACCTCGCCGGTGTCGGCGTCCACGCCGCTCGGCAGGTCCACCGCCACCACGGTCGCCGCCTCCCGGGCCGCGCGGGCGAGCCGGGCGGCCTCCGGGCGCAGCCCGCCGCGGCCGCCGATGCCGACGATGCCGTCCACCACCAGATCGGCCCGGCTAAGGTCGCGCGGCGGGTCGGCCGACACCCGGCCGCCGGCCGCGCGCAGGGCCGCCAGCCCGCCGGCGTGGGCCCGTTCGGGCGCGAGCAGCACGGCGGCCACCCCGGCGCCGCGGCGGGCCAGCCGGGCGCCGGCGTACAGCGCGTCCCCGCCGTTGTCGCCGCTGCCCACCAGCAGCACCACCCGGGAGCCGTACACCCGGCCCAGCAACTCGGCGCAGGCGACGGCCAGTCCGGCCGCGGCCCGCTGCATCAGGGCCCCCTCGGGCAAACGGGCCATCAGCTCCTGCTCGGCGGCCCGCACGGTCTGAACGCTGTAGGCAGTCCTCATGCGGCCAGTCTCACACCGGAGCACGGCCGGGCGGAGCAGCACAGGCCACCGGCCGCCCAGGGCGCTTCTGACGGATCTCCGTCAGAAGCGCCCTACCCCTCGGCGATCACCACCGCCGAGGCCACCCCCGCGTCGTGACTGAGCGACACATGCCAGGACCGCACGCCCAGTTCCTCGGCGCGGGCCGCGACCGTGCCGCGCACCCGCAGCCGCGGCCGGCCGCTGTCCTCCACGTACACCTCGGCATCCGTCCAGTGCAGCCCGCCCGGCGCGCCCAGCGCCTTGGCCACCGCCTCCTTGGCGGCGAACCGGGCGGCCAGCGAGGCGATACCGCGCCGCTCGCCGCTCGGCAGCGTCAACTCCGTCCCGATGAACAGCCGGTGCGCCAGCTCCGGCGTCCGCCGCAGCGCCGCGTCGAACCGGTCGATCTCCGCGACGTCGATCCCCACTCCGATGATCACCCGCTCACTCCACCGTCACGGACTTGGCGAGGTTGCGCGGCTGGTCGACCTCGTTGCCGCGGGCGGTGGCCAGTTCGCACGCGAACACCTGCAGCGGCACGGAGGACACCAGCGGCTGGAGCAGCACCGGCGTCCGCGGGATGCGGACGAGGTGGTCGGCGTACGGGACCACGGCCTCGTCGCCCTCCTCGGCGATGACGATGGTGCGGGCGCCGCGGGCCCGGATCTCCTGGATGTTCGAGACGATCTTGTCGTGCAGGACGGACCGGCCGCGCGGCGAGGGGACCACCACGACGACCGGCAGGTCCTCCTCGATGAGCGCGATCGGGCCGTGCTTGAGCTCACCGGCGGCGAAGCCCTCGGCGTGCATGTACGCCAGCTCCTTGAGCTTGAGCGCGCCCTCCAGCGCCACCGGGTAGCCGACGTGCCGCCCCAGGAACAGCACGGTGTTCTTGTCCGCCAGTGAACGGGCCAGCTCGCGAACCGGCTCCATGGTGCCGAGGACCTGCTGCACCTGCGTGCCGATGGCGGCCAGTTCGCGCACCACGTCCCGGATCTCGTCGCCCCACTTGGTGCCGCGCACCTGCCCGAGGTACAGCGCGACGAGATAGACCGCGACCAGCTGCGTCAGGAACGCCTTGGTGGAGGCCACCGCGACCTCCGGCCCGGCGTGGGTGTAGAGCACCGCGTCGGACTCGCGGGGGATCGTCGAGCCGTTGGTGTTGCAGATGGCCAGCACCCGCGCCCCCTGCTCGCGGGCGTGCCGCAGCGCCATCAGGGTGTCCATGGTCTCGCCGGACTGGCTGATGGCGATCACCAGCGTACGGTCGTCCAGGATCGGGTCGCGGTAGCGGAACTCGCTGGCCAGCTCGGTCTCGCAGGGGATCCGCGTCCAGTGCTCGATGGCGTACTTGGCGATCATCCCGGCGTGGTAGGCGGTGCCGCACGCCACGATGACGACCTTGGTGACCTCCCGCAGCACCGCCGGCGGGATCCGCACCTCGTCCAGCGAGAGCACCCCGGCCGCGTCGACCCGGCCCAGCAGGGTGTCCGCGACCGCCTTCGGCTGCTCGGCGATCTCCTTGAGCATGAAGTAGTCGTAGCCGCCCTTCTCGGCGGCCGAGGCGTCCCAGTCGACGTGGTACGCGCGGACCTCCGCGGGCGCCCCGTCGAAGCCGGTCACCGTCACCCCGTCCCGGCGCAGCTCCACGACCTGGTCCTGGCCGAGCTCGACCGCCTCCCGGGTGTACGCGATGAACGCCGCCACGTCCGAGGCCAGGAACGCCTCGTCCTCGCCGAGGCCCACCACCAGCGGGGAGTTGCGGCGCGCCCCGACGACCACGTCCGGCGCGTCGGCGTGCACCGCGACGAGGGTGAACGCGCCCTCGAGCCGCCGGCACACCTGCCGCATCGACTCGGCCAGTTCGCCGCACGACGAGTACGCCTCGGCCAGCAGGTGCGCGACCACCTCGGTGTCGGTCTCGGACGTCAACGCGTGCCCGCGGTCGGTGAGTTCGGCGCGCAGCGCGGCGAAGTTCTCGATGATGCCGTTGTGGACGACGGACACCCGGCCGGCGTTGTCGAGGTGCGGGTGGGCGTTGGCGTCCGTCGGCCCGCCGTGCGTCGCCCACCGGGTGTGGCCGATGCCCACCGTGCCCGAGGGCAGTGGCCGGTCGGCCAACTCCTTCTCCAGATTGGCCAGCTTGCCGGCCTTCCTGGCCGCGGCCAGGCCGCCGTCGGCCAGCACCGCCACCCCGGCCGAGTCGTAGCCCCGGTACTCCAGCCGCCGCAGCCCGGCCAGCACCACCTCGAGGGCACTCTGCCCACCCACGTATCCCACGATTCCGCACATGGGGGCAGCCTAGAGCCTGCCGTCGGGCCTTTCCCCCTACCCGCGGGCCATCCGCTCCCGTGCCTCCCGGACCCGTTCGAGGAGTTCCTCGTCGGCCTCCGGGTCGGGGCCCGGCTCGTGGTGCTCCAGGAAGTCCGCCAGGTCCTCGCCGAGGTCCTCGTCCGGGAACTCCTCGGCCAGTTCGGCGTGCACCCGCGCCGCGTAGCCGTCCGCCGCGGCCCGCGCGCCCGCGGCCCGCAGCCGGCGCTCCCGGGCCCGTTCGCGCAGCAGTTCCCTCAGGCGCACCCGCACGCCACCCCCTGTGTTCTCCCCGGCGCGCCCCCTGGCGCCGCCCCCGGCCACCGACCGTACCGGCGCCCGCCCACCGGGTACAGACGTGCAGGTCCGGCCGCACCGGGCGGCGCCGGCACCACCCCGCCGCGAAACGCCCGGGCCCGCCGCGGAGAATGGGCCCCGTGCCTCTGACGACGGATCCGCAGCAACGACGCCGCTCCGACAGTTCGCCGTACGTCGACCTGACGCGCGCCGAATGGAGCGCCCTGCGGGAGAAGACACCGCTGCCGCTGACCGCCGAGGAGGTCGAACGGCTCCGCGGCCTCGGCGACGTCATCGACCTCGACGAGGTCCGCGACGTCTACCTCCCGCTCTCCCGGCTGCTCAACCTCTACGTCGGCGCCACCAGCAACCTGCGCGGCGCGCTCAACACCTTCCTGGACGACACCGGCAACGGCCACGGCTCGCAGCCCGGCACCCCGTTCGTCATAGGGGTCGCCGGCAGCGTCGCGGTCGGCAAGTCCACCACCGCCCGGCTGCTCCAGGCGCTGCTGGCCCGCTGGCCCGAGCACCCGCGCGTCGAGCTGGTCACCACCGACGGCTTCCTCCACCCCAACGCAGAACTGCACCGGCGCGGGCTGATGTCCCGCAAGGGCTTCCCGGAATCCTTCGACCGCCGGGCGCTGACCCGCTTCGTCGCCGACGTGAAGTCCGGCAAGGCGGAGGTCACCGCGCCCGTCTACTCGCACCTGATCTACGACATCGTGCCCGGCGAGCGGCTCACCGTGCACCGGCCCGACATCCTCATCGTCGAGGGCCTCAACGTCCTCCAGCCGGCCCTGCCCGGCAAGGACGGCCGCACCCGGCTGGGCCTCGCCGACTTCTTCGACTTCTCCGTCTACGTGGACGCCCGCACCGAGGACATCGAGCAGTGGTACCTCGGCCGCTTCCGCAAACTGCGCGCGACCGCCTTCCAGAAGCCGTCCTCGTACTTCCGCAAGTACACCCAGGTCTCCGAGGAAGAGGCCCTGGACTACGCCCGCATGATGTGGCGCACCATCAACCGGCCCAACCTGGAGCAGAACGTGGCCCCCACCCGCGGTCGCGCCAGCCTCGTGCTGCGCAAGGGCCCGGACCACAAGGTGCAGCGGCTGTCCCTGCGGAAGCTGTAGCAGACGCAGAGTGGGGCCGTCGGCGGTGCGGCAGCATGACTGCCGGACCACCGACGGCCCCACCCGGAGACCGCCGACCGCCTTACCCCAGCGCGGACTTGACCGCGTCGGCGAGGCGCTGGGCCACCGCCCGCGCCTGCTCGGCGTCGGCCGCCTCGACCATCACCCGGACCAGCGGCTCGGTGCCCGACGGCCGCAGCAGCACCCGCCCGGTGGCGCCCAGCTCCCGCTCCGCCTCGGCGACCGCCGCGGCCAGCTCGGCGGAGCTGGCCACCCGCGACTTGTCGACGTCGCGGACGTTGATCAGCACCTGCGGCAGCCGCTCCATCGCGGCGGCCAGCTCGGCCAGCGGCCGACCGGTCGCCGCGACCCGCGCCGCCAGCATCAGGCCGGTCAGCGTGCCGTCGCCGGTGGTGGCGTGGTCCAGCACGATGACGTGCCCGGACTGCTCGCCGCCCAGCGCGTAACCGTGGGCCTTCATCTCCTCCAGGACGTACCGGTCGCCGACCGCGGTCTGCACCAGCTCGATGCCCGCGCCCTCCATGGCCAGCTTGAAGCCCAGGTTGGACATGACGGTCGCGACGACGGTGTTCTTGCGCAGTGTGCCGGCCTCGCGCATGCCGAGCGCCAGCACGGAGAGGATCTGGTCGCCGTCGACCTCCTCGCCGGCGTGGTCCACCGCCAGGCAGCGGTCGGCGTCGCCGTCGTGCGCGACACCCAGGTCGGCGCCGTGCTCCACGACCGCGGCCCGCAGCTTGTCGAGGTGGGTGGAGCCGCAGCCGTCGTTGATGTTCAGCCCGTCCGGCTCGGTGCCGATGGTGACGACCTCGGCGCCGGCCCGCGCGAACGCCTCCGGCGAGACCCGGGCCGCGGCACCGTGCGCCCCGTCGATGACGATCTTCAGCCCGTCCAGGCGGTTGGGCAGCACACCCACCAGGTGCGCGACGTACTTGTCGAAGCCCTCGTCGTAGTCGGAGACCCGGCCCACCCCGGAACCGGTCGGCCGCTCCCACGGCTCACCGGAGCTGTGCGCGCGGTACGTCTCCTCGATGCGGTCCTCCAGCTCGTCGGCGAGCTTGTGGCCGCCGCGGGCGAAGAACTTGATGCCGTTGTCGGGCATCGGGTTGTGGCTGGCGGACAGCATCACGCCCAGGTCCGCGCCGAGCACCCCGGTCAGATGGGCGACCGCCGGGGTCGGCAGCACGCCCACCCGCAGCACGTCCACCCCGGCGCTCGCCAGGCCGGCGACCACCGCGGCCTCCAGGAACTCCCCCGACGCGCGCGGATCGCGCCCGACCACCGCCACCGGCCGATGGCCTTCGAACGTACCCGCCTCGGCCAGCACGTGGGCCGCCGCGACCGACAGGCCGAGCGCCAGCTCCGCCGTCAGGTCCGCGTTGGCGACGCCGCGCACACCGTCCGTGCCGAAGAGTCGTGCCACTGGTGTCCTCCGAAGTAGATGAGCTGTGACCGGGGCGTGGCATCCAGGTATACGCCGCGGTCCGTCGGAAAGCCGAACGCCCCGGCAGCACGGAAGTGCCACCGGGGCGTTCGCCAAGAGCTGCCTGCGCGCAGCGCGTGATCAGCGCTTGCTGTACTGCGGCGCCTTGCGGGCCTTCTTGAGACCGGCCTTCTTGCGCTCGACCGCACGGTCGTCACGCTTGAGGAACCCGGCCTTCTTCAGGGCGGGACGGTTGGCGTCCACGTCCGCCTCGTTCAGCGCACGGGCCACGCCCAGGCGCAGCGCACCGGCCTGGCCGGAGATGCCGCCGCCGGCGATGCGGGCGATGACGTCGTAGCGGTTGTCCAGCTCGAGCACCTTGAAGGGCTCGTTGACTTCCTGCTGGTGCACCTTGTTGGGGAAGTACTCCTCAAGGGTGCGGCCGTTGATCTTCCACTTGCCGGAGCCGGGGACGATCCGCACGCGGGCGATGGCGTTCTTGCGGCGGCCCAGGCCGGCGGCCGGCTGCGGCTCGCCGAAGCGCGACGCGAGGGACTCGGAGGTGTACTCGCCCTCCAGCGGAACCTCGGTCTCGGTGGTGTACTGCTCGACCTCGACCTCGTCCAGCGGGGTCTCGGGGGTGGTCTCAGCCACGATGCTTCCTCAGATTCTCTGTCGTCTTGGGGTGGCCGGACTTACTGCGCGACCTGGGTGATCTCGAACGGGACCGGCTGCTGCGCAGCGTGCGGGTGCTCGGCGCCCGCGTAGACCTTCAGCTTCGAGAGCATCTGACGGCCGAGGGTGTTCTTGGGGAGCATGCCCTTGATGGCCTTCTCGACGGCCTTCTCGGGGTTCTTGTCGAGCAGCTCGTCGTAACGGACGGAGCGCAGACCACCCGGGAAGCCGGAGTGGCGGTAGGCCATCTTCTGGGTGCGCTTGTTGCCGGAGAGGTGCACCTTGTCGGCGTTGACGATGATGACGAAGTCACCGGTGTCAACGTGAGGGGCGTAAACCGGCTTGTGCTTACCCCGCAGGAGGGACGCGGCCTGGCTGGCCAGACGGCCCAGGACGACGTCCTGCGCGTCGATGATGTGCCACTGGCGCTGAACGTCGCCGGGCTTGGGGCTGTACGTACGCACGTCTTAGCCTTCGCTTCGTGAGTTGGGTATCCCCTCGGTCCCGGAGAACCGTGGGAAAGGGTCCTGTACTGGCACCGCGACTGCTCACACAGCATGTGGCACTACGGGCGACGCAACCCGATCGTCCACCGCTGGTCAGCTGACCGGCTAGCCGGCGTAAGGCCCCTCACGTGAGATAGAGCAAGCCCATACGCATAACGAACTAGCAGGATACTGACCCGACCCCGTACGGGTCAAAACGCGCCCCGGACAGGCGTGCGGACCGGTCCCCCCGCACCCCGTTCCCCAGCGGATCCGCCCGCGCTGCCGCACGGGTTCCGCTCCGCCCGCCACAGCCGCAGGCCCGCGCACTAGGATGCGCGGCATGAGTTTTGGGCAAGGGGGGCCGTTCGACGGCCCGGGGGGTTCCACTCCGGACTGGGCGGCGCTGGCCGAGGAGAGCGAGGCGCGCTCCCGCCGCAAGCGCTGGCTGCTGATCGGCGGCGGCGCGGTCGCCGCGGTCGCGGTGGCCGGCATCGTGGCCGCCGCCGTGATCACCAGCAGCGGCCCGTCCGACGACAAACCCTCGGCCCACGCCTCCCCCTCCGGCCGGACCGCAGTGCCGGACGACAAGCCGTCCTTCCCCGACGTCTCGGTCCCGCCCCCGCCCAACCCGCAGGACTACATCTCCGACCCCAAGAAGGACACCGCGCCGCTCACCCCGGCCACCCTCTTCGGACAGAAGGCGATGGTCGTCGGCGAGCACAGCTACCCGCAGACCGCCACCGCCGGCACCACCGACTGCACCGCCGGCGCCCAGGGTCCCCTGGTGTCCTCGCTCACCCACAACGGCTGCAAGCAGCTGCTGCGGGCCACCTACGCCAAGGGCGGGGTCGCGGTCACCATCGGCGTCGCGCTCTTCGACTCGCCCGCCAAGGCCGCCGCGGTCATGAACGAGAGCAAGCCCAACCTCATGCCGCTGGCCGGCAACGGCGTGCCCGCGGACTTCTGCCAGGGCAGCAAGTGCCGGATGACCACCAACGCCACCGGCCGCTACGCCTACTTCACCATCGCCGGCTACACCAACGGCAAGGACGTCACCGCCGGCGAGACCGCGTCCCAGCAGATCGCCCGCGACGGCGGCGCCTACGCCTTCGCGCAGATCGCCCAGCGCGGCAAGGACCAGGCCGCCAAGGCCGCCGCACAGCAGCTCAAGGAGGCCCAGCGGAAGGCCGGCCGGACCTCCTGACGGCCCCGCCGGTGCCCGCCCCGCGCCCCTCGGCGACCCGGGGCGGGCACCGGCTCAGCAGCAGCCGCCGCCCGACGGCAGGGACCGCTTGTTGCGCGCCTCCCTGTTCCGGGCCATCAGCAGCTCGTCGGCCGGGTACCCGACCTCCTCCAGCGTCAGCCCGTGCGGCCGGACGACATGCACCGCGGAGTCCCGCACCCCGGCGGCCAGCACCTTCCCGGGCCACTCCGGCCCCCGGTGGCCGTCGCCGACGAAGAGCAGCGCGCCGATCAGCGAGCGCACCATGTTGTGGCAGAACGCGTCCGCCCGCACCGTCGCGGTGATGATCCCGTCCGCGCCCCTGACCAGGCTCAGCTCCTGGAGCGTACGGATCGTGGTCGCGCCCTCACGCTTCTTGCAGTACGCGGCGAAGTCGTGCTCCCCGAGGAGCCGCCGGGCGGCCTCGTTCATGGCGTCCACGTCGAGCGGCCAGTCGTGCCACAGGACGTGGCCCCGCAGCAGCGGGTCCACCCCGCCCGGGTTGTCGGTGACGCGGTAGGCGTAGCGCCGCCAGATCGCCGAGAACCGCGCGTTGAAGCCGTGCGGCGCCTCCCTCAGGGCCCACACCCGTACGTCCTTGGGCAGCCGCCCGGCGAGCCGCTTGAGCAGCTTCTCGTGGTGCTCGCGCCACACCTGTTCGGGCAGATCGACATGGGCGACCTGGCCCCGCGCGTGCACCCCGGCGTCGGTCCGCCCCGCGACGGTGAGCTCGCAGGTCTCGCCGGACCGCGTCACGGTCCGGATCGCGTCCTCCAACTCGCCCTGGACCGTGCGCCGTTCGCGCTGTTTGGCCCAGCCGGAGAACTCCGCGCCGTCGTACGACAGGTCCAGCCGCACCCGGACGAACCCGGGCTCCACTTCGTCACTCACACCGCAATCCTCTCAGGCCCGCCGCACGCGAAAGCGGGCCCGCCCCGAAGGGCGGACCCGCTCACTCAGCGACGGACTCAGGCGTCCTTGTCGGCTGCTTCCTCGGCCGGAGCCTCAGCGGCGGCCTCGGACTCCTTCACCGCGCGCTTGGTCGCGGCCTCGGCCTCGGCGACGGTCGCCTTCTTGGCGATCTCGCCCTCGACCAGCTCGATGACGGCCATCGGAGCGTTGTCACCGCGGCGGTTGCCGATCTTGGTGATACGGGTGTAGCCACCCGGACGCTCCGCGAACCGCGGCGCGATCTCGGTGAAGAGCGTGTGCACGACGCTCTTGTCCGTGATCAGCTCCATGACCTGGCGGCGGTTGTGAAGGTCGCCCTTCTTCGCCTTGGTCACCAGACGCTCCGCGAACGGACGCAGACGACGGGCCTTGGCCTCGGTCGTCCGGATGCGGCCGTGCTCGAAGAGGTTGGTCGCCAGGTTGCGCAGGAGCGCCTTCTCGTGCGCAGCGCTGCCGCCCAGACGGGCGCCCTTGGTGGGCTTCGGCATGGTGTATCTCCTTCATTGCTGCACCGGCCGTATCAGGTACCGGTGTCAGGACCCGATGAGCGAGCGCTCACCGGCAATACCCAGCCCCTCCGGCGTTTGAGGAGCGGGGGTCCGGGGGCAGAGCCCCCGAGACGTCAGTACTGCTCGGTCTCGACGAACCCGGCATCCGCGTCGTCGTCGGCACCGAAGGCGTCCGCCGCAGCCGTCGGGTCGAACCCGGGAGGCGAGTCCTTCAGCGCCAGGCCCATACCGGCCAGCTTCGCCTTGACCTCGTCGATCGACTTCGCACCGAAGTTGCGGATGTCGAGCAGGTCCGCCTCGGAGCGCGCCACGAGCTCACCCACGGAGTGGATGCCCTCACGCTTGAGGCAGTTGTAGGAGCGGACCGTGAGCTCCAGCTCCTCGATCGGCAGCGCCAGGTCGGCGGCGAGGGCGGCGTCCGTCGGGGACGGGCCCATGTCGATGCCCTCGGCGTCGATGTTCAGCTCACGCGCGAGACCGAACAGCTCGACCAGGGTCTTGCCGGCGGACGCCATGGCGTCGCGCGGCCGCATGGCCTGCTTGGTCTCGACGTCGACGATCAGCTTGTCGAAGTCGGTGCGCTGCTCGACACGGGTCGCCTCGACCTTGTAGGTGACCTTGAGCACCGGCGAGTAGATCGAGTCGACCGGGATCCGGCCGATCTCCTGGCCGGCCTGCTTGTTCTGCACGGCGGAGACGTAGCCGCGACCGCGCTCGACGGTCAGCTCCATCTCCAGCTTGCCCTTGCCGTTNAGCGTGGCNAGGACNAGGTCGGGGTTGTGCACNTCGACNNCGGCCGGCNGNGCGATGTCGGCGGCGGTGACCAGACCCGGGCCCTGCTTGCGCAGGTACATCACGACCGGCTCGTCGTGCTCCGAGGAGACGACCAGCTGCTTGATGTTCAGGATCAGGTCGGTGACGTCCTCCTTGACGCCCGGCACGGTGGTGAACTCGTGCAGCACGCCGTCGATGCGGATGGACGTGACCGCCGCACCCGGGATCGAGGAGAGGAGGGTCCGGCGGAGGGAGTTGCCGAGGGTGTAGCCGAAGCCCGGCTCCAGCGGCTCGATCACGAACCGGGAGCGGTACTCGTCGACGACCTCTTCGGTCAACGAGGGACGCTGAGCGATCAGCATGGTGTGTGTCCTTCAGTCGTGGACGCCCGCTATTTGACGTCCGCTGTACTGACAAGGGTACGGGCGGTACGGCGCCATCGGCTCCGTACCGCCCCCACCGGTCAGCTCTTTGCTCCGAGCGCTACTTCGAGTAGAGCTCGACGATCAGCTGCTCCTGCACCTGGGTGTCGATCACCTGGCGCTCGGGCAGGCTGTGCACGAGGATCCGCAGCTGCGAGGGGATCGCCTCCAGCCACGCCGGGACGGTCTTCTCGCCGGCCTCCGCCTTGGCCACCTCGAAGGGGGTCATGTTGCGGGAGCCCTCGCGGACCTCGATGACGTCGTGCACGGCCACGCGCGCCGACGGGATGTCGGTCTTGCGGCCGTTGACCTGGATGTGTCCGTGACGGACCAGCTGACGGGCGTGGTCGCGGGACTTGGCGAAGCCGGCCCGGTAGACCACGTTGTCGAGGCGGGTCTCAAGGATGCGCAGAAGGTTCTCACCGGTCTTGCCGGACTTCTGGTTCGCTTCCTTGTAGTAGTTCACGAACTGCTTCTCAAGGACGCCGTAGATGCGGCTGCACTTCTGCTTCTCGCGCAGCTGCAGCAGGTACTCGCTGTCCTTGGTGCGCCCGCGACCGTGCTCACCCGGGGGGTAAGGACGGATCTCGATCGGGCACTTCGCGCTCTCGCACTTGCTCCCCTTGAGGAAGAGCTTCTGCTTCTCCCGACGGCAACGCTTGCAGTCGGCCCCGGTGTAACGCGCCATTGTCTAGTTGTCTCCTACTTCAGTGGGTCAGACGCGGCGACGCTTGGGCGGGCGGCATCCGTTGTGCGGGGTGGGGGTGACGTCCTGGATCGAGCCGACCTCGAGGCCGGTGGCCTGGAGGGAGCGGATCGCGGTCTCACGGCCGGAGCCGGGACCCTTGACGAAGACGTCGACCTTGCGCATGCCGTGCTCCTGCGCGCGACGGGCGGCCGACTCGGCGGCCATCTGCGCGGCGAAGGGGGTGGACTTGCGCGAGCCCTTGAAGCCGACGTGGCCGGCGGAGGCCCAGGAGATCACGTTCCCGGTCGGGTCGGTGATCGAGACGATCGTGTTGTTGAACGTGCTCTTGATGTGAGCGTGCCCGTGGGCGACGTTCTTCTTCTCCTTGCGGCGCACCTTCTTGGCGCCGGCCGTACGGCCCTTCGGAGGCATTCAAATTCTCCCGTGGAGGTGGTCGGTCCTACAGCGAAGACCGCTGGCAGGGTCCTGCTGAGGACTACTTCTTGCCCGGCTTCTTCTTGCCGGCGATCGCGCGACGCGGACCCTTGCGGGTACGGGCGTTCGTGCTGGTGCGCTGACCGTGCACCGGCAGGCCGCGACGGTGACGCAGACCCTGGTAGCAGCCGATCTCGACCTTGCGGCGGATGTCGGCCTGGATCTCGCGACGGAGGTCACCCTCGGTCTTGAGGTTGTTGTCCACGTATTCGCGGATCTTGACGAGGTCTTCCTCGGTGAGGTCGCGGACCCGGGTGTCCGGGTTCACACCGGTCGCGGCGAGGGTCTGCTCGGAGAGCGTCCGCCCAATGCCGAAAACGTAGGTGAGGCCGACCACCACACGCTTGTCGCGCGGGAGGTCAACGCCTGCGAGGCGTGCCATTGATGTGGCTCCTGATGGCTATTCGGAGGTCTTCCGCAGCACCGTTCCCGTAAGACTCTGCGGCATTACGAGCCGGGTCCCCGGCCTCCGAGCCGGGGGTGTCGTCCCTCGCGCACGGCGCGGGGGTCGGGTGACTGCATATGTACGTGTGTTGCTTGCGTCGCGCGAACTGCGAAGTTGCAGGTGGTCGGCGTGCGTCAGCCCTGGCGCTGCTTGTGGCGCAGGTTGTCGCAGATGACCATGACCCGGCCGTGGCGGCGGATCACCTTGCACTTGTCGCAGATCTTCTTGACGCTCGGCTTGACCTTCATGGGATGTGAGGTTCTCCGGGTCAGTGCCAGTGCCCCACGGGAGCGGGGCGGCGGCAAGATCTACTTGTAGCGGTAGACGATACGGCCACGCGTCAGGTCGTAGGGAGAGAGCTCCACGACGACCCGGTCATCCGGGAGGATACGGATGTAGTGCATCCGCATCTTGCCGCTGATGTGCGCGAGGACCTTGTGACCGTTCTGGAGCTCCACCTTGAACATTGCGTTCGGCAGAGACTCGATCACGGTGCCCTCGATCTCGATGGCACCTTGCTTCTTGGCCACGCTTCGCCTTTCGGATCGGCTACCTTGATCGACTCATGTGCTCGTCGGCCGAAAGATGTGTAGGTGGCATTTCAACAATGTCACCTATCTCCAGGCACACGGGTGCACGAGAGCCGACGCGTCAGTCTACGTCAGTGCCTGAGAAAAGACGAATCCAGGAGTATTGCCCAACCGCGGAGATCGTTACGCACGGGGACGAGGACGGCGTCGGCGGGCCGGCGGCTACGCCAGGGGGTCCGGCGCCGCGGTGATACCGAGGCTCGCGAGCTTGGCCTTGCCGCCGTCGGGAGCCGTGAGCACCAGCGGGCCGTCCTCGGTCAGGGCGACCGAGTGCTCCCAGTGCGAGGACCAGCTGCCGTCGTTGGTCTTGACCGTCCACTCGTCGTCGAGGACGTGGGTCTTGGCGGTGCCGAGGTTGACCATCGGCTCGATGGCGATGCAGAAGCCGGGCACCAGCTTCGGGCCGCGGCCGCGCTTGCGGTCGACGTAGTTCAGCAGATGCGGGTCCATGTGCATCTGCGAGCCGATGCCGTGGCCGCCGTAGTCCTCGACGATGCCGTACTTGCCGCTGGACGGCCGGGGCTGGCGGCGGATGTAGCCCTCGATCGCCTTGGAGATGTCCACCAGCCGGTTGCCCTTGGCGACCGCGGCGATCCCCGCCCACATCGACTCCTCGGTCACCCGGCTGAGCTCGACCAACTCCGCGGCGTGACCGGAGCCGACGAACGCGGTGTACGCGGCGTCGCCGTGCCAGCCGTCGATGATCGCGCCGCAGTCGATGGAGATGATGTCGCCGTCCTGGAGCACGGTGTCGGCGGACGGGATGCCGTGGACGACGACGTCGTTCACGGAGGTGCAGATCGTGGCCGGGAAGCCGCCGTAGCCGAGGAAGTTGGACTTGGCGCCGTGCTCGGCGAGGACCTTGCGCGCCGCCTCGTCCAGGTCCTTGGTGGTGGCGCCGGGCACCGCGGTCTCCCGGGTCGCCGCGTGAATGGCGGCGACCACCAGCCCCGCCTCGCGCATCTTCGCGATCTGCGCGGGGTTCTTGATCTCCAGCATGCCGGTGCCTGCGCCCTTCTTTGCGGCTGAACCTCCCCCACGCTTAAGGCGCGGGGGGACCCCCATCGCCCTCGCGGAGGCGGTTGCGCTCTGCTGTGGTTGCTCAATTATTGGTTGCTGCCTTAACCGTAACCGGTCGACAGCAAAGGGCCGCGGCGCCCGTGCCGGGCACCGCGGCCATACCGAGCCGTGAATCTACTCGCCGCGCCCCAGGGCGTTCATCGCCCGCTGGGTGACCTCCGGGACCTTGCCGAGGGCCGGGATCGTCACGACCAGGTCCTGGGCCTTGTAGTAGTCGATGATCGGCTCGGTCTCCGAGTGGTAGACCTCCAGCCGCTTCCGCACGGTGTCCTCGTGGTCGTCCTCGCGCTGGTACAGCTCGCCGCCGCAGACGTCGCAGACGCCCTCGGCCTTCGGCTGGTTGTACTCGACGTGGAAGACGTGGCTGGAGTCCTTGCGGCAGATCCGGCGGCCGGCGATCCGCTTGACCACCTCGTCCTCCGGGACCTCCAGGTCCAGGACGGCGTCCAGCTTCAGACCCTTGCCCTGGAGGTAGGCGTCCAGCGCCTCGGCCTGGCCGAGGTTGCGGGGGAAGCCGTCGAGCAGAAAGCCCTCGGCCGCGTCGGCCTGGTCCATCCGGTCCTCGGCCATCCCGATGGTGACCGAGTCGGGCACGAGATTGCCGGCATCCATGTAGGACTTCGCCTCGACGCCCAGGGGCGTGCCCTGGGAGATGTTGGCCCGGAACAGGTCCCCCGTGGAGATGTGCGGGATCGCGAGGTTCTTGGCCAGGTACGCGGCCTGCGTACCCTTACCGGCCCCCGGGGGTCCGACGAGGACGATTCGCATCAGCGGAGGAACCCTTCGTAGTTGCGCTGCTGAAGCTGGCTCTCGATCTGCTTCACGGTCTCCAGACCCACACCCACGATGATCAGGATGCTCGTCCCGCCGAACGGGAAGTTCTGGTTCGCGTTGAACAGCACCAACGCCACTGTTGGTACGAGCGCGATCAGCCCCAGGTACAGCGAGCCCGGCCACGTGATCCGGTTGAGCACGTAGCTGAGGTACTCGGCCGTCGGGCGACCAGCCCGGATGCCCGGGATGAAGCCACCATACTTCTTCATGTTGTCGGCAACTTCTTCGGGGTTGAAGCTGATGGCCACGTAGAAGAAGGCGAAGAAGACGATCAACAAGAAGTACGTAACGATGTAAACGGGGTGGTTTCCCTTGGTGAAGTTGGTGGCGATCCAGGTCGCCCAGGCCGCCTTCGACCCGCTGAACTGAGCGATCAGCGCCGGGATGTAGAGCAGCGACGACGCGAAGATGACAGGAATCACACCTGCCTGGTTCACCTTGAGCGGGATGTACGTGGACGTACCGCCGTAGGACCGGCGCCCGATCATCCGCTTCGCGTACTGCACCGGGATGCGCCGCTGCGCCTGCTCGACGAAGACCACCAGGGCCACCATCGCCAGGCCCACCGCGATCACCGAGAAGAACTCGATCCAGCCGTCGGCGAGCTTGCCGGTCAGCTTGATCTGCCACAGCGCGCCCGGGAAGCCGGCGGCGATCGAGATGAACATCAGGATCGACATGCCGTTGCCGATGCCGCGGTCGGTGACCAGCTCGCCCAGCCACATGATGAGGCAGGTGCCGGCGGTCATCGTGATCACCATCGTGATGGTGGTGAAGATCGAGTCGTTGGGCACGATCTGGCTGGCGACCGGGCAGCTCTGGAAGAGCGCGCCGCTGCGGGCGGTGGCCACCAGGCCGGTGCCCTGCAGCACGGCCAGTGCCACGGTCAGATAGCGGGTGTACTGGGTGATCTTCGCCTGGCCGGACTGCCCCTCCTTCTTGAGGGCCTCCAGCCGGGGAATCACCACGGTCAGCAGCTGGAGGATGATGCTCGCCGTGATGTACGGCATGATCCCCAGCGCGAAGATCGTGATCTGCAGCAGCGCTCCACCGCTGAACATGTTCACCAGGGCGAACAACCCGCTGTTGCCGCCGGCCTGCTTCATGCAGGTCTCGACGTTCGCGTAGTTCACCCCTGGGACCGGGATGTGCGCTCCGATCCGGTAGAGCACGATGATGCCCAACGTGAACAGCAGCTTCTTGCGCAGGTCGGGCGTCTTGAACGCTCGGGCGAACGCGGTGAGCACGGTGCCTCCTGCGCCTCCCGCCCTTGGGGGCCGAGAGGTGACGGTCTTGAGGATCGACGAATACGTAGCGGCTGTACCGCGCGGAGCTCCCCCACGCGGCGGGTGCCGGGGCGGACCCCGGACAAATCAAACAGTGCAGGCCACCTTACCGGCGACCGTACCCCCGTGGAACGACCAACCGGGGATGCCCCAAACGATGGGCATCCCCGGTCAGTTGAACCAACGAACTCAGATGAGCTCGGTGACCGTGCCGCCGGCGGCGGCGATCTTCTCCTTGGCGGAGGCGGAAACGGCGTCAACCGAAACCTGCACCGCCACGGAGATCTCGCCCTGGCCCAGGACCTTGACGAGCTCGTTCTTGCGCACCGCGCCCTTGGCGACCAGGTCGGCCACCGTGACCTCGCCACCCTGCGGGTAGAGCGCGGCCAGCTTCTCCAGGTTCACGACCTGGAACTGCTTGTGGGCGGGGTTCTTGAAGCCCTTCAGCTTCGGGAGGCGCATGTGGAGGGGCATCTGCCCACCCTCGAAGCGCTCCGGAACCTGGTAACGGGCCTTGGTGCCCTTGGTACCACGACCAGCGGTCTTACCCTTGGACGCCTCACCACGACCGACACGGGTCTTGGCGGTCTTGGCGCCCGGGGCGGGCCGGAGGTTGTGGACCTTCAGCGGGTTGCTCTCCGCCATGTCAGTCGACCTCCTTGACCGACACGAGGTGGCGGACGGTGTGCACCATGCCGCGGTACTCGGGGCGGTCGTCCTTGACAACCACGTCGTTGATCCGCTTGAGACCAAGCGAGCGCAGCGTGTCGCGGTGGTTCTGCTTGCTGCCGATCAGGGACTTGACCTGCGTGATTTCGAGGCGAGCCATTACGCACTCACCCCTGCACGGGCCCGCAGCAGAGCGGCGGGGGCCACGTCCTCCAGCGGCAGGCCACGACGGGCGGCGATCTCCTCGGGCCGCTGCAGGCCCTTGAGCGCCTCCACCGTGGCGTGCACGATGTTGATCGGGTTGGACGAGCCGAGCGACTTGCTCAGCACGTCGTGGATGCCCGCGCACTCCAGGACGGCGCGCACCGGGCCACCGGCGATCACACCGGTACCGGGGGAAGCCGGCTTGAGCAGGACGACGCCCGCAGCCTTCTCGCCCTGGATCGGGTGCGGGACGGTACCGGCGATACGGGGGACCTTGAAGAAGTTCTTCTTGGCCTCTTCCACGCCCTTGGCGATGGCAGCCGGAACTTCCTTGGCCTTGCCGTAACCGACACCTACGGTGCCGTCACCGTCGCCCACCACGACGAGCGCGGTGAAGCTGAAGCGACGACCACCCTTGACAACCTTGGCGACGCGGTTGATCGCGACAACGCGCTCAACGTACGCGGTCTTCTCGGCGGCAGCGCCACCGTCGCGACCCTTCCGGTCCCGCCGCTCGCCGCCACCGGCACCGCTTCCGCGGCGCTGGGGTCCAGCCATTGGATTTACCTCTCTCTGTTACGTCCGCTAGCTCCGGAACCGGGGCTTAGAACTTCAGCCCGGCTTCGCGGGCGGCGTCGGCCAGAGCGGCAATCCGCCCGGCGTACTGCTTGCCACCGCGGTCGAACACGACGGCCTCGACACCGGCGGCCTTGGCACGCTCGGCGACCAGGGCGCCAACCTTCTGAGCCTGGGCGCTCTTGTCGCCCTCGCCACCACGGATCGACGCGTCCAGGGTCGACGCCGAGGCCAGGGTGTGACCCTGGACGTCGTCGATGACCTGGGCGAAGATGCCGCGGTTGGACCGCGTCACGACCAGACGCGGACGCTCCGAAGTACCCGAAATCCGCTTGCGGATGCGGATGTGGCGACGCTTGGCGGCAGCGCGCTTGTAGGCGTTGCCCTTAGCGATCTTCACACCGTATGCCATGGCTTACTTACCCGCCTTTCCGACCTTGCGGCGGATGACTTCGCCCTCGTACTTGACGCCCTTGGCCTTGTACGGGTCGGGCTTCCGCAGCTTGCGGATGTTCGCGGCGACCTCGCCGACCTTCTGCTTGTCGATGCCCTCGACGCTGAACTTCGTCGGCGACTCGACCTTGAACGAGATGCCCTCGGGGGCCTCGATCAGGATCGGGTGGCTGTAGCCCAGGGAGAACTCCAGGTTGGAACCCTTGGCCTGGACGCGGTAACCAACACCGCTGATCTCGAGCTTCTTCACGTAGCCCTGGGTCACGCCGGTGATCATGTTCGCCACCAGCGTGCGGGACAGGCCGTGCAGGGCCTTGTTCTGACGCTCGTCGTTCGGACGGGAGACGGCGATGACGCCGTCCTCACCCTTGGCGACCTCGATGGGCGCCGCGACGGTGTGCGAAAGGGAACCCTTGGGGCCCTTCACGTTGACCGTGCGGCCCTCGATGGTGACGTCCACACCAGCGGGAACCTGGATGGGCAGCTTGCCAATGCGCGACATTAGCTATTCCTCCGTTCCCGATTACCAGACGTAGGCGAGGACTTCCCCACCCACGCCCTTCTTGCTGGCCTGCTGGCCGGTCAGGAGACCGTGGGACGTGGAGATGATCGCCACGCCCAGGCCGCCGAGGACCTTCGGCAGGTTGGTGGACTTTGCGTAGACCCGCAGACCCGGCTTCGAGATCCGCTTGATGCCGGCGATCGAGCGCTCGCGGTTCGGCCCGAACTTCAGCTCGAGGACGAGGTTCTTGCCGACCTCGGCGTCCTCGACGCGCCAGCCGGTGATGTAACCCTCCTGCTGGAGGATCTCCGCGATGTGCGACTTGATCTTGCTGTGCGGCATCGTCACGGTGTCGTGGTACGCCGAGTTCGCGTTCCGCAGACGGGTCAGCATGTCTGCGATGGGATCAGTCATGGTCATGAATTGGCCTTCGGCCTCTCTCGCCGGGGTTTCCTATCTGCGCCATCCCTCTCCCCGATCTCGGTCGGGACGGGTGCGGCGCGGGGACCTACGGCGTAGTAAGCGACGTTATGCGGGTGGTACCCGCGGTCGGTCTCGGGCGGCGGGGCGCCCAAACCCTTCCAGCGTACGGGAAGTGGGTCCGGGCGCCTGCCGGCCGAATGCTTACCGAGAGCCTCCGGTAATACCCAACTAGGGGATTACCAGGAGCTCTTGGTCACGCCCGGCAGCTCGCCACGGTGAGCCATCTCACGAAGGCACACGCGGCAGAGGCCGAACTTGCGGTACACGGAGTGCGGGCGGCCGCAGCGCTGGCAGCGGGTGTACGCGCGCACACCGAACTTCGGCTTGCGAGCAGCCTTGGCAATCAGAGCCTTCTTCGCCATCTCGCTCACGCCTCCTTGAACGGGAAGCCGAGGTGACGAAGCAGGGCGCGGCCCTCGTCGTCGTTGGTCGCCGTGGTCACCACGGTGATGTCCATACCCCGGGTACGGTCGATCTTGTCCTGGTCGATCTCGTGGAACATGACCTGCTCGGTGAGACCGAAGGTGTAGTTGCCCCGACCGTCGAACTGCTTCGGGGACAGACCACGGAAGTCGCGGATGCGCGGGAGCGCGAGCGACAGCAGGCGGTCCAGGAACTCCCACATGCGGTCACCGCGGAGGGTGACGTGGGCACCGATCGGCTGGCCCTCACGCAGCTTGAACTGCGCGATGGACTTACGGGCCTTGGTGACGGCCGGCTTCTGACCGGTGATCGTGGTGAGGTCGCGCACGGCGCCCTCGATCAGCTTGGAGTCGCGGGCGGCGTCGCCCACACCCATGTTGACCACGATCTTGACGAGGCCGGGGATCTGCATGACGTTCTCGTACGAGAACTCGTCCTTCAGCTTGCCGGCGATCTCTTCGCGGTAGCGCGTCTTCAGACGCGGCGCGTTGGTGGTGGCAGTCATCAGATGTCCTCACCGGTCCGCTTGGCAACGCGGATCTTGTTGCCCTCGTCGTCGAAGCGGTACCCGACGCGGGTGACGACCTTCTTGCCGTCCTTCTCCACGACCAGCTGAACGTTGCTGACGTGGATGGGGGCCTCGGTCGTCACGATGCCGCCGGTCTGCGCTCCACGAGCGGTCTGTCCGGCCTTGGTGTGCTTCTTGACCCGGTTGACACCCTCGACCAGGACGCGGTCCTCGCGGGGGTAGGCCGCGATGACCTTGCCCTGCTTGCCCTTGTCCTTACCGGTGATGACCTGGACCAGGTCGCCCTTCTTGATCTTCATCGGTTACAGCACCTCCGGCGCGAGCGAGATGATCTTCATGAACTTCTTCTCGCGCAGCTCACGGCCCACGGGGCCGAAGATACGGGTGCCGCGGGGGTCGCCATCGTTCTTGAGGATGACGGCCGCGTTCTCGTCGAAGCGGATGTACGAGCCGTCCGGACGGCGGCGCTCCTTGACGGTGCGAACGATGACGGCCTTGACGACGTCACCCTTCTTCACGTTGCCACCGGGGATCGCGTCCTTGACGGTGGCGACGATGACGTCACCGATGCCCGCGTAGCGGCGACCGGAACCACCGAGAACACGGATGCAAAGGATCTCCTTCGCACCAGTGTTGTCGGCGACCCGCAGTCGCGACTCCTGCTGGATCACGTCTATCTCCTGAATGTCTGCCGGTTCCCGGCAGGGGCCTCGCGTCCCTTACGGGACGTCAGCCCCTGCCGAGCCTGGCGGAACTGTTCCTGGGGGGTCCCCCCAGGAGGGATTTACTTGGCCTTCTCGAGGATCTCGACGATGCGCCAGCGCTTGGTGGCGGACAGCGGCCGGGTCTCCATCAGGAGGACGCGGTCGCCGACACCGGCAGCGTTCTGCTCGTCGTGCGCCTTGAGCTTGTTGGTACGGCGGATGACCTTGCCGTACAGCGCGTGCTTGACGCGGTCCTCGACGGCGACGACGACGGTCTTGTCCATCTTGTCGCTGACGACCAGACCCTCACGGGTCTTGCGGAAACCGCGCTCGTTCGTCTCAGTCACATTCTTCTCGCTCATCAGGCGCTCTCCACCGTCTCGATGCCGAGCTCGCGCTCCCGCATCAGGGTGTAGATCCGGGCGATGTCCTTCCGGACGGCCTTCAGCCGGCCGTGGTTCTCGAGCTGTCCGGTCGCCGCCTGGAAGCGGAGGTTGAACAGCTCCTCCTTGGCCTCACGAAGCTTGGCAACGAGGTCCTCGTTGTTCAGCTCGCGCAGCTCGGTCGCCTTGGTACCGGCCGCCATCACGACTCACCTGCCTCGCGCCGCACGATGCGGCACTTCATCGGAAGCTTGTGGGCGGCGCGGGTCAGCGCCTCCTTGGCAACCTTTTCGTTCGGGAAAGACAGCTCGAACATCACCCGACCGGGCTTGACGTTCGCGATCCACCACTCCGGCGAACCCTTACCGGAACCCATGCGGGTCTCGGCCGGCTTCTTCGTCAGCGGACGGTCCGGGTAGATGTTGATCCACACCTTGCCGCCACGCTTGATGTGACGGGTCATGGCGATACGAGCGGACTCGATCTGCCGGTTCGTCACGTAGGCCGCGGTCACGGCCTGAATGCCGTACTCACCGAAGGCCAGCTCGGTACCGCCCTTGGCCATACCGTTCCGCTTCGGGTGGTGCTGCTTGCGGTGCTTGACCCTGCGAGGGATCAGCATGTCGGTCAGCCCTCCGTTCCAGGGTTCTCCGCCGGAGCAGCGGCAGCGGCCTCGGCCTTGGGGGCCTCGGCGGCGGGAGCCTGCTGCTGCGGCTTGCGGCCGCGACCGCCACGCTCGCCACCGCGGCGCGGGCGCTCGGCGCCACCACCGCGGGCCGGGCGGTTACCCGCACGGGCGGCGGCGTTCTCGGCACGCACCTCGGCGATGTTCTTCACGTCGCCCTTGTAGATCCAGACCTTCACGCCGATCCGGCCGAAGGTGGTCTTGGCCTCGAAGAAGCCGTAGTCGACGTTCGCGCGGAGCGTGTGCAGGGGCACACGGCCCTCGCGGTAGAACTCCGAGCGGGACATCTCGGCGCCGCCGAGACGGCCACCACACTGGATCTTGATGCCCTTGGCGCCGGCCTTCATCGTCGACTGCATGCTCTTGCGCATGGCGCGACGGAAGGAGACGCGGGAGGACAGCTGCTCGGCGACGGCCTGGGCCACGAGCTGAGCATCGGTCTCGGGGTTCTTGACCTCGAGGATGTTCAGCTGGACCTGCTTGCCGGTCAGCTTCTCCAGCTCACCGCGGATGCGGTCGGCCTCGGCGCCGCGGCGGCCGATGACGATGCCCGGGCGAGCGGTGTGGATGTCAACGCGGACGCGCTCACGGGTGCGCTCGATCTCCACCTTGGAGATACCGGCGCGCTCCATGCCCTTCGTCATCATGCGACGAATGGCGACGTCTTCCTTGACGTAGTCCTTGTACAGCTTGTCGGCGTACCAGCGGGACTTGAAGTCCGTGGTCACACCGAGCCGGAACCCGTGCGGGTTTACCTTCTGGCCCATTACCGGGTTCCTTCCTTGCTGCTGACGACCACGGTGATGTGGCTGGTCCGCTTGCGGATCCGGTAGGCACGGCCCTGGGCGCGCGGACGGAACCGCTTCAGGGTCGGGCCCTCGTCCACGTACGCCTCGCTGACGAACAGCGTGGAGGAGTCCGTGTGGTCGTAGTTGTGCGCGGCGTTGGCAATGGCGCTGTCCAGCACCTTGCCCACCGGCACGCTCGCGGCCTGCGGGGCGAAACGCAGGACCGCCTGAGCCTCCGTGGCATCCATGCCACGGATAAGGTCCACCACGCGGCGGGCCTTCATGGGCGTGACGCGGATGTACCGCGCCTGGGCCCTGGCTTCCATGGTTGTCCCTTCGGTGTCAGTCATAGTCTTCGCACTCCGGTCGATCAGCGACGACGCGACTTGCGGTCGTCCTTCTCGTGGCCACGGAAGGTGCGGGTCGGCGCAAACTCGCCGAGCTTGTGGCCGACCATCGACTCGGTGACGAACACCGGGACGTGCTTGCGGCCGTCGTGCACCGCGATCGTGTGGCCGAGCATGGCCGGGACGATCATCGAGCGGCGGGACCAGGTCTTGATGACGTTCTTGGTGCCGGCTTCGTTCTGGACATCCACCTTCTTGGCGAGGTGGTCGTCGACGAAGGGCCCCTTCTTGAGACTGCGCGGCATCTAAACCCGCTCCTAGCGCTTCTTGTTCGTCTTGCGGCGGCGGACGATGTACTTGTTGCTGGCCTTCTTCGGCGAGCGAGTACGACCCTCCTTCTTGCCCCAGGGCGAGACCGGGTGGCGACCACCGGAGGTCTTGCCCTCACCACCACCGTGCGGGTGGTCGACCGGGTTCATCACGACACCACGCACGGTCGGGCGGACGCCCTTCCAGCGCATGCGGCCGGCCTTGCCCCAGTTGATGTTCGACTGCTCGGCGTTGCCGACCTCGCCGACAGTGGCGCGGCAGCGGACGTCGACCAGGCGGATCTCGCCGGACGGCATACGCAGGTGGGCCATGGAGCCCTCCCGCGCCAGCAGCTGCACGGAGGCACCCGCGGAGCGGGCGAACTTCGCGCCGCCGCCGGGCCGCAGCTCGATGGCGTGGATGGTCGTACCGACCGGGATGTTGCGCAGCGGCAGGTTGTTGCCCGGCTTGATGTCGGCGCCAGCGCCGTTCTCGATCCGGTCACCCTGCTTCAGGCCGCGCGGGGCGATGATGTAGCGCTTCTCGCCGTCCGCGTAGTGCAGGAGCGCGATGCGCGCGGTGCGGTTGGGGTCGTACTCGATGTGCGCGACCTTGGCCGGCACGCCGTCCTTGTCGTGACGACGGAAGTCGATCACTCGGTAGGCGCGCTTGTGGCCACCGCCCTGGTGGCGAACGGTCACACGACCGGCGTTGTTACGGCCGCCCTTGCTGTGCAGCGGGCGGACCAGCGACTTCTCCGGCGTGGACCGCGTGATCTCGACAAAGTCGGCGACGCTGGAGCCACGACGGCCCGGGGTCGTCGGCTTGTACTTGCGGATACCCATTTCTCAGTCCTCGTCCGATTTCGGACGATCCGGACCGCCGTCAGGCGGTCGGACCGCCGAAGATGTCGATACGGTCGCCCTCGGCGAGGGTCACGATGGCACGCTTGGTGTTGGCGCGCTTACCGAAACCGGTGCGGGTGCGCTTGCGCTTGCCCTGCCGGTTGATCGTGTTGACCCCGGTGACCTTGACCGAGAAGACCGCCTCGACGGCCTGCTTGATCTGGGTCTTGTTCGCGCCGGGCGCGACGATGAACGTGTACTTGTTCTCGTCCAGCAGCGCGTAGCTCTTCTCGGAAACAACCGGCTTGACGAGGACGTCACGCGGGTCCGTGAAGGTCTTGCTGGTGACGACGGCCTCAGTCATCAGGCGTCGCTCCCTTCGGTCTCAACGGCCTTGGGGCCAGACACGAAGGACTCGAAGGCGGCCTTGGTGAAGACCACGTCGTCGGAGACGAGCACGTCGTACGTGTTCAGCTGGCCCGGCTCCAGGATGTGCACCTGGGGCAGGTTACGGGCGGACAGCCACGCGGCCTCGTCGGAGCGCTCGGCGACCAGCAGGACGTTCTTACGGTCGCTGATCTTGCCGAGCAGGCCCTTGGCGGCCTTGGTGGACACCGCGCCGTCGACCACGCCGGAGACGACGTGGATACGGCTGTGGCGGGCCCGGTCGGTGAGGGCACCGCGCAGCGCGGCGGCCTTCATCTTCTTCGGGGTCCGCTGGCTGTAGTCACGCGGCACGGGGCCGTGGACGACGCCACCGCCGGCGAACTGCGGCGCACGGGTCGAACCCTGGCGCGCGCGGCCGGTGCCCTTCTGGCGGTAAGGCTTCTTGCCACCGCCGCGGACCTCGCCGCGGGTCTTGGTCTTGTGCGTGCCCTGACGGGCAGCGGCCAGCTGCGCGACGACGACCTGGTGGATCAGCGGAACGCTGACCTTCGCGTCGAAGATCTCCGCGGGGAGCTCGACGGACCCGGCCTTGTCGCCAGCCGGCGAAAGGATGTCAATGGTGCTCATCGGTTACCTCAGGCCCCCTTGGCCGCGGTACGGACCAGGACGAGGCCGCCGTTCGGACCAGGAACTGCGCCCTTGATGAGCAGCAGACCCTTCTCCGCGTCAACGGCGTGGACGGTCAGGTTCTGGGTGGTGACCCGCTCATTGCCCATACGGCCGGCCATCCGCATGCCCTTGAACACGCGGCCCGGGGTGGCGCAGCCACCGATGGAGCCCGGCTTGCGGTGCACGCGGTGGGCACCGTGCGAAGCCTTGCCACCGCCGAAGCCGTGACGCTTCATGACACCGGCGAAGCCCTTGCCCTTGCTCTTGCCGGTCACGTCCACCTTCACGCCCGCCTCGAAGACGTCGGCGCTCAGCTCCTGGCCGAGGGTGTACTCGCTCGCGTCGGCGGTACGGACCTCGACGAGGTGGCGACGGGGGGTGACGTCGGCCTTCGCGAAGTGGCCCTTGAGGGGCTTGTTCACCTTGCGCGGGTCGATCTCGCCGAAGGCGATCTGGACGGAGTCGTAGCCGTCCTGGTCATTGGTGCGCACCTGGGTCACGACGCAGGGCCCGGCCTTGACGACGGTGACCGGAACAACACGGTTGTTCTCGTCCCACACCTGCGTCATGCCGAGCTTCTCGCCCAGGAGCCCCTTGATCTGCTTAGCCATTCTCAGATCACCGGCCCTCAGAGCTTGATCTCGATGTCGACACCGGCCGGGAGGTCGAGTCGCATCAGGGAGTCAACGGTCTTCGGCGTCGGGTCGAGAATGTCGATCAGGCGCTTGTGCGTGCGCATCTCGAAGTGCTCGCGCGAGTCCTTGTACTTGTGCGGCGACTTGATGACGCAGTACACGTTCTTCTCAGTGGGCAGCGGCACCGGGCCCGCGACCGACGCACCAGTACGGGTCACCGTCTCGACGATCTTCTTCGCCGAGGAGTCGATGACCTCGTGGTCGTAGGCCTTGAGCCGGATGCGGATCTTCTGTCCCGCCATGGCTACTTCGTAGTCCTGTCTCTCGTAACGCTCTGGGACCCGGTGAGGCCACTGCTCTTCTCCGACCCACGCGGTCGGGCGTGTCGCGCTCCTTCTCGTAAATCTCCGCAGGAGAGATCCCTCGAGGAGGAGAACGTGGGGGAAGACCACCCACCGGGCGCCTGGCCGAGGCACCCCGCTGACACTTCCCGGAAGATTCCCGTACTTCCGCCCCTGAGAAGAGGCGACGAATACCTGGGACTCGCTTCCGGTCCCCCCGGCGGGAGGCGCGCAGCATCGGCACTCAACCGAGCAACCTGGACAGTGTGCCATACCCGGGATGCGTAAGGCCAATCGGGCCCCAGCTGTCAAGAAGCCCCGCCCACCTGGCGGTGAGCGGGGCCTCTCAGATGCTCCGGGGAGCTACCGGGTCGACCGGATCAGCAATTACTTGTTGATCTTGGTGACCTGGCCGGCGCCGACGGTCCGGCCACCCTCACGGATGGCGAACTTCAGGCCCTCCTCCATGGCGACCGGCTGGATCAGCTGGACGGACATCTCGGTGTTGTCGCCCGGCATGACCATCTCGGTGCCCTCGGGGAGGGTCACAACACCGGTCACGTCAGTCGTACGGAAGTAGAACTGCGGACGGTAGTTGTTGAAGAACGGCGTGTGGCGGCCACCCTCGTCCTTGGACAGGATGTAGGCCTGCGCCTCGAACTCGGTGTGCGGGGTGACCGAGCCCGGCTTGATGATGACCTGGCCGCGCTCGACGTCCTCGCGCTTGATGCCGCGGAGCAGCAGACCGACGTTCTCACCGGCCTGGCCCTCGTCGAGCAGCTTGCGGAACATCTCGATACCGGTGACGGTGGTCGAGGTCTTCTCGTTCTTGATGCCGATGATGTCGACGGTCTCGTTGACCTTCAGGACACCACGCTCGATGCGGCCGGTGACGACGGTGCCACGACCGGTGATCGTGAAGACGTCCTCGATCGGCATCAGGAACGGCTTGTCGACGTCGCGCTCCGGCTGCGGGATCGACTCGTCGACGGCCTTCATCAGCTCGAGGACGGAGTTGCCCCACTCCTTGTCGCCCTCGAGGGCCTTCAGAGCGGAGACCTTGACGACCGGAACCTCGTCGCCGGGGAACTCGTACTCGTTGAGGAGCTCACGGACCTCGAGCTCGACGAGCTCCAGGATCTCCTCGTCGTCCACCATGTCGGCCTTGTTCAGGGCGACGACGATGTACGGAACGCCGACCTGGCGGGCCAGGAGCACGTGCTCCTTGGTCTGCGGCATCGGGCCGTCGGTGGCGGCGACCACCAGGATCGCGCCGTCCATCTGGGCGGCACCGGTGATCATGTTCTTGATGTAGTCCGCGTGACCGGGGCAGTCGACGTGGGCGTAGTGACGCGTCTCGGTCTGGTACTCGACGTGCGCGATGGAGATGGTGATACCGCGCTGGCGCTCCTCAGGAGCCTTGTCGATCTGGTCGAAGGCCGAGGCCTCGTTCAGGTCCGGGTACGCGTCGTGCAGCACCTTGGTAATGGCGGCCGTGAGGGTCGTCTTACCGTGGTCGATGTGACCGATGGTGCCGATGTTGACGTGCGGCTTAGTCCGCTCGAACTTCGCCTTCGCCACTGGGGTCCTCCTGTGGAGTGGTTCTGTACGCCTTACTCATCGGCGCCAGGTGATCTTTGCTGGATAGCCCGGGCCCGGGGGCGTTCCGCCACGGTTTGCGGTGGAACGCCCCGACAGGCACCGGAGTCAAGCCTAGAGCGTGAACTCGACGGGTGAGTTACTCGCCCTTGGCCTTCGCGATGATCTCCTCGGCGACGTTCCGGGGAACCTCGGCGTAGGAGTCGAACTGCATCGAGTAGCTCGCGCGACCCGACGTCTTGCTGCGGAGGTCTCCGACGTAGCCGAACATCTCCGAGAGCGGAACCAGGCCCGTGACGAGCTTGGCGCCGGCGCGGTCCTCCATGGACTGGATCTGTCCACGGCGGGAGTTGATGTCGCCGATCACGTCGCCCATGTAGTCCTCGGGCGTGGTGACCTCGACCTTCATCATCGGCTCGAGCAGGGCCGGGCTGGCCTTGCGGGCGGCCTCCTTGAAGGCCATCGAGCCGGCGATCTTGAACGCCATTTCCGACGAGTCGACCTCGTGGAAGGCGCCGTCGAGGAGCGTGACCTTGACACCGGTCAGCGGGTAACCGGCGAGCACACCGAACTCCATGGCCTCCTGGCAGCCCGCGTCCACGGACGGGATGTACTCCCGCGGGATGCGGCCACCGGTGACCTTGTTCTCGAACTCGTACCCGTCGCCCTCGAGCGGCTCGAGCGCGATCTGCACCTTCGCGAACTGGCCGGAACCACCAGTCTGCTTCTTGTGCGTGTAGTCGAGACGCTCGACCGGCTTGCGCAGGGTCTCGCGGTACGCGACCTGCGGCTTGCCGACGTTGGCCTCGACCCGGAACTCACGCTTCATACGGTCGACCAGCACGTCGAGGTGCAGCTCGCCCATACCCGCGATGATGGTCTGGCCGGTCTCCTCGTCGGTGTGCACCTGGAACGAGGGGTCCTCTTCGGCCAGGCGCTGGATGGCGACACCCAGCTTCTCCTGGTCGCCCTTGGACTTGGGCTCGATGGCGACCTGGATGACCGGGGCCGGGAACTCCATCGACTCCAGGATCACCGGGGCGCCCGCGTCGCAGAGGGTCTCACCGGTGGTGGTCTGCTTCAGACCCATGACGGCGACGATGTCGCCGGCACCCACCGAGTCGATCTCCTCACGCTTGTTCGCGTGCATCCGGTAGATCTTGCCGATGCGCTCCTTCTTGCCCTTCACCGAGTTCTGCACCTGCGAGCCGGCCTCAAGGCGACCCGAGTAGACGCGGATGAAGGTGAGCTTGCCCAGGTGGGGGTCGCTCGCAATCTTGAACGCCAGGGCGGACAGCGGCTCGTCCTCGGACGGCTTGCGCTTGACGACCTCGTCCGGGTTGCCGACCGCGTGGCCCTCGATGGCCTCGACGTCCAGCGGGGAGGGGAGGTAGCGCACGACCGCGTCGAGCAGGGGCTGCACGCCCTTGTTCTTGAACGCGGTACCGCAGAACACCGGGGTGACGGTGGTGACGTCGGCCTTGCCGGAGGCGATGGTGATACGACGGATCGCGGCGTAGAGCTGGTCCACGGTGGGCTCCTGGCCCTCCAGGTACAGCTCCATGATCTCTTCGTCGTTCTCGGCCACGGTCTCGAGGAGCTTGCCGCGCCATTCGTCGGCGGCCTCGATGTGGGTGTCCGGGATGTCGACGGTGTCGTACATCTCGCCCTTGGCGGCCTCGGCGGACCAGACCAGGGCCTTCATGCGGACCAGGTCCACGACGCCCTTGAAGTCGGCCTCGGTGCCGATCGGGAGCTGCATCACGATCGGGGTCGCGCCCAGGCGATCCGTGATCATGTCGACGCAGCGGTGGAACTCGGCACCCGTGCGGTCGAGCTTGTTGACGAAGCAGATGCGCGGCACGCCGTAGCGGTCCGCCTGACGCCAAACGGTCTCGGACTGGGGCTCGACACCGGCAACGCCGTCGAACACCGTCACCGCACCGTCGAGCACGCGCAGCGAACGCTCCACCTCGACGGTGAAGTCGACGTGGCCCGGGGTGTCGATGATGTTGATGGTGTTGTCGACGTTGTCCAGCGGCCAGTGGCAGGTCGTCGCGGCAGATGTGATCGTGATGCCGCGCTCCTGCTCCTGCTCCATCCAGTCCATCGTGGCAGCGCCGTCGTGGACTTCACCGATCTTGTACGAAACACCGGTGTAGAACAGGATCCGCTCGGTGGTGGTCGTCTTGCCCGCGTCGATGTGGGCCATGATCCCGATGTTGCGGACCTTGGCCAGGTCAAGCGAAGTGGTAGCCATAGTGGCTCAGTCTTCTCTCGGTCTCGATGTGGGTTGCGACTACCAGCGGTAGTGCGCGAAGGCCTTGTTGGACTCGGCCATCTTGTGCGTGTCCTCACGCTTCTTGACCGAAGCGCCGAGGCCGTTGGAGGCGTCGAGCAGTTCGTTCATGAGGCGCTCGGTCATGGTCTTCTCGCGGCGGGCGCGGGAGTAACCCACGAGCCAGCGGAGCGAGAGGGTGGCGGCGCGGCCGGGCTTGACCTCGACCGGGACCTGGTAGGTCGCACCACCGACACGGCGGGACTTGACCTCGAGGGTCGGCTTGATGTTCTCCAGCGCGCGCTTCAGCGTGATGACCGGGTCGGTGCCCGTCTTCTCACGCAGACCCTCCATGGCGCCGTAGACGATGCGCTCGGCGGTGGAGCGCTTGCCGTTCAGCAGCACCTTGTTGATGAGGGAGGTCACCAGGGGGGAGCCGTAAACCGGGTCGATGATGACCGGGCGCTTCGGGGCGGGGCCCTTACGAGGCATTCTTACTTCTCCTTCTTGGCGCCGTAGCGGCTGCGAGCCTGCTTGCGGTTCTTGACGCCCTGCGTGTCGAGGGAGCCGCGGATGATCTTGTACCGAACACCCGGCAGGTCCTTCACACGGCCGCCACGCACGAGCACGATCGAGTGCTCCTGGAGGTTGTGGCCCTCACCCGGAATGTAAGCGGTGACCTCGATCCCACTGGTCAGACGCACACGCGCGACCTTACGCAGGGCCGAGTTCGGCTTCTTCGGGGTGGTCGTGAACACACGCGTGCAGACGCCGCGGCGCTGGGGCGAACCCTCGAGTGCGGGCGTCTTGTTCTTCTCGACCTTGTCCTGCCGGCCCTTGCGGACCAGCTGCTGGATCGTAGGCACTACTTCTCCGGTTTCTGTGTGCCAGTCTCGGTAAAGCTAACCTGGAACATTTCCCGACCCACGCGGTCGGGTGTGTCGAATACTGCAGACCGGCCTCGCTGGAACGAGGGGGCGGCAGATTGCGGTGTCAATACCCGGCTTCCGCGCTGCCGGGACTCTCCGGCCGGAATGGTGGGAGAAGGCGCGCACGGCAGCCCAGGGACACCCCAGGCACAAGGTCAGAGCGTACCTAGCGCATGGGCTGCGGTCAAAACAAATGCACACGCGAAGGACACGCCGGACTCGGCCGGCGATGCGGCCACCGTAGTGGGAACCACGGTCCTACGGAAGAAGGCACACACCCGTCAGGCGCGGGTCACCGCCAGCAACGCCATCACCAGGAAGAACAGGGCCCAGGCACCGATCCCGAGCCAGCCGAGCACCAGCCCGGCGACGGCCTGGCCGTCGCCCCGCTCCCCCGTCCGCCGGATCTCGGCCCGCGCCTTGTGCCCCAGGATCACCGCGGGGATCGACGTCAGTCCCCAGGTGAACGGGGCTATCAGCCCGCAGACCAGGGCGCCCGTGGCGGAGCCGTTGGTGGGCTGCGGCATCGGCATCTGCGGGAGAAACGTAGCGGGCACCGCCGGTCGCGGCGTGAACTGCGCCTGCGGCACCGGGCCCTGCGGAAGATCGGCGACCAGCATCTGGAGCTCGGCGTGGGTCTGTGCCTGATAGGCCCGGCCCATCCGCTGCTCGTACTCGGCCTGTGCGAGGCGCCCCTCGGCGAAGCCCGCCTTCAACACGTCGACCGCGCGCTCGCGATCGGCGTGCGAGGCCCGCATGGCAGGCACCTGATACGGGTTCTGCGCGGGCTGCCCACCCTGCCACGGCTGGAATGCCATGTCGCGAACCTCCCCCCGCTCAACAGTTGTCCCCATCCTCTCATCACAGACGCGGCAATGGGAGAACAAGTTCCCGCGGCCCGCCGAACGCCGCAGGGCGGCCACCCCGGTGGGGTGACCGCCCTGTTCAGGCGCGTACGGCCTTACCAGCCGTACCCGGCTTACTGGTTGTACGGACCGTAGTCGTAGTCCTCCAGCGGGACCGCCTGGCCGGAGCCGGTGCCGAAGGGCGAGTAGTCGATGTCGTCGTAACCGACGGCCGAGTACATCGCTGCCTTGGCCTCCTCGGTGGGCTCGACCCGGATGTTGCGGTAGCGGGACAGGCCCGTACCGGCCGGGATGAGCTTACCGATGATGACGTTCTCCTTGAGGCCGATGAGGCTGTCGGACTTGGCGTTGATCGCCGCGTCCGTCAGGACTCGGGTCGTCTCCTGGAAGGAGGCGGCCGACAGCCAGGATTCCGTCGCCAGCGAAGCCTTGGTGATACCCATCAGCTGCGGACGGCCGGAGGCCGGGTGGCCGCCTTCCGCCACCACGCGACGGTTCTCGCCCTCGAACTTCGAGCGCTCCACCAGCTCGCCCGGCAGCAGCTCCGCGTCGCCGGACTCGATGATCGTCACGCGGCGCAGCATCTGCCGGATGATGATCTCGATGTGCTTGTCGTGGATCGCCACGCCCTGGCTGTTGTAGACCTTCTGGACCTCGCCGACCAGGTGGACCTGGACGGCACGCTGGCCGAGGATCCGCAGCACGTCGTGCGGGTTGATCGCACCGACGGTCAGCGGCTGGCCGACCTCGACGTGGTCACCCTCGGACACCAGCATGCGGGCGCGCTTGGAGACGGGGTAGGCCGTCTCGTCGCTGCCGTCGTCCGGCGTGACGATGACCTTCTTGGTCTTCTCGGTCTCCTCGATGCGGACGCGGCCGGCCGCCTCCGAGATCGGGGCGACACCCTTGGGCGTACGGGCCTCGAAGAGCTCGACGACACGCGGCAGACCCAGGGTGATGTCGTCACCGGCCACACCACCGGTGTGGAAGGTACGCATCGTCAGCTGGGTGCCGGGCTCACCGATGGACTGGGCGGCGATGATGCCGACCGCCTCACCGATGTCGACCAGCTTGCCGGTGGCCAGCGAACGGCCGTAGCAGTACGCACAGGTACCGACCGCGGACTCACAGGTCAGGACCGAGCGGGTCTTGACCTCCTCCACGCCGTGCGCGATCAGCTGGTCGATCAGCACGTCACCGAGGTCGACGTTGGCCGGTGCGACGACCTTGCCGTCCACCACGACGTCCTCGGCGAGCATCCGCGCGTACACGGAGGACTCGACGTCGTCCGCCTTGCGCAGGATGCCGTCCGCGCCCTTCGAACCGATCCGCAGCTTGAGGCCGCGCTCGGTGCCACAGTCCTCCTCGCGAATGATGACGTCCTGGGAGACGTCGACCAGACGACGGGTGAGGTAGCCGGAGTCGGCGGTACGCAGGGCGGTGTCCGCCAGACCCTTACGGGCACCGTGGGTGGAGATGAAGTACTCCAGCACGGACAGGCCCTCGCGGAAGGACGCCTTGATCGGACGCGGGATGGTCTCGTTCTTGGCGTTCGACACCAGACCACGCATACCGGCGATCTGACGCATCTGCATCATGTTTCCGCGCGCACCCGAGTCCACCATCATGAAGATGGGGTTGGTCTTCGGGAAGTTCTCATTCATCGCCTCGGCAACCTCGTTGGTCGCCTTGGTCCAGATGTTGATGAGTTCCTGCGTGCGCTCGTCCTTGGTGATCAGGCCACGCTCGTACTGCTTCTGGACCTTCTCGTCCTGGGCCTCGTAGCCGGAGACGATCGCCTTCTTGGCCTCCGGCACGACGATGTCGGAGACGGCGACGGTGACGCCGGAGCGGGTGGCCCAGTAGAAGCCGGCCGCCTTCAGGTTGTCGAGCGTCGCCGCCACGATGACCTTCGGGTAGCGCTCGGCCAGGTCGTTGACGATCGCGGAGAGCTGCTTCTTGCCCACCGAGTAGTCGACGAACGGGTAGTCCTCGGGCAGCAGCTCGTTGAAGAGCGCGCGGCCCAGGGTCGTCCGCAGCCGGAAGCTGTCGCCCTGCTGCCACTCCGGCTCGCCCTCGACGGGGGCCGGCGGGGTCCAGCCGCGCGGCGGCACGGTGCCGATCGGGAAGCGGATGTCGACCTTCGCCTGCAGCGAGAGCTCGCGGGCGTCGAAAGCCATGATCGCTTCGGAGACCGAGGCGAACGAGCGGCCCTCGCCCTTGACCTCGCGCTCCTCTTCGTCCGTGGTGAGGAAGAAGAGGCCCAGCACCATGTCCTGGGTCGGCATGGTGACCGGACGGCCGTCGGCCGGCTTGAGGATGTTGTTCGAGGACAGCATCAGGATGCGGGCCTCGGCCTGCGCCTCCGCGGACAGCGGCAGGTGCACGGCCATCTGGTCACCGTCGAAGTCCGCGTTGAACGCGGTGCAGACGAGCGGGTGGATCTGGATGGCCTTGCCCTCGACCAGCTGCGGCTCGAACGCCTGGATGCCGAGGCGGTGCAGGGTGGGCGCACGGTTCAGCAGCACCGGGTGCTCGGCGATGACCTCTTCGAGGACGTCGTACACGACGGTGCGGCCGCGCTCGACCATGCGCTTGGCCGACTTGATGTTCTGCGCGTGGTTCAGGTCCACCAGGCGCTTCATCACGAACGGCTTGAACAGCTCCAGCGCCATGGCCTTGGGCAGACCGCACTGGTGCAGCTTGAGCTGCGGGCCGACGACGATGACGGAACGGGCCGAGTAGTCGACGCGCTTACCGAGCAGGTTCTGACGGAAGCGGCCCTGCTTGCCCTTGAGCATGTCGGACAGCGACTTCAGCGGACGGTTGCCGGGGCCCGTGACCGGGCGGCCACGACGGCCGTTGTCGAAGAGCGCGTCGACGGCCTCCTGGAGCATGCGCTTCTCGTTGTTCACGATGATCTCGGGCGCGCCGAGGTCGAGAAGCCGCTTCAGGCGGTTGTTGCGGTTGATCACGCGGCGGTACAGGTCGTTCAGGTCGGAGGTCGCGAAGCGGCCACCGTCCAGCTGCACCATCGGACGCAGGTCCGGCGGGATCACCGGGATGCAGTCCAGCACCATGCCCTTGGGGCTGTTGCGGGTCTGCAGGAAGGCGGAGACGACCTTCAGGCGCTTGAGCGCACGGGTCTTCTTCTGGCCCTTGCCGGTCCGGATGATCTCGCGGAGGCGCTCGGCCTCCTCCTCCAGGTCGAAGGTCTCCAGGCGCTTCTGCAGGGCAGCGGCACCCATCGAACCGTCGAAGTACGTGCCGAAGCGGTCCCGCAGCTCGCGGTAGAGCAGCTCGTCGCCCTCCAGGTCCTGGACCTTGAGGTTCTTGAAGCGGTTCCAGACCTCGTCGAGGCGGTCGATCTCGCGCTGCGCGCGGTCGCGCAGCTGCTTCATCTCGCGCTCGGCGCCCTCGCGCACCTTGCGGCGGGCGTCCGCCTTGGCGCCCTCGGCCTCCAGCTCGGCCAGGTCGGTCTCGAGCTTCTTGGCGCGGGCCTCCAGGTCGGAGTCGCGGCGGTTCTCGATCTGCTGGCGCTCGACGGAGACGTGCGCCTCCAGCGAGGGCAGGTCGCGGGTGCGGCGCTCCTCGTCCACGTACGTGATCATGTACGCGGCGAAGTAGATGACCTTCTCGAGGTCCTTGGGCGCGAGGTCCAGCAGGTAGCCCAGCCGGCTCGGCACGCCCTTGAAGTACCAGATGTGGGTGACGGGCGCGGCCAGCTCGATGTGGCCCATCCGCTCACGGCGCACCTTGGCGCGAGTGACCTCGACGCCGCAGCGCTCGCAGATGATGCCCTTGAAGCGGACGCGCTTGTACTTACCGCAGTAGCACTCCCAGTCCCGGGTGGGGCCGAAGATCTTCTCGCAGAAGAGGCCGTCCTTCTCGGGCTTGAGGGTGCGGTAGTTGATGGTCTCGGGCTTCTTGACCTCGCCGTGGCTCCACTGACGGATGTCGTCAGCGGTAGCCAGACCGATCCGGAGCTCATCGAAGAAGTTGACGTCGAGCACTATGCGTCAATCCCTCTCAGGGTTGTAAGTCTTGGGGTCTGAAACGGGGGTCTTGGGGCCGGCCGGGGAACCCTCACGGGCTCCCCGGCCGAACTCCCGTCAGACCTCTTCGACGCTGCTCGGCTCGCGCCGGGACAGGTCGATGCCGAGCTCCTCCGCAGCGCGGAAGACGTCCTCGTCGGTGTCGCGCATCTCGATGGACATGCCGTCCGAGGACAGCACCTCCACGTTGAGGCACAGGGACTGCATCTCCTTGATGAGCACCTTGAAGGACTCGGGGATGCCGGGCTCGGGAATGTTCTCGCCCTTGACGATGGCCTCGTAGACCTTCACGCGGCCGGTGACGTCGTCGGACTTGATCGTCAGCAGCTCCTGGAGGGCGTACGCGGCGCCGTAAGCCTCCAGCGCCCACACCTCCATCTCACCGAAGCGCTGGCCACCGAACTGAGCCTTACCACCCAGCGGCTGCTGGGTGATCATCGAGTACGGACCGGTCGAGCGGGCGTGCAGCTTGTCGTCGACCAGGTGGTGCAGCTTGAGGATGTACATGTACCCGACCGAGATCGGGTCCGGGAACGGCTCACCGGAGCGGCCGTCGAACAGCCGCGCCTTGCCGGACGGGAGGACCATGCGGTCGCCGTCGCGGTTCGGGCGGGTGTTCTCCAGCAGACCGGCCAGCTCGTCCTCGCGGGCACCGTCGAAGACCGGGGTCGCGACGTTGGTGCGCGGCTCGACCTGGTCGGCGCCGATGACCTGCAGACGCTGGGCCCACTCGTCACCGAGGCTGGAGACGTCCCAGCCCTGGCTGGCGAGCCAGCCGAGGTGGATCTCCAGGACCTGTCCCGGGTTCATTCGGGACGGGACACCCAGCGGGTTGAGGATGATGTCGACCGGGGTGCCGTCCTCCATGAACGGCATGTCCTCGACCGGCAGGATCTTCGAGATGACGCCCTTGTTGCCGTGGCGGCCGGCGAGCTTGTCACCGTCGGTGATCTTGCGCTTCTGTGCGACGTAGACGCGGACCAGCTGGTTCACGCCCGGGGGCAGCTCGTCGCCCTCCTCGCGGTCGAAGACGCGGACGCCGATGACCTTGCCGATCTCGCCGTGCGGCACCTTCAGCGAGGTGTCGCGCACCTCGCGCGCCTTCTCACCGAAGATCGCGCGGAGCAGGCGCTCCTCGGGGGTCAGCTCGGTCTCGCCCTTGGGCGTGACCTTGCCGACGAGGATGTCGCCGGCGACGACCTCGGCACCGATGCGGATGATGCCGCGCTCGTCGAGGTCGGAGAGGACCTCCTCGGAGACGTTCGGGATGTCCCGGGTGATCTCCTCGGGGCCGAGCTTGGTGTCACGGGCGTCGACCTCGTGCTCCTCGATGTGGATCGAGGAGAGGACGTCGTCCTGCACGAGGCGCTGCGACAGGATGATCGCGTCCTCGTAGTTGTGGCCCTCCCACGGCATGAACGCCACGAGGAGGTTCTTGCCGAGCGCCATCTCGCCCTCGTCCGTGGACGGACCGTCGGCGAGGACCTGGCCCTCGATGACCCGCGCGCCCTCGTCCACGACGACCTTCTGGTTGAAGGAGGTGCCCTGGTTGGAGCGGGTGAACTTGGCGACGCGGTACGTGGTGTACGTGCCGTCGTCGTTGGCGACGGTGATGTAGTCCGCGGAGACCTCCTGGACCACACCGTTCTTCTCGGCCTTGATGACGTCGCCGGCGTCGACCGCGCAGCGGTACTCCATGCCGGTGCCGACCAGCGGCGACTCCGCCTTGATCAGCGGAACGGCCTGGCGCATCATGTTCGATCCCATGAGCGCGCGGTTGGCGTCGTCGTGCTCGAGGAAGGGGATCATGGCGGTCGCGGCCGACACCATCTGGCGCGGCGAGACGTCCATGTAGTGCACCTCGTCGGCGGGGACGAGGTCGACCTCGCCGCCACGCCGGCGGACCAGCACACGGCCCTCGGCGAACCGCAGGTCCTCGGTGAGCTTGGCGTTCGCCTGGGCGATCAGGTAGCGGTCTTCCTCATCGGCGGTGAGGTAGTCCACCTGGTCGGTGACCTGACCGTCGACGACCTTGCGGTACGGGGTCTCGATGAAGCCGAAGACGTTGACCCGGCCGTAGGACGCGAGCGAGCCGATCAGACCGATGTTCGGGCCTTCGGGCGTCTCGATCGGGCACATGCGGCCGTAGTGCGACGGGTGCACGTCACGGACGTCCAGACCGGCCCGCTCACGGGAGAGACCACCCGGGCCCAGCGCCGACAGACGGCGCTTGTGGGTCAGACCCGACAGCGGGTTGGTCTGGTCCATGAACTGGGACAGCTGACTGGTGCCGAAGAACTCCTTGATGGAGGCGACGACCGGCCGGATGTTGATCAGGGTCTGCGGCGTGATCGCCTCGACGTCCTGGGTGGTCATGCGCTCACGCACGACGCGCTCCATACGGGCGAGACCCGTACGGACCTGGTTCTGGATCAGCTCGCCGACGTTGCGCAGGCGGCGGTTGCCGAAGTGGTCGATGTCGTCGGTCTCGACAACGATGGTGTTGCCGTTCTCGCCGGTCGTCTCGGTCTCGCCGGCGTGCAGCTTGACCAGGTACTTGATGGTGGCGATGACGTCGTCGACGGTGAGCACGCCGGCGTCCAGCGGCTCGTCGCCGCCGAGCTTCTTGTTGACCTTGTAGCGGCCGACCTTGGCGAGGTCGTAGCGCTTGGGGTTGAAGTAGAGGTTCTCCAGCAGCGTCTGCGCGGCCTCACGCGTCGGGGGCTCGCCCGGGCGCAGCTTGCGGTAGATGTCGAGCAGCGCGTCGTCCTGGCCCTGGGTGTGGTCCTTCTCCAGGGTGGCGCGCATCGACTCGTACTCGCCGAACTCCTCGAGGATCTGCTCGGTGGTCCAGCCGAGCGCCTTGAGCAGGACGGTGACGGACTGCTTGCGCTTGCGGTCGATGCGGACACCGACCATGTCGCGCTTGTCGATCTCCATCTCCAGCCAGGCACCCCGGGACGGGATGATCTTGGCGGAGAAGATGTCCTTGTCGGACGTCTTGTCGATCGAGCTGTCGAAGTACACACCCGGCGAGCGGACGAGCTGCGACACCACGACACGCTCGGTGCCGTTGATGACGAAGGTGCCCTTGTTGGTCATGAGCGGGAAGTCGCCCATGAAGACCGTCTGGGACTTGATCTCGCCGGTCTCGTTGTTGGTGAACTCCGCGGTGACGAACAGCGGAGCGGCGTACGTGAAGTCACGCTCCTTGCACTCGTCGATGGAGTTCTTCGGAGGCTCGAAGCGGTGGTCGCGGAACGTCAGCGACATCGACCCGGAGAAGTCCTCGATCGGGGAGATCTCTTCGAAGATCTCTTCCAGACCGGACTTGGTGGGGACTTCCTGCCCACTCTCCAGCGCAGCCTCGACGCGACCCTTCCATGCGGCATTGCCGAGCAGCCAGTCGAAGCTTTCGGTCTGCAGCGCAAGGAGGTTCGGAACCCCGAGGGGCTCCTTGATCTTCGCAAAGGAGATGCGCAGCGGGGCGGTGCTGTCGCCGTTGTTCGTATTGGCAGTCGAGGCGTTGCGCGAGGCGGCCAAGAGGGGGTCCTTCCGAGGGCTCGGACTCACTACGCGCGTACCGGTCCCGAATCGAGCAAAGCGGTCGAGAAGCCCAGGTCAGGGCGGTTCATTCGGCTTCACTCGGGCTCGGGCATGCCCCTGGTGACGGGCAGGGAGCAGCTAACAGGCAGCGCAAAGGGTCAGTGTAGCCACATGGCCCACTGATGTCCAGAGCGAGTTTCCGGAGACCGGTACCGCACCGCGTCCCGATCTTCTCCCTCCGGGAGGTCATCCCCTCCGTGACGGAGGAGCCCCTCGTTGTTCTTCACTTCGCCCAATGCCCTGCGCCTGCCGAAAGCCCTTGCGCCAGTGGCGCACACCGATGCTTCCCTCTTCGTCGGCGATCCATGCCTCGGACCCTGGACCGCTTCCGTGTCGCGTCCCGAGAATTGCGCGCCGCGTCCGGTTCGTCAAGGCCCCCCGCCTCTGGGAGATCGTCACATGGAGGTGCGTCCGGACAACGAAGATCACCATACTCGCACTCCGGCGCGGGACGGTGCAGCCGGGGCGGGGACGCGGAAGGGCGACCACCCGTATGGGTGATCGCCCTTCGCGGTGTCCGCGTTACGCCCTCAGGCGCGTCGGGACGGGAGTCGGAGACTCAGCGAGGTCACTTGACCTCGACGGAGGCGCCGGCGCCCTTGAGGGCCTCGGCGGCCTTCTCGGCGGCGTCCTTGGCGACCTTCTCCAGAACCGGCTTCGGGGTGCCGTCGACCAGGTCCTTGGCCTCCTTCAGGCCGAGGGAGGTCAGCTCGCGCACGACCTTGATGACCTGGATCTTCTTGTCGCCGGCGCCGGTGAGGATGACGTCGAACTCGTCCTTCTCCTCCTCGGCCTCGGCAGCGGCGCCACCGGCGGCACCGCCGGCGACGACGACCGGGGCAGCGGCGGCGGCGGTGACGTCGAACTTCTCCTCGAAGGCCTTCACGAACTCGGAGAGCTCGATGAGGGTCATGCCTTCGAACTGCTCAAGGAGCTCGTCCTGGGTGAGCTTCGCCATGGTGGCGGTCCTTCCACTAAATCGGCTGGTGCCGGATGTACATTTCGGCGGGCGTGCGGCCCGCTGCAACCCGCGCCGGGACGGCGCGGATCATGACGCGAGCCGAATTACTCGGCACCGCCCTGCTCGGCCTGCTTGGCGCGCAGCGCGTCCACGGTGCGGACGAGCTTCGACGGCAGCGCCTGGAAGACGGAGGCAGCCTGGGACTGCTTCGCCTTGAAGGCACCGGCCAGCTTGCTGAGCAGAACCTCGCGGGACTCGAGGTCCGCAAGCTTCTTGATCTCGTCGGCGGAGAGCGCCTTGCCGTCAAGGACACCGCCCTTGATGACGAGGTTCTGGTTCTCCTTGGCGAAGTCACGAAGACCCTTCGCCGCCTCGACCGGGTCACCGGTAACGAAGGCGACGGCCGTCGAGCCACTGAGGTGCTCGTCCAGCGCGGAGATCCCGGCCTCCTTGGCCGCGATCTTGGTCAGCGTGTTCTTCACCACACGGTACTGAGCGTTGTCACCGAGCGAACGACGCAGATTCTTGATCTGCGCAACGGTAAGACCGGTGTACGCGGTCACAACAGCGGCGTTCGAGTTGCGGAACTTGTCGGCAATCTCGTCGACGGCTGCGACCTTGTCGGGCCTCGCCATGAGCCTCGGCCTCCTTCCGGGTGATGAGGACCGCGCAGAAGGGGCTGGGCAACACAAACGCCCCGGCGCAGGGCACGGGGCGTTACTCGACCGAACAGAGAACTGTCCGGGAGTCTCTCCACACAACCTGCGCAGGCCGTCCGCAGCTAGCGGATCCTTCGGCCACCACGCATCCGGGTCCGGACACGCAGAGACAACCAGCGGTCTTTGGCTTCCGGGACACCGTACGGGAACGGCCCACGCGCAGGCAAATCGGCTGCTCGGCGGCCACGGCGGGGCGTCTGCGACACTCCGCCGCGGCCGCACCGCTCACATGCCGGGGGCCGCCATGGTGTCGCCGGCCGGCGGCGGGGTCACCGTGACCTTGGTGCCGTAGTTCGAGTAGAAGACGGTGGAGTCCGTCGCCTGCTGGCCGTCCATCTGCTCACGCTTCTTGACGAGCAGGTTGTCCGGGCCGATCCACAGGTCGATGGTCTCCGTCGTGGCACCGATCTTCTTGAGCTGCTGCTCCAGCGCCTTCAGGTCGGCCTCGCTGAGGCTCTTGGACTGCATCTTGGCCATCTCGGCCACGTCGACCGTGCCGGTGTAGTGGGTCGCCTGGACGCCGCGGACGTCCTCCTTGCCGGCCTCCTTCACCTTGCCGGAAGCGATCAGCAGGTTCACCGACTTGACCGGGTCGTTGTTCTGCATGGAGTCCTTCATCAGGGCGCCGGCCGGACCGCCCTTCTTGGCCAGGGCGTCGTAGTCGTACTTGAGCCAGCTCTTGCCGCCCATCGGCATGCCCATGTTCATGTACATCGCCTGGGGCGTGTACAGCGCCTTCATGGGCTTGCCGGACGCCATCGGGCCGCCGGTGTTGGTGATATCGAGCGTCATGTTGATGCCGTTCGACCAGTCCATCGCGCCCTTCATCGTGCGCGTGGTCGGGCCCATCTTCTGGGTGCCGTCGATCTGGGCGGACTTCTTGTCGCTCGTCTGCTGCGAGGCCGTCTTCAGCGAGGCCAGCGCGGCCTCCAGCGGGGACTTCGATCCCGAGGCGTCGTTGCTGCTGCCGCCGGCGCTGCCACCGCCGGTGCCGTTGCTCTTGCCGCCGCCGCTGTTGCAGGCGGTCAGACCGGCCATCATGACAACTCCCGCCGCGACGGCGGCGGCTATACGCGTGGTGCGCACTGAGGCTCCCCCTTGATTTCCTCGATGGACCTCGCAGGGGACTGTAGTGCAGGCAACCGACAGCGCACGCGGCAGGCCCTGTTATGAACGCGTCAGGCCCGTCGTCCGGGAACGCGACGGGCCCCGCCCTCCGTACGGAAAGCGGGGCCCGACATCACGCGTCACGCGCTATGAGGCATCGATCGGAACGATCAGACGGCCTCGTCCTCGACGAGGAGGTTGCGGGTGCGGTTGCTGTCCACCGGGATGCCGGGGCCCATGGTGGTGGTGATCGTCGTCTTCTTGATGTAGCGGCCCTTGGCGGCGGACGGCTTCAGACGGGTGATCTCCTCCAGCGCCGCGGCGTAGTTCTCCACCAGCTTGGTGTCGTCGAAGGACGCCTTGCCGATGATGAAGTGGAGGTTCGCGTGCTTGTCGACGCGGAACTCGATCTTGCCGCCCTTGATGTCGGTGACAGCCTTGGCGACGTCCGGGGTGACGGTGCCGGTCTTCGGGTTCGGCATCAGACCACGGGGACCGAGCACGCGGCCGAGGCGGCCGACCTTGCCCATGAGGTCCGGGGTGGCGACGACGGCGTCGAAGTCCAGGCGGCCCTTGGAGACCTCGTCGATCAGTTCGTCCGAGCCGACGATGTCGGCGCCGGCGGCCTCCGCGGCCGCAGCACGGTCACCGGTCGCGAAGACCAGGACCCGGGCGGTCTTACCGGTGCCGTGCGGGAGGTTCACGGTGCCACGGACCATCTGGTCGGCCTTGCGCGGGTCGACACCCAGACGCATGGCGACCTCGACGGTCGCGTCGAACTTGGCGGACGCGGTGTCCTTGGCGAGACGGACGGCCTCGAGCGGGGCGTAGAGCCGCTCCCGGTCGATCTTCGCGTCCGCGTTGCGAAGAGTCTTGCTGCGCTTCACTTCTGCTCCTGATGCAGTGGGGTGGAGTCGTGGTACGGACCAGCGCCTGGCCCTGCCACGTGGTGCCTTGTAGGGCTGGGGCTCAGCCCTCGACCGTGATGCCCATGGAACGGGCGGTGCCGGCGATGATCTTCGACGCGGCGTCCAGGTCGTTGGCGTTCAGGTCGGGCATCTTGGTGGTGGCGATCTCGCGGACCTGCGCCTCGGTGATCTTGGCGACCTTGGTCTTGTGCGGCTCGCCGGAGCCCTTCTCCACGCCCGCGGCCTTCAGGATGAGCTTCGCGGCCGGCGGGGTCTTGGTGACGAAGGTGAAGGAACGGTCCTCGTAGACCGTGATCTCCACCGGCACGACCATGCCACGCTGCGACTCGGTCGCGGCGTTGTAGGCCTTGCAGAACTCCATGATGTTGACGCCGTGCTGACCCAGCGCGGGGCCGACCGGCGGGGCCGGGTTGGCGGCACCGGCCTGGATCTGGAGCTTGATCAGCCCCGTGACCTTCTTCTTCTTGGGAGGCATGCTCTCTCCGGGTCCTAGTGAGAGGTGGTTCGCCCCACGATCCGGATCATCCGGATGGAGGCATACCGCACAACGATAACGGGTATCGCCGCGGGGCTAAAAACCGCGCAGGTCAGACCGGCTCTGTGCCGGTCTGACCTGGTCGGTGGTCGAAGGTCCGGAAGACGTCAGTTCTTCTGGATCTGGTCGAAGCTCAGCTCGACCGGGGTCTCGCGGCCGAAGATCTCGACGAGGCCCTTGACCTTCTTCGAGTCGGCGTTGATCTCGTTGATCGTGGCCTGGAGCGTCGCGAACGGGCCGTCGGTGACGGTGACGGAGTCGCCCACCTCGAAGTCCAGGACCTGGACCTCGACCTTGCGGGACGGCGCCGGCTTGCCCTCAGCCGCGGCGGCCTCCTTGGCGGCCTTCTCCTCGGCCTCCGGGGCGAGCATCTTGACGATCTCGTCCAGGGTCAGCGGGTAGGGGTCGTAGGCGTTGCCGACGAAGCCGGTGACACCCGGGGTGTTGCGGACGACGCCCCAGGACTCGTTCGTCAGGTCCATGCGCACCAGGACGTAGCCCGGAAGCTTGTTCTGGCGGACGGTGCGGCGGTCGCCGTTCTTGATCTGCACGACCTCTTCCTGCGGCACCTCGGCCTGGAAGATGTAGTCCTCGACGTTCAGCGAGACGGCGCGCTGTTCGAGGTTGGTCTTCACGCGGTTCTCGTAGCCCGCGTAGGTGTGGATGACGTACCACTCGCCGGGGAGTCCGCGCAGCTCGTCGCGGAGGGCGGCCACCGGGTCGACCGGCTCCTGCTCCTCGGCGTCCTCGGAAGCCTCGGCGGCCTCCGCCTCGTCGGCGGACTCGGCGTGCACGGCGGCCGACTCGGCGGACTCGCCGGCGGCGGCGTCCTCGGCGTCCAGCTCGTCGACGTCCTCGGCGTCCGCGACGATCTCCGCGGCGGCTTCCTCGTCAGCGATGGCCGCCGCGTCCCCCTCGACCTCGGCCGGGACGGCCTCGTCGACCTCGGCCTCTGCAGCCGCGACGGGCTCGGTGGCGTCGTTCAGGTTCGGGTCAGACACGTGGCTGCTTCTTCCTTGCTTCAAGGGGTTGAACGTGCGAAAGGCCGCCCACGGAGGCGGCCTCCGCGGGATCAGCCGAAGACGTACCCGACGACTCGGTTGATTCCCAAGTCAATCACGGTTACGAGGCCAATGATGATGGCCACGAAGACGATCACCACGGTGGTGTACGACGACAGCTGGCTGCGCGTGGGCCAGACGACCTTGCGGAGCTCCGCGATGATCTGGCGGTAGAAGAGCGCGAGGCGCGCGAAGGGCCCCTTCTTGCCGCGCTTGCCGCCGCGGCGGGGCTTCTTCTGGGATTCCGTGGTCTCGTCCTCGGAACGACCGCGCTCAGGCATGTCGATGGAGCCCAGGGCGTCCGTCACTCGTCCTCACCTGAATCCGGGTCGTGGCCGTGCCGCGCCCGGCCCGGCCGCACGGCGGTGCATTTCGTACGTACGCGTGCACGCACTCGGTGAATCGGTGCGTGTAGCAGGGCCGGAGGGACTTGAACCCCCAACCGCTGGTTTTGGAGACCAGTGCTCTACCAATTGAGCTACGACCCTTTGTGGTTCCCCCAACCTACCGCATCCGGGCGACTGCACTATGTCGTGCGCCGTACGCCGCGGTGACCCGATGGGAGCCAACGGTCAGCGAGTGTACGTGCTTCGGGGCCGGGCGTCGAACAGGAACCTCCCCTACCGCCCCGCAAACCCGTGTGTCGGGGCCGTCGGCGGTCTGCGACGATGCCCCTATGAGCGCTGCCACTCCCTCCGCATCGTCCCCCGCCGACCGCCGGGTCTCCGCCCGCGTCGGTGCGATCTCCGAGTCCGCCACCCTCGCCGTCGACGCCAAGGCCAAGGCCCTCAAGGCCGCCGGGCGCCCGGTGATCGGCTTCGGCGCCGGCGAGCCCGACTTCCCCACGCCCGGCTACATCGTCGAGGCGGCGGTCGAGGCGTGCCGGAACCCGAAGTTCCACCGCTACACGCCCGCCGGCGGGCTCCCCGAGCTGAAGGCCGCGATCGTCGCGAAGACCCTGCGCGACTCCGGCTACGAGATCGAGGCCGCGAACGTCCTCGTCACCAACGGTGGCAAGCAGGCCATCTACGAGGCGTTCGCCGCCGTCCTGGACCCGGGTGACGAGGTCATCGTGCCGGCGCCGTACTGGACCACCTACCCCGAGTCGATCCGGCTCGCGGGCGGTGTGCCGGTCGAGGTCGTCGCCGACGAGACCACCGGCTACCGGGTGACCGTCGAGCAGTTGGAGGCGGCCCGCACCGAGCGCACCAAGGTGCTGCTGTTCGTCTCGCCGTCGAACCCGACCGGCGCGGTCTACCCGCGCGAGCAGGTCGAGGCGGTCGGCCGCTGGGCCGCCGAGCACGGCCTGTGGGTGCTGACCGACGAGATCTACGAGCACCTGGTCTACGGGGACGCCGAGTTCTGCTCGCTGCCGGTCGTGGTGCCGGAGCTGCGCGACAAGTGCATCGTCGTCAACGGTGTGGCGAAGACGTACGCGATGACCGGCTGGCGGGTGGGCTGGGCGATCGGCCCCAAGGACGTCGTCAAGGCGGCCACCAACCTCCAGTCGCACGCCACCTCCAACGTCTCCAACGTGGCGCAGGCCGCGGCCGTCGCGGCGGTCAGCGGCGACCTGACGGCCGTCGAGGAGATGAAGGTGGCCTTCGACCGGCGCCGGAAGACCATCGTGCGGATGCTCAACGAGATCGACGGTGTGCTGTGCCCGGAGCCGGAGGGCGCGTTCTACGCCTACCCGTCGGTCAAGGGGCTGCTGGGCAGGGAGATCCGCGGCAGGCGGCCGCAGTCCAGCGTCGAGCTGGCCGAGCTGATCCTGGAGGAGGCGGAGGTCGCCGTCGTCCCGGGTGAGGCGTTCGGCACCCCCGGCTACCTGCGGCTTTCGTACGCGCTGGGCGACGAGGACCTGGTCGAGGGCGTCTCCCGGATCCAGAAGCTGCTGGCGGACGCCAAGTAGCGGGCATCTGAAGCCACTGGGCGTGCGGGGCCGGGCGGTTCGTCCGGCCCCGCACGCTTTTGCGGGGGTCCCTTCGTTCGGGGCGGGGCCTATGCCGTGGCGCGCGGGTGCGGCAGTATCTCGGGATGGAGCGTGTTCGTGATCTGCGTCAACTGCCGAAGGCCCATCTGCACCTGCACTTCACCGGCTCGATGCGGCCGGCGACCCTGCTGGACCTCGCCGACAAGTACGGCGTCCACCTCCCGGACGCGCTCACCAGCGGCACACCGCCCCGGCTGAGCGCCACCGACGAGCGCGGCTGGTTCCGCTTCCAGCGGCTCTACGACATCGCCCGGTCCTGCCTGCGGTCGCCCGAGGACATCCAGCGGCTGGTGCGGGAGGCCGCCGAGGAGGACGTCCGGGACGGCTCGCGGTGGCTGGAGATCCAGGTCGACCCGACCTCGTACGCACCGCGGCTGGGCGGGCTGATCCCGGCCATGGAGATCATCCTGGACGCGGTGGAGCGGGCCTCCCGAGACACCGGGCTGGGCATCCGGGTACTGGTCGCCGCGAACCGCATGAAGCACCCGCTGGACGCCCGCACGCTGGCCCGGCTGGCGGTGCGCCACGCCGACCGCGGGGTGGTCGGCTTCGGGCTCTCCAACGACGAACGGCGGGGCCTGGCCCGGGACTTCGACCGGGCCTTCGCCATCGCCCGGGACGGCGGCCTGCTGTCGGCGCCGCACGGCGGCGAGCTGTCCGGGCCGGCCAGCGTCCGGGACTGCCTGGACGATCTGCACGCCGGCCGGATCGGGCACGGGGTGCGGGCCGCGGAGGACCCGGAGCTGCTGCGCCGGCTGGCGGCCCACGGAGTGACCTGCGAGGTGTGCCCGGCGTCGAATGTGGCGCTGGGCGTCTACGGGAAACCGGAGGACGTACCGCTGCGGACGCTCTACGAGGCGGGCGTCCCGATGGCGCTGGGCGCCGACGACCCGCTGCTGTTCGGTTCGCGGCTGGCCGCCCAGTACGAGATCGCCCGCGGCGCGCACGGCTTCACCGACGCCGAACTGGCCGAGCTGGCCCGGCAGTCCGTGCGCGCCTCCCGGGCGCCCGAGGAGCTGCGGCGGACGGCGCTGGCGGACATCGACGCCTGGCTGGCCGCCCCGGGCCGGACGCGCCCTACAGGCTGACGCCGACCGTCACCGGTTCGTTGACGAGGGTGACCCCGAAGGCGTCCCGGACCCCGTCGCGGACCTCGCGGGCCAGGGCGAGCAGGTCCTCGGTGGTGGCCCGGCCGCGGTTGGTCAGGGCGAGGGTGTGCTTGGTGGAGATCCGGGCCGGACCGCTGCCGTAGCCCTTGGTGAAACCGGCCCGGTCGATGAGCCAGGCGGCGGAGGTCTTCACCCGGCCGTCGCCGTCCGGGAAGGCGGGCGGCGCGGTGTCGGGCCCGAGCCGGTCGCGGACCCGGCGGACGAGCTCGGCGTGCTCGGCCTCGGTGAGGACGGGGTTGGTGAAGAAGGAGCCGGCCGACCAGGTGTCGTGGTCCTCCGGGTCCAGCACCATGCCCTTGCTCGCCCGGAGCCCCAGGACGGTCTTGCGGGCGACGGTGAGCGGCACCCGCTCCCCCGTGCCGACGCCGAGGGCGCGGGCCGTCTGCTCGTACCTCAGGGGCGCGGAGAGGCCGTCCGCGTCCTCCAGGGCGAAGCGGACGCGCAGCACCACGAACCGCTCGGGGTGCTGCTTGAAGCGGCTGTGGCGGTACGAGAAGCCGCACTCCTCGTTGGCGAGGGTGACCGTCTCGCCGGTGCCCCGGTCGTAGGCGACGACCTCGGTGAGGGTCTCGGAGACGTCCTGGCCGTAGGCGCCGACGTTCTGGATCGGGGTGGCGCCGGCCGAGCCGGGGATGCCGGCCAGGCACTCGACGCCGGCCAGTCCGGCCTCGACGGTGTGGGCGACGGCGTCCGACCAGTTCTCGCCCGCGGCGAGCTCCAGGGCCGTGCCGTCGAGGGCGACGCCCCGGGTGGCGATGCGCAGGGCGGTGCCGTCGAAGCCCTTGTCACCGATGACGAGGTTGCTGCCGCCGCCGATGATCAGCAGCGGGGTGCCGGCCTCGTCGGCTTCGCGGACGGCCGCGATCACCTCGTCGTCGGTGGTGGCCGTGACGAGCCGGCTCGCGGGGCCGCCGAGACGGAAGGTGGTCAGCGGGGCGAGGGGGGCGTTCTCTGTTACGTGGCGTTCCTGCACGCGCCCAAGGGTACGGGGGCGGTCCGGCGGGCCGGGCCGGCCGCCCCGCGCGGCGGCGTCAGGCGAGCCGGGCCACGGCGCGGGCCATGCCCAGCACCTTCTGGCCGGCGCTCTTGGCGGTGAGGTCGATCCGGACCGTCCGCTCCGCGTCGTCGAGCTTGGCCGCGACCGTGCCGCTGACCTCGATCAGCGCGCCGGTCCCGTCGTTGGGGACGACGACGGGCTTGGTGAAGCGCACGCCGTACTCGGCCACCGCGCCCGGGTCGCCGACCCAGTCGGTGACCACCCGGACCGCCGAGGCCATGGTGAACATGCCGTGCGCGATGACGTCCGGCAGTCCGACCTCCTTGGCGAACTTCTCGTTCCAGTGGATCGGGTTGAAGTCCCCGGAGGCGCCGGCGTACTGGACGAGCGTGGCGCGGGTCACGGGGAAGGTCTGCGCGGGGAGTTCGGTGCCGACCTCGACGTCGTCGTAGGCGATCTTCGCGGGCATCTCAGGACTCCTCAGCGGGCCGGGCGACGAGCTTGGTGAGGGCGGTCACGACGTGCTCGCCGGCCTCGTCGTGCACCTCGCCGCGGATGTCGATGACCTCGTTGCCGGCCATGGACCGGATCGCTTCGATGGTGGAGGTCACGGTCAGGCGGTCGCCGGCACGCACCGGCCGGCGGTAGGCGAACTTCTGGTCGCCGTGGACCACGCGGCTGTAGTCCAGACCGAGTTGCGGGTCGGCGACGACCTGTCCGGCGGCCTTGAACGTGATGGCGAACACAAAAGTCGGCGGCGCGATCACATCGGGGTGACCGAGGGCCTTGGCGGCTTCGGTGTCGGTGTAGGCGGGGTTCGGGTCACCGATCGCCTCGGCGAATTCGCGGATCTTTTCCCGGCCGACCTCGTACGGATCGGTGGGCGGGTAAGTGCGTCCGACGAATGACTGGTCGAGCGCCATGGGCTCGCAACCTCCCTGAACTGATGGTGCCAAAGCCGTGAGGCCGCCCCCAGGAAATGGGGACGGCCTCATGGACGAGCCTGAGTTATCGCGTCTCGCGGTGCGCGGTGTGCGAGTTACAGCGGGGGCAGTGCTTCTTCATCTCAAGGCGGTCCGGGTTGTTGCGCCGGTTCTTCTTGGTGATGTAGTTCCGCTCCTTGCACTCCACGCAGGCCAGCGTGATCTTCGGGCGGACGTCGGTGGCAGCCACGTGAGTGCTCCTTGACGGACGGATAGTCGATACGAACGCATAGAAGAGTAGCCGACCGGAGGACCGACCCCACAATCGGCTACTGTCAGTAGCGGTGACCGGACTTGAACCGGTGACACAGCGATTATGAGCCGCTTGCTCTACCGACTGAGCTACACCGCTGCGATGTGAGAGTTACCCGTCCGAGGACGGGGTCCCCCACACATCAGAGCCCCAAAACGGAATCGAACCGTTGACCTTCTCCTTACCATGGAGACGCTCTGCCGACTGAGCTATTGGGGCGAGCGATGAAGACATTACACGGCCCGCCGCCAAACGTGAAATCCGTATCCGCGTCGCGCCCCAGCAGCCCCCCGCACCACACCGGTACGACTATTTCGCGCCTGCGCGAAGCTCTCCGGGCCGCGCCCTAGGCTCGGACCCACACCGCGTGATCTTGCACGCCGTGGCTTCGAGGAGCGCGATGTCCGACAACAGTTCGCCGCAGCCGGGGAAGCCGGGGGGTGCCGGCCGGTACACCCGGCCGGATTCCGGCGCGCTGGTCCTGTGCGGCGCCCGGCTCGCCGACGGCCGCACCGTGGACGTCCGGCTCGGCGGCGGGCGCATCGAGGCGGTCGGCACGGCGGGCAGCCTCGCACCGCAGGGCGCCCGGGTGGACCTCGCCGGCTATCTGCTGCTCCCGGCCCCCGCCGAACCGCACGCGCACTGCGACACCGCCCTGACCGCGGACGCCGACGGGCCCGCCTCCGACTCCGCCGAGGACGTCCAGCGCCGTACGACCGAGGCGGCGCTGCTCCAGCTCGGGCACGGGGCCACCGCCTCCCGGAGCCATGTGCGGATCGGCGGCGTCCAGGGGCTGCGGGCGCTGGAGTCGGTGCTCCAGGCGCGGCGGGCGCTGCGCGGGCTGGCGGACCTGGCGGCGGTGGCGGTGCCGCGGGTGCTGACCGGGGTGGCCGGCGCGAACGGGCTGGCGATGCTGCGGGACGCGGTCAAGATGGGCGCCACGGTGATCGGCGGCTGCCCGGACCTGGACCCCGACCCGACCGGGTACGTGGAGACCGTCCTGGAGATGGCCGGCGAGCACAGCTGCCCGGTGGACCTGCACACCGACGGCGACGATCCGGCGCGGCTGGCGCGGGTCGCGACGATGTGCGGCGGGCTGCGGCCGGGGGTGGCGATCGGGCCGTGCGCCGGGATGGCGCGGATGCCGCGGAGCGTGGCGGCGCGGGTCGCGGAGCAGTTGGCGGCGGCCGACGTGGCGGTCGTCTGCCTGCCGCAGGGCGACTGCACGGGGCTGGAGCGGAACGGCAACCGGGTGTCGCGGCCGGCGCCGGTGCGGCTGCTGCGGGCGGCCGGGGTGCGGGTTGCGGCGGGCAGCGGGGCGCTGCGGGACGCGGCGAACCCGGTCGGGCGCGGCGACCCGTTGGAGGCCGCGTACCTGCTGGCGTCCTTGGGCGAGGCGACGCCGGAGGCGGCGTACGAGACGGTGAGTTCGGCGGCGCGGGCGACGCTGGGGCTGCCGGAGGTGCGCGTCGAGGCGGGCTTCCCGGCGGAGTTGCTGGCGGTGCGCGGGGAGCGGATCGCCGGGGTGCTGTCGCTGGCATACAGCCGGATCGTGGTGCACCGGGGGCGGGTGGTGGCGCGCACCAGCGCGGTGCGCGAGTACTGCGACTCGGTGGACGTGGCACTGGAGTTGCCGCGGCAGTCGCAGCGTTAGGGCGTGTCCCCGGGGCCGTCGTGCGCCCGGGGGGAGGCCGACGGCGGGCGGCAGGCGGGGGTTTGACGGCCGGTCCGGGACCTGTCCCCCGGTGTGTCGGGGCGGTTGGGCGTACGGTCGGCAGCATGCGCATTGTCATCGCAGGTGGACATGGTCAGATCGCGCTGCGGCTGGAGCGGTTGCTGCATGCGCGCGGGGACGAGGTGGCCGGGATCGTCCGCCGGCCGGAACAGGCCGGCGACCTGCTGGCCGCGGGTGCCGAACCGGTGGTCTGCGACCTGGAGTCGGCGTCGGTGGCCGATGTCGCCCGGCATGTGGAGGGCGCGGACGCGGCCGTCTTCGCGGCGGGCGCCGGGCCGGGCAGCGGCGCCGCGCGCAAGGACACGGTGGACCGCGGCGCGGCGACGCTGTTCGCGGACGCCGCCGAGGCGGCCGGGGTGCGGCGCTTCGTGGTCGTCTCGGCGATGGGCGCGGACCGGGAGCCCTCGGAGGGCACCGATCCGGTCTTCGCGGCCTATCTGCGGGCCAAGGGCGCCGCGGACGCCGACGTACGGGCCCGGGCCGGGCTGGACTGGACGATCCTGCGGCCCGGGCGGCTCACCGACGATCCCGGCACCGGCCAGGTGACGCTGGCCGACGCGACCGGGCGCGGCGCGGTCCCGCGGGACGACGTGGCGGCCGTCCTGGCGGCGCTCCTGGACGAGCCGGGCACGATCGGGCGGACGCTGGAACTGATCGGCGGGGACGTGCCGGTGGCGGACGCGGTGCGGAACGTGGCGTCGCACTGAGGCGCGGCGCCGTGCCAGACGCCGCGGGGCAGGCGGGACTTCGGACTCACTCGTCCAGGGCCTGTCATGAACTCCCTTGGTTCGCCCGGAGGCAGGCGGGAGTTCGACGACCGGCCCTACGGCAGGACGAGGATCCGGCCGAGGTGCGTGCGCTCCTCGATGAGCCGGTGGACGGCGGGCGGGTCGGCCAGCGGGAGGCGCGCGTGCACGGCGGTGCGGAGCCGGCCGGCCGCGGCGTGGCCGGCCAGTTCGGTCATCTCCGCACGGGCCTGCTCCGGGGCCGCCGCGCGCCAGGCCAGCAGCGAGAACCCGGCGACCGACTTCAGGGCGAAGAGGCTGGTCACGGGGACGTCGAGCAGCTCGGCGCCGGCGACGCCGTAGACCACGGCGCGGCCGAACGGCGCCAGCAGGTCCAGGCTCTGCCGCAGGATCTGGCCGCCCACGGAGTCCAGGACGAGGTCGACGCCCCCGGGCGCGGCCTCGCGGACCCGCTCCGGCCAGTCGTCGGCCGCGTAGTCGACGACGGCGTCGGCGCCGTGGGAGCGGACGAAGTCGAACTTGGCCGGGGAGCCGACCGCGGCGATCACCTTCCCGGCCCCGAGGAGCCGGGCCAGCTGCAGCGCGAGGTGGCCGATGCCGCCGGCCGCGGAGTGGACCAGCACGGTCTCGCCCTCGGCCAGTCGGCCGGTGCGCAGCGCCCGGAGGGCGACCGGGGCGCCCATCGGGAGCATGCTGGCCATGCCGAGGTCCACCTCGTCGGGTACCGGGGCGAGCCACCGGGCGTCGGTGACGACGTGCTCGGCGAAGGCGTCCTCGCTCAGCGCCGCGACCCGCCGGCCGATCAGCCCCTGGTCGACGCCGGGGCCGGTGGTCTCGACGGTGCCGACCACGTCGCCGGTGAGCGAGCCGGGCAGCGCGCGCCGGAACAGCGGTCCGGCGGCGGGTCCGCGCCGCATCCTGGTGTCGACGAAGTTGGCCCCGATCGCCTCGGTCCGCAGCAGCACCTCGCCGGGTCCCGGCACGGGGACCTCGGCCTCCTCGATGGTCAGGACGTCCGGGCCGCCGTACTCGTAGTAGCGCACGCGTCGCATTCCGGCTCTCCTCGGTGAGTTGAAGAACACAGCAGTGGGTCAGCCCTCACCGGCGGTTTCCCTGCACTAACTGGACCGCCGGTCAGGTTGCGCCCGAACCTAGCCCTAACTGGACCATCAGTCCAGTTAATTCTGCGAAATGATGGCTCCCCCGGCGTGCGCCGGGCCCGGCAGCGGGACAGCAGGACGGAGTGGGTGAGGACCGATGGCAGAGGGCCGCCGCGAACGCGCCGACGCGGTACGGAACCGGCGCGCCATCCTGGCGGCGACCGAGGAACTGCTGGCGCACCATCCGCCGGAGAAGATCTCGATGGAGCAGGTCGCCGCCGCCGCCGGGGTCGGCAAGGGCACGGTCTTCCACCGCTTCGGCAGCCGGATGGGCCTGATGCTGGCCCTGATGGAGGAGCGGGCCGTGGCGCTGCGGGAGGCGGTCACCGACGGCCCGCCGCCACTGGGGCCGGGCGCCGCCTCGCGGGAGCGGCTGCTCGCCTTCCTGGACGCCATCGTCGCCCTCGTCGCCCGCAACAAGGGCCTGCTGGCGGCGCTCTGCCACGCCAGCACCACCACCGCCCAGCGCCCCGCCGACGACGAGCCGGGCGGCGAGCACCCGTTCCACGCCTTCTGGCACGGTCACGTCAGCGCGCTGCTCGCCGCCCAGCGCCCCGATCTGGACGCCGGGCTGCTGGCCCACTTCCTCATCGGGGCCCTCCAGAACGAGCGCGTGCTGCGGCTGCTGGAGCGCGGTGAGACCGATCACGTGGCCGGGACGCTGCGGGCGCTGGTCACCGGGCTGCTCGACGCCGCGCCGCCGGCCGCCGGGGCCGCGCCCGGGACGCCGTAGGGCCCGGCCGGCGGCGCGACACGCCGGTGGCCGGAGGAATCCCCCGGCCTGCAACCCCACACGAAAGAAGGCACAGCGAAAACCCCTGGACCGTATTCCTACGATCCAGGGGTTTTCTTGGCTGTGGCGGCGCCAGGATTCGAACCTGGGAAGGCGAAGCCGGCAGATTTACAGTCTGCTCCCTTTGGCCGCTCGGGCACACCGCCGGGTTGTGTCTTCAGGAGTCCCGCTGTGGGGCGGTGCTCGCTGGCAACGACGTAAACCATACCCGATGGCGGGGGGTGCTCCGCCACTCGCTTCCGAAGAGATGGATCTTGGCCGGGTGGCTAGGCTGGGCGGGCGGTCCGGGAAGGACCGCATCTCTGATGGATCTACGTACGAGGAGCCAACTCACGATGGCCGACTCCAGTTTCGACATCGTCTCGAAGGTCGAGCGGCAGGAGGTCGACAACGCCCTCAACCAGGCCGCCAAGGAGATCTCGCAGCGCTACGACTTCAAGGGCGTGGACGCGTCGATCCAGTGGTCGGGCGAGAAGATCGAGATGCGGGCCAACGCCGAGGAGCGGGTGAAGGCCGTCCTGGACATCTTCCAGTCCAAGCTGGTCAAGCGAGGTATCTCACTGAAGGCGCTGGACGCCGGCGAGCCGCAGGCGTCGGGCAAGGAGTACCGGATCTCCGCGTCGATGCAGGAAGGCATCTCGCAGGAGAACGCGAAGAAGGTCGCCAAGATCATCCGCGATGAGGGGCCGAAGGGCGTCAAGGCGCAGGTGCAGGGCGACGAGCTGCGCGTCAGCTCCAAGAGCCGGGACGACCTGCAGGCCGTCCAGCAGCTGCTGCGCGGCAAGGACCTGGACTTCGCGGTCCAGTTCGTCAACTACCGCTGAGCGTCCCCGGCGGGGGTCTTACGCAGCGGGCCGACGGGGCGGCGCGACACGGGAGCGCGCCGCCCCGTCGGCATGTCCGGAACGGGCCGCACGGTGCGCTGCCCGAGGGCGTCACCGCGACGGAGCAACGCTTCGTGATCATTAGTTTGCCGCTTCGTTATCGCAATGATCCCGGCAACGGTCCGGGTCCAGGACAGGAAGGACATTCCGTCGTGGGAAAGGCATTGCGTGTGGTCGCGGGCGCCCTTGGCGCCGGTGCGTTGCTGCTGTCGGTGGCGGGGACGGCTAGCGCCAGGGGCGGGGGTGAGGGCTTCTTCGAGAACGTGCGGTGCACGCCGTCGTTCAGCCTCAACCTCCTCTTCCCGCCCCCGGAGGGTTGCCGTACGGACCTCTACATCGACAACCACAAGCGGATCACCAAGGTCGACCAGCGCGCCGGCGGCAACGCCAACAGCAGCGTGCTGAGCGGTCGGAGAGGCGGCCGCTGACCCAGGCTCCGCGCCCCCGGAGCAATGCGCTCCGGGGGCGCGGCGTCATTTGCGGCGGGAAAGTGAAAGCGCAAAGACGCAAAGGCGCGGCGATAAGTTCCGGTGGAATTCCGGTCGAAATTCTGGCGTCATTGCGTATCGGCTATGAGCCGGGGGCGAGGCGGGAGAGGAGGGTGGAATATTCGCGCGGCTCCTCCTCCGCCTCGGCCCGATTCTGCGGAATTTCGGTCACGCGCAGAGAAGGACGATGAGTCCGTGACAGTCTTCGTCGCCTTCGCCGTCGTGGCCGCCGCGATTTCCGTGGCCGCCCAGGTGGCCCCGCTCAAGGAAGCCCCAGTCGCTGTCGCCCTCCTTTCGGGAACCGCCCTTGCCGGCACCGTGCTTGGAACCATCCTTGTCGGCACCGTGCTTGGAACCGCCCTTGTCGGCACCGTGCCCGTTGGACGGATCCGGGTTGGCGGACGTGGAGTGGTGACTGCCGGTGCCCCTGCCGCCGTTCGGGTCGGGCTTCCCGGCGGCGAGGGCGGCCGTCGGCGACGCCGCCGCGAGCGCGATGCCCAGGGCGGCACCGACCGCGAATATTCGAGAAACGGATTTCTGCTGGCGATGCATTCGCGTTGTGTTCATGGAACCACCATGCACACGTCCGCGGTAGATTTCGCCTCGGAGGCGGCCAGTCGAGTGAAACGCGGGAATAGCGGAAATCCCGGGAATGGACTTCTTGGGTCGTCCCGATTTGCCCGGGTTCGGGTTTCTGGAATTTCCCGGGACGGGTCGGTTCGAATCGGGCCGGCGGGGCCGCCGGGTCAGCGGGTGGCGAAGGGCTGGTCGGTGGGGACGATCTCGCGGCCGAGGGGGAGCAGGGAGAGCGGGATCATCTTGAAGTTGGCGATGCCGAGCGGGATGCCGATGATCGTCACGCACTGGGCGACGCCGGTGACGATGTGGCCCAGGGCCAGCCACCAGCCGGCGAAGACGATCCAGATCACGTTGCCGATCGCCGAACCGGCGCCGGCGTCGTGGCGCTCCACGGTCGTCCGGCCGAACGGCCACAGGGCGTAGCCGGCGATACGAAAGCTGGCAACGCCAAACGGAATGGTGATGATCAAGACGCAGCAGATGATCCCGGCGACGACGTAGCCGATCGCCATCCAGAGGCCGCTGAGGATCAGCCAGATGACGTTGAGGAGGAACTTCATGATCGGCAGCCTTCCAGGGCACATCGGCGAACGGTTCTGACCTGGTAGACGCGTCCACCGTCGCCAACCGTTGCGGCCGGAGTGCCGCAATCGGCCTTCTTTCAGTCTGCCGCGGGCCGGCCGTGCTCAGGAGGGGCGGTGGTGGCCGGCCATCTGCTCCAGGCGGGCGATGCGTTCGCGCATCGGAGGGTGGGTGGAGAAGAGGCGGGAGAGGCCCTCGCCGGGGCGGAACGGGTTGGCGATCATCATGTGGCCGGCGGTCTCCAGGCGGGGCTCGGGGGGCAGCGGGAGCTGCCGGGTGCCGATCTCCAGTTTGCGGAGCGCGGAGGCCAGGGCGAGCGGGTCGCCGGTGAGCCGGGCGCCGGAGGCGTCGGCCTGGTACTCGCGGGAGCGGCTGACGGCGAGCTGGATCAGCGAGGCCGCGACCGGGCCGAGGATCATGATCAGCAGCATGCCGACGATGCCGGGGCCCTCGTCGTCGTCGGAGCGGCCGACGGGGATCAGCCAGGCGAAGTTGACCAGGAACATCACGACCGAGGCCAGTGCGCCGGCCACGGAGGAGATGAGGATGTCGCGGTTGTAGACGTGGCTGAGCTCATGGCCGATGACGCCGCGCAGTTCGCGTTCGTCGAGGATCTTAAGGATGCCGTCGGTGCAGCAGACGGCGGCGTTGCGGGGGTTGCGGCCGGTGGCGAAGGCGTTGGGCGCCTGGGTCGGGGAGATGTAGAGCCGGGGCATGGGCCGGCGGGCGGCGGTCGAGAGCTCGCGGACCATGCGGTAGAGCTGCGGGGCCTCGAACTCGCTGACCGGGCGGGCCCGCATCGCGCGCAGGGCGAGCTTGTCGCTGTTCCAGTAGGCGTAGGCGTTGGTGGCCAGTGCTACGAGGACGGCGATGATCAGGCCCGTCCGGCCGAAGAGGCTGCCGATGACGATGATGAGTGCGGACAGTCCCCCGAGGAGTACGGCGGTCCTGAGCCCGTTGTGCCGGCGGTGCACGGTACGCCCTCCAAGTGGTGCGGCAGGGGAACCCTTTGCTTCGTTTCTCCACTCTCCAGTGGACCCTTGCTCAACTGGTCAACGCGAGAGCGGCGGGGGTGGTTCCCCGGCGCGTGGCCGGCGGGGCCGGAGGGGGGCGGGCGGGGCCGGGCCCTAGAGGAGGGCGCCGGCGGCGAAGCGGAGGACGAGCTGGGGGGCGCCGGAGAGGGCGACGCCCAGCACGGTGGCGAGGGCCAGGGCGGTGGACAGGGCCGCCGGGATCGGGGCGCGGGGCTGCTCGGCGGGCTCGCCGGCCGGGGCCTCGGCGGGCCGGAAGAGGAGCGCGGTCCACTGGAGGTAGTAGTAGAGCGCGATCACGACGTTGACGGCCATGAGGACCGCGAGCCAGCCCAGGCCGGCGTCGACCGCCGCCGAGAAGACCGTCACCTTGGCGAACAGCCCGATGATGCCCGGCGGCAGGCCCGCCAGGCACAGCAGGAAGAAGCCGAGGGCGAGCGCCACCAGGGGGCGGCGGTGGTAGAGGCCCCGGTAGTCGGCGAGGCGGTTGGCGGGGCTGGTGCGGGCCACCAGGGCGGCGACGGCGAAGGCGCCGAGGTTCACCGCGGCGTACATCAGGGCGTAGGCGACGGTTGCGCCGATGGCGTGCGCGGGGTCGTGGGCGTAGCCGGCCGCGGCGATCGGGACCAGCAGGTAGCCGGCCTGGCCGACGGAGGACCAGGCGAGCAGGCGGACGGCGCTGTGGGTGCGGGCCGGGTCCTGGCGGAGCGCGGCGGCGTTGCCGACGGTCATGGTGAGCGCGGCGAGCACGGCCAGCGCCGGACCCCAGACGTCCGCGTACGCGGGGAAGCCCTGGACGGTGACGAGGATCAGGCCGGAGAAGCCGACGGCCTTGCCGACCACGGAGAGGTACGCGGCGATCGGCAGCGGCGCGCCGACGTAGGTGTCGGGCACCCAGAAGTGGAAGGGGGCGGCGGCGGTCTTGAAGGCGAAGCCGACGAGGGTGAGGGCGACACCGGTGCCGGCCAGGGTGGCCAGGCGGGGATCCGGGAGGGCCGTCAGGGCGTGCGCCACCCGGGAGAGGTGGAGACTGCCGGTGGCGGCGTAGACGAAGCTGACGCCGAGGAGCATCACGGCGGTGGCGGCCACCGAGGAGAGGAAGAACTTCAGGGCCGCCTCGGAGGAGAGCCGGTCGCCGCGGCGCAGCCCGACCAGGGCGAAGGCGGGCAGCGAGGCGACCTCCAGGGCGATGACCAGGGTGGCCAGGTCGCGGGAGGCGGGCAGCAGGGCGGCGCCGGCCGCCGAGGACAGCAGCAGGAACCAGTACTCGCCCGCGGGCAGGTCGTGGTCCTTGATGGTGTCGATGGACAGCAGGGCCGTCAGGAGCGCGCCTGCGAGCACCAGGAACTGGATGACCAGGGTGAAGTGGTCGGCCACGTAGCTGCACGCGGCGGGGGTGCCCGTCAGGCAGAAGGTGCGGCGCCGGCCGTCCAGGAGGGGCAGCAGCAGGAGTGCGGCGGCGGCCAGGCCGGCGGTCGCGAACCAGCCCAGCAGGGGCTTGCGGGCGGCGGGCAGGAAGAGGTCGGCGACCAGCACGACCAGGGCGACGGCCGCGGCGAGGGTGGGCGGGGCGATGGCGAGCCAGTCGACGGACTGGACCAGCGAGAGGGCCTGGGTCATCACTTGCCGCCTCCGAGGAGCTGCTGGACGGCCGGGTCGGTGAGGCCGAGGAGGGCCGCGGGCCACAGTCCGGCGAGGACGGTCAGGACGGCCAGGGGGCTCCAGGCCGCGTATTCGTAGCGCGCGAGGTCGGGGAGGGCGGGGGCCGGCCCGCCGGTGTCGTCAGGGCCGGTCGGGGCAGCCGGGCCGGTGGGACCGGTCGGGGCAGCTGCGGCCTTCAAGGTGCCGCCCATGCAGACCCGGCGGACGACCAGCAGGAGGTATGCGGCGGTCAGCAGGGTGCCGAGGCCGGCCAGGGCCATGAACGTCAGGAACGCGGGGCGGCTGAGGCCGGCGGCGGGGTGGAAGGCGCCGAACATCGCCAGCATCTCGCCCCAGAAGCCGGCCAGTCCGGGCAGGCCCAGGGAGGCGACGGCGGCGAAGGCGAGGAGTCCGCCGAAGCGGGGGGCCCGGCCGTAGAGGGCGGCGCCGGTGGTGCCGGAGAGGGTGTCCAGGTCGGTGCTGCCCAGGCGGTCCTTGAGGCCGCCGACGAGGAAGAAGAGCAGGCCGGTGATCAGGCCGTGGGCGATGTTGGCGAACAGCGCGCCGTTGACGCCGGTGGGGGTCATGCTCGCGATGCCGAGCAGGACGAAGCCCATGTGGCCGACGGAGCTGTAGGCGATCAGGCGCTTGAGGTCTCCCCTGGCGCCGGTGCGGACGAGGGCGAGGCAGGCCAGCGAGCCGTAGACGATGCCGACGGCGGCCAGGGCGCCGAGGTAGGGCGCGAGGGTGTGCAGGCCGTCGGGGGTGATCGGCAGCGCGATCCGGACGAAGCCGTAGGTGCCCATCTTCAGCAGGACGCCGGCCAGCAGCACGGAGCCGGCGGTGGGGGCGGCGGTGTGCGCGTCCGGCAGCCAGCTGTGCAGCGGCCACATCGGGGACTTGACGGCCAGTCCGATGCCGACGGCGAGCACCGCGACGAGCTGGACGGTGTGGCTGAGCTGGGCTTTCGGGCCGTTGTCAGTGGCCAGTGCGACCATGTCGAAGGTGCCGGATTTCAGCCCGATGAGGAGGAGGCCGAGCAGCATGACGACCGAGCCGAGCAGCGTGTAGAGGATGAACTTCCAGGCCGCCGCCTGCCTTCCGGCGCCGCCCCAGCGGGCGATGAGGAAGTACATCGGGATGAGGACCATCTCGAAGGCGAGGAAGAAGAGCATCAGGTCCAGGACGGCGAAGGTCGCCAGCGTGCCGGATTCCAGGACGAGGATCAGCGCCACGAATGCCTTGGGGGACGGGCCCGTTGGCATGTTGAAGTAGCTGTAGACGGCGCAGAGGAAGGTCAGCAGCGCGGTCAGGACGAGGAGGGGGAGCGAGATGCCGTCGACACCGAGGTGGACGCGGATGCCGAGGGCCGGAATCCAGCTGAGGTCGGTGGTGGCCTGCATACGCGCCGGGTGAGCGTGGTCGAAGCCGGCGGCCAGCGCGATCGTGGCGGCGAGCACCACGCCGGTGACGGTCACGCCGTGGCGCAGCACGGCCTGGTCGGGGTTCTTCCCCTTCAGGCCGGGCGGGGCAGGCAGCAGCGCGGCGAGGGCGCCGAGGAGCGGGAGGACGACGGCGCCCGCGAGGAGGAGCTGCAGGGCGGTGTGGTTCACGGGTCAGGCCCTCCTCAGGGTTTCGGCTCCGGCGAGGCAGGCCACGAGGACTGTCGGCTGGGGGTGCGGGGGTCGGCCCGCGGAGGATCGCGGCACGGTCAGGCTCCCGTACCCGTGGCGACGAGGACGGCGGTGACGGCCAGTACGAGCGCGCCGCCCAGCAGCGCCCCGAGGTAGGTCTGCACGTTCCCGGTCTGGGCGCGGCGGACGGCGGCGCCCAGCCAGCGGGGGGCGGCGCCCGCGCCGCTGACGTAGGTGTCGACGACCGCCCGGTCCAGGAAGCGGACGAGGGCCGCGGCCGCGCGGGTGGGCCGGACGAACAGCGCGGAGTAGACCGCGTCAAGGTGGAAGCCGACGGCCGCGTGGCGGTGCAGCGGGCCGAGCAGGAGCCGGCCGGGGTCGGCCGGGTCCGTGGCGCCGGCGGCGTCGCCGTAGGCCGGGGGGTGGGTGGCGATGGCGAGTTCCTCGGCGAGCGCGGGGGCGGCGTCCTCGACGACGGCGACGGCACCGATCGGGGCGCGGGCGGCGCGGGCGCTGGTGTGGCGCCAGGCGGCGTAGGTGATCAGGCCGCCGACGAGGGCGGCACCGGTGCCGAGCACGGAGGTGGTGGCGGTCGGTTCGAGCGAGCGCCCGTCGAACCACGCGGGCAGCAGGGGGGCGGTCAGGCCGAAGCCGACGGTGGGGACGAAGAGCACCCACAGGGTGGCGGTCATGGCGAGCGGCTGGCGACCGTGATCCGGGATCTCCGGCCCGGTGCCGCGGAAGGCCAGCAGCCACAGCCGGGTGGCGTAGGCGGCGGTGAGGAGGGCGGTGAGCAGGCCGGAGACCAGGACGGTCCAGCCGGCGACGCCGGGGACGCCGGCCGCGTGGCCGGTGGCGGCGTGCTCGGCGGCGCCCAGGACGGCTTCCTTGGAGAAGAAGCCGGCGAACGGCGGGATCGCGGCGAGCGCGAGCAGGGCGACGGCCAGCGTCCAGGCGGCGTCCGGGACGCGCCGGGCCAGCCCGCTCATACGGGACATGGCGGCCAGCGAGTTGGTGCCCGCGGCGTGGATGACCACGCCCGCGCCGAGGAAGAGGAGAGCCTTGAACGCGCCGTGCGCCAGGAGGTGGAAGACGGCGGCACCGCGGTCGCCGACGGCCAGCGCGCCGGTCATGTAGCCGAGCTGGCCGACGGTCGAGTAGGCCAGCACCCGTTTGATGTCGTCCTGGGCCAGCGCGGCCAGGGCGGAGCCGACCATGGTCACCGCGGCCACGACGGCGAGCACGACCAGCGCCGCGGCGGAGGCGGCGAAGACCGGGAGGAGGCGGGCGACGACGTACACACCGGCGGCGACCATCGTCGCGGCGTGGATCAGCGCGGAGACCGGCGTCGGGCCGGCCATCGCGTCCGGGAGCCAGGTGTGCAGCGGGAACTGCGCCGACTTGCCGGCGACGCCGGCCAGCAGCAGCAGTGCGATCAGTGTCGGGTGGTGCAGCCCGTCGCGGGCGACATGGCCCAGGATGCCGGTGATCCGGAAGGTCCCGGTGTCGGCGGCCAGCGCGAAGATGCCGAAGAGGAAGGGGACGTCGCCGAGCTTGGTGACGAGGAACGCCTTGAGGGACGCGACGCGGGCGACCTCGGTCTCCCAGTAGTGGCCGACGAGGAAGTACGAGCAGATGCCCATCACTTCCCAGCCGACCAGCAGCACCATCAGGTCGCCGGTGTAGACGACCAGCAGCATCGCGGAGGTGAAGAGCGAGACCAGCGCGGCGTAGGACGGGTAGCGCGGATCGTCGCGCAGATACGCCGTGGAGTAGATCTGCACACAGGTCGCCACGACGCCGACGAGGACGCCGATCAGCGCGGCGAAGCCGTCGATGTGCAGCGCCAGGTCGATCGGGAGGGAGCCGGTCGGGGTGAGCCGGGTGGCGACGTCGGTGGCCGGTCCGCCGCCCTGGCCGACGGCGACGGCGACGGTCAGCACGGCCGCGGCGAGCGTCGGCAGTACCGCCAACGGCCGGACGAAGCCGGGCGAGCGGCGCCCCAGGAGGAGGCCGGCGACGGCCCCGAGGAAGGGCAGCAGGGGGACGAGTACGGCGGTGGTCGTGAGCGTCACGCGGTGGCCTCCGCCCCGGTGTCCGGCTGCGGCTGCCGCGCCCCGGCCGCACCGGCCGGGCTTCCCGGACCGGACGGTCCGGCCGGCTGCTCGGCGAGGTCGCGGAGCCGGTCGATGTCGGAGCTGCCGCGGTTGCGGTAGACGAGCAGCACGATCGCCAGGCCGATGCCGATCTCGGCGGCGGCGACGGCGATGGTGAAGAGGGTGAGTGCCTGGCCGGCGTGCAGGGTGTCGCGCAGCCAGGCGTCGAAGGCGACGAGGTTGAGGTTGACGGCGTTGAGCATCAGCTCGACGGACATCAGCACCAGGATCGCGTTGCGGCGCGCGAGCACGCCGTACAGGCCGGTGCAGAAGAGGAGGACGGCGAGGACCGCCGGGTACGCGAGATGCATCAGTGCCGCCCCTCCCCCGCGGCCGGGGGCGTGGTCTCGGCGGCGCCCTTCGCGCCGCCGCCCCGCCGGGAGAGCACGATCGCGCCGACGAGCGCGGCGAGCAGCAGGACGGAGAGCGCCTCGAAGGGCAGCACCCAGTAGCGGAAGAGGCTGTTGCCGGAGGCCGCGGCGGAGCCCTGGGCGGCCCCGTCGAGGTCGATCCAGGTGGCGCGGAAGGCGTCGACGACGACCCAGACCAGGGCCGCGGCCGAGGCGCCGGCCACCGTCAGCGCGGCCCAGCGGTTGCCCGAGTCGGCGTCCGGGGACGGCCCGATGGGCGCCTTGGTCAGCATCAGCCCGAAGAGCAGCAGCACGACCACCGATCCGACGTAGATCAGCACCTGCACCCAGGCGATGAACTCGGCGGTGAGCAGGAGGTACTCCACGGCGATCCCGCCGAGGGCGACCACCAGCCAGAGGGCGGCGTGCACCAGCTGGCGGGAGCCGACGGTCATCAGTGCCGCGCCGAGGGTGGCGATGCCGACGAGGACGAAGGCGATCTCGACGCCGGTGGGCGAGAGGAAGCCGTGGCTTGCGGCGGCGAGCGTCACGTTCCCTCCCCCTTGTCGGTGTCGGCGGTCTGCTGTTCCTGTGCGGCGGCGGCCTCTTGGGCGGCGAGCTTGTCCGCGGTCTTGCGGGCGGCGGCGATCTCCTTGGGCTCCTCGGCCGCCGGGTCCGGCGCGGGCGGCTCGGGCACCGTCCACATCCACTCGCGCAGCTTGTCGCGTTCGTGGGTCAGCTCGCGGATGTCGGTCTCGGCGTACTCGAACTCCGGCGACCAGAACAGCGCGTCGAAGGGGCAGACCTCGATGCAGATCCCGCAGTACATGCACAGCGCGAAGTCGATCGCGAAGCGGTCCAGGACGTTGCGGCTGCGCTCCCGGCCCCCGGGGGCGGCCGGCGGCACCGTCTCCTTGTGGGAGTCGATGTAGATGCACCAGTCGGGGCACTCGCGGGCGCACAGCATGCAGACCGTGCAGTTCTCCTCGAACAGCCCGATGACGCCGCGGGTGCGCGGCGCGAGGTCGGGCTGGACGTCCGGGTACTGCGCGGTGACGGACTTCCGCGTCATCGTCCGGAGCGTGACGGCCAGGCCCTTGGCGAGGCCGCTGCCGGGCCAGCCTTTTTTCTTCTCGGGGGCCATCAGGAGATCACCACCTTGACGACGCCGGTGAGGGCGATCTGGGCGAGGGCGAGCGGGATCAGGACCGTCCAGGCGAGCTTCTGCAGCTGGTCCTCGCGCAGCCGCGGGTAGGTGACCCGCAGCCAGATGACGACGAAGCTCAAGCCCACGGTCTTGACCAGCGTCCACAGCCAGCCCAGGCCATCGGCGCCGAACGGGCCGTGCCAGCCGCCCAGGAAGAGGACCGCGGTCAGCGCGCTGAGCACGACGATGCCGGCGTACTCGGCGAGCAGGAAGAGCGCGAAGCGCAGTCCGGTGTACTCGGTGTACGCGCCGAAGATGATCTCCGAGTCGGCGACCGGCATGTCGAACGGCGGCCGCTGGAGCTCGGCGAGGCCGGCGGTGAAGAACACCACCCCGCCGACGATCTGCCACGGCACCCACCACCAGTGGAAGGCGCCGAGGATGCCGGGCAGCGAGAGGGTGCCGGCGGCCATTGCAACGGACGCGGCGGCCAGCAGCATCGGCAGTTCGTAGGCGAGCAGCTGCGCGGCCGTCCGCAGACCGCCGAGCAGGGAGAACTTGTTCGCCGACGCCCAGCCCGCCATCAGGGAGCCGAGCACGCCGACGCCCATCACGGCGAGCACGAAGAAGATCCCGGCGTCCAGGGCCTGCCCGACGGCGTTGCCCGGCCCGATCGGGATGGCGACCAGGACCAGGAGGTACGGCAGCAGCGCGACCGCGGGCGCGAGCTGGAAGATCCGCCGGTCGGCGCCGGCCGGGACGACGTCCTCCTTCTGCGCGAACTTCACGCCGTCGGCGACCAGCTGCGCCCAGCCGTGGAACCCGCCGGCGTACATGGGGCCGAGGCGGCCCTGCATGTGGGCCATGACCTTGTGCTCGGTCTGGCCGATCACCAGCGGGAAGACCAGGAAGACGACGAAGACGGCGAGCAGGCGCAGCGCCAGGGCGAGGGTGTCGCTCACGGGGTGTCGCCTCCTTCGTCTTCGGGCCGTCGGGCGTCTTCGGCGGGTTGCGGCGGGGACGTCGGCTCCGGTGCGTCGGCCGGCGCGGGCTCGGGGGCCGGCGCGGGTTTCCCGGCGGCTTCCGCTTCGCCTTCGTCGAAGGCCGGGCCGGCGTGGTGCCAGGGCGCGTCGGCGGAGCGCGGGGGCCCGGCCGGGCGCCGCGCGGCGGCCGGGGCGCCCTCGGTGTCCTGGGGCGCGGTGGGCTCGGGCGCCGCCGGCCGGTCGGCTGCCGGCTGCTGGCTGGCCGAGCCCTCGCTCACCGACCGGTTGCGACGGGGCGGGCGGTCCGGGCGCGCGGCGCGGGCCGGGCGTTCGGCCGGGATGCCGGCCGGTGCCCCGGTCGCCGGTGCCTCGGCGGCCGGTGCCCCCGTTGCCTCGGCGGCCGGCGCCTGCTGGCTCGCCGAGCCGGCGCTCGCGCTGCGGGTGCGGCGCGGCGGACGCTCGCCACCGGCCGCCGCCGCCCGCGCACCGCGGGCCGGCCGCGCCGGGGCGGGCGGCAACTGGCCCTTGAGCGGGCCCCACTCGTTGGGGTCGGGGACGCCCGGGGGCAGCATCTGCCGCCGCTTGGGGCCGCCATGCTCGGACTCGCCCGGCTCCTTGGCGCCGGGCCACGCCTTGGCGACCCGGGCCGCCAGCACGAAGTCCTTGCGCAGCGGATGGCCCTCGAACGCGTCCGGCAGCAGCAGCGGCACGAGGTGCGGGTGGCCGGTGAAGTCCACGCCGAACATCTCGTGGGTCTCCCGCTCGTGCCAGCCGGCGCCCGCGAACACGCCCACGGCGGTGGGCAGTACGGGCGCGTCGTGCGGCACGGTGGTCCGCACGACCAGCCGGCGGACGGCGCCGGGGCGCGCCACGGCGGCGAGGTGGGCGCAGACCCGGAAGCCGGTGCCGGGCTCGTCGACGGCGCTCAGCCAGTCGAAGTAGGTGCAGCCGAGGGTGTCGCGGGCGGTGGTCAGCGCGGCGATCCAGGCGTCCGCCGGGACGTCGACGGTCAGCACGTCGTACGCCAGCTCGGCGGTGGCGCCGGCGCCGAAGAGCTCGGTGGCCGGGCCCGGCAGCCAGCCGACGGCCGGCTCGGCGATCGGCTCGGCGGCCGCCGCGGTGTCCTGCCGGCCGGGCTGCTCGGACTGGTCGGGCTTCTCGGACTGGTCGGGCTTCTCGGACTGGTCTGGCTGCTCTGGCTGGTCTGGCTGCTCGGTCATCGGGGGTCCTCCCCCGTCGTTCCGGACGCGTCCGGCGCCGGGGCGGCCGGCGGCGGCACCAGGCCGCTGCGCAGGGCCGCGGCGGACGGCCGGGCGGCGTGCTGGTAGCGCTCGCCGAGCGACTCGCGGGCGATCTTCTCCTGGAGCTTGAGGATGCCCTGGAGCAGCGCCTCCGGACGGGGCGGGCAGCCGGGGACGTAGACGTCCACCGGGATGATCTGGTCGACGCCCTTGGTCACCGCGTACGAGTCCCAGTAGGGGCCGCCGCAGTTGGAGCAGGCGCCGAAGGAGATGACGTACTTGGGCTCCGGCATCTGCTCGTAGAGCCGCTTGACGGCCGGGGCCATCTTGTCCGTCACCGTGCCGGAGACGACCATCAGGTCGGCCTGGCGCGGGCCGGGCGCGAACGGGATCACACCGAGCCGGATGAAGTCGTGCCGGGCCATGGACGCGGCGATGAACTCGATGGCGCAGCAGGCGAGTCCGAAGTTGAAGACCCACAGGCTGTAGCGGCGGCCCCAGTTGAGGACCACCTTCATCGGTTCCGGCGCGAGCCGGGCCAGCGCGCCGAGGCGCCGCGGCTCCGGCAGGAACTCGGGGCCGGCGCTCCGGGGCGCGGCCGCGGAGCCGGCGGGGGCAGGGGTCACGTCCATTCCAGGACGCCCTTCTTGTACGCGTAGAGCAGGCCGACGGCGAGGAAGCCGAGGAAGACGAACATCTCCACCAGCGTCACACCGCCGAAACCGGGCGCGGCGAAGACCGTCGCCCAGGGGAACAGGAAGATCGAGTCGACGGCGAAGACGACGTAGAGGAAGGCGTAGACGTAGTAGCGGACCTGGGTGTGCGCCCAGCCCTCACCGACCGGGTCCACACCGCACTCGTACGTCAGCAGCTTCTCGGGCGTGGGCACGACAGGCCGCAGCAGCCGCCCGGCCCCGAAGGCCGCGGCGACGAACAGCACCCCGACCACGGCGATGATCCCGACGGCCGAATAGCCCTGGAAATAGTCCGCGGCGACGGTGGTGCGTACGGTCGCGTCCGGCACGTCCGCCCTCGCTCCCTGCCTGCGCTTCTTGAAACGACTTTTACACGATCTGTACGGACGGGAGTCTAGGCCCTGCCCCGGCCACCAGGGCAGCCGCGTGAGCGCGGGAGGCGGGGTCGTCCGTGCTTCTGTCCGTACTTCGCCCTACCTGGGTGGCCGGCAGCGTAGACGGACGGCGCGTTTACCTCACCGGGCGTCTCATGAGGCGGACGGAAATCGTCCGTCTGGCGGGACGGGCGCGAGCTGGGGCGGGGACCGGGGCGGGTGCCGGACGGCTGCAGGGCGACCGCAGGGCGTGCCGGGGGTTCGTCAGCGCGGGGGGCCGGCGTTGAACGGGGTCCGGGGGTCGGTGGGGGGCGGTGGCGCCTGGGGGTGGAGGGGTGTCTGCGGGTGCACCGGGGGATGGAGGGGTACCTGGGGGTGGAGGGGTGTCTGGGGGTGCACCGGGGGCGGGGGCGGCGGTGCGGCCGAAGGCTGAGGCCGGGGCTGGGGCTGCGGCTGGGGCTGCGGCTGGTGGGCGGGAGCCGGGTGGGGTGGGGGCCGGCGGCGGGACCGGTCGCGGGAGACCGCGCGGTCCATCGTCTCGGCCGCGATCCGGGCCGCCGCCTCCCGCGTCCGGGCGCCCAGCAGCTCGGCGCGGATGGCGCCGCCCGCCGCCAGGTGGCGGTCGTAGGGCAGCGGCAGCACCGCCGCGCCGCCGGCGCCCAGATGCGCGGCGGCCCTGCGGACGTCGACGCCGCTGTCCGGCGACGGGTGGGTGAGCACCACGACCGTCGTGGGCAGCAGTCCGGGGTGCAGACCGCCGACCCAGTCCAGTACGGAACGGGTGGCGGCCACCCCCTCCGGGGTCGCCGGGGTGACCAGGACGCGGGCCTGGGTCGTCACCAGCGCGGTGCGCGCCACCTCGGCGGGCAGCGACTCGCAGTCCACGACCGTGGCGGCGAAGTGGCGGCGCAGCGAGGTCATCACCACGCGGTAGGTCTCCAGGTCGAGGCGGGTGCCGATGGCGCCCTGGCTGCCAGGCAGCAGCCAGCCGCCGCCGGCGAACGGCAGCAGATAGCCCGTCAGGTCCGTGATCAGCATCGACGGGTCGAGGATCTGCGCCAGGTCGCTGCCCGACCAGCGGACCGCGCGGGCACCGAGCCGGTGCGGGAGCGTGCCCAGCGCCGGGTCGGCCTCGACGGCGAGCACCGGGTCGGGGCGGTAGTGCGCGAAGGTCAGCGCGAGCAGGGCGGCGACGGTGGACTTGCCCGCGCCGCCGCGGATGCTGGACACCGCGATCTGCCGGCCGCTGGAGACCGGCTGCTGGATGGCGTGCGCGGCCTGGGTGAGGGCGGCGGTCTCGGCGGCCGGCGAGGACGCGAACGCCCGGCGCAGCGCCCGTCCCGCCCGCCGGGCCAACGGGTCGCCGCGACGTGGCCGGGGCTGCCCGTCGGCCAGCTCGGGCGGCAGCAGCGGTACGGAGACGGGCGTACGGGCCGGCAGCCCGGGACGCCCGTAACGGCCGGGGGCGGGCGGGGGCGCGGGCTGGGCAGCCTCAGGGGCTGGAGGGGTGGGTGGGGTGGCGGGTGGAGTGGTGGGTGGGGCTGGTGTGGGTGGTGCCTGAGGAGCCGATGCGGGAGCAGGGGCCGATGCGGGAGCAGGAGCAGGAGCAGGCGCCGGCGCCGGCGCCGGCGCCGGTGTGTACGTAGGCACCGGGTCGAACGGGGACGCTTCGGGCGCGGCAGACATGGACGCGACCGGGGCCGGTGCCGGGGCCGGTGCCGGGGCCGAAGACGGCATCGGCGCAACCGGCGGCATCGGAACGGCAGCCGGCAGCGCCCCCGGCACACCACCGTCCACCGCCGCACCACCCGGCCCACTCGAACCGCCCGGCCCACTCGAACCGTCCGGACGGCCTGAACCGCCCGGCCCGTCCGACCCGTAGGACCCGTCCGCCCTGTAGGACCCGCCAGAAACGGCCCCACTCACACTCACCGCGTCCACGGCCGCACCGCCCACGCCTTCCGTGCTCTCCGTCGTCACCTGGCCCTCACCTCCTCCCTGTGCCCCATGTCCCGGAACTCCCCGGCCCGGCCGGAACGTTCCGGCGCCGACCGGTCCGTACGCGATTCTTCACCGGTTCTCCCCTCAGGAGCCGCCTCCCAGCAGCAGCCCGTAGAGGCCGAACGCGCCGAGGCCCACGGGGATCAGCGCCACCACGCTCACCGACTCCACCAGGTCGAGCCAGCGCCGCAGCCGGTCGCGGAGCGGTGCCGGCGGCCGGACGGCGAGCGCGGCCACCGGCAGGGCGGCCAGCAGACCCAGCGCGGCGAGGGCGAGCGCCGGGCCCCCGCCGTCCGTCGCGCAGAGCACAACCAGCCGTACGCAGACGGCCGTTCCGGCGGCGAGCAGGGCGGCCACCTCGGCGGTCAGCGGATAGGCGCGGGCCCGGGAGAACAGGACGACGGCGAGCAGCAGCGCCGTCAGCACCGTCCAGAAACCGGGCCGGCCCGCCGCGAGGACACCGGCCGCGCCGGCCGAGGCGGCGGTCGCGACGGTGGCCGGGGCCAGCCCCCGGTGGGCGGCGGCCAGCGCGGCGGCCGCCCGGTGGTGGCCGGCCGGGCTGCCGCCGGTGTGCCGGTCGTCGAGCCCGGTCAGTCCGGCCGCGCGCAGGGCCAGGCGGGGCAGCGTCCCGAGGGCCAGTACGGAGAGGAAGCCGAGGGCGACGCCGGTGCGGACGGGGTCGGTGAGGGCCAGCAGGAGTTCCCAGGCGCCGACCGCGAGCGCGACCGCGGCCGCGCCGGTGAGGCCGCCGCGGCCCAGGCCGGTGCGCAGGCCGAGCAGGGCCAGCGCGGCCGCCGCGGTGAGTCCGGCGGCGGCGAGCCGGGCGGCGCCGCCACCGGCCGCGTGCCAGGCGGCGAGGATTCCGAGGGTGGTGCCGGTGAGCAGCAGGGCGGTGCCGGCGGCGCGCCGGGCGGGCGTGGCGGTGAGCGCCGCGCCGCCGCCCGCGGCCAGCACGGCCGCGCCGCCCAGCCACGGGGCGGCGCCGGCCGCGTACCAGGTGGTGGCGGCGATCCCGGCGACGGCGGCGAGCAGCACGCTCGCGGCGGCCGCGGTCCGGGTGCGGCTGCGGTCGTCCCAGCGGTCGCCGGCGGCCGGGAGTTCGGCCGGTCCGGTCGGCGCCGCGGCGGGCCGCGCCGGGGCCGGGGGCCGGCCGCCGCGCTGTCCGGGAGCCCCTGCCGGGACGGCCGCAGCCGCGTCCGGTGTCGCACTCGTCATGTCCACGCGGCCGTTCTGCACCGCAACACCATACGGTCCCGGCGCCGCCCCCTGTCCACGGTGTCCCGCGGCAATCCGGGCCCGGTGGACGGGAGGTGGGGGAAACCCCCGGCCCGCCACCCGACGAACCCCATGGCAGAGTGCCGCGGACCCCGGCAAGCTGGGGCGTATGACGGAAAGTTCCCAGCTCACCGCAGATGCCGACGCCGACGACGGAGTGCCGCTGCCGCCGCCCCGGGCGCCGCTCGACGCCTGGACATGGCGGGAGATCGGCTATCTGCTGGCCAACCTCCCGATGACCGTGGCGGCGTTCGCGGTGCTGGTGGTGTGGCTGACGCTGGGTCTGGGGCTCTCCGTCACGGTCGTCGGACTGCCGCTGCTGGCCGCGGGTCTGACGGTCTGTCGGCTCTACGGGCGGCTGGAACGGGCCCGGGCGCGGGCCTGGCTCGGGGTGGCGGTGGCCGAGCCGAGCCCGCTGCACAGCCCCGAGGGCGGGTTCCTCGGGTGGCTGTGGCCGCGGCTGAAGGACCCGGTGGCGTGGCGGCACGCGCTGTTCGCGGTGGTCCGGCTGCCGTGGGGCGTCCTCACCTTCGCGATTGTCCTGGTCTCGCTGTTCGTGGGCTGGCCGGTGCTGCCGTGGGTGGCGCGCTGGCTGGCCGACGTGGACCGGGCGCTGGTGCGGGGGCTGCTGTCGCCCTCCGACGAGCTGGAGCGGCGGATCGCCGAGCTGGAGTCGGACCGGCGGGCGGTCACCGACACCGCGGCCGCCGATCTGCGGCGGATCGAGCGGGATCTGCACGACGGGGCGCAGGCCCGGCTGGTGGCGCTCGCCATGGGGCTCGGCCTGGCGAAGGAGAAGCTGGCGGAGGGCCGGGCCGACGAGACCGTGGCGCGGATGGTCGACGAGGCGCACGGCGAGGTGAAGCTGGCCCTCCAGGAGCTGCGGGACCTGGCCCGCGGCATCCATCCGGCGATCCTCACCGACCGCGGGCTGGGGCCGGCGCTGGCGTCGCTGGCCGGCCGCTGCACGGTGCCGGTCACCACGTCCGTGGACCTGACCGAGCGGCCCGCACCGGCCATCGAGGGGATCGTCTACTTCACCGTCTCCGAGCTGCTGCAGAACGTCGCCAAGCACAGCGGGGCGCGGCAGGCGTCGGTGGAGGTGTGGCGGTCCCGGGACAGGCTGCTGCTGCAGGTACTGGACGACGGGCGGGGCGGGGCGCGGCTCGACGGCGGCAGCGGGATGGCCGGGCTCGCGGACCGGCTGGGCGCGGTGGACGGGCTGTTCGTGCTGGACTCGCCGGCGGGCGGGCCGACCCGGGTGACGGCGGAGGTCCCGTGGCGGCCACGGCCGGAGCCGGGGGCGGGCCGCCCAGGGTAACGGGCCGCCGGCCCGCCGCCGGAGGTGGGGAAAACCCCCGGCGGAAGACTGCGAGCAGCCTCATGGCACCGGCCGCGCCGGTCACCGACCCTGGACTGGCCGGCGGGCGCCGGCACCGGACACCACGCAGACCGGCAGCGCCACGCAGAACGGCACCGCCACGCAGAACGGACGGACGACGAGACATGGACACCGCGTACTCCGCGCACCCCGCCCACCCCCCGCGGCCCCGCCGCCACCGGGTGCCCGCGGGGCTGCGCGCCCCCTTCTCGGCGCGCACCTGGCGGGAGTTCCTGCACCTGTGCCTGGGCCTCCCGGTGGCGTGTGCGACGTTCGCCTACGCGGTCACCGTGGTCTCGGTGAGCGCCGGGCTGCTGATCACGTTCCTGGGCATCCCGCTGCTGGCCGGGGGGCTGGCCGGGGCGCGCGGGCTGGGCGCCGTGGAGCGGGCCCGGGCGCGGGCACTGCTGGGGCTGGACGTGGCCGCCCCGGAGCCGCTGCGCCCCGCGAAGCCGGGCCTGATGCCGTGGGTCGCGGCGGTGCTCAGGAGCGGGGCGTCCTGGCGGCATCTGCTCTACGGGTTCCTGCACTTCCCCTGGGCGCTGTTCGCGTTCGTCCTGTCGGTGACGTTCTGGACGGTCGGCTGGGCGCTGCTGGCCCTCCCGTTCTGCTACTGGCTGCTGCCCCAGTACGCCGCGGTGCCCCGGCTCCAGCTGTGGGGCGACGGAGGCGCCGTCCTCTACGTGAGCCCGGCGGTGGCGGCCGGCGCGACCGGCGTGCTCGGGCTGCTGATGGTGCTGTCCGGGCCGTGGGTGATCCGCGGGCTGGCGGTGGTGGACGGACTGCTGGTGCGGGGGCTGCTGGGGCCGTCGCCGCTGGCGACCCGGGTCAGCGAGCTGGAGTCGGACCGCGGGGTGGTGGCCGACACCGCCGCCGCCGATCTGCGGCGGATCGAGCGGGATCTGCACGACGGCGCACAGGCCCGGCTGGTGGCGCTGGCGATGGACCTGGGGATGGCGAAGGAGCGGCTGGCGGAGGGCCGGGCCGACGAGACCGTGGCGCGGATGATCGACGAGGCGCACGGCGAGGTGAAGATCGCGCTCCAGGAGCTGCGGGACCTGGCCCGCGGCATCCACCCGGCGATCCTCACCGACCGCGGCCTGGGCCCGGCGCTCTCCGCGCTGGCCGGCCGCTGCCCGGTGCCGGTCGCGGTCGAGGTGGACCTGGACCGCCGCCCGGCCCCGGCCATCGAGGGCATCGCCTACTTCACCGTCTCCGAGCTGCTGCAGAACGTCGCCAGGCACAGCGGGGCGGACCGCGCGACGGTGGACGTCTGGCGCACCGCGGAGACCCTGCTGCTGACGGTGTCGGACGACGGCCGGGGCGGCGCGAGCACCGCGGCCGGCGGCGGGCTGGCCGGGCTCGCCGAGCGGCTGGACTCCGTCGACGGCCTGCTCGTCGTGGACTCCCCGGCCGGCGGCCCCACCACCGTGACCGCCGAGCTGCCCTGGCGCGGCTGACCGCGCAGGCCGGGACCGCGCCGGCCTCCGCCCCGGCCGCTCCCGTTCACCCCCGGGCCCCGTCCCGTTGTCCCCGCCGCCCGCCCCGGTCCGGATGCTGGAATGCTGGGAACCGGCAGACCGGACCGTAGGAGCAGGGGGAAGCGCATCGTGGGCGACATGGTGAACGCGGTGAAGGCGATGAATCGGCGGACGCGGTGAACGCGACGGACGCGGTGAACGCGGAGGACAGCGTGCGGGTGGTCATCGCCGAGGACTCGGTGCTGCTGCGGGAGGGGCTGACCCGCTTGCTGACCGACCGCGGCCACGAGGTCGTGGCGGGCGTGGGCGACGGCGAGGCGCTGGTGCGGACCGTCGCCGAGCTGGCCGGCGCGGGCACCCCACCGGACGTGGTGGTGGCGGACGTACGGATGCCGCCCACCCACACCGACGAGGGCATCCGGGCCGCGCTGCGGCTGCGCCGGGACCACCCCGGGGTCGCCGTGCTGGTGCTGTCGCAGTACGTCGAGGAGCAGTACGCGACCGAGCTGCTGGCCGGATCGAGCCGGGGCATCGGCTATCTGCTGAAGGACCGGGTCGCCGAGGTGCGGGAGTTCGTGGACGCGGTGGTCCGGGTGGCCCGCGGCGGCACCGCGCTGGACCCGGAGGTGGTGGCGCAGCTGCTGGGCCGCAGCCGCAAGCAGGACACCCTGGCGCACCTGACACCGCGCGAGCGCGAGGTGCTGGGGCTGATGGCCGAGGGGCGGACCAACGCGGCGATCGCCCGGCGGCTGGTGGTCAGCGACGGCGCGGTGGAGAAGCACGTCAGCAACATCTTCCTGAAGCTGGGGCTGACGCCGAGTGACGGGGATCACCGCAGGGTGCTCGCGGTCCTCACCTACCTCGGATCCTGACTAACTGACACCCCGTCAGTTGTGGGCGATACCCGGATTCACCGGCGGCCCGGGGCGGGTCGTAGAACGATGGCCCTAGCACCAATGGACGAGGCCGGTGCGTCATGAGACAGGGGTGACGGGGGCAGTGATTCGATGACAAACCATGACAGAACGGTGTCTCATCCTGGCGTCCAGCATGTGACCGGACCAGGGAAGGGCACCCTTACCCAAGTACGATGGTTATGGGACAACCGGTCGGTACGACCCGTCCCACGCCCTGCGTCCGGCGGGGACGCCGCACCCCTTGAGGGAGGTCCGAAGCAGTGACCAGCCAGGTCAGTAGCACAGCCGAGCAGGCCGACGGAGCGCTAGTCGGGGAACAGCGCACGTCCGGCGACGGCGGCCCGGGCAAGGAAGTCCGGCGCCTGGACCGGGTGATCATCCGGTTCGCCGGCGACTCCGGTGACGGTATGCAGCTCACCGGTGACCGTTTCACCTCCGAGACGGCGTCGTTCGGCAACGACCTGTCGACGCTGCCGAACTTCCCGGCCGAGATCCGGGCCCCCGCCGGGACCCTCCCGGGCGTCTCCAGCTTCCAGCTGCACTTCGCCGACCACGACATCCTCACGCCCGGCGACGCGCCGAACGTCCTGGTCGCGATGAACCCGGCCGCCCTGAAGGCCAACATCGGCGACGTGCCGCGCGGCGCGGAGATCATCGTCAACACCGACGAGTTCACCAAGCGCCCGATGGCCAAGGTCGGCTACGACAGCAATCCGCTGGAGGACGGCTCGCTGTCGGCGTACAACGTCCACCCGGTGCCGCTGACGACGCTGACCATCGAGGCGCTCAAGGACTTCGGGCTCTCCCGGAAGGAGGCCGAGCGCAGCAAGAACATGTTCGCGCTGGGCCTGCTGTCGTGGATGTACCACCGGCCGACCGAGGGGACGGAGAAGTTCCTGCGGGCGAAGTTCGCCAAGAAGCCGGACATCGCGGAGGCCAACGTCACGGCCTTCCGGGCGGGTTGGAACTTCGGTGAGACCACCGAGGACTTCGCCACCTCCTACGAGGTCGCGCCGGCCACCACGGCCTTCCCGACGGGCACCTACCGCAACATCTCCGGCAACCTCGCGCTGGCCTACGGCCTGATCGCCGCCTCCCGTCAGGCCGATCTGCCGCTCTACCTCGGCTCGTACCCGATCACGCCGGCCTCGGACATCCTGCACGAGCTGTCCCGGCACAAGAACTTCGGCGTGCGCACGTTCCAGGCGGAGGACGAGATCGCGGGCATCGGCGCGGCGCTGGGCGCGGCGTTCGGCGGCTCACTGGCGGTGACGACGACCTCCGGCCCCGGTGTGGCGCTGAAGTCCGAGACCATCGGCCTGGCCGTCAGCCTCGAACTCCCGCTGCTGGTCGTGGACATCCAGCGCGGCGGCCCCTCGACCGGTCTGCCCACCAAGACCGAGCAGGCCGACCTGCTGCAGGCGATGTACGGCCGCAACGGCGAGGCACCGGTGCCGATCGTGGCCCCGAGGACGCCCGCCGACTGCTTCGACGCGGCGCTGGACGCGGCCCGGATCGCGCTCACCTACCGCACCCCGGTCTTCCTGCTCTCCGACGGCTATCTGGCCAACGGCTCGGAGCCCTGGCGGATTCCCGAGATCGACGAACTGCCCGATCTGCGCGTGCAGTTCGCCGGCGGCCCCAACCACCGGCTGGCGGACGGCACCGAGGTGTTCTGGCCCTACAAGCGCGACCCCGAGACCCTGGCCCGCCCGTGGGCCGTCCCCGGCACGCCCGGCCTGGAGCACCGCATCGGCGGCATCGAGAAGCAGGACGGCACCGGCAACATCTCCTACGACCCGGCCAACCACGACTTCATGGTCCGCACCCGCCAGGCCAAGGTGGACGGCATCGACGTCCCGGACGTCGAGGTCGACGACCCGGCGGACGAGAGCGGCCGCGGCGCGGACACCCTCGTGCTGGGCTGGGGCTCGACGTACGGGCCGATCACCGCGGCGGTCCGGCGGGTGCGGGGCGCGGGGCAGCGCATCGCCCAGGCGCATCTGCGCCACCTCAACCCCTTCCCCGGGAATCTGGGCGAGGTCCTGGCGCGTTACGACAAGGTGGTCGTGCCGGAGATGAACCTCGGTCAGCTCGCCACTCTGCTGCGCGCGAGATACCTCGTCGACGCGCGCTCGCACACTCAGGTCAGCGGGATGCCGTTCAAGGCCGAGCAGCTCGCGGAGGTCCTTAAGGAGGCCATCAATGACTGACACGGTCTCGGAGCAGCCCCCGCAGGTCGAGGCGCTCTCCCTGGTGCCCAAGGCCACGGCGAAGCAGTCCATGAAGGACTTCAAGTCCGACCAGGAGGTGCGCTGGTGCCCCGGCTGCGGTGACTACGCCGTCCTCGCCGCCGTCCAGGGCTTCATGCCGGAGCTGGGCCTGGCGAAGGAGAACATCGTCTTCGTCTCCGGCATCGGCTGCTCCTCCCGCTTCCCGTACTACATGAACACCTACGGGATGCACTCCATCCACGGCCGCGCCCCGGCCATCGCCACCGGCCTGGCCTCCTCCCGCCGCGACCTGTCGGTCTGGGTCGTCACCGGCGACGGCGACGCCCTCTCCATCGGCGGCAACCACCTCATCCACGCCCTGCGCCGCAACGTCAACCTCAAGATCCTGCTGTTCAACAACCGGATCTACGGGCTGACCAAGGGCCAGTACAGCCCCACCTCCGAGGTCGGCAAGATCACCAAGTCGACGCCGATGGGATCGCTGGACGCGCCGTTCAACCCGGTCTCGCTGGCGCTGGGTGCCGAGGCGACCTTCGTGGCCCGCACCGTCGACTCCGACCGCAAGCACCTCACCTCGGTGCTGCGCGCGGCCGCCGCCCACCCCGGCGCGGCGCTGGTGGAGATCTACCAGAACTGCAACATCTTCAACGACGGCGCCTTCGAGGTCCTCAAGGACAAGGACCAGGCCCAGGAGGCGGTGATCCGGCTGGAGCACGGGCAGCCGATCCGGTTCGGCGCCCCGGCACCGGACGGCCTCGGCTCCAAGGGCGTGGTCCGCGACGCCGCCACCGGCGACCTCAAGGTCGTCGACGTCACCGAGGAGGGCACCGACGGCGTGCTGGTGCACGACGCCCACACCCCCTCCCCCACCACGGCGTTCGCCCTCTCCCGCCTCGCCGACCCCGACACCCTGCACCGCACCCCGATCGGCGTGCTGCGCGACGTCGAACGGCCCGTCTACGACACCCTGATGTCCGAGCAACTGGACACCGCCGTCGAGCAGAAGGGCAAGGGCGACCTCGCCGCCCTGCTGACCGGCAACGACACCTGGACGGTCGTCGGCTAGCCGGCCGGCCGGAAATCCTCCGCGGGTGCCCGCGGGAGCGCCGCACGGTGCTCTCCGCGGGCACCCGCGCGTTTGCATGGGGTCCGGAAGCCGGGAAGTGGGCGAAGGGCGCTCCACCCCCGCTTCTGCGCCGGGCCGGGCGCCGTTCTTCACCCCGGTGTCATGACCGTCATGCGGAACGGACATGACAGCCGGGGTGGACGGCGCTACCTTGCAACAGCACCGACCACGCGCGACCAGGAGGGCCCCTTGCCGTCTCGAACCGACCAGCGCGCCGGCCTCGCGTACGGCGTCGCCGCCTACACCATGTGGGGCCTGCTGCCGCTGTACTGGCATCTGCTCGACGCCGCCGCACCGTCCGAGATCCTGGCCCACCGCATGCTGTGGTCGCTGCCGGTCGCCCTGGTCATCCTGGCCGCGCTGCGCCGCTGGTCCTGGATACCCCCGCTGCTGCGGCAGCCCAGGAGGCTCGGGCTGGTCCTGGTCTGTGCCGTGGTGATCTCGCTGAACTGGTTCCTCTACATCTGGGCGGTCAACGCCGGGCACGTCCTCGAAGCCTCGCTCGGCTACTTCATCAACCCCCTGGTGAGCATCGCCTTCGGGGTGCTGGTGCTGCGCGAGCGGCTGCGGCCGCTGCAGTGGGCCGCGGTGGGCATCGGCACCCTGGCCGTCGTCGTGATGACCGTCGCCTACGGCCGGATGCCCTGGATCGCCCTCGGACTGGCCCTGTCGTTCGCCACCTACGGGCTGGTGAAGAAGGGCATCAGGCTCGACGGCATCGAGGGCTTCAGCGCCGAGACCGCGCTGCAGGCGCTGCCGGCGCTCGGCTTTCTCGTCTACCTCGGGCTGCACGGGCGGTCCGCCTTCGTCAGCGGAGGGACGGGGCAGGCGCTGCTGCTCGCGGCCTGCGGCATCGCGACCGCGGTGCCGCTGATCTGCTTCGGCGCCTCGGCGGTACGACTGCCGCTGACCACCCTCGGGATGCTGCAGTACCTGGCGCCGACCTTCCAGTTCCTGCTGGGCCTGACCGCCTTCCACGAGACGATGCCGCCGGAGCGCTGGGCGGGCTTCGCGCTGGTGTGGGCGGCGCTGGCCGTGCTGACCTGGGACGCGCTGCGGACCGCCCGGCGGGCGGCGCATGAGCTGGCCGCCGCGGGGGCGCGGGCCGGCGAGGCGGCAGCGGCCGGGGCGGCAGCGGCGGCAGCCGCGGACAGGGCCGAGGGGGCCGCCCCGCAGGCGGGCCCCGAGACCACCCGGGGGCCCGTCAGGCCGTGATGTCCCGGGTGGTGAACCGCGCCCAGGCCGCCGACCCGAACACCGCCGCATAGAGCGCCTGGAGGCCGAGGTTCCGCAGGATCCCGTCGACGTAGACGGGGTCGCGGAGCAGGTCCGCGAAGGACAGCCAGTAGTGCGGGAAGAGATACGGCTGGACGGCCTGGAGCTGCGGTATGCCGTCCAGGATCTGGGCGGTCAGCACCAGCCCGACGGTGCCGGCCATCGCGGCGACACCGCTGTCGGTGAGCGTGGAGACGAACAGGCCGAGGGCCGCCACCCCGAGCAGGGAGAACGCCACCACGCCCGCCACGGCCAGCGCCCGCAGCAGCCCCTCGCCGAAGGATATGGACGTCCCCGACAGCAGCGTCACCCTGCCCAGCGGGAACAGCAGCGCGCCGGTGACCAGCGCGGAGAGCGCCACGACGAGCGTGCCCGCCAGGCAGAACACCACGACCGTGGCGAACTTGGCGCGCAGCAGGCGGGCCCGGCCGGCGGGGGCGACAAGGAGGTAGCGCAGCGTCCCGGTGTGCGCCTCGCCGGCGAGGGCGTCGCCGGCGATCACCCCGACGGCCATCGGCAGGAACACCGGCAGCGTCACCGCGAGGGCGGTGAAGACCAGGAAGAGGCCGTTGCCCGCGATCCCGGCGAGGAACGCCGGGCCGCGGCCGTCGCCGTCCGCGCCGCCGTGCTGCCCGGTCTGGATCCGGACGGCGACACCGACCAGCACCGGGACGCCCGCGAGCACGGCCAGCAGCACCAGGGTGCGCCAGCGCCGGAAGGTCGTGACGATCTCGCTGCGCAGCAGGCCCGGCGACCACCGCGACACCCAGGAACGGGACGCGCGGACCCGAGGGGGCGCCTCGGGCGCCTGAGGTGCCTGGGGTGCCCGGGGGTCCTCGGGTGCCGCTTCGGCCGGCGGCCGGCGCTCAGCCCGCGACATCGAATCCCTCCCCGGTGAGCCGGACGAAGACGTCCTCCAGCGACGGCCGTTCGGTGCCCAGGGCCCGGACCCGGACGCCGGCGCGGACCAGTGCGGCGTTCAGCTCCGCCGGGTCCGGCGGCGGGCCGTCCGGCGAGTCCGCGGGCAGCTCGCCGGTGACCCGGTCGCCGTCGGCCCGCAGGCCGGTCAGACCGTGCTCCTTCAGGACCCGCACCGCGTCGGCCGGATCTGGCGTGGTCACCGCCAGCCGGCCGTGGCCGCCCGGGCCGAGGACCGCGGCGGTGAGGCCGGCGACCGGCCCCTGGGTGACCAGCCGGCCCCGGGCCATCACCGCGGCGTGCGTGCAGACCTGCTCGATCTCGTCGAGGAGATGGGAGGAGAGGAAGACGGTGGTGCCGTCCGCCGCCAGCTCCCGCACCAGGGTGCGGATCTCCCGCATGCCCTGCGGGTCCAGGCCGTTGGTCGGCTCGTCCAGCACCAGCAGCTCGCGGGGCCTCAGCAGGGCGGCGGCCAGCCCCAGCCGCTGCTTCATGCCGAGGGAGTAGGTGCGCGCCTTCTTGCCGGCCGCGGCGGCCAGGCCCACCCGCTCCAGCGCCCGGCCGACCCGCTCGGTGCGGGTGCGGGGCTCGGCGGTCGGGTCGGCGGCGTCGAACCGCCGGAGGTTGTCCCGCCCGCTGAGGAAGCCGTAGAGCGCCGGGCCCTCGATGAGCGCGCCGACCCTGGGGAGCACCTGGCGGGCGCCGCCGGGCATCGGCCGGCCCAGCACCCGCGCCGTGCCGGCGGTCGGCTCGATCAGACCCATCAGCATCCGGATGGTGGTGGTCTTGCCGGAGCCGTTGGGGCCGAGGAAACCGAAGACGCTGCCGCGCGGCACCGCCAGATCGAGCCCGTCGACGGCGGGGCGGCCGCCGCGGTACGCCTTGGTCAGCCCCCGGGTCTCGATCACCCGGTGCTCGCCGGCGGCCGCCGCGCGCCGCTCGTCCGCGGCGGGTGGTGGTGACGGTGGTGACACGCTCTCCCCCCAACTCATGGCGTACACCGGCCTGTCGGGGCCGTACGACCGGGCACGCGGACCGCGGGCCTGCCGCGCCGCTCCCCCGGCGGAGGTGCGACGCGGCCCGACCGCCCCGGCCGTGACCCCTTGGTTCTGCTACTTCTTCGCGGCGTCGGCCGCGGCTATCAGGGCCTGCTGGTCGACGGCGCCGACATAGACCCTGCCGTCGTCGGTGATCAGGGCGTTGACCAGGCGGGTGCTGAAGACGTGGCCGGAGCCGAACGTGCCGGACACCTTGCTGCCCAGGCTGTCCAGGAACTTTCCGGCGTCGCCCTTGGCGAGCTGGTCCTTGCCGCCGGAACCGCCGGGACCGCCGGGGGCCTTGAGGGCGGCGATGGACGTCCAGCCCTTGCCGAGGACCTCGAACCCGCCGGCGCCCTTCGGGCCCTGGTGGCCCTTGAAGCCGCCGAAACCACCGAAGCCGCCGAGGCCCTCGCCGCCCTCGCCCTTGCCGTGGGCGGCCCGGTCGCCGTTGACGACCTTGGCGCCCTTGGGCGGGGTGAAGGCGAAGGTGTCCGCGGCCGGGCGGGCGAAGTCGACGCGGGTGTAGCCGACGTCGACCGCGGCCGGGCCGCCGCTCTTCGGGGTGAGGGTGAACTTCAGCGGGACGCCGTTGGCGGCGTCCACCGCGACCCGGATCGAGCCGACCGTGGAGGCGGCCTGCTTGGGCTTGATGACGAGCTGGTACGCGTCCCGTCCGGCGACCCTGGCGGTGTCGCCGACGGTCACCGAGGTGGTGTCCCCGGCCGCCTTCAGGACCTCCTTGGCGAGCTCCTGCGGGGTGGCGTTCTGCAGGCCGTCGGGAAGACCCTCGGGCGCGCCGCGATGCGCACCGCGGCGGGCGTCCTTGGGGGCGGTGTGGTGCACGGCGCTGTTGCTGCCGCTGTCGTACGACCAGACGTCCGCGCCGTTGTGGACGAGGGTGTAGTCGGCGGACTTGCCGACGATCGACACCCGCTGCTTGTCGGGGCCGTCGGCGGCGACCCGCAGGGTGTGCGTGCCGGACGCCAGCTCGGTCAGCTTGCTCTGCGGCGAGGCGGCGGCGCCCGCGCCGTCCCCGCCCTTCCCGCCGCCGAGGGCGCCGGCGCCCGCACCGCCCGGCAGCGCGGGCAGGCCGAGGTCCGTGGTGACCTGGACCGTGCCGGACAGCTGCTGGACGTCGGACTTGGCGATCTTCGCTATCAGGTCCTGGGCGGAGATCTTCGGCAGGTCGGGAGAACCGGAGCCGGCGAACGCCGGGACCAGCCCGATCGTCGCGGCCGTCACCCCCGCCACCGCGACCGGCACGGCGTACCGCACCGCCTTACGGCGCCGTGCGGAGCGCCCCCCGTCCCATTCCTCGGTGACCTCGGTCGGTTCGTTCCGTGGCATCTGGCCTACCTCCGTCGTGTGCGGCGGTCCTGCGTCGTGCACCTGCCCACCCGCCGGGCCATCATGGCCCGCCCCGCCGCTTCGTGGTGCTTTCCATCTCACCAAAAACCGCGGACTCCGGCGTCAACCCGCAGGGCCAACTCCGCGTACTGCTGAGGGATGACACCCCGTCGCGGAGTGGCGGAACCCGTACTCCGCCGGTCGCACCGCCCCGAGGGGAATCCCTAGGGGACGTCGGGGAGTCATGGGGGAAACCCCGGCCCGGGCCCGTAGCTCGGCCGGCCCCCGCCCGTCGGACCCCGCTCAGCGTGCCCGGTGCACCACCGCGTCGCACAGCTCTTCCAGAGCCGTCTTCGCCATGCACTCCGGCAGCGGCGCCAGCGTCGCGCGGGCGTCCTCGGCGTAGCGCACGGTGTCCTGGCGGGCCTGCTCCAGCGCCGGGTGGGCGCGCAGCCCGGCGAGCGCCTCGGCGTGCCGGGCGTCGTCGGTGAGGTCGCCGGCCAGCAGCTCGCACAGGGCGCGGTCCTCGGCGGTGCCGGCGCTGCTCTCGGCGAGCGCGCGCAGCCGCAGCACGGGCAGCGTCGCGACGCCCTCGCGCAGGTCCGTGCCGGGCGTCTTGCCGGACTCGTGCGAGTCGCTGGCGATGTCCAGGACGTCGTCGGCCAGCTGGAAGGCGGTGCCCAGCCGCTCGCCGTACTGGGTGAGGGTGTTGACGGTGGTCTCGTCGGCGCCGGACATCATCGCGCCGAAGCGGCAGGCGACGGCCACCAGCGAACCGGTCTTGCCCGCGAGGACGTCGAGGTAGTGGTCGACGGGGTCGCGGCCGTCGCGCGGTCCGGCGGTCTCCAGGATCTGGCCGGTCACCAGGCGCTCGAACGCCTCGGCCTGGATGCGGACGGCCTCCGGCCCGAGGTCGGCGAGGATGTGCGAGGCGCGGGCGAAGAGGAAGTCGCCGGTCAGCACCGCGACGGAGTTGCCCCAGCGGGCGTTGGCGCTGGACACCCCGCGGCGCACGCCGGCCTCGTCCATCACGTCGTCGTGGTAGAGCGTCGCCAGGTGTGTGAGCTCCACGACGACGGCCGAGGGCACCACGCCCGGACTGTAGGGGTCGCCGAACTGGGCGGCCAGCATCACCAGCAGCGGGCGGAACCGCTTGCCCCCGGCGCGCACCAGGTGCTGCGCGGCCTCGGTGATGAACGGCACGTCACTCTTGGTGGCCTCCAGCAGGCCCTCCTCGACAGCCGCCAATCCGGCCTGGACATCGGCTTCGAGAGCCTTGTCCCGCACGCTCAGCCCAAGGGGCCCGACGACGGTCACGAGGGGTACTCCTGTCTGCTGACGATCAAACCGAATGTCGATCTGTCGCTGTCTCCACCATTGGCCAGCGTATCCGGTCACGGTTGGATCACCACGAGCGCCCGCCCCCCGAACCACTCGGCCAGCACAGAACCCGTCCCGAGGGTAGGTTCCCGATCGCCGCCGGGCGGGGCTTTCCGTGGAAGCGGTGGGACGGCAGGGACGTGAGATACCTCAAAAGGCCACCGGTGTCACAGAGGTGACCGGCGCGCCGTGCGCCCGGCGGGGACCGCCGGGTTCCGTCGACGGGGCGGTGCCGTTCACGGGACCGTTCACTCTCTCCGGTGGACGCGCGGGCACCGCACCGTCCGGCCGCGCCGCCCGCCGCACGCCGCACCCACAGGGACCGAATTACGCGTTACGGCAAGGCATTTACCGTATGCACCGGCCGGTGCGCCGCACGCCGCCGCCCCGCGCGGCGACGTCCCGGCCCGGGGCCGCCCGTTCCCGGCCGGGCACCTTCCCCGCGTGATCACCGGCGGTCGTACCCTGATCGACGGACCCACCGGCCCACGGCACCGCACCGCTCTCCACCCGGTCCGAGCAGCGGCGCCCCCGTGGCCGGCCGCCCACCGGCGACGACGAACGCGAGGAGCAGTGTCCATGCCCGAGCACAGCCCGTTCGACCTGGCAGAAGGCGACCCCTTCGGCCCGCACACCCTCCCCTACGGCGTCTTCAGCACCGCCGACGCACCCGGCCTGCGCCGGCTCGGTGTCCGCTACGGCCGCCACGTCCTCGACCTGGCCGCCCTGCCGGACGCCCTGCCCGCCGCCGCGCCACACGCCGCACTGCTCACCGCCACCACCCTCAACCCCCTGCTGGCCGCCGGCCGCCCCGTCTGGCAGCAGGTCCGCGCGGCCGTCCGCAGCGCGCTGACCGACCCCGCGCACCGCACCGCGGTGGCCCCCCTGCTGCGCCCGCTGGACGACGTCACCCTGCATCTGCCCTTCGAGGTCGCCGACTACGTCGACTTCTACTCCAGCGAGCACCACGCCACCAACGTCGGCCGGATCTTCCGCCCCGACGGCGCCGCCCTGCCGCCCAACTGGAAGCACCTGCCGATCGGTTACCACGGCCGGGCCGGCACCGTCGTGGTCTCCGGCACCCCCGTGGTGCGGCCGCACGGCCAGCGCAAGACCCCGGCCGATCCCGCGCCGGTCTTCGGCCCGTCCACCCGCCTGGACATCGAGGCGGAGGTCGGCTTCGTCGTCGGCACCCCCTCCGCGCTGCACGCGCCGGTCGGCCTGTCCGCGTTCCGGGAGCACGTCTTCGGCGTCTGCCTGGTCAACGACTGGTCGGCGCGCGACATCCAGGCGTGGGAGTACCTGCCGCTCGGCCCGTTCCTCGGCAAGTCCTTCGCGACCTCCGTCTCGGCCTGGGTCACCCCGCTGGACGCCTTCGACGCCGCCCGGACGGCGCCGCCCGCCCGGGACGTGCCGCCGCTGCCGTACCTCGACGACAGCGCCGCCGAGCCGGGCGGCCTCGACCTGCGGATCGAGGTGCGGCTCAACGGCGAGGTGATCTCCCGCCCGCCGTTCGCCGCGATGTACTGGACGGCCGCCCAGCAGCTGGCCCACATGACCGTCAACGGCGCCTCGCTGCGCACCGGCGACCTCTACGCCTCCGGCACCGTCTCCGGCCCCGAACCCGACCAGCTCGGCTGCCTCCTGGAGCTCACCCAGGGCAAGGGCCCCTACCTCCAGGACGGCGACGAGGTCGCCCTCACCGCCTGGGCGCCCGGCCCGGACGGCGCCCGGATCGGCCTCGGCGAGGTCGTCGGCCGGGTGCTGCCCGCCGCGGCACTGCCCGACGGCGCCCCGGTATGACCCGTTCCGCGGCGGGCGGCCGAGCCCGCCGTCCGCCGCGGCCCGCTGCTAGCCTCGCGTCACCTGTCCCACAACGGAGGAGACGCACGTGCGCAAGGCAGTGCAGTTCGCCGGGGCGGCCGCCGTCGCCGCGCTGCTGCTCAGCGGCTGCGGAAGCAGCGGCGACGGCGGCAAGGACGCGAGCACCCCGAGCAAGGCGCCGGAGGCCGCCCCGTCCACCGCGGGCGGCGACGGCAAGGCCGCGAACCCCACCGCCGTCGAGGGCGCCTGGAAGGGCGGCACGACGGCCGCCCCGCTGGTCCTGGTGGTCGCCAAGGGCACCGTCGCCTTCAGCAACGGGCACCGATCCGCCTGCATGGGCAAGGTCGAGAAGATGGCCGGCATGACCATGGCCGTCCTCAAGTGCACCGACGGCGACACCACCCGCACCATGGGCACCCTCAAGCCCGGTGCGGACGGCCGGACGCTGACCGTCGACTGGAAGAACGGCCCGACCGAGAAGTACACCAGGACCGACGACGGCAGCATCAAGATCCCGGATCTGCCCAAGCTGCCGGACCTGCCCAAGAGCTGACCGCGCGCCGCGGAACGCACGACGGCCGCCGCCCGGCTCCCCCTCGGGGGCGCCGGGCGGCGGCCGTACGTGGCGGTCGGGTCAGCGGACGAAGATCCCCGCGTGCCCGGCCAGATCGAGGAAGTACTGCGGTGCCACGCCCAGCACCAGCGTGGCCGCGACGCCGACGGCGATGGCGGTGGACGTCAGGACGCTGGGCACCGCGACCGTCGGGCCGTCCGCCTTCGGTTCGCTGAAGAACATCAGCACGATCACCCGGATGTAGAAGAACGCCGCGATCGCCGAGGCGATCACACCGACCACCACCAGCCAGCCCGCGCCGCTCTCCGCCGCCGCCTTGAACACCGCGAACTTCCCGGCGAACCCGGACGTCAGCGGAATGCCCGCGAAGGCCAGCAGGAACACCGCGAAGACCGCCGCCACCAGGGGCGAACGCCGCCCGAGCCCGGCCCACTTGGACAGGTGGGTGGCCTCGCCGCCGGCGTCCCGGACCAGCGTCACCACGGCGAACGCGCCGAGCGTGACGAAGGAGTACGCCGCCAGATAGAAGAGCACCGAGGAGATGCCGTCCTCACTGGTGGCGATGACACCGGCGAGGAGGAAACCGGCGTGCGCGATCGAGGAGTACGCCAGCAGCCGCTTGATGTCGGTCTGGGTGATGGCCAGCACCGCGCCGCCCAGCATCGTCACGATCGCCACGCCCCACATCACCGGCCGCCAGTCCCAGCGCATCCCCGGCAGGACGACGTACAGCAGCCGCAGCAGCGCGCCGAACGCGGCGACCTTGGTGGCGGCCGCCATGAAGCCCGTCACCGGCGTCGGGGCGCCCTGGTAGACGTCCGGCGTCCACATGTGGAAGGGCACCGCACCGACCTTGAACAGCAGGCCCATCAGCACCAGCGCCCCGCCGATCAGCAGCAGCGCGTCGTTGCCCATCGTGCCGGCCAGCGCCGGGTCGATCTGCCGGGCGCCGTCCGAGACCACCTCGGCGATCCCGGCGTAGCTGACGGTGCCGGCGTAGCCGTAGAGCAGGGCCACGCCGAACAGCAGGAAGGCCGAGGAGAAGGCGCCGAGGAGGAAGTACTTCACCGCGGACTCCTGCGAGAGCAGCCGCTGGCGGCGGGCCAGCGCGCACAGGAGGTACAGCGGGAGGGAGAAGACCTCCAGCGCGATGAAGAGCGTCAGCAGGTCGTCGGCGGCCGGGAAGACCAGCATGCCGCCGACCGCGAAGAGCAGCAACGGGAAGACCTCGGTGGTGGTGAACCCGGCCTTGACCGCGGCCTGTTCGGCCTCGCCACCGGGGACGGCCGCGGGCTGCGCGGCGAAGGAGTCCACCGGCCTGCCGTGAGCCGCCGGGTCCAGCCGGCGCTCGGCGAAGGTGAAGACCGCGATCAGCGACACCAGCAGGATGGTGCCCTGGAGGAACAGCGCCGGACCGTCCACCGCGATCGCGCCCATCGCGGCCACATGGGCCTTGGACGAGCCGAAGCCGCCCGCCGCCAGGCCGATCACCGCGGCGAACGCGGCGGCCAGCGCCACCACCGTCAGCAGCACCTGGGCGTAGTAGCGGCCGCGGCGCGGCAGGAACGCCTCGATCACGATGCCGAGGACCGCGGCACCGAGGACGATGAGCGTCGGCGACAGCTGGACGTACTCGATCTTCGGGGCCGGGATTCTGCCCGGCGTCCCGGCCGCCGCCGTCCACAGGCTGTGGACACTTGCCACGGAACTCACTTCGCGGCCTCCCCGTCTTGGGTCTGCGCGGTCCGGCCGGGCCGGTCTGTGCCGGGCACGGCGTCCACCCGCACGGTGGGCTTGGGATCCTTCTTGTCCACGACGGACAGGGTGTGCCGGACCGCCGGGTTGACGATGTCGGTGAGCGGCTTGGGATACACCCCGAGGAAGAGCAGCAGCGCGACCAGCGGCACGACCACCACCAGCTCCCGCGCCCTGAGGTCGGGCATCCCGTCGACCTCCGCCTTGACCGGACCGGTCATCGTCCGCTGGTAGAGGACGAGGACGTAGAGCGCGGCCAGCACGATGCCGACGGTGCCGATGATCCCGATCACCGGATAGCGGCTGAACGTGCCGACCAGGACCAGGAATTCACTGACGAAGGGGGCCAGGCCGGGCAGCGACAGGGTGGCCAGGCCGCCGACGAGGAAGGCGCCGGCGAGGACCGGGGCGACCTTCTGCACCCCGCCGAAGTCCGCGATCAGGCGCGAGCCGCGGCGGCTGATCAGGAAGCCGGCCACCAGCATCAGCGCGGCGGTGGAGAGGCCGTGGTTGACCATGTAGAGCGTCGCGCCGCCCTGGCCCTGGGACGTCATCGCGAAGATGCCCAGGATGATGAAGCCGAAGTGGGAGATCGAGGCGTAGGCGATCAGCCGCTTGATGTCCCGCTGGCCGACGGCGAGCAGCGCGCCGTAGACGATGCTGATCAGCGCCAGCACCAGGATGACCGGGGTGGCCCAGCTGCTGGCCTCCGGGAAGAGCTGGAGGCAGAAGCGCAGCATCGCGAAGGTGCCGACCTTGTCGACGACCGCGGTGATCAGCACCGCGACCGGGGAGGTCGCCTCGCCCATGGCGTTGGGCAGCCAGGTGTGCAGCGGCCACAGCGGCGCCTTCACCGCGAAGGCGAAGAAGAAGCCGAGGAAGAGCAGCCGCTCGGTGCCGGTGTCCAGGCTCAGCGCGCCGGACGCCCGGGCCTCGACGATCTTCGTCAGCGAGAAGGTGCCGGTGCCCAGCTGGTGCGCGGTGGCGGCGTACAGCCCGATCACCGCGGCCAGCATGATCAGGCCGCCGACGAGGTTGTAGAGCAGGAACTTCACCGCGGCGTACGACCGCTGGGCGGCGTCCTGCTGCGCACCGCGGCCGCCGGCGCGGTCCCCGAAGCCGCCGATGAGGAAGTACATCGGGATCAGCATGGCTTCGAAGAAGAGGTAGAAGAGGAAGACGTCGGTGGCCTCGAAGGAGAGCACCACCATCGCCTCGACCGCCAGGATCAGCGCGAAGAAGCCCTGGGTGGGGCGCCAGCTGTAGCGGCGGTGGCCCGCGGCGGAGCCGCCGTCGGACGCGGCCGTGCCCTGTGGGGGGTCGGCGTCGTGCCAGCCCGCCAGGATGACGAACGGGATCAGCAGCGCGGTCAGGGCGATCAGCGCGACCGCGATGCCGTCCACGCCGAGGTCGTAGCGGACGCCGAAGTCCCGGATCCAGTCGTGGGATTCGGTGAGCTGGAACGGTCCCCGGGCACCCGGGTCGAAGCGCACCGCGACCAGCAGCGCCAGCGCCAGGGTGGCCAGCGAGAACAGCAGCGCCAGCCACTTGGCGGCGGTGCGCCTGGCGGCGGGCACCGCGGCGGTGGCGACCGCGCCGACCGCCGGCACCGCGGCGGTGACCGTCAAAAGGGGAAACGACATGGCTCAGACACCCCTCATCAGCAGGGTCGCGGCGACGAGAACGGCGGCCCCGCCCAGCATCTGGACCGCGTACGAGCGGACGAAGCCGGTCTGCAACCGGCGCAGCCGGCCGGAGAGTCCGCCCATCGCGGCCGCCGTGCCGTTGACCGCGCCGTCCACCAGGGAGTGGTCGAGATAGACCAGCGTGCGGGTCAGGTGCTCGCCGCCGCGCACCAGGACGACGTGGTTGAAGTCGTCCTGGAGCAGATCGCGGCGGGCGGCCCGGGTCAGCAGCGAACCGCGCGGGGCGGTGGCCGGGACCGCCCGGCGGCCGTACATCAGCCAGGCGATGCCGACGCCGACGACCAGCACCACCATCGTGGCGGCGGTGACCACACCGGCGCCCACCGGGGAGTGGCCGTGCGCGAAGGAGGTGACCGGCTCCAGCCAGCCGACGAAGGCGTCGCCCACGCTGAACAGCCCGCCCGCGAAGACCGAGCCGACCGCCAGCAGGACCATCGGGATCGTCATCACCTTCGGCGACTCGTGCGGACGGAACTCCTGTGGGTCCCAGCGCTTCTCGCCGAAGAACGTCATCAGCATCACCCGCGTCATGTAGAACGCGGTGATCGCGGCGCCCAGCAGGGCCGCGCCGCCGAGGATCCAGCCCTCGGTGCCGCCACGGGCGAACGCCGCCTCGATGATCTTGTCCTTGGAGAAGAAGCCGGACAGGCCGGGGAAGCCGATGATGGCCAGATAGCCGAGCCCGAAGGTGACGAAGGTGACCGGCATGTGCGTGCGCAGACCGCCGTAACGGCGCATGTCCACCTCGTCGTTCATCCCGTGCATCACGGAACCGGCGCCGAGGAAGAGGCCCGCCTTGAAGAAGCCGTGGGTGACCAGGTGCATGATCGCGAAGGCGTAGCCGATCGGGCCCAGGCCGGCGGCCAGCACCATGTAGCCGATCTGCGACATCGTCGAACCGGCCAGCGCCTTCTTGATGTCGTCCTTGGCGCAACCGACGATCGCACCGAACAGGAGCGTGACCGCGCCGACCGCGACCACGGCGGTCTGGGCGTCCGGCGCGGCGTTGAAGATCGCGCCGGAGCGGGTGATCAGATACACCCCGGCGGTGACCATGGTGGCGGCGTGGATCAGGGCCGAGACCGGGGTCGGGCCCTCCATGGCGTCGCCCAGCCAGGACTGGAGCGGCACCTGCGCCGACTTGCCGCAGGCGGCCAGCAACAGCAGCAGCCCGAGGGCGGTCAGCCTCCCCTCGGACGTGCCGCCGGTCGAGGAGAGCACCGGCCCGAAGGCGAACGTGCCGAACGTCGTGAACATCAGCATGACCGCGATGGACAGGCCCATGTCGCCGACGCGGTTGACCAGGAACGCCTTCTTCGCGGCGGTGGCCGCACTGGGCTTGTGCTGCCAGAACCCGATGAGCAGGTACGACGCCAGGCCCACACCCTCCCAACCGACGTACAGCAGGAGGTAGTTGTCCGCGAGGACGAGCAGCAGCATCGCCGCCAGGAAGAGGTTGAGATAGCCGAAGAAGCGGCGGCGCCGCTCGTCGTGCGCCATGTAGCCGATCGAGTAGATGTGGATCAGTGAGCCGACACCCGTGATCAGCAGGACGAAGGTCATCGACAACTGGTCGAGCTGGAAGGCGACATCGGCCCGGAAGCCGCCGACCGGGATCCAGCTGAACAGGTGCTGGTGCAGCATCCGGTGCTCGGGGCTCCGGCCGAGCATGTCGGCGAAGAGCACCGCCCCGACGGCGAACGAGGCCACCGCCAGCAGCGAGCCGATCCAGTGGCCGGCGCGGTCCAGGCGTTTGCCGCCGCACAGCAGCAGGGCCGCACCGACCAGCGGTGGCGCGATGAGCAGCGCGATCAAGTTCTCCACTTTGGGCGACCCCTTACAGCTTCATCAGGCTGGCGTCGTCGACCGAGGCCGAATGACGGGTGCGGAAGATCGACACGATGATGGCCAGGCCGACCACGACCTCCGCCGCGGCGACGACCATCGTGAAGAAGGCGATGATCTGGCCGTCGAGATTCCCGTGCATCCGCGAGAAGGTGACAAAGGCGAGGTTGGCGGCGTTCAGCATCAGTTCGATGCACATGAACACCACGATGGCGTTCCGCCTGATCAGCACGCCCGCCGCGCCGATGGTGAACAGCAGGGCGGCGAGGTAGAGGTAGTAGACCGGATTCATTTCTGGGCCCCCTCCTTCGGCGCCGCGGGGCCGGAACGCTTCTTCCCGTTCTTCCCGGACCGGCCGGGCGCCCGCCCCAGCCACTCCTCGGACTGCTGCTCCAGCGCCTTGAGTTCGGCCAGCGACTGGCCGGAGACGTCCCGCACCTGGCCGCGCTCGCGCAATGTCGGACTGACCGTCAGCTCGGAGGCGGTGCCGTCCGGCAGCAGGCCGGGGATGTCGACGGCGTTGTGCCGGGCGTAGACACCCGGTGCGGGCAGCGGCGTCACTTGCTTGCCTTCGCGAATGCGGGCCTCAGAGCGCTCCCGCTGGGTCCGGGCGCGCTCGGTGCGCTCCCGGTGGGTGAGCACCATCGCGCCGACCACCGCGGTGATCAGCAGCGCGCCGGTGAGCTCGAAGGCGAAGACGTACTTGGTGAAGATGAGCGCGGCCAGGCCCTGGACGTTGCCGCCGGCGTTGGCGTCGCCCAGGCCGTTGAACTCCTTGAGCGAGGCGTTGCCGATGCCGGCGATCAGCAGGATGCCGAAGCCGAGACCGAGACCGGCGGCGAGCCAGCGCTGCCCCTTGAGGGTCTCCTTGAGGGAGTCCGCCGCGGTGACGCCGACCAGCATCACGACGAAGAGGAACAGCATCATGATCGCGCCGGTGTAGACCACGATCTGCACGATGCCGAGGAAGTACGCACCGTTGGCCAGATAGAAGACCGCCAGGACGATCATGGTCCCGGCGAGCGAGAGGGCGCTGTGCACGGCCCGCTTCATCAGGATCGTGCACAGCGCGCCGGCGACGGCGACGATGCCCAGGAGCCAGAACTGCACGGCCTCCCCCGAGGAGGCCGCGGCGGCGAGACCCGTCATGCGTGCGCCTCCTCGCCCGGGGTGTCCTGCTGCGCGGCCCCGGCGTCCGCCGGCCGCTCGCCCTTGGAGAGCGCGACCTGCCGGACCGTGCCCGGCGCGGCCTGGGTCACCCGCCCGTTGTAGTAGTCCCGTTCGGTCATGCCCGGGTGGATCGCGTGCGGGGAGTCGACCATCCCCTCCGACAGGCCCACCAGCAGCTCTTCCTTGGTGTAGATGAGCGAGGTGCGGGAGCGGTCGGCGAGTTCGTACTCGTTGGTCATGGTGAGCGCGCGGGTTGGGCACGCCTCCACGCACAGGCCGCACAGGATGCAGCGGAGGTAGTTGATCTGGTAGACCGCGCCGTACCGCTCGCCCGGGGAGTAGCGCTCCTCGTCGGTGTTGTCGGCGCCCTCGACATAGATCGCGTCCGCCGGGCAGGCCCAGGCGCACAGCTCGCAGCCGACGCATTTCTCCAGCCCGTCCGGATGGCGGTTGAGCTGATGCCGGCCGTGGAAACGCGGCGCCGTCGGCTTCTTCTCCTCGGGGTACTGCTCGGTCAGCCGCTTCTTGAACATGGCCTTGAAGGTCACGCCGAAGCCGGCCACCGGGTTCTGGAACTCAGGCACCGTCGCCCCCCTTTCCGTCGCTCTCATTTCCGTCACTCACAGTGTCCACCCGGCCACTGACAATCAACTCCCCGTCACGGCGCGGACGTCGGCGCGGCACCGGCGGCAGGGTCTGCCCGGGCAGCGGCGGGACGGGGAACCCGCCGGCCATCGGATCGAACGCGGCCTCGCCGTCACCGCCCTCCGGCTCCACCCGCCGGAAGAAGTCCACGACCAGCGAGATCAGCAGCAGCGCCACCGCACCGCCGCCCACGTACAGCACGATCTGCGAGAAGTCGTAGCCCTCGTTCTTCAGCGCCCGGACGGTGGCGACGAGCAGCAGCCACACCATCGACACCGGGATGAGGACCTTCCAGCCCAGCCGCATCAACTGGTCGTAGCGGACCCGGGGAAGAGTGCCGCGCAGCCAGATGAAGAAGAACAGCAGCAGCTGCACCTTGACGGTGAACCAGAGCAGCGGCCACCAGCCGTGGTTCGCGCCCTCCCAGAACGTCGAGACCGGCCAGGGCGCCCGCCAGCCGCCCAGGAAGAGGGTGACCGCCACCGACGAGACGGTGACCATGTTGACGTACTCGGCGAGCATGAACATCGCGAACTTGATCGACGAGTACTCGGTGTTGAAGCCGCCGACGAGATCGCCCTCGGACTCCGGCATGTCGAACGGCGCACGGTTGGTCTCCCCCACCATCGTCACGATGTAGAGGAGGAACGACACCGGCAGCAGCAGCACGTACCACTTGTTCTGCTGCGACTCCACGATGGTCGACGTCGACATCGACCCGGAGTAGAGGAACACCGACGCGAACGCCGCGCCCATCGCGATCTCGTACGAGATCATCTGCGCGCACGACCGCAGACCGCCCAGCAGCGGATACGTCGAACCGGACGACCAGCCCGCCAGCACGATGCCGTAGATGCCCACCGAGGCCGTGGCGAGGATGTAGAGGACGCCGATCGGGAGGTCGGTGAGCTGCATCGGGGTGCGGTGCCCGAAGATCGAGATCTCGTTGCCCGCCGGGCCGAAGGGGATCACCGCGATCGCCATGAAGGCCGGGATCGCCGCCACGATCGGCGCGAGGACGTACACCGCCTTGTCGGCGCGCCGGACGACCAGGTCCTCCTTCAGCATCAGCTTCACGCCGTCGGCCAGGGACTGGAGCATCCCCCACGGCCCGTGCCGGTTGGGCCCGATCCGCAGCTGCATCCAGGCGACGACCTTGCGCTCCCAGACGATGGAGAACAGCACCGTCAGCATCAGGAACGCGAAGCAGAACACCGCCTTGATGACGACCAGCCACCACGGGTCCCGCCCGAACATCGACAGGTCCTCCTGGGCGGCCAGCGCGGCCACCGGAAAACCGGGATGGTGCATCATGCGTCCACCTCCTTGGCCGGCGCCGGCGCACTCGGGACGGCGGAGACCTTCACCAGCTCACCGGGGTGCGCCCCGGTGTCGGCGGCGACGCCACCGCCCACGGAGTTCAGCGGCAGCCACACCACCCGGTCGGGCATCGGCGTGATCTGGAGCGGCAGCCGCACCGAACCGGCCGGCCCGGTGACCTCCAGCTGCCCGCCCTCCTCGACCCCCGCCTCCCGGGCAGTGGTCGCCGACAGACGGGCCACCGCGGCGTGCCGGGTGCCGGCCAGCGCGTCGTCGCCCTCCTGCAGCACCCCCTGGTCCAGCAGCAGCCGATGCCCGGCCAGCACGGCCTCGCCGACGCCCGGACGGGGCAGCGACCGCCCCGTCTCCCGCGGCTCCCCGGCATACGGGCCGCGCCAGCCGCCGAGCCGGTCCAGCTCCCGGCGCACGGCGTGCACGTCCGGCAGGTCCAGGGCCCCCACGGCGGAACCGCCGTCGGTCTCCGCCATGGCGTCGGCGAGCATCTGCAGGACCCGCGCGTCCGGCAGCAGCTGCCGCCGGGTCATCTGGTCCGGCTTGAGCGCGGCCTCGAACGACCGGGCCCGGCCCTCCCAGTTGAGGAACGTCCCGGCCTTCTCGACCACCGCCGCCACCGGCAGGACCACATCCGCCCGCTCGGTGACCGCGGACGGCCGCAGCTCCAGGCTGACCAGGAAACCGACCTCGTCCAGAGCGGTCAACGCCCGTGCGGGATCCGGCAGATCGGCCACCTCCACGCCCGCCACCAGCAGGGCGGCCAGCTCACCGGTGGCCGCGGCCTCGATCATCTGGCCGGTGTCCCGGCCGTGCCGGTGCGGCAGCGCGGCCACGCCCCAGGCGGCGGCGACCTCGTCCCGCGCCACCGGGTCGGTCGCCGGCCGGCCACCGGGCAGCAGCCCCGGCAGCGCCCCGGCCTCCACCGCGCCCCGCTCGCCCGCCCGGCGCGGCATCCACACCAGCCGAGCACCGGTCGCGGCGGCCGTGCGGAGCGCCGCGGTCAGCGCCCCGGGGACCGTCGCCAGCCGCTCGCCGACGACGATCACCGCGCCGCCCGCGCGCAGCGCCTCCGCGGCGGCCCGCCCCTCGCCGTCCAGGCCGACCCCGCCCGCCGGCCCCGCCTGAGAGAGAGCTGTCAGCCACTCGGTCTCGGTGCCGGGCGCCGCCGGCAGCAGCCGCCCGCCGGCCTTGATCAGCCCGCGGGTGGCGTGACTGGCCAGCCCCCAGGTGCGCTGGCCGCGCTTGCGGTGCGCCTTGCGCAGCCGCAGGAAGACGCCGGGCGCCTCCTCCTCCGCCTCGATCCCGGCCAGCAGGACCGCCGGTGCCTGCTCCAGCGCGGTGTACGTGACGCCGTCCCCGGCCAGGTCGCGGCCGCGGCCGGCGACCTGGGCGGCCAGGAAGTCGGCCTCCTCGGCGCTGTGCGGCCGGGCCCGGAAGTCGATGTCGTTGGTGTGCAGCGCGACCCGGGCGAACTTGGCGTAGGCGTAGGCGTCCTCGACGGTCAGCCGGCCGCCGGTCAGCACACCGGCCCGGCCCCGGGCGGCGACCAGTCCGCGGGCCGCGGCGTCCAGCGCGGCCGGCCAGCTCACCGGCTCCAGCTCACCGGACTCGGCGTTGCGCACCAGCGGGTGCTCCAGCCGGTCCCGGGCCTGCGCGTACCGGAAGGCGAACCGCCCCTTGTCGCAGATCCACTCCTCGTTGACCTCGGGGTCGTCCGCCGCCAGCCGCCGCAGGACCTTGCCCCGGCGGTGGTCGGTGCGGGTCGCGCAGCCGCCCGCGCAGTGCTCGCACACCGACGGCGAGGAGACCAGGTCGAAGGGGCGGGACCGGAAGCGGTACGCGGCCGAAGTGAGCGCGCCCACCGGGCAGATCTGGATGGTGTTCCCGGAGAAGTACGACGCGAACGACTCGCCCGCGCCGATGCCGACCTGCTGCAGGGCGCCCCGCTCGACCAGCTCGATCATCGGGTCGCCGGCGATCTGGTTGCTGAAGCGGGTGCACCGCGCGCACAGCACGCATCGCTCGCGGTCCAGCAGCACCTGGGTGGAGATCGGCACCGGCTTGGGGAACGTACGCTTCTTTCCTTCGAAGCGGGTGTCGGGGTCGCCGACCTGCATCGCCTGGTTCTGCAGCGGACACTCGCCGCCCTTGTCGCACACCGGGCAGTCGAGCGGGTGGTTGATCAGCAGCAGCTCCATCACGCCGCGCTGCGCCTTCTCCGCCACCGGGGACGTCAGCTGGGTGCGGACCACCATCCCGTCGGTGCAGGTGATGGTGCAGGAGGCCATCGGCTTGCGCTGGCCCTCGACTTCGACGATGCACTGCCGGCAGGCGCCCGCCGGGTCCAGCAGCGGGTGGTCGCAGAAGCGCGGGATCTCGATGCCGAGGAGTTCGGCGGCCCGGATGACCAGCGTCCCCTTGGGGACGGAGATCTCGATGCCGTCGATCGTCAGGGTGACGAGGTCCTCCGGTGGCACCGCAGCGGAGCCACTGCTCGACCCCGTTGTGGTGACGGTCATGCGTTCACCCCCAGGTGAGCGTCGTCGTCGGCCCAGAGGGTCGACTTGGCGGGGTCGAAGGGGCAGCCCCTGCCGGCGAGGTGCTCCTCGTACTCCGCGCGGAAGTACTGGAGCGAGGAGAAGATCGGCGAGGCGGCGCCGTCGCCGAGGGCGCAGAAGGACTTGCCGTTGATGTTGTCGGCGATGTCGCCGAGCTTGTCGAGGTCCTCGGGCCGGCCCTTCCCGGCCTCGATGTCGCGCAGCAACTGCACCAGCCAGTACGTCCCTTCACGGCACGGGGTGCACTTGCCGCAGGACTCGTGGGCGTAGAACTCCGTCCAGCGGGTCACTGCCCGCACCACGCAGGTGGTCTCGTCGAAGCACTGCAGCGCCTTGGTGCCGAGCATCGAGCCGGCCGCGCCGACGTTCTCGTAGTCGAGCGGCACGTCGAGGTGCTCCTGGGTGAACATCGGCGTCGAGGAGCCGCCCGGCGTCCAGAACTTCAGCCGGTGGCCGGGGCGCATCCCGCCGCTGACGCCGAGGAGTTGGCGCAGCGTGATGCCCAACGGGCCCTCGTACTGGCCGGGGTTGGCGACGTGGCCGCTGAGCGAGTAGAGCGTGAAGCCCGGGGACTTCTCGCTGCCCATCGACCTGAACCACTCCTTGCCCTTGTGCAGGATCGCGGGAACCGAAGCGATGGATTCGACGTTGTTCACCACAGTGGGGCAGGCGTAGAGGCCGGCCACGGCCGGGAAGGGGGGACGCAGCCGGGGTTGTCCGCGACGGCCCTCCAGGGAGTCCAGCAGCGCGGTCTCCTCACCGCAGATGTACGCGCCGGCGCCGGCGTGCACCGTGACGTCCAGGTCGAGGCCCGAGCCGAGGACGCCCTTGCCGAGGTAGCCCGCCGCGTACGCCTCCCGCACGGCCTCGTGCAGCCGGCGCAGCACGGGCACGACCTCGCCGCGCAGGTAGATGAAGGCGCGGTGCGAGCGGATCGCGTGACAGGCGATCACGATCCCCTCGATGAGGGAGTGCGGATTGGCGAAGAGCAGCGGGATGTCCTTGCAGGTCCCGGGCTCCGACTCGTCGGCGTTGACGACGAGGTAGTGCGGTTTGCCGTCGCCCTGCGGGATGAACTGCCACTTCATCCCGGTCGGGAAGCCGGCGCCACCGCGGCCGCGGAGCCCGGAGTCCTTGACGTAGGCGATGACGTCGTCCGGGTCCATGGCGAGGGCTCTGCGGGCGCCTTCGTAGCCGTCGTGGCGCAGATAGGTCTCCAGCGTCCAGGACTCGGGGGCGTCCCAGAAGGCGGAGAGCACGGGGGCGAGGACCTTCTCCGGGCTGGTCCCGCCGGCGCGCGGCCGGGAGGCACCGCCGAATTCGGCTGCCACGGTCATCACTCCCCCTCCTCTGCGGTGGGCCCGGCCGGGAAGGCTTCGTCGGAGGCCGAGGTCTCGTGCGGGGCGTCGTGCGAACTGGGGTGTCCCGGCGGCGCCTGCTCGCCGGGGCGGCCGCCGGGCGGTTCCTCGGCGGGGGCGGCGGCCCGCGGGGCGATCACGTGGTCCGTGGTGGCGCCGGGCGCCTCGCCCCTGGCCAGCCGCAGTCCGGCCAGGGAGGCGGGACCGGCGCCGCCGGTCGCCTCGACGGCGCCGGGCCGGCCGTCGGGGAAGCCGGCGAGGATCCGCGCGGTCTCCTTGAAGGAGCAGAGCGGGGCGCCGCGGGTGGGCCGGACGGTCCGGCCGGCCCGCAGGTCGTCGACGAGCTGCCGGGCGGAGCGGGGCGTCTGGTTGTCGAAGAACTCCCAGTTGACCATCACCACGGGGGCGAAGTCGCAGGCGGCGTTGCACTCGATGTGTTCGAGGGTGATCGCGCCGTCCTCGGTGGTCTCGCCGTTGCCGACGCCGAGGTGCTCCTTGAGGTCCTCGAAGATGGCGTCGCCGCCCATCACCGCGCACAGGGTGTTGGTGCACACCCCGACCTGGTAGTCCCCGCCGGCCCGCCGGCGGTACATGGAGTAGAAGGTCGCAACGGCGGTGACCTCCGCGGTGGTCAGTCCGAGCTGCTCGGCGCAGAAGCGGATGCCGGTGCGGCTGACGTGGCCCTCCTCGGCCTGGACGAGGTGGAGCAGCGGCAGCAGCGCCGAACGCGAGTCGGGGTAGCGGGCGATCACCTCCTCGGCGTCCGCGGCGAGCCGGGCCTTGACGTCGGCCGGGTAGTCGGGGGCCGGTAGCCGGGGCATGCCCAGCGGGACGTCCTTGGGTGCCGGAGTGGCGTTCACCGGTCGACGCCTCCCATCACGGGGTCGATGGACGCGACGGCGACGATGACGTCGGCGACCTGGCCGCCTTCACACATCGCTGCCATGGCCTGCAGGTTGGTGAAGGAGGGGTCGCGGAAGTGCACCCGGTAGGGCCGGGTGCCGCCGTCGCTGACCACGTGCACGCCCAGTTCGCCCTTGGGCGACTCGACAGCCGCGTACGCCTGTCCCGGCGGGACCCGGAAGCCCTCCGTCACCAGCTTGAAGTGGTGGATCAGGGCCTCCATCGAGGTGCCCATGATCTTCTTGATGTGGTCGAGGGAGTTGCCGAGGCCGTCCGGGCCGAGGGCGAGCTGGGCGGGCCAGGCGACCTTCTTGTCGGCGACCATCACCGGCCCCGGCTCCAGCCGGTCCAGGCACTGCTCGACGATCCGCAGCGACTGGCGCATCTCCTCCAGCCGGATCAGGAACCGGCCGTAGGCGTCGCAGGTGTCGGCCGTCGGCACCTCGAAGTCGTAGGTCTCGTATCCACAGTACGGCTGCGCCTTGCGCAGGTCGTGGGGCAGTCCGGCGGAGCGGACGATCGGCCCGGTGGCCCCGGTGGCCATGCAGCCGGCCAGGTCGAGGTAGCCGATGCCCTCCATGCGCCCCTTGAAGACCGGGTTGCCGGTGGCGAGCTTGTCGTACTCGACCATGTTCTTCTGCATCTTCTTGACGAAGGCGCGGATCTGGTCGACGGCGCCGGGCGGCAGGTCCTGGGCCAGGCCGCCGGGGCGGATGTAGGCGTGGTTCATCCGCAGGCCGGTGATCAGCTCGTAGATGTCCAGGATCAGCTCGCGGTCGCGGAAGCCGTAGATCATGATCGTGGTGGCGCCCAGCTCCATGCCGCCGGTGGCGATGCACACCAGGTGCGAGGAGAGCCGGTTGAGCTCCATCAGCAGCACCCGGATGACGGTGGCGCGGTCCGGGACGTCGTCGGTGATGCCGAGCAGCTTCTCCACGGCCAGGCAGTACGCCGTCTCGTTGAAGAACGGCGTGAGGTAGTCCATCCGCGTCACGAACGTCGTGCCCTGCGTCCACGTCCGGTATTCGAGGTTCTTCTCGATGCCGGTGTGGAGGTAGCCGATGCCGCAGCGGGCCTCGGTGACGGTCTCGCCGTCGATCTCCAGGATCAGCCGCAGCACGCCGTGCGTGGAGGGGTGCTGCGGCCCCATGTTGACGATGATCCGCTCGTCGTCGGACTTGGCGGCGGCCGCGGCGATCTCGTCCCAGTCGCCACCGGTGACGGTGTAGACGGGGCCCTCGGTGGTCTCGCGGGGAGTTGCGCGGGACGCCTCGCTGGGAGTGCTCATCAGGTGTACGACCTCCGCTGGTCGGGAGCCGGGATCTGCGCGCCCTTGTACTCGACGGGAATGCCGCCCAGGGGGTAGTCCTTGCGCTGGGGGAAGCCCTGCCAGTCGTCGGGCATCATGATCCGCGTGAGCGCCGGGTGCCCGTCGAAGATCAGGCCGAAGAAGTCGTAGGTCTCGCGCTCGTGCCAGTCGTTGGTCGGGTAGACGTCCACGATCGACGGCACGTGCGGGTCGGCGTCGGGGACGGCGACCTCCAGCCGGATGAGCCGGTTGTGGGTGATCGACCGCAGGTGGTAGACGGCGTGCAGCTCGCGGCCGGTCTCGCCCGGGTAGTGGACGCCGCTGACGCCGGTGCACAGCTCGAAGCGGAGCGCGGGGTCGTCGCGCAGCGTCCGGGCGACCACCGGCAGGTACTCGCGCTGGACGTGGAAGGTGAGTTCGCCGCGGTCCACGACGGTCTTGTCGATGACGTTCTCCGGCACCAGGCCCTGTTCGTCGAGGGCGCCCTCCAGCTCGTCGGCGATCTCGTCGAAGACGCCGGGGCCCTCGGTGCCGGCGGGCCCGCCGTAGGGGCGGGTGCCGGCGCCGGGCAGCCGGACGGTGCGGACCAGTCCGCCGTAACCGGAGGTGTCGCCGCCGTTGTTGGCGCCGAACATGCCGCGGCGGGTGCCGATCACCTCGCCGGTGTCCGCGCGCTGCGCCGGGACGGCCTCCTCGGGGGCGTCCGGGCCGTTGGGGTCGGTCGGCTCGCTCACCGCGACAGCCCCTTCCTCTCTGCCAAGTGGGGTTTCTCGGTGGACCGGTCCATCTCGATCAGCGGGAGCGCCCGGAGCGCCGCGGCCTCCTCCTCGTGGGCCGCCCGCACCGCGTTGACCCCGAGCTTGCCGCCCTGGATCTTCTGGTGGAGCTTGAGGATGGCGTCCATGAGCATCTCGGGGCGGGGCGGGCAGCCCGGCAGGTAGATGTCGACGGGGACGATGTGGTCGACGCCCTGCACGATCGCGTAGTTGTTGAACATGCCGCCCGAGGAGGCGCAAACCCCCATGGAGATCACCCACTTCGGGCTCGGCATCTGGTCGTAGACCTGCCGCAGCACCGGCGCCATCTTCTGGCTGACCCGGCCGGCCACGATCATCAGGTCGGCCTGCCGCGGGGAACCGCGGAAGACCTCCATGCCGAAGCGGGCCAGGTCGTAGCGCCCGGCGCCGGTGGTCATCATCTCGATGGCGCAGCAGGCCAGCCCGAAGGTCGCCGGGAAGACCGATGACTTGCGCACCCAGCCCGCGGCCTGCTCGACAGTGGTCAGCAGAAAGCCGCTGGGCAGCTTCTCTTCCAGTCCCATGGGTGACCCCTAGTCCCATTCCAGGCCGCCGCGACGCCAGACGTAGGCGTAGGCGACGAAGACGGTGAGCGCGAAGAGGAGCATCTCGACGAGCCCGAACAGTCCCAGGGCGTCGAAGCTGACCGCCCAGGGATAGAGGAAGACGATCTCGATGTCGAAGACGATGAAGAGCATCGCCGTCAGGTAGTACTTGATCGGGAAGCGACCGCCACCGGACGGGTGTGGCGTCGGCTCGATTCCGCATTCGTACGCTTCGAGCTTGGCCCGGTTGTAGCGCCTGGGGCCGACGAGCGTGGCCATGACCACGGAGAAGATCGCAAAGCCTGCCCCGAGGGCTCCCAGTACGAGGATGGGCGCATAGGCGTTCACCGTCCTCGCTCCCTTCAGTCGACGATGACTGGATGGCGGTCCGCTCGGGCCCGTCGGCCGCCCCACGGCGATCGTGCACATGTGAGGCAGTTCACAAGCCCGATGCCCGCATCTTATGCCCGTCGGTCTGTGATCTGCGACACGGGTCCGGACAACGACTTTGTGATCTTCACCACCTGACGAAGGATCATGAAGCCGGATGACCGGTGATCTCTGCACACGAAGCACGCGAGTGATCACGAGAGGTGATATTCGTCGGGGTTACCGCTGGTCAGCGCGGTTGTTTCCATATCAAGAAGCAGGCGCCGCAGGCAAATTGGCGCCGGGTACACCTCAACTGCTATAGGCGCGACGGCCGTAGACGTGATGCGCTCGTGACCCCGCCGTGATCGTCGGTACGTGCTCCCGTTCACGAGCGGAGGGGGGACGGGCGAAGCTCTGGGGCGATGCGCCGCGGAACTCCGGGGCGGCACGCGGCCGGTCGGCGGCCGACGATCGGTCACGGGAACATAACGGACACTCACGAGTGACCTATCCCACGCGATTTGCAGTCATGAGACCTTGACGCCCGGGAAGCCTTGGCGTGGCGGATCAAGAAGTGGTAAGCGCGCCCGGAGGCCGCGCCGGCCATCAAATGCCGTGCGTAGGAACATGATCGCGAAATTCGGACATCCCGTCAGGGCGCCTTCGCCAGACGAAAAGTCCGTTTTATTCGTCGCGTACACGTCAAGTGTGGCGCACCCCACCTTTGTTGGCAGCAACCTGCGGCTCCTGATAGCCGTGGTGCCATGTCCCCGAACGCACTCATACCCAGCCACCGGAAGCCCCGCCGCTCCGCGTCCTCGCGGGCCCTGCGTGCGGGCGTGACCGGTGGCTTCCTCACCCTCGCGGTGACCGGCGCGACCGTGCCGGCCAACGCCGTCGAGAAGCCCGTCTCCGAAACCCAGGAGATGCCCACCATCACCACGGCGCTGGCCACCAGCGCCGCCAAGAGCGCCGACGCCGCTCAGCAGGCCGCGTTCAACTACGAGCGGCAGGCGCTCCAGGACGCGGCGGCCGCCAAGGCCGACCAGGCCGCGGACAAGGCCAAGGAAGCCGCCGAGAAGAAGGCCAAGGCCGAGGCCGAGGCGAAGAAGGCCGCCGAAGAGGCCCGCCAGGCCAAGGAAGCCGCGCAGACCCGCGCCTCCCGCTCCGACGCCCGCACCACCCTCTCCGCCGTCTCCGACGCCCCCTCCACCGGCAGCGGCAGCGTCGCCGGCCTCGTCTCCTTCCTCAAGGCGCAGCTCGGCAAGGCGTACGTGCTCGGCTCCAGCGGCCCGTCCTCGTACGACTGCTCCGGCCTCACCCAGGCCGCGTTCTCGCAGATCGGCATCGACCTGCCGCGCGTCTCGCAGAGCCAGTCGACCGCCGGCACCCAGGTCGGCCTCGGCAACCTCCAGGTCGGCGACATCCTCTACTGGGGCAGCGCGGGCAGCGCCTACCACGTCGCCGTCTACGTCGGGAACGGCAACTTCATCGGCGCCCAGAACCCGAGCACCGGCATCGTCGAGCGCCCCCTCAGCTACGACATGCCCACCGGCGCGGTGCGCGTCCTCTGACGACCGGCGCACCCCCGACCGCACGACGGAACCGCCCCTCCCCCGCTCGGAAGGGGCGGTTCCGCATTTCCCGGTCCCCGTCGGGCCCCGTCAGCCCTTGAGGAACTCCAGCAGGTCCTCGTTGAGACGGGCGTGGTGGCTGGCGTAGAGGCCGTGGCCGGCGTCCGGGTACTCCTTGTAGACGGCGCCCGGGATCAGCTCCGCGGTCCGCCGCCCGGTGCCGTCGACCGGCGCCGAGAAGTCGGCCGTGCCGTGCACCACCAGCGCCGGGATGTCGATCCCGCGCAGCCCCGCCCGGTGGTCGGTGTGGAAGACCGCGTGCTGCACCTGGAGCGTGGCGTACGGCGCGCACGACAGCGCCTGCCGGAGGGTGAGGTCGACCATGAGGGGGTGGGTGTCGGTGCCCAGGTGGGTGGCGAAGAAGACCTGCGCCTGCTGGGCCATCCACCGCGGCCGGTCGCTCCGCAGCAGCGCCGTCGACTGCTCGAACGCGGCCTCCGGCAGCCCCTCGGGGTTGTCGGCCGTCTGCTTCATGAACGGCAGGGTCGCCGCGACGAACGCGGCCCGGCGGACCCGCCCGGAACCGTGCCGGGCCAGATAGCGGGCGACCTCCGCACCGCCCAGCGAGTGCCCGACCAGGGTCGCCCCGGTCAGGTCGAGATGGTCCAGCAGGGCGGCCAGGTCGTCCGAGGTCGAGTCGGTGTCGTAGCCGCCGGCCGGCCGGTCCGAGCGGCCGTGCCCGCGCCGGTCGAACGTGAGGCAGCGGTGGCCCCGCTCCACGAAGTAGGGGATCTGGTACTCCCACATGTCGGTGGGCATCATCGCGCTCGACACGAACACCAGCGGCTCGCCCCGGCCGTACTCCTCGTACCAGAGGCGGGTCCCGTCGTGGCCCTCGAAGAACATGGCGTTTCCTCCCGTTGTGGCGCTTTCCGCCGCGTTTCGCTGCGTTCACCGTGTTGCGCCGCGTTCGCTGCGTTCGCCGCGACGGGCACCACGATGCCGGGCCGGGAAGGGTGGCTCAATTACCTCGGTGGTCATGGGAGTTGGGGCGGGCCGCCGGTCGGCGTCGGCCGGTGGCCGGTGGCCGGAAACCGGCCGCGGCCGGGCGGACGGTCCCCGGCCGCGGCCGGCGGCTCACCAGCCCGCGCCCGCCGGCTGCCGGGTGGTGGCGTTGAGCCGGTTGAAGAGGTTGGTCAGCCCGATCGTCAGGACGATCGCCGCCAGCTGCTTCTCGTCGAAGTGGTCGGCGGCGGCGTCCCAGACCGCGTCCGGCACCGGGTCGGAGCTGTCCGCGAGCCGGGTCGCGGCCTCGGTGAGGGCCAGCGCGGCCCGCTCCTCGTCGCTGAAGTACGGCGCCTCCCGCCAGGCCGCCACCGCGAACAGCTTCAGGTCGTCGACCCCCGCCTTGCGGGCGTTCTTGACCCCGCCGTCCACGCAGTAGCTGCACCCGTTGATCTGGCTGGCCCGCAGGTGCACCAGCTCCAGCGTCTCCTCCGACACCCCGCCCGTGCGGGTCGCCTTGGCCACGGCCAGCAGCGGCTGCATGGCCTCCGGGATGACCACCGCAGGGTTCTGCATACGTGCTTCCGTCACTCGTGCGTCCATCACTGCTCTCCTCGCCTCTCGTCCGGTGTCCCGGCCGGCGCCTCGGTTCGGCGCCGTCACTGCACCGACGGATCCCGCGCGGAGAATGTGACAGCGGGCCGGCCCCCGTTTTCCGGGGCCGGCCCGCCGACGAGGCTCACGCCTTCGGCGCGACCTTGCTCAGACCGTTGATGATCCGGTCCATCGCGTCGCCGCCCGTCGGATCGGTGAGGTTGGCGAGCATCTTGAGCGTGAAGCGCATCAGCAGCGGGTGGGTCAGCCCGCGCTGAGTGGCGATCCGCATCACCTGGGGGTTGCCGATGAGCTTCACGAACGCCCGGCCCAGGGAGTAGTAGCCGCCGTAGGTGTCCTTGAGGACCTTCGGGTAGCGGTGCAGCGCCAGCTCGCGCTGGGCGTACGTGGCGCGCGCGTGCGCCTGGACGATCACCTCGGCCGCGATCGCGCCGGACTCCATCGCATAGGCGATGCCCTCGCCGTTGAACGGGTTCACCAGCCCGCCCGCGTCACCGACCAGGAGGAGGCCCTTGGTGTAGTGCGGCTGGCGGTTGAACGCCATCGGCAGGGCCGCGCCGCGGATCGGACCCGTCATGTTCTCCGGGGTGTAGCCCCAGTCCTCCGGCATGGACGCGCACCACGCCTTGAGGATCTCCCGCCAGTCCAGCTCCCGGAAGGCGGAGCTGGAATTGAGGATCCCCAGACCGACGTTGCTCGTACCGTCGCCCATGCCGAAGATCCAGCCGTAGCCCGGCAGCAGCCGGTCCTGCGCGCCCCGGCGGTCCCACAACTCCAGCCAGGACTCCAGGTAGTCGTCGTCGTGCCGCGGCGAGGTGAAGTACGTCCGCACCGCGACACCCATCGGCCGGTCCTCGCGCCGGTGCAGCCCCATCGCCAGCGACAGCCGGGTGGAGTTGCCGTCGGCGGCCACCACGACCGGGGCGTGGAAGGTCACCGGCGTCTTCTCGTCGCCGAGCTTGGCGTGCACGCCGGTGATGTGCCCGGTCAGCTCGTTCACGATCGGGGCGCCCACGTTGCACCGCTCGTGGAGCCGGGCGCCCGCCTTCTGCGCCTGGCGGGCCAGCTGCTCGTCGAAGTCGTCGCGCTTGCGGACCAGCCCGTAGTCCGGGAAGGAGGCGAGATCCGGCCAGTCCAGCTGGAGCCGGGAGCCGCCGCCGATGATGCGCAGGCCCTTGTTGCGCAGCCAGCCGGCCTCCTCGGAGATGTCGATGCCCATCGCCACCAGCTGCTTGACGGCCCGCGGGGTGAGCCCGTCGCCGCAGACCTTCTCGCGCGGGAACGCGGTCTTCTCCAGGAGCAGCACGTCCAGACCGGACTTGGCGAGGTGGTACGCGGTGGTCGCGCCGGCCGGTCCGGCACCGACGACGATCACATCCGCGCTGCGCTCCGATCGGGGCGCGGTCGCGGGCTCGGTCACGGGCTCAGTCACGGACGCGGACTCGGTCACGGCATTGTCTCCCGGAAGTCGATAACGGGATATCCGCTGTGGATATCTGGGTGCCGACCGGCACTGGGCAGGTGCAGTCTATGGGGGCCGTGATGATCGGAAACTGAAGGGTTGTCCCATGACGTCTGTGCCCGCCCCGGGGTCCGCACGCCCCCTCCCCGCCGTCGAACTGCGGGTCCCCACCGAAGAGGACGCATGGCACTGGCACCGGGTCTTCGACGACCCCGAGGTGATGGAGTTCCACGGCGGCACCCCCGCCGAACTCTCGGTCTACGAGGAGCTCACTTTCCCCAAGCTCTCAGCTTCGTTCGAGCAGGGGAGGCCCCACTCCAGCGCCGTCACCACGCCGAACGCGGCTTCTGCCTCTACACCCTGCTGGACCCGGCGGACGGCGCGGTCATCGGCTTCACCGGCGCCCAGCCCTGGCCGCAGGAGTGGGGCCCGGCCGGCGAGATCGAGATCGGGTGGAGACTGGGCCGGGCGTACTGGGGCAAGGGGTACGCCACGACGGCCGCGCAACGTGCGCTGCACGCCGTACGGGCGGCCGGCGTCCGGCACGTGGTGTCGATGATCGACTCCCGCAACGCACGCTCGATCGCGGTCGCCCGCCGCCTGGGCATGCGCCCGGCCGAGACCGTCCCCACACCGGACGGCAGGCGGACGGCGCACTGCCATCGCCTGGATCTGTGAGGCGGGGTCGCGGGGCGGTGGGGGCGTGGGGGATGTGGACGCCTGGACCGGGCACCGTTCTCGGCGCCTGGGCCTGGGCACGGTTCTCGGCCTTCTTGGCGTCCTCGACACCTGGGACCGGATCGCTGCGGTGCCCGGCCCCCACTCCCCGGATTTGACCGAAAGAAGAGCGCCTCCCGCGCATCCATTGCCGCGCCCCGGATGTCTCAAGGGGCAGCGGCACTCTCAGGTGTCCGCAACTGCATGTGACCGCACTGCAGGGGTATTTGGAGCATCCACTTGAACATTGGCATCAAAGGCATCAGGCGCATCAAGGGCATCAAGGGCATGCGGCGCGCATCCGCCGTGGCCCTCACCACCGGCGCCGTCCTGACCGCCGGGGCGTTCGGCTCCCAGGCGCAGGCCGCCGGCCTCCCGACGCCCAGCATCACCGCCGCCGGCGGTTTCGTGATGAACAACGGCAGCGGCGCGACGCTCTACGGCAAGGCCGCCGACACCCGCCGGTCCACCGGCTCCACCACCAAGATCATGACGGCCCGGGTGGTGCTGGCCCAGAAGAACCTCAACCTGGATTCCAAGGTCACGATCCAGAAGGCGTACAGCGACTACATCGTCAACAACAACTGGGCCTCGTCGGCCCACTTGATCGTCGGCGACAAGGTGACGGTCCGTCAGCTGCTCTACGGGCTGATGCTCCCGTCCGGCTGCGACGCGGCCTACGCGCTGGCCGACACCTTCGGCAGCGGCTCGACCCGCGACGCCCGGGTGAAGTCGTTCATCGGCCAGATGAACGCCACCGCCAAGAACCTGGGCATGAAGAACACCCACTTCGACTCGTTCGACGGAATAGGGCGTGGTACGAACTACTCGACCCCGCGCGACCTGACCAAGCTCGCCAGCAACGCGATGAAGTTCTCCACCTTCCGCACGGTGGTGGGGACGAAGTCCACCAAGCAGAAGGTCACCACGCAGAACGGCGGCTACCGCTACATGTCGTGGACCAACACCAACAACCTGCTCGGCAGCTACCAGGGCACCATCGGCGTGAAGACCGGCTCGGGCCCGGAGGCCAAGTACTGCCTGGTCTTCGCCGCCACCCGCGGCGGCAAGACCGTCATCGGCACGGTCCTGGCCTCCTCGTCCCTGGACAACCGCACCGCGGACGCCAAAAAGCTGCTGGACTACGCCTTCAAGAAGTAACCGGGGCAAGCAGGAAGCAACGCGGGCAAGCCGTCAACGACCAGCGCCCGGTGAACGGGCTCAGTGAACTGGCTCAGTGAACGGGCTCAGTGAACGGGCCCCGCCACCGGGCCACCATCGGTCCACTGCGGCATCCGGCAACAGGTGAAGCGGCAACAGGTGAAGGGCCCGCCCCCGACGGTTTTTGCCGTCGGGGGCGGGCCCTTCACCTACAGCCGGGGCTCCGGCCCCTGCCCCCCCCGTCCCGGCTCCAGCCCCTGATCAGCCCTCGACCGGCTTGGTGCCCCGGTGCAGCGCCACGACCCCACCGGACAGGTTGCGCCAGGCGACCTCGGTCCAGCCCGCGCCCTGGAGCCGGGCGGCCAGCTCAGGCTGGTTGGGCCAGGTGCGGATGGACTCCGCGAGGTAGACGTACGCCTCCGGGTTGCTGCTGACCGCACGCGCGACCGGCGGCAGCGCCCGCATCAGGTACTCGGCGTAGACGGTCCGGAACGGCTCCCAGGTCGGCTCGCTGAACTCGCAGATCACCACCCGCCCACCGGGCTTGGTGACGCGGTACAACTCGGCCAGCGCGACATCGGTGTCCTGGATGTTCCGCAGCCCGAAGGAGATGGTGACGGCGTCGAACACCCCGTCCGCGAACGGCAGCCGCATCCCGTCCCCCGCCGCGAACGGCAGCCACGGGCGCCGCTTCTTGCCCTCCTGCAGCATCCCGACCGAGAAGTCGCACGGCACGACGTACGCCCCGGTCCGCGCGAACGGCAGCGACGACGTGCCCGTCCCGGCCGCAAGGTCGAGCACCCGCTCGGCGGGCCGCGCGGCCACCGCACGATCCACCGCCTTGCGCCAGAGCCGCGCCTGGCCCAGGGAGAGCACGTCGTTGGTGAGGTCGTACCGCGCCGCCACGTCGTCGAACATCGCGGCGACTTCGTTCGGCTGCTTGTCCAGGGATGCTCGGGTCACCGGGCCATTGTCCACCGTGCACCACCGAAGCCAGGCACCGGGCACCGGCCCCAAGCCCCGGCCGACCCAAGCCAACCCGACCGACCCGGCCGCCGGCCCCAGGCCCCGGCCGACCCGGCCAACCCAAGCCAAGTGGGACGGAGCCTGGGGCCGGTGTGCGCCGCGGTCTGGGGCCGGCGTGGGGCGGGACGCCTCGCCAGACGCGGGCGGCCCGTCGAGCGCGGGCCCGACCTCGGCGAAACCGGGGCACGTCTTTGCCGGGGCAGGTCTTTGGTCGGGGCAGGTCTTTGGTCGGGGACGGCCGTCATGCCCCCCTCTGACATTCCGGGTGGTCGAGCGGCACGTAACGCGTCGTGACGATCGGCGCGTAACGCATCGTGAGCAGCCGGGCGACGGCCGTCCCCGCAACCAAGATCCTGCCGGGCTGAATCCACTGTTCCGTTTCTGTTGACACCGCCCTGACGCGTGGTCGACCGGCCCTGACGAGTTCTTGACGGGGCGGCCCTGGCGAGTTCTTGGCGGGCGTGGAAGCGGGTGGAGGCGGGGCGGGGTGACGGGCTCGGTTCCGCACGGGGGGCCACGGGGGGCATCGGGGTGAACGTGCAGTTCAGGGCAGCGATCGGGCCACCCCCCGCGAGCCCCAGGCGCCCACAGCCGGGCCGCATTCCACGGGCCCCAGGCGCCCACGACCGGCCCCAGGCGCCCACGATCGGTCGCGTTCCGCTGGGCTCAGGCGCTCGTGGCCGGGTCGCGTTCCACTGGGCCTCAGGCGCTTGTGGCCGGGTCGTGCGTGCCTGTTGTGTGTGCCTTGGGCCGCCTGCCTCCTTCCTCTTTCGGCAACGATTACGGAGCGTGAGAAGTTCCGGGTTCGTTACGGAGTGTAGTTGAGAGGTGGGCGCGGCGTCAGGGGTCAGCGGCGGCGGTGGACAAGGCGGCCGGAGAGGACGGTGGCCAGGCAGGTGCCGTCCGGGGCGAAGACGGCGAAGTCGGCCGGGGCGCCGGGGGCGAGGGCCACGGAGGTGGACAGGGGCGCCTCGGTCTCTTCCAGGTGGTCGGTCTGGCGGAGGCCGGAGCGCTGGACGGCGGTGCGGACCGCGGGGCGGGTGAAGGGGCCCGCCAGGGAAGTGGTACCGGCGGCCAGGAGGCGCTGGAGGCCGCGGCGGGCGCTGGCGCCCCAGCGGGTCTCGGTCATCGGCAGGGCGGCCAGCGCCGCGCCGGTCAGCGGCTCCGTGCCCAGTTCGGCGGCCTCGCGCGGGTCGGGGTGGTAGGCGGCCTCCAGCAGTGCCGCGCCGTCCGGTTCGTGGCGTCCGGGCGTGAGGATGCCGTCCCACTCCCGGACCCGGATGCTCGGCCGGGCTCCCGGCTCCGCGCCGGCAGGCGGAGCGTCCGTCCCGCAGCCGCCCGATGCGTACGCAGCATTCGCTCCGTAGGCGCCCCTCTCGGAGGCACCCGTTCCATAGGCCGTCCCGTAGGCCGCCAGTAGTTCCTCGTAGGGGCCGATGGCGGCCAGGCGGTCGCCGTCGACGAGGACCGCGTAGCCGGGGAGCGGCTCGGTGTCCTCGGCGCGGGTGAGCCGGACGGCCCGGACCCGGTGGAGCGTCAGCATCCGTGCGCCGGTGGTCAGTTGGCCTCGACGAAGGTCAGCTCGGGGTGGGCGGTGCCTCCCTCGATGGCCGTCGAGGACAGGTGCGAGACGACGCGGTCGTCGACCGGGTCGTCGGCCGGGTCGTCGTGCACGACCAGGTGCTCGTACGTCGTGGCGCGCTGCGCCGGGACCCGGCCCGCCTTGCGGATCAGGTCGATGATCTCCAGGCGGTTGGAGCGGTGCTTGGCGCCGGCGGAGGAGACGACGTTCTCCTCCAGCATGATCGAGCCGAGGTCGTCGGCACCGTAGTGCAGCGACAGCTGGCCGATCTCCTTGCCGGTGGTCAGCCAGGAGCCCTGGATGTGGGCGACGTTGTCGAGGAAGAGGCGCGCGATGGCGATCATGCGCAGGTACTCGAAGAGGGTGGCCTGCGTGCGGCCCTTCAGGTGGTTGTTCTCCGGCTGGTAGGTGTACGGGATGAAGGCGCGGAAGCCGCCCGTACGGTCCTGGACGTCGCGGATCATCCGCAGGTGCTCGATGCGCTCGGCGTTGGTCTCGCCGGTGCCCATCAGCATCGTGGACGTCGACTCCACGCCCAGCTTGTGGGCGGCCTCCATGATTTCCAGCCAGCGCTCGCCGGACTCCTTCAGCGGCGCGATGGCCTTGCGGGGCCGGGCGGGGAGGAGTTCGGCGCCGGCGCCGGCGAAGGAGTCCAGGCCCGCGGCGTGGATGCGCGAGATCGCCTCCTCGACGGACACCTTGGAGATCCGGGCCATGTGCTCGATCTCGGACGCGCCGAGAGAGTGGATGACCAGCTGGGGGAATTCCTTCTTGATGGCCGAGAAGTGCTTCTCGTAGTACTCGACGCCGTAGTCCGGGTGGTGGCCGCCCTGGAACATGATCTGGGTGCCGCCCAGCTCGACGGTCTCCGCGCAGCGCCGCAGGATGTCGTCGAGGTCGCGGGTCCAGCCCTTCGCGGTGTCCTTGGGCGCGGCGTAGAAGGCGCAGAACTTGCAGGCCGTCACGCAGACGTTGGTGTAGTTGATGTTGCGCTCGATGATGTACGTCGCGATGTGCTCGGTACCGGCGTAACGGCGGCGGCGGACGGCGTCGGCGGCCTGGCCCAGCGCGTGCAGCGGCGCGGAGCGGTAGAGGTCGAGCGCCTCCTCCGGCGTGATGCGGCCGCCCTGCGCGGCGCGGTCGAGTACGGCTGTGACGTCAGACTTGAGGTCGGCGTTCTCGGTCACCGGGCGTCCCTTTCGGAGGCGGACAGACAGCAAGCGCACGGAGCACTCAAGGACTCAACCAGCCTACGCCAGGGGTCCGACAGCGCCGGTGGGGGCCGGTCCGTGGGCGGACGGCCGGTCCGCCGGGCCCGCCGCTCCGGTCCGCCGACCCCTGTGGCCCCCTCGCGGCCCGCCCCTCAGCCGCCGCTTCTCTTCAGGGTCGCCTTCGGGGTGCCGCCCCGTTTGTCGTCCGAGGCGAAGGTGAGCGTGCCGTCCCTGCCGAGGGTGTACGTCACGGTGGAGGTGTTGCCCGTGCAGCCCGGCCCCTGATCGCCGTCGGGGCTCTCCTGGAGGACGAGGGCGTTGCCGGTGGCCGACAGCAGCTTCGCCTTGGCCTGGCAGCGCAGCAGCACCACGTCGTAGGTCGTCCGCACGACGACGTCGCCCTTCTCGCCGGCCTTGATGACGCTGGTCATGGTGCCGTTGGGGATCCCGTTGGCCATGGTGACGGTGCCGTTCCAGGTGCCGAGGAAGCCCTTGGGGACGCGGTTGCCGGCGGCCGGGGCGGTGGTGCCGGCGGGTGGGGTGTGCCCGGACGGCGGCTGGGCGGTACTGCCGCCGCCCTCCGGCCCGTTGAGGACGGCGAAGAACACCGCGGTAGTGGTGGCGACCGCCAGCGCGCCCGCCACGGAGAGCACCAGCGTGCAGCTCATCCTCCGGGGGCGCTCCTTGCCTCCGAGCGCACCGGAGAGGGCGATCCGCCGTTCCTTGGGGGCGCGGCCGTCCGCCGGGGGCGGGGCCGAGTCGGACAGGGGTCCCGGTAGTGCCGCCGCTCCGGACGGGGTTCCCGGGGCCGCGGCCGAGCCGGTCGGCAGGTCGGCGAGGCCGGAGGCGGACGCGGAACCGGCCCCGGAGGGGGACGCGAGTGGTGGCACTGCCGGTACTGGCAGTACTGCCGGTACGGACGGGGGTGCGGGCGGCGGCGGAGGGCTGGCCCCGGTGTGCGGTACGCCGGCCGCCGGCCAGGCGGACGGCGCGCCCGCGCCCGCCCCGGCCCCCGTGCCCGTCTCCGCGTCGGCGTCGCTGCCCCGACCCGCGCCTGCGCCTGCTCCCGCTCCCGCTCCCGGCCCCGAATCCGTCTCCGGCCCCACGCTCTGCGCCGGCGTGTCGAACGGGATCAGCCCGGACACCGCCCCGTACGACGAATCCGGCGCCCCGAAAGCCCCACCAGTCCCGAACGTCCCACCAGCCCCGGCCGCCGTTCCGGCCCCAGCCACCCGAGGCTCCACGACTCCAGCCGCCCCAGGCTCCACGATTCCGGCCCCGGCCGCCCCGGACCCCGGCGCCGCCCCGTCCGCGCCCCCACCACCCGGACCGGCGACGCCCCCGTCACCGCCCGCCTCCGCATCCAGATTCAGCAGCGCCACCGCCTGGCGGCTGACCTGTTCGACGAGGGGGCCCGGCAGCCAGCCGGCACGGACCAGGCCGGCCGCACCGTCGCTGCCGCCCCCGGCGAGCCGCGCCGCGACCTCTTCCGGGGCGGGCCGCCGCGCCGGGTCCTTCGCCAGGCAGGCGGCCACCAACTCCCTTAGCTCGCCGGTGAGTTCCGGACCGAGTTCGGGTTCCTCGTGCACCACCTTGTAGAGCAGCGCGGCGGACGAGTCCCCGGTGAACGGCGCGGTCCCCGTTGCCGCGAACGCCAGGACCGCGCCCAGGGAGAAGACGTCGGCGGCCGCCTCCGCCCCCTTGCCGAGGATCTGCTCGGGCGCCATGTAGCCGGGCGAGCCGACCGAGACCCCGGTGGAGGTCAGTGCGGCAGTGCCGTCCGTGGCCCGCGCGATCCCGAAGTCGATCAGCAGCGGCCCGTCCAGCGTCAGCAGCACGTTGGAGGGTTTGACGTCCCGGTGGACGAGGCCCAGCGCGTGCACCGCGAGGAGCGCCTCGGCCAGTCCGGCGCCCAGGGCCCGTACGGAGTGGCCGGCGAGCGGGCCGTGGCCGGCGACCGCGCGGGACAGGGCGGGGCCGGCGACGTAGCCGGTGGCGACCCAGGGGACGGGGGCGTCGGGGTCGGCGTCCAGGACGGGCGCGGTCCAGGTGCCGCCGACCCGTCGTGCCGAGGCGACCTCGCGGCGGAAACGGGCCCGGAACTGGCCGTCGGCGGCGTACTGGGCGTGCACCGCCTTGACCGCCACGGTCCGCCCGCCGGCGCTGCGCCCCAGGTAGACGCGGCCCATGCCGCCCGCGCCCAGACGGCCGAGCAGCCGGTAGCCGCCCAGGGCCCGCGGGTCCTCGTCGGTCAGCGGTTCCATGGCGCCCTCCCCCTCCTGACGGCGGCCCCAGCTTATGACCCAGGTCATGCGGCGTTCCCGAAACCCTGGACCCCCCTTTCCTCATCAAACAGGGCGTAAACCCACCATCCGCCCCCATGGCCACCGGCCCAGGGCCCGTCCATCGGGAGAACGCCCGTGTCTCACGCCCCCGGGGAGCGCCCGTACGACCCTTGCCAGGAGGTCCGGGGCGGCCGCCGCGGCCTGCGGAGCCGCGCCCGCCTCCTGGGACGCGGCCGTTCCGCCCGGCGCACGCGGGAGCGTGGACCGGCCTCCCGGCCCCGGTGGCGGATGTCCTTCCTCACCGGCCTGGTGGCCGTGGCCGGCCTCTGCGCCTACCCGGCCGTGAAGTACCTGGACGTGCTGAACGACACCGGGGAGCCGATGTCGTTCAGCCGGGCGCTGCCGGACGGTGCCACGGGCCCGGCGGGGCCGGCCGCGGCCGATCCCGCGGTCCGGATGCCGACCGGTCCGCAGGCCGCGTTCCGTACGGCGGCCACGCTCGACGACGGCACGAAGATCGGCGTCACCACCCTGCACGGCAAGAAGTCCGGCTTCACCGGCAAGGTGTGGATCTGGGCGCCGAAGGAGTACTACGAGGAGCGCTACCGGAACAGCGCCTTCCCGGTCCTGATCGCCCTGCCGGGCAGCTACGGCTACCCCGCCAACTACTGGGCGGCCACCGGCCACAAGCTGCAGCGGACCGTCACCGATCTGGTGGCGCTGGGCCGCAGCAAGCCGTTCATCGTCGTGATGCCGGTCCTGAACGCCGGTAAGCGCTACTACGACGGCAGTGACATCCCCGGGCTGCCGAAGATGGGCACCTGGATGTCCGACGACGTCCCGGACCTGGTCAAGGCCAACTTCCGGACGTTCACCAGCCGCGACGGCTGGGCGTTCATGGGGTCCTCGTCCGGTGGTTTCGTGGCGCTGAAGCAGGTTCTGCAGCACCCGGACCGGTTCAAGGCGGTGATCGCCAGCGGCCCGGACACCCGCCCGGACTCGCCGCTGTGGCGCGGCCACCGGGCGGAGATGCGGGCCAACAACCCGGAGTGGCTGGCGCAGCGCCTGGCCGCCACCCCCGGTGCCCCCGACGTCTATGTGCAGTTCCAGATCGGGACGCGGGAGGGCGGCCGGGCCAATCTGGAGCGCTTCGTCCAGCGGTACGCCAAGGGGCCGGTCCATGCCCGGCTGCATGTCATCGAGGACGGCGGCCACAACGCCCGCAGCTATCTCCGCGGGATGCGGGACGTGAGCCTGGAGGCCCTCAGCAAGGTCCTCCGCGGCCCGACGCCGGCGCCGTAGGCCGTAGGCGGCCGGTGGGGCCCGGCCGCCGTCCGCGGGGCGCTAGGACCGCGCCCCGGCGCCCGCCGCCAGCAGTTCGACCCGGACATCGGCCGGGAAGCCGGTGGTGGGGCCCACCCGCCGGGCGAACTCGGTGACGCCGCGCAGCTGGTCCGGCCCGAAGCGGAAGTCCAGCGTGGTGAAGTACCGCTCCAGCAGTTCCTGGTCGAAGTGCTCCCAGCGGGCGGCCTGCTCGGCGACCTTGCCGACCTCCTCCAGCGACAGGTCGCGGGAGGCCAGGAACGCCTCGTGCACCTGCTGCACCAGCGCCGGCTCGCGCTCCAGGTAGTCGCGGCGGGCCGCCCAGACCGCGAAGACGAACGGCAGTCCCGTCCAGTCCTTCCACATCCGGCCGAGGTCGTGGACGTCCAGACCGAGCTTGGGCGCGTCGTGCAGGTTGGCGCGGAGCGCGGCGTCGCCGATCAGGACGGCCGCGTCGGCCTCCTGCATCATCAGCCCGAGGTCGGGCGGGCAGGTGAAGTAGTCGGGCCGTACCCCGATCTTCTCGGCGAGCAGCAGCTGTGCCAGGCGGACGGAGGTCCGGGAGGTCGAGCCGAGGGCGACGCGGGCGCCGTCCAGCTGGTCCAGCGGCTTCTGCGAGACGATCACGCAGGACATGACCGGGCCGTCGCAGCCGACCGCGAGGTCGGGGAAGGCGACGAGGTCGTCGGCGGCCCGCAGGAATTCGACGAGCGTGATCGGCGCGATGTCGAGTTCCCCGCGCACCAGCCGCTCGCTGAGCTTCTCGGGGGTGTCCTTGGTGAGGTCCAGGTCGAGGAGGGCGCCCGTACGGGCCAGGCCCCAGTAAAGGGGCAGGCAGTTCAGGAACTGGATGTGGCCCACTCGCGGCCGGCTGCGACGGTGGTCTGCGTCGGCGGCCGCGGGTGCGTCTCCAAAGGTTGAATTGTCCACATGCGGAGGCTAGACCCGTCGGTCCCGGTGCCGGACGCCGGGGGCCCGCTGTGGACTTTTCCGCCCCGAGCCAAACGTGATCTTTAGCTCTTCCACCTTCGGAGCACACCATGCTAGGCTCAGGCCAAGTTGCAGTTTGGTTTCCCTTGCAGTACAGAGCCTGCGGAGCATGTGACCCGCAGGCTTTTGTAGTTTTCAGACTTCTTTGCAGGTTCTGGAGCAGGGCAACCCTTTGGCCCAAGGAGGGCTTATGGCTACCGGAACCGTCAAGTGGTTCAACGCTGAAAAGGGCTTCGGCTTCATCGCCCAGGACGGCGGCGGCCCGGATGTCTTCGTCCACTACTCGGCGATCAACGCCTCTGGTTTCCGCTCGCTTGAGGAGAACCAGCAGGTGAACTTCGACGTCACGCAGGGTCCGAAGGGCCCGCAGGCGGAGAACGTTACGCCGGTCTGAGTTGCCCGCTCCGGTCTTTCTCCTCTGATCGACCGGTAGCACCCAAGGAGCCCCCCTCCGCCTTCGGGCGGGGAGTGGGGCTCCTGCCTTTTTGTACAGCCTTTCGTACAGCCGGCCGCTGGGCGGCATTTCCGCCGGCCCGCGGCCCGGGAAAATGAATACCAGGTGAATACTCCCGCGGTTCCCGGGCATGGGGCGGCGCGCGGACCCGGAGCGCCCGCCGCCCGGCGCCGCCCCCTTCCGGCCAGGGCGGTCGCCCCGGGGCTCGTCGGCGAACGTCCGGTGCCGGGAAGGGCGCAGGAAATTCCCGGACCGGCGGCGCCCCGGAAATCCCCGGACATCGGCGGGGAGACCGGGAAGAGGGAAGAGAGTTTGCGCGGGCATTAGCGCGATTCACCGACTCGGAAAATCCGTGCAATTCACGGCGGAGTCCGCTCGCGCGGGCGCCGGGCCGGCCCACGCCACCGCCCTGGCCTGCGGACTCCCCGTGCCGCGCGGCCCGCCGTGCCCCGGAACCGGCATCCGCTCGGCGAATTCGGACGCGGCCGGAAAAACCGGACCGGAGGGATGCCGGAAGGCTCTGCCCGACGGGAGCGAAGTCGCCGGATCTGATCACGGAAAGTGGTCGCATGACCACATGGCAGGTTCTACCGTGGGCAGAATGAGCGAGAACATGCCTCCGCAGAAGCCATGTCCGGACTGCGGTGGCGCGGGGACCGTCGAGTGGGAGACCCCCGGCGGCCACAAGGTCACCACGCAGTGCTCCGGCTGCGCCGGCACCGGAACCGTCCTGGCATAGAGGAGGCGGACGCAGACCATGGCGGCCTTCAGCGCAAGCGGCAAGCCGGTGGGCCTGGACGCGCAGTACGTCGGCAGACTCCCGTGCGCCGTCTGCGGGTTGCGGCCGATGAAGCTGCCCGGCCGGGAGGGTGGCGTGTGCATTCCCTGCTATGCGGAGGAGCGGGCGGCGGCGGGGCGGCGGGCCGCGACGGCCGGGTCGTGGGTGGCGGCGAGCTTCGTCGGCGATCCGTGTCTGGCGTGCGGTTCGCGGTCCGTGGACGCCAACGGGTGGGCGTTCTGGTGCAATTCCTGCCATATGCAGACGGCGGTGGCGCTGCCGCCGCGGTGAGCCGGGGCAGCGGCCCGGCCCCGGGCGCCCGCGAGAGGCGCGGCACGGCGCGGCACGCACGGCACGGCAAGGAAGGCCCCGTGCCACCTCCCCCACAGAGGTGACACGGGGGTTCCAGTCTGACGTGCGCAGGGCCCCGGCTCCAGAGCCGGAGTCACTGCCTTTCGTAAAGGGGTCACTCCCTTTCGTAAAGGCGCGTGATCTCCCGGGCGAAGTCGCGGGCGACGGCGGCGCGGCGGAGTTTGAGGGACGGCGTGAGGTGACCGCTCTGCTCGGTGAACCCGGCGGGCAGGACGGCGAAGCGGCGGATGGACTCGGCGCGGGAGACCAGCTTGTTGGCGTCGTCGACGGCGTGCTGGAGGTCGGCGAGCAGGCGCTCGTCGTGGACGAGTTCGGCGAGCGGGACGTCGCCCTTCTTGGTCATCTGGCGCCAGTGGGCGAGGCCGTCGGGTTCCAGGGTGAGCAGGGCGGTGACGTAGGGGCGGTTGTCGCCGACGACCATGCACTGGTCTATGAGGGGGTGGGCGCGGAGGCGGTCCTCCAGGGGCGCGGGGGCGACGTTCTTGCCGCCGCTGGTCACGATGATCTCCTTCTTGCGGCCGGTGATGGTGAGGTAACCGTCGGCGTCGAGGGCGCCGAGATCGCCGGTGGCCAGCCAGCCGTCCCGGTCGGCGGCGGGCCGGACGGTGCCGGCGGCGGCGTCCCAGTAGCCGGAGAAGACGTGCGCGCCGCGGAGCAGGACCTCGCCGTCGTCGGCGATCCGGACGGCGCTGCCGGGGAGCGGCCAGCCGACCGTGCCGATGCGGGGGCGCAGGGGCGGGGTGACGGTGGACGCGGCGGTGGTCTCGGTCAGGCCGTAGCCCTCGAAGATCTCGATGCCGGCGCCGGAGTAGAAGGCGGCGAGGCGGTGGCCGAGCGGTGAGCCGCCGCAGATCGCGTAGCGGACGCGGCCGCCGAGGGCGGCGCGGATCCGGCGGTAGACGAGCGGGTCGTAGAGCTTGCGGGCGGCCTTGAGGGCGACGCCGGGGCCGGGGCCCGTCCCGTGTTCCCGGGCCTCGACGGCCTCCCCGTAGGCGCGGGCGATACGGACGGCGCGGTCGAAGGAGGCAGCCCGGCCCATCTTCTCGGCGGTGGCGCGGGCGGTGTTGAAGACCTTCTCCAGGACGTAGGGGATGGCGAGCAGGAAGGTGGGCCGGAAGGCGGCGAGGTCGGCGAGGAGGTCGTCGGTCCGGATGCTGGGGGCGTGGCCGAGGCGGACCCGGGCGCGCAGACAGCCGATGGCGACCATGCGGCCGAAGACGTGCGACAGGGGGAGGAAGAGGAGGGTGGCGGCGGGCTCCTCGCTGACAGAGGTGAAGACGGGGTGGAGGAGGGCGATGGCGTTGTCGATCTCGGCGAAGAAGTTGGCGTGGGTGAGGGCGCAGCCCTTGGGGTTGCCGGTGGTGCCGGAGGTGTAGACGAGGGTGGCCAGGACGTGGGGGGCGAGGGTGGCGCGGCGTTCGTCGACGCTCTCGTCGGGGAGGTCCCGGCCGGCGTCGACGAGTTGGGCGATGGCGCCGGTGCTGAACTGCCACAGGTGGTCGAGGGCGGGCAGTGCGCCGCGGATCTGGCTGATCAGGCGGGCCTCGTCGACGCTCTCGACGGCGCAGGCGCGGGCCGTCGAGTCGTGCAGGATCCACTGTGCCTGGTGGGCGGAGGAGGTCGGGTAGAGGGGGACGGTGACCAGGCCGGCGGCCCAGGCGGCGAAGTCGAGGAGGGTCCAGTCGTAGGTGGTGCGGGCCATGATGGCGAGCCGGTCGCCCGGGCGGAGGCCGTGCGCGATCAGGCCCTTGGCGACGGCGCGGACCTCGGCGGCGAACTCGGCGGCGGTGACGTCGCGCCAGGTGCCGTCGGGGCGCTTGCGGGAGAGAACGGTCTCGTGCGGGGCCTCGGTGGCGTTGGTGAAGGGGATGTCGGCCAGCGAGCCGGTGCGGACGGGTGGGGCGAGCGGGGGGACGGAGACCTCGCGGACGGTGCCGTCGGTCAATGTCCTTAGGGGTTCGGTGAGTTGTGGAGTGTGGGTGTGGGTGGCGGGGGTGTGCGGGGGTGCGCTGGGGTGGTTGAACACGAGCGGCTCCTTGCATCCCACGTGGTGGTTGCGGTGGGTTCCTGTTCCGCCGGACCCGGGGCGGATCTGGGTTGCTCGCCGTGGCGGCGGGGTGGGTGTTTGTGGCCACCCCACGTTGTCGGCTGTGCGCGCCGTGTCGGCTGGGGTGCTCTCGCCTACGGCTTGTGGGTGGGGTCGGAGGGGCTGCCCCGGAGCCCGTCCTCGGTGCGGGCGCATCTGGTCCGTAGATGAGGAATGCCGCGGCGTTCGCTCCAGATCCTGCGGGCGGGCTCCGGGACAGCCCCTCCGACCTGGCCGGCGCGCGGCTTTCCCGCCGTCCCGGTGACGGTCGGCTACGTGGTCGTCCCCTGAGATGGGGTGGCCGGGTGCGGTCCGGTGGGGTGCGGAGGCGGGCGGTTGCGTGGGGCGCCCCTGGGGGGCGGCCGGGTGCGGGCCAGTGGGGGTGCGACGCAGAGGTGGTCTCGGCCGGGGCCGGCTCTCTGCGGGAGCGCCGTGGCCCGGTGGCGGAGCGTGGCGAATGCGGCAAGGTGCCAGCCCCTTTCGGCACTGACCCGACGGTAACCTTACTGCGCGGTAAATGTACGCGCCGGTGCGGGACGAGCCAATGGTCTTGCACGGCATTCGTCTGCGGGCGGGGAAAATTGACGGGCCCCGGTCCCGGCGGCGAGGGGCGCGGGGGCGCCCGGCCGTCCTGTCAGGCGGGGGTCCAGCGTTCGCCGTGCATGCGGGGGCCCAGGCCGGACCAGGCGAAGTTCATCAGGGTGGTGGCCGCTTCCCTGGCCGCCCCGGGGGGCGAAATGCCGTCGGCGACGCTGACGTTGACCCAGTCGGCGAGTGATTCGGCGGCGCCGACGAGGGCGTGCGCCAGGCCCGCGACCTCGCGGTCGGCCAGTTCGCCGGCGCAGCCGGCCTCCTTCGCGGCGGCGGCGATCAGGTCGGTGACGAAGCGGACGATCTCCGCCCGCATCGCCGCCACTTCGGCCGCGAACGGCTCCCCCTGGGAGCGCGCCTGCTGGTGCAACACCGCCCAGCCGTCGGGGTGTTCGGCGGTGTGCGCGAAGAAACCGGTCAGGCCGCTCCAGAGCTGGCGGTCGGCGGCGGCGCCCTTCTCCACGGCCGCGGTGACGGCCGCCACCAGGGCCGCGGACTCCCGGCGGACGACCGCGCCGAAGAGGTCCTCCTTGGAGTTGAGGTAGAGGTAGACCAGCGGCTTGGAGACGCCGACCAGTTCGGCGATCTCGTCCATGGAGGCCGACCGGTAGCCGCGCCGTGCGAAGGTCCGCACCGCGGCGTCCATCATCTGCTGCTCCCGGACCGCCCGCGGCACCCGTTTGCCCTTGGCAGCACCCACCCTGAAGCCCCCTCCAGCGCCCACCCCTTTGCGGCAGTTACCGCAAAGTAAGTTTACGATCTTCGGTCGCCCCGGCCGACCGGTTGACACGATGTGAGCCATGACGAGACGATACGGTTCGTTGCGTCTGATGATCTCGGCCGCACACGTCCGCCACGCCCCTGGGAGGTCCGCACATGCCGCAGCAACACGGGAGCACGGAGGTCATGGAGCGCTTCGTCGACGCCGCTCCGGGGGTCCGGTTGTGGACCGAGCAGCGGGGACCCGTCGATGCGCCGCCGCTGTTGCTGGTGATGGGCGCGCAGGCGGCCGGTGTGGGCTGGCCGGAGCCGCTGGTGGACGCGCTGGCCGCGCGGCACCGGGTGATCCGCTACGACCACCGCGACACCGGCCGCTCCACCTGGTCGTTCGACGAGCAGCCGTACCGGATCGCGGACCTCGCGGGCGATGTGATCGCGGTGCTGGACGGGCTCGGCGTCGCCCGCGCGCATCTCGTGGGACTGTCGCTGGGCGGCATGCTGGTCCAGATGGTCCTCGCCGACCACCCGGACCGGCTGCTGAGCGCAACCCTGATGGGCACCTGCGCGCTGAGCACCGTCCCGTACACCCGGCCCAACGGTGCCACCGTCCCGGTGGCGGAGCTGCCGGGGATCGCGCCGGAGGTGCTGGAGATGTGGGCGGAGCCGGTGGTGGACCGCGGCGAGGAGGCCGAGATCGCGCGGCGGATCGCGCACTGGCGGGTGCTCGCCGGGGATCGGCTGCCGTTCGACGAGGAGTTCTACCGCGCTCTGGAGCGGCGGGTCATCGCACACACCGGGCACTACCGGGTGGGTACCGCCCATGGGCGCGCCGACAACGGCGGGATGCTGCGCACCGAGGAACTGGCGCGCAACGAGGTGCCCGCGCTGGTGGTCGCCGCCCCCGCCGAGCCGGTGTTCCCGCCGCCGCATCCGCAGCACCTCGCGCAGGCCGTCCGGGGCGCCGGGCTGGTCGAGATCCCGGGGATGGGGCACGCCCTGCCGCCGGCCGTGCACCGGCAGCTGGCGGACGCGATCCTGGCGCACACGGGGGCGGTGGACGAGGCGGTGCGCGGGGCGGCGCCGGCCGCCGGCTGAGCCGCGCCGGCGCGCAACGCGGCGCCCCCGCGGCCTCGTACGAGCCGCGGGGGCGTTGCGGTGTGGTGCGGGTGCGGGCCCCGGTGGTGTCAGGCCGCGGCGGGGGCCGGTTCGCGCACCCACAGCACCGCGTCAGGGTCGAACTCCACACCCTCGAACTCCCCGTCCTCCGACCTGTCCATTGCTTGAAGTCCCTTCACTGTTCGCTGGCAGAAGGCCGGCCACCCAGGCTCGCAGCGTGAACGCATGGCGACGGCCTCGGTAGCATCGGCTCCGGGGTCCGAACAGGGACTCCTAGCCGGACCACCCCCGCCCGGCCAAGGTTCGTGGGGTGATCCGGTCACAGATCTACGAGCCCGGCCGCGAGGGGCTGGGCAGCGCGCGTGCTCACTCCCGTACCGTCTTCGGAACGGCGTGGAAGAAGCAGGTGTGCACGGCGCGGAACAGCGTGTGCTGAGTACGCCCGGCATGCTTGAGCGCCCAGTCCTGCGGGCCGATCGGCTCCTCTGCCACGCCCGAGCTGGCGTCGCACGCGACGCACTCCATCTCGTACATCGGCACGCTGTTGGACGTCTCCAGCTTCAGCACCCAGTCCGCGAAGCGCCAGATCTTGGTGATCGCCATTACTGTCGCCTCCGTCCATCACGGCGCACGGCCAGCTCTTCCCCGGCGTCGATGCGGAGCGACGGCCCGTCCTTGAAGGTCAGCACGGCCAAAGGACGCCCCGACGAACGGACCCCGGACCGGACTCCCTTGACCTCTCGCCACCGGCCGCCGACGCACACCAAGTCGCCGCCGCGCACCTTCAACACAGACAACCGCGCCATCACGCGTCACCTCCGCTGGGGACCGCGATCACGGCCCACACTGCCTTCCCGACCCCGCCGTCCCGCACTTCCGTCCCCCAGCAGGCAGCCAGCGCGGCAACGATCGTCAGGCCCCGACCGCCGTAGACGTCGGGCATGCGCGGCTGCGGCCAGTTCTGAGCAGCGTCGTGCACCTCGATACGGATGCCTTGAGGCTCCCGGGAATACCGTGTCTCGATCTCCCGGCCACGGGAGACCCGCGTATGACGCACAGCGTTGGTCAGCAGCTCGGACAGCACCAGCAGGGCATCGTCGGCAACCACGGCCAGGCCCCAACGCTTGAGCACCTTGCGCAACTCGGCACGTGCCAGTGCGACGCAGCGCGGATGACGAGCCCAGCGGCTCACCACCGGCCGGCTCCCGGCCCCGGCTCTGCCCTTTCGGGCGACTGTTGCCCTACGATTCACCGTCGCTCACCGCCTTCCAGACGCCTACGGGACGTCGAACGGTGAGAAGGTAGGCCCCCAAACACGAGCGGACCCGGAAGAAAATTCCGGTCCGTCATTTTTTCTGCCGGGTCGCGCTACCCGATCGCCCCGAGGGAAACGGCGAGTTGCTGCGCATCCCGCCGCCGCGAGCGCTTGTGCAGCCTACGCGCCAGGTCCCGCGCGAACTCGTGCGCCCTCATCTGCTCCGGCGCGGTCGTGTAGGCCCGCTTCAGATTGTCCACCGCGTCATCGGTCCGGCCCGCTTCACCGTAGGCCCGAGCTACATCCAGTCGTAGCCGAGCCCTCCGCTCCTTGGGAAGCCCCACCGCCCGCACCCTGGGTGCTATGTCGACAGCCCGCTGGTAGTCCTCGAACTCAAGGGCAGTCGCAAGCCGATGGATACCCACGTTCGCCGGACCGAAGGCAGTCCACATCTCGTTGCCGTCGGCGCCCAGACGCTCAGCCGCTTCGTCCGCCTTGCCGATCATGTACGTGGTCAGCTCGCGATTCCTCATCCGAGCGGCAGCGATCGAGCCGTTGAGGAACAACGTTCCGTACAGGGAGAGCGCCACCGGCGAGGACCGCCACCACCCGCACTCCAAGTCATCGGCACTGTCCAGCGTGCTCTTCACCGCTTCCGCCGCCAGGTTGGCCCCGAGCTGCACATGAGCGATCCCCCGCCTCAAAGACAAGATGGCGGCGGTATCACCCGACTCCAGCGCCGCAATCTCACCCTGATCTGCGGCCGTCCACGCCAGGTTGGTCTCACCCAGCTTCCTCAGCAGCGCCGCCGCCACATGGCACGACAGCGCGAACAGCCGCTGCGCCTCACGACGCTCATCTCCCGACGCCCCCTCGTTCACCGCAGACCGCGCGTCAGCCAGCAAGCGGGGCAGCCGGTCTGCCAGAGCCGCGAACTCACCAGCCTGGTAAAGCTCCCACGCGGTTCCTACCTCGATCCCCAGAAGCTCCAGCCTCAGCGGCTCCCGGCCGGCGATCAGGGAACCGGCCAACCGCCGGGACTGCATGAGCGCGGCCCGAATAGCGGGCACACTGGCCGCGAACCCGTCGTTGTCCTCCAGGAGGACCGGCGTGCCTTGCAGGTCCTCAAGGTGCACCCGCAGTGCGTCAGCCAGATCCGCCAACACCTTGACGTTGTTCACGGGAATCCGGCCGGACTCGACTCGGTACACCCAGTCTTCGGACCGTCCCAGCAGCTCACCGAGTTGCCGCTGCTGCATGCCCCGGCGCTTCCGATAGAACTTCACGCGCTTGCCGAACTCAAGATGGACAGTCATGCCGCGCACGGCCGCGCTCCCCTCGCTCTGCCCCACCGAGTGTCACACGACGTGCACAACGAATGACAGGGCCCAAGGCATCTCTCACCCGCCAGGCGCCGGCCGCTAGGGTCGGCGACATGGCGGAGAACGAGCACGAACAGCGCATGGCAACCCCCCGGATGGCAGCGGGCGCGCTGTTCTTCGACGACCAGGACCAGGTCCTCTTGGTCAAGCCGTCCTACAAGCCGAAGTGGGAGATCCCGGGCGGCTACATCGAGCGTGGGGAGTCCCCTCTGGCCGCCTGCCGACGGGAAGTCGAGGAGGAGCTGGGCATCACTCCCGACATCGGACCGCTGCTGGTCATCGACTGGGCCCCGAGCGAGGCCGAGGGCGACAAGGTCCTTTACGTGTTCGACGGTGGGCAGTTGCAACCCAACGAGCTGGACGGGATCAAGCTCGCGCCCGACGAGCTGCTCGCGGCCGAGTTCCGCCCCGCAAGCCACCTCGATGAGCTGCTGATTCCCCGACTCGCGCGCCGCGTGAAGGCAGCGATGACAGCCCGAGGCCAGGCTTACACCGTGTACCTGGAACACGGTCAGCTGCCGGAGACCGAGCGCAACCACAGCGCCCACTAGGCCGCCCTAGGAGCAATACCGGGGGTGCCGTCAGCCTGGGCCGTCCACTTCCAACCGCTGTCCGGTCACCTCGCCGTCAGGGGTCAGGGCGAACCGGGTGGGGTCCATCAGCGTCGTGGCGCTAGCCGGCATGCCGTACGCCTTCATCGTGAAGTCCTCCGCCTTACCCATGTGCACGTATGCTTCGGCGGCTTCGCTCCACGAGTTGACCCGCACCCGCACCGACCAGCCCTCCACCTGCTGTTTCTCCCGCCACGGCCCCCAGCTGCCTTCCGGCAGCAGCCCCGCGCCCCGGCCCGAGAACGCGTACCAGCCCGCGAGGCCAAGCAGGAGCACGACGGCCACGAGCGGTAACGCGATCGACCGACGGCGGATACGAGTGAGAGACACAGCGGATCCCTTCACGATTCGAGGCGAGGGCTTCGACGCAGTCGAAGATGGCATCTGGCCGGGCCACGTTCCCCGGGAGCCGAAGCGCCTCGAATGCCAACGCCGCACCGGCCATGGCCGCGCAGGTCGGCCCGAGTCGGTGCCAGATCGACCCCGTGTGTTCAAGCGATGTTGGCCACGAGGGAGGCGTTCGCGCACGCCTCACTCGGCGGCCAGAGCGCCAGATGGGCCGATCGACCGCGACGATCGGCGATAGAGACAACCAGGCGCCCGTTAAATTCAACTGAATTTGAAACTACTTGACCCAAAGATGCGGGAAGTTGGCGAAACTTTGGGGCCAGTATCGGACATGTCCCTCAATATGACCCTGTCGTGATCTTGATCACGATGAGAGGTTTTGAATCTTGCTTGGGAAATGACTTAACGTGGCGTCAGCTCGCCCGGCCCGACCAAGCCGAGTGGCCGGGCTAAGAACCAGGGGGAGAAGGAACCGGGGGCCGTTCAGTTTCCACGCCAAGCGGCGTACCCGTATGCCCTCTCCCCCCGTCTACAGGGGAAGTGTACGTGAAGCACAACCACATCCGTATAGCCGCTGCTACCGCTATGGCCGCTGTCGCCTTCGGCATTGCCGCCCCCGCCGCGAACGCTGCCGAGGTGCACCGCACCGCCGCTACCGTCTCTGCGGCAGAGCTCGCTGCGCTGAAGGCTGCGAACCCGGCGTCCGCCACCAACGGCGAGGCATCGATCACGCCGGAGCAGCTCGCCGAGATGACCGCGCTCGCGAAGGCCGCGGAGGCTAAGCAGGGCGACGAGCACCGCGTCAAGAGGGCTGCGGGCGGCAAGTTCGGCAACATCATCAACCTGTTGAAGAAGTCGCCGGGTCTGATGAAGGCGGCCGTGAACGCCGCGAAGAAGGGTGCTCGCTCCTTCGAAGGCTGGGTCAGCAGCCTCTCCAACTGGAACCCGGTCAAGTGGGCCATCAAGGCCACCCCCGAGTGGGCCATGTACCAGCTTATTGACTACCTTGCCCACATGTAATCTGGGGCATTTGTCCATAACCCTTTCCTTTCGAGGGGCACTTGCGCTAGCGCGGTTCGCCACTCTGGGTGGATTCGGGTTTCGGATCAGCAATTCCAGATAGCCCCTTCCGGAAGTTCCGGGAGGGGCTCATTTAGCATGGAGGTGAAAGTGAATGAAAAAAACTCGCGAGCAGATCGTCTCTGACAACATGTGGGGATCTTCTGCACTTTTCTGCATGGCCGCCTTTGTGGCGTTCGTCCTTATTCGCACCGAACCCGCAGTGCGAGTTGGGTGGATTCTGTACTTCGTTGGCTGGGTGCCCTCGATCTGCATGGCGGCATGGTGTGCAGTGCGACGTAAGTCGCCAGGCGTTGGAGGGGTATTCGCTTTCACCCTCCTTGCGCTATTTGGGTTGCTGTCCTGGTTGACTCATGGATGAGGCGAACCATGGATCGGAGTTGCTTCGTGCGTGCAATCTGACCAAGGACTTCCGGGGCCGCCGTGTACTCTCCGGAGTCTCCCTGGAACTTCTCCCGGGAACGGTGACCGGCTTTCTGGGGGCGAACGGAGCCGGTAAGACCACAGCCATCCGTATGATGCTCGGGTTGCTTCCGGGAGGCGGTGAAACCTCCTTCATAGGGCGGCCACTGCGCGCATGGCGCGACCCCGCGCGGGTTGTCGGAGCGGCCCTGGGGGGAGTTTCCGGCCATCCCAAACACACGGTGCGCGCGCATCTTCACATGGTGGCTGCTGGCATCGGCGTTCCGAATGACCGTGTAGATGAGGTGTTGGACCGGGTCGGGATGCGGGAGGCTGGAACGCTGCATCTCGGGCGACTCTCGCTGGGGATGGCGCAGCGCATCGGCATCGCGCAGGCCCTGCTCGGAGACCCGCGCATACTGATCCTCGACGAACCCGCCAACGGGCTCGACCCGCACTCCATTCACTGGCTCAGGAATCTTCTCCGTGAATTGGCCAACGAGGGGCGGGCTGTCCTGATTTCCAGTCATCAGCTTGCGGAATTGGGTCAGTTGGTCGATGACTTTGTCGTACTTGCGCGCGGACAAGTGGTAACCAGGAAAGCCATTGGGGATCTTGCCGATACTGTTCAAAACAGGGTCACGCTCCAAAGTCCAGCCCTTGAACGTCTACGGCCCCTGGTGGAACAGAAGGGTGGCGTGCTCCACGTTGCTTCCGAGGGGCATGCTGACATCACCGGACTGACCCGGTTCCAGGTCGGGGATCTCGCGGCTGAGCACTCTGTCCCTCTCCACTGGCTGGTGGAGAATCCGCCCTCGCTGGAGGATTTCTATCTGTCCGTTGCCGAGCAGGAGTTCAAGGCGCAATGAGGACCAACGAGTCCGCCGATACAGCTAACATCCAGGATCCCGCAGTCTCAGACGTTCTCCTGACGGGAAGTGCGCTCGGCCGTGCGCTGAGATTCGAGTGCCTGAAGCTTAGGGGGCTACGGTCCACCTGGATTGTCCTAGCGGTCCTGATGGCTTTCAGCCTCCTGAACGGCGTGCTGTTGCCTACAGAAGCTTCCGCACCGAAGGGCGGAGGCGAGGCATCACTCGACGTTGCACGGCTCGTGCAAACACTTGAGTTCGACCCAGCCGCCATGCAAGTCCCGCTAAGTGCCTGGCTATTGGTTTTCGTCTTTGGGACTGGATCAGTCACCTCCGAGTTCGCGTACCGGATGGCGCGGACAACGTGGCTGACCGTCAGCAGTCGGCGGGAAGCGTACGCGGCGAAGCTCATCGTTGGAGCGGCCGGTGCTCTGGTGGCAACGGCACTGAGTCTGGCTTTGAGTGCTGCAACAGGTGCTCTGGCTCTGTCCATCGTCGGGATGGCTCAACCTGACTGGTCGGCTGCCCTTGTCCCGCTGCTGCGGTACCTGGCTGTCATGGCATGCCTGCCCGCATTGGCGGTCGGCTTGGCCGCCCTGATACGGAGCCGCGTAGCGTCAGCCCTGGCTCTCACTTTGTGGCCGCTCTTCATTGAGCGGATCACCGGCTTCGCTGTCGAGCGAATCCCTGGTGTCGGCGACGTGTCGAGTTCGCTCCCGTTCGCAGCAGCTCGGGCTGCGATGAGCGGCACTGCGGGCGTCGATGATTTCACCATGGCGTTGATCGGAAGCGAGCTGTCGCCCGGAGTCGCCTTGTCGGTGTTCTGCGCGTACGCCGGCGCTGTCGCGTGGTGCGGATGGCTGGTATACCGGCGCCGAGAGGCCCCGTAAAGCGCCTGACGTTCCAGCCCAATTGACGGGCACCGTTGATAACCCCTTGATCCTGCGGCTTACACGCCGCATAAAGGCAGCGATCACAGCACGGTCCCAGGCTCACCCTCAGTACGTGGAGCAAGAACGGAAACTCCCCGCCCAGCAGCTAACTCTGTCGGAGTCAGTACACACGGATGTGCCCCGCCCCTAGGGAAAGGGGCAGGGCACATCCTTGGCACCAGCGCAGGCTAGGCAGCGGCCGGCACGGAGACCTTCTCCTCCGCGGTGTCAGCAGCGGCCGTGTCCAGGCTCATGCCCTTGACGCTGTTGTACGCGTCGCGGTCGAGGATGCCCTCACGTGCAGCCACGATCAACGTGCATACCGATTGACCGGCGACGTTCGTCGCGGTCCGCATCATGTCGAGGATCGGGTCGATGGCCATCAGCAGGCCGACGCCCTCCAGCGGGAGGCCCAGCGTCGAGAGGGTCAGGGTCAGCATGACCGTGGCGCCGGTGAGGCCGGCGGTGGCGGCGGAGCCGATGACCGAGACGAAGGCGATCAGGACGTAGTCGGCGACGCTCAGATGGACGCCGAAGATCTGGGCGATGAAGATCGCGGCGATCGCCGGGTAGATCGAGGCGCAGCCGTCCATCTTGGTCGTCGAGCCGAACGGCACCGCGAAGGAGGCGTACTCCTTGGGCACGCCGAGGCGCTCGGTGACCTTCTGGGTGACCGGCATGGTGCCGACCGAGGAGCGGGAGACGAAGGCCAGCTGGATCGCGGGCCAGGCGCCGCGGAAGAACTGCAGCGGGTTGACCTTGGCGACGGTCGAGAGCAGCAGCGGGTAGACGACGAAGAGGACCAGCGCGCAGCCGATGTAGATGTCGACGGTGAAGGTCGCGTACTTGCCGATGAGGTTCCAGCCGTAGGTGGCGATGGCGTTGCCGATGAGGCCGACGGTGCCGATCGGGGCGAGGCGGATGACCCACCAGAGGGCCTTCTGGAGGAGTTCCAGGGCGGAGCGGCTGATCTTGAGGATCGGCTCGGCCTTCTCGCCGAGCTGCAGCGCGGCGATGCCGGCGACGGCCGCGATGAAGACGATCTGCAGGACGTTGAGCTCGGTGAACGGCGTGATGACGTCCTTGGGGACGATGCCGGTGAGGAAGTCGATCCAGGAGCCGGTGTGCTGGGGGAGCTTGCCGTCCTTGGGGGTCAGGCCGGTGCCCGCGCCGGGGTTGCTCAGCAGGCCGATGGCCAGGCCGATCGCCACCGCGACGAGCGAGGTGACCATGAACCACAGCAGGGTGCGGGTGGCCAGCCGGGCGGCGTTGTTGACCTGCCGCAGGTTGGTGATCGAGACCAGGATCGCGAAGAAGACCAGGGGGGCGACGGCCAGCTTCAGCAGCTGGACGAAGAGGTCGCCGATGTGCTCCAGGGTGGAGCCGAGCCAGCCGACGTCACCGCTCTTGGCAACCCAGCCGAGCAGCACGCCGAGGACGAGGCCGGCCAGGATCTGCACCCAGAACGGGATCTTGGGTATTCGGGAGGACTTCGGGGACTTCGGCGCCGTCGCGGGCGCGGGGGTCTGGGCGGGCGTGGACAACGGACACACTCCGGGAACGGTGAAGGCGTGGGGACGCGGGGCGTCGGGGACGGCGTGACAAAGCGCCAGGAGGTCCGTACGTAGAAGCAGGAATCTCCGGCCGCTGGAGGACGTGTCAGCGGCGGCAACAGGCCGCGGACATACAGCGGCAAAGATCGACGTGCAGGCGCGCCACGAGCGGGACGCTCATGGGGGTCGAGGGCGCGGCTGCGGTCTTCATGACATGCACGTTAACACTTGAACTTTGAGGAACCCAAAGAAAATCTTTGAGTGGGGGGCATGCCCGGTGCACCGCCGTGGGGGCGGCGACAGGACGCAAAAGGGCGCCCGGTTCGGGGAGTTGGGACTCCCCGGACCGGGCGCCGGTCGAGGTGGGGGGACGGGCGGCGCGTCGACGTGACGCGTCTTACAGCACCGAAAGTGGGGGGAAGCGGACCAGGGAGGGTGCCGGGCCCGGGGGCTAGAGCCGGTCCTCCATGCTCTGGTTGGCCGCCAGGCGCTCCTTCTGGCGGTCCACCTTGGCCACGATCTGCTCGGACATCGCGTCCCGCTGCTTGCGCAGCAGCACGAAGCTGAGCGGCGCGGAGATCACGATGGCGAGGAGCAGCAGCCAGATGGCGTTGGAGTTGCCAACGCCGAGCGGGATGATCCGGAAGTACGCGAGCACCCACACCACGGCGAAGCAGACGGCGAACAGGCCGATGCGAAGGGCGGTGTAGCGGAGCGTGGCGAACTTGGGGCTACTCACGGTCGGGACCTTCTTCTCAACGGCAACCGAAAGGGTCTCCGTCCAGTCAAGCACAGGAAGCCGGGCGATCTTCCGGGCCCCCGGCACCGGGGGCGTCAGGCCAGGTCCAGCCACATGGTGACGTCGTCGCGGAAGTCGTCGTCGGCGAGCTTGATCGCGCGGGGGGCGCGGCCGATCTCGCGATAGCCGCAGCTCTCGTAGAAGCGGTGCAGGCCGGTGCCGCCGCGGCAGGTGAGGCGGAGGCCGATGATGCCGTCGAGGGAGCGGGCGGCGTCGGCGACCGCGGCCATCAGGTCCCGGCCGACGCCGCGGCCCTGGAGGGCGGGGTGGACCATGACGGTGTAGACCCACAGCCAGTGGGTGTACATGCGGTGCCAGTTGAGGGTGAGGAACGCGGTGGCCACGATCCGGCCGCCGGCGTCCCGGCCGACGAGCAGCCGCTCGCGGCCCTCGGCGAGCGCCGCGAGATGGCGGACGAGGTCGGGGCGGACGTCCTCGGCGGTCACGGGCGGAACAAAGCCGACCGCGCCGCCCGCGTTGGAGACGTCCGCCCACAACGCGCAGATCCCGTCGCGGACTTCCGGGGTGACGGCAGGGTCCAGCTCGAAGCGCACGCTCATGAGGCGGACCCTACCGGGGCTCCCCGGGAGGGGACGCGGTCGTCGTCAGACCCGCATCGGCTGCGGGGACTCGCGGCGCTCCGGGTCCGGGCCGGGGTACTCGCGGATGGTCTCGTAGCGGGTGTTGCGCTCGACGGGGCGGAAGCCGGCGTCGCGGATCAGCTCCAGCAGGTCGTCGCGGGTGAGCTTGTTCGGCGTGCCGTAGTTGTCGGCGTCGTGCGTGATCTTGTACTCGACGACCGAGCCGTCCATGTCGTCGGCGCCGTGCTGGAGGGCCAGCTGGGCGGTCTGCACGCCGTGCATCACCCAGAACACCTTGACATGCGGGATGTTGTCGAAGAGGAGCCGGGAGACCGCGAAGGTCTTCAGGGCCTCGGCACCGGTGGCCATCGTGGTCCGCGCCTGGAGCTTGTTGCGGACCTTGCCGTCCTGCATGTCCACGAAGTCGTGCTGGTAGCGCAGCGGGATGAAGACCTGGAAGCCGCCGGTCTCGTCCTGGAGCTCGCGCAGCCGCAGGACGTGGTCGACGCGGTGGCGGGGCTCCTCGATGTGCCCGTAGAGCATGGTGCAGGGCGTCTTGAGGCCCTTTTCGTGGGCGAGGCGGTGGATCCGCGACCAGTCTTCCCAGTGGGTCCGGTGGTCGACGATGTGCTGCCGGACCTCCCAGTCGAAGATCTCGGCGCCGCCGCCGGTCAGCGACTCCAGGCCGGCGTCGATCAGCTCGTCGAGGATCTCGGAGGCGGACAGGCCGGAGATGGTCTCGAAGTGGTGGATCTCGGTGGCGGTGAACGCCTTCAGCGAGACACCGGGCAGCGCCTTCTTCAACTCCCGCAGCGAGCGCGGGTAGTAGCGCCACGGCAGGGTCGGGTGGAGGCCGTTGACGATGTGCAGCTCGGTGAGGTTGTCGTTCTCCATCGCCTTGGCGAGGCGGACGGCCTCCTCGATGCGCATGGTGTACGCGTCCTTCTCGCCCGGCTTGCGCTGGAACGAGCAGTACGCGCAGGACGCGGTGCACACGTTCGTCATGTTGAGGTGGCGGTTGACGTTGAAGTGGACGGCGTCGCCGTTCTTCCGGGTGCGGACCTCGTGGGCGAGGCCGCCCAGCCAGGCCAGGTCGTCGGACTCGTAGAGGGCGATTCCGTCCTCGCGGGTCAGCCGTTCGCCGGCGTGGACCTTCGCCTCCAGCTCGCGCTTGAGGCCGGCATCCATCGACGCAGCCATCGGGTCGCCTCCCACCATCTCTGTCTGTCACCGGCCGTTTCACGTGAAACGCTGGCCGTTTCGTGCGAAAAACGGGCTTCGCCGAGCCTACTCCCCCGGTTCCGCGGCGGACGGAGGCCCCTGGGAAGCGAGCCGGGGCCGCCGTCCGCCGTCGGTGTGTGCCGTGGTGTGTGCCCGTGGTCCGGGCCCGGTTCAGTCGACCTCGTCGGGGAGTTCGCCGACGCGGTTCTCCCACTTGGTGGAGAGCACGATCGTGGTCCGCGTGCGGGAGACGCCCTTGGTGCCGGACAGTCGCCGGATGGTGCGCTCCAGCCCGTCCACGTCGCCGACCCGGACCTTGAGCATGTACGAGTCGTCGCCGGCGATGAACCAGCAGTCCTCGATCTCGGCGAGGTCCTTGAGCCGGCGGGCGACGTCCTCGTGGTCGGCGGCGTCCGACAGGGAGATGCCGACCAGGGCGGTGACGCCGAGCCCGAGCGAGGCGGCGTCGACCGTCGCCCGGTAGCCGGTGATCACTCCGGCCGCCTCAAGGCGGTTGATCCGGTCCGTGACGCTGGGACCGGAGAGGCCGACGAGGCGGCCGAGCTCCGCATAGGAGGCCCTGCCGTTCTCACGAAGTGCCTGGATGAGCTGCCTATCCACCGCGTCCATGCCCTCAAGCCTTCCAATCTTTCCGCGTTTCTGCGTTCTGCATGTAGAATCTAAGGCATACAGGGCTTCGGCCCTGCGATTCAGCCAGAATGATCAATGCCGATCTTTCAACAGGAGTTGTCACCGTGTACTCGATCGAGATGGCCTACGCCCGCATGCGTGAGCTGCAGGACCAGGCCAATCGTTCCCGTGCCGCCCAGCAGTCCGCCACCCCGCGGACCCGGCGCCGCCTGGGCCGCGCCGCCGCCAAGAAGCGCTAACGAGCCTTCGGGGCCTCCCCCTTGGAGCCGCCCCCGAGCTCCCCTTCCCATCGCCGGTACAGCCCGTGCGGCACGCCCGCCGCATCGAGCACCCGGCCCGCGACGAAGTCCACCAGATCCTGGATGTGCGTCGCACCCGCGTAGAACGCCGGAGAGGCGGGCAGCACCACGGCGCCCGCCTCGTCCAGCGCCACCAGATGCCGCAGCGTCGGCCCGTTCAGCGGGGTCTCCCGCACCGCGACGACCAGCGGCCGCCGCTCCTTGAGCGTCACGCTCGCCACCCGCTGCAGCAGGTCCTTCGACAGCCCCAGCGCCACCCCGGCCACACAGGCCGTGCTCGCCGGGACGATCAGCATCCCCTTCACCGGATACGAACCCGACGACGGGCCCGCCGCCAGATCCCCGGCCGGCCAGTACCGGACCGAGGCCGGCGCCTCCTCGCCCACCCGGAAGGTGTCCGGCTTGCCGTCCGCGCCGCGCGCCAGCCACTCCCTGAGGTCGCTGCGCCAGTGCGCGTCCCGGAAGGCGATCCCGGTCTCGTCCAGGAGGGTCAGCCGTGCGGCCCGGCTGACGACGAGATCCACCGCCTCCCCGGCCGCGAGCAACCCGCGCACCACGGACGCGGCATACGGCGTCCCGGACGCGCCGGAGATCCCCACGACCCACGGGCGGCGCCCCGGGTCCTGCTTGCTGGTGTCATTGCTGTGCGGCGGCTCCACGGATCGAGCCTATCCGGCGGAACCAGCGGGGCCGTCACGACCGTTACTACCTGTGCGCCGGTACGACGCCGGGAGCAGGCCACGGACGCCGACGACAGGACCCGACAGGACCCCAGGGGGCCGGAGATGACACCACGCACCGCACGGGCCAGGCCCGCGCTGCTGCTGATGCTGGGCTGGGTGGCGCTGCTGTGGGTCCTGGAGGGCGTCGACACCCTCAGCGGCAACGCCCTCGACGCCTTCGGCATCCAGCCCCGCGATCCCGCCGAGCTGGTCGACGTGGTGCCCGCCGCCTTCCTCCACTTCGGCTTCGGCCACCTGGCCGCCAACACCCTCCCGCTGCTGGTGCTCGGCTTCGTCGCCGCGCTGCGCAGCGGAATCCGCCGGTTCCTCGCCGCGGTGCTGACGATCATCGTCGTCAGCGGGCTGGGCGTCTGGCTGACCGCCCCGCCGCACAGCAACACCGCGGGCGCCTCCGGCGTCGTCTTCGGGCTCTTCGGCTATCTGCTGGTCCGCGGCTTCATCGAGCGCAAGCCGCTGGACATCGGGATAGGGCTGGGCGTGGGCCTGTTCTACGGCTCGATCCTGTGGGGCGCGCTGCCCACCCAGAGCGGGATCAGCTGGCAGGCCCATCTGTTCGGGCTGGTCGGCGGGGTGCTGGCGGCATTCGTACTGCGCGAGCGGGGCCGGGCGGTGCGGGCGGCGGGCGCCGTTGTCGGACCCGTCCCGTAATCGCGAAGGTCCGCGGGTACGGGTACGTACCCGTACCATGACGGCACGGGAAGGAGCACGACCATGTCCGATGCCAACATTCGCATCCCTGAAGAGGCCAAGGAACGGCTCGCCGCCATCGCGGCCGCCGAGGGCCTGTCGCTGCGTGCCTACCTGGCCCGGCTGGCCGAGACCCTGCTCACCCCGGCCGAGCGCGCCGAGCGTGCCGAGAAGGCCCGGATCCTGTTGAAGGAGTGGAACGGATACGCTCCCACCCCGGCCGAGCAGCGGGACCTCGACAACGAGCTCGACCGGCGCCTGGACCGGGTGAGCAGCCTGTGAGCGACGCCCTGCACATCGTCCTGGACGAGACCGCGATGGCAGCGGCCGGCCAGGGCAACATCCTCGCCTCACGCCTCATCCACCGCGCGCACACCGAACCGGACTGGCACCTGTACGCGCCCGCCTGCGCCCTGGTGGAAGCCGACCGCGCCCGGCCCGGGACCGCCGAGCACCTGGCAGCGCTGCCCGGCATCACCGTCCTCGACCTCGACCTGCCCGCGGTCCTCGCCATGGCACGGCGGCAGACCTGGGCCGCCGCGCACTGTCACCATGCGGCCCAGCCGACGCCCGACCGCCCCGACGGCGCGATCGTGGCCACCACCGCCCCGCAGCGATGGGGTGGAGAAGCGGTCCGTGTCCTGGACCTCAACGCCTGACGCGTGCCGCGGCGGGCGGAGCCGTCCGGCCCCGCCCGGCCCCGTCCGATCGACGGAGCGTCAGAGTGTCAGGCCGCGGACGAAGAGATCGAGCAGCGCGCAGACGAACAGCGCGATCCCGATGAAGCTGTTGACCTGGAAGAACGCCCGGTTGAGCCGCGAGGTGTCGTGCGGCCGCACGATCGCGTGCTCGTAGCAGAAGGCCACCGCCACGATCACCAGGCCCGCCCAGAAGAAGACCCCGGCGCCGATGGCGACGCCGTACCACGCCAGCAGCGCGGTGGTCACGACATGGCACCAGCGGGCGCCCCACAGCGCGCCCGGCACACCGAAGCGGGCCGGGACGGACAGCACGCCGTTGCGGCGGTCCGCCTCGACGTCCTGGCAGGCGTAGATCAGGTCGAAGCCGCCGATCCAGATGCCGACCGCCAGACCGAGGATCACCGACTCCCAGGACCAGGCGCCGGTGATCGCGATCCAGGCGCCGACCGGGGCGATGGCCTGGGCCAGGCCGAGGATCGCGTGCGGGAAGTTGGTGAAGCGCTTGCCGTACGGATAGACCACCATCGGCACGACGGCGACCGGCGCCAGCGCCAGGCACAGCGGGTTGAGCAGCGCGGCCGCGCCCAGGAAGACCACCACGGCGACCAGCGCGCCGGTCCAGGCGGACCGGACCGACACCGCGCCGGTGACCAGCTCGCGCCCGGCCGTGCGCGGGTTACGGGCGTCGATCTCCCGGTCGATGATGCGGTTGACGGCCATCGCGAAGGTGCGCAGGCCGACCATGGCGACGGTGACGAGCAGCAGCCGGAGCCAGTGGACGTGTCGGTCCAGCTGGTGCATCGCGGTGAAGGCCGCGATGTAGGCGAAGGGCAGCGCGAAGACCGAGTGCTCGATGACGACGAGCCGGAGAAAGGCCCGCGTCCGGCCCGGCTGCGGTACCGCGGCGGCGGCGGATGCGCTCATGCCGGAACTCCCCCAGCCTCCGGCCGGGGGGACCCCCACGCGCGCTCGGCCCCGCGTGCGCGCGGCGCGCACCTCTTGATGGTTCCCTCGCCAGGCTCGCTCACAGCCCGTACTCCTTCCAGCGGCGGTCGACCAGTGCCGCGGTCCTCGGGTCCGACTCGACCATGTCCGGCCAGCCGCCGTCGCGGGTGTAGCCCTCCTCGGGCCACTTCTTCGTGGCGTCGATGCCTGCCTTGCCGCCCCAGAACTGCTGGTAGGAGGCGTGGTCGAGGTGGTCGACGGGGCCTTCGACGACGGTCAGGTCGCGGGCGTAGTCGGTGTTGCCCAACGCCCGCCAGGAGACCTCGTGGAGGTCGTGGACGTCGCAGTCCGCGTCGACCACCACGATCAGCTTCGTCAGCGACATCATGTGGGCGCCCCAGATGGCGTGCATCACCTTCTGGGCGTGCTTGGGGTACTTCTTGTCGATCGAGACGATCGCGCAGTTGTGGAAGCCGCCGGACTCGGGGAGGTGGTAGTCCACGATGTCCGGGACGATGATCTTGAGGAGGGGGCGGAAGAACCGCTCGGTCGCGCGGCCCAGCGGCCCGTCCTCGGTCGGCGGGCGGCCCACCACGATCGACTGGAGCAGCGGCCGGCGCCGCATCGTCACGCAGTCGATCTTCAGCGCGGGGAACGGTTCCTGCGGCGTGTAGAAGCCGGTGTGGTCGCCGAACGGGCCCTCCGGCAGCATCTCGCCGGGCTCCAGCCAGCCCTCGATGACGACCTCGGCGTGCGCCGGGACCTGGAGCGGGACGGTCTTGCAGTCCACCATCTCGATCCGCTTGCCCTGGAGGAAGCCGGCGAAGAGGTACTCGTCGATGTCGCCGGGCAGCGGGGCGGTGGAGGCGTAGGTGACGGCCGGCGGGCAGCCGAAGGCGATGGCGACCGGCAGCCGCTCGCCGCGCCGGGCGGCGACCTGGTAGTGGTTGCGGCTGTCCTTGTGGATCTGCCAGTGCATCCCGATGGTGCGCCGGTCGTGGCGCTGGAGGCGGTAGAGACCGAGGTTGCGGACGCCGGTCTCGGGGTGCTTGGTGTGGGTCAGGCCGAGGTTGAAGAAGGAGCCGCCGTCCTTCGGCCAGGTGAACAGCGCCGGCAGCTTCTCCAGGTCGACGTCGTCGCCGGTGAGCACGACCTCCTGGACGGGGGCGTCGCCCTTGAGCTTCTTCGGCGGGACGTGCGTCATGTTCGCGAGCTTGCCGAACGCCTCGCGGACCCCGACGAAGCCGTGCGGCAGCTCGGGCTTGAGGAGCCCCCCGATCTTCTCGCCGATCTCCTCGTACGTGGTGAGGCCGAGGGCCTTCAGCAGCCGGCGGTCGGTGCCGTAGACGTTCATCGCCAGCGGCATCGACGAGCCCTTGACGTTCTCGAAGAGCAGCGCCGGCCCGCCGGCCTTCTGCACCCGGTCCACGATCTCGCCGACCTCCAGATACGGGTCGACCTCGGCCTTGATGCGCGTCAGGTCGCCCTCGCGCTCCAGGGCCCGCAGCAGGGAGCGAAGATCGTCGTAAGCCATGCGTTCCAGTATCCGGTACGCACTACCCTGTACGGGTCACGGGGCCCGCCGAGGCCCGTCCACACGTGCAGGGGGACCCTCCGCAATGCTCAGGTATCTGCCGTTCCTGTTGGTGCTGGCACTGTGGATCTACGCCTTCATCGACTGCCTCAACACCCCCGAGTCGCAGGTCCGCGGCCTGCCCAAGGTGGTATGGGTGCTGATCATCCTGCTCTTCGGCGAGGTGCTGATCGGGCCGGTCGCCTGGCTGGTGGCCGGTAAGGAACGCCACCGGGTGGCGGGCGGCGGTGGCAGCACGCCCGCCGAGTGGCACCGCAACCACGGTGCGAACCCCCGGGCGGCGTGGGTGGCGCCGGACGACAATCCGGAGTTCCTGCGGTCGCTGCGCGAGGAGAACAAGAAGGACGAGGCGCTGCTGAAGGACTGGGAGGCCGATCTGCGGCGCCGCGAGGAGGAGCTGCGGCGCCGGGAGGCCGGGGCCGCCGAGGGCGGGAAGGGCGCCGGCGACTCCGACGGCGGTGACGGGACGCGCGGCAAGAAGGGCCCCGAGGACACCCCACCCGCCGCTTCCTGATTGCCCGTCAGGCCCGTCCGGCCCAGCCCCCGTTGCCGGGCCCCGGCCGGGCGGGAAGAGTACCGGCATGGACCAGGCACCGGATCAGGACCGGCAGCGGGCACGGGGGCGGGAGTGCGACGCCGTCCGCCGCTACGGCCGCGTGGACGGCCATCACGACGCCGCCGGCGACCCCGCACACCTCCAGGAGCAGGCCCGGGCCATGCTCGCCACCGCCGTCGAGGAGGCGCGGGCCGGGCTGGCCGAGGGCGGCATCCCCATCGGGGCGGCGCTCTACGGGCCGGACGGCACGCTGTGGGGGCGCGGCCGCAACCGCCGCGTCCAGGACGGCGATCCCTCGCTGCACGCCGAGGTCGCGGCGTTCCGGGCGGCCGGGCGGCAGCGCGACTACCGCGGCACGACGATGGTCAGCACGCTCTCGCCGTGCTGGCTGTGCAGCGGGCTGGTGCGGCAGTTCGGCATCTCCCGGGTCGTGATCGGCGAGGCCCGGACGTTCCACGGCGGCCACGACTGGCTGGCCCGGCACGGCGTGCGGATCGTGCTGCTGGACGATCCGGGGTGCGCGGCGATGATGCGCGACTTCATCGGGGCGCGGCCGGAGTTGTGGCAGGAGGACATCGGCGGCCTCTGAGGCCGGACCGCACCGCCGCACCGCCTGCCCGCCGCGGCGTACGGGTGGCGCGTAATCCGGTGGTCCGCGGCGCCCGGCCCGGGCAGGATGGGCCGCCATGAGCACCGGCACCACCGCCGCGCCCGAGCCGTCCCGCCGCATCCGGGCGCTGCACACCGCGGACACCGTCACCGTCTATCAGGCGTACGCGCCGTCCCTGGGCCTGCCGGCCGCGCGGGACGGCCGGTTCCCCGCCGCCTGGAAGCGCGACCGCATGACGTGGATCAAGCCGTCGTTCCTGTGGATGATGTACCGCAGCGGCTGGGGCACCAAGGCCGGCCAGGAGACGGTCCTGGCCGTCGAGATCACCCGTGCGGGCTTCGACCGGGCACTGCGCCGGGCCTGCCTGTCGCACTACGTCCCCGGGCTGCACCCGGACCGCGACGCCTGGCAGCGCGCGCTGCGCCACTCCCCGGCCCGGGTCCAGTGGGACCCCGAGCGCGATCTGCACCTCCGGCCGCTCCCCCACCGCTCCCTCCAGCTCGGCCTGTCCGGCGAGCTGGCGCGGGCGTACGCGGACGAGTGGACGGTCGCCATCCGCGACGTGACGCCGCTGGCCCACACGATCCACGCCCTGGTCCGCGCGGGCGACGACCGGGCCGCGCGGGCCCTGCTGCCCGACGAGCGCCCGTACCCCGCCCCGGAGGAGGCCCTGGCGCAGCTGTGCTGAGCCGGCCCGGTGGCGGCGGCTTTCCGGCCACCGGGCCCGGGCCCGGCGCCCGTTGAGGCGCGGCACGGCGGTCCGCTACCGTGCGGCGGGCCCGGCGTCGCGCGCACCCGTCGGGCCCGCGACCGGGCGGCGTCCTCCAGGGGAGTGGCCGCCTCCCGGCGCCCTGCCCGGCACCCGGGGGAACTCCCGGGCGTAAGCGGCGTGTCCCCGTCAATCGCCACAAAGGCGTAGCCGGGGCGGCGACCGGCCGGTCGGGCGCTGCCGCACATGACGTACGGAACGTAGGACCGGTCGGCCAACTCTGGTCTGTTCACGGCCATTTGACTCAGCGTTCAGCAACCTCCCCCTGCCCGGGAAACTGCCCCGCCGCCACAGTCGGGACGGCCCACCGAGGCCGCACGCGACTCAGGGAGAGTGGCATTCATGCCGGATATGACCCGACGCAGACTCCTCGGCTCGGCGGCCGGGGCGATCGGTGGCACGGCCGCGCTGTCGTTGCTGCCGCCCAGCGTCCAGAAGGCCGTCGCCGCCGGTCCCCCGCGTCACGGCTCACTGCGCGACATCGAGCACGTCGTCCTGCTGATGCAGGAGAACCGTTCTTTCGATCACTACTTCGGCACCCTGCGCGGCGTCCGCGGCTTCGCCGACCCGCACGCGCTCCGCCTCTCCACCGGACGGTCCGTCTTCTACCAGCCGGACCCCCAGAACCCCGACGGCTATCTGCTGCCGTTCCGCCTGAACACCCACGCCACCAGCGCCCAGGCCATCCCGTCCACCAGCCACGCCTGGTCGGTCCAGCACGAGGCGTGGAACGGCGGCAAGATGGACCGCTGGCTGCCCGCGCACCGCAAGGCCGACGGCGTCAACGGCCCGTACGTGATGGGCTACCACACCCGCGAGGACATCCCGTTCCAGTTCGCCCTCGCCGAGGCGTTCACCCTCTGCGACAACTACTTCTGCTCGGTCTTCGGGCCCACCTGGCCCAACCGGCTGTACTGGATGACCGGCACCCTCGACCCGGGCGGCACCCACGGCGGCCCGGTCCTGAACAACACCGCGCCCAAGCCGTACCGCTGGACGACGTACGCGGAGCGGCTCCAGGCGGCCGGCATCAGCTGGAAGGTGTACCAGGAGGAGGACGACTACGGCTGCAACCTGCTGGAGCAGTTCCAGACGTTCCGGGACGCCAAGCCGGGCAGTCCGCTGTACGAGAAGGGGGTGCGGCCGCAGCCGGCCGGCACCTTCGAGGAGGACGCCCGCAAGGACCGGCTGCCGGCGGTCTCCTGGATCATCCCCACCAGCTACCAGTCGGAGCACCCGGACTACCTGCCGGCGGCCGGCGCCGACTTCGTGGCCAAGAAGATCGAGGCGATCGCCGCGAACCCGAAGGTGTGGGCCAAGACCGCCTTCATCCTGAACTACGACGAGAACGACGGCCTCTTCGACCATGTGCCGCCGCCGGTGCCGCCGGCCGGGACCAGGAACGAGTTCGTCGGCGGCCTTCCGATCGGGGCCGGCTTCCGGGTCCCCTGCCTGATCGTCTCTCCCTGGACGGTGGGCGGCTGGGCGGCCGGCGACGCCTTCGACCACACCTCGGTGCTGCAGTTCCTGGAGCGCTTCACGGGCGTGACGGAGCCCAACATCAGCGACTGGCGGCGGGAGACGTTCGGCGACCTGACGTCGGCGTTCGGCTTCCGGTCGGCGGCGCACCACCCGCCGCGGCTGCCGCGGGACACCGCCGAGAAGCTCGCCGAGGCGCAGTGGGAGGTGGCGCACCTGCCCAAGCCGACGCTGCCGGGGGCGGCCCAGAAGCCGCCGTACCAGGAGCGCGGCGGGCGCAAGCGGCGCTGAGGCGGGGCCGCGGCTCCCGTAGGAGGGGCGGCGCGGCTCCCGTACACACGACGGTGCCGTACGGACCGGCCTGGTGGAGGAGGCCGGTCCGTACGGCACCGGTGTGTCGTGGGCCGGGCGGGACGTCAGACGCCGGCGTAGGAGTGCAGGCCGGTGACGAAGATGTTCACGATGAAGTAGTTGAAGAGGTAGCAGACGAAGGCGACCAGGCCCAGCCAGGCGGCCTTGCGGCCCTTCCAGCCGACGGTGGCCCGGGCGTGCAGGTAGCAGGCGTAGGCGACCCAGGTGATGAAGGTCCAGACCTCCTTGGGGTCCCAGCCCCAGTAGCGGCCCCAGGCGGCCTCGGCCCAGATGGCGCCCGCGATGATGGTGAACGTCCACAGCGGGAAGACGGTCGCGTTGACGCGGTAGGCGAACTTGTCGAGCGAGGCGGCCGAGGGCAGCCGCTCCAGGACGGAGGTGGCGAAGGCGCCGGGCTGCTTGCCGTCCGGGTCGGCGAGCTTGCCCTCGTAGCGGTCGCGGAAGAGGAAGAGCAGGGTGGCGACCGCGCCGAGGTAGAGCACCGCGCCGGAGAGGATCGCGCAGGAGACGTGGATCCACAGCCAGTAGGAGTGCAGCGCGGGCACCAGCTGGTCGCTGGCGGTGTACAGGACGCTGACGGCCAGGCCCAGGTCGAGCAGGACGGTGGTGACCAGCGGCAGGCCGAGCCAGCGGACGTTCTTCTTGAGCAGCAGCAGGACCAGGTAGGCCGTCACCGCGGCCCCGCCCAGGGTCGTGGAGAACTCGTACATGTTGCCCCAGGGGGCGCGCTGCACGGACAGGGCGCGGGTGACGACGCCGCCCACGTGGAGCGCCCAGGCCAGGACGGTCAGCGAGATCGCGATCCGGCCGTAGAGGTCGCCCTTCTCGGTGCCGCCGTGGGCGCCGGGGCCGTCGGGGACGTCGCGGCTGCCGGCCGCGGAGCGGGTGACGACCTTGGGGCGTTCCAGGACGGCGGTGCCGGTGCCGCCGGCGGCGGCCGCGCTCCGGGCGCGGGCCGCGGCGGGGGCGGCGGCCTCGGCGGTCAGCGCGGCGGCGGTCCGGCCGACCTTGCTGCGGCTGCCGAACACCCACTCGGCCATGTGGGCGACGAAGGCGAGGGTGTAGACGGCCATCGCCGAATAGACCAGCACATTGCTGTTGTGGGCCAGTGTCTCGTTGGCTGCGGCAGCGAGATTCACGCGCGCGCTCCTTCGGAGGGATCAGCAGGATCGGCAGAGTCGGACGGCTCCGTCGGGTCTTCGGCGGACGTGCCGGGCCCGTCCGCGGTGTCCGCGGCGGGCGCGGCGAGCGGGGCGCTCGGGGTCAGCTCGGCCGCGAGGGCGGCGAGTTCCTCGGCCACCCGGGACGACTCGCTGCGGCCCAGGCCGGCCATCTCGACGACGGTGACGTCGCCGTCGTCGGCGCGCTCCGCGCGGACCCAGACCCGCCGCCGCTGGATGAACAGCGAGGCGGCGAGGCCGAGCAGGGCGCAGACCGCGCCGGTCAGCGCGAGGCCGTTGCCGGGCTGGTGGGTGATCTTGAAGCTCGCCCAGGTCTTGATGCCGTCGAAGGTGATGGAGCCCGCCCCGTCGGGGAGGTTCATCGTGGATTCGGCCGCGAGCTGCTCGGGCGTCAGCTTGGCGCCGGTGTGGCCGAGCATCTGTGCCGCCCGGTCCTTGGGCAGCAGCATCTTCTTGAAGAAGTCGCCGCCGGCGTCCTTGTACTGCGTCATCCGCTTGGTGTCGAGGCGGTAGACGTTCTGCGGCAGGCCGGAGTCCATGCCGAGGTCGCCGTGCCAGGCGTTCACCGACAGGACGGGGAAGTCCGGGGCGGGGAACTGGGAGAACATCGATCCGGAGTTCTTGCCGCCGAAGGTGGGGACGAACAGCGCCTGGAAGCCGAGCTGGTTGCGCTTGCCGTCCGCGGTCCGCGCGCCCGGGACCTTCACCACGCCGGAGGAGGTGAAGTTCTTTGGATCCTGCGGGAGGAAGGGGACGGCGCCGTGGTACACGACCTTGCCGCGGCCGTCCTTGACGGTGACGACCGGCGCGTAGCCGTGCGAGAGCAGGTAGACCTTGTTGCCGGCGATGTCGAGCGGGGTGTTCACCTCGACCGACTTCTTGTGCTCGGTGCCGTCCGCGCCGGTGAAGTAGGTGATGTTGGCGCGGAAGGTGCGGGGGGTGCCCTTCTGCGGGCCGGTCCGCTCGTAGGTCGCGTCGAAGGAGTCCATGGTGAAGCCGAACGGCGCCATGGTGTCGGTGTCGAAGAACGGGCCGGAGGAGAAGTCGTCGTACTGGGTGAGGCTGTTGGAGAAGCCGTCGCCCTCGGTGATCAGCTTGCCGCCCTCGGACTTCCACAGGCTGCCGGCGGCGAACGCCACCAGCATCACGATCAGCGCGACGTGGAAGAGGAGGTTGCCGGCCTCGCGCAGATAACCCTTCTCGGAGGCCACCGCGGTGCCCTCCCGGCGGATCCGGAAGCGCCGCCCCCGGAGCATCCGCTCGGCGGCGTCCAGGACCTGCTCGGGCGCCGCCTCGGTGCGCCAGGTGGTGTACGCGGGCAGTCGCGTGAGCCGGCGCGGGGCGGCCGGCGGGCGGCCGCGGAGCTGGCCCACGAACTGCCAGGCGCGCGGCACGATGCAGCCGATCAGCGAGATGAACAGCAGCAGGTAGATCGCCGAGAACCACACCGAGCTGTAGACGTGGAACATCCCCAGCTTGTCGTAGATCCCGCCGAGGGTGGCGTGCTTGTCCTTGAACTCGTCGACCTTGACCGGGTCGATGCTGGTCTGCGGGATCAGCGAGCCGGGGATCGCGCCGATGGACAGCAGGAAGAGCAGCAGCAGCGCCACCCGCATGGAGGTCAGCTGGCGCCAGAACCAGCGCGCCCAGCCGATCGGACCGAGCGAGGGGAGGGAGACGTCCTCCTTGGGCGCGGTGCTGAGCTGGGATCCGGCGGTGCCGAGATCACCGCTCTCGTCGGCGGTGGCGCCCGGCTCGTCCGTGGTGTCGGTCTTGGTGGACATCAATCAGATCCCAACGGTGATGCTTTGCGTCCAGCTCTGCAGCTGGGACATCAGGGTGTCCCAGACGCCGGTGACGAGGAGGACGCCGAGGGCGATCATCATGCCCCCGCCGGCCCTCATCACCCAGACGTAGTGCCGCTTGACCCAGCCGAAGGCGCCCAGCGTCCGGCGGAAGGCGAGCGCCACCGCGATGAACGGCAGCCCCAGGCCCAGGCAGTAGGCGACGGTGAGCAGCGCGCCGCGGCCGGCGCTGGCGTCGTAGAAGGAGAGGGTGTTGACGGCGGTGAGGGTGGGGCCGAGGCAGGGCGTCCAGCCGACGCCGAAGAGCACGCCGAGCACCGGCGCACCGGCCAGCCCCATCGCGGGTTTCTTGTGGAACCGCAGCTCGCGCTGGCCGAACCGCTTCAGGACGCCGGCGAAGGCCAGCCCGAGCAGGATCATCAGCACGCCCAGGACCCGCGAGATGACGTCCTTGTAGTCCTGGAGGGTCTTGCCGAAGAAGCCGAAGAGGGCGCCGCCGGAGACGAAGACGGCGGTGAAGCCGAGGACGAAGAGGCCGGCGCCGGCCAGCATCCGGCCGCGCCGGGCGTCGGCGAGGTCGGTGCCGGTGACGCCGGTGACGTAGGACATGTAGCCCGGGACGAGGGGCAGCACGCAGGGCGAGAAGAACGAGACCAGGCCGGCGAAGAGGGCTACCGGGACGGCCGCGATCAGGGCGCCGCTGACGATGGTCTGGTTCTCCGCTGCGGTGGCGGCGAGCGCGATCACGCGATCACTTCTCGGCGATCAGCGGGTCGACCATCTTGCGCAGGTCGTCCTCGGCGAGCGGGCCGATGGACCGCGCGGCGATCCGGCCCTGCCGGTCGATGGCGATGGTGGAGGGGATCGACTGCGGGTTGAGGCTGCCCTTGGGGAAGCGCAGCATCAGCTTGCCGGTGGGGTCGAACAGGCTCGGGTAGGGCACCTTGTGCTCTTCCTCGAACTGGGTGGCCTGCGACTTCTCGGCGTCGCGGGTGTTGATCCCGACGAACTGGACGCCCTTGTCCTTGACGTCGTTCGCGACCTTGGCGAAGTTGGGGGCCTCGGCGATGCAGGGGCCGCACCACGATCCCCAGACGTTGACGATGACGACCTTGCCCTTGTAGTCGGCGACGTCCAGGTGCTTGCCGGTGGTGGTCTCGCCGGACAGGTCGGGCGCCGGCTGCCGCTCGTCGGGCTTGACGGTGTCGACACCGTTCTTGCCCTGGACGAAGCGGGTCTGCGCCGAGCCTCCGGCGGCACCGTCGCCGCAGGCGCTCAGCGTCAGCGAGGCGGCCGCGGCTCCCGCGGCGTACAGGGCGAGACGGCGGCGACTGGTGAGGCGGCGGAGGGCGCGGCTGTCACTCATGTGAAAAGTTTCGCATGGGCCGATTACGGATCTTCCGCGCCCCCCTGGGGCCTGTGTCGCCCCGGACGAAGGTGCATGTCAGCCCTGCGGAACGGTACCTTCCGGCGCGTCCGGCAGGCTGCGCGGGGGAGGTGCCGGGCGGTCAGACCTGGGAGAGGAAGCCCCGCCAGCCGCCGGCCGGCCGCTGGCCGACGCCCATCCCCTGCAGCTTGCGGACGACCCGCGGGTCCTGGGCGTCGAGCCAGTCGGTGAACTGCCGGAAGGAGACCAGCCGGACGTCCTTGCGCTTGTCGTCGGCGATGTGCTTCAGCGCCTCCTCGACGGCGTCCATGTAGATGCCGCCGTTCCACTGCTCGAAGTGGTTGCCGATGAAGAACGGCGCGCGGTTGGTCTCGTAGGCCCGCCGGAAGCCGGATATGTACGCCTCGGTGGCCTGCTTGCGCCAGCCCGGGTAGTTGGCCGGCGGCGCCTTGGTGGAGTTCTGGGACTGGTTGGCCAGGATGTTGTAGTCCATCGAGAGC
>NZ_KB891886.1 GCF_000373585.1 Streptomyces sp. MspMP-M5
CCCCCTGCCCCGCAGGCCCGGCACCGCACCCAACAGCCCCGCGCAGCGGACCGGCCCGCCGCCAGGCGCAACGGCGGGGAACCCGGCAACGTGGGAAGCCAGCCAAGCGCAGCGGACCAACAACGCCCGCGAAGCGGGCCGGAAAACGCGCCGTCAGGCGCAACGGCAAGCGCCGCCAGGCGCAAGCAAGGCGAACCCCTACGGCGGGGAAGCCGACAACATGGGCTCAGCCCGCCGCCGTCGCCTCGGCCGCGAAGCGGGCCTTCGCGGCGTCCACCTTGCGGCCGAAGTGGACCGAGGCCCACCACAGGGCGGCGAAGACCGCGCCGAGGAAGAACATCGTGGGGACGACCAGGCCGCTGGCGATCAGGGCGATCTGGAGTGCCCAGCCCAGCTGCACCCCGCCGGGGCGGGACAGCATCCCGCACAGCAGCAGGCTCAGCAGCATCGCGATGCCGCTGACGATCCAGATGGTGGCCCGGGAGATGTCGGTGAGCTGCATCGCGACCAGGCCGGCGAAGCCGATCACGAAGAACTCCCCGATCAGGGTGCCGGCACACAGGGTGCGCATGGTCAGTTCCTTCCCAGGAGGAGCCGGGCCTCGCCGACCGTGATCACCGAGCCGGTCACCAGCACGCCGGCGCCGGCGAACTCGCCCTCCTCCTCGGCGAGGGTGATCGCCGCCTCCAGGGCGTCGTCCAGCCGCGGTTCGACCTGGACCCGCTCGGCACCGAAGATCTCCACCGCGACGGCGGCCAGCTCGTCCGGATCCATCGCCCGCTGGCTGGAATTACGCGTCACCACGACCTCGGCGAAGATCGGCTCGAACGCCTCCAGGAAGCCCCGGACGTCCTTGTCGTCGCTGGCACCGACCACACCGATCAGCCGGCTGAAGCCGAACGCCTCACTGACCGCGTCGGCCGCCGCCCGCGCGCCGCCCGGATTGTGCGCCGCGTCCAGCACCACCGTGGGGCTGCTCCGGACCACCTCCATCCGGCCGGGCGAGGCGACCGCGGCGAACGCGGCGCGGATGGTGTCGATGTCGAGGGTGCGGGCGTGGCCGGCGCCGATGCCGAAGAACGCCTCGACGGCGGCGAGCGCGACCGCGGCGTTGTGCGCCTGGTGGGCGCCGTGCAGCGGGAGGAAGACCTCCGGGTACTCGCCGCCGAGCCCGCGCAGGGTCAGCATCTGGCCGCCGACCGCCACCTCGCGGGAGAGCACGCCGAACTCCATGCCCTCGCGGGCGACCGTGGCGTCCACCTCGACGGCGCGCTTGAGCATCACCGAGGCCGCCTCCACCGGCTGCTGGGCCATGATGACGACCGTGCCCGCGGCGCCGGCCGCTGTCGTAGCAGACTTCTTGATGATCCCGGACTTCTCGCCGGCGATCTGCTCGGGCGTCGCGCCCAGCCGGTCGGTGTGGTCCAGCGAGATCGGGGTGATCACGGCGACGTCGCCGTCGATGACGTTGGTCGCGTCCCAGGTGCCGCCCATGCCGACCTCGACGACCGCGACGTCCACCGGGGCGTCGGCGAACGCGGCGAAGGCCATCGCGGTGAGCACCTCGAAGAAGGAGAGGCGGTGCTCCTGCTGCGCGTCGACCATCTCGACGTACGGCGCGATGTCGCGGTAGGTCTCGATGAAGCGCTCGGCGGAGATCGGGCTGCCGTCCAGGCTGATCCGCTCGGTGACGGACTGGATGTGCGGGCTGGTGTAGCGGCCGGTGCGCAGCTCGAAGGCGCCGAGCAGCGCCTCGATCATGCGGGCGGTGCTGGTCTTGCCGTTCGTCCCCGTGATGTGGATGGACGGGTAGGCGCGCTGCGGGGAGCCCAGGATGTCCATCAGCGCGGCGATGCGCGCGGTCGACGGGTCCAGCTTGGTCTCGCCCCAGCGGCCGGCGAGTTCCTCCTCGACGGCGCGCAGCGCGCGGTCGACCTCCGGGTCGGCGGGGCGGGCCGGGATCTGGTCCCCCTGCGGCGGCCCGGCCTGGGCGCGCAGGGTCCGGCTGCCGGCCTCGATCACGGCGAGGTCGGGGTCGCGTTGCGTCTCGGCCTCCACCATCTCCTCGAAGGCGTCGGCCGGGTCGGGCGTCGGGTCGGGGTCGTCGTTCTGGGGGCGCTCGCTCACGACGACAAGTCTACGAGGCGCCACCGACAACGGGCCTGCGGCGCCCCTCGCGCCGCCGCTTCCCCGGACCGGCCGCCCGCCCGCCACGCCCCGGTCAGGACAGCGCGGCCTGCATCATCGCCTTGGCGATCGGGGCGGCCAGGCCGTTGCCGGAGACCTCGTTGCGGGCCGCGTGCCCGTCCTCGACCATCACCGCGACCGCGACCCGGTGCCCCTTGCCGTCGTCGGCGTACGAGACGAACCAGGCGTACGGGGTGCCGCTGTTGTCGACGCCGTGCTGGGCGGTGCCGGTCTTTCCGCCGACGGTCACCCCGTCGATCTTCGCGTTGGACCCGGTGCCCTTGTCCACGACCGTCTGCATCGCCGAGCGCAGCTGGGCGGCGGTCCGGGCGGACATCGCCTTGCGGTAGGTCCGGGGACCGTTCTGCTGGAGGGTGTTGCCGCCGCCGTCGGTGAGCTTGTCGACCAGCTGCGGGGACTTCAGGTCGCCGCCGTCCGCGATCGCCGAGGCGACCATCGCCATCTGGAGCGGGGTGGCCTGGTCGTCGAACTGGCCGATGCCGGAGAGCGCGGTCTGCGCCTGGTCCATGGCCGAGGGGTAGACGCTCTTGGTGGCGCGCACCGGGACGTCCATCTTGGCGTCGTTGAAGCCGAACTTCTCGGCCTGCGCCCGCACCTTGTCCTTGCCCAGGTCGACGGCCATCTTGGCGAAGACGGTGTTGCAGGAGTACTGGAGCGCGGTGCGGATGGTGGCGTTCTTGCAGGGCGCGGAGGCGCTCTCGTTGGTCAGCTGGGTGCGGGTGTTCGGGAGGGTGTACGGGTCGGGGCTCTCGGTGGGCTGGTCCACCGACGCGTACAGGCCGTTCTCCAGCGCGGCCGCGGCCACCACCAGCTTGAAGGTGGAGCCGGGCGGCAGCGGCTGGCGCAGCGCGCGGTTGAGGTTCGGCTGACCGCCGTCCTTCGTCAGGGCCTGCCACGCCTTCTGGTCGGCGGCGGAGGACCCGGCGAACTTCCCCGGGTCGTACGACGGGGTGCTGACCATGCCCAGGATGCGGCCGGTCGCCGGGTCCAGGGCGATGGCCGCGCCCGTCTTGCCGCCGAGCGCCTCGTAACCGGCCTTCTGCACCTTGGCGTCGATGGTGGCGGACACGTCGCCGGCCTTGGGGCGCTCGTGCAGCAGGGTGTCGGCGGGGCTCTGGAGACGGCTGTCGGTGCCGCCGAGCAGCGGGCCGTAGAGGCTCTCCAGCTGGGTACTGCCGAAGATCTGCGAGGAGAAGCCGGTGACCGGGGCGTAGAGCGGGCCGTCCTTGTAGGTCCGCTTGTACTTCAGCGAGGAGGAGGTGGCGGCGGAGCCGGTGACCGGCTGGCCGTCGACGAGGATGTTGCCCAGCGGCGAGGAGTACCGGGCGATGTTCACCCGCGGGTTGTGCGGGTCCTCCCGGTAGTCGCTGGCCTTGGCGCCCTGGATCCAGGTGGCCCAGCCCATCAGCGCCAGGATCAGCGCGAGGCAGACGACCGAGATCCGTCGCAGGGGTTTGTTCATGGGCGCGGCTCCTCGGTGTGCGGGACGGGACCGGGCATGCGTTTCCGCCGGAACCCCGGCATTCCGGTCCACGGTGCCTCGCCTTCATGAGAGCGTCATGAAAAGCGCGTAACCCCTCGATGTGAGGGATCGGACCGCCGGGCGGGACAACCTTTCCGCCGCCGCAGGCCCTCTTAGACGGCGGGGTCTGAAAAGCCCCCGGACCGCAAGAACGTGCGACCGCGGTCGTCGCGAAGAGTGTGTGGAAAGCAGGAGCTGAAGAGGCGTGCCGGCAATCAGTCAGCGGATGCATTTGGTGCTGCTCACCGCATGGACCGTGCTGTGGTTCATGATCGTCGAGCCGCACGGCGGCTTCTCCTGGCACTATCTGCGCACCGGCGGCGAGCTGATCTACCAGGGCAGCTCCGGCGACGGCACCGGCGGCCTCAACCTCTACGCGCACCACCCCGAGCTCCAGATGGGGCCGATCAGCTTCCTGACGGCCGGGCTGTTCAACCCGTTCCCGGAGGCCACCGGGCAGTTCCTGGCCGCGGCCCTGATGTCCGCGCTGGGCCTGGTCATCCTGGTACTGGCCGGCCGCAGCGCGGCCCACCACTTCCTGGGCACCGGCACCAACCACCAGCGGCTGCGGCAACGCGTACTGATCGCCGGGCTGGCGTTCATCCCCATGTGGATCGAGGTCGCGGTCCGCTTCGGGCACCTCGACGACGTCCTGGCGCTGTTCTTCACCGCCCTCGCGGTCCGCGCGGTCACCAGCGGCAACGCGGTCCTGACCGGCGCGTTCCTGGCGCTGGCGATGGACTCCAAGCCGACCGCGCTGGCCTTCGTCCCGCTGCTGCTGGCGCTCCCCCGGCACCAGTGGCTCAAGGCCGGCCTCTGGTGCGCGGGGCTGGTCGCCGTCGCCTGGCTGCCGTTCTTCCTCGGCGACGCCCAATCCTTCGCCGCCGCCAAGTTCGCCATCCCCAACCAGCCGGCGTCCGCGCTGCGCTGGCTGGGCGCCGACGACCCCGAGACGCCCGGCTGGGTCCGGCCCGCGCAGTTCGCCCTCGGGCTGGTGCTGGGCGGCCTCGCGGTCTGGCGGGGCCGGTGGGCGGCGGTCGTCCTGCTCGGCGCCAACGCCCGGATCGTCCTCGACCCCAGCGTCTACACCTACTACACCGCGTCGGTCCTGCTCGGCACGCTGCTGTGGGACGTCATCGGGCAGCGCCGCCTGGTGCCGTGGTGGAGCTGGCTGGCGCTGCTCGTCCTCTACGGCAGCGTCTTCGCGGTCCCCGACGACTCGGCGCGGGGCCTGATCCGGCTGGCGTTCGTGGCGGTCTCCACCGCGTACGTCCTGCTCTGGCCGGTCCGGGAACGGGGCGACCGCGGCGGCCGGCGGGGGCGCCGGGGACGGCGCAGGCCCCCCGCCCGTACGGACGAGGGGCCTGCGGAGGAGGGCGCGGGTCCCGGCGGCCGGCCGGGGGCGCCGACTACGCGGTGGGCAGGGCCGCCAGCTGCGAGCTGATCCGCTCGATGTCGGACTCCGCGGTCGCCAGCCGGCCGCGGATCTTGTCCACCACCTGCTCCGGCGCCTTGGCGAGGAAGGCGTCGTTGCCCAGCTTGGCGGTGGCCTGCTTCTTCTCCTTCTCGGCGGCGAGCAGATCCTTCGTCAGCCGCTTGCGCTCCGCCTCGACGTCGATCGCGCCGGACAGGTCCAGGGCGACGGTGGCGCCGGCGACCGGCAGCGACGCGGTGGCGGTGAAGTCCTCGCCGGCCGGCGTCAGGCGCAGCAGCGAGCGCATCGCGGTCTCGTGCGGCGCCAGCGCGGTGCCCGTCAGGTCCAGCCGCGCGGGCACCTTCTGGCCCGGCTGCAGGCCCTGGTCCGAGCGGAACCGGCGGACCTCGGTGACGACCTGCTGGAGCGTCTCGATCTCCCGCTCGGCCGCCGCGTCCCGGAAGCCAGAGTCCTTGGGCCAGTCGGCGACGACCACCGACTCACCGCCGGTCAGCGCCGTCCACAGCGACTCGGTGACGAACGGGACGACCGGGTGCAGCAGCCGCAGGGTGACGTCGAGGACCTCGCCGAGCACCCGGCGCGAGGCGTCGGCCGCCGGGCCGCCGGCCGCGAAGGTGGTCTTGGACAGCTCCACGTACCAGTCGAAGACCTCGTCCCAGGCGAAGTGGAAGAGGGTGTCCGACAGCTTGGCGAACTGGTAGTCGTCGTAGTACGCGTCGACCTCGGCGACGACCGAGTTGAGCCGGGACAGGATCCACCGGTCGGTCGCCGACAGGGCTTCCGCGGGCGGGAGTTCGCCCTCCACCGTCGCGCCGTTCATCAGCGCGAAGCGGGTGGCGTTCCAGATCTTGTTGGCGAAGTTGCGGGAGCCCTGGACCCAGTCCTCGCCGATCGGCACGTCGACGCCCGGGTTGGCACCGCGGGCGAGCGTGAACCGCACCGCATCCGACCCGTAGGTGTCCATCCAGTCCAGCGGATTGACCGCGTTGCCGAAGGACTTGGACATCTTCTTGCCGAACTGGTCGCGGACCATGCCGTGCAGCGCGATGGTGTGGAACGGCGGGGTGCCGTCCATCGCGTACAGGCCGAACATCATCATCCGGGCGACCCAGAAGAAGAGGATGTCGTAGCCGGTGACCAGGACGGAGTTCGGGTAGAACTTCTCGACGCTCGGGGTCTGCTCGGGCCAGCCGAGGGTGGAGAACGGCCACAGACCCGACGAGAACCACGTGTCGAGAACGTCGGTGTCCTGGTGCCACCCCTCGCCCGTGGGTGCCTCGTCCTCGGGTCCGACGCAGACGACCTCGCCGTTCGGCCCGTACCAGACGGGGATGCGGTGGCCCCACCACAGCTGGCGCGAGATGCACCAGTCGTGGAGGTTGTCGACCCAGCCGAAGTACCGGGACTCCATCTCCTTGGGGTGGATGGCGACCTTGCCCTCGCGGACCGCGTCGCCGGCGGCCTTCGCCAGCGGTCCGACCTTGACCCACCACTGCATCGACAGCCGCGGCTCGATGGTGGTCTTGCAGCGCGAGCAGTGCCCGACGGAGTGGGTGTACGGGCGCTTCTCGGCGACGATCCGGCCCTCGGCGCGCAGCGCGCCGACGATCGCCGACCGGGCCTCGAAGCGGTCCAGCCCCTGGAACGGGCCGTGCGCGGTGATCACGCCGCGCTCGTCGAGGACGGCCAGGCTGGCCAGGTCGTGCCGGCGGCCGATCTCGAAGTCGTTCGGGTCGTGCGCCGGGGTGACCTTGACGGCACCGGTGCCGAACTCCGGGTCGACGTGCTCGTCGGCGACGACCGGGATCCGCCGGCCCGTCAGCGGCAGTTCGATCTCGGTGCCGACGAGGTGGGCGTACCGCTCGTCCTCCGGGTGAACGGCCACGGCGGTGTCGCCGAGCATCGTCTCGGCACGGGTGGTGGCGACGACGATGGAGGTGTCCCCGTCCCCGTAACGGATCGAGACCAGCTCGCCGTCGTCGTCCTGGTACTCCACCTCGATGTCGGAGATGGCGGTCAGACAGCGCGGGCACCAGTTGATGATGCGCTCGGCGCGGTAGATCAGCTCGTCGTCGTAGAGCCGCTTGAAGATCGTCTGGACGGCCTTGGAGAGGCCCTCGTCCATGGTGAAGCGCTCCCGCGACCACGCGACGCCGTCACCGAGCCGACGCATCTGGCCCGAGATCTGGCCGCCGGACTCGCCCTTCCACTGCCAGACGCGCTCGACGAACGCCTCGCGCCCCAGGTCGTGCCGCGACACGCCCTCCTTAGCGAGTTCGCGCTCGACGACGTTCTGGGTAGCGATACCGGCATGGTCCATGCCCGGCTGCCAGAGCGTCTCGTAGCCCTGCATGCGCTTGCGGCGGGTGAGCGCGTCGATGAGCGTGTGCTCGAAGGCGTGGCCCAGGTGCAGCGAGCCGGTGACGTTCGGCGGGGGGATGACGACGGTGTACGGAGGCTTCTCGCTCTTCTCGTCCGCCTCGAAGTAGCCCCGCTCTACCCAGCGCTCGTACAGCGGCCCCTCTACCTCGGCCGGCGTGTACTGAGTCGGCAGTTCGGGGACGCTGTGCTTCTGCTGAGTGTTCTCGGTCACGACCGACAGTGTACGGGCGCCCATGTAGCAGCTTCGAATCGGTTTGGCCCCCGGGGCACCGGCTGTCAGCGGCGTCGTACAGGATGTCGGGAGCGCATAAACACCACGCCGACGCCCGGACGCCTCGCGCGGCCTTCCGGAGTCACCGCAGTCACGAGGGGAACCGCTCCATGAGCTTCAACCAGCCGCCGCCGGGCCCGTACGGCCAGCAGCCCCAGCAGCCGGGCCCGTACGGCCAGCCGCAGCCGCCCGCCCCGCAGCCCGGCTACGGCTACCCCCAGCAGGGCGGCCCGGTGCCTCCCCAGCAGGGCGGCCCCGTGCCTCCCCAGCAGGGCTACGGCTACCCTCAGCAGGCCCCGCAGCAACAGTTCCCGCAGCAGGCGCCGCAGCAGCCGCCTTACGGCCAGCCCCAGCAGCCGGGCCCGTACGGCCAGCAGCCCCCTTACGGCAGCCCGCAGACTCCCTACGGCGGCCAGCAGACCCCCTACGGGATGATCCCCGAGGAGCCGGAGACCGGCGGCAACGGCAAGAAGATCGGCCTGATCATCGGCGCCGTCGCGGTCGTCGCGGCCATCGGCGTCGGCGCGTACTTCGTCTTCGGCTCGGGCGGCAAGGTGAAGCCTTACACGATCGCGCTGCCGGACAAGCTGCTGAGCGGGCAGTTCAGCAAGGTTCAGGTGCCCGGACAGGCCGGCGGCGGTACCGAGAACTTCTCGAACGACAAGGACGCCAAGGCCCTCGGCATCACCAACGGCAAGGGTGTCGGCGGCAAATACAAGGACGCCACCGGGCTGCAATTGTCGGTGTCCGGTCTGTACGGAAGCGTCGCCGACCCGCAGGGCGCCGTGACCCAGGCGTTCGCCAAGATCGACGAGAATCTCAAGCAGACGACCACCGGCCGCAAGGTCGAGGACGTCACGCCGGTCACCGAGTACTCACCGAGCGACTTCGACGGCGACGTCGTGAAGTGCCGGACTCAGAAGATCACCATCGCCGCCGGCGGGATGAGCGTGCCCGTCACCGCCTCCACCTGCATCTGGGGCGACAACAGCGCCCTCGGCATCGTCTCCATGGTGGCCGCGCCCGACCCCAACGGCGGCGGCTCCGCCACCACCCCCAGCGCCGAACAGCTCGCGGAGAAGACCGCCAAGATCCGCAACGAGGTCCGCAAGGAGAAGTAGCAGAGCAGCGGCGCCGGGCCATCCGTACCGGCACGCACCACCGCCCGGCAGCAACTGTGCTGCCGGGCGGTGGTGTTGAGAGTGCGGGGTGGTGCGGCTACGCGCTCTTCTCGTGGGGTTCGCCCGAGTCGCCGCGAGTGCGGGGGACGAGGGTGGGGTTGACGTTGGAGTGGACCACGTCGGCGGTGATGACGACGCGGGCGACGTCCTTGCGGGACGGGATCTCGTACATCACCGCCTGGAGGACCTCCTCCATGATGGCGCGCAGGCCGCGGGCGCCGGTGCCGCGGAGGATGGCCTGGTCGGCGATGGCCTCCAGGGCCGGGCGGTCGAAGTCCAGCTCCACGCCGTCGAGTTCGAAGAGCCGCTGGTACTGCTTGACCAGGGCGTTGCGCGGCTCGACGAGGATCTGCAGCAGCGCCTCGCGGTCGAGGTTGTGGACCGAGGTGAGGACGGGGAGACGGCCGATGAACTCGGGGATCATCCCGAACTTCACCAGGTCCTCCGGCATCACGTCCTGGAGCTGGTCCTTGGACTCGATCTCGCGCTTGGAGCGGATGGTGGCGCCGAAGCCGATGCCCTTGGCGCCGGACCGGGCCTCGATGATCTTCTCCAGGCCGGCGAAGGCACCGCCGACGATGAAGAGGACGTTGGTGGTGTCGATCTGGATGAATTCCTGGTGGGGGTGCTTGCGGCCCCCCTGCGGCGGCACCGAGGCCGTGGTGCCCTCCAGGATCTTCAGCAGGGCCTGCTGGACGCCCTCGCCGGAGACGTCCCGGGTGATCGACGGGTTTTCGCTCTTCCGGGCGACCTTGTCGATCTCGTCGATGTAGATGATGCCGGTCTCGGCCTTCTTGATGTCGAAGTCCGCGGCCTGGATCAGCTTCAGGAGGATGTTCTCGACGTCCTCGCCGACATAGCCGGCCTCGGTCAGCGCGGTCGCATCGGCAAACGCGAAGGGGACGTTGAGCATCCGGGCGAGGGTCTGCGCGAGCAGGGTCTTGCCGGAGCCGGTGGGGCCGAGCAGCAGGATGTTGGACTTGGCCAGCTCGATGCCCTCGTCGCCGCGGCCGGGGCCGTTCTCGCCCGCCTGGACGCGCTTGTAGTGGTTGTACACGGCCACCGAGAGCGCCTTCTTGGCGGGCTCCTGGCCGACGACGTAGCCGTTGAGGAACTCGTAGATCTCGCGGGGCTTGGGGAGTTCCTCCCAGCGCACCTCGGAGGTCTCGGCGAGCTCTTCCTCGATGATCTCGTTGCAGAGATCGATGCACTCGTCGCAGATGTACACACCCGGTCCCGCGATGAGCTTCTTCACCTGCTTCTGGCTCTTTCCGCAGAACGAGCACTTGAGCAGGTCGCCGCCGTCACCGATGCGTGCCACGAGGTGAATCCCCTTCGCCTGGGATCCGCATTGCTCCGCGGACCCGGGTGCTTGCCTATCGACGGTACCTTGCCGGGCCCCCCGTACGGGCCCCCCTTGGACCGACTCGGTTCACTCGGTCCCGAGCCGGTCCAAGGGGGCAACGCTCCGGCGCAATTCGCGAACCTCGCGTGAACTTCGCGAGAAGAACGCGATCAGACGGAGACGGAGGTCTTCCGCGTCGAGACGATCTGGTCGACCAGACCGTACGCCAGCGACTCCTCGGCGGTGAGGATCTTGTCGCGCTCGATGTCCTCGCGGATCTTCTCGATCGGCGTGGACGAGTGCTTGGCCAGCATCTCCTCCAGCTGCTGGCGCATCCGCTGGATCTCGCGGGCGGCGATCTCCAGGTCGGAGACCTGGCCGCGGCCGGTCTCGCTGAAGGGCTGGTGGATCAGGACCCGGGCGTTCGGCAGCGCCATGCGCTTGCCCGGGGTGCCGGCCGCCAGCAGCACGGCCGCCGCGGAGGCCGCCTGGCCCATGCAGACCGTCTGGATGTCGGGCTTGACGAACTGCATGGTGTCGTAGATCGCCGTCAGCGCGGTGAAGGAGCCACCGGGGCTGTTGATGTAGACCGAGATGTCGCGGTCCGGGTCCATCGACTCCAGGCACAGCAGCTGGGCCATGACGTCGTTGGCGGAGGCGTCGTCGATCTGCACCCCGAGGAAGATCACCCGCTCCTCGAAGAGCTTCGCGTACGGGTCGTACTCGCGCACGCCCTGCGAGGTGCGCTCGACGAAGCGCGGAACGATGTAGCGGGACTCGGCGGTCATGCCGGAGAGCTCGGCCTTGGTGCGCTCGTAGAGGCCGCTTCCGGGGAAGTTGTTCATCTGGAGGTTCACCGTCCTGGTGGCGAAAGAGGGCTGGGGTCGACTGCGAGGCGTGGGCCGGGGCTCAGGCCCCGGTGCCGCCCCCGCCCGGAACGCCGGCGGCGGAGGGCATGACGTCGTCGATGAGGCCGTACGCCTTGGCCTCCTCGGCGGAGAACCAGCGGTCGCGGTCGGCGTCCCTGGTCCACTGCTCCAGCGTCTGGCCGGTGTGCAGAGCGGAGAGCTCGCCCAGGCGCTTCTTGGTGCGCAGCAGCTGCTCGGCGTGGATCTTGATGTCGGAGGCCGAGCCGGCCAGGCCCGCGGAGGGCTGGTGGATGAGGATCTCGGCGTTCGGCAGCGCGAAGCGCTTGCCCGGGGTGCCGGCGCTCAGCAGGAACTGGCCCATCGAGGCGGCGAGGCCCATGGCGATGGTGACCACGTCGTTCTTGATGTACTGCATGGTGTCGTAGATCGCCAGACCCGCCGAGACGGAACCGCCCGGAGAGTTGATGTAGAGGAAGATGTCCTTGTCCGGATCAGCGGCGAGGAGCAGCAGCTGTGCCGTGATCTTGTTGGCGATGTCGTCGTCGACCGGCTGGCCGAGGAAGATGATCCGCTCGCCGAGCAGCCGGTTGTAGACCTGGTCGCCGAGGCCACCGGAGGTCGGCTCAGCGGCGGCGGAAGGCATCGGGATCGTCACGTGTCCACCTGCTCGTTGTCGGACGGCTCGGGGCCGTCTTAGCGTCGTCTTCTGGGCCGGGGGCCGGCGCCGTGCGGTGCGCCCCGCGCACTTTCAGCAACTCCCCTGCCCTCGTATCTACGGACCCTAACGCGCAGGTCGGACAACGCCATCCCGCAGCGAGAACTGTTCGCTGTGAGCGCAGGCTCACGGACCGGGACGAGAGACGGGCCCGAACACGCTCAGGTGCGTGTTCGGGCCCGTACTCACCGCTGGAAACGCCCGGGGAGGCCCCGGACGGCCGGGGCTCAGCCCTCGGTCTTGGCGGCCTCCTCGGCCTTCTCCTCGGTGCCCTCGGCCTCGGCGACGACGGCCTCGGCGGCCTCCGCCTCGTCCTCGTCCTCCAGGTCGACGACCTCGCCGTTGGTGTCCTTGACCGTGGCGGCCTCGACGACCACCGCGAGGGCCTTGCCGCGGGCGACCTCGCCCACCAGCATCGGCACCTGGCCGCCCTCGACGACCGCCTGGGCGAACTGGTCGGGGGACATACCGGAGGACTGGGCGCGCCGCATGAGGTGCTCGGTGAGCTCCTCCTGGCTGACGTTCAGCTTCTCCTTGTTGACCAGCTCGTCGAGGACGAACTGGGTCTTGATGCCCTTCTCCGCCTGCTCCTTGGTCTCGGCGTCGAACTCTTCCTCGGTCTTGCCCTGGAGCTCCAGGTACTTGGCGAGGTCGAGGCCCATCTGGCCGAGCTGGTGGTGCTCGAGGTTGTGCTTGCGGGTGCGGATCTCGTCCTCGAGCAGCTTCTCGGGGATCGGCACCTCGATCAGACCGAGCAGCGCGTCCAGGACCTTCTCCTGGGCCTGGGTGGCCTGGTCGAACTTCTTCATCCGCTCCAGGCGCTTGCGGCTGTCCGCCTTGAGCTCGTCGAGGGTGTCGAACTCGCTGGCCAGCTGGGCGAAGTCGTCGTCCAGGGCGGGGAGTTCGCGGGCCTTGACCTCGGTGACGTCGACCTTGACCTCGGCCTCCTTGCCCTGGGCGGAGCCGCCCTTGAGCTCGGAGGTGAAGGTCGCGCTGCCGCCGGCCTCCAGGCCCTTGACGGCGTCGTCGATGCCGTCAAGGAGCTCACCGGAGCCGATGGTGTAGCTGACGCCGTTGGCGATGCCGTCGGCCAGCACCTCGCCGTCGACCTTGGCCTCCAGGTCCACGGTCACCACGTCGCCGTCCTCGGCGGCGCGCTCGACCACGGAGGTCGAGGCGAAGCGCTCACGCAGCTGCTCGACGGACTTCTCGACGTCCTCGTCCGACACCTCGACGGCGTCGACCTCGACCTCGATGCCGGAGTAGTCCGGGATCTCGAGCTCGGGGCGGATGTCGACCTCGGCGGTGAAGGCCAGCAGCTCGTTGTCCTTGAGCTCGGTGATGTCCACCTCGGGCTGGCCGAGGACGTTCAGCTCCGCCTCGTTGACCGCGTTGGTGTAGAACTTCGGGAGCGCGTCGTTGACGGCCTCCTCCAGCACGGCGCCACGACCGAACCGCTGGTCGATGACGCGGGCCGGGACCTTGCCCTTGCGGAAGCCCTTCACCGTGACCTGCTGGTTGATCTTCTTGTACGCCGCGTCGAGGCTGTCCTTGAGCTCCTCGAAGGGCACCTCGACAGTGAGCCGAACCCGGGTCGGGTTCAGGGTCTCCACGGCGCTCTTCACGGTTCGGTCTCCTTGGGCTGACTTTGGGGGTTCTGCTTCAGATCAGCCGGCTTCCGGCACGTCCCGGTCCGGCCGATCGCGCCCGGTACAGAGACATACGGGCACGCAGCTTGCATAGTAACCGCAAGGAGGAGGGCACCCACAACGCGATCTTGAACGGACACTTATGCCCGCTTTTGTCTACTGTGCGACATGCGGGACGGGTACCTGCTGGTCGGGGTGGCCGGATTCGAACCGACGACCTTCCGCTCCCAAAGCGGACGCGCTACCAAGCTGCGCCACACCCCGTCGGTGCGACACGTAGGGTACATGGCCGCGGACGGTGTGGCTGCCTGATATTCGGGAGCGCGGGGCAGTGTGCACGGCGGCCCCCTCACCCGCTACGATGCTCTGCGTGCCGGGGTCCCACCGACCGTGGCGCTCGCGGGCGTAGCTCAATGGTAGAGCCCCAGTCTTCCAAACTGGCTACGCGGGTTCGATTCCCGTCGCCCGCTCCGTAACGGCCCGGGGCCGGATCGCAGACTTTCCGCGATCCGGCCCCGGGCCGTTTTTGTCCTGGCTGGCGCAAGGGGCATATCGCCCTGCCGAAGACCGGTGTGGAGCGAGCCGAGCTTGAGGTACTGAAGAGAATTCGCGAGGAGGACTGGCCGCGGAGCACATCAAGCACCCTAGGGTGCTGCCATGGAGATCTGGATCAACCCGGCCTGTTCCAAGTGCCGTTCCGCCGTGCAGCTCCTCGACGCGGAGGGGGCGGAGTACACCGTGCGGCGCTACCTCGAAGAGCCGCCGAGCGCTCAGGAGCTGCGCGAGGTGCTGGCGCGGCTGGCTCTGGAGCCGTGGGACATCACCCGCACCCAGGAGGCCGAGGTGAAGGAACTCGGCCTGAAGGACTGGGGCCGCACGGTGGACGACCGCGAGCGGTGGATCGAGGCGCTGGCGGCGCACCCCCGGCTGATCCAGCGCCCGATCATCACTGCCGACGACGGCTCGGCGCTGGTGGGACGCAGCGAGGAGGCCGTAAGGGACGCGCTGGGGCGGACCGGGGGCGGACGGACCCCCTGAAGCGGCAGGCCGGGAGCCGGCAGCCGAGAACCGGCCCGCGGACCGGCCTGGAAGCGACCGCGAACGTGATCCGGAACGTGAATCAGAAGGCGACCCAGAGCGTGATCTAGAGCATGGCCTAGAACGTGATGTGGTTGATCGTGTTCGCGATCGAGTTCAGGAATCTGTTGATCGACGGCGCCATTCCCGTGGAGGCGAGGAAGAAGCCGAAGAGTATGGCGACGAACGCCGGGCCGGCCTTGATCGCCTTCTGCTTGATCAGTACGACCAGGATGATCCCCAGCATCAGGACAACTGACAGCGATAGAGCCACAACTGATCACACCCTCGGTCGGAACGCCTCACCGGCCCTGGAGCATGCCGCGCACACCCCCGGCACCCATCGTGCCATCAACTCCATGCCCATCGCAGGCGGGTGACGAATCTTCGGCCAACGCTTCGCCCGATTCACGGGGTTGGAGTGGAGTGGGGCGAGTGTGGGGTTGTGGGGTGATCCGATGCGGCCGCGCCACCCCGAACCACCTCTCGCCACTCCGCCCCTCCCCTCCCTGCCCCGGACGGTCGTCGCGGATCAGTACCGCGGGCCGGGCACCGGCATCGTCATGAATCGTTTGGTAATCTAAGTATTGATGATCTCTTGACGCACTCTTGACCAAACCGGCCGGAGCGCTTGACGACCAGGAGGAACGGGCCCATCGGACACGCAGACACCCTGATCGCCATGGGCGGTGCCTTCCTCGCCGCCGCCGTCCTCGCCCGCCTCGGCGGCCGCATCGGACTCCCCACCATCCCGCTGTTCATCCTGGCCGGAATCCTGCTCGGCCCGCACACCCCCGGCATCGTGCTGGTCGCCGACCCGCACGACCTGGAGATGCTCTCCCTCCTCGGCCTGGTGCTGCTGCTCTTCTACCTGGGCCTGGAATTCCATGTGGACGACCTCAAGGCCGGCGGCCGGCGGATGGCGCTGGCCGGCGGCGCGTATCTGACGCTGAACGTCGGCGCCGGCCTCGGCTTCGGCTTCGCGCTCGGCTGGGGCACCTCCGAGGCGCTGGTGCTCGCCGGGGTGCTCGGCATCTCCTCGTCCGCGATCGTGACCAAGGTCCTGGTCGACACCGGGCGACTGGGCAACCCCGAGACCAAGCCGATCCTCGGCATCATCGTCGTCGAGGACATCTTCCTGGCCCTGTACCTGGCCGCGCTGCAGCCGGTGCTCTCCGGGGCGGACTCGCTCGCCTCGGCGGCGCCGGCCGCCGGTAAGGCGTTCGGCTTCCTGCTGCTGCTCGCCGCCGCGGCCCGCTGGGGCACCCGCGTGATCGGCCGGCTGATCGCCACCAAGGACAACGAACTGCTGGTGATCTCCTTCCTGGGCGCCGCCGTCCTGGTCGCCGGGGTCTCCGAGTGGTTCGGCGTCGCGGACGCCATCGGGGCGTTCATGGTGGGACTGATGCTCGGCGGGACGCGGTCCGGGCCGCGGATCCGGAAGCTGGTGCACCCGCTGCGGGACGCGTTCGGGGCGATCTTCTTCTTCGCGTTCGGGCTCTCCATCGACCCCGGCGACCTGCCGAGCGTGGTGTGGCCGGTGCTGATCGCGGTGGCGCTGACGCTGCTGATGAACGTCCTCGCGGGGCTGGCCGCGGCCCGGATCCACGGCTTCGGCCCGGGCCAGGCCGCGAACATCGCCACCGCGCTGCTGGCCCGCGGGGAGTTCGCGCTGATCCTGGCGACGATGGCGGCGGGCGCCGGACTCGACGAGCGGCTGGCGCCGTTCATCGCCGGCTATGTGCTGGTCCTGGCCGTCCTCGGCCCGCTGGCCGCCGGACGCGCCGGGCTGCTGGCCCGGATACTGCCGGGCGGCGGCGCGGGGCAAGTCACGGAGCCGAAAACGGAGTTGGAGTCGGAGTCGGAGTCCACGCCGGAGGCCACACCGGCGCCGGTCAGCCGTCCCGGCAGATGAGCAGCAGCGCCCGGTCGTCGTTGACGTCCTTGGCGACCGCCTCGATCAGATGCCAGGCGGCGCCGGCGAAGCCGCTGTGCACATAGCGCTCGGCCTCGCCGGTCAGCCGGTCCATGCCCTCGGCGATGTCGCGGTCGGCGGCCTCCACCAGGCCGTCGGTGAACAGCATCAGCACGTCGCCGGGGCGCAGCGTCCCCTTGACCGGGTCGAACTGGGCGCCGTCGTAGACCCCGAGCAGCGGGCCCTCCCCGGCCTTCTCCTCCCAGCGGCCGGTGCCCGCGCTGAGCTGGAGGCCGGGCAGATGGCCCGCGGAGAACAGTTCGTAGTCGCCGGACTCCAGGTCCAGGACGAGGTGGACGGAGGTGGCGAAGCCCTCGTCCCAGTCCTGGCGGAGCAGATAGCCGTTGGCGGCGGGCAGGAAGCCGTGCGGCGGCAGGGAGCCCAGCAGGCCGCCGAAGGCGCCGGAGAGCAGCAGCGCGCGGGACCCCGCGTCCATGCCCTTGCCGGAGACGTCGGTGAGCACGACCTCCAGGATGTTGCCGCCCTGGGTGCGGGAGGCCACCACGAAGTCGCCGGAGAAGGACTGGCCGCCGGCCGGCCGGAGCGCCATCTCGTGGTGCCAGCCCTTGGGGAGCTTGGGCAGCGTGCTCTGTACCCGGATTCGTTCCCGCAGGTCGAAGAGCATGGTGCCGCCGCGCCGCCAGGGCACCCCGACCCGGCTGCGGAACTGCGCCACCAGCAGCCCGGAGAGCCCGACCGCGGCGACCACCAGGACCGTGCCCGGGGTGATCCGGTCGCGCCCCTCGTCGTACGGGCCGAACAGCGCCGCCTCGACGATCAGTGCGGCGGCCGAAGCGGCGTACAGGACGAGGAGGTTGGCCGGCCGCAGCAGCAGCCCGCCGGCGATGACCGGGAGGACCAGCGCGGTCGGCGCGATCCACTCCGGGTGCCAGAGGGTGCCGAGGGCGATGGCCGGGACGGCCGCGAGCAGGGCGGCCAGCGCGAGCCAGTCGGAGCCGTCGCCGCGGAAGTAGTCGACGCCGGCCTTGCGCATGCCGATGCGGGCCCGGTGCAGCCGTTTGTGCATCCGGGCCCTCAGGCTTTCCGCTCCCGCGCCGCGTGTCATTTCCCTGGGACCTTATCCACCCGTTCGGCGGCGCGTCGATTCGCCGCACGTCACTCCGGGGAATTGCCGGGAATTCGCGTTCGAAATGCGGTCGCGCGGCCGGAGAGCCGGCTGCTAGGGATGGCTCATGACGACAGAGTTGCGGCCGTTGCGCGAGAGCGAATGGGATGCCTGGTACGACAAGCTGGACTTGGCGTTCGGCGGGGTGCCGGACGGGCCGGAGAGGCGCGCGTGGTGGCATGAGATCACCGAGGTCGGGCGGGCCTTCGCGGTGTGGGACGGCGACGGGATCGTCGGTACCGGCGGATCCTTCTCGTTCGGACTAACCGTGCCGGGCGGCGCCGAACTCCCCGTGGCCGGCGTCACGTTGGTCAGCGTGCAGCCGACCCACCGGCGGCGCGGGGTGCTGCGCTCGATGATGCGGCACCAGCTGGCGGACGTGCACGAGCGTGGGGAGTCGCTGGCGGTGCTGACCGCCACGGAGCCGGCGATCTACGGGCGGTTCGGGTACGGCCCGGCCACCCAGGAGCTGCGGATGACCGTGGACACCGTACGGCTGGCCGCCCCTCAGCTGCCGGGTGTGGACGGCGTCCGGCTGCGGCTGGTGGACCCGGCGGCGTCGGTGGCGGAGTGCGAGCGGGTCTACGGGCAACTGGTGCCGGCCCGGCCCGGGATGCTGGCGCGCCGCCCGCACTGGGAGCGGCAGGGCGTGCTCGACCCGGAGGACGAGCGGCACGGGGCCGGCCGGCTCCAGTGCGTGCTGGCCGAGGTGGACGGCGAGGTGCGGGGCTACGCCCGGTACGCCGTCAAGCCCGACTGGAACGGTGCCGGGCCGCGCGGGGCGGTGCTGGTGCGCCAGCTCGACGCGCTGGACCCGGTGGCCTACGCGGCGCTGTGGCGCTATCTGTTCGGGATCGATCTGACGGAGTCACTGGTGCTGCGCGGCCGGCCGGTGGACGACCCGCTGCTGCACCTGGTGGCCGACCACCGGCGCTGTGACATCGACGTGCGGGAGTCGCTGTTCGTCCGGCCGGTGGACGTCGGGGCGGCGCTGGCGGCCCGGACGTACCAGGCGCCGGTGGACGTGGTGCTGGAGGTCGCCGACGACTTCTGCCCATGGAACGCCGGGCGCTGGCGGCTCTCCGGCGACGCGACGGGCGCGGTCTGCGAGCGGACCACCGATCCGGACGAACTCGCGCTGTCCGTACGGGAGTTGGGATCGGCCTATCTGGGCGGGTTCACGCTGTCGGCGCTGGCCGGGGCCGGGCGGGTGCGGGAGCTGCGGCCGGGGGCGCTGGCGGCGGCGTCGGTGGCGTTCGGGTCGGACGTGGCGCCGTGGCTGCCGCACGGCTTCTGAGCGTCGCCGGCGCCGGCCGTGGCCCTCAGAGGCGGGCGGCGGGCGGCTGGCAGCGGGGGCACCAGAAGAGGTTGCGGGCGGCGAGGTCGGCGGTGCGGATCTCGCTGCCGCAGAGGTGGCAGGGGGCGCCGGTGCGCCGGTAGACGTAGACCTCGCCGCCGTGGTCGTCGACCCGGGGCGGGCGGCCCATGGCCTCCGGGGTGTGTTCGGGGCGGACGGTGTCGATCCGGTTGTTCCGCACGCCCTCCCGCATCAGGGCGACGAGGTCGGCCCAGACCGCGTCCCACTGGTCCCGGCCGAGGGCGCGGCCGGGGAGGTAGGGGTCGATGCCGTGCCGGAAGAGGACCTCGGCGCGGTAGACGTTGCCGACGCCGGCGATCACCTTCTGGTCGAGCAGCAGCGCCGCGATGGTGGTGCGGCTGCGGGCGATCCGCCGCCAGGCCCGTTCGCCGTCGTCCTGCGGCCGCAGCGGGTCGGGGCCCAGCCGGTCGTGTATCGCCTGCTTCTCGGCGTCGGTGAGCAGCGCGCAGGCGGTGGGGCCGCGCAGGTCGGCGTGGTGGCCGGCGCCGACCAGCCGCAGCCGGACGGTGTCGGCGGGCGGCGGGGGCGGGGCGGTGCCGAAGCCGAGTTTGCCGAAGAGGCCGAGGTGGACGTGGACCCAGCGGTCGGGGCCGAAGCCGAGGAAGAGGTGTTTGCCGTGGGCCTCGGCGGTGTCCATGACCTGGCCGTCGATGAGGGCGGCGCCGGCGGCGAACCTGCCTTGTGGGCTGGTCGCCCGGATCGCGACGCCCTCGAAGCGCTCCCGGTGGTCCAGCGCGAGGCGGTGGATGGTGTGCCCCTCGGGCATCGGGTCGTGTCCTCCGGCGGTTCGTTCTGCTGGTGCGGCCCGGGGGCCGGTTCGTGCCCACCCTCCCCCAAGCTCTTGACGAGCAGGGGGGACCCCATCGCCCTGGGGGAGGAAGGCGGCCCACAAACCGGCGGGCGGCGGCGGTCAGCCGTGCTGCGGGTGGTGGGCCGGGATCGGGGGGAGTTCGCCGGTGGTCTCGTAGCGGGAGAGCATCTCGATGCGGCGGGTGTGCCGCTCCTCGCCGGAGTACGGGGTGGTGAGGAAGACCTCGACGAAGCGGGTGGCCTCGTCCTCGGTGTGCATCCGGCCGCCGACGGAGATCACGTTGGCGTTGTTGTGCTCGCGGCCGAGCTTGGCGGTCTCCTCGCTCCAGGCCAGCGCGGCGCGGACGCCCTTGACCTTGTTGGCGGCGATCTGCTCGCCGTTGCCGGAGCCGCCGATCACGATGCCCAGGCTCTCCGGGTCGCCGGCGGTCCGCTCCGCGGCGCGCAGGCAGAACGGCGGGTAGTCGTCCTGGGCGTCGTAGATGTGGGGGCCGCAGTCGACGGGCTCGTGGCCGTTGTCCTTGAGCCAGTCCACGAGGTGGTTCTTGAGGTCGAAGCCGGCATGATCGGAGCCGATGTACACGCGCATGGCATGAGTGTGGCATGCCGTTCTCGGGGTAGACGCCACCGGGGCGTGGCCCGTCCGCTCGCCGCGGCCCCGGCACTTCAGGCAACTCGCCAGTAACGACAACGATCCGGATTCGGCTCTTCCAAACGGTCGTTAACAACGTTCTAATGCCTGGGTTCGACACCGAGAACCACCGAAGGACGGTGCACATGGGCGCGCACCCGCCTACTTCCCCCGCGGTCCCCACCGCCGGTCAACCCGGCAACGGCTCCGCGAACCGGTCGCCTGACGGGCTCCAGGCCGGTCTCAAGAACCGCCATCTGTCCATGATCGCCATTGGCGGGGTGATCGGCGCCGGCCTGTTCGTCGGATCCGGAGCCGGCATCAACGCCGCCGGCCCGGGCATCCTCCTCTCGTACGCGCTGACCGGCCTGCTGGTCGTGCTGGTGATGCGGATGCTGGGCGAGATGGCCGCGGCCTCCCCCACCTCCGGATCGTTCTCCGCCTACGCGGACCGGGCGCTGGGCCGCTGGGCCGGCTTCACCATCGGCTGGCTGTACTGGTTCTTCTGGTCGGTGGTGCTGGCGGTCGAGGCGACCGCCGCGGCGTCGATCCTGACCGGCTGGATACCGGCGGTGCCCCAGTGGGCCTGGGCACTGCTGGTGATGATCGTGCTGACCGGCACCAACCTGGTGTCGGTGGCCTCGTTCGGCGAGTTCGAGTTCTGGTTCGCCGGGATCAAGGTCGTGGCGATCGTGATCTTCATCGTGGTCGGGGCGCTGGCGATCTTCGGGCTGCCGCCGGGGCACCACGCGGTGGGCACCGCGAACCTGCTGGGACACGGCGGGTTCCTGCCGAAGGGACCGGGGGCGATCCTCTCCGGGATGCTGCTGGTGGTCTTCTCGTTCATGGGCAGCGAGATCGTCACGCTGGCGGCGAGCGAGTCGCCGAACCCGGTGGTGGCCGTCCGCAAGGCCGTCAACAGCGTGATCTGGCGGATCGCGCTGTTCTACATCGGGTCGATCGCGGTGATCGTGACGCTGCTGCCGTGGGACAGCGAGGCCGTGACCAAGAGCCCGTACGTGGCGGTGCTGGAGTCGCTGAAGATTCCGTACGCGGGCACGGTGATGGACGTGGTCGTGCTGACCGCGGTGCTGTCCTGTCTGAACTCCGGGCTCTACACGGCGTCCCGGATGGCGTTCTCGCTCGGTGAGCGCGGCGACGCGCCGAAGTCGTTCGCGACGGTCAACAAGGGCGGTGTCCCGGCGGTGGCGATCTGGGCGTCGGTGGCCTTCGGCTTCATCGCGACGATCTTCAGCTACACCTCGAAGGACACCATCTTCCAGTTCCTGCTGAACTCCTCGGGCGCGGTGGCACTCTTCGTCTGGCTGGTGATCTGCGTCTCGCAGCTGCGGATGCGCCGGACCATCGAGCGGGAGGCGCCGGAGCGGCTGACGGTGCGGATGTGGCTGTACCCGTGGCTGACCTACGCCACCATCGCGCTGATCGTCTTCGTCGTGGGCTACATGTTCTACGACAAGAACGGCCGGGAGCAGATGGTGCTGTCGGTGGTGGCGGCCGTGGTGGTGCTGGTGGCCGGGCTGGTCCTGCAGAAGCGGCGCCCGCGGGAGGCGGCGGAGCCGGTGTCGGTCGTGAAGGCGCCGGAGCAGGCGTAACCGCCCCGGACGGCGAACGGGGCCCGCACCCTCGGTGGGTGCGGGCCCCGTCGGCATCGGTGCGGTGCGTCAGCCGCGGCGCCCGGCCAGCTTCCAGGCGGTGGGCAGCGCGCCCGTAGCCAGGGCGATCTTGAGGGCGTCGCCGATCAGGAACGGCACCATGCCGACGGCGACGGCCTGGCCGAAGGACATCCCCGTGCTGAGCGCGAGGTAGGGGACGCCGACGGCGTAGATCACGGCGTTGCCGGCGGCCATCGTGGCGACGGTGCGCAGCGCCCCGCGGTCGCCGCCGCGGCGGGCCAGCGCGCCCACCGCGGTGGCGGCGAGCAGCATGCCGAGGACGTAGCCGAAGGTGGCGCCGCCGGCACCCGAGGCGCCGCCCGCGAACCACGGCACGCCGGCGATGCCCGCCACGGCGTAGAGCGCCAGCGACAGCAGGCCGCGGCGGGCGCCGAGCGAGGCGCCCACCAGGAGGGCGGCGAAGGTCTGGCCGGTGACCGGGACCGGGGAGCCGGGGACCGGAACCGCGATCTGGGCCGCCAGGCCGGTGATCACGGCGCCGCCGGCGACCAGCGCGGCGTCGCGGACGCGGGCGCGGGTGGCGGTGGCGGCCGGCAGCAGGTCGGCGAGGACGGCTCCGGGCCGGAGGGCGGGGGCGGCTGTGCTCATCAGGGGACTCCGCGGGTGTGAGGGGACCGTCCGGGGCGGACCGGTCCGGCGGGACGTGATGACGTTAGTTCAGACAGGCGGCGGCGATCACGGGCGGGCGGTGACAAAGCCGTACCGGCCCGCTTGGGGAGTTCCGGACAACCGCCAGAATGCCGGAGCCCACCGGGGCAGGGGGCGTCTTCGCAGGTCGCGTGATGCTCGTCACGGGCGGGGCGGCGGTGCGGGGCCGGTTTTGTGGTAGCCGGGCCCGGCCGGGGACACTGGGACGGCTCCGCGGCCACCTGTGGAGTTCCCCCGAACCGGGCGGCGATCCCGCCCTTGCGCCCCTTGCGAGAGTACGAGCCGATGCACGACGCACTGCCGCCCGTGGCCGAGACGGCCGAGAAAGAGCCGCTGTCCGCGGGGCTCAAGCAGCGCCATCTGACGATGCTGGGGCTGGGCGGGGTCATCGGGGCGGGGCTGTTCGTGGGCTCCGGCGCGGGCATCGCGGTGGCCGGGCCGGGGATCGTGCTGTCCTATCTGATCGCCGGGGCGCTGGCGATGCTGATCATGCGGATGCTCGGGGAGATGTCGGCGGCGATGCCGGCGTCGGGGGCGTTCTCGGTGCACGCGGAGCGGGCGCTGGGGCGCTGGGCCGGGTTCAGCGTGGGGTGGCTGTACTGGTTCCTGCTGGTGGTGGTGCTGGCGGTGGAGGCCACCGGGGCGGCGCAGATCGCGCACGGCTGGGTGCCGGCGGTGCCGCAGTGGGGCTGGGTGCTGGTCTTCATGGTCGTCTTCACCACCGCCAATCTGGCCGCGGTGAAGAACTTCGGCGAGTTCGAGTTCTGGTTCGCGGCGCTGAAGGTCACCGCGATCGTGCTGTTCCTGGCGCTGAGCCTGCTGGCGGTCTTCGGCGTGCTGCCGGACACCGAACCGGTCGGCCTGGCCAACCTCACCGGGCAGGGCGGCTTCCTGCCGCACGGCTGGTCCGGGGTGGTCTCCGGGGTGCTGGCCGTGGTGTTCGCCTTCGGCGGTCTGGAGGTCGTCACCATCGCGGCGGCCGAGTCGGACGATCCGGCGCGGGCGGTGGGCCGGGCGGTGCGCAGCGCGGTGTGGCGGATCCTCTTCTTCTACGTGGGCTCGATGCTGGTGATCGTCACCGTGCTGCCCTGGTCGTCGATGCGGCCGGGGAAGAGCCCGTACGTCATGGTGCTGGACCACATCGGGGTGCCGGGCGCCGGGCAGATCATGAACATCGTGGTGTTCGTGGCGCTGCTGTCGGCGCTGAACGCCAATCTCTACGGCGCGTCGCGGATGGTGTTCTCGCTGGCCGAGCGCGGGGAGGCGCCGCGCGGGCTGCTGAAGGTGTCCGGCGGAGGGGTGCCGCGCCGGGCGGTGCTGGCCTCCGTCGCGTTCGGCTTCGTCTCGGTGCTGCTGAATCTGAAGTGGCCGGATTCGGTCTTCCTGTACTTGCTCAACTCGGTCGGTGCGGTGCTGCTGTTCGTCTGGGGGCTGATCGCCGTCTCCCAGCTGCGGCTGCGGCCCCGGATCGAGCGGGCGGCGCCGGAGCGGCTGGTGCTGCGGATGTGGGCGTTCCCCTATCTGACGTGGCTGGCGCTGGCGGCGATGGGCGCGGTGATCGTGCTGATGCTGACCGACGACACGGCCCGGCCGCAGCTGCTGTGGTCGGCCGGGGCGACCGCGGCGGTGCTGGTGGTGGCGGGTGCGCGGGAGCTGCGGGCGCGCCGGGCGCGGCGCTGAAGGGCCGCCGCCGGCCGGGCAGCCGGGGCGGTTCCGGGCCGTCCCGGCGCCCTTGAGACCGACGTCACATTTGTCGCATTCGACGATGCATCAGGCACGTTCGGTCACGATCGCGTCTGAATACCGAACAATCGCTGCACGACTGTTGCCCTGAGCGGACAGCCACGCTCAGACTGAGCCAGCTTTGCCGAGGACCCCGGAAATGAGCCGTCCGCGGCCCCGGGAGAACGCAGTATCGCCCCCGCCCGCATCTCACTTACTGGGACAGGTACGACATGAATCGGACACCCTCGTCCGCCGGGTCCGCCGAGGCGCGGTCCGCCGAGGCCCCGGGCACCGGCCAGGACGGCGGCGCGCTGTCGCACGGCCTCAAGCAGCGCCACCTCTCGATGATCGCCCTCGGCGGCGTGATCGGCGCGGGGCTGTTCGTCGGCTCGCGCGAGGGCATCGCGGCGGCCGGCCCGTCGATCGTGCTGGCGTACGCGGTCTCCGGCGCGCTGGTCATGCTGGTCATGCGGATGCTCGGCGAGATGTCCGCGGCCCGGCCGGCCTCCGGCTCCTTCTCCGTGCACGCCGAGCGCTCCATAGGCCCCTGGGCCGGCTTCACCGTGGGCTGGATGTTCACCGCGCTGCTGTGCGTGGCGGTGGCGGTCGAGGCGCTGGGCGCCGCGGACGTGCTGCACCAGTGGTTCCCGGCCACCCAGCCGTGGATGTGGGTACTGCTGATCATGGTGGTCTTCACCGCCACCAACCTCACCGCGGTCGGCAACTTCGGCGAGTTCGAGTTCTGGTTCGCCGCCCTGAAGGTCGCCGCGATCGTCCTCTTCCTGGTCCTGGGCGTGCTGGCCATCTTCGGCCTGCTGCCCGGCACTTCGGCGCCCGGCGCCAGTCATCTGACCGGCGACGGCGGCTTCCTGCCCAAGGGCGTCGACGGCCTGATGGTCGGTCTGCTGGCGTCGGTGTTCGCGTACGGCGGTCTGGAGACGGTGACCATCGCGGCCGCCGAGTCCAAGGACCCGGCCCGCGGGGTGGCCCGCGCGGTGCGCACCGCGATGTGGCGGATCGCCCTGTTCTACGTCGGCTCGATGGCGGTCATCGTCACCGTCATCCCCTGGAGCGCGCCGTCCATCGCCAAGAGCGGCCCGTACGTGGCGGTGCTGGACTACCTCAAGATCCCGGCGGCCGGCCAGATCATGAACGTGGTCATCCTGGTCGCGCTGCTCTCGGCGGTGAACGCCAACATCTACGGCTCCTCGCGGATGGCCTACTCGCTGATCGCCCGCGGCCAGGGCCCGGCCTTCTTCGGGAAGGTGAACGGCGGGGTGCCGCGGCGCACGGTGCTGCTGTGCGCCACGTTCGGCTTCGTCGCGGTGGTGCTGAGCTTCGTGTGGCCGACCACGGTCTTCCAGTGGCTGCTGAACATGGTCGGCGCCGCCGTCCTGGTGGTCTGGGGCTTCATCGCCGTCGCCCAACTGCGCACCCGGCGGGAGCTGGAGCGCGAGGCGCCCGAGCAGCTGATCGTGAAGATGTGGGCGTTCCCCTACCTCACCTGGGTGGCGCTGGCCGGGGTCGTCGCGGTGCTGGTGCTGATGCTGCGCGACGACAGCCAGCGGATCCAGCTGTTGTTCACCGCCGGCTTCGGTGTGGTGCTGACCGTCGTCGGGCTCGTCCGGCAGCGGGCGCTGAGCAGGCAGTAGGGCCGCACCCGGGCCGGCGACGGCCCCTCGTTCCCCAGGCGGGGCGGGACCTCCATCGGAGGTCCCGCCCCGCCTTACGTCTTTGGGACCAGGTCGCCCGCCACCCCGGGTCGATGATCCATCCTGCTGATAGCGTGCTCTTGCACATTGATTGCAACTACGTAACTACGGCGATATCGCAGCTTGGAGGCGGGGTCGGCATGGCGACCTACACACTTCCGGAACTCCCGTACGACTACTCGGCGCTGGCGCCCGTCATCAGCCCGGAAATCATCGAGCTGCACCACGACAAGCACCACGCGGCCTATGTGAAGGGCGCCAACGACACCCTTGAGCAGCTCGCCGAGGCGCGTGACAAGGACCAGTGGGGCAGCATCAACGGCCTGGAGAAGAACCTCGCGTTCCACCTCTCCGGCCACATCCTGCACAGCATCTACTGGCACAACATGACCGGCGACGGCGGCGGCGAGCCGCTGGAGAAGGACGGCGTGGGCGAGCTCGCCGACGCCCTCGCCGAGAGCTTCGGCTCCTTCGCCAAGTTCAAGGCCCAGCTGACCAAGGCGTCCGCCACCACGCAGGGCTCCGGCTGGGGCGTCCTGGCCTACGAGCCGGTGACCGGCCGCCTCATCGTCGAGCAGATCTACGACCACCAGGGCAACGTCGGCCAGGGCTCGGTCCCGATCCTGGTCTTCGACGCCTGGGAGCACGCCTTCTACCTGCAGTACAAGAACCAGAAGGTGGACTTCATCGAGGCGATGTGGCAGGTCGTCAACTGGCAGGACGTGGCCAAGCGCTACACGGCCGCCAAGGAGCGCGCCAACAACCTGCTGCTGGCGCCGTGAGGCCCTAGCAGTCCGATGCGTCCTGCCTCGTGATCGTCTTCTCACCTTTCACCTGGCAGGCGGATAACGGCGGGCCCCCGCGAGGACGTGACTCGCGGGGGCGCCGCTGTGTTCGCCGCCCTCCGGTGGGCGCGGACGGGACGTCAGTCGAACTGCGGCGGTGCCGTCCGTGTCCGCTTGAGCTCGAAGAAGCCGGGGATGGAGGCGACGGCCAGCGTGCCGTCCCAGAGCTTGGCGGCCTGGTCACCCTTGGGAGCCGGGGTCACGACGGGTCCGAAGAACGCGATCTGGTCGCCGTCCGAACCGGGCACCGCGATCACCGGCGTGCCGACCTCCTGGCCGACCAGGTCGATGCCCGTCTTGTGCGAGGCGCGCAGCTCGGCGTCGTAGGTGTCCTTGTCGGCGTACTCGATCAGGTCGGCGGGCAGGCCGGCGTCGGCGAGGGCGCCCGCTATGGCCTCCCGGGTGACGCCCTCGCCGGCGTTGTGGATGCGGTTGCCGAGCGCGGTGTAGAGCCTGCCGACGACCTCGTCGCCGTGCAGCTGCTGGGCGGCGGTCACCACGCGGACCGGGCCCCACGCCTTGCCGCCCGGGCGCATGTTCTCCGCGTACTCCGGGGGCAGCTCGTCGAGTTTGTTCTCGTTGAGCACGGCCAGGCTCATCACATGCCAGCGCACCTGGACCGGGCGGACCTTCTCCACCTCCAGCATCCAGCGGGAGGTCAGCCACGCCCAGGGGCACAGCGGGTCGAACCAGAAGTCGGCTGGGACTTTGGCGGTCTCGGACACGAGGTCTCCTCTTGAGAGCTTCGGCGGCGTTGTTCCGTACACGCTTCAACCGACGGCATGCGTGCCATGATTCCCCGTGTTCGATATCCGAGACGAGGGTGAGGGAGGCACACCGTGCCAGGTGAGAATCTGTCCCGGGAAGAGGCACGTGAGCGGGGCCGGCTGCTGACGGTCGACGGTTACGACGTGGCGCTGGACGTCCGCTCAGCGGTCGCCCGGGGCCCCGAGGCGGCCACCTTCCGCTCCCGGACGACGATCCGCTTCCGCTGCGCCGAACCCGGCGCGACCAGCTTCGCGGACCTCCTGGCCCCCTCGGTCTCCTCGGTGACCCTCAACGGCCGGGAGCTGGAGGTGGCCGAGGTCTTCGACGGCACCCGGATCGCCCTGGCCAGCCTGGCCGCCGAGAACACCCTCGTCGTCGACGCGCAGTGCGCCTACAGCCGCACCGGCGAGGGCCTGCACCGCTTCGTCGACCCCGAGGACGGCGAGGTCTACCTCTACACCCAGTACGAACCCGCCGACTCCCGCCGGGTCTTCGCCAACTTCGAACAGCCCGATCTGAAGGCCCCGTTCACCTTCGAGGTGACCGCGCCGGACGGCTGGCTGGTGCTGAGCAACGGCGCCCAGGAGGGCCCCGTCGAGGGAAGCACGCGCCGGTTCGCGACCACCAAGCCGATCTCCACGTACATCACCGCGGTGGTCGCCGGGCCGTACCACTACGTGACCGACAGCTACCGCCGCACCTTCGAGGACGGCACCGAGCTGGAGGTCCCGCTCGGGGCGCTCTGCCGCAAGGGGCTGGCCCGGCACTTCGACGCGGACGACGTCTTCACCGTCACCAAGCAGGGCCTGGACTTCTTCCACGACCACTTCGACTTCCCGTACCCGTTCGGCAAGTACGACCAGGCGTTCGTGCCGGAGTACAACCTCGGCGCGATGGAGAACCCCGGCTGCGTCACCTTCCGCGAGGAGTTCATCTTCCGCGGCAAGGTCACCGAGGCGTCCTACGAGCGCCGGGCCAACGTCATCCTGCACGAGATGGCGCACATGTGGTTCGGCGACCTGGTCACCATGCACTGGTGGGACGACCTGTGGCTGAAGGAGTCCTACGCGGACTTCATGGGCAGCTTCGCGCAGGTGGGCGCGACCCGCTTCACCGACGGCTGGATCACCTTCGCCAACCGCCGCAAGTCCTGGGCGTACCGGGCCGACCAGCTGCCCTCCACCCACCCGGTCACCGCCGACATCCGCGACCTGGAGGACGCCAAGCTCAACTTCGACGGCATCACCTACGCCAAGGGCGCCAGCGTCCTGAAGCAGCTGGTGGCGTACGTCGGCCAGGACGCGTTCCTGGAGGGCGCCCGGCGCTACTTCAAGCGGCACGCCTACGGCAACACCCGGCTCGCGGACCTGCTGTCGGTGCTGGAGGAGACCTCCGGCCGGGACCTGGCCACCTGGTCCCGCGCCTGGCTGGAGACGGCCGGCCTCAACTCCCTGACGCCGCAGGTCACTTACGACGCCGAGGGCCGGATCACCGAGCTGAGCATCCTCCAGGAGGCGTCCGAGAGCCACCCGGAGCTGCGCCCGCACCGGGTCGCGGTGGGCCTGTACCGCCGCCTGGACGCGGACTCGGCGCTGGTGCGCTACGCCCGCGCCGAGGTGGACGTGGCCGGGCCGCGGACGGCGGTGCCGGAGCTGGCCGGGGCCGAGCGGCCGGAGCTGATCCTGGTCAACGACGAGGACCTGACGTACTGCAAGACCCGCTTCGACGAGGGGTCGCTGGCCACCCTGCGGGCCCGGCTCGGCGATCTGGCCGACCCGCTGGCGCGGGCGCTGTGCTGGGCGGCGGTGTGGGGGCTGACCCGGGACGGGCTGATGCCGGCCCGCGACTTCCTGGCGCTGGTGCGGCGGTTCGCCGGCGCGGAGACCGTCGTCGGGGTGCTGCAGTCGGTGCTCGGCCAGGCAGAGGCGGCGTTGGAGCACTATGTCGCGCCGGAGTACCGCGAGCGGGCCGCCCGGGAGCTGTCCGAGGGCGCGCTGCGCGAGCTGCGGCTGGCCGAGCCGGGCAGCGGCCACCAGCTCAGCTGGGCCCGGCACTTCGCCGCGGTGGCCACCACCCCGGCCGACCTCCAGCTCCTGCGCGGGCTGCTGGACGGCACCGCCAAGATCGACGGGCTGGACGTGGACCAGGAGCTGCGCTGGGCGTTCCTGCTGCCGCTGGCCGCGCACGGGACCGCCGACGAGGCCGCGATCGCCGCCGAACTGGCCCGCGACGACACCGCCTCCGGCAAGCGGCATCAGGTGCGCTGCCTGGCCGCCCGCCCCTCGGCCGAGGTCAAGGCGGCCGCCTGGGCGGACGTGATGGAGTCCGACACTCTCTCCAACGCCCTGGTGGAGGCGACCCTCAGCGGCTTCGCCCAGCCCTCGCAGCGGGAGTTGCTGGCGCCGTACGCGCCGCGCTACTTCAGCGCGATCGAGCGGATCTGGCGGGAACGGTCCATCGAGATCGGGATGTCGGTGGTGCGCGGGCTGTTCCCGTCCTGGCAGGTGGACGCGGCCACGCTGGCGGCCGCGGACGGCTGGCTGGCGGAGCACCCGGAGGCGGCGCCCGCACTGCGCCGGCTGGTGCTGGAGGAGCGGGACGACCTGGCCCGGGCGCTGCGCGCACAGGCTTGTGACGAGGCGGCCGGCCCCAGGCCGTAACCCCGCCCCCGACCTGCCATCATCGGCCGTCGAACGCCCGTACTTGAGGGCAGGATTGTCCCGCTTGTGCCACAGGCGGGTAACAGCGGTTAGGGGGTGGAGCGGGGCCGGGAATCTGCCCGGCATGAACCACGACACCCCGCTCTCCCCGCTCCCCCTCCACCACCTCGCCGACGGCAGCTGCCCGGTGCTGACGACACATCAGCTCCGGGCGTACGGCGTCCCGCCCGCCGAGATCGCCGAGCGCTGCCGCCCGGGCGGCCCCTGGCAGCAGCTGCTGCCGGGCGTCCACCTGCTCCACCAGGGGCCGCCCACCAGCGAGGAGCGGCTGCACGCCGCGCTGCTCTACGCCCGCCACCGCGCCCCGTCCGTGCCGGCCCAGCCCCGGTCCGCGGAGCCCGTCCCGGAACCGATGATCACCGGGCTGGCGGCGCTCGCCCTGCACGGCTTCGCCGCCGCTCCCCCGCTGCTCTCCCTGGACCGCATCGAGGTCCTGGTGGCCCGCACCCGGCGGCTGCGCCCGGCCGGCTTCGCGGGGATCGTCCGCGGCGCGGACCTGCCGCAGCCCGAGGAGGTCACCGGCGTGCCCACCGCCCCCGTCCCGCGGGCGCTGGCCGACGCGGTGGCCGGCCTCTCCGACGGCACCACGGTGCGCCGGCTGCTGACCGAGGCGGTGCGCGGCGGGCACTGCGAGGCGGCCTCGGTGGTGCGGGAGCTGAGCCGGGCCCGGCTGCTGACCCGGCCGCACGTGGTGGACGCGGTGGACGCCCTGATGGCCGAGGGCCGGGCCCTGGCCGAGCAGCGGCTCTACGACCTGGTGCGCGCCTTCGGGCTGCCCGACCCGGTGTGGAACGTCGACCTGCGGCTGCCCGGCGGCCCGTACCTGGGTGCGGCCGACGCGTACTGGCCCGAATACGGGGTGGCCGTGACGCTCGACACCCGCACCCCGCGCCCGTCCGACCACCGCCCCGCCGATCCGCCCCGCGACGAGCAGCGGGAGCGCCTGGAGCGGCTCGGCATCACCCTCGTCCGCTGCCGGCCGCGGACCCTGCGGGAGGCCCCCGAGCAGCAGGCGGCGGTGGTCCGCACGGCCCTGATGGCGGCGGTGGACCGGGAGCCCGCCTCGTACGTCGTCGTCCTGCCGCACTGACCGCACCCCGCCCCGGGCGGGTGACCGCGGGTGACCGCGGGAAACGCTCCGTGGGCAACCATGCGGCCCGCATCTCCGTCTGTGGGAACGGACGGCAATCGATTGGACAAGGCGACGGGTCTCACACACATGATGGGAGCGCCACTGAGCAGGTGTCCCGGCAGAGACACCCGTAGCCCGGCCCGGCGGGCCAGGTCAGAAAGAAGGAGTCCCATGAGGATCGGAATCGTCGGAGCGACCGGACAGGTCGGCGGCGTGATGCGGCGCATTCTCGCCGAGCGGAACTTCCCGGTCGAGCAGCTGCGGCTGTTCGCTTCGGCCCGGTCCGCCGGACGGACGCTGCCCTGGCAGGACACCGAGATCACCGTCGAGGACGCGGCCACCGCGGACTACTCCGGTCTGGACATCGTGCTCTTCTCGGCCGGTGGCGCCACGTCCCGGACGCTGGCGGAGAAGGTCGCCGACGCCGGCCCGGTCGTGATCGACAACTCCTCGGCCTGGCGCCGCGACCCGCAGGTCCCGCTGGTCGTCGCCGAGGTCAACCCGCAGGCCATCACCGACCGGCCCAAGGGCATCATCGCCAACCCGAACTGCACCACCATGGCCGCCATGCCGGTGCTGCGCCCGCTGCACGAGGAGGCCGGACTGGTCTCCCTGGTGGTCGCCACCTACCAGGCGGTCTCCGGCAGCGGTCTGGCCGGCGTCGCCGAGCTGGACGGGCAGGCCCGCAAGGTCATCGAGCAGGACGCCACCAAGCTGACGCACGACGGTGCCGCGGTGGAGTTCCCCGCCCCCGAGAACTACGTCCGCCCGATCGCCTTCAACGTCCTGCCGATGGCCGGCTCGATCGTCGACGACGGACTGAACGAGACCGACGAGGAGCAGAAGCTCCGCCACGAGAGCCGCAAGATCTTGGGCATCCCGGAGCTGAAGGTCTCCGGCACCTGCGTCCGCGTCCCGGTCTTCACCGGCCACTCCCTCCAGGTCAACGCCCGCTTCGCGCGGCCGATCGCGCCCGAGCGCGCCCAGGAGCTGCTGGCGGCCGCCCCCGGCGTGGCGCTCTCCGACGTCCCCACCCCGCTCCAGGCCGCCGGCCAGGACGCCTCCTTCGTGGGCCGGATCCGCCGCGACGAGACCGTCGACCACGGCCTCGCGCTGTTCCTCTCCAACGACAACCTCCGCAAGGGCGCGGCGCTCAACGCCGTCCAGATCGCCGAGCTGGTCGCCGCCGAGCTGCGCGGCTGAGCGGCTTCCCGCGACAACGGCCGGGGCTCGCACGGAAAGCGTTCCGTGCGAGCCCCGGCCGTTTCAGGTATTGCCCATCGGGCCCGCCTCACGCCACCTTGACCGCGGTCTCGCCCCGCCGGACGACCACGGATACCTCACCGCCCAGAGCCTCGGCATACGCCCGCAGTACGTCCAGACTGTCGACCTGACCATGCTCGATCTGAGAGATACGCGCCTGGCTGACTCCGAGAGCCGCCGCGAGGCCGCCCTGTGTCAGCCCCGCCTCCCGCCTGAGGGCCGCGAGTTCATGGCCGCGGACCCGGGCCACGTTCTCCGCACGCACCCGCGCACGCGCCTGCTCCGCCTCCTCGGAAGCCATCCGGGGGTACCGCTCAAACGCCTCGGCGCGCACCTCGCGCCACGAACGCCCCTTCATCCCTCGTCCTCCCGCTTCCTACTGTCCGTGTACTGTCCGTAACGAAGCTCAGCGAGCGGAATGTTCTCCGTGTACCACTGGGACCATCTGCCCGACTTGTCGCCTGCCACCAGAATGACGGCCCTCCGCTCGACGTCGAAGACGAAGAGCATCCTGACCTCCGAGGTGCCTCTGGACCCCGGGCGCAGCTCCTTGAAGGTTGTGCAGCACGCTGCCATGGATCCGGTCGACCATGGGGCGACCGAGTGACGGACCGCCGGCGGCGAGATGGTCGAGTGCGTCCGTGACCCTGTCCGCAGATGCTGGATCGTCCCGGCACAGCTGGAGAAACCAGCCCTCGACGGGCTCCAGCAAAATGATGTCCCACATACCGCGAACATAAGGTCTACCTTATACCCCTGGCCGAGCTTTCCGCCTCCCTCACCTGGGAGAGTGACGTTGCCGATACGTGGTCATGCCCTGCCTCCGGCGACCGCCACCCAGAGGCTGTCGGGGTCTGGACATCGAGTCCCTCGTCGGAAAGCCCGTCCCCCGTGAACCGGTCCCAGAAGGCGGCGTCCCCGCTCGCATACCACTCGTCCCAGGCCGCAAGGTAGTCCGCCTCGCTCACACCCGTCTCCATGAGCTGAAACCTACCGACAGTTGCCGTCTGAGCACTACCGGAAAGTGCCCGATACCCGTCCCGATGCACGTGGAAGGATGGCCCGACGCTGCGACAACCGTTGACTGTGAAGGAGTGGCACGGGTGCCTGGTACGAATCTGACCCGGGAAGAGGCCCAGGAGCGGGCGCGTCTGCTGACCGTGGACGCGTACGACATCGAGCTGGACCTGAGCGGGGCGCAGGAGGGAGGCACGTTCCGGTCGGTGACGACGGTGCTGTTCGACGCCGCGGAGGAGGGCGCCGCGTCGTTCATCGACCTGGTGGCGCCGACCGTGCACGAGGTGGTGCTCAACGGCACCGCGCTCGATGCGGCGGCGGTGTTCCAGGACTCTCGGATCGCGCTGCCCGGGCTGCGGGCCGGCCGCAACGAGCTGACGGTCGTCGCCGACTGCGCGTACACCAACACCGGTGAGGGGCTGCACCGGTTCGTCGACCCGGTGGACCAGCAGGCGTACCTCTACACGCAGTTCGAGGTGCCGGACGCCCGGCGGGTGTTCGCGTCCTTCGAGCAGCCGGACTTGAAGGCGACGTTCCGGTTCACCGTGAAGGCCCCGGCGGGCTGGACGGTGATCTCGAACTCCCCGACGCCGGAACCGGCCGGCGACGTCTGGCGCTTCGAGCCGACCCCGCGGATCTCGACGTACATCACCGCGCTGATCGCCGGCCCGTACCACAGCGTGCACAGCACCTGGGAGGGCGCGGACGGGCGGTCGGTGCCGCTGGGGATCTACTGCCGGCCGTCGCTGGCCGAGCACCTGGACGCGGAGGAGATCTTCGCGGTCACCCGGCAGGGCTTCGACTGGTTCCAGGAGAAGTTCGACTACGCCTACCCGTTCGCCAAGTACGACCAGCTCTTCGTGCCGGAGTTCAACGCCGGCGCCATGGAGAACGCCGGCGCGGTGACCATCCGCGACCAGTACGTCTTCCGCTCGAAGGTGACGGATGCGGCCTACGAGGTGCGGGCCGAGACGATCCTGCACGAGCTGGCGCACATGTGGTTCGGCGACCTGGTCACCATGGAGTGGTGGAACGACCTGTGGCTGAACGAGTCGTTCGCCACCTACACCTCGATCGCCTGCCAGGCGTACGCGCCGGGCAGCAAGTGGCCGCACTCCTGGACCACCTTCGCCAACTCCATGAAGACCTGGGCCTACCGGCAGGACCAGCTGCCGTCCACCCACCCGATCATGGCGGAGATCCGCGACCTGGACGACGTCCTGGTCAACTTCGACGGCATCACCTACGCCAAGGGCGCCAGCGTCCTCAAGCAGCTGGTGGCCTACGTCGGCATGGACGAGTTCTTCACCGGCGTGCAGGCGTACTTCAAGGCGCACGCCTTCGGCAACACCCGGCTGTCGGACCTGCTCGGGGCGCTGGAGGCGACCAGCGGCCGGGACCTGGCGACCTGGTCGAAGAAGTGGCTGCAGACGGCCGGCATCAACATCCTGCGGCCGGAGCTCACGGTCGACGCGGACGGCACCGTCACCGCGTTCGCGGTGCGGCAGGAGGCGCCGGCGCTGCCCGCCGGGGCGACCGGCGAGCCGGTACTGCGGCCGCACCGGATCGCCATCGGCTACTACGACCTGACCGACGGCAAGCTGGTCCGCACCGGCGGCGTCGAGCTGGACGTGGACGGCGAGCGGACCGAGGTGCCGTTCCCCGAGGGCTTCCGCCGCCCGGACGTCATCCTCCTCAACGACGGCGACCTCTCCTACGCCAAGGTCCGGCTCGACGAGGAGTCGCTGAAGGTGGTCACCGCGCACCTCGGCGACTTCACCGACTCGCTGCCGCGGGCGCTGTGCTGGGCCTCGGCCTGGGACATGACCCGCGACGGCGAACTGCCCACCCGTGACTACCTCGCGCTGGTCCTCTCCGGCATCGGCAAGGAGTCCGACATCGGCGTCGTCCAGTCCCTGCACCGCCAGGTGAAGCTGGCGCTGGACCTGTACGCGGCGCCCGAGTGGCGCGAGAGCGGCCTGGCGCAGTGGACCGAGGCGGCGCTGGCGCACCTGCGGGCGGCCGAGCCGGGCAGCGACCACCAGCTGGCCTGGGCGCGGGCGTTCGCCGCGGCGGCCCGCACCGGCGAGCAGCTGGACCTCCTCGCCGGCCTGCTGGACGGTACCGAGGAGATCCCCGGGCTGGCCGTGGACACCGAGCTGCGCTGGACGCTGCTGGAGCGGCTGGCGGCCACCGGCCGGGCCGACGAGCCGGAGATCGCCGCCGAGCTGGAGCGGGACAAGACCTCGGCGGGCGAGCGGCACGCGGCGACGGCGCGCGCCGCGCGGCCCACCGCGGAGGCGAAGGCGGAAGCCTGGGCGTCGGTCGTGGAGTCCGACAAACTCCCCAACGCCGTCCAGGAGGCGGTCATCGCCGGCTTCGTCCAGCCCGACCAGCGGGAGCTGCTGGCGCCCTACACCGCGAAGTACTTCGCGGCGGTCAAGGACGTCTGGGAGAGCCGCAGCCACGAGATGGCGCAGCAGATCGTGGTGGGCCACTACCCGGCCCTCCAGGTCTCCCAGGAGACCCTGGACGCCACCGACGCCTGGCTGGCCCGGGCCGAGCCCAGCCCGGCGCTGCGCCGGCTGGTCACGGAGTCCCGGGCCGGCGTCGAGCGGGCCCTGAGGGCCCGCGCGGCGGACGCGGCCGCCGGGGCCTGACCGGCCCACGGCATGGAGTCGCCCGGCGGACGGCGCGTCAGGAGCGTGACCGTCCGCCGGGCGGGTCGGGAAGCCCCCGGCTCCGGGGAGCGCGAAGGAGTGCCGCCGGGCTCCGTCCCCCTCGCACGGGGCCCGGCGGAAGGCGGGGGGGTCAGCCGCTCAACTCGTCGAAGCGGCGGACCAGTTCGGCCCGGCCGGCCTCGGTGAGGTCGCCGTGCACCCGCATACGGGCCAGGCCGCCGTCGGGGTAGACGTCCAGGCGGAGGTGGGTGGCGGTGACCCGGCGGGGCAGCACGAAGCGGTGCGGGGTGTCGGGCTGGAGCCGCGTCGTGGGCAGGATCTCGAACCACGCGGACGCGTCGTCCGGGTTCCCGTCGCAGCCCGAAAGCCGGGCCCAGCCGGCCGAGTTGCCCTTGAGGCAGGCGGTGTCGATCTCGACGGCGCGGATCTCGCCCTGTGCGGCGAGCCGGAAGCGCACCCAGTCGTTGGTGCCGCGGACCCGGCGGCGGCGGTTCTCCCAGCCGTCGTCCATCTTGCGCGAGAGGTCCGGCTGGATGATCTGGGTGGGCGAGGAGTAGAAGCGGTCCGAGGCGTCCTCGACGGTGCCGCCGTGCATCACCGACACCAGGTCGAGGGTGCCGAGCACGTCCAGCCACTCGGGGTCGGGGACCACCTCGCCGTGGACCCGGAGGCGGGCTATGCCGCCGTCGGGGTGCTGCTTGAGGCGGAGGTGGGTGAAGCGGCGCTCGGCGGTGACCTCGAAGCCGTTGGCGGCGTGGCCGCGTACGGGGGTGCGGGGGACGATCTCCTCCCACTTCACGTCGTCGGCGAGCAGCTCCTCGGGGCCGGGGCTGCCGGGCAGCGCGGTGGCCTCGACGGTGACCTGCTGCGGGTAGTTGCCGCGGAAGTGGGCGGTGTCGACGACGACGCCGCGGATCACGCCGGGGGCGGCGAGGCGGATCAGCGCCCAGTCGTGCGCGTCCTCGGTGGGGAAGGGATGGTCGCCGTCGGCGCCCCGGCGGCGCCGGGTCTCCCAGCCGTCCATGATCTTGCCCTTGTGCCCGAAGCGCTCGGGGTCGAAGACCGCCGGGCCCGGCTTCAGCAGGTTCTCCCGCTCGGCGAAGAACTCGTCGTTGGCGGCGATCACACCGGCTCCGAGGCGGCGGTCGGCCAGGTCGACGAGCGCGGTGAAGGGGAAGTCACCGCCGCGGTAGTCGGCGTACGGATCGCCGCCGGCGTAGGGCTGGGCGTCGTTGGCGTGCGGATCGGTGGCATCGGCGGCCGGGGTGGCGGACATGCGTTGCCCTTCTGCTCCTGTGTGCGGTGCTGGGGACCGGTCCACCGTCGCAGCGGAACACCTCACAGGTCCATCGAAAGTTCGTGAGGAATATTTTCAGTCGGACTGAAAGGTCGCAGGTGGCGGGGTGCCCGGCCCGGCCTGGGCGGCGGCCGCCTGGCGGAGCGCGGCCAGCACCCGGGCCAGGCCGGGCGCCGCCTCGGAGCCGCGCCGGGCGGCGGCGATCACATGGCGGCGCGGCTGGTCGGCGTGGAGCACCCGCAGCGCCACCCCGCCGCCGTGCCCGGGGGCCCGCAGCCCGCCCGCCCTCGCCATCCGGGGCACCAGCGCCACGCCCATACCGGCCGCGACCATCGCCCAGATCGCGCTCCAGTCGGCGGCGGCGTGCGCCTGCTCCGGCACGAACCCGGCGTTCTCGCAGGCGGCGAGGGTGATCTGCGACCACGGGCCGCTGCTGCCGAAGATCCACGGTTCGCCGGCCAGGTCGGCCAGCCGCAGCCCCGGCTCGGCGGCCAGCGGATGGCCGGCCGGCAGCGCCACGTCCAGCGGGTCGGCGAGCAGCACGACCCGGCTGAACTTCGGGTCGCGCGGGGTGGGCGCGTGCGCCGCCAGCGACAGCGCCAGATCGACGCTGCCCTCGGCCAGCAGCTCGTACGCGGCCTCCGCCTCGGCCTCCCGCACGGTCACCGCCAGCCCCGGGTGGCTGCGGCGCAACTCCTGGACGGCGGGCACCACCAGCGCCGGGACGGCGGTGGAGAACGCCCCGACCCGCACCGTGCCGGCCTCCCCCTGGAGGTAGCCGAGGAGGTCCGCGTCGGCCCGTTCCAGCTGCGCGAAGACCGCCTCGGCGTGCCGCAGCACCAGGTGGGCGGCGCCGGTGAGCCGGACCCGGCGGCCGTGCGCCTCCAGCAGCGTCACCCCGAGGGACCGGGCGAGCCCGGACAGCTGCTGGGAGACCGCCGAGGGCGTCATGTGCAGCGCCTCGGCGGTCGCGGTGACCGTGCCCAGCTCCTGGAGGGTGCGCAGGATGCGGAGCTTCTTGATGTCCCAGTCGGCCATGCGGGCAGCGTACGCACCCGGCGCGGCCGGCTCGTTCATTCAGAAACACTGAAAGGAATCGGGCCCGGGTCAGTCGGGTCGACCCCCGGCAGCCCCGGGATCAGTCCCGGGCCGCCCGGCGGGCCAGGATCGCGGCCTGCCGCTCGTCGAAGCGGCGTGCCTGCGCGTCCAGGCCGTCCAGGAACAGGCCCAGCTCCTCCTGGGCGGCGAGCCCCTCGGGGCCCAGTCCGCCGCGCTCCAGCACCTTCAGGTGGCGCAGCACCGGCTGGAGCACCTCGTTGTGGTGGATGCGGAGGTTGTAGATCCCGCCGAGCGCCATCCGGGCGGCGGCCCGCTCGAAGCCGGGCATGCCGTGGCCGGGCATCCGGAAGCCGGTGACCACGTCCCGCACGGCGCACATCGTCCGGTCGGGGGCCAGCTCGAAGGAGGCGCCGAGGAGGTTGCGGTAGAAGACCATGTGGAGGTTCTCGTCGGTGGCGATCCGGGCCAGCATCCGGTCGCACACCGGGTCGCCGGAGTGCCGGCCGGTGTTGCGGTGCGAGATCCGGGTGGCCAGCTCCTGGAAGGCGACGTACGCCACCGAGTGCAGCATGCCGTGCGCGTTGTCGGACTCGAAGCCCTCGGACATGTGGGCCATCCGGAACCGCTCCAGCTCGACCGGGTCGACCGCGCGGCTGGTGAGCAGGTAGTCGCGCATGACGATGCCGTGCCGGCCCTCCTCCGCCGTCCAGCGGTGGACCCAGGTGCCCCAGGCGCCGTCCCGGCCGAAGAGGGTGGCGATCTCGTGGTGGTAGCTGGGGAGGTTGTCCTCGGTGAGGAGGTTGACCACCAGCGCGGTGCGGCCGATGGGGGTGACCTTGGACTGGTCGGGGGCCCAGGGCTCGCCGTCCAGCACCCCGTCGAAGTTCCGTCCGTCGCTCCACGGCACGTACTCGTGCGGCATCCACTCCTTGGCGACCTTCAGATGCCGGTCGAGCTCCCGCTCGACGACCTCTTCGAGGGCGTAGAGCAGGCGGGTGTCGGTCCAGGCGGCCTGGCCGCGCGCTCCGTCGAGGCGGTCGGGGGCGATGGTCACGGCAACTCCTGGGGACGACGAACCTACGGGGCCGTAGGTTTTGACCTACGGCCCCGTAGGTTACGTCATCGTAGGTACGCTCCGGTTAAACATCTCCCCAAGGGGTAATCGCCCGGAAAGTCCCAACTCGCGCGCTATATCCGGTTTTTCGTGATCGTTTGCTCGTCGGCCCGCGCATGCGAAAAGGGGCGCCCACCGGTCCGGGAAGAACCGGTGGGCGCCCCTGTGAAGGCGTCCGCGTCGTGGACGCGAGCGGGCCGGGCGGGCCCGCGCAGGGCTGGGGTCAGCCCTTGGGCTGGGCCTGCTTGCGGGACTTGTCGGTCGCGATGACCAGTCCGGCGATGATCAGGAAGAGCACGATCGGCGCAGCGACGTAGAGGCCGAGCGTCTGGATCACGCTCAGGCCCGGACCCGGGTCGTCACCGTCGTCGCGGGTGAGCGCAAACGCGGGGGACGACATCAGCAGCATCAGCGCGGTGCCGGCGGTGATGGTTCCGGCGCGCAGGGCGGTGTTCTTGACCTTGTTGCTCACCCGTTCAACGTAGCGGACGGTGCTCCGCCCCGCGCGTCCGGGGTGGGGCGAGCGGCATACCGGCAGGCCGGACGGCCCGCCGCCGTCGCCCGCGGTGGGCCGCGGTCAGTCCGCCAGGGCCGCCACCTCGCGCATCAGGGCGTGCAGCCGGGGCGAGGCGGCCAACTCCTCCAGGGTGTGCGGGCGGCCGTCGGGGCCGGCGATGGGCAGGCGCCAGTTGGGGTACTCCTGCCAGGTGCCGGGGAGGTTCTGCGGGCGGCGGTCGCCGACCGCGTCCGGCAGCCAGATGCCGACCATCCGCGCCGGGGTGCGCAGCAGGAAGCGGTGGACGGCCTTGACCACCGCCTCCTCGTCGCCGCCGCCCTCCGGCAGCAGGCCGTGGCGGGACAGCACGCCGAGCCATTCGCGGAGCTCGTAGGCGGCCCTGGAGCGCTCCTGCTCCGGCGGGCCGGTGAGCAGGCCGAGGCGTGCGCGCAGGGCGACGTCGGCGCCGCTGAACCGGGCGGCGGTGGGCGGCAGGTCATGGGTGGTGACGGTGGCCAGGCAGCCGGCGCGCCACTCGGCGGGGGCCAGTATCCGAGCCTCCTCGGCGGCGGCCGCCGCCGGCACCGGGCCGCCCCCGTCCGCCGTCCCGCCCGCGTCGCCCGGCCCGTCCCCGTCGGTCCCGGAGCCGTTGCCGTAGTCCCGTTCGAACCACAGGACGGAGGTGCCGAGGACGCCGCGCTCCGCGAGGGCCTCGCGGACGCCGGGCTCGACGGTGCCGAGGTCCTCGCCGATCACGGCGGCGCCGGCCCGGTGGGCCTCCAGGGCGAGCACCGAGAGCATCGCCTCGCCGTCGTAGCGGACGTAGGCACCGTCGGTCGGCGGCCGGCCCTCGGGGACCCACCAGAGCCGGAACAGGCCCATCACGTGGTCGATGCGGAGCGCGCCGGCGTGCCGGAGCAGCCCGCGCAGCAGGTCGCGGTAGGGGGCGTAGCCGGCGGCGGCCAGGGCGTCCGGGCGCCAGGGCGGCAGACCCCAGTCCTGGCCGCGGGAGTTGAAGGCGTCCGGTGGCGCCCCGACGGACATCCCGGCGGCGAAGGCGCCCTGCTGGGCCCAGGTGTCGGCGCCGGAGGGGTGGACGCCGACGGCGAGGTCGTGGACGAGGCCGACGGCCATCCCGGCCTCGCGGGCGGCGCGTTGGGCGGCGGCGAGCTGCTGGTCGGTGAACCAGGCGAGCCGGGAGTGGAAGTCGATGCGGTCCAGCAGGCGGTGGCGGATCCGGGCGGTCTCCGGGGAGCGGGGGTCGCGCAGGCCGGCCGGCCAGCCGCGCCAGTCGGGGCCGTGCCGTTCGGCGAGCGCGCACCAGGTGGCGTGGTCGTCCAGGGCCGGGCCCTGCTCGGCGAGGAAGTCGCAGTACGCGGCGCGGCGGCCGGGGCCGAGCGGGACGGCGCAGAGGAGTTCCAGGGCCCGGCGCTTGAGGTCCCAGACGGCGTCCCGGTCGATCAGTCCGCCGCGGTCGAGGACCTCGGCGCGCAACTCGCCCGCCCGGGCGGCCAGTTCGTCGGCCCGGGCGCGGGCGTCGCCGGCCAGGTGGGCGTACTCGGGGATCAGCTCGATCCGCAGGTGGACCGGGTCGGGGAAGCGGCGCGAGGAGGGGCGGTAGGGGGAGGGGTCGGTGGGCGGGCCGGGGACCGCCGCGTGCAGGGGGTTGAGCTGGACGAAGCCGGTGCCCAGGGTGCGGCCGGACCAGGCGGCCAGGTCGGCGAGGTCCCCGAGGTCGCCCATGCCCCAGGAGTGGCGGGAGAGCAGGGAGTAGAGCTGGACGAGGAAGCCGTGACTGCGGCCGGGCGGGGCGGGCACGGTGCCGGGCGCGACGATCAGGTGGGCCCGGCCGGTGCGGCCGTCGGGGGCGGCGGCACGGAGGGCGTGGACGCCGAGGGGGAGCCCGGCGAGCGCCGCGGGGTCCCGGGCGCCGCCGTGCGGGGCGCCGTCCCGTACTTCCGCGCCGGCGAGAGCGCCGTCCTCGGTACGGACGCTCAGGACGGTGCCGTCGGGCAGGTCGGGCAGGTGCGGCGGGCGGCCGGCGCGGGCGGTGACGGTGGGCGGCAGCAGGGCGCGGCCGGCGGTCTCGTCGTGGGCGGCCAGGGCGGCGCGGACGGCCTCGGGGGTGGAGGCGTCGACTCCCAGTGCGGCGAGCACGGCGACGACGGTGTCCTCGGGGACGTGGACGGTGCGGCCCGGTGCGGGCTCGTAGGACGTGGCGATGCCGTGGAGCCGGGCGAGCCGGGCGCGGCCCATGGCGGCTCAGACCTCCATCGACTCCGTGCCCAGCCCGGTGGCCGTCGGTTCGCTGGTCAGCGGGAGTTCGGCGGTGATGGGGACCTCGCTGGTGAGCGGGGCGCTGTCGGCGAGCGGGGGCTCGCTGGTGAGCGGCGGCTCGGTGAAGCTGAACGAACCGGAGCCCTCCAGGCCGGAGTCGGGGCCGGAGACCCCGTCGAAGAGCCCGGACTCGCCGTCGGGTTTCGCAGCGAGGGCGTCGAGGAGCAACTGAGCGGATGCGGCCACGAGGGGCCTCCCGTTCATCGGTAGTGGGACACGTCTGCCCTACCCAGTCGACACGGCCGCAGACGTCTTCACCCAGCAAACGTGAGTCACGTCACAATACGGCTCCGACCGGCGATTTCACGGCGGGGAGCGCCGCACGGCGCACAGAACGGCGCGCGACGGGCCGGTGCGACGCAATTCCTGCGGCGGCGAAGGGGGCGCGCCCCGGCCGCACCCCGGGACGAAAGGGATGATCCGGCGGGAGGCCGGGCGCGCGCCCGAGGCCCGGTTGACACCCTCACCGCGACAATGGTGGGCTCACGGCCGAAGGTCTGTCCGAACTGGTACCGACGGGTGGCGAAACCCCCGGTTCCGCGCCGCGCGCACCACGACCACCACCCGCACCGCGGTTCCCGTCCGCCGGTCGGGCCCCCTGGCGCGCGGGGCCGGCGCGACGGCCGGACGACGGGTCACACAGGGGGAACCGGCACAAGCCGGTGAGCACGAGAGACGGGGAACGAGGAGCGACCGTGCGAATCCGGGGCGTATGGGGCGGAAGAGCCGGTACGGGCAGAGGCGGCGGCCGGGCGCGGGTGGCGGGCACCACCGCGCTGGCCGCGGCCGTCATAGGAGGGCTGCTCGGCGGCGCACCGGCCGCCCAGGCGGCCCCGGCGGACCCCGCCGCCGGCACCCCCGACCAGCCCGGCCGGCCGGCCGACGCCGGCACCCCGCCCGCGGTCTGGCCGCGCCCCCAGTCGATGCGGCAGCTCGGCGCGGCGGTGCCGCTCGGCCCGGCGGCGGTGCTGGTGGCCGCGCCGGACACCGACCCGTACGCGCTCGACGTGCTGCGCGGGCTGCTGCGGGAGGCCGGGGTGCGCACCGTGCGGGAGGCCGCGCCCGGCGACCGGCTGCCCGCGGACGGGCCGGTGCTGCTGGCCGGCGGGGCGCCCGCGGACGACGCCCTGCGGACGCTGCGGGTGCCGGCCCGCGGCGATCTGCCGTCCGGCGGCTACCGCCTGGCGGTGGGTCAGGTCGCCGGCCGGGACACCGTCGCGCTGGACGGCGTCGGCCCGGACGGCCTCTTCCACGCCGCGCAGACCCTGCGCCAGCTGGTCACCGAAGGTCAGGACGGGGGGCGACAGTTGACCTCCGTGGCCGTCCGGGACTGGCCGGCGACCGGTGTGCGCGGCACCACCGAGGGCTTCTTCGGGCAGCCGTGGAGCCGGGCGCAGCGGCTGGCCCAGCTGGACTTCATGGGCCGCACCAAGCAGAACCGGTACCTCTACGCCCCGGGCGACGACCCGTACCGCCAGGCGCGGTGGCGCGACCCGTACCCGGCCGAGCAGCGGGCGGACTTCCGGGCGCTGGCCGAGCGGGCCCGCGCCAACCACGTCACCCTCGGCTGGGCGGTGGCGCCCGGCCAGGCGATGTGCCTGTCCTCCGAGGACGACCTGAGGGCGCTGCGCCGCAAGGTGGACGCGATGTGGGCGCTGGGGGTGCGCTCCTTCCAGCTGCAGTTCCAGGACGTCAGCTACAGCGAGTGGCACTGCGCGGCCGACGCGGAGACCTTCGGGACCGGGCCGCAGGCCGCCGCCAAGGCGCAGGCCGGGGTCGCCAACGCGCTGGCCCGGCACCTCGCCGAGCGGCACCCGGGCGCCGCGCCGCTGTCCCTGATGCCGACCGAGTACTACCAGGACGGGGCCACCGCCTACCGCGGCGCACTGGCCGCGGCGCTCAACGACCGGGTGGAGGTGGCCTGGACGGGCGTCGGGGTGGTGCCGCGGACCATCACCGGCGGCGAACTGGCCGCCGCCCGCGCGGCGTTCGGCCACCCGCTGGTCACCATGGACAACTACCCGGTCAACGACTACGCCCAGGACCGGATCTTCCTCGGCCCCTACACCGGCCGCGAACCGGCCGTCGCCACCGGCTCGGCGGCGCTGCTCGCCAACGCCATGGAGCAGCCGCTGGCGTCCCGGATCCCGCTGTTCACCGCCGCCGACTACGCCTGGAACCCGCGCGACTACCGCCCCGCACAGTCCTGGGCGGCGGCCGTCGACGACCTCGCCGGCGCCGACCCCGGGGCCCGTGCGGCGCTGCGCACGCTGGCCGGGAACACCGCGTCGTCCCTGCTCGACGGCGCGGAGTCGGGGTACCTCCGGCCGCTGATCGACCGCTTCTGGCAGACCCGCGCGGCGGCCGTCAACGGCGGCCGGCCCGGGGACGACCCGGACTTCGCCAAGGCCGCGCAGGCGCTGCGGGCCGCGTTCCGCACCATGAGCGCCGCGCCCCGGGGCCTGGCCTCCGACCTGCGGGCCGAAGTGAGGCCGTGGGCCGAGCAGTTGGCCCGCTTCGGCGACGCCGGGGCACAGGCCGTGGACACCCTGCTGGCGCAGGCCCGGGACGACGGCGACGCGGCCTGGGCGGCACAGCGCACGGTGCTGCGGCTGCGGACGCAGCTCGACGGCAGCCCGGCGACGGTCGGCAAGGGCGTGCTGGCGCCGTTCCTGGACCGTGCGATGACCGAGGCGGACGCCTGGACGGGGGCCCACGGCAAGGCCCCGGCACCGGACCGCGGCGACGGCCGCACGGCGCTGACCGTGCCCTTCCCGCGGGTCCGCCCGCTGGCCGCGGTCGGCGCGCTCACCGATCCGGGCCCGGCGGCCGGCGCGGTCTCCCTGGAGGCCCATGTGCCGGGGTCCGGCTGGCAGCGCCTGGGTCCGCTGTCGGCGACCGGCTGGACGGAGACCCGCACGACCGGGCTGCGCGCCGACGCGGTACGGCTGACCTGGGACGGCGACACCCCGGCACCGTCCGTGCACGCGCTCACGCCGTGGTTCGACGACACCCCGCGGGCCGGCCTGGAACTGTCCCGGGCCTCCACCGACGCCCAGACCGGCGGCCGGGCCGCGGTGGAGGCCCGGATCTCCTCCCGCCGCCCCGGCGAGGTGCACGGCCCGCTGACGGTCACCGCCCCCAAGGGCTTCACCGTCCACGCACCGAAGGAGGTGACCGCCCCGCGGGGCGGCACCGCGCTCGTCCCGGTGACCGTGGACGTCCCCAAGGACACCCCCTCGGGGACGTACGAGGTCTCCGTCGCCTTCGCCGGCCGGGAGCAGAAGCTGACCCTGCGGGTCTTCCCGCCCACCGGCGGCCCCGATCTGGCGCGCGGCGCGGACGCCTCCTCGTCCGGCGACGAGACCGACGACTTCCCGGCGTCCGCGGCCACCGACGGCGACCCCAGGACCCGCTGGTCCTCCCCCGCCGAGGACGCCGCCTGGCTGCAGTTCGCGCTGCCCCGCCCGACCCGGCTGGGCCTGGTGGTCCTGCACTGGCAGGACGCCTACGCGGCCGCCTACCGCGTCCAGGTCTCGTCCGACGGGCAGACCTGGCGCACCGCCGCGACGGTCCACGACGGCAAGGGCGGCCGGGAGGCGGTGCGGATGGACGCGAACGACGCCCGCTACGTCCGTGTCCAGGGCGACAAGCGGGCGACACGGTTCGGGTACTCGCTGTGGGGCGTGGAGGCGTACGCGGTGGCGGGCGGGTGACGCGTCTGTGGCGGGGCCCCTGGGAACCCCCGCCACACCGGGACCGCCGTCCCGTATGACGCAAAAACCCGGATCTACGCCGATACGGCATCGATCCGGGCCAACGCGTCGTCCGCGCCGTACGGCTGCAAGTAGGGCAGCCAGCGCGGGTCCCTATGCCCCGTGCCGATGATGCGCCAGGCCAGCCCGGACGGCGGGGCGGGCTGATGGCGCAGCCGCCAGCCGATCTCGGCGACATGGCGGTCGGCCTTGACGTGGTTGCAGCGCCGGCACGCGGCGACGACGTTCTCCCAGGTGTGCTGGCCGCCGCGGCTGCGCGGGATGACGTGGTCGACGCTGGTTGCGACGCCACCGCAGTACATACAACGCCCGCCGTCCCGGGCGAACAGCGCCCGTCGGGTCAGCGGGACAGGGCCTCGAAAGGGCACTCTCACAAACCGCTTCAAGCGAACCACGCTCGGAGCCGGTACGACACGGGTCGCGCTGTGCATCAGGGCGCCGGATTCCTCAAGGCTGACGGCCTTCTCATTGAGGACGAGGATGAGCGCGCGGCGGAGCGGTACGACGCCGAGCGGCTCGTACGACGCGTTGAGGACCAGGACATGCGGCACGGGTGCCTCCTTGTACGCCGGCGGCGCGTGGCTCGCGCCGGGACGATCTCCCCACAGTGTCCCCCGGTGCCTGGTCGGAGCGCCACCATGACCAGGTAACGGGCCGGAGGTGTTTTCGACCACAGGGCCGCAGATCCCGCCAGATCCGACCCATTCCACCCTTCCCGGCAGCCCCATGATCGAACACAGGGGCGGGCCGCCCGCGTTGCCCCGTTAGTGTGGTAGATCTGCCCGGCTTTCTCGGGTCCCAGAGCGGGCCGGGCCTGCTGTCCCTCACGGAAGGTTCCGCTGTGTACTGGTCCGCCCCGTCGGCCGCCGCTGCGCCCCTGCGCACCGCCGCGTCCGGCTCCACCGGTCCTACCTCCCTCGACGAGGCCACCCAGAAGGCCACCAACGCCGCCGACTGGATACAGGCGAACTGGGGGACGTGGCTCACGTCCGGCCTGCAGATCATCCTGATCATCGTGATCGCGGTGGTCCTGCGGCATGTGATACGCCGCACCATCACCAAGCTGATCGAGCGGATGAACCGCACCGCCGCCGCGGCCCAGCACACCGCGCTGGGCGGGCTGCTGGTCAACGCCGAGCGGCGGCGGCAGCGGTCGGAGGCGATCGGCTCGGTGCTGCGCAGCGTCGCCTCGTTCGTGATCATGGGCACCGCCGCGCTGACCGTGCTCTCGGTGCTCCAGATCAACCTGGCGCCGCTGCTGGCCAGCGCCGGTGTGGCCGGTGTCGCGATCGGTTTCGGCGCCCGCAACCTCGTCACCGACTTCCTCTCCGGCGTCTTCATGATCCTGGAGGACCAGTACGGCGTCGGCGACGAGATCGACGCGGGCGTGGCCACCGGCACGGTCATCGAGGTCGGCCTGCGGGTCACCAAGCTGCGCGGCGCCAACGGCGCGATCTGGTACATCCGCAACGGCGAGGTCAAGCGGATCGGCAACCTCAGCCAGGGCTGGTCCACCGCGAGCGTGGACGTACTGGTCTCCGCGGACCAGGACCTGGAGCGGGCCCGCACGGTGATCACCGACGCCGGCGAGGCGATGTCCAAGGCCGAGCCGTGGAACGAGCAGCTGTGGGAGCCGGTGCAGGTGCTGGGCCTGAGCGAGGTGTCGCTGGACACCGTCACGGTCAGCGTGTCGGCCAAGACCATGCCGGGCAAGGCGGCCGGCGTCGAGCGGGAGCTGCGCTGGCGCATCAAGCACGCGCTGGACGCGGCGGGCATACACCTCGCGCCGCGCCCGGTCGAGGAGGAGGACGAGGCGGCGCCGGCCGACCCTTCCGCGGGGATCGCCGCACCCTCGGTGCTCGGCAACCCGTCGTCGGCGCAGTCCCAGGCGACGACGCCGATCCCGCCGCCGCAGCTGGACAAGCAGTAGCCCTGCGCCCCGCGGGCGGGGCCACGGAGACGGACGACGAGGCGCATGTGACCCAGATCACATGCGCCTCTGTCATACGGGACGCGGCCCCGCTTCGTGTCCGGGGTGTCGGCACCAACGACACCAAGGACGGAGAAGGAGACTTCACCATGAAGATCCGCAATCGCGTGGCCACGGGGGCCGTCGCTTCGGTTCTGATGCTCGGCAGCGCGGCGGTCCTGACCGCCGCGGCCCCCGCGTCCGCCGCGGCGCGGCCGCAGATCAAGAACGACCTCAACTGCACCACGACCACCGACGGACGCCGCGGCACCGCGGACTGCACCAACAACACCAACCGCACCATCGCCTTCCGGGCGACCGTGGTCTGCGGCTGGTGGCCCGACCAGACCGGCCCGTGGCGGACCCTCAACCCGGGCGCCCGGGACCACTCCGAGGCCACCTGCGACGGCGGCACCGGCGTCGGCAGCGTCGGCTGGGAAGAGGGCTGAGGCCCGGCGTAGCACGGGACGGGGGATCGAAGAACCAAAAAGAACACGGGGACTACGGGGGACCACGGGGGACCACGGGGGACCACGGGGGACCACTGAGGGGCGCACCGGCCGACCGCCGGGCGCCCCTCTTTGCCTGCCCGGCCACACCCGACCCGCCCCCGGCGGACGAAACCTCCGTCCGGGCCATTGACGCGCAACTGGCCGCCGCCCTACCGTCCTTCCCATAATTGGAAGGTTTCCTAACAGATGCCTTCCGGTCGACTGCCGATCGGCTTCGGGCCGGCTTCGGGCCGGCTTCCGGTCGGCCTCCGCACGGAACACGGGGTGGGCAGCAGCCATGGCAGCAGGACAGGGAACGCCGGGCACACCGAGGGTGCTGCGGGCGATGAACGACCGCGCCGCACTCGACCTGCTGGTCTCCCAGGGCCCCCTGACACGTACGCAGATCGGCGAACTGACGGGGCTGTCCAAGCCGACCGCCTCCCAGCTGCTCGCCCGGCTCACCGCGGCCGGACTCGTCCGGACCACCGGCAACGTCACCGGCCGCCCGGGGCCCAACGCCCAGCTGTACGAGGTGAACCCGGCCGCCGCACACGTCGCCGCGCTGGCCGTGGACCAACTGGGCATCACCGCGGCCGTCGCCGACATCACCGGCCGGGTGCTCGGCGAGGAACGCCTCGGCGCCGAGGCGGCCCACGAAGGCACCACCGCCCAGACCGCCCGGCTGGTGGCGCAGGCCGTCGACGGGGCGCTCGCCAAGGCCGGGCTGGCGCGGGGAGCGCTGCACCGCGCGGTGATCGGCACCCCCGGCGCCCTGGACCCGCAGACCGGCCTGCTGCGGTACGCCCCCCACCTGCCGGGGTGGCAGTCGCGGACGCTGAAGGACGAACTGGCCGAGGCCCTCGGCGTCCCGCTCGTCATCGAGAACGACGTGAACCTGGCTGCCGTGGCCGAGCAACACGACGGCGCCGCCCAGGACTTCGACGACTTCGTGCTGGTGTGGGTCGACGAGGGCGTGGGCGCCGCGATCGTACTGGACGGGCGGCTGCTGCGCGGGGCCACCGGCGGCGCGGGCGAGATCGGCTACATGCCGCTGCCCGGCGCCCCGCTGGCCCGGGACGGCGACCGCAGCGCCGCCCGGCCGGACGCGGGCGGCGGCTTCCAGCGGCTGGTCGGCGCGCCCAGCGTGCTCGCCCTCGCCCGGGCGTCCGGCGCCCCCGAGGTCCGCACCGTCGCCGAGGCACTGGCCCGGGACGACGTACGGACCGAGGTCGCGCGGCGGCTGGCGACCGGTCTGGCCGCGGTGGTCGCGGTGGTCGACCCCCGGCTGGTGGTGCTCTCCGGCGAGGTGCCGCAGGCCGGCGGGGAGGAGCTGCGGGCCCTGGTCGAGGCCGAGTTCAGCGGGCTCGCGCTGCCCCGCCCGGAGATCCGCCTCAGCGACCTCGCGGGCAACCCCATCCTCACCGGAGCGCTGCGCACGGCACTGGCCGAGACCCGCGACGTGGTCTTCGACACCGGGTGAGCCCGCCGGCCCCGGGCCCGTCCGGTGCGTCGGACGGGCCCGGCAGCCGCCGCGGCCGGGAGCCCGCCCGGGCGCCCCGGGAACCCCCGACGGAAGGAAGTCCGCATGCCGCTCGTGCCGTTCATGCCGCTCTCCCGCCCGGGGGCCCGACGGCCGCGGCCGCACGGCCGCCCGCGTCCCCGCGCCCACCACCCCCGGCTTCCTCGACTGGTGGCGGAACTCGCTGCTCTACGCGGGTCTGGGCACCTTCTTCACGGTCTGCTCGGCGATCCCGGTCGCCTATGCGCTGGCCCGCTTCCGCTTCCGCGGCCGGCGCACGGCGATGCTGGTCGTCGTCTCCACGATGATGCTGCCGCCCCAGGTCGTCGTCATCCCGATGTACCTGGTGTGGGCGCAGCAGCTGCATCTGACCGGCTCGGTCTGGCCGTTGATCATTTCGCACAGAGGGCCTTCGTCGAAGGCGTCACACTCACCGGAGTGAAGGGCTGAAACCGCTCATGCTGCCAACGTCCGGGGGCCGCCCCCCGCACTCCCCCGTCAAGATCGCCGTGGTCGGCGGCGGCTCGACCTACACCCCCGAACTCATCGACGGCTTCGCGCGGTTGCGGGACGCGCTGCCGGTCGGCGACCTCGTCCTGATCGACCCGGCCACCGAACGGCTGGAACTGATCGGCGGACTGGCCCGCCGGATCTTCGCCCGGCAGGGCCACCCGGGCCGGATCACCTGGACCGACGACCTCGACGCCGGCCTCGACGGCGCCGACGCCGTCCTGCTCCAGCTGCGGGTCGGCGGGCAGGCGGCCCGCAACCAGGACGAGACCTGGCCGCTGGAGTGCGGCTGCGTCGGCCAGGAGACCACCGGCGCGGGCGGCCTCGCCAAGGCACTGCGCACCGTCCCGGTCGTCCTGGACATCGCCGAACGGGTCCGCCGCCGCTGCCCGGACGCCTGGATCGTGGACTTCACCAACCCGGTGGGCATCGTCACCCGGGCCCTGCTCACCCACGGGCACAAGGCCGTCGGGCTGTGCAACGTGGCCATCGGCTTCCAGCGGAAGTTCGCCGGGCTGCTCGGCGTGGCCCCCGAACGCGTCGAGCTGGAGCACATCGGCCTCAACCACCTCACCTGGGAGCGGGCCGTCCGCGTCGACGGCGCGGACGTCCTGCCCCGGCTCCTCGCCGAGCACGGCGACGCCCTCGCCGCCGACATCCGCATGCCCCGCGCGCTCCTCGACCACCTGGGCGTCGTCCCCTCCTACTACCTGCGCTACTACTACCAGCACGACGCGGTGGTGGCGGAGCTGCGCACCAAGCCCTCCCGCGCCGCCGAGGTCGCCGCCCTCGAACGCGAACTCCTCGACCTCTACGCCGACCCGGCCCTGGCCGAGAAACCCGCCCTCCTCTCCCGCCGCGGCGGCGCCTTCTACTCCGAGGCAGCAGTCGCCTTGACGTCGTCTTTGCTGGGGGGCGGAAGCGGGGCGGCGGGGGCCGGGGCCGGGGGGCATCCGGTCGGCGACGTGCGGCCGGTCGGTGACGTGCAGATCGTCAACACCCTCAACAACGGGACGCTGCCGTTCCTGCCGGACGATGCGGTGATCGAGGTGCCGGCGGCGGTCGGCTCCCGGGGGGCCTCCCCCCTCCCCCTCCGCCCCCTCGCCCCCCTCTTCGCCGGGCTCGTCGCCCATGTCACGGCCTACGAGCACCTGGCTCTGGACGCGGCCCTCAAAGGCGGCCGCGACCGGGTCTTCTCCGCACTCCTCGCACACCCCCTCATCGGCCAGATCGACCACGCGGACCGGCTCGCCGACGCGTTGATCGCACACAACCGGGAGCACCTCACGTGGGCCTGACCGGCACGGCGCTCGCCGTCGACGCGGGCAACAGCAAGACCGACGTGGTGCTGGTCGCCACCGACGGCAGGGTCCTCGGCCGGGCCCGCGGCGGCGGCTTCCAGCCGCATGTGGTCGGGGCCGCCCGCGCCGTGGACGTACTCGCCCCCCTGATCGCCGAGGCCCGGCGCCGGGCCGGACTGCCCGCCGACGGCCCGGTCGCCCAGCTCTCCGCCTTCCTCGCCAACGCCGACCTCCCCGCCGAAGTGACCCGCCTGACCGCCGAGATCGCCGCCCGCGGCTGGGCGGACCGCATCACCGTCCGCAACGACACCTTCGCGCTGCTCCGCACCGGACTTCCGGACGGCGCGGAGCAGTTGGGCGTCGCCGTGGTCTGCGGCGCCGGCATCAACTGCGTCGGCGTCGGCCGCGGCGGGGCCACCGCCCGTTTCCCGGCCGTCGGCCGGATCTCCGGCGACTGGGGCGGCGGTTTCTTCCTCGCCGACGAGGCCCTGTGGCACGCCGCCCGAGCCGAGGACGGCCGCGGCACACCGAGCGAACTCGCCCGCGCGCTACCGGCCCACTTCGGCCTGACGACCATGGCGGAACTGATCGAGGCCCTGCACCTGCACCGGATCCCGGTCGACCGCCGGCACGAACTCTCCCCCCTGCTCTTCGCCGTTGCGGCGGACGGCGACGCCGTCGCCCGCTCCCTCGTGGCCCGTCAGGCGGAGGAGATCGCCCTGATGGCCTCCGTCGCCCTCCAGCGCCTCGACCTCCTCACCGAACCGACCCCGGTCATCCTCGGCGGCGGCATCCTCGCCGCCCGGCACCCCCTTCTCCAGGACCACGTCACCGAACTCCTCGCCGCCCAGGCGCCGAAGGCCGTTCCGCACCTCGTCACCACGCCCCCGGTCCTCGGCGCCGCCCTGGACGCCCTGGACCGGGCCACCCCCAGACCACCCCGACGCGCCTACGCACGCCTGCGGGGTGAATGGACCTAGACGCAGACGTAGATGCAGATGCAGATGCAGATGTCCGTCTCCGCCCGGACGGCGCGACACGTGGCCCGCTGGTGCTCGGCGCCCGCGCGCTCAGCCGGCGGCGGAGCGTCCGGTCCCGGTCGCCTGGTGCCCGGCGACTCCCCGTAGGAGTAATGCGGGGAACCGGGGGCGGCGGGCGGGCGTGATGAGGGGTGGTGGGGGGGCGACGGGAGGCCGCGGGAGGACCGCGGGGTGTTCGGCGTTCCGAACAAGATCGGGTCAAGTCCGGTGTGCCGGCCGGGGGACACGGACATACTGACGGCCGTGCGCCTCGTGCCCGCGGGCGCCGGGCGCAGGGCCGGCCCGCAGTCAGCGACCCAGGGGGTGGTTCGTCGGTGTCGTCGGTGTCGTCAATGTCCTCGGTCTCCTCGGCGTCCGCTGTGCCGTCTGCCGCGTCGGTGCCCCCCGGGGCGCCCCGCGGCCCCGGCGAGCCGTCCGCCGCGCGCCGGCGCACCGCGTGGGCCGAGGGCGTGGACCGGCTGCGGGCGGCCGCGACGACCGAGCCGGGGCGGCTGCGCGCCCTCGGGGCGGTGCTGGCGCTGCTGGTCGTGGTGTTCGGGGCGGCCACCGCCTGGCAGGTGACGGACCGGTCGCGGGCCGCCGCCGACGTGGTGCTGCGCAGTCAGCCGCTGACCGCGGACGCGGCGAGCATCTACCGCTCGCTGGCGGACGCCGACACCACGGCCGCCGGCGGGTTCCTGGCGGGCGGCACGGAGTCCCCGGCGACCCGGACGCGCTACGAGCAGGACCTGGCGACCGCGTCGCGGCTGCTGGTGAAGGCGGCGGCGCAGGCGCGGGTGCCGGGCCCGGAGCACGGGGCGGCGGATCCGGCCGGGGCGCAGATCGCCCGGCTGAACACCCTGTTGCCGCGGTACACCGGGCTGATCGAGACGGCCCGCACCAACAACCGGCAGGGGCTGCCCCTGGGCGGCGCCTATCTGCGGTACGCCAACGAGCGGATGCGGACGGAACTCCTCCCGGCGGCCCGGGCGTTGTACGACGCGGAGCGGCAGCGGCTCGCGGCCGACCTGCGGCGGGCCACCGCGCGGCCGTGGTGGGCGCTGGCCGCGGCGGTGCCGGCGCTGGCCGCCCTGGTGTGGGCGCAGCGCCGCGACCACCGCCGCACCAACCGGGTGTTCAACCGCGGTCTGCTGGCGGCGACGGCGGCCTCGGTGGCGGTGCTGCTGTGGCTGGTGGCGGCGCATGTCGTGGCGCGGGCCGGGCTGACCGACGCATATGCGCACGGCGCCCGGTCGCTGCAGGTGCTCAACACCGCCCGGATCGACGCCTTGCGGGCGCGGGCGGACGAGAATCTGACGCTGGTGGCGCGCGGCGCGGTGCTGACCGCCGACCAGAAGGACTTCTACGAGGTCGACTTCCAGGCGAAGATGGGGCGGCTGGCGGGCCCGGCGGACGGTCCGGGCCCGGTGGGCGGCGCGGGGGAGCTGGGGCGGGCGCTGGTGCTGGCGTGCGACGAGACGGGGCGGCGGCCGGTGCGGGGCGCGGTGGCGGCCCTGGGGCAGTGGCGGGTCCGGCACGCCGCGGCGCGGGCGGCGGACGACCGGGGCGACTACCACCGGGCGCTGGCGCAGGTGATCGGCGGGGAGGGGTCGACGGGCGCGTCGTTCGACCGGGTCGACACCGGGCTGGGGCGGGCGCTCGTCCATGAGCAGGCGCGGTTCCGGTCGGCGGCGGAGCGCGGGCGGGCGGCGTTCGGCCTGCTGGCCGCGGGCGCCGGGGTGTTGGCCGTCGTGGCCGCGGGCGCGGCGGTGCTGGGGATCGGGCGCAGGCTGTCGGAGTACCGGTGAGGAGGTCAGGGGAGATGGGGAAGCGCGGGCGGGGGCTGCGGAATCTGCGGGCCGTCCTGGCGCCGGTCGTGGCGGGCATGGCCGTGATGGCGGCGACCGCGACGGTGCTGGTGCCCGCGCTGGGCCATGGGGCGCACCCGGGGCCCCCGGGCCCGGTGGCGACGCACCGCGCGTACGGGCCGGGGACTCCGCACGCGACGCCGGCCGCGGCGCGGTGCACGCCGGGCACCGCGGCGCAGAGCCTGCGGCCCTCGCCCGACGACGGTCCGGCGGTGGAGCGGATCAAGCAGAAGGGCCAACTGGTCGTCGGGGTGGACCAGAACACCTACCGGTGGGGGTACCGCGACCGGGACACCGGGCGGCTGGAGGGCTTCGACATCGACCTGGCGCGGGCGATCGCCCGGGACATCCTGGGGCCGGACGCCAAGGTCGTCTTCCAGGCGGTGCCGACGAACCAGCGGATTCCGGCGGTGCGGCAGCGCACGGTGGACATGGTGGTGCGGACGATGACGATCAACTGTGCGCGCAAGGAGCAGGTGGCGTTCTCCACGGCGTACTTCCAGGCGGGGCAGCAGGTGCTGGCGCCGAAGGAGTCGCCGATCACGGCGTTCGACGACTCGCTGCGCGGCCGGCGGGTGTGCACCGCGGCGGGTTCGACGGGCGAGGCGGAGCTGGCGCGGCGCGATCACGGCGCGCGGGTGCTGACCGCGCCCAACCAGCTGGACTGCCTGGTGCGGCTCCAGTTGGGCGAGGCGGACGCGGTGGTCACCGACAGTGCGCTGGCGGCGGCGCAGGCGGCGCAGGACCCGACGGTGGAGCTGAAGGGGCGGCCGTTCACCGACGAGTCGTACGGGGTGGCGATGAACAAGGACGACCCGGATCTGGTGCGCCGGGTCAACAAGGTCCTGGACGACTACCGCGGCGGCGGGGACGGCAGCCCCTGGATGCGGGCGTACCGGAAGTGGTTGCAGGCCGATCTGCCCGGCATATCGGGGCCGCCCGCGCCGGAGTACGGCGACTGAGGGCGGCGGGTCCGCGGGCGGGTGCGCCACGGGGCGCCGGATGGGTCCACTATGGAGGGGCTGGAGCGGGGACGAGGGAGCCGAAAGACCCGGCGGGCGACGCCGGGCGCACCAACCGCCGTGCAGGGTACGCGTATTGGAGAGGTGATCGATGGGGGTCCCTGGACCCTTCCCCGGCTCGGCGGGAAGGCCCGATGCCCCGGCTGTGGACCGGGAGGAGGTGGACCGCGCGCTGGCGCGGCTCGGCGCGGAGTACGAGGCGATCGAGACGTCGCTGCTGGCGTTGCAGGACCACGCCGGCCGCCGGCTTCTGGAGGGCGCCGAGCTGTCGGGCGTCAGCAAGGAGCGGTGGGCCGAGACGGAGCGGTCCCTCGGGGTGCTGTGGTCGCTGTTCGACGCCTATACGGAAGTGCTGGCGGCCGCCCGGGAGTTGCGGGCGCGGCGCCGCTGGCCGTCCGCCGAGGAGCTGGCGGAGCTGTCCGAGCTGCTGCACGGCGCCGAGGTGACGGTCCCGGCCGCGGCGGGCGGCGCCGGGGAGCGGATCGGGCTGGCGGAGCTGGTGGACCGGCTGAACGGGCTGTACGCGCGGTCGCTGGACGTCATCGTGGCGGCGGACGCGGTGTGGTCGGCGCTGCCGGCCCGGATAGACCTGCTGGCCGAGGAGTTGCGGCGGACGCGCTCGCTGGCGCATTCGGTGGGGGTGCGTCCGGGGGAGCATCCGGCCGGTGACGATCTGGAGCGGATCACCGAGGAGCTGACGCGGCTGCGGGCCCTGGTGATCGCCGATCCGCTGGCGTTCTGGGTGCCGTCGGGGGCGGGCAGCGCGGCGCCGGGCGGGGGCCGGCCGGACACCGCCCGCTACGACCGGGCGGCGCGGGCGCTGGAGGACATCCGGCGCGAGGTGGCGGCGGTGCTGGACGTGCGGCAGGACGCGGAGCGGCGGCTGATGCTGCTGCGCGACGTGCTGTCGCGGGCGGACCGGACGCTGACCGAGGCGCGGCAGGCGCGGGGCGAGGTGCTGGCGAAGATCGCCGCGTCGGAGGTGCCGGCGGTCAGCGGCCCGTCGACGGTGCTGCACGAGCAGTTGGCGGCGGCCGCGGAGTACCGCCGCCGGTCGCAGTGGCACCGCTTGTCGCCGCTGCTGGACAGCCTGGAGGAGCGGGCGGAGGACGAACTCCGGCGGGCCCGGGAGTCGTTGACGGCGGTGACCGCGCCGCTGGCGGTCCGGGCCGAGCTGCGCGGGCGGCTGGACGCGTACCGGGCGCGGGTGGCGCGGCACGGCCTGGCGGCCGATCCGATGCTGATGGAGCGCTATGACGTGGCGCGCCGGATGCTGTGGAGCGCGCCGTGCGATCTGCGGGCGGCGGAGCAGGCGGTGTGGCGCTATCAGGAGGCGGCGGCGGAGGCGATGGTTCCGGAGCCGCGGGACGGCAGGGCGGAGCCGTGACGGAGCGGGACGGGGGCCGGTGCCAGCGCCGGGAGTGCACCGGGCGCTACGAGGACGTCGGCGACGGGGAGTTGTACTGCGAGGTGTGCGGGCTGGCGCCGGTGGTGTCGGCCGAGGGGCTGCTGTCGGCGACCGTGACGGTGCTGACGCAGCGGGTGGACGCGGGCGGTGCGACGGTCGCGGCGCCGCCGCCGTCCGGTGCCCGCAAGCTGCGGACGGCCGGGACGCACGTCCCGGGGCAGCGGGCGGGCGGCGGGTCCGGGAGCGGTCCGGGCGGCCGGACGCCGCCGGTGGTGCGCGGCAGCGGCCGGGGAGCCGGCGGCCCGGCCTCGGGGCCCGGGGGTGGTTCCGGTGCGTCGCGGGGGCGGCTGGGTGCCGGGCTGGTGACGGTGCCGCAGGTGCCGGTGCGCGATCCGCGGTCGGCGGTGCTGGCGCATCCGGAGGTGCCGGAGCGGAAGCGGTTCTGCAGCCGGGGCGAGTGCGGGGCGCCGGTGGGGCGGGGCCGGGACGGCCGGCCGGGCCCGGCGGAGGGCTTCTGCACCAAGTGCGGCCATCCGTACAGCTTCGTACCGAAGTTGCGGGCCGGGGAGCTGGTGCACGGCCAGTACGAGGTCGCGGGGTGCCTGGCGCACGGCGGGCTGGGCTGGATCTATCTGGCGCGGGACCGGGCGGTCGACGACCGGTGGGTGGTGCTCAAGGGCCTGCTGGACACCGGCGACGAGGAGGCGCTGGCGGCGGCGGTGTCCGAGCGGCGGTTCCTCGCCGCGATCGAGCACCCCAACATCGTGCGGATCTACAACTTCGTCGAGCACCTGGACGAGGCGACCGGCAGCCGGGACGGCTACATCGTCATGGAGTACGTCGACGGCACCTCGCTGAAGGACCTCGCCAACGAGCGGCGCACGCCCCAGGGGCGGCGCGATCCGATGCCGGTGGAGCAGGCGTGCGCGTACGGCATCGAGGCGCTGGAGGCGCTCGGCCATCTGCACGGCCGGCGGTTGCTGTACTGCGACTTCAAGGTCGACAACGCCCTCCAGCAGCACGACCGGCTCAAGCTGATCGACCTGGGCGCGGTACGGCGCATGGACGACCACGAGAGCCCCCTCTACGGCACGATCGGCTACCAGGCGCCCGAGGTCGGCGAGGTGGGCCCGTCGGTCGCCTCCGACCTCTACACCGTCGCCCGCACCCTCGCCGTCCTCACCTTCGACTTCCAGGGCTTCACCAACGTCTTCGCGGACTGCCTGCCGGATCCGGAGCACATCGAGGTGTTCCGCGCCTACGAGTCCTTCTACCGGCTGCTGGTGCGGGCCACCGATCCGGATCCGGGCCGGCGCTTCGGGTCGGCGGAGGAGATGGCCGAGCAGCTGACGGGGGTGCTGCGGGAGGTGGCGGCGCTCCGTACGGGCGAGCCGCGGCCGGCGCACTCCACCTTGTTCGGGCCCGAACTGCGGGTCGTGGGCACGGAGTTGCTGGGGCCGCCGGCCGGGGACAGTTCACTGCTGGGCGGGCGGCGCGCCGGGCGGGCGGCGGCACCGGGCCCGGTGCGGGCGGACGGCGGGCCGGAGCTGCGGCCCCTGGACGTGGCGGCGGCGGCGCTGGCGCTGCCGGTGCCGCGGGCGGACCCCGGCGACCCCAACGCCGGGTTCCTGGCCGGTCTGCACGCCGCGACGCCGGCGGAGCTGCTGGCCGCCCTGCGCGCGGCGCCCGCCGACTCGCCGGAGCTGCGGCTGCGGACCCTGCGCGCCCAACTGGAGCTGGGCGAGAGCGCGGCCGCCTTCGAGGGCGGCGGGGCGGTGGCGGACGCGGCCGCGGACGACTGGCGGGTGGTCTGGCACCGCGGGCTGGCGGCGCTGGCGACGGGCGACCGGGAGGGCGCCGCGCTGGCCTTCGACGCGGTCTACGACGCCTTCCCCGGCGAGCCGGCGCCGAAGCTGGCGCTGGGCATCAGCGCCGAACTCCTCGGCCAGTGGGAGAACGCCGCGGAGTACTACCGCCTCGTCTGGGCGACCGACCGCGGGTATGTGAGCGCCGCGTTCGGGCTGGCCCGGGTGCGGCTGGCGGCCGGCGACCGGGCGGGCGCGGTGGCGGCGCTGGAATCCGTACCGGAGGCGTCGATCCACCACACCGCGGCCCGGATCGCGGCGGTCCGGGCCCGGCTGCGGCAGCGCTCGCCCCGGGAGCCGCTGCTGCCGGATCTGCGGGCCGCCGCCCAACAGGTCGAGGCGCTGGCCGACTTCGGCCTGGACGACCGGCGGCGGGAGCTCCTGGTGACCGAAGTACTGGGCAGTGCCCTGGACTGGGTACTCTCCGGGAGCCACGGCGACGGGCCCGGGGCGCCGGGCGGCGGGGAGCCGGCCGGTGCGGCGGGGCCGACGCTGCTCGGCAGTCCGCTGGACGAGCGCGGGCTGCGGTTCGGGCTGGAGCGCTCGTACCGCCTGCTGGCGCGGCTCGCGCAGCGTGGCGAGGAAAGGATCGAGCTGGTGGAGCGGGCCAACCGCCTCCGCCCCCGGACATGGGTGTGACATGGGTGTGACTGGGCCGTCCCGCTGCCGGAACTGCGGTGAGCCGTTCGCCGCGCGGGACAACTACTGCGGGCGGTGCGGCGCCGATCCCCTGATGTCGGGCGGCCACGGCCTGCCCGCGGGACTCGGCGCGCCCCCGGCGGTGTACGGGGCGGGGCCGGCGGCGCAGCCGGGTCCGCCGCCGCCCGACCCCACGACCCGTCTCGCGTACGGGGACCACGGGGACGCGGCGGTGCCGTCGGCCGGTGCCGGCGGCCGGCCGGCCGACCCGCGGGTGGTCGGCTACGAGGCGGTGGCCGACGCCGCCGCGGGGGGCGGGGCGCGGCCCGAAGCGGACGCCCCGGCGGCCGCACCGGCCGGGGCCGCCGCCGGCTCGGAAGCGGAGCCCGCGGCGGGCACCCCGACGGACGCCGGGACGGCCGTCCCTCCGGGGCCGGCGGCGGACGCCGGGGAGCCGGGCGGAACGGTCTTCGACGCGCCCGCGGGGTCCGCCGCCGCCCCCGCCGCGACCGGAAGCGGAACCTCCCCGGACACCCCGGTGCGCCCCGAACGCGACCATCTGGAAGGAGAGTTGCCGGGCGTCGCCGCGGTCAGCGACGTCGGCCACCGGCACCACCGCAACGAGGACTTCTTCGCGCTGGCCGGCACCGCGCTGCCGGACGGCTCGCCGGCGGTGATCGCGGTGGTCTGCGACGGGGTCTCCTCGGCCACCCGCCCCGACGACGCCTCCCGGATCGCCGCCGAACGGGCCGCCGGGGCACTGCGGATGGCGCTGCCGCGCGGCGCCCACCCGCAGCAGGCCATGCACGACGCGGTACTGGCGGCCTCGACGGCGGTCGACGCGCTGGCCGCCGACCCGTCGCTGGCGCACGACGAGTTCCGCCAGCAGAACGCCCCGGCCTGCACCTTCGTCGGCGCCCTGGTCGGCGGGGGGCTGCTGACGATCGGCTGGGTCGGCGACAGCCGGGCGTACTGGATCCCCGACGACCGCACCGCGCCACCGGTCCGGCTCACCGAGGACGACTCCTGGGCGGCCCAGATGGTCGCCAACAACCTGATGACGGAGGCCGAGGCCAACGCCGACGAGCGGGCGCACGCCATCACCGGCTGGCTCGGCGCGGACGCCTACGAGGTCGAACCGCACATCGCGGCGTTCCGGCCGGACGGGCCGGGCACGGTGGTGGTGTGCACGGACGGGCTGTGGAACTACGCCGAGCGGGCCGAGGCGATGGCCGCGGTGCTGCCGCCGGACGCGCCGGCCCGGCCGCTGGACGCCGCGCGGGTACTGGTCGACCACGCCCTGGCCGGCGGCGGCCACGACAACGTAACGGTCGCGGTGGTGCGGTTCCCGGCACCCGCGCAGGGGGCAGGATCGGGCTGAGCCCGCAACCGCACCGCCGGACCCGGCCACCACTCGACGGGCCGTCCGACCCGCCGGTGGACCGGCCGGCGACGGCCGCAAGGAGCGGACGTAACCCATGGCCAACCTCGCCAAGTCGCGGGTGCCGCGCTTCACCGCCGAGGTGCACCACAACCCCTTCCTCCCCGAGGGCGGGCGCGGGCTGCACGCCGTCGTCACCGTCACCGCGACCGGGGGCGGTTCGACCGGCGGGCGGCCGGTGCCCGGGCCGCGGCCGGAGGGGAGCGTTCCGGCGGCCGGCGCCGCGGCCCCCGGCCCGGAGGCCGGCGTCGTACTGCGGGTGCGGACGCCGCTGGGCGCCGAGGTCGGGTTCCTGCGCCAAGTGGCGCCCACCGCCGAGGACCTGACCGGGCACCGAAGAGCGTCGGGGCCGCGCTCGGGCGACTACCCGACCGGCCCCTGGGGCGACGAGTCCCGCGACTACCACCTCTTCCTCCGCGTCCCGGACCCCGGACTCGGCCGGGAGATGCTGGCCGCCCGGCTCTCGGTGCTGCTGCCGGCGCCCGACGGGACCGCGCCCCGGGTCGTCGCGCAGGGTCTCGTCCGCGCCGTGTGGACGGACGATCCGGCCGCCGTCATACGGATCGACCCACACGTGGCGCACCACACAGGACGGTCCGAACTGGCCCAGGTCATCCAGCGGGGACTGGATGCGGCGAAGTGGGGAGATGCCGCCCGCGCGGTGTCCGAACTGCGGCGCGCGACGGGGCTCGCCGCCGGCCTGGGAAGCGGGGACACTGCGAAACTCCTTGCGAAGGTGGTGGGCGACGCCGAACCCGCGACCGGTACTGTGCGACAGGCGGCGAAGGCGGCCGAGGCCGGACGGGAGAGCTCCCGGACGGCGCCCGGCCCCCGCACGACGCCCGGAGAAACCGCAATGAACGAGCACGTTCAGAACTGATCAGTACCACCCGGAAGTAACGGTACGGAGGGGGAAGAACCGACATGCCGACCTGCCCGAGCGGCCACCAGTCGGTGGCCGAAGACTGGTGCGAGGTGTGCGGCCAGCGCATGGCGGGTGCCGTTCCCCCGCCGCCCTCCCTGCCGGCGGGATTCCTGAACACGCCGCCGCCCGCCGAGCCGAACGGCCCCACGGGCCCGCCCCCCGGCCAGCATGGTCCGCCGCCGCCCGGCCAGCACGGTCCGCCGCCCGGAGCGCCGGGTCCCGGCCCGGCCGGTCAGCCCGGTCCGCCGCCGCCCGGCNTGCCCGGTCCCGGCGGCCGGCCGCCGCAGGGCGGTTACGGCTTCCCGCCGCCCGCGGCCGGTCCCGGTGGTCCGGGCGGTCCCGGCGGTCCCGGTATGCCGGGTCCCGGTGCCCCCGGTATGCCGCCCGGTGCGCCCGCTCCCGCGCCCGGCCCCGGCGGTCAACCGCCGCAGGGCGGTTACGGCTTCCCGCCGCCGGCACCCGGCCCCGGTGGTCCGGGCGCCCCCGGCATGCCCGCCCCCGGCATGCCCGCACCCGCTCCCGGCACGCCCCCGCACGGCACTCCGCCGCACGGCGCGCCCGCCCCCGGGATGCCCGCACCCGGTGCCCCGGCTCCCGCGCCCGGTCCCGAGCAGTCCACGGAATTCTGCCCGCAGTGCCGCACGCCGCGCGAGGGCATGGCGCCGTTCTGCACGGAGTGCCAGTACAACTTCCTCACCAACTCGCCTGCGTCGTTCGCCCCGCCGCCCGGCGCCCCCGTGCCCGGCCCCGGAGGCCAGCCCCCGCAGGGCGGCTACGGCTTCCCCCCGCCGGCACCCGGCCCCGGCGGTCCCGGTGCGCCCCTGCCCGGCCCCGGCGGTCAACCGCCGCAGGGCGGTTACGGCTTCCCGCCGCCGCAGGCCCCGTTCGAACAGCCGGCGCCCTTCGAGCAGCAGGCACCGCAGCAGCCGGGCCCGCCGCCCGGGATGCCCGGCCCCGGCGGCCACCCGGGCCAGCCCGGCCCACCCCCCGGCATGCCCAGCCCCGGCCCGGCCGGCATGCCCGGTCCGCCGCCGCCCCCGCAGCAGGGCGGCGACGACTGGACGCTGAACCCGCCGCACCAGGCGCAGGCCGCCAACGCCGCCCCGCCGATGGCACCCCCGCAGCCCGGACCCGGCCCGCAGGCCCCGTTCGAGCAGCAGCAGCCGCCGGCCCCGTTCCCGCCGCAGCAGCCCCAGCAGGGGCCCGACGGCCAGTGGGGCGGCGGCCCCGGCCAGGCTCCGGCGGCGCCGCCGCAGGGCCCGCCGCCGGTGGTCGGCGACGGCTGGGTGGTCGCCATCGGGCCGGACCGCGAGTACTTCATGGCGATGATGAGCCGCAGCGGCCCGGAGGCCGCGGGGCTCAACCTCCCCTCGTACTCCCCCGAGCAGGTGCTGCCGCTCGCCGGCGGGCAGGTCTCGGTCGGCCGCCGCCGGAACAGCACCGGCGAGGCCCCGGACGTCGACCTGGGCCGGACCCCGGAGGACCCGGGCGTCTCGCACCAGCACGCCCTGCTCGTCCAGCAGCAGGACGGCAGCTGGGCCGTGGTGGACCAGAACTCCACCAACGGCACGACGGTCAACCTCGCCGAGGAGCCGATCCAGCCGTACGTGCCGGTGCCGCTCCACGAGGGCGACCGGGTGCACGTCGGCGCCTGGACGACCCTGACCGTCCGCCGCGGCTGACCGCCGCACGACACCTCGCCAACTCCGGGGCGTGATCGACCGATCGCGCCCCGGAGTCGCGTCCGCCGGCGGCCGTCCAGGGTCCGGCCGAAGTCCCGGATCCCAGGTCGCGACGTCTGCCACCATGGACGGGTGAACGACATTCCGCACGGCACTCTTCAGGAGCAGACCTTCTACGAGCAGGTCGGTGGCGAGGACACCTTCCGCCGTCTGGTGCGCCGCTTCTACGAGGGCGTCGCCGAGGACCCGCTGCTGCGGCCGATGTACCCGGAGGAGGATCTGGGGCCGGCCGAGGAGCGCCTCGCCCTCTTCCTCATGCAGTACTGGGGCGGCCCCCGCACCTACAGCGAGAACCGCGGCCACCCCCGGCTGCGGATGCGGCACGCCCCGTTCGCCGTCGACCGGGCCGCGCACGACGCCTGGCTGCGGCACATGCGGGACGCCGTGGACTCCCTCGGGCTGGCCGAGGACCACCGCACGCAGCTGTGGAACTACCTCACGTACGCCGCCGCGTCGATGGTCAACACCGCGGGCTGAACCGCGGACCGAGAGAACGGTCACACCGACCGGGATCCCCGCGTCCTGATCACGATCCGGTCAAGACCCCCCGCGAACCGCCCTCCCGGCACAGCGCACTCTGCAACGATCGACGCCGTCCGAGCACGCTTTCGGATACTTCGGATACCTCGCGTTCCCGGTTGCCGAACGCTTCTGGGTGCCGAACGGGTTCGGATGCCGAACGTTTCGGGTGCTGAGAGCCGCCGGCGCACCCCCGCCGGGGGCCCGAGCCGCTCCGGGGGGATGTCGTGTCCGGCTTCATCGTGCGGCGGGTGCGCGCGCACCGCGTGCTGCCGGCCGCCGCCCTACTCGCGGTGCTGCTGACCGCCACCGTCCTGGCCACCCTCTCGGCGTTCTCCGACGCGGTCGGCGACGCCGGCCTGCGGCAGGCCCTGCGCACGCGGTCAGCGGCCGCAGCGGCCCTCCAGATCAAGGCCCAACTCCCGGCCGCCGCACGGCAGTCGGCGGATCAGGCGGTGGCGCGGGGCGCCCGGCGGGCCTTCGACGGACTGCCGTTCACCGTCCGCACGCTGACCCGCTCCGGGCCGTACGCGCTGCCGCGCGGCCTCCGTCCGCCGGGCGCGGCCGGGCAGGGCGCGGGCGCGGCGGGCGACGGCGAGCCGGACCTCGCCCACCTCGCGGCCCTCGACCGCAGCCGGATCGTGCTCACCGCCGGACGCCGGCCCGGTGCGGCCGCGCACGGCCGGGTCCCGGTGGCGCTGCCGGAGGCGGCCGCCGACCGGCTCGGCCTGCGTCCCGGCCGCCGTCTCACCCTCGACAACCGGCTGTCCGGCCCCGCCCACCTCACCATCGAGGTCACCGGCGTCTACCACCCCAAGGACCGCACCGACCCGTACTGGAAGCTCGACGAACTCGGCGGCCGCGGGGTGCGCACCGTCGGCTTCACCACGTACGGGCCGCTGCTCGTCGACCCGGGGGCGTTCGGGGCCGGCGGGCCGCTGACCCAGGACTCGGTGGCCTGGCTGGCCACCGCGGACTTCCGGGCGCTGACCGCGGACCGGCTGCCCGCGCTGACCGCCGCCGCGCGCCCCGCCGCCCGGGCGCTGATGGCCGATCCGGCGTTCGGCGGCCGGGTGACCGCCGGCACCGAACTCCCCGACGTCCTGGTGAAGTTACAGCGGTCGCTGCTGGTGAACCGCTCCACGCTGCTGATCGTCGCGCTCCAGCTCCTGCTGCCGGCCGGGTACGCGCTGCTGCTGGTGGGGCGGATGCTGAGCGCCGAGCGGGCGGGTGAGCGGATCGTGCTGCGGGCCCGCGGCGCCTCCCGGCGGCGGCTGGCCGGAGTGGCCCTCGCCGAGGCGCTGCTGCTGGCGCTGCCCGCCGCGGTCGCCGCGCCGCTGCTGGCCGGGCCGCTGCTGCGGCTGCTGGCGGGCGGCGGCCCGGCCGGCGGCGGCGCACTGCCGCTGGACGCCGCCCGTATCGGCGCCACCTGGCCGACCGGTGCGCTGGTGGCGCTGGGCTGTGCCGTCGTGGTGGCCGCGCCGGCCGTGCTGCGGTCCGGCAGCACGGCCGGTGCGGACGGCCCGGCGGGGCGCGGGCGGACGCTGCCGGCCGCGGTCCGGGCCGGCGCCGACCTGGGGCTCCTGGTGGTCGCCGGGGTGGCGTACTGGCAGTTGTGGCGCCGGACCGGGGTCGCCGCCACTGGGGCCGCCGGGGTGCTGACCGAGGACGGCGGCGGCCAACTGGGCGTCGACCCGGTGCTGGTGGCCGCCCCGGCGCTGGCGCTGCTGGCCGGCACGGTGCTGACGCTGCGGCTGCTGCCGCCGGCCGCCCGGCTCGCCGAACGGGTCGCGGCCGGCGGCCGGGGGCTGGCCGCGGCGCTGGCCGGCTGGCAGATCAGCCGCCGCCCGCGCGGCCTGGGGCCGGTGCTGCTGCTGGTGCCGGCCACCGCGCTGGGCATGCTGGCGATCGGCCAGCGCGCCTCGTGGGACCGCTCGCAGGACGACCAGGCAGACTTCCGGGCGGCCGCCGCGGTACGCGTCACGGGCGGCCGGACACCGCAGTTGGGGCAGGGCGGCGGCTATGCGGCCGTCCCCGGGGTGACCACGGCGCTGCCGGTCGGGTACTCCGTCCTGGACCTGCCGGACGGCCACGCCTCGTCGCTGCTGGCCCTCGACACCCGCCGGGCCGCGGGTGCGCTGCGGCTCCGGGGCGACCTGGCGGGCGGCGCAGCCGACGGCGCGGCGGGCGTCCGGGCCACCGACGCCATGCTGCGGGCGGCGGCACCTCCGCCCGGTTCCCCGCCCAGCACCTCGCCCGATTCCCCCTCCGTCGCCTCCTCCGGCGTCCAACTCCCGGCGCGCACCGCCCGTTTGCGCCTCACCTTCACCCTGACGTCGCTACGGGCCCTGCCCGCGCCCCCGTCCCCACCGGGCGGCGGCACCCCCGCGGGCGCCGCCGAACCGGGCGCCGCCGGCCCGGTCCCCGCCACCGTCTCCGCCCTCCTCACCGACGCGTACGGCAGCCCGCACACGCTCCCGCTCGGCCAGTTCCCGGCCGACGGCCGTCCGCACACCGGAACCGCGGACCTGGCCGCCGCGGCCGGCGCCCCGGCGGGCCGGCCGGCCGACCCGCTGCGGCTGACCGGCCTCGTCCTCGACATGACCCAGCCGACGGTCCCGCACCGTCAACGGCTCACCGTGGACGCAGCGCAGGCGGACACCGCCGACGGCACCCCGCACCGTCTCACCGCGCCCCGCGGCCTGGCCTGGACGGCCCGGATCGGCGACCGGAGCGCCTCCGCCGACGCGCCCGCCGGGCCCCGGGCCGGCCGCTCCGAGGTGCCCGCCGGCGGCCTGCTGGCGCAGACCTACGACACCGGCGCCGCGCAGGACGCGTGGGGCGCCGCGGTCACCACGGTGCGGATCACCGCCGCGCACCCCGCGCGCCCGCCGCTGGCGGCCGTCGCCACCGACGCGTTCCTGCGCGCCGGCGGCTCCCGGGTCGGCGCGGTCGTCGACGTCACCGTCAACGGGCAGGCGCTGAGGGCCAGGATCGTCCGGGCGGTCCGCGCGCTGCCCGGCCCGGCGGACGAACCGCCCGGCTCCGGCGGGCTGTTGATGGACTTCGGCGCGGTCAACGAGGCCCTGTCCGACGTCGGCGCCACCCCGCTGGAGGCCGCCGAGTGGTGGCTGCGCACCCGACCCGGCGCCACCGCGTCGGTGGTGGCCGCGCTGCGGGCCCGCCCCGATCTCGACCCCGGCCAGGTGCTGGTGCGCGACGAGATCGCCCGGGAGCTGCGCGACGATCCGCTGGGCCGGGGCCCGCGGACCGCGCTGGTCGCCGCCGCGGCGGTCGCGGTGGCGCTGGCGGCGACCGGTTTCGCGGTCGGCGCGGCCGGCGCGGTCCGCGAACGGGCCCGGGAGTTCGCCGTCCTGCGGGCCCTGGGCGCGCGCCGCCCGCAGCTGGCCCGGATGATCGCCGCCGAGCAGGGCGTCCTGATCGTGCTGGCGCTGGCCGTCGGCACGGCGCTGGGGGCGGTGCTGACCCGGGCGGTGGTCCCGCTGGTGGTGCTGACGCAGGAGGCGGGCCGCCCGGTGCCACCGGTGCTGGTGGAGCTGCCGGCCGGCCAGGTCGCCGGGCTGGTGGCGGCGGTGGCGGCGGTCCCGCTGCTGGTCGTGGCGGCCGTCGGCCGGCGTCGCGGCGACCCGGTGCGGGCGCTGCGCACCCAGGGGGAGCACTGAGATGGCCGGACGGAGTACGAAGACAGCTGGCCCGACCGGGGCGGGCCGGGCGGCGCCGAGCGGACCCCGGCGGGCACTGCGGCGGGTGTTACGGCGGGCGCTGCGACGCACGACGACGCCGTCCGGCGGACCGGCCGCGCTGGCACTGGGCGCACTGATACTCGTCACCGCGTTCCTCGCGGCGGCCTTCCCGCGCGGCGTGGACACCTACGAGACCCGCGGCGTCCGGGCGGCCCTCTCCGACGCCCCACCGGAGCAGCGGGCGATCGAGATCACCGCCGACCGCCTCGACACCACCCCCGCCCACTACACCCCGCTCCTGACAACCCGTCAGGACATGGCCCTCCGTGCCACGTTCACCGCTCCCCTCCGCATCACCCCCGCCGACGCCGTCCACGGCATCCGCACCACCGCCGCCCTCTCCTCCCCCGACCCCGGACTGCCCCGCCCCGACGGCCCCGGTCCCGCCTTCTCCCTCTACGCGCTCTCCGACCTCGCCCGGCACGCCACCGTCACCCAGGGCCGGCTCCCGCGCCCGGCCGCACCCGGTTCCCCCGCCCGGGAGGCGGCGCTCACCGTCACCACCGCCCACACCCTCCACCTGCGCCCCGGCAGCCTCCTGCACCTCGGTGGACTGACCCTGCGGATCTCCGGGCTGCTCACCCCCCGCTCCCCCGACGGCCCGTACTGGGCGCTCGACCCGCTCCTGACCGCCCCCGCCCTGACGGCCACCGGCACCCCGCCGCAGAAGCTGTGGCGCGCCGCGCTGCTGCTCGCCCCCGAGGACGCGCCGGTGCTGCCGGCCACCAAGGGGCGGCCGGAACGGTTCTGGCACTACCCGGTGGACGCCGGCACCCTGACCGCCACCGAAGCCCCCGCGCTCCAGGACCGGGTGCGCTCCCTCCAGCACGGCCCCGGCCTGACCCGGCTCCGCGCGGTGGTGGGCCCCGGCGGACTGGCGGACAGCGGACTGGACGGCCTGCTGGAGGGCGCCGCGCGGACCCGGGACGCGGTCGCGCCGATCGTCGCGGTGGCCGCGTGCGGGATCGGCACCGTCGCCGGCATCGCCGTCCTCCTGACCGGCGCGCTGGCGGCCCACCGCCGCCACCGCGAACTGGCGCTGCTACGGGCCCGCGGCGCCTCCCTGGCCGGGCTGACCGGACGACTGGCGGCAAAGACCGCGACGGTGGCCCTGCCCGCGGCCGCCGCCGGCTGCGCCCTCGCCGTCCTCCTCGTCCCCGGCGACCGCCTGCTGCCGTCCCTGTTCGCCGCGGCCGGCGTCGGACTGCTCGGCACCCTCGCGCTCCCCCTGCGGGCCGCCGCCGCACACCGCACCACCCGCCCCGCGACCCGCGCGGACCTGGTCGGCGGCCGGCCGTCCCGGCGCCGCACGATCGCCGAACTCACCGTGCTGGCCCTGTCGGTGGCCTCGGTCGTGGCGCTGCGCCGCCGCGGCCTCGGCGCCGGCGGCGTGGACGCCCTGGTCAGCGCGGCGCCGGTACTGGTCGCGGTGATCGCGGCGCTGCTCCTGATGCGGCTGTACCCGTGGCCGCTGCGGCTGGCGGCCCGGCCCGCCGCCCGCACCCGGGGGCTGACCGGCTTCCTGGCGCTGGCCCGGGCCGGCCGCGCCCCGGCCGCCGGGCTGCCGCTGCTCGCCGTCCTCGTGGCGCTGACCACCGCCTCGTTCGGCGGCTCGGTGCTCGCCGGGGTCGCCGCGGCCCGCGACCGCGCCGCGCTGACCGCGGTCGGCGCGGACGCCCGCCTGACCGCCGAAAAGCCGCTCCCGGCAGCCCTGTTGAGGTCCTTGACGACCGTCCCCGGCATCCGGGACGCCGTCCCGCTCCGCCTGAGCACCCAGCCCGCCGACGACAACGGCCCGCCCCTCTACCTCGTCATCGCCGACGCCGACGCCTACGCCCGGCTCGCCCGCACCACCGGCCTGGGTGCCTTCGACGCCACCGCCCTGGCCGACCCCGGCGACGACCGCCCGCTGCCGGCCCTGGTCTCCCCGGGCATCCGCACCCGCTTCGGAAACGCCCCGATGGTGCTGGAACCGGAGTTCGGCCAACTCGTCGTCCGCCCCGCCCTGGTGCGCCGCGACACCCCCGCCCAGCCCGGCGGCGACTTCGTCGTGGTCGACGCCCGCAGCGTGGCGCGGCTCCACCCCGACACCTACGCCGACCCCGCCACCGCCCCCTCCGTCGTCCTGCTCTCCGGCCCCTCCCTCGACCCCACCGCCCTCCGCGCCACCATCCGGGCCCACACCCCCGCGAGCCTCCCCACCCGCCTCACACTGCGCTCCACCACCCGCGCCCGCTTCGCCGACTCCCCCCTCCAGCAGGGCGCCGAACGCCTCTACACCGCGGCCGTCGTCGCCGGCGCCGGCTTCGCGCTGCTGGCCCTGCTCCTCTCCCACCTCCAGACCGCCCCGGAACGCACCCGCCTCCTCACCGGCCTCCGCGCCCTCGGCCTCCCCGCGCCCCAGGCCCGCCGCCTCCTCGTCCTCGAAGCCCTCCCGCAAACCCTGCTCGCCACCCTCGGCGGTGCCCTCACCGGCGCCGCCACCCTCCACCTCCTCGGCCCCGCCACCGACCTCACGCCCCTGGCTCTCCCCCTGACCTCGTCCCCCACCCCCACCACCCCCGTACTCCTCCACCCCGACCTCCCGTCCCTCCTCCTCCCCTCCACCACTCTCCTCGCCCTCTCCCTCACCACCGCCCTCCTCCACTCCCACAGAACCCAACGCCACACGGACGCAGCAGAGTTGCGGGCCCACGAGTCCGGGTGACGGGCCCACCTCCCGCCAACGAACCAAAACGCCACCCCACCCACAACAAACCCACCGCAGCACGCCCCCACTCCGACGGGAGCCACCCCATGCCACCCCACCCCGAGGACACCCCGCCCCCCTCACCACCACCCCCCGCCCCACCCCCGTCCTCCGTCACCTCCCTCACCGACCTGGAGCAGCGTGCCGCCGCGCGGCGCACCCGCCCCGCCTACGGTCACGACGCCCTCATCGCGTGCGACCGTCTGGTCCGCGTCTTCACCGCCGACGGGGTGGAGGTCCAGGCCCTCCAGGGGCTCGATCTGCTGGTCGCCGAGGGCGAGTTGCTGGCGCTGGTGGGCGCGTCCGGAAGCGGCAAGTCCACCTTGATGAACATCCTGGCCGGGCTCGACGTCCCGACCGCCGGCGCGGCCCGCGTCGCCGGCCGCGACCTGCTCACGATGGACGCCCGCACCCGCCTCGACTACCGCCGCAACATCGTCGGCTTCGTCTGGCAGCAGACAACCCGCAACCTGCTCCCCTACCTCACCGCCCTGCAGAACATCACCCTGCCGATGCAGCTGCGCGGCGGCCGCCGCCGCGCCGAACGCACCAGGGCGGCCGAGGAGTTGCTGTCCCTCCTCGCCCTCACCCACTGCCGCGACCGGCGCCCGCACCAGCTCTCCGGCGGCGAGGCCCAACGCACCGCCATCGCCGTCGCGCTGGCCAACACCCCGTCCGTCCTGCTCGCCGACGAACCGACCGGTGAACTGGACTCACACACCGCCGAGCAGGTCTTCGCCGCGTTCCGCACCGCCAACGAGGAGCTGGGCACGACGATCGTGATCGTCACCCACGACCAGAAGGTGGCCGGCGAGGTCCGCCGCACGGTCGCCATCCGCGACGGACGCACCTCCTCGGAAGTCCTGCGCCGCACGGAAATCGACGCCACCACCGGCCAGGAGTCCGTCGTGGCCCGCGAGTACGCCACCCTCGACCGCGCCGGCCGCCTCCAACTCCCCGCCGACTACACCACCGCCCTGGCCCTGCGCGACCGCGTCCTCCTCCAACTACAGCCCGACCACCTCACCATCTGGCCCGACACCCCGCCCCCTGACACCCCCACCCGGCCCACCTGACCCCCGTCCCCAGCCCGCAACATCCGGCCCGTCCGGCGTTTGAGGACGAGCCCAGGGCGGTACCGAGCCCGCAAGGGCGAGCGCGCAACAGAAACGGGGACCGCGCAGAACGGTCCCCGCAAACAAGCACCCCGACGGCGCCCCGTCAGGGGCCGGCCGCTCACACAGGCGTAACCGTAAGCCCCGACAACCCGTTCACCCCCGCCGCCCGCCGCACCCGCACGGCAACCGATCCATACGGCGTGCTCAGCCGCAGCCACCCCCCGGCAGCCAGCAGCGCCGGCTCCGGAACCGCCGTCGGCACCGCCGCCCCGGCCGCCGCCACACCGCCCCCGGCCCCCGCCGGGACCGCCGGCACCACCCCCCGCAAAAACCCGAGCGCCTGCGCCGCATGCACCGCCCGCAACGGCAGCTCCGTGTCGCCCAGCGTCCGCGACCAGATCTCCCGGCCGATCCGGTCCCGCTCGTCCCGGGTGCGCCGCTGCGGCGGCAACGCCTCGTCCCGGGCACGGAACTCGGCGACCGCGGCGGCCACCGCACGCCGCAACGCGTCCGGGGACGGCAACCCGGGCACCCGCGTCCAGCCGCCCCGCGGCGGCAGCACCCCGGCCCACGGCGGCCCGGTGACCGCGGCGGGCACGACGAGACGGCCCGCGGCCTCCTCGATGCCCTCGAGAAGCTCCCCCGCGGAAACGGTCACATCGAGCGCCGGACCACCGACGCGCCCGTGACCGACACGCCCCCGCCCGACCTCGCCGCCGGCCACTCCCTCGGCACCGCCGTCCCCCACCAGCCGCGCGGTCCGGATCGCCAGCACCTCGAAGGACGGCGGGCGGCCGAAGACGGCCAGCACCCCGCCGCCCGCCTGGAGCCGTACCGCCGCCCCGCGGTCGTAGTGGATCAGCCGGGCGAGGAAGGCCGCGAGATCCGCTGCCTCCCCGGCGTCGGCCAGCCGCAGCACCGTCATGCGCCGACGGCCCCTTCCTGATGCGCGGCGTCGTCCAGATAGTCCTTGAGGATCGCCTTCTCCTCCGCCGTGATGCGGCGCGGCCGCCCCGCGGCGAAGTCGAACGGCACCACCACGGTCGAGGCCCGCAGACAGACCGTGTCCGCGTCCTTCACCTCGTACCCCACCGTCATCGACGCGGCGCTGATCTTCCGCACCCACAGCTCGACGGTCACCGGCTCGGGCCGGTGCACCAGCTGCCGCAGGTAGTCGATCTCGTGCCGGGCCACGACCGAGCCGCCCTGGAACGCCGTACTGCCGCCCCCCGGCGCCAGCCGGCGCATGAAGTCGATCCGCGCCTCTTCGAGGTAGCGGACGAACACCGCGTTGTTGACATGGCCGTTGGCGTCCATGTCCGACCAGCGCAGGGGGCAGGAGTAGAGGTGGCGCACGGCGTCAGCCCCGGGTCAGCTTCTTGTACGTCGCACGGTGCGGACGGGCCGCGTCCGCACCCAGCCGCTCGATCTTGTTCTTCTCGTACGACTCGAAGTTGCCCTCGAACCAGAACCACTTGGAGTTGCCCTCGTACGCCAGGATGTGCGTGGCGACGCGGTCGAGGAACCAGCGGTCGTGGGAGACGACCACGGCGCAGCCGGGGAACTCCAGCAGCGCGTTCTCCAGGGAGGACAGCGTCTCGACGTCGAGGTCGTTGGTCGGCTCGTCGAGGAGCAGGAGGTTGCCGCCCTGCTTGAGGGTGAGCGCGAGGTTGAGGCGGTTGCGCTCACCGCCGGAGAGCACCCCGGCCGGCTTCTGCTGGTCCGGGCCCTTGAAGCCGAACGCGGAGACGTAGGCCCGCGAGGGCATCTCGACGTGGCCGACGTTGATGTAGTCGAGCTCGTCGGAGACCACGGCCCACAGGGTCTTCTTGGGGTCGATCTTCTCGCGGCTCTGGTCCACGTAGGAGATCTTGACGGTCTCGCCGACCTTGATGTCGCCGGAGTCCGGGGTCTCCAGGCCCTGGATCATCTTGAACAGCGTGGTCTTGCCGGCGCCGTTCGGGCCGATGACGCCGACGATGCCGTTGCGCGGCAGCGTGAAGCTGAGGTCGTCGATGAGGACCTTCTCGCCGAACGCCTTGCTGAGGTTGTCGACCTCGACGACGACGTTGCCCAGACGGGGGCCCGGCGGGATCTGGATCTCCTCGAAGTCCAGCTTCCGCATCCGGTCGGCCTCGGCGGCCATCTCCTCGTAACGCGCCAGACGGGCCTTGGACTTGGCCTGCCGCCCCTTGGCGTTGGAGCGGACCCACTCCAGCTCTTCCTTCAGGCGCTTGGCGCGCTTGGCGTCCTTCTGGCCCTCGACCTTCAGACGGGTCTGCTTGGTCTCCAGGTACTTGGAGTAGTTGCCCTCGTAGCCGTGGAGGCGGCCGCGGTCGACCTCGCAGATCCAGCCGGCGACGTTGTCGAGGAAGTACCGGTCGTGGGTGACGGCGACGACGGTGCCGGGGTACTTCGCCAGGTGCTGCTCCAGCCACTGCACCGACTCGGCGTCGAGGTGGTTGGTGGGCTCGTCGAGGAGCAGCAGGTCGGGGGCCTCCAGCAGCAGCTTGCACAGCGCGACGCGGCGGCGCTCACCACCGGAGAGGTTGGTGACCGGCCAGTCGCCGGGCGGGCAGCCGAGGGCGTCCATGGCCTGCTCGAGCTGGGTGTCCAGGTCCCAGGCGTTGGCGTGGTCCAGGTCCTCCTGGAGCTTGCCCATCTCCTCCATCAGCGCGTCGGAGTAGTCGGTCGCCATCAGCTCGGCGACCTCGTTGAAGCGCTTGAGCTTGTCCATGGTCTCGCGGGCGCCGTCCTGGACGTTCTCCAGGACCGTCTTGGCCTCGTCCAGCGGCGGCTCCTGCATGAGCATGCCGACCGTGTAGCCCGGCGCGAGGAAGGCGTCACCGTTCGACGGCTGCTCAAGACCGGCCATGATCTTCAGCACCGTGGACTTGCCGGCGCCGTTGGGACCCACGACACCGATCTTCGCGCCCGGCAGGAAGCTCAGCGACACGTCATCGAGGATGACCTTGTCGCCGTGCGCCTTGCGCGCCTTGCGCATCGTGTAGATGTACTCAGCCAAGAGAAACCGTCCGCCAGTTTGGATCTATCAGGTGGTCTGGGTGGCTCCGCCGCGTGGGCCGTGGTGCGGCGTGGCCGCGCGAGGGCAGATACACCCCATCTTGCCGTACCGGCGTCCTCGGACGGAAACGGGTTCCGGAGGACGGACGGCGAAGGCCCCGGAGCGGACAGTACGCTCCGGGGCCTTCGACTGGTGTTTCGGGTCACCGTCCGCTCACGGCGTGCCGACGGCACGCTCACCGGCGGTCACGAGGACCGCCTGCTCAGGCGGACTGCCCGGTCTTCTTCTTGCGCAGGAAGAACACCGCGCCGCCGCCGACCAGGACGAGGACGACCGCGATGCCCGCGATCACCGGGGTGGCGTTGCTGGAACCGGTCTCGGCGAGGTCGGTGCCGTGACCGCCGGTGCTGCTGCCACCGGTGGTGCCGCCGGCCGAGGCCGGGCTCGGGTGCGGCGAGGGCTGGCCGCCGTTGCCGGTGGTCTTGCAGTCCAGGACGCCGGAGAAGGTCTTCTTGAAGCCACCGGCACCGGTGATCGTGATCTGGTACGGCTGGTCCTCGCCGACCGGGACGGTCACGGTCTTGGACGTGCCCGGCGCGACCTCGTAGTCCTTGCCGGACAGCTGGAAGCGGAACGCCTCATCGCCCTTGTTGCTCGCGGTGACGTCCACGCCGCCCTTGGCGCAGTTCTTCTCCGCGGTGATCGCCGGGATCGCGCCCTGCTTCTTCCAGGAGGCCGTGGCGGCCGCGGAGACCGTGGACTCGCTGGAGCCGGCCAGGATCTGGGTCTGGCTCCTGGCGTGCACGCCGATGCCGGTGAACGCGCGGCCGACCGGGACCTTGGTCGCGGCCTGCACGGTCAGCGAGGTGGTGCCGTCGGCGGCCCCCTTGGGGACGTCGAAGAACAGCTGGCTGCCGTCGTGGGCGCTGGTGACCGGCTTGCCGTCCTTGCCCACGATCTTCACGCCGGCCGGCGCGTCCGCCGCCGGGGAGACGGTGACGCTGTCGGCGTTGGTGTGCACGGTGACCGGGCCGACCTTGCCGCCGGACTTGCCGGAGACCGCGGGCGGGTCGAGGGTCAGCGACGCCTTGGGCTCGGAGACGCTCTGCGCGTTCTTCTCGAGGTAGTCGGCGAGCTTCTCGGCGGCCGGGTCGACCGCGTCCACCTTGACGTGGTCGGAGAAGCGCCAGATCGCGACCTGGGTGCCGGCCGCGGCGGTCTTCTCGCTCAGCTGCCCGGCACCCGCCTTCGCGGAGAGCGCGGCCAGGTCGTTCACCTGCGGGTAGGAGTTCTGCAGGATCCAGCGGATCTTGCCGGCGTCCGCGTTGTCGTGCAGCGACGAGGCGCTCCAGGGCACTTCCTGGTAGCGGGCCTGCTGCTGCGTCGGGTTGTGGATGTCGATGCAGTACGTCTGGAGCGTGCCGCCGTTGTCCACCGACATCTCGAAGAGGCCGGCGCCGACGCGCTGGTCCCCTCCGTTACCGTGCACCACGGCCTGGTCGAAGGTCTTCAGACCGCCGAGGGTCGCGGTGGCGCCCCCGTGCGATGCGGCCGGGTCGTCCGCCACGGCGGTACCCGCGGTGGCTATCGTGCCCGCCGCGATGAGGCCGGAGGCCACGACCGCGGCGGCAAGGCGGGCTGCGCCCCGCCCCTTCATCGAAAGCATGATTTCCCCTCTGGGCGAGGCGGTCGGCTGGAGAGGTCGCCTCGCCGGAAAGATCCCAAGAACTCAACGGCCGAACTGGTCAGCCTGGTCAGCCCCCGTGAGTACTCGTCGGATCTTATGGAGCGAGCGCATCAGGGTCCCCGGTAATGGCGCCCCATAAGCGATCCGAATCGCAATCGTTACCGAATACGCGCAGGGTGTACCGACATTATCGACAAATCTCTGGACGTTTTCAGGGCACAGATACCTTCTGGGGCGAATTGCCGGTCGGGGCCGCACTCCCCGCCGGAACACCCGCCGGCCGTTCCGGCCCGCCCGCCAATACCACGTTCGTACCTGATTCAACTTCCTTCAACGTCCGCGGTTCCCCGCCCACTTCCCCCGCCGACCGACTCCCCTCCCCCGCTTTCCGCGCCTTCGTCACCCGGCGGAATGCCGAGGTGCCGCGCGCGAGATCGTGGCCGATCGCAAGGGCGTCGACCTCCGCCGAGAACCAGCGCTGACCGCCCTTCTCCGGCGGCTGCTCCCCCTCCCGCACGCGCAACCTCCCCTGGACGACCAGGGGTTCCCCGACCGCCACCGAGGCCGCAACGTTGTCCGCGAGCGCCCGCCAGGACCGCACGGTGTAGAAACTCGTCTCCCCGTCCGTCCAGCACTCCCGCGCCCTGTCCCACCGCCGCGAGGTCGCCGCCATACGGAACCGCGCCACCGATACCCCTGCCGCGGTCTCCCGGTGCTCCACCGCCGTGGCCACGTTCCCCACCAGCGTCACCATCGTGTCGTTCATGAATGACTCCCCCGCTCCCTCTTTTATGACGTCGCTTCAGTGCGTCGCTTCAGCACGTCGCCACGTTCACGCCTTCCAGGGCGCTTCGCCTCTTCGGCACTTCGCCTTCCGCGCTTCGGTATTCCGGCGCGCCGGCCCTGTGTTCCGGCACTCCGGCCCTGCTTCTTCTTCGGTGCTTCTATGTCAGTAAGCGACTTCGGTGCGTGACTTCCTGTGCGCGGCTTCCGCTCGCGAGACTTCCCCGCACGTCATCCATATCCGTATCCGCATCCGCACCCGCGTCCGTGTCCTCTTAGCCGGGCTTTCGTGGAGTCAACCTCCTTGCCATGCACGGTCGTTGATCCAGGTCGATTGATTCAGGTCGATCGCTTTGCACGGCATTGCGCCGGGCCCTTGCGCGCCGTGCTTCGCAGAACCCATCGTGCACGGACACGGGCGCCGGCCGCGGCGGGCTGTGGACGAACGGCCGCCTGTGGAAAACTCCGTCACCCGGACGAGGGGACGGACGGCGTTCCGTCCGCCGCCCGTCCCCTCGCTTCCCGTCCCCTCGCCTCCCGGCTCACACGCCCGACGCCACCGCGTACCGCTCCCGCACCTCGCGGTACCGCAGCAGTTCGGCGGCCACCGGCTCCAGCACCCGCGCCCGGCCGCACCCGGCCGCCGCTCCCCGCAGCCCTCGCTCGGCCTCCTGCCCGTACCGCCGGGCCGGGCCGCGGGCCACCATCCCGCACAACCAGGTCAGCACCGGGCCGCCCACCGAGCCCACGACCGCCGGCAGCACCCCGGACAGCCACTCCGCCGCATCCGTCACTCCCGTCACGGCGCCCAGCAGCCACAACACGCCGACCACCTGAAGGACGAACAGCAGCCCCTGCACCGCGGCCGCCACCGTCCACCACCGCGGTCTCGCGTCCGGCCCGCGCCGCAGCGCCGCCTCGGCCTCGGCCGCCACCGCGTCCAGCGCCTCCGGCAGCCCCTCGGCGCCCCGCCCCGCCGCCTCCCGCACCGCCTGCGCCCAGGGCATCGGCAGCCCCAGCGCGGCCTCGCCCGCCACGGTCCGGACCGCCTGCTCCACCACCGGCCGCGCGGCCGCCCGCCCGTCCTCGCCCCGCACGGACCCGGCGGCCACCGAGCGTACGGGCACGGCCCCGGCGGCCTCGTCCCCGGAACGAACACGCCCAGAACGACCACGCCCGGAACGAGTACGTCCGGAACGAGTACGTCCGGAACGAGTACGTCCGGAACGAGTACGTCCGGAACGGGTGGATTCGGAACGGGTGGATTCGGATCCGGCCGGTCCGGCGTCCGCGGGCCCGGCTCCGGCTCCCGTCCGCGGTGCGGCGATCCGCACCGCCCCCGCCCCGAGGCCGTCTCCGCCGGTCATCGCCGTCGTACCCCGCCGCCGCGTCCGGCGGGCCTTCCGCCGGGACCGCAGCCGCGACCACGGCGAGCCGCACGCCCGCGCGGCGAGGCGCAGCCAGTCCCGTTCCGCGGCCCGCCCGATGGCCACCGCCCCGACCGCCTCGGCAAGCCGGTCGTCGAACTCCTCCCGGGCCCGTTCGGTCAGGCCCACCCGCCTGTCGGCGACATACGCCGTCCGCAGGCGCTCCGCCGCGGTGTCCACGTCCGCCGTCAGTCTGCGGTCCGCCGCGCCCCGTTCCGCGACGAACTGGCCCAGCGTCTCCCGCAGTTCCGCCACCCCCTCGCCGGTCGCCGCGGAGAGCGCCAGGACCGTCGCCCCCGGTTCCCCGTGCTCGCCCAGCGCCAGCCCGTCCTCGTCCAGCAGCCGGCGCAGGTCGTCCACCACCTGGTCGGCGGCGTCACCGGGCAGCCGGTCCACCTGGTTGAGCACCACGAAGGTGACCTCGGCGTAGCCCGCCAGCGGCCGCAGATAGCGCTCGTGGAGCACCGCGTCCGCGTACTTCTCCGGGTCGACCACCCAGACGACCGCGTCCACCAGCTTCAGCAGCCGGTCGACCTGTTCGCGGTTCCCGATGGCCGACGAGTCGTGGTCGGGCAGGTCGAGCAGGACCAGCCCGGCCAGTTCGGGGCTGCCCTGCGCGGGGGTGTGGCGGCGGTGCACCGGGACCCCGAGGCGGCGCAGCAGGCCCTCCGCGCCCGGCCGGCCGCCCGACCAGACGCAGGCCACCGGTTCGGCGGTCGTGGGGCGGCGCGCCCCGGCCTCCGAACGGGGCGCCCCGGCAAGGGCGTTGAACAGCGAGGACTTGCCGCTGCCGGTCGCGCCCGCCAGGGCGACGACGGTGTGCTCCCCGGACAGCCGGTACCGCTCGTCGGCCGCCTCCAGCACCCGCCCGGCCTCGTCCAGCGCCGTCCCGTCCAGCCGGCTCCGGGACAGCGCGATCAGCTCCCGCAACGCCTCCAACCGGGGACGCAGCCCCACCTCCGCGGCCCGCCGCGCCTCACCGGGCACCCACTTGTATCCGGGCCCGCACCCCACGATCTCGTCCTCGACGCCCGCGACGGCCCCGGCTCCGTCCCCGCGGCCGACTCCGGTTCCGCCTCCGGGGCCGACTCCGGGGCCGTCGCCGACTCCGTTCCCGGTCCCGGTACCGCTGCCCCGTCCCGCCCAGGCAACCGCTCCCCCACCTGCCCCACGGACCACTCGCCCACGGACAGCCCCGCCGCTCGCACCAGCCCCACCCCCGCCACCCGCAACGCCATCCCTCTCAGCGCCCGCACCCTCCGCGCCGGCAGACGCGCCGGCAGACGCACCGGCCTCGGCGTTGGCCATGGCCATGGCCATCAGCACGGCGTCCACCTCGTCGACCTCCGCTGCCGCCGGCGCCCCGTCCTCCCGCCCCCCGCTCTCCCGTCCACCGCTGTCCCCTCCACCGTTCTCCCGATCACCGTTCCCCCATCCGCCGTCCTCCCGCGGGTCGTTGCCGTCCATCCGCTCCTCGCTGCGCGCCCGCCGCGCGATCACCCCGTCGTCCCAGGCCCCGTCGGCCCAGGTCACCACCCCCTCCCCGCCCTCGTCGGTCCCCGTCTCCGCCCGTCGCCGCTCGGACTCCGTCACCCGGTCACTGCCTCTCTCCCACACCGATCCGCCGCCGCGCGCCCGCGCGCCCGTTCCGTCTCCCACTCCGTCACCGGCCGTCGCCGGCGCTGCTCCCGCTGCACCACGGACAGCGCGGCGATCAGTTCCGCCTGCTGGTCCGGCGGCACCGTCAGCCGGTCCAACGGGGCCAGCCGGCGCTCCCGTTCACCGTCCAGGGCGTACTGCAGGTACCTGGTCAGCAGCCGGGTTCCCTGGTCGCACAGCCGCAGCGCACTCTGCGCCCCCAACAGGTCGGCGAGGTTCTCCCCGGCCGTACGGGCCCGGCGCCCGCCGAGCAGTGCGGTGGCCAGCAGGGCCGCCGGTTCCTCCACGTTCACCGGGTCGGCCCGTTCACCGGCCTGGCCGCCGCGCGTCTCCCGGGCCTCCTCCTCGGCGAGTTCCTCCAGGCAGCGCCGCCAGCGCCGGACGATCACGCCGATCCGGCCGGCGGCGCCCGCGGCCCCGTCCGCCGCGTTCGCCGCCATCTCGGCCGCCGCGGGGTCCCGCCGCCAGGCGCCCGCGGCCCGCTCGTCCGCCTCCTCGACGGCACAGGCCAGCAGCGCGGTGAGCCCGCAGGTGAGCGCGTCCAGCAGTTCGTCGGGGCGGCCGCCGAGGCCGTGCGCGTGCCAGTGGGCGCGGGCGTCGCCGGCCAGGACCTCCCCGGCCGCGACCTCGCGCCGCACCCGCGCCGCGGCCTCCTCGTACGCCTCCTCGACCCGGCCGGCCAGCCGCAGCGCCGCGGCGTGCTGTGCGGCGGCGGCGCCGGCCAGCGAGGGCATCCGGCTGCGGAGCGAGGCGATCACGCCGGTGGCGGTCCGGTCCGCGGCGGCGCTACGGGCGGCGGGGTCCTGGGCGTGCCGTTCGAGCCACTCGCGCAGGCCGGCGACGGCGGTGGCGGGCAGCAGTCCGCGGCCTCCGCCGGCGGACTCGGGCAGTTCGGGGATGGTGAAACGGGGTACGTGGCCGAGCCCGGCCCGGTGCAGGAGCTCCGCGTACCGCCCCGAGATCTCGGCGGCGATCGGGTGCGGTACCCGGTCCAGGACGGTGACCAGCGTGACGTCGTACTCCTTGGCGGTGCGCAGCAGATGCCAGGGCACCGCGTCCGCGTACCGGGCGGCGGTGGTGACCAGTACCCAGACGTCGGCCGCGCAGATCAGCTCGGCGGCCAGTTCGCGGTTGCCGGCCACCAAGGAGTCGACGTCGGGGGCGTCGAGCAGTGCCAGCCCGCTGGGCAGCGCGGGGTCCGTCTCGATCCGCACGGTCGGCGCCCCGGACTCGTCCGCCGCCGGGCCGCGCCCCCCGCCGTGCCCGTTCTCCCCGCCGTCGTCCCGCTCGCCGTCGTCGCCGCCGTCCTGTTCGGGCACCCACACCCGGCTGAGACCGGGCAACACCCGCTGCCCGGCGAACCAGAGGTGGTCGTCGGGGTGGCACACCAGCACCGGCGTACGCGTCGTGGGCCGCAGCACCCCCGCCTCGGAGACCCGCCGCCCCACCAACGAATTGACCAGGGTGGACTTGCCCGCCCCGGTGGAGCCGCCGACGACCGCGAGAAGAGGGGCCTTAGGGGCGCGCAGGCGGGGCATCACATAGTCGTCGAGCTGGGAGAGCAGTTCGGCCCGGTCCCGCCGGGCGCGGGCGGCGCCCCCGAGCGGCAGGGGAAATCGCGCGGCATCGACGCGGTCACGCAGTGCGGACAGTGCGTCGATCAGCCGGGGTCCTACATCCAAGGTCACCACATGTGAAGAATGCCCAATTTCGTTAGGTTTTTGAAGCGTATAGACCCTTGTGTGCGCGGCGCGGACTCCCACGGAACAACAAAGGTGGCATTTGGTATTTTCGTAACATTCAAGACTCAGGCATAACGAGTGCACAACACCCGCCGCACGAGGCGCCAAAAGCCGTGCAGGATTCGTACCTGCCTGCGATTATCGGGATCGCTTCACCGAACCTCCACAACGTGCCACGGAGGTGAAGCAACCGGGACGAGGCACCCGGGCCTCTATCCTGGTCCGCGGTCCGTGATCCACACCCACCACCGGCCCCCGTAGCTCAGTGGATAGAGCAGGCGCCTTCTAAGCGCTTGGCCGCAGGTTCGAGTCCTGCCGGGGGCGCTCCCTTATGGGCTGGTCAACAGCCCGGGCGGCGATCGCCGCCCGTTCACCGATTTCGGCGAGATCGGGGGCGATGGCCGCCAGAATCGTGGCTTCCAGCTGGACGCTGCGGTCACGGCCGTCGTAGCGGACGCGGAGCCGGAAAGCGTCGAAGATCTCGCGTTGCAGCGCGTCCGGGAGCTTGGCGAACCGGAAGCCGAGCTGCGGGATCACTTCGAGGAGATCGAGGTCGCCCGGCCCTTCCGGCGCCGCTTCCGCGCGGAAAGTCTCCAGTCGGGCAAGGGTCTCCCGGCGCTCGTGCTCCAGTGCGTCGAAGCGTTTCCGGATGCCTCTGCGGAATTCGGCGGCAGTTTCGGGATCGCCGTCACCCTCGTCCGGGCTCGCAAGCTGGTCGAGGAGGAGCTCCTTGCGGCGGGCGAGGCTGTCCGCCTCGTTCTGGAGGCGCTGGATGTCGTTTGACCGGTCGGGGCCGGTGGCTGTCGCTGTTGTGGTCATGGCCGCTTCGAGGAGTGGGCGGCGCTGGGGGCCGAAGATGCGGTCTTCGAAGAAGGTGTGGATGGCTTCGAGCATGGCTCGCTCGCTGATCCACACGGCCTTGGGGTGGGCGGCGTACCAGTCGGCGTCCTGGTGCTGGTCCTTCTTGGGCTGGCAGGCGTAGTAGGAACGCCCCTTGCTGGCCTTGCCGTACATCCGGTGTTCGCAGAGCGTGCAGAAAAGATAGGAGCGTAGGACGTACGAGCGGTCCGCGGAGGCCGCGGCGGCGCGGGCCGCTCGTTCCTTCTTGACGCCGGGGTGGGCGGAGGCGCCGGGCCAGGCGGCAGCGAAGAGTTGTCGGGTGACGAGGGGTTCGTGGGTGGGTCTGGGTGACCAGATCCATTCGCTGACGGGGTTGGCGCGGTTGCCGCGTTTCTTGCGGGCCTTGCGGTTCCAGACCTGGTAGCCGGTGTACTTGGGGTTTTCCAGGATGGAGCGGACCGCGGAAGCGGTCCAGCGGTGCTTGGTGGTATCGGCTCGATTGGGCCGGGGCGGCGGATACTTGTGCAGGTCGGTGTTCAGCTCGGCGGCGATGCGGGCGTAGCCGAGTTTCCGCAGAACACGCATCCGGAAGATCTCGGTGACGACGTGCGCGCGCTGCGGGTCGGGGATGAGGCGGTGTTTGGTGAGCCCTTGTTCACGCTTGGCGGGCACGGGGTGCGGGACACGCTCGGCGAGGTAGCCGTAGGGCGGTTTGCCGATGTTCCAGCCCTGCTCGATGTGCTGGATGAAGCCGTCCCAGGACAGCTCCAGCATCTGCAGGACGTACCACTCGGAGACGGCCTGCTTGACGCGGCGGGTGAGCGTCGGTGTGGCGCGTTTGGCGCGGCTGTCGGTGAGGATCGGTTCATCCGCGGCACACAGCGCGACGCCGGTCTGCTCCAGCTCGTACTCGATCTTCGTGCCGAAGTAGGTGCGGCGGGCGACGCGTTCGATCGACTCGCAGATGACGGCGGCGAAGCGCCGGTCGGGGTTCTTGGCTTCTGCGAGGAGGTCGGAGATGCCCCCGTCTCTGGGGATCGGGATGTTGAAGCTTTCGTGGGCGCGGCTGTGTCCGCGCATGGCGATGTCTTTGCGGCCGGATTCGACGTCGTAGAAGTGGGCGACGATCACCCAGCCGGGTGGGAGGGCCGCGCGGGCGTTACGGAGCTGGCGGGGCAGGGAGAGCGTCGGATCCTGGGCGTCCTCGGTGGAGGTGCGGCCCAGCCAGGCGACCGGCACCGTGGTCTGCGGTGCCGGCCGGTCCGGTTCGATCGGTGACCACGGCATGCCGGGTGGGGAGGGAGTGAAGGCGAGGATCGGAGCCCTGTCCGTGGACATTCCAACGCGTACCTTTCTGTCAATCGGCTGCCGTGAGACCACCGTTATTCGGTGGCTTTGTCAGCTGTGTCGTCATCGCTCTCCGGATGGGAAGCGAGCCAGGCCAGGGCCCGGCGGATCGCGGTGATCTGGCGCTGCTGGAGGGCCTCGCCGTCGTCGCCGTCGATCGCGACGTACTGCACGGTCACCTGCAACGGCCGCTCCCGCGGGCGCCGTTCTGGCGGAACGCCCCTGGTGGTCGGTCGTTTGCCGGTGGCCGACGACCATGGACGCTCCGTCTCGGACCGGTCGTCAAGGCCGCGATCTTCTGTGTTGACGTGGGGGAAGGGCGGGGTGTTCACCGGGCGGCTCCGGCTCGCACGTCGTACCGCCGCGGGTGGTGGTGCGGGGATGCCGAGGGCTGCAGCAGGTGCCAGCGGCGAGTCCGGAGCGGGGCCGGCGACTGCAAGGCCCCGGCATCCGATGTGTCTGCCCAGGGCGGCCTGGACACCAAGGTCCAGGCCGCCGATCCCACGGAAAGACTCCCGAGAGGAACGTCAGTGGCCACCGTGGTGGTCCCTCCGCCCGCAGGTGCGGGAGCGGAAGGAGGCCCGTGGGGCTGAGTGCATTGAACCCTCGGGTTCGCCCCAACCATCCTTCGGTTCGTATGAACTCCGGGCCTTCCCTGGCTTGGTGAAGACGAGCACGTCTTCGTGCTGGACCACGGACAGGGGGATGCCCTGTCGGCGGGCATCGCGGACGTTCTTCATCTGGAAGAACGACGGGCGGGTGACCAAGCGGCTGTTGCGGATGCCGGCGAGCATGGCGACGCAGCGTTCGGTGGGGAGGAGTCCTGCGGCTTTGCCGGCGGCGAGGACGGCGGAGGGGAGATCGATCAATTCGCCGCGTTCGCGCCAGGGGCGGGTGGTCACGACGGCGGTGCCGCCGGGACGGAGCATCTGGCAGCACCGCGCGAGGATTTCGGTGAAGGCGACCAGGAGCCGGTCGGTGGAGACATGGGCGAGGTTGGTGGGGTCCTGGCTGTAGCGGAAGTCCTTCTTGACGACGCCGCGTTCGCCGGTCTCGCGAGTGGAACGGACCTGTCCATGGACGCTGGGTCCGTACGGAGGTGAGGTGACTACGAGAGCCACCTCACCGCGGGCGTCGGCGGGGGCGAGGTCGGTGAGCCGTCGGGCATCTCCGCAGCGGACGATTCCGGTCCCGGTGCCGCTTGTTTGTGCGGCGGCGCGTGCGTTGAGGGAGGCGAGGGTGGCCCACTGGGGTTCGTACTCGACACCGAGGGCGTTGCGGCCGAGGTGGAGGGCTTCGACGAGGGTGGTGCCGATGCCGCACATGGGGTCGAGGACGAGGTCGCCGGGGCGGGTGTAGGTGGCGATGGCGTGGGCGGCGATGCCGGGGTGCATCTTGGCGGGGTGGGCCGCCGAGCCGGGGACGTAGCGGCCCTTGCGCTGGGCGGGGGCAGAGGTGGGGGCGGTGTTCCACACCGAGTCGTAACGGGGCACTGGGAACTCCTCGCTGCTCATCAGGCGTGGATCGCTGTCAGGGCGACAAGGTCGCTGTGGAGGACGCCTGGGTCGGCGTCGGCAGGCGGGTCGGGGACGAGGTGATCCGCGGCGGGGTGGGCGTGCGCGACGATGACGTGCTGGAGGTAGCGGAAGCCGGCGGTGCGGGCGCAGGCGATGAGGGAGCCGAGCGGGTCGGTCAGGCCGGCGTCGTCGTCGCGGCGCTGGCGGGTGGCCAGCAACAGCAGCCCGTCGGCGGGCAGGAGCCGGTGGGCACGGTGGAAGAAGCCGGCCCAGCCCTCGTCCATGGCCCTGGGCATCTCGCCGACGGTCCCGGGGAGGCCGTCGGTGGGGGCGGGCAGAGCGTTGGGGTGGAGTTCGGCGAGCAGCATCGACAGCCGACTGGGCGAGCCGTCGGTGTAGGTGATGACGGGGGTGCGGGCGTCCATGCCCGGCTCGGCGTCCGGGACGGAGAGCTTCAGCAGCGGCGCGGGGGCTTGGCCGGGGCGGTTGGTGAACTCGGTGCGGATCTTCTCGATCGCCCAGGGCGGCAGCACGGTGCCGGGGGCTGGGACGGCGTCGGGCTGGTCGGGGGCGGGGAGCCAGAGGGTGGTCGGCAGCGGGCGGGGAGTGCGGCGGCGTACAGCGCTTTCGGCGCGGCGGCGGTTTGTGGACATCGGCGGGTGGCGCCCGGGAACGGGTTCCAAGCCGTCTGGTGCTGACGTAAGTGATAGGGAAACGACGGCCCGGAATTGTCATCACCGCTGGGGTGTTCGAATCCATCGAGCGACCACCGGCCCAATGCGTCGACTGAGGCTCGGCTTGAACGGCTGGTCGGCTTCGCACAGGTCAGTGGCCGGTCGAGCCAGTGGCGAGCCACCTGCGAGCCAGTGCTGGGCGGGGCCGTGATCTCCGGGAGCAGAGCCCGAAAATTCTTCGTTTTCGATTCAGGGCGATGGGCCACCGGAGTGGTGCTCACGGTCGTCGGAACCAGGCCACGATTGCTGGCACCGATGATTGTGCTCGCTCTGTGTGAGCCAGCCCGGGCTGCACCAGGAGCTTGTCCGGGAACGTCTGGATCGCGTTAGGGGCCCGTGAAATCCATGCCTTACGCATCCGATCAGCGATGCCTGTCTGCCTACGCTCCCTGGGCATACCGATCACACACGACATCTCCACGGGGACAGCGATGGCGCACGAGCACTTTTCGATCCACCCCGAGCCGGTCACGGCTCTCGGCAAGGACTTCACTGCCTCCGCCGACCACCTCGATAACCGCATCAGCGCCTTCGCCTCACGCGCGGAGAACGTGAACGACGCCTTCGGCGTGATGTCCGAGTCCACCGAGACCCTCTCCCAGTACGTGGAAATGACCCGCCACACCGTGACCGCCCTGCAGCAGTTACGCACCGGACTGCAGCACTACGCCGAGGGTCTGCAGCGCACCGTCGCCACGTACCAGGCATCCGATGCCGCGCAGGCGCAGCAGTTCGGGGGGAAGTGACATGGCCGGTCAGCAGCAGGAGCAGCAGCCGCAGATCGAGAAGAGCTTCGACCTGTTCAACCCCGGCGGGGACCCGTCGGTGCTACAGGCCTGTGCCGAGGCGTGGCGGGGCATGGCCCACGATCTGAAGAGCACGATCGAGACCCAGGACCATGAGGTCCCGGCTCGGCGACAACTGGACCGGTGCCGCCGCCGACGCCTTCCACGCCCACTGGAACCACACCAAGGGCCAGGTGGAGAAGGCGCTGCCGCACTTCGAAACCGTCGCCCAGCAACTGGAACACACCGCGGATGCCATCAAGAAGGCCAACGACGAGGTCCACCGGGTGGCCGAAGAGATCGCCGCGACGGTGGCGATCGGCATCGGCCTGACGGTACTGACCGGCGGCTTCTCCGACGCTGTCGCGGCCGGAGCGGCAGCCGCGGAAGTCGCCGAGGCGGCGGGCGAGGTCACCCGACTCGGGCAACTCCTGATCAAGGTTGCCGAGGTGATGGAGAAGATCAGGACGGCGATGAACAGCAGCAAGCTGCTGAAGTTCGGCTTCGAGTTCGGCAAGAGCATGGACGCCAACTTCATCGGCAATGTCGGCGGGCAGTGGGCCACCGGGCAGAAGGTCACGTGGGGCCAGGACCTCCAGGACGCCGCCGTGTCCGCGGTCGCGGGCACAGGAATCTCCACAGCCGGGAGGCAGCTGGCGCCAAAGGTAGGCCGCTGGGCGCAAGCCGCCGGCGAGCATGGGCAAGCGTGGGCACCGGGCAAGAAACTCGCCGCAGCTCTGGACGACGACCAGTTGCCCGGCAAGATCGCCATGGGCGGGCTGGGCAGTGCGGGCGGGCAGGCCGCAGCGGACGGAGTGGACATCGCCCAGGGGCAGCACAAGGACATCCTGTGGGATGCGGCGTTCAGCGGCGGCGCCGGAGCCGCTGCCGGCGGCGCGAACCACCTGGGTGAAAAGGTCAACGTCGGCGATGGCGAACGCCGTGCCACCAGTCGCGAGTCGTTCCCCGCCTGGCAGGAGGTCCCCGTCGACGGCATTCTCTACGGCGCCGGCAACGCCGCCAACTCTGAACTGGACAGCTGAACCACCGTGTTCGAGGTACGCAAGAGCATCAAACGCTTCCGCAATGACCCGGCCTGGTGCTACCACGCAAAGGATCAGGAGTACCTCGCCACGTTCGAGCATGGCGGCTACCCGTTCAGCCTCGGGCCGGGTGGCCTCGCCATTCGCGACCACCTGCGGGGCGGCGTGAACGGCCGGGAGGTAAGCATGTTCCACCTCCTGGCATGGGGGCGCCTAACAGGAAGTGGGGCAGCGGCCTCGCGGACGTACTCCGTGGCCGTGCTCCCCCTGCCCCGCGCTCTCCCGGCCACTGGCTTCACCAGCCGCCTGCTGTTGTGGGATACCAATGATGGGAAGCGCCGGGCACTTCCGCACTCGTCGAATAGCTACACGTACTTGCCGAACCTCGGCACCCACCTGGTCCGGCACTACTCGATGGAGCACGATTTCGCCGCCCTCATCAACACGCACGCCATGGAGCGACTCATGCACGACGCCCGGCTGGGCTGGCGCATCGAGGGAAACCGCATGATCGGGTGGACGTACGGACGCAAGACCTACGAGGACCTCCTGGCCATGGTCGACACACTCACCACCATCGTCGACGGCTTCCCCGAACAGACATGGCGCTGGCCGGAGTGACAGAAAGCCGACACGGGTCGCCAGCGCGGAGAAGATGAGCGAAGCACGTATGGCACAGCCGCTGCCACCGGACATATGAACCAGTGGCGGGCCACCTGCGAGCCACTGCCGAGCCAGTCCTGGCCGAGGCGGTGGCCTCCGCCAGCACAGCCCGAAAATTCTTTGTGTTCGATTGTCGGGCGATGGGGCACCGGGATGGTGCTGGTCATGTGGGGTGGTCCAGCGGCGGGCCATCGCACATGCCGGGCCAGTGGCTCGGCAATCGCCCGGTGCTGGTGCGCGGGAGGACCGTGAGTGGCGCGGAGGGGTGAGAGGGCTTGCGGCGACAGTGATCGCCACTCCCGCAAGGAGCCGCACATGCACCCCCACCACACCTCCCGCCCCACCGTCCGACGCACTACCTGTACGCGTTCAGCAGGCCGCTCACCTCTGCGGGCGTTGGAGGAGTCCTTCCTCGCGCTTGCCACTGCGGCCCAGCCGCTCACGCTGCCGGCTCATCTGGTGTGTGAGGAGCCGGAGCAGCCTGTGCTTCCCGTTGACCAGATCCGCACCCGCCTTGCCCACGCCGCCACTTCGCCGACGCTGCGTCAGCTGACCTGGTGTGAGGTGGTGCGACGGGCTCAGCGTCTGGGCGATCCGTGGGACCTCGTGGCCGTGGGGATGACGGTTCCGGTGCTGCGCCGGATGCTGGCTCGCCTGGCCTGTCCCGCCCACGTGGAGCGTGCCGAGGTCGAGCAGGAGGCCCTGGCCGCCGTCACCTCTGCCGTGTCCACCGTGGATGCGGGCACCGCGGACGTTGCCCGGGAGCTGTTCGCGGCGGCCGACCGGGCGGTGAACCGGCTGGTGTATGCCGCTCGGCGCCGCATCGAGCAGGAGACGCACCAAGCTGTTCACCTCGGCCGTCTCACCCAGTCGACGGCGCGGACCGCCTGTCGGGCCGCCTCCCCGGAGGTTGGGAGTGGTGAGGCGGAGGACGAGTACGCGGTGTTGGTGCGTGCGGTCAGCGCCGGTGCTGTGGGTGTCGCGGAGGCGCAGCTGATTGCCCGTACGCGGCTGGACGGTGAGCCGATGCAGCGTCTGGCGGATGAGCGGGGTGTGAGCGTGCGTCAGCTCTATCGCCACCGTGCTGCTGCCGAGCAGCAGCTGGCTTCCTATCTGCGCCACCAGATGCGTGGGCAGTAACCCTGAGGCATCTGGGGGACTTTCGGCCAGCGATGTCAGTTTTCGGGGTCACAAGTCCCTATTACCAGTGAACGTCGCAAACCGGATGCGCACCACGCACCCGGCGGTGACGGTCCCCGGCACAGGCCCCCTTCCGGGGCTGCTGCCAGGTCGTTGCCGTGTGGGGTGAACGCACCGTCTCGTGCTGACACCCGAGCCCCTGCTCCCACCGCCTCAAGGAGGACGGCCCCGGGACAGGTTCCGTGTTCACCCCACACCGCACGAACCCCCTGCGATGCGCCTGGTCGCGCCTGGTCGCGTCGCACTTCGACGATCCGCTTTTCCCGTGCCGTGTTGTGTCTGCTGGAGGGCGTCCGCCATGCTCGCAAGATTTCGCCGGCCATACCGGAGGCCAAGCCGCACGAAGGGCCGCTGGGTGACCCGGTTCGCCTTCGTCACGGCGGGCGCTGCGCTGGTGCTGTTGGCGAACTCGCCCCGTGTCTGGGCGGTCGCGGACATTCCCACCGTGATCAAGAATCTGCGGAACTGGGTCGTCGGCATCCTGTCCGGACTCGCCACGCTCTTTCTGACCTTCGGCGGCCTGCGATACCTGATGGCCGGGGGCGACCCGGGTGAAGTCGAGTCCGCGAAGAGGGCCTTGAAGGCCGCGGCTATCGGGTACGGGCTGGCGGTCCTGGCCCCTGCTCTGGTCACCGTGTTGCAGCACATCGTCGGCGTCGGCGGCGGTGAAGGAAAGTGAACCGCGCCAGGCGCCTCACGCGGGCCGTGCCCGCTCTCTGCATCCTGGCAGTGCTCACCCCCGTAGCACTGTCCCCGCAGAACGCCGCGCCGAGAACGGCTTACGCGGCGGCAGCCGCTCGGGCGCCCGCAGCTCCGGAGCCGCCCCAGCCCGCCCCCGGCCCCACCGCCACCGCTCCGAAGCCACCTTCCCTCTCACCGAAACCTGACCCCGTGCCCGGGCCGACCTCCACACCGGGCCGTCCGTCTCCGAAGCCTTCACCGCCCTCGCAGCAGCCTGCACCGCCCTCGCGGCCGTCGTCCCCTGAGCCGAAGCCGGGGCCTACGCCTTCGGCGTGCGAGGCCGAGGGGCGCGAGTGCGTCAAGGACACCTCCTCGGGCTGGGATCTGCTCCCCGACTTCCCCGGGATGATCGTGAACGCGATCACCTCGTTCCTGGGCACGCTGATCGAGCAGGTCATGAAACCGCTCCGCGAGTTTCTGGCCGACACCCTGCTGGCGACCCCCGACGTCACCCAGCACGCCGACGTCAAACGCCTGTGGAAAGCCACGCTGGGGATCACGGTCGGGATCTACGTGCTGTTCGTGACCGCCGGCGGCATCACCGTCATGGGCTACGAGACCGTCCAGACCCGCTACGCCCTCAAACAGATTCTCCCCCGGCTGCTGTTGGGAATCGTCGCGGCGACCAGCTCGCTGACCGTGATGAGCAAGGCTGTCATTCTGTCCAACGCCCTCGCCCACGCCATCATGGCCACCGATCTTGCCGACGCCGGGCAGGGCATGGTCGAACGCGTCCTGCCGTTCGCCCTGTTCAAGGTGGCCGGGCTGAAGCTGTATCTGCTGCTGTTGGCGATCATGATGATCGCGCTGCTGCTGGCGGTGATGATCGGCTTCATGGTGCGGGCCGCGGTACTGGCACTGGTGGCCGTCTGCGGACCCCTCGCTCTCGCCTGCCACGCCCACCCGCTGACCGATCCGATCGCACGGCTGTGGTGGCGGGCCCTGGCCGGGTGCCTGGTCATTCAGGTCGCGCAGTCGATCACGTTCGTTCTCGCCCTCCGGCTGTTCTTCGCTCCAGGTGCCTCGACGCTGGGCATCCCTAAGGCCGACCAGCTGGGCACGCTGCTCGCCGGACTCGGCCTGTTCTGGGTGCTGTTCAAGATCCCCGGCTGGACCATGCAAGTCATCCTGCGCGGCACCCCCGCCCACAGCCCCCATGCACCTTCTGCCGTACGGGTGCTCAAGCACCTGGCGCTGTACCGGCTCATGGACCACTACGTGCCCGGCATGAGCCTTCTACGGCGCCGGCCCGGCGGAGGCGGCGCAGCGGGACTCGGGCCAGGCCGTGGAGGGCCGGCGGGTGGCGGGGGACGTCCTGGTCCAGGTGGGGGCGGCGGTGGCGGTCGGCCCTCTGCAACAGGGCCGGGGAGCAGGAGAGGTGGTTCGCGACGAACGTTGCTTCCCCGCGGTGGTTCCTCCTCAGGACGTTCCCAGGCGCGAACCGCCACCGGTGGCCGGTCGGCACCGGCACCGACAGCCCCGGCAGCAGGCGGGGCACTTCCGGCGACGGCCATCGCCAACGCGTCCTCACGGACTCCCTCAGGTACTACTTCCGGCGTCCAGGCTGCTCTACGTCCCGGCCCACGCTCCGCCCCTCTCAGCCGTACACCGACAGGTCCCCGTTTCGTACTTCGTCCCAGCCCGCCCCGTCGGATCCGGCAACTCGCCTGCCCTGTCACCACCGAGCGCATCCCACCCCGGGCGGCCCGACCAACACAGACGTCGCTGCCGATCCATGCCGAATGCACAACCACGCCTACGCCCGGCTCCCCCACCCGGCGGGCCACTCCACCGCCTGCCTTCCCCTCGGCAGCACCACAGTCACGGCCACTGCCCCTCCGCACTCCCGCCGCACACGTACCCCCACGGCCGCCGCGCCCCCTGCAGCTGCGGCTGCCCCTCGAACCACCCCGGAGGTAGGTCCCATGGCAGCACCAGACGACCCAACCAACACCCCATACGCCACACGTATCCCTGCAGACATCTCCCGCCCCGACCGCCTCCTGGGCCCCTTCACCGCCCGGCAGACCGCCGTCCTCGCCGCCGCGGCCGTCACGCTGTACGGCGGCTGGTGGGCAACACGCGCCTTCATGGCACCGCTCGCCTACGCGGCCCTGGCCGCCCCCATTGCCGGAGCCGTGGCAGCGCTCGCGCTCGGCCACCGGGAAGGCGTCGGCCTGGGCCGCTTCCTGCTCGCCGCGCTCACCCACACGCGCACGCCCAAGCGTCGCGTACACGCCCCCGAAGGCGTTCCCCCACTGCCGGCCATCGTGCCGCATCGCTGGGCCAAGGCCGCAGGTCCGCCCCCGGCCGCCATGCGCATGCCCCACGGCGGCATCACTGCGGAAGGGGTGCTCGGCCTGGGCAGCGAGGGAGCCGCGGCCATGGCGAGGTGTTCCACGGTCAACTTCGAGCTGCGTTCGGCGGCCGAACAACAAGGGCTGACCGCCGCGTTCGCCCGCTGGCTCAACTCCCTCACCGGACCGACACAGTTGCTGGTGCGTTCCCACCACGTCGACCTCACCCCGCTGGCCGATGCCTTGCACCACGGGGCCGCCGCCCTGCCGCACCCGGCACTGGAAGCAGCCGCCCACGCGCACGCCGACTTCCTCACCGACCTCGCCGCCGGCGGCAACCTCATCGGCCGGCAGATCCTGCTCGTCGCCCGCGAGGAATCCCCCACCTCCAGCGTCATGGGCACTGCGAGCGCGGGGCGGGTGCTCCAGCGCCTTGACGAGGCCGCCCGCGCCCTGGCACCGGCCGAGATCACCGTCACGCCCCAGGACGGCCCGGCCAGCACCCGCCTGGTGCACGCGGCCTGCAACCCCGACACACCCACCCCGCACAGGACCGCATCGGAAGGTGACCTCACGTGACTCAACGTCTTCTCCGCCGCCGTCACCGCCCAGCCCCCACCACCGACGGTGCGGCATTGCTCAACGCGCCTGGTCCCGAGGCCATCGAGGTGCACGCCCGCGCCCTGGCCATCGGCGCCGACCTGACCACCACGCTTGTGGTCACCGGCTACCCGTCGGAGGTCACCCCCGGCTGGCTCGCCCCCCTGATGAACTTCCCAGGGCATCTCGACATCGCCCTGCACATCGAGCCCGTCCCCAACCCGGTGGCCGCCGCCGGACTGAAGAAGCAGCGCGCCCGCCTGGAATCCGGCCGCCGCACCGGCTTCGACAAAGGCCGCCTGGACGACCCCGAAGTGGAAGCCGCCGCTGCGGACGCCGCGGAACTCGCCTACCGCATCGCCCGCGGCGAAGGAAAACTCTTCCATCTCGCCCTGTACCTGACCGTGCACGCGCCGAACGAGGACACCCTCGCCGAGCAGGCTGCCGCCGTCCGCGCCATCGCCGAGTCCCTGCTCATGACAGTCGCGCCCACGACCTACCGGGCACTCCCCGGCTGGCTGGCCACCCTCCCGCTCGGCCTCGACACCCTCAAGATCCGCCGCACCTTCGACACCGCGGCACTGGCCACGTGCTTCCCCTTCACCAGCCCCGACCTACCGGTTGTCACAGGCGACGACGGCGTGGCCTCGGGAGTGCTGTACGGACTGAACGCGGTCTCCGGTGCCCCCGTGATGTGGGACCGCTTCGCGCAGGACAACTACAACTCCGTCATCCTGGCCCGCTCTGGCGCCGGCAAGTCCTACCTGGCCAAACTCGAACTGCTGCGGCTGCTGTTCACCGGTGTCACCGCCTCGGTCATCGACCCGGAGGACGAGTACGTCCGCCTCGCCGAGGCCGTCGGCGGGCACGTGGTGCGGCTGGGTACGGAAGGTGTATGCCTCAACCCCTTCGACCTCCCGGTATCCGCACGCGACAGTGAAGACGCCCTGACGCGGCGCGTGCTGTTCCTGCACACCTTCCTCACCGTCCTGCTCGGCACCGACCTGACCGCCGCCGAGAAAGCGGTGCTGGACAGAGCGATCCTCGGCACGTACACCCATGCAGGGATCACCGCGGATCCTCGGACCTGGCAGCGCACTCCGCCCACGCTCGCCGACCTGGCCACCGTCCTGAACGAGGACGGCAGCGAGGTGGCCACGGGCCTCGCCGACCGACTGGTCCCCTACACCACCGGCTCGCACGCCCACCTGTTCAACGGTCCCAGCACCGCTGCTACCTCCGGGCACCTGGTCGTCTACGCGCTCCTCGGCCTGCCGGAAGAGGTCACGGCCCCGGCGATGCTGCTCGCTCTGGACGCCATCTGGCGGCAAGTCACCTCCCGTCCGAGCGCGGGCCGCCATCTGGTCGTGGTGGACGAGGCATGGCGGCTGATGCGTGAGGGGGCCGGCGCCCGCTTCCTGTTCCGCATGGCCAAAGCCGCCCGCAAACGCTGGACCGGACTGGCGATCGTCACCCAGGACGCTGACGATGTCCTCGCCTCACCGCTGGGCCGGGCCATCGTCTCGAACGCAGCCACTCAGATCCTGCTCCGCCAGGCCCCACAGGCCATCGACACCATCAGCGAGAACTTCCACCTCTGCCACGGCGAGCGGGAATTCCTCCTCTCTGCCTCCCGAGGCGAGGCGCTGCTGCTTACCGGGGACCGCCGCCACAAGGTCGCCCTGATCAGCGTCGCCGCTCCGGGCGAACACGACGTGATCACGACTGACCCCAGCGAGCTGTTCAGCGCCGTCACCGCTCAGCACCCAAGAGATGAGGGATCCGTCTACGCCGATGGCTGCGCAGACGACAGCACCTGCGGCGACGGCGACGAGGGGCGGATGCTGTGACCGGCCCCATGCTGCGAGCCATCGCGCCGCCGGGCGGACCGTTGGTGGACTTCCTCATCCACCCTGAGATGTTCGCCGCCACCGCGCTCCATGCCACCCTCGCCTGGTGCACCGCGGCTGCGCCCCTCCTGATCCCCACCGTCTTCGTGTCCGCAGCATGCGGGTGCGCAGCCCGGCGCCGTCTGCTGCGTTCGCGTCAGCAACGTCTTGCCGATGGTGCCCGCTGCGTGGAGATCCTCGCTCCGCCCCATGTCGCGCCCAAGGGCGGCGAGGTCCTGTGGGCTCAGCTCTCCGGTTTGCTGCGCCCGTGGTGGCGCCGCCTGTCCACTGGCCAGCCCCACCTCTCCTTCGAATACACCTGGTCGCACAGCGGCCTGCGCATCTGCATCTGGGTCCCAGGCACCGTCCCGATGGGCCTGGTGTGCCGCGCCGTCGAAGCCGCCTGGCCCGGCGCCCACACCCGCGTCACCGCACCCGCTCCCCTCCTCCCGGACTCAGACGACGCCGTCGCCCGCACGGCCGGGGGCCTGCGGCCAGCCCGCCCCGATGTCCTCCCTCTCCGCTCCGATCACCCCACCGACCCTCTACGCGCCCTGCTCCAGGCCGCCACCGGCATGGCCGACCATGAATCGGCCTGCGTGCAGATCCTGGCCCGCCCCGCCACCGGCCGCGCCCTGCGCCGTGCCCGCCGCCAGGCACGGCGGCTCAAGGCCGGCCACGCCCCAGCCCGCCTTTCCGCCCTGGCCGCGCTCCTCCTCCACCGTGCTCAACCCGCCGCCACCGGCAAGCAGGACCCCGACCACGGCACCGCCGTACGTCAGATGGTGGCCAAACAATCCGGCGCCCAGTGGCAGTGCACCCTCACCTACGCCGCCGCCTGCTCATCGAAGGCCGACCGGGCACAGGATGTGGCGCGGGGCCGGGCCCATGCCATCGCCTCCGCCTTCGGCCTGTACGCCGACCGCAACTACCTCACCCGCACCCGCCTCCGTCACCCCGAACCACGTCTCACCGCCCGACAGTTCCCCGCCTCCTGCCCGGCGCTGCTCTCGGTGCCCGAGCTCGCCGCCCTCGCCCACCTCCCCTACGACCCCGACGCCCCCGGCCTACGACGAGCCGGCGCCCGCTCCGTCCTCCCACCCCCACAGATCCCCAAGCCCACCCCCGGCAACGGCGTCAAACCCCTGGGCCACTCCGATACCGGTGCCCGCCGCGGCGTAGGTCTCGCCGTCGCCGACGCCCGCCACCACCTGCACGTCATGGGCGCAACCGGCTCTGGCAAGTCCACCCTGATCGCCAACCTCGTCCTCGACGACGTCCGCAATCACCGCGGCGTCATCGTCATCGACCCCAAGGGCGACCTGGTCACGGACCTGTTGGACCGCCTGCCCGACACCTGCGCCGACCGCCTCGTCCTCATCGACCCCGACGATCCCCACACGCCCCCGTGCCTGAACGTGCTCGACGGCACCGACATCGACGTCGTCGTGGACAACATCACTGGCATCTTCCGCCGGATCTTCACCGCCTTCTGGGGACCCCGCACCGACGACGTCATGCGCGCCGCCTGCCTGACCCTCCTCAAACACCGCAACCGCACTAGCCAGTTGGTCACTCTCGCCGACGTTCCCCGTCTACTGGGCGAGTCCGCCTACCGGCTGCGGATCGTCCCCGCCCTCCAAGACCCGGTCCTGCGAGGCTTCTGGGCCTGGTACGAGTCGATGTCCGAACCCTCCCGCGCCGCGGTGGTCGGCCCGGTCATGAACAAGCTGCGTGCCTTCCTGCTGCGCGACTTCGCCCGCCGCGCCATCTCCGCCGGCCCCTCCACCTTCGACCTCACCGACGTCCTCAACGGCGGCATCCTGCTGGCACGCCTCCCCAAAGGAGCCCTCGGGGAGGAGACCGCCCGTCTGCTGGGCTCCTTCATCGTCGCCGGCACCTGGCAGGCCGCCTCAGCCCGCGCCCGTACCCCTGAACGCCAGCGCGTCGACGCCACTCTCAGCATCGACGAGGCTCACAACTTCCTGGTGCTGCCCTACCCGTTGGAGGACATGCTCGCTGAGGCCCGCGGCTACCGCCTGTCCATGCTCCTGGCCCACCAGCACCTCGCCCAGCTCCCCCGCGACCTGCGCGAAGGCATCTCCGCCAACGCCCGCAACAAGGTCTTCTTCAACGCCTCCCCCGAGGACTCCAACGCACTGGAACGCCACACCCTGCCCACCCTCGCCGCGCACGACCTCGCCCACCTCGGCCCCTACCAGGCCGCCGCCCACCTCCTGACCAACGGCGCGGAATCCACCGCCTTCACCCTCACCACCCACCCCCTGCCACCCCCGGTACCCGGCCGCGCCAAAGACCTGCGAACCGCTTCCGCCTCCCGCACCGGCCCACGACAAGCCACCCGCCCCTGACCAACCACCCCACCAGTCCCTCCGCCCTACCCAACGGTGATCCGCCATGCCCGCACTCCCCCGCCCCGCCTCCGGCCCCGGCTCCCGCTACACCGCCCGCGCCGCAACCAGCCGCACCCGCCCCACCCAACACACCGACATCGCCGCCCTGGCCCGCCGCCTCACCACCCGCGACCTGTGGCTGGTCCGCATGCTCCACGAGCACCGCGTGCTGACCACCCACCAGATCACCCGCCTCGCCTACACCTCACTCCGCTCCGCCCAACGCCGCCTACGCGCCCTCCACCACCACGCGGTCGTGGACTCCTTCCGCCCCCTGACCCAGACCGGCTCCGCCCCCGAGCACTACACCCTCGGCCCCGCCGGAGCCGCCCTCCTCGCCGCCCAGGCCGGTCTCGACTCCGAAGCCGTCGGCTGGCGCCCCACCCACACCGGCCGCATCGCCTACTCCCCCTCCCTCGGCCACGACCTCGGCGTCAACGACCTCCTCACCCACCTCGCCGCCCACACCCACACCACCCCCGCCGCCTGCCTCGCCCTCTGGCTCTCCGAACGCTCCGCAGCCCGTCGCTGGGGCGACATCATCCGCCCCGACGCCTACGCCCACTACCACGACGGTGACCGCCTGCTGCCCTTCTTCCTCGAATACGACACCGGCAGCCAACCCCTCGCCCGCGTCGAAGCCAAACTCACCGGCTACGCCGCCTTCACCACCGCCACCAGCACTCGCCCGGCCCTGCTCATCCACACCCGCACCCAGTCCCGCGACCAAGCCCTGCGACATCGCCTCGCCAACACAGCAAGAGACTTGGGGCTGAACGTGGCGACCTCATCCGCCGACTTCACCACCACCGAACCCTGGGGCCCCTGGTGGGCACCACTCCAACCCGGCGCCCGCCGCACCACCCTCGCCACCCTCACTGACCACTGGCCCACCCTCAGCCCCGCCTCCGGCCTGGAACCAACAGACGTCGACACACCCCTCACCCTCCTCGTACCCCCACAACCGCCCGCCGCTCCCAAGGCCGGATCGTGAGCTCCCTGCTCACAAAGGCGATCACCGGCATCAGCTGCACAGTCCTGGCCCTGCCACTCCTCGCCGCCCTCACCATCGCCGCAGCGCTCGGCGGACTTCCCGCGGACAGCAGCGCACCGACGTCCCCGAGCACACACGCCCTGAACGACATCCCGTCCCGCATGCTCGCCCTGTACCAGCGCGCCGCCCTCGCCTGCCCCGGCCTGTCCTGGACCGTCCTCGCCGCCATCGGCAAGACCGAGACCGACCACGCCCGCAACCCCACCATGATCTCCACCGCAGGCGCCGTCGGACCGATGCAGTTCCTCCCCTCCACCTTCCAGTCGTACGCCCACCCCGTGCCCCCCGGAGGAAGAACGCCGCCCACCCCCTGGGACCCAGTCGACGCCGTATATGCCGCAGCACGCCTGCTGTGCGCCAACGGCGCCCGAGGCGGCAAGAACCTCCAGACAGCGATCTTCGTCTACAACCACTCCCACGCCTACGTCAGCCAAGTCCTCGCGACGGCACGCAGGTACACGACCATCGCTCCAACCCCAACTGGCGCTGGTACCGAGGCCGTTGCCTTCGCCCGTGCCCAGCTCGGCACTCCCTACGTCTGGGGTGGCAACGGACCCTCTGACGGCGGCTTCGACTGCTCCGGCCTCACCCAAGCCGCCTACCGAGCCGCAGGCATCCGCCTCCCCCGCGTCGCACAAGCCCAATACGACACCAGCCCCCATGTCCCAAAGGACACTCAACTGGCCCCGGGCGACTTGCTGTTCTTCGGGACCAGCCCGGACCACATCGCTCACGTCTCGCTGTTCATCGGCGCCGGACAGGCGATCGACGCACCGCACTCCGGAGCGGTCGTCCGTCAGGGCCCGGCACGCACAACCGCTTCCTCCTTCCAAGGGGCAACCAGGCCCACAGCCCGTAGGGGAGATCGGTGAAGCAGATCGAAGCCCGCGAGGCCATCAGCCTCCTCAGATCGATGACCCGGGTCCTGTGCGTCGTGGGGATCCTGGCGCTGGTCTTCACCACGGTCAACGTCACCCGATTCGCCACCAGCCGCGACGTCCCCCTCCCCATCGCCGTCCTCCTCGACCCCATAATCGGCACCGCGCTCGCCGGCGTTTTGTACGTCGACGCACGCCTGGCCGCCTGGGGCATCACCCCACCCGCCTGGTCCACCACCCTGCGCTGGAGCGCCGGCTCCACCGCCGCCCTCATGAACACCTGGCAAAGCCTCTGGCCCGACGGCCAGATCGGCTGGCCCCACCACGCCGACCCCGCAGCCGTCCTCCTCCACCTCACCCCCGCCCTCCTCCTCATCGCCCTCACCGAAACCATCGCCGCCTACCGCCGCACCATCACCCACCTCCTCGACCACCTCACCTCCCCAAACCCGCCCACCGCCCACACCCTCCGACCGCCCACCGCCCCCATCACCGCGGCCGCCCGACCGCCGACCGCCCACCGGCCGCCCGCCTCCACTCCGGCCGGCGAAACCGACCGCTGTCCAACCACGGTCACTACCCCCGCCAGCACAAACAGGGACCCAACCGGGTCCGAGACCGGCGACAACACACCCAACGGCCAGCCCCCGCCCACCGACCGCCCACCGGTCGGTACGGGGGCGGCAGACGCCGACGTATGGCCCCAGGCCCTCGCCCTCGATGAAGCCGCCCGCGCCACCACCGGCAAACCGGTCACCGCCTGGCGGCTACGCAACGAACTCGGCGTCGGCTCCAAACGCGCCCGCCGACTCCACAACCAACTCCAAACCCACCACACCGACCGCCCACCCCGATCGGATGAACCCGCCCCGCCCACGGCACCGCCCGGATCACCGACCACCCGCACACCGGGACCGCCCCCACACACCGCCCCAACCGGGACACGCCACCCCCGCTCTCCAAGCTCCGCCCCATCGACCGCACCATCCACCCTGACCAGCAGCAATTCTGGCAATCCCCTCGCTTGACATCCCCCACGGTTCGAGCGTCCATGGTCGTGGCCGCCGAGCCCAGTGGGTTCCCCAGCGTGAACCCGCCCTCGTCACAGCCACGTTCGCCCGGATGAACGCGCCGCGCACGCGCCGGCGAACACCGCGGCCCGACAACGCAGCGCCGCACCCCGGCCGGGGACCTCAACGACCCACACTGCATTCGGAATCGAGGACCCCAACATGTCCGACACCAACCCCGACACCACACCCACGCCAGACAACGCCTCCGCCCCGGAACCGCCCACGGGCCTGACCGGCGCAGCCGCCGCTGTCTACACCGAACTGATCGGCCAGACCGAACCCGTCACCGTCGCCGAACTCGCCCACGCCGCAGGCATCGGCCACTCCACGGCCGGACGCGCCGTAACCACCCTGGAGAAGCGCGGCCTCGCCGCCCGAACCCCCGGCGGCCACGACGGCCCCCGCCGCATGCCCGACCTCTGGCACCCCGTACCCCCGACGCCCACCTCCGAGACCACTAACACGCCAGAGCACGACGCACAGCCCGCCGACACACAGCCGCAAAGCACTCCCACCGATTCCGCGGAACGCGTCAACAACGACGTAGAAGGCGATGAGGAAACGTCCGAGGACAGGACGTCCAGCACCACCCCAGCCCCTGTCCCCGACGACCCCAACCCCACCATCACGGACGACACCGACCTGCCCACGGACACCCCGCCCGATGTCCCCGATACGCCGGCCGCCGACAACACCGACCCCAGCACCGAGCCGGAAGCCGACACCCCTCACGTAGAAGCGTCCCAGGGCACCGAGCAGCCCGACGGCAACAACAGCCAGGAAGACGGCCCGCAGTGCGGGGATGACGACGCCCCCGTGTCGAGCGAAGCCGCCGAGGCGCATAGGGCACCGGCGCAACCGGCACCGACCAAGGACGGGCGGCTCGCACCAGGCGCACTCCGACAGATGGTCACCGACCACCTCCACGCACACCCCGACGAGGCATTCACCGCCACCCGCATCAGCCGCGTCATCGAGAAGTCCTCAGGCGCCATCGCCAACGCCCTCGTCAAACTGGTCGGATCGGGAATCGCCGAACAGGTCACCGACCAGCCGCGAACCTTCCGGCTGGCCCAGGCCACCAAGGCGGCCGACAACGGTTAGCCACACACACCGGACCGGGCGTACCCCGCAGACCAAGCGGGGTACGCCCTCGTGTGTCCTGGTCCCTCACGTGCCCAGCGAACGGAATGTATTCGTGTCAGGGGCCCGTCCCCTCACGTGGCGTCAACGCGCCCGTAAGTCTCGCTGGAGTGTCCTGTCAGCGAGGGGTGACGGTTGGGGCGCAGTGGGATCTCCTCCATTGCAGGTACTGGTCCGGGCGATTGGTGATTATTCCGTCAACGCCCCACGACGTCGCGGCCTGCCAGTCACCTTCATAGTCGACTGTCCAGACGAACGTCTTGACCCCGGCTGCCTTGAGCTGGTCCACCACCGAATGCCGGGCCGAGAGTCCCTTGAAGCTCACCGCATACGCAGTGAGAGAGAATTTTCTGGCCGTCGCCACGGGATCGGCATCGAGGTTGTCCCGGAGCAAGGCGACCTTGAATTTGTACGGTGACGAAGCCGCGTACTGCACCACAGTCTCGTCGAAGGACTGGACCATCGTGCGTTCGGTCATTCCGGCCTCGGAGACGAGCCTGAGAGCGTGATTCACGTCCGTGGGTGTTTGCGGCCCCTTTATTTCCAGGAGAAGCTGGGCGGACCTGACTTTGGGTGAGGACAGCACCTGCTCGAGGGTGGGGACGCGTCCTCCGCCCTTCATCGTCAGCTTGGATATCTCTGCTGCCGTGAGCTGATCAATGCGTCCCTGACCGTCGGTCATCCTGTCCACGGTCTCGTCGTGCATGATGACCGGTTGGCCGTCCTTGGTGAACTGCACATCAGTTTCAACCCAGTCCGCACCGCGGTCAATCGCCACCTCCAGCGAGGCGACTGTATTCTCCGTGGCGATCTTCGGGGCACCACGGTGTCCGACAGTTTGAATAGACGAGCAATCGACGAGAGGGGTCTCCGCGGAGATGCGGACGTCGTCGATTGTTCCGGCGAAGTATTCCTGCCAGGTGCCCTTGTAGAAGAGTCGACCGATTTGCAGTCCGCCATTAGCCCGCCACGGAGTTGTGAATTTCGTCGACTCCTGGAGCTCACCGTTCAGGGACAGCGATACCGTCTGCTTGGCCGCGTCGTACACGCCGGTCAGCTGCGTCCAGACACCCGTCTGCGCTACGTCCTTGCTTATCGAGCGGACGATCGGCGTGTCGTCGGTATCCTTGGCATGCCGATTGAAGATCCATTTGTCGTAGTACTTGGAGTAGTACAGCTGAAACCCGCTGGCGTGGTCACCGGCCTGGGACAGAAACGTGTAATTGCGGTCCTTGTTGTCGAGCCTGACCCAGGCTGATACCGAGAACGACTTGGTGGTGTCCACCACCGGTCCAGCCGTGGCCGCGTATGCGGATGTTCCGTTCAGCTTCAACGCGGTGCCGATCTTACCTTCGACGCCCAGTTCGGCTCCGCCGCCGGCCAGGGTCGCCACCGGCCCTGCGCCCTTGCCTCCGCTGACCGTTGCGCTACCTGATGCCTCATCCAGCGGGAAGGAGGCCAGCTCTTGCAGGTGTGCCGGAAGAGCGCCGCGAGCGATGGCGGTGGCATCGGCCGGTGTTATGGCCGACTGCGCGATCCGAACATCGTCGATGAGGCCGTGTGCGTTTTCCTGCCAGGTGCTCTTGTAGAAGAGTCGGCCGATTTGCAGTCCGCCATTTGCCCGCCACGGAGTTGTGAATTTCGTCGACTCCTGGAGTTCACCATTCACGAACAGGGATACCGTCTGATGGCTCGCATCATAGGAACCAGTCAGATGAGTCCAGGCGCCTGGCTGCGCGGCTTCCGCGCTTGTTACCCGAGTGATCTCGGTGTCATTCGTGTCGGTAGAGTGCCGGTTGAAGATCCATTTGTCATAGTACTTGGAGTAGTACAGCTGAAACCCGCTGGCGTGGTCACCGGCCTGGGACAGAAACGTGTAATTGCGGTCCTTGTTGTCGAGCCTGACCCATGCTGATACCGAGAACGACTTGGTGGTGTCCACCACCGGTCCAGCCGTGGCCGCATACGCCGATGTCCCGTTCAAACGCAGTGCAGTGCCGGACTTTCCGACAGCACCCAACTCGGCACCACCACCCAGTCGCGCGAAAAACTCCTTGGCTGCGCCCCCCGACACCCGCCGTGAACCAGCGCCCTCATTGAGGGTGAAATTCGCATTCTCGGCCGAGAGTGTCGTCTCGGCGGCGGGGGATTGCGCACTAGATGATGCCGCTAACCAGTCACTCGATACTGCCATCCACAGGGTTGCGGCAAGTACCGTTATCAACATCAATGGCAGTATGAACCCGCCACGCAGTTTCATTTCGGAACCTCACTAATTGAGTGAATCAATACAAAGGGAGGCGGATTCCACCTCGACAATAAACAAGGGCTGGCCCGGCAGGGTTCGCCGGGCCAGCCCCGGTATGAAGATGATTCACCGACCGCTAGTTCTTGATGCGGAGGCCATCGTTGATGATTTCGCCAGCGTCGACGGACCGGTCCCAGATACGGATATTGTCGATAGTTCCGGCGAAGTTCTCCTGCCAGGCACCCTTATAGAAGAGTCGGCCGATCTGAAGAGCACCGCTGGCCCGCCAAGGGGAGGTGAAGTCGGCTGCCGTCTGCGGCTCGCCGTTGACGAACAACTGGATCTTCTTGGCTGCCGCGTCATACACGCCGGTCAGCTGTGTCCAGACACCCGTCTGTGCTACGTCCTTGCTTATCGAGCGGGCGATCGGCGTGTCGTCGGTGTCCGTGGTGTGTCGGTTGAAGATCCATTTGTCGTAGTACTTGGAGTAGTACAGCTGAAACCCGCTGGCGTGGTCACCGGCCTGGGACAGGAACGTGTAATTGCGGTCCTTGTTGTCGAGCCTGACCCAGGCCGACACTGAGAACGACTTGGTGGTGTCCACCACCGGTCCAGCCGTGGCCGCGTACGCTGACGTCCCGTTCAGCTTCAACGCGGTGCCGATCTTGCCTTCGGCACCCAGTTCGGCTCCGCCGCCGGCCAGGGTCGCCACCGGCCCTGCGCCCTTGCCTCCGCTGACGCGTGCGCTACCTGATGCCTCATCCAGCGGGAAAGAGGCCAGTTCCTGTAGATGCGCAGGCACACTGCCACCTGCGATCGCCGCGACATCGGCCAGCTCGACTGCCGACTGCACAACTCGCACATCATCGATGCGACCGCGGGTGTTCTCCTGCCAGGTGCCCTTGTAGTACAGCCGGCCGATCTGCAGACCGCCATTAGCCCGCCACGGCGTGGTGAACTGCACCGACTGCTGCAACTCACCGTTCACGAACAAAGACAGCGTCTGCTTGGCCGCATCGTACGAACCGGCCAGATGGGTCCACACACCTGACTCTGCGGCGTTCTTGCTCATCGCGCGGATGATGCCCGTGTCGTCGGTGTCCTTGGCGTGCCGGTTGAAGAGCCACTTGTCGTAGTACTTGGAGTAGTACAGCTGAAACCCGCTGGCGTTGCTCCCCGCCTGCGACAGGAAGGTGTAATTGCGGTCCTTGTCGTCGAGCCTGACCCAGGCCGACACTGAGAACGACTTGGTGGTGTCCACCACCGGTCCAGTCGTGGCTGCGTACGCTGACGTCCCGTTCAGCTTCAACGCAGTGCCGTTCTTGCCTTCAACACCCAGCTCGGCGCCGCCGCCCAACCGAGCAGCAAACTCCTCGGGTACGCCACCTGACACACGCCGCGAACCGGCATCCTCATCCAGGACGAAGCGCGCCTTCCCGCTGAAGGTGCTGCCGTCTAGCCATGGGACGATGTTGTCGGTGCGGGCCGCGACCGAGCTGTCACCCTGTCCAGCCTGGCCCAAGCAGCCGCCGTGATCGGCACGGCTCTGTACAGCCGCGATACGACCGTTCGCGTCGAGGATCGGACCTCCGGCGTCACCCTTGCACGCCAGGCCCCCGGTCAGCTTCAAAGTGGTGTCGGTGGTGCTGCTCTGGGTCACGTTGCTGTGATGCGGGCTGTTGGGCACCCACGTGGTGTCGGTACGACCGAATCCCGCGGCGACCAGCGATGCTCCAGTAGGGGCACTTCCAGCCAGCGTGGCGGGGGTGATGCCGGTGACTGGGGTGGCCAGGCGGGCGAGCAGCACGTCCCGGTCGCTACGCGGTATCAAGTAATCGATCTTTACTGGGGCCTGCCCGGCGAATGAGGCTGTGGCGTCGAGCATCGGAGCCGCTGCGGCTCGCATCGGCTTGGCCGGATTGTCTGCGAAACAGCTTGCCGCAGTCAGCACCCACGTCCTGTCGACCAGAGCACCCGTACAGCTCCGCCCGCCTTCGTGCCCCGGCTTGTTCACGGTGACGCGAGACAGCCACGAACGGGCGGAATCGCCGGACAACACCGACGCCGGCTTGCCCTGGCCGACGCTGATCTCGACCAGAAGGTGCTCGCGGCGCTGGGGGTCGATGGATTCACCGACCGGCGTCCACTCGTCCTTGTCGTTCTTGGGGACCTCGACCTCGCGCTTCTCGTTGTCCGGTGTGGTGAGGGTGAGGCGCGCGGCGTGGTCGGTGCTGCCCTTGACGGCGAATACGGCCGGGATCTCCAGGGCTAGATAGCCGGAGTCGCCGGTGATGCGGAAGCAGGTCTTTCCCTTCCGCGACTGCACCTCCATCAGGTCCGTAGAGCTGCCGCACTCGGCGAGGGTGATGTGGCCGTCTCCGCGCTTGAGTGTGATCCCCTTCTCTTCCTTGAGCTTGTCAGCGTCCGGGTAGGTGAAGTCCTCGATGGCATAGCCGGGTTGCTCGTCCGCCACCGTCATCATCGGTGCCGGGGCTGTGGACCCATGGGAGGTGGTGGTGGCGATGACCACGGCCGCGCAGGCCGCCGCCGTCGCACCCGTGACGGTGACCCGCCGTAAGAGCTTCATGCAAGGTCCTTGTGTGAAAGGTGAGCTGAGTCGCGCCCGCCCGTTCCAGGACACACACCGTCAAGTGCGGTGTGGTGCGGGCACGGAGAGGCAAAATACAAACACGGGCGCGTATCTCACACCACCCTCATAAACCTGCATAATTCGGATAACGTGGCACATAAAGGCTTTGTAGCCTTTCTCACGCCTTCACAGCCTGCACACAGGTAGCCAACGCGCCCTTTACCTACATATGGTCACGAGACGCTCGGTTGTGACCCAGTGCAACTCGCGTACCACTACCGGGACATACCGGCGATGACCACAGCACGAACTTGTCTGGCGGCGTGCCGCCGCATGTGGGCTGCCGCCAGGCGCCATCGGATAGGACCACCTTGGACACCACCTACTGGAGCAGGCGGCGCCTACTGGCTGCTTTAGCAGTCACCACTGCTGCCGCCACCACCTCAAGCCTCGTCCTCAACCCCATAGCCGCCCGAGCTGACACCCCGTCGGCCGACGGCGATGACGGTGACCCATTCGCCCTGCCTGACACCGACCGGGCGAAAGCCGTGAAGGCGTGGATGCAGGGTGGCAGGGCCGCCCGCGCCGCGGCTGAAGCGGCGCTGATCGGCTCCGACACCGACATCCAGACCTTCCTGACCGTCGAACTCCCCAAGGCCACGGCTGAGGACAACCGCATCGCCGTCGCCACCTCCCTCGCGGGTGGCGGTAAAGGCACCCGCCGCGAGGCGTCCAGAGCACTAGATGGCGGCGACGACACCATCGCCGACTACCTCAAGGGCGGCTTCAAGGCCGGCATCATGGAAGACCTGCGCGTGGCCACCGCGACCGTGATGGCCTCGGGTGCCAAGGCCGTACGCCGCGACGGCAGTACCGCCCTCACTACGGACACCCAAGAAGCGCTCGAGGAGTACCTCACAGAAGGCCAGTACACGGCCCGTCTGGAAGACATGCGCGTCGAGGTGTCCACCCTGATGGTGCAAGCGGGCCCGGAGGTGAAGAAGTACGCCTCCCGAGCCCTGTCCGGTACCGCCATCGACGTCGAATGGTTCCTGGACACCGGTCAGCACATCGCCCGCGCCCGCGACCAGGAAGCTGCGACGATCGAGGAACTCGTCGCGCTGGTCGAACGCGAAGGCAAGAAGGCTGACGCCAAGACAAAGCAGGCCGAGGAGGCCGCCGCCCGTGCTGTGGAGGCGGCCCAGGAGGCCAAGGAGGCAGCAGAAAACGCTGCATCCGAAGCCAAGGCGGCTCAGGAAGATGTCGTCAAGTCCGGCAAGGCGGCCCGCAAGGCAGCAGGCGCCGCGCAGGGAGCAGCCGACTCCGCCCGCGTCGCCATCCGTGCCTCTCACGCCGCCGTCCAAGCGTCCCGCCGCGCCGCCTACGCTGCTACCGCCGCGAGCCAGGCCGCAGCCGCCGCTGGATCTGCCGCCGCCAAGGCGTACAGCGCTGCCATCGCCGCATCCAAGGACGCTTCCAAGGCATCCGGCGCCAAGGACGCTGCCGTTGCCGCCCGCAATGCCGCAGCCAAGGCCCGCAGCGCAGCAAAGGCCGCCGACTACGCCGCCACCGCATCGGCCCAGGCCGCGAGCGCCGGGTCCGCAGCCGCGTCGGCAGCCCGTAATGCAGCCGCTGCCGCGAACGCTTCCGCCACAGCGGCCTCCGCCGCAGGCAAGGCGCAGGCCCAGGCAGCGGAAGCCAAGCAACAGGCACAGATCGCGAGCGCCAACGCCTCCATCGCCACCAATGCTGCTGGCACAGCGCAGGCTTTGGCGAACACAGCAGCGAAGGCAGCCCGTACCGCACGCGACGCTGCGAACAGCGCGGCCGACCACGCGGAGAAGTCCGCGGAGGCCGCCGAATGGGCTGCCAAGTACGCGGGCCAGGCCGTCGAGTACGCGAAGAAGTCCTCCGAGTTCGCCAACGAAGCCACCAACGCCGCCAACACCGCCACTGACGCCGTCAACCAGGCGATAGAGGTGGAGAAGCAGGCTCGAGAGGCCGAGTGGCAGCGCCTGGACGAGGACAGGAAGCAGGCGATGGAAGAGGCCCGCCTGCTCGCGGAGATCGAAGAGCAGGAGAGGGCGGACCTCGCCGAGAGACGTACGCAGGCCGAGCAGGCCGACAAGGCCACCAAGGACCTCATCTCCAAGGCCGAGTCAGCGCTGAAGGCGGGCGACACGGGACTCGCCGCCACCCTCGGGCGCAAGGCGGCCATCGCCCTGATGGACTCCCGCGGCGCCTGGTCGCGCGAGGCCGCACGGTTCGCCCTCTCCGGCACGGACGCCGACATCCATGCCTGGATCGACACCGACCGGCAGATCGCGCAGAGGCAGGACGACCGAGAGACCGTCCTGTACATCGCTCAGACCTCCGCCCCGGACGTTGCCGATGCCGCGGCCAAGGCGCTGGAGAGCGACGCCCCGGACACCGCCACGAAGTTCCTCGACACCGGCGTCATCGAGGCCGCCGCGACGGACAACCGCGTCGCGGTCTCCCGCGTTCTGGCGAACCAGCCCGGCAGCGCGGTGAAAAAGGCAGCGAACGACGCGATGAACGCCGGGACCGCCAAGGCCCTCTACGAATTCCTCAGCACCGGATATGAGTCGGCACAGCGGGAGGACGACGCGGTCGCTGCCGCCACCCTCATCGCCACGGCAGGCCCGTACACCAAAGCCCACGCCCAGGCCGCGCTGGAAGGCCCGGCATGGATGCGCCGCAACTTCCTTGCCTCGGTCCAGTTCAAGACCGCACAGCTCGACCACGACGCCGCCAGCCACATCGCCGGCGTCCAAGGCGCCATCGCCGCCGCTGCGAAGATCGCGCACAAGGCGCAGGAGGATGCCGCGCGTGCCCAGGAAGCGGCGGCGAGAGCCCGCGACGCAGCCACAGAAGCACTGAAGTGGGCGGATAAGGCGAAGAATTCCGCCCAGCAGGCCGCCCAGTCCGCGAAGAAGGCGGACGCGAACGCGGACGCCGCCGAGAAGTCGGCCAAGGACGCACAAGCCTCGGCCGACAGGGCGAAGCAGGCAGCCGCCACCGCCCGTACGGCCGCACGTTCGGCGAACTACTCAGCCAACCGCGCTGTGGATTCCGCGCGCCGCGCGGTGTCCTCCGCCAACTCGGCTCAGGTGTCGGCCTCTTCCGCGCGCAGCTCTGCCATCCAGGCCGGCAAGGACGCGAAGACGGCGGCCGACGCCGCAACCCAAGCGCACCGCATCGCCACCGTCAAACGGCAGGCAGAAGCAGCAGTGGCGGCCAGGAAGGCCGCCGAGGAAGCGCATAAGGCCAAGACGGCCGGCAAGAATCCAGCCGACACGCCCGAAAACGACACGGTCAAGCTGCTCAAGGACATCTACCAATGGTGGAAGGGGGAAATGAGATGGCTGGCGGACGTTACCAACTGGGCCAGCATCGGAACCGGATTCATCTCGGCCCTCCTCGGCGTCGGCGGCCTGGCGGTCGGCGTGTTCTTTCCGCCAGCCGTTCCCTTCGTGGAAGCCGCCGCCACAGGGTTCGGGTACGCCTCACTCGCCTTTGCCGGACTGAACACGCTGTACACCGGAGCCGGATACGGTTTCACGAGTGGCGAGTTCAAGTCATCCTTGGCAAGCACCGCGCTAGGAGTGCTCACCTTCGGCCAGTCCAAGTGGATCGGCGCCCTCGGCGGCACTAAGGTCGCCACGAAGATCACGCAGTTCGGACACGATCTCATATCACCGGTTACCGGACTGTTGGGATCTCTTGGATTCTGAATAGATACGACATGGAACTCGCATCACGGGCTGGCGAAACACCCGCCAGCCCGTGATGCGCTGCCGAAAGGACCCGCCGTGCTCGCGCAGCTTCCCCTCCCCTACCTGCTACTCATGGCAGCTTTCGCAACCTTCATATTCTGTCTGGCCATAGAAAAGTGGATGAAGGCGCGCAAACTGACAGTCGTGCTTCTCATCCTCTCCGTCGGATGCTGCCTCGGAATGATGGCAGTAGGACATATCCAGTATCAGCACTGGAATGCTCGACAGATGCTGGTTCTGTACTCCTTCGCTTGGACCGGACTCACCATAGGCCTTCTTCCGGCCGGAAAACTCTTCCGCAAGTATGGCGAAGAAATGCGCCGAGGTGTAAAGAGAGAGAAGTACGAGTACCCGGCATGGACCGTCGCGACACCGATCATTTCGGTCAGCCTCATGTGCATATTGGCATTCGTGCTCGCGACATGACCGCACGCCGTAAGCGCCGTGCAGCCAGGTGGGTTTCAATCAGCGACGGGGTTCGGTGGTGGCCGGTGCGAATGTGGGGGGAGCGTGACCGTTCGGTCGAGTCAGGCAGTGGCGGCGAAGGCTGCGGTGGCGGCTTTCCCGATGGCGGTGGCGGCCTGGGCCGGGTCGGTGAGTTCCAGCAAAGTGGTACCGGGCAGGGGGCGGGGGCCGGGGTCGAACGCGAGCCACAGCACCGCGCACCCTGCTTGTCGAAGGGCTGTGATGCGCTCGGTGGCGCGGGTGGCCTCGTCGGCGCGGTAGCAGCCGTCGGAGGCGACGACCAGCAGGCGTCCCGGGCCCGGTTGGGTGAGGCCGAGGCCGGCGGTGAGGGCGCCGGCGGCTTCGGCGAGGCTGTGGCCCAACCCGTTGGCGTTATCAGGAAGCGCTATCTCAAGGACGGTGGTTCCGACTTCGTCTGGAGCACCACGGCGGAGGTCGCCAGCCCGAGCAACGACGAGCGGGTCACGAAACCCGTGGCAGACATCCACCGACGCACCAAAATCGAGCACAACACGCTGTCGGATACCGCCTCCTCGTGACTGACGGTGGCCTCGGGGCCCGCTGGGCGGTCGACAGCCATATTGCCGTGGCACTGCCCGGAACGGGGTTGGACACACCCTTGCACCTCCTCGCCTTCAGCGCCTCACTGCTGACCGGCGCTGCCTTCACCCTTCACGAAGCCCGCCCCCCCTTGGACGTGTGGGTCCTGGGACGTTGGCGCGCCGCCGACGGTAAGACACCGCGGGACGGAACGGCGAACGCGGCAAAATGCAGTGCGACAGCGGCAAGAAACTCCGGGACGGGAAAATCACCCCACCCACGGGGATGGATCGAAACCAGCGGCCATGGGGGTTCCGCAGTCCAGTCCAGGAGTAGCTTGAAGTCAGACTCGCTGATGATCGAGCCACGGACGAGTCCAGTAGGGTTGATATTTTTCTAGAATTTCAGATGCTGCCACACAGTGAACGTGCCATAGCACCGAGAACGCCCTACCTCATGAGGCGAACCAGAAGCGCTACCTGGGCATGCATCAGATTACTTTTTCGAATGCTCCAGAATGCAGACAAGCACCAGGCACACCCCTACGATGCCAATCGCAAGGCTGATGAGGGAGCTCATGAAACTGCGCCCCTCGGCAAGGCCCAGAGCGAACCCACCAATGCCTGCACAGGTCGCGAGACCACCAAGGATGACCACGTGGAACGATCTGAGGTTCAGGAACGATCCCAGCAGCTCGTTCAAAGTCCACAGAGGGCCGAACCTCCTGCCGCGAGGTCTACGCGATCGTTCCGCTTCCTCCACGAGACTTCCCCTTTCCATACTCCGGGTTGAATTTATCGGGCCCTATGTTCCGGCTCTGCTGTTCCTTCTTCGCCGCGTCATCCTCGGGGGTATAGGCATAGTCTACAAATGTCGCAACTACTGCAACGGGCACCCCAAGAATCTTCCCTGCGCCCTTGAAAATCCCACTACCGATCTTATTGAAGACGGATCCTCCACCCGAACCAATCTTCGTCTCTGCCGTTTTCGCCATCCCGGCGATAGCATTCGGCGGGGTGCCCCCTACGAAGTAATCCCAAGCTTCCCCGAACCTGCCATGCAGGGCGGAATTTCCTGCATTGATCCACGACTTATAGCTGAGGAACTCTGCTACTGGCTTGATGGTGCCACTGCCCCAGGGGCTAGCTCCTAGCTTGTGCATGCCAGCTTCGGAAGGTTTAGTGGAGGCTTTTTTGTACGAGCTGATCGAGGTATAAACTTTGCCTCTGAAGCCGTCCTCTGGTTTTCCGGAAGTATTGCTGCGGAGGGCCTGGGAGGCGAACTCGTCCGTTTCGTCCGCGTCGTCGAGGATCTGCTTGATCCTGCCGGCGAAGTCTTCGATCTTTTCCTTCTGAAGTTTGCGGATTGCCTCGTTGTCGGGGTCGTCCTGGTTGGGGAGGCTCCGGGTGATGTCGTCGCGAGCCTCGACGTGACCAGTGCTGCTGACGACCAACCCTCGGTCCGGTGCATCGACATCGGCCACTTTATGGAGATCCGCTTTATGTTTCTTTAGCCTGGCATGAGCGTCGCGCAGTATGTCACGGACACCTTTGGCCTCCGTGACTGCGTCTGTGAGCTCGTCATCGGCTTCCTTCACTTGGCTGGAAGCTGTTATTGATGTGACGTCGAGGCTGCGCCAGCCGGCCTGCTCGAACGTCTTGGAGACGTCGCGAGTGAATGCCTCGTCCAGTGATTCGAGGTGGCGGATCTGAGTGTCCCATGCCTCGATGGCGCTGTTCAGTCTGTCCAAGTCGAGGTGGTAGAGCTGTTCATACGTCACCATGCACTGTCACCTCATCCGAAGGGCGTCGTCTTGGGCAGAGACTTGAAGTTCGCCAGATTCTGCTGCTCCGCCCGCTCATAGTTGTCGGCGGTGGTGGTGCACTTGGTGTGGATGTCACGCAGTGTCCTGACCAGCCGTAGGACCTGATCGTCCCAAGTCTTCGCCGTCTGCTCCATTGCGCGACCCAACCTCCCATCCCAGGAAGCGCCTTTGAAAGCAGCCGCCGCGTGCACTGTCTCGTCTTTCGCGCTACGCCCCTTCGTATTCAGCTCTCCCGCGAGTTCCCGAGAATTGTTACCGGACTGACGCAGCTTCGTCGGGCTGTTGATCTGAGCAGCGCCACTGCCCCCTGAGTTGGGAAGGTTGGGCGTGGTTCCCCAGGCCATCACGTGGTCCCCCTTCATGCCGATGCTCTCTCTGCGGACGAGCGGTACCGCCCACAGGGAACCCTTGATCATACAGGTGTACCCCATAGCACCCGCTAGGGGATTGGCGCCCCCTGCAGCGGAGGCTAGCCTTCCGCCCCTGGACAATCGGTCAGTTTGTGGACTCCGGGAACATCGCGGCGTGAGCCCGCTGTGCTGCTCGATCGCTGTTCAGGTCAGGTGCAGTGAATGGCGCAGGCCCCTTGCGGTGGCCTCTCAGCTGCCGTGCCGCAGTTTCAAGCCATTCCGGCAGGCGAATGATTGGCACCCATTCAGTATCGAACGTTAGATTGCATCGGTATGTTGCGTGCCGTTCCTGGCGCAGCCGTACCAGGTACGACACAGGCTGGGGGGAGTTTCGAAGTGGCTGACGGCTACGGCGTCGATCTGAGTGCGTTGGAACAGGTCATCAAGCGCCTCAACGCCCTGGTCGACACGATGGATGGTGTCAGCGGCACCGCGGAGTACGAGACGGAGCTGCCGGAGGGGTATCTCGGGCGGGCCTTCACCGAGGAGGTGGCGCTGCGCAATGCCCATGGCCACATGAAGAAGGCCATCGGGGACATGGTCATCGATCTCAAGGGCATGATTGCCGAGGCAGGTCAGAAGACCTCGACTGCGCACACGAGCTACGACAACCGCGAGCAGGAAGTCAAAGACTCGATGCGTTGAGCTGTCCGCGCGGTCGGTGCAGTGGGGAAGCAAGAGAATCAAACGGGGAGACGCGCACGATGGGCAAGGGCGGCGGCCACACCACGAATTTTTCCGCGCACACGCTGCAGGGCTTGAAGGACATGGTCCGGGATGCTCAGCCGGACAAGGTCGAGGAGATCGCCAGCCACTGGATGCATGTCCACGACCAGTTGGCCGGCGACGCTCCGGACGGCAGCGTGCAGGCGCTGCTCGACAAGGCCGTTGCGGACGTCCTGGAGTACTGGCACGGCGATGCCGCTGACTCCTTCGCCGCACGAGCCAGGGAGCTGAGCACCAGCCTCAAGAACGGCGCACTGTATGCCAAGAACACCTGCCACACCCTCCAAGGCGCGGCAGCTGAGCTCCGCGATGTCCAAAGAGCAGTCATGGCCCTCCAGGACACCGTGTCTGAGAGGAATCACGGCAACGTGTTGGGGGCCATCGTCTCGGGCGTCGAAGACGGCGCGGACTGGATGAGCGACTTCGGCATGCGCGACGACAGCGGAGCGAAACGGGACGTGGCCAACGGCATGAGCAGCAAGGATGCCCTGGCCAAGCACCGGGACACGCTCTCGCGAGGCCGGGAGATCGCCCTCCAGGCGGCTGTCCACATGGAGCGACTCGGCGCTTCGTACAACCTCCAGGCCAGTCATCTGGGGTCGCTGCCTCCGATCAAGGAGCGTGGCAAGGTCATTCCTCCGCCCGACACGATTGTGCCGCCGCCGGTCGTGATGGCCTCCGGCATGGCTACCGCTTCCGCTCCACGGCAGGTGGGTCGACCATCACTTCGCCGTTCCGGAGGTCGCGCTGCCTCGGCACCTCCCACTCCAGCCGCACCCCTCAGGTCCGGAGCGCCGAGCGCGGGTGGCGGGTCGGCTTCTCCGGGAAGTAGCCCCACTGCGACTCCGAAGGCGCCGACTCCGGGCACGGCATTGGACGGTGTCCGCGGCGGCCTGCCAACACCGGTAGCGCCTCCAGCCAACGGTTCCACAGGCGAGATCAGCGGAGGTGTGTCAGGAGGTGGCAGTGGTCCCGGCACTGTCCCGCCAGGAGTGCCCGGTGCAGTTTCCGGTCGAGGTCCGGTTACGGGTGGCCGGTCACTTCCCGGTGCCAGGACGACGCCCCCGAGCGAGCCAGGAAACGGGACGGGAGGACGCATTCCCTCGGGGAAAGTTCGAGGCACGGAGCCAGCTGTGTCTGGCCAGACAGGGAAGGCGAGCCGTCTTCCCATGGGAACACCCGGAACTCCTGGGGTGTCGGGCGGCGGGCGTGGCTCGACGTCAGGTGGCAAACAGGGGGGTCTGGCACGGCGCAGCGGAGGCGTCGTCGGTGAGCCCAGTCGGCCCGGTACTCCGGGACGCAGCGGGCAGGGTGGTTCCGGCCTGCACCGCAGCCGCGGTGGTGCGCTTGGCAGCCGTCGGAACGTAGCGTCAGATTCCCCTGTTTCAGGAGCAGTTCCGACGCACGGGCGCTCCTCTCGTGAGGAACGCCGCAAGGGAGCCAGTCGTCCTGACTATCTCGTGGAAGACGAGGAGACCTGGATTCCTCAACGGGACGTGGTGCCGGGTGTTGTCGGCGAGGTGGCTCCTGTCGGCTCCACACGGGACACTGACGTGTCTGAGCAGCACAGCCAGGAATCGGAGAAGGGCAAGGCGGAAGGAATGGGCGAGGCATGACGGGCGGCCGACGGCTGAGGGCCACTCTCTGCACAGCGTTGTTCACTGTGCTGTGCCTCGGAACGGTCGCCCAGCCCTCAGCCGCCGACTCGATTCGTGACCGGCAGTGGCCCCTGTCGGCCTATGACGCCGAATCGGTCTGGAAGCTGTCGACCGGCCGAGGGGTGACGGTCGCCGTCATCGACACCGGCGTCGACGGCACACATCCCGACCTCGTGGGCAATGTGCTGAGCGGCAAGAACTTCCTGGAGGGAGGGACCGCTGACCACGTGACGACGGATGACCATGGGACCTCAATGGCGGGGCTCATCGCGGGCCACGGACATGGAACCGGGCACTCAGCTGGAGTCATGGGGCTGGCGCCCGAAGCCAAGATCCTTCCGTTGAGGGTCACCGCCGACAACGCCTCGCTCGTTGTCACGCGCGGTACGCCTGTTGCCGACGCCGTTCGTTATGCCGTGGACCACGGCGCATCAGTGATCAACATGTCCCTGGCAGGCCCCGAAGAAGTCCCTGGCCTCGAAGGTGCCATCCGTTACGCACGGCAGAAAGACGCTGTGGTCGTCGCCGGGACCGGGAATGACGGCACCAGTGCTCCCACTTACCCCGCGAGCATTCCGGGCGTGCTTGGCGTGGGAGCAGTCGACTCGTCCCGCAAGATCTGGTCGAAGTCCAACTACGGCCCTGATGTCCTGCTGACAGCACCGGGAGTGGGCACGATCAGCACAAGCGTGGATCACATGTACTCGACGGGTGATGGGACATCCGTAGCGACTGCGTATGTATCAGCCGCGGCGGCCCTCCTGCGCGCGAAGTTCCCCGATCTGTCTGCCGGGCAGATCGCCAACCGGCTGGTGAAGACGGCGAAGTTGCCCGAGTCGGCGAAGGATCTGAAGGTTCCGGATCACCACTACGGCTATGGATTCATCCGACCATACAGCGCACTGACGGAAGACATTCCGGCTGGCCCGAAGAACGGCCCACTGCCGGCCCCTTCACCGTCAGCCGCGAACCCCGCCCCCGACGCGTCCGACGGTGCCAAGGCGTCCTCGGCGAGCCACAGCGCATTGGTGCCAGTCATCATCGTCGGCTGTGTGGTTGCGGTTGGGATCGTCCTGGGTGGGCTGATGTTGTGGCGCCGGCGCCGGCGGAACGTGGCACCCCCGGCTCCGCCGTACGCACCGGCTGCGCCGAACACACCTGACGCGTATCCGCACAACGGGCTTCCCGGCAACCAGCACGGCAGCGGGCAGCAGTCCGATCGCGGTTTCCACCCCTAGTCAAGGCCCCTGTTGGGAACAGTCAACATCAAGCGTCGGCCTCGGAAGTGGCCTGACGACTATTCCAAGGACGAGATACGGCTGAAAGCGCCGCCGGCGCTCCCGCGGCAGCAGAACGCCTCGATGGCGTTGATGCTGCTGCCGTCTCTGGGGATGGCCGGTACTTCGGCGTTCTTCTTTCTGCCTGATGCCCCCGCGTTCATGAGGGTGATGGGCGCGATCACGGTGCTGTCCTCACTGGGCATGGCGCTTGCGCAGATCGTGCGCGCCCGCCGCGGACCCACCACGTACATGAGTGGGGAGCGGCGGAGATATCTGACGTATCTGGCACGCACGCGTGACCAAGTAGTCGAGACCGCCCGACTGCAGCGGCGGGCGGAGTGCTACCTCTTCCCCGAGCCAGGTCACCTGTGGGCGCTGGTCGCCCAGCGGACGCGGTTGTGGGAGCGACGGCTCGGCGATAGGGATTTCGCCGAGGTTCGGATCGGAATGGGGCCACAGCGGCTGGCCACCGAGCTGGTCCTGCCGCAGGAGGAGGCGGAGGAGTGGGAGCCGCTGACCGAGCGAGCACTGAGCCGCTTCGTGGCCACCCACGCCCGCCTCGACGGCCTGCCCCTGGCACTCTCGCTGCGGGCCTTCCCTTGGTTGACGGTACGCGGGGACACGGAGGCTGCCTACGGTCTGGTACGAGCTGTCATAGGCCAGTTGACAAGCCTGCACGCGCCCGAGGACCTCCGACTCGCGGTGGTAGCCGCGCCGGGTGCGGTGCCGGAATGGGAGTGGATCAAGTGGCTACCGCACGCCTACCTCGGTGGTGAACCATCCAGCTCGGGGAGTGGACTGTTGGTGTGCGACTCCCTCGATGAGCTGGAGGAAGTACTGGCGGAGGACCTGGCAGCGCGGCCCACCTTCCTTCGCGATGCACAGCCGCTGCTGGACCGTCCGCACCTGGTCGTCCTGATGGACAGCGGAAACCACCCGCCGACCGGAGCGCCGGCAGAGGAAGACGGCCTCCAGGGGGTGACAGTCGTCGAGGTGGCGTTGGGGCAACGGTCATCGTCGCCGTCGCTGTACGGGCAGCCGGTGTTGACCGTGTCTGCCCGTGCACTGCGCTTGGAAACAGGCACCAGAGCCGTCTACTCCGGGACACCGGACGCATTGTCCATCAGCGAGGCCACAGCACTGGCCCGAGCCCTGGCGCCGTTGCGTACGCACGCCCAGGAACCCGAAGAGCCATTGCTGAGCAGCCTGGACTTCACCGACCTCATGGGCATCGCAGACCCCGCCGACCTGGACGTGGCGCAGATGTGGCGTCAGCGAAGGCCCGCAGACCGGCTCCGCGTCCCGATAGGTGTAGACAAGGACGGCAACCCGGTCGTCCTCGACCTGAAGGAGGCGTCCCAGGGTGGCATGGGGCCGCACGGGTTGTGTGTGGGAGCCACCGGCTCGGGCAAGTCCGAGCTGCTGCGCACGCTCGTCCTGGGCTTGGCCGCCACCCACTCCCCGGAAGCGCTGAACTTTGTCCTGGCGGACTTCAAGGGCGGCGCGTCCTTCGCCGGTCTGGCCGACCTGCCACACGTCTCAGCCCTGATTACCAACCTGAACGAGGATCTCGCCCTCGTCGACCGCATGCACGATGCGATCACCAGCGAACTGGTGCGCCGCCAGGAACTTCTCCACACAGCCGGGAACTTCACCGGCATCACTGACTACGAAAAGGCACGGGAGGCCGGCGCACCTCTCGAACCGCTGCCGACCCTGCTGCTCGTCCTGGACGAATTCAGCGAACTCCTGGCCGCTAGGCCCGACTTCCTCCACATCTTCCTGCAGATCGGCCGCATCGGCCGCTCCCTGGGCATGCATCTGCTGCTCGCCACACAACGCCTGGAAACCGGACGTCTGCACGGACTGGACACCTACCTGTCGTACCGACTGGCTCTGCGGACCTTCTCCGCCCAGGAGTCCCAAGCTGTCCTCGGCACCCCCGACGCCTACTACCTGCGCCGTCTCCCCGGAGCCGGACTACTTCAACACAGCACCGCACCCGCCACCGAGTTCCAGGCCGCCTACGTCTCCGGCCCCTACCACGACCCGAATTCTCCGCGCCCCGGACAATCCGCCGCAGACGCTCCGATCTTGTTCACCACGGAGTCCGTCCGGGCCGGAGCCCTCACTCCCGCGTCCCCTGCCGAGCCGCCAACGCCCGAGCCTTCGGATCCAGCCGCCGTCGACACAGTGCTGGACGTCATAGCCCGTCAGCTCGCCGGCTACGGCCCGGACGCTCACCCCATCTGGCTGCCGCCCCTGGAAACGTCTCCCTCACTCAGCCAGCTCCTACCGCCCCTGACCAGCACTCCTGAGCGCGGCCTGTACCCAACCGACCACCGGGCCCCGAAACTCACCGTCCCACTGGGCGTCACCGACAAACCCCTCGAACAACGCCACGACACCCTCACCGCAGACCTGGCCGGAGCCGGCGGCCACAGCCTGGTCATCGGCGGCCCGCGCACCGGCAAGTCCACCCTGCTGCGCACGCTCGTCCTGGCCCTCGCACTGACCCACACCCCCGCAGAAGTGCAGTTCTACGGCCTGGACTTCGGCGGCGGCAGCCTGTTCACGCTCGCAGACCTCCCCCACACCGGAGGCATCGCCTCCCGACTGGAGGCAGACAGGGCGCGCCGCAGCGTCGCCGAGGTACGAAGCATCCTCAACAGTCGAGAGGAGTTCTTCCACAGCCGCCATATCGACTCCATGGCCACCTACCGTGTGCGCCGCGCCGACGGCCACTATCCGGACCACCCCTGGGGCGATGTCTTCCTGGTCATCGACGGATGGGCCACCTTCAGGAACGAATACGAGCACCTGGTCCCCGACATTGAGGCGATCGCCCTCCGCGGGCTCGCTCACGGTATCCACCTCATCATCACCGCCACCCGCTACAACGAGCTGCGCCCCGCGCTGAGGGACCAGTTCGGCACCCGCCTGGAACTACGCCTGGCGAATCCGCTCGACTCTGAACACGACCGCCGGCGCGCCCGCAACGTCCCTGCCAACCGCCCAGGCCACGGACTCGCGGCCGGCGGATTCCACTTCATCACCGCCCTCCCTCACGTCGAGAACGCGGATACCGCAGTGGCCAGCCCTGCCAAGCACAGCGACGACCTAGTAGCCCAGATCGCCTCACGCTGGTCCGGACCGGTCTGCCCTCCCGTCCGCCTTCTTCCCACCCAGCTTTCCGCGTACGACCTGCCCAAAGCCGACGAGACTCTTGAAGACGGCTTTGCCATCGGCCTCGACGAGACCGCCCTTGCCCCCGTACACATCAACTTCGACACCGATCCGCTCCTCGTCATCTACGGTGAGAGAGAGTCCGGCAAAACCGCCCTTCTGCGTCTGCTCGCCCAACGCATCGCCGAACGCCACCAGCCCCGTGAAGGTCTCTTCATGGTCGGTGATTACCGCCGCGGCCTGTACGGACAACTGCCCGAGGCCCATCTCCTGCACTACGCTCCCGTTCCCACCGCACTCCATCAGGGCTTCACGCGGCTCGCCCCACTCCTCGGTGCCCGCATCCCCTCCGGGAACATCACCGCTCAACAGATGCGGTCCCGCAGTTGGTGGCGCGGTCCCAACGTCTACGTCATCATTGACGACTACGACTTGGTCGCCCTGCCATCCGGCAACCCCCTCGACGCCCTGGCTGACTACCTGCCCTACGCACGCGACATCGGACTGCGCGTCATCGTCGCCAGCAACACCGCCGGCGCCGCCAGCGCCTCCTTCGAGCCCGTCACCCAAAGCCTGAAGGATCTCGGTGCCCAAGGCATCATCTTCTCCGGCTCCCCGGAGGAAGGGCCGCTCATGGGCAACGTCAAGGCCGCGTCCATGCCCCCAGGCCGAGCACAGCTCGTTCCCCGGAAACGGGCTTCTGAACTCATCCAGATCGGTTTTCTCCCAACGAGGGAATGATCAAAAACGCCTTGTGCTGCAGGGGTCTCAACGGGTCCCTGCAGCACATCTTGAGGACAGGCATCAGGCACCAATGCCCTTTTCTGCTATACCCGTTGAGCCTCAGATGTTGTCTTCGTCGTCCGGAGCCGCTTCCCGTGCATAGTGGAGGTCTCGGACGTAACGCTCATGGGTGGGGGCGTTCCGCCACACATTGCGAGGACATCTGGATCGGGATGTTCGGCCAGCTCGGCCAGGGTGCGGTCGTAGTACTCGCGGGAGGCATGGAGCCCAGTCCACCAGGCCGTGCCCTCGTAGACGCCGGAACGGGGCAGATTCCCTGGTTCCTCAGCTGCGGAGCTGTCTTGGAGGTACGCGTCGGAGTCGTAGACCTCTACGAGGCAGCGGTCCTCGTCAGTGTGTACTCGGCGAGCAGCGCCACAGTGCCCTCCTTGGTTCGGTGGGCCGCCCCAGGCCGATGCTGGGGCGGCGGGCGGTCAGGGTTGAGTGGTGGCCAGGGCCGTGGCGGCGGCCTTGCCGATGGCGGTGATGGCTTGAGCCGAGTCGGTAAGTTCCAACACGGTAGTGCCGGGGAGGGGGCGAGGGTCAGGGGCAAACGCGAGCCACAGAACCGCACATCCCGTCTTGCGTAGGGCGGTGATGCGGGCGGCGGCGCGGATGGCTTCGTCGGGGCGGTAGTAGCCGTCGGAGGCGATGACCAGCAGGCGGCCTGCACCCGGGCGGTCGAGGTCGAGTCCGGCGGAGAGGGCGTCGATGGCTTCGGCGAGGCGGTGGCCCCCTCCTTTGGCGTTGAACTGGGTGACGCGGGCGGGGGTGCGTCCGGGGGCGGTGATGGCGGTGACCGAGCGGTCGTAGGCAACCGCGGCGCTGCGGGAGTCGGGATCGGTGAGGGCGGTGGCTTTGGCCAGGATCCACGCGGCCGAGGCGATGGGGGCGGTGGCGCGGTGCATGGAGCCGGAGACGTCGACGGCGATCCCGACCCGCAGCGGTGGGGTGGGGGTGGGACGGTGAACGGTGCGGATCCAGGGCGTTGCGGTGGGGGTGGCGCCTGCGGCGCGTTGGGCATCCCGGGCCAGGGCCTGGCGCATGTTGAGCCGTCCGGGCGGGGCGACGGAGGCGGTCACGGTGGTGGTGCGTTCCCGATAGGCGGCGGCCCGCAGCGCCCGGGCCAGTCGCCCGGCAGCCGCCTTCTCCCCTGCTTCCGGTGCCCGGGTTCCGGTCACCGGCGAACGGTTCCGGCCTTTGCGGAGATCGTCGGGAGTGAAGGGGCGTCCGTTGGAGTTGAAGACCTTCTCTGCGGTCTTCGCCGCCTGCCGCGCCTGTGCGGTCTGGTTGGTCTTGGCTTGTGTACGGGCTGCGCGGGCGGCGGCGACTTTGGCTTCGGCTGCGGCCTGGGCGGCCTCGTTCGCCTGGACCTGGCTGACCACCTTGCCGACGGCTGCGGCCAGCTCGCCCACACGGTCACCTGTCGGGGTGGGGGGTGGTGGCGTGCCGGTGGGGTCGGCGCTCAGAGCCTGGCACCAGGCGCGGGCGTGGTCCATCATTGCCGCCCCGTCCTGGTCGCCGGTGGCGTGGGCTGCGGTCCAGATGTCGGTGAGGGTTTGGAGGAGGTCGGCACCGAGGATGCCGGTGACGGTGTTTTCCAGGGTTTGGGTTTCGTCTGGGTCGAGGATTCTGGCGTCGCGGCGGGCGAGGAGCAGCCCGGCCGCGAGGGCGGCCTGCCAGCGATCGGTGGGGGCGTTGCTGGCGAAGTCGTTCAGGATCAATGTGCGGGTGGCGGCGCGGAGGTAGCGGCGGTCACTGGGGCGGCGGTGCAGGTGTGCGCGTTCGGCACGGGACTCCTCCAGGATTTGCCCGGCCTCGTCGAGGGCGGTGCAGCGCAGTTCCGATGGGGTGTGCCAGCGGCTGTGGGCGGCGTGGGCGGCCTCGTGGACGAAGGCGCCCCAGGCGGCCGGGTAGCGGTTCTCGTCGCCGGGCCGGGCGGGGCGGATGGTGGCGGGGGCGAGTGGGGCGAAGAGGGCGGTGTCGATCTCGAGCTGGGCCAGGGTGGGGTAGAAGGCGGCGGGGGCGCCGGAGCGGGTGCCGTGTTCGCAGGTGACGAGGATGTCCTCGCGCCCGGTCAGTTCGGGAAGGCGGGCGCTGAGGGCTGCGGCGATGCGCAGCCAGTGGGCACGCTGCGCGGTGGGGCGGGGTTCGGTGAGGTTACCGCCGTCGTCCTCCCAGCGGGCGGCGGCCCATTCCGTCTCGGACAGTGCGGGCGGGGCCGATCGGACGTGGTTGTGCAACTGGGCAACCATGGCTGGGCGTTCCCTTCGGACTTGAATGTGCGGTGGTGGTTGTAGGGCCCGATGAGGGGCCTGTGGGGCCCGGCGCGTGGCCGGGCCCGGAGGGTGTTAGTGGGCGGTTCGTGAGTCTTTGAGTCGTTCTGTGGTCGCCCGATGGTGTGAGGTGTGGGCGGAATCCGCGGGTCCGTCGTGTGGGGTCTGCTGGGGTTGGCGGGGTGAGTGAACGCAAGTCATATCCCAGCGACTTATCGGACGGGCAGTGGTCGTTGATCGAGCCGGTGATCACCGCGTGGAAGGACCGGCACCGCTCGGTCAGCGGTCATCAGGGCGCCTATGCGATGCGGGAGATCGTGAACGCGATCCTCTACCAGGGGCGGACCGGCTGTC
>NZ_KB891887.1 GCF_000373585.1 Streptomyces sp. MspMP-M5
TTGCGGGCGGTGGGCAGCAGGTTGTCCTGGCCGAGCAGGCAGGGGGTGCGGCCGCCGACGAGTTCCTTGCGGTAGTCGAAGGGCAGCGGGTCGAGATCGCTGAAGCCGGTGTTGGTACGCCAGTTGGTGACGAAGGACATCGCCTGGTCTATCTCGGACTGCCACTGGGCGGGGGTCCAGTGCGCGACCGAGCCCGAGCCGGTGCCGCAGAAGTGGCCGTTGAAGTGGGTGCCGATCTCGTGGCCCTCCAGCCACGCCGCGCGCACGTTCTTCAGCGTTGCCCTGATGTGGTCGTCGTTGAGGTAGCCGATGTCGGAGGCGCCGACGCGGTTGTTCGGCGGGCGGTACATGCGCTTCTTCTCCTCGGGCAGCAGATACAGCCCGGAGAGGAAGAACGTCATCGCCGCGCCATGGTCCTCGGCGAGCTTGCGGAACCGCGGGAAGAGGCCGTTGCCCACCTCGCCCGCCCCGTCCCAGGAGAAGACGACGAACTGCGGCGGCTTCTGGCCCGGTTCCAGCTTCTGCGGCCTGGGCGGCTGGTTGGGCTGCCTTCCGGTGAACGCGGTCGAGCCGTCGCCGATCGGCTTGCCCGGCGTCTTCGCCCCGGAACTGGCCGCGACCTTGTCGGAGGTCGTCGACCCCCCGGAGAGCGAGCAGCCGGCCACGGAGAGCGCGGCCGCCGCTCCTATCCCGAGTCCGAATACGCCCCGGCGACTGATTTCACGCATAGCTTTTCCCAAGCATTCGATCGAAGTTCTGGTGGGTGGGACGGCCCGGGGTGTCTGTCAAACCCCTGGCCGACTGCGAGGTACCGGATGGCTACGGCCTACGCGCTAACCCCTGGGCCGCGTCCGCAGTCTTCGTCTCCCCTGCGCAACCGTCGCTCACTGAATTCCGCATACCGTGCTCCCCGTGCCGATGGGCGACAGGACCATGAAAGCCCCAGCGGCCCTCGATCAACGCCCTTGGACGCCCATGACTCTGCGGGAGATCGCTACCGCGCCGGTAACGCCTCACTAACGGCCGCCTGGCAGGGCATCCGAGCACCGCCACTCCACCTCAACCCCAGGTGCGGTGGAGTGGCGATTCCCCTCGGTACGAGGAGAAGCCTGGCGCGGGCCGCTCGCCGTCTGTTTGGATGCGCACTGGACGGCGGATACGGAGGGATGGGGCAGACATGGTGTCCACGGAGAGCCTGTTGGCATTCGCGGCGATGTCGCTGCTGGTGATCGCGATTCCGGGGCCGAGCGTGCTGTTCGTCGTCGGCCGGGCCCTGGCACACGGCCGGCGCACGGCGCTGGCGACAGTTCTCGGCAACCTGCTCGGCTCCTACGTCCTGGTGCTGGCCGTGGCATGGGGCCTCGGAGCGCTGGTGGAGACCTCGGCGGCCGTGTTCACAGGCGTGAAACTGGCCGGTGCGGCGTATCTGGTCTACCTGGGCGTGCAGGCGTTCCGGCACCGCAAGGAGATGCGCGCGGCGGACATGGACGCGCCGGCGGGTGAGCGGCGCGGCGATCTGCGCACGATCCTGGACGGGGCCTTCGTGGGCGCCACCAACCCGAAGGGCATCGTCTTCTTCGCGGCGGTGCTCCCCCAGTTCGTGAACCACTCGGCCGGCCAAGTGCCCCTCCAGATGATGGAGTTGGGGCTGATCCCGGTGGCCATCGGTCTGGTCACGGACACCCTCTGGGGCCTGGGCGCCTCGGCGGCCCGTTCCTGGTTCGCCCGCTCGGACCGCCGCCTGTCGAAGGTCGGCGGAGCGGGCGGCCTGGCCATGATCGGCCTGGGCGTGACGGTGGCGGCGACGGGCCGCGCCGATTAGGGCCTTGCCGAGGGCGAGGGTGAGGACAAGAGCGGCCCTGCGGGGCCTTGTGGGCGCCGGTCGACTGCCTGGGACGCCCATTACAGATACCCCTGTTCACCGGATCCACACGCCCCGTTCACGGTGAAATCGATCATGGGCAACTCGCGCCCGGCCTCATACCATTGCCCGCTGCTCCGGACGGGGCGGCACGCAGCTCTCAAGGGAACGGACAGCATGGCAGTACGAGCAAAAGGCAAGCTTGCGATCTTCGGCACCGTGGGGGCGCTGGCCGCCGCGGTCTTCGCGGGCGGTGCCCTGTGGCCGGGCGGCAGCGAGGCCGAAGCCGCCGGGTCGTCGTCGCGGGTCGCGTCGGTGGAACTGAAGCACTGGCCCGAGCCCGTGGCCGAGAAGCTCGGCAAGGTCATCACGGACCACGGCCACCAGGGCGCGTACGCGGTCTTCGACGCGGACAACACCACGTACCGCAATGACTTGGAGGAGGCCCTGCTCCCCTTCCTGGAGCAGAAGGGCGTCCTGACCCGCAAGACCATGAACCCGTCCCTGAAGGTCATCCCCTTCAAGGACACCGCGACCCACAAGGAGAGCCTCTACAGCTACTACAACCGCCTGTGCGAGGTGGACGACCAGGTCTGCTACCCCTGGGCGGCGCAGATCTTCTCGGGCTTCACCCTGAAGCAGCTCAAGGGGTACGTCGACGAGCTGATGGCGTACGGCAAGCCGATACCCGCCGAGTACTACCAGGGCGGGAAGCTGACCAAGACCGAGGTGCAGCCGCCGCGCCCCACTCCGGGCATGCAGGAGCTCTACAAGTCGCTGCGCAGGCACGGCATCGAGGTGTACGTGGTGAGCGCGGCCTCCGAGGACCTGGTGCGGATGGTCCTGAGCGATCCCAAATACGGCTACGACGTGAAGCCGCAGAACGTCCTCGGTGTCTCCATGCTGCTCAAGGACCGCAAGACGGGCGAGGTGACCAGTTCCCGCAAGGAGATCGCGGCCGGCCGCTTCGACCCGGCCAAGCTCGCCGGCCATGAGCTGACGCCGACCCTGTGGGCGCCGCTGACCTGGTACGAAGGCAAGCCGGCGGCGATCAGCACCTACATCGACCAGTGGAAGAAGCCGATCCTCGCGGCGGGCGACACGCCCAAGAGCGACGGCCCGATGCTCTTCCACTCCACCGATGTGGAGCACGGTGGGGTCCGTGTCTGGGTGAACCGCAAGGCCAGCTCCATGAAGGAGCTCGACGAGATGAAGCGTTCCAACGCCGCGCGGCAGAAGGAACTGGGGCAGCAGGTCACCGCCGACAAGCGCTGGCTGACCGTGACTCCGGAGCAGATCAGCTGAGCAGGTCGACCGGGCGGATCGGCTGGGCATCGACTGAGCGGATCTGCTGAACCGCTGCCTTGATGCGGCCGGCGCGGACGGTGCACCGGGACCAGGCTGTCCACCTTGCCTGTTTCCGGTGTCCGGCCGTTGCCCGCCGCCTGGCCGTGGCATCGTAGGCACCATGTGCGGTCGATTCGTGGCCACCCGCAGCCCGCAGGACCTGGCCGGCCTCTTCCACGTCACGCAGTGGGATCCGGCGGACCTCGTCGCGCCGAGTTGGAACGTGGCGCCCACCGACGACGTGTGGACGGTGCTGGAACGCCTGGACCGCGACACCGGAGCCGTGGAACGGCAGCTGCGGTCGCTGCGGTGGGGGCTGGTGCCGTCATGGGCGAAGAGCCTGAGCGTCGGCGCGAAGATGATCAATGCGCGGGTGGAGACGGTGCACGAGAAGCCCGCCTACCGCCGCGCGTTCACCAGGCGACGCTGTCTGCTGCCCGCGGACGGCTTCTACGAGTGGCAGGCACTGCCGCCCGCCGAGGGCTCCAAGGCGAAGCCCCGGAAGCAGCCGTACTTCATCAGTCCCGAGGGCGGGCAGGTCATGGCGCTGGCGGGTCTGTACGAGTTCTGGCGCGATCCTGGCGTGGCAGCGGACGACGACCCGGCGGCGTGGCTGGCCACCTGCACCCTCATCACCACCGAGGCCGCCGACGCCGCCGGCCGCATCCACCCGCGCATGCCGCTGGCCATCGCACCCGATCACTACGACGAGTGGCTGGACCCGGCACATCACGACGGCGACGAGCTGCGGGCCCTGCTGACGACACCCGCCAACGGGAACCTCGACGCCCTGGCCGTCGGCACCGCGGTCAACAGCGTCCGCAACAACGGCCCCCACCTGCTGGACCCGGCCCTCCCCCAGGGCTGAATGCCTGACCGCCCCGGTGCCCCGGGATTCCTTCCTCCAGGCTGCCGGTCGTCAACTCCACCTGGACGTCCGGTAGTTCGTGGCCGCCCTCCGGTGGGCCGTTCAGGAGGGCGCAGCGCTCCGGGGAGAAGAGCTGGTACCAGCACGGGCGGGGCTCGTCGATCGGGACACCGCCGCGGGGCGCCGAGCTGTGCTACGGTTTCAGGGTTGCAGTTGTGGTACCCATGAACCTATGTGCGCCTGACGGGAATGTTTCTCCTTCAGGCGCGCTATTTGTTTCCGGCATCTCCGGATGGGGCCTCTGCCTACAGAAGGAGAAAGTCATGACGCAGGGAACTGTGAAGTGGTTCAACGCCGAAAAGGGTTTCGGCTTCATTCAGCAGGACGGCGGCGGCCCCGACGTCTTCGCCCACTACTCGAACATCGCGACCCAGGGCTTCCGTGAGCTCCAGGAGGGCCAGCGGGTCTCCTTCGACGTGACCCAGGGCCAGAAGGGCCCGCAGGCGGAGAACATCGTCCCCGCCTGATAACCGGCCCGATATCCGGGCTGATATCCGGCCCGACAACCGGTCGCTTATCCGCTCACCGGGGTCTGCACTGTGATGGTGCGGACCCCGGTTTGCGCTGTTCCAGGAAGCCAGGAAGGCAGATCACTGCATGGCCCGTAGGTCCCAGAACCAGAAGTCGAACCGACGCACCGCGTCCGCACCGTCCGCCGCATCGTCTCCGAGGGAATTCCGGCTGCCGGAAAGCACGACGCCCGCACTTCCCGCCGTCGAGGACTTCGCCGGTCTGGACATGCCTCCGGCGCTGCTCAAGACCCTCACCGCACAGGGTGTGACCACCCCGTTCCCCATCCAGGCCGCCACGCTGCCCAACTCGCTCGCCGGCCGTGACCTGCTGGGACGGGGCCGCACCGGTTCCGGCAAGACCCTGGCGTTCGGACTGGCACTGCTGGCCCGCACGGCCGGACTGCGCGCGGAGTCCAAGGCCCCCCTCGCCCTCGTTCTGGTGCCCACCCGTGAGCTCGCCCAGCAGGTGACGGACGCGCTGACCCCCTACGCGACGGCGGTGAACCTCCGGCTGACCACCGTGGTCGGCGGACTGTCGATCACCAAGCAGGCCGCCACGCTCCGCCGCGGCGCCGAGGTGCTCGTGGCGACGCCGGGCAGGCTCAACGACCTGGTGGAACGCGGGGACTGTGAGCTGGACGACGTCCGCATCACGGTGCTGGACGAAGCCGACCAGATGACCGACATGGGCTTCCTGCCGCAGATCACCAAGCTGATCCAGCAGGTACGGGCCGACGGGCAGCGGATGCTGTTCTCCGCCACGCTCGACGGCAACATCGACCGCCTGGTGCAGCGGTTCCTGACCGACCCCGTGGTGCACTCCGTGGACCCGTCGGCGGGAGCGGTGAGCACCATGGAGCACCACGTGTTCCACGTCCTGGACGAGACCGACAAGAAGGCCGTCGTCACGCGCATCGCGGCCCGTGACGGCCGGCTCATCCTCTTCCTCGACACCAAGAGGTCCGCGGACCGGCTCGCCAAGCGGCTGCTGGCCGTCGGTGTCCGAGCGGCGGCGCTGCACGGAGGACGTTCCCAGCCGCAGCGCACCCGCACCCTGGAACAGTTCAAGAACGGCCAGGTCACCGCGCTGGTCGCGACGAACGTCGCGGCCCGGGGCATTCATATCGACGATCTCGACCTCGTCGTGAACGTCGATCCCCCCACCGATCACAAGGACTACCTCCACCGCGGCGGCCGCACGGCCCGGGCCGGCGGTTCCGGCAGCGTGATCACGCTGGTCCTGCCCGAGCAGAAGAGGGACGTCACCCGGCTCATGTCCCATGCGGGCATCCGTCCGCGGACGGCCCGCATCAGGTCGGGCGACGCGGAGCTGGCCACCCTCACCGGTGCGCGCGAGCCGTCCGGCGTGGCCGTCACCATCGAGGTCCCCCAGCAGGCGGCACCGGCGGCGTCCCGTCCGCAGCGGAAGGCCGGCGCCGAGCCCGGTAGGCGGCAGGCCCGCCGACGCCGCAGCGGCGGCGGGGCCGCGGCGGCGACAACCGCCGGCACCGGGCAGGGGCAGGGGGGCCAGCGCTCGGAGCGCCGAGCAGCGGCCGGGACCGCCACCGGCGGCGGCGCTGCCCCGGGCGGGCGCGGAGCCAGCCGCCGGGCGAGGGCCGGCAAGGCCGCGGGCGGAGCCGGCCGCGCGGGCGGCCGCAACCCCGACCGCCGGGGCGGCCGCCGCAGCTCCGCGGCCTAGTACACCGGCCCTGGCACGTCGGCGCTAGTACACCGGCAACGCCAGCAGAGTCGCGTGGTTGAGGACGAAGAGGCGGTTGCCGTCGGCGGCGATGGAGCGGGGCCGGCCGCCGGAGAGGGCGTAGGTCTGGGGCTGGCCCTCTCCGGAGCGGGGGAGGCCGCTGACCCCGGTGTCCTCGCTCTCCACGATCCAGACGCCGTTGCCCTGGACGACCGGCGGCTGCCACGGAGGGGCGACGCCGGCGATCATCATCGCGCCGACGGCCTGGCTGCCGTCGGTGCGCACCCGCCGCAGTGCCTCGCAGTCCAGTGCGTAGACGACTCCGCCGGCCACGGCGGGCGGGCCCCAGCCGGCGGTGCCCCGCTGGGGCGGTCGCATCGGGTTCAGGGCCCACAGTTGGCGGCCGCCGGTGACCTCCACGGCCGCCAGGGTGCGCCCGCCGAGATAGACGGTGCCGCCGTCGACGGCGGGCCGGAGCGCCCCGGCGGCCTGGCCCTTGCGGACCCAGGCACGGGCGCCGTCCTGGGCGCGGACCGCCGCCACGTCGCCGGTCTCGGTGCAGAGCACCAGATGGCCGGCGCCGAGGGCCGCGACGGGGTGGCCGCCGGACAGCGGCAGCGGTGGCTGCCGGGTCCACCGCACCTTCCCGTCGGTCCCCACGCAGCGCAGCCGGCCGTCGGTCGTCAGCAGGTAGACGGCGTGGGCGTCGGCGGCCAGCAGAGCGCCCACCTGCGCGTCCACCGTCCATCGGGGCGATCCGGTGGCGGCGACCCAGGTACGCAGCATGCCCTCGCCGTCGGCAGTGGCCACCAGGCGGTCGCCGATCGAGAGGTAGCCGGCGTCCGCCTTCGCGTCGCCGACCCGCCACCGTTCCCGGCCGTCGGTGACCTCGCGGGCCGCGATGCCGCCGCCGGAGGCCGCGAACACCACCACGTCGCGCACCGGCAGCGGAGCCGGCGATCCGGCGTCGGCGACGTCCTGGACGGGTCCCCACAGCGGCTTCGGGGTGCCGTCGGCGGAGCCGAGGGGCGCCACCCGCACCTGGGCGGCCGGCGGGATGTCGAAGGGGTCGGCCGGGGCGTCACCGCGGCCGAGCCACCAGGCGGTACCGCCGCCCGCCGCGGCCAGCACTGCCCCACCTCCGGCGGCCGCGACCAGCAGCCGCCGCCGGGTGAGGCCGGCGTTGCCGCCGGTCGCTCCGGACCCGTTGGTGGGCACGGAACCGGCCTGACGTTCCGTCAGGCGGCGTGCGGCGGCTTCGCGTTGCCGGATCTCGTCCCCCAACGGGCCGGACTTCCACAGCTTTTCCGGCCGGCGCGGTGCCGCCGCGGCCTCGGCCACCTGGCCGGGCAGCGGGCGGGCCGCCGGGTCCTTGGCGAAGCAGGGCGTGAGGAGGTGGCGCAGGGCCTCGGGCACGGCTCCCAGGTCCGGGTCGCCGTGCACGACCTCGTAGAGGACGGCGGTGATCTCGGCGCCGGTGTATGCTGGCCGGCCGCCCGCGGCGAAGGCGAGGACGGCACCGAGGGAGAAGACGTCGGCCGCCGGTCCGACGCGCCGGCCGAGGACCTGTTCCGGCGCGCCGTAGCCGGGGGTGACCGGGATCTGTCCGGTGCGGGTGAGGGTCAGGCCGTGTTCGGGGCGGGCGATACCGAAGTCGATCAGGCGGGGGCCGCGCGAGGTGAGGACGACGTTGGGCGGCTTCACGTCGCGGTGGACGAGGCCGGTGGTGTGCACATCCTGGAGCGTGCGGGCCAGGGACCGTGCCAGTTCCCGCACGGCGGCGTCGTCGAGCGGGCCGAAGCGCGTGACGGCGTCGTCCAGTGTCGGGCCGGCCAGGAACTCGGTGGCGATCCACGGCCTGCCGCCCGCCAACTCGGCGGCCAGTACGCGTGCCACGCCCTCGCTGGTGACGGCCTGCGCGGTGCGCGCCTCGCGGAGGAAGCGGTCGGCCAGGTGCCCGTCGTGGGCGAGTTCCGGCAGCAGGACCTTCACCGCCGCGGGGCGGCCGGCGGCGTCCGCGCCGAAGTACACCTTGCCCATGCCGCCCTCGCCGAGGACGCCGTGGAGGCGGTAGGGGCCCAGGCGGAGCGGGTCTCCCTGGCCGAGGGGTTTCACGGGCGGTCGTCTCCTGGATGGCTGGTGAAGGGCGGAGTGGTCAGGCGAGCGGGAGGGCGAGGGTGCGCTTCTCCTGGCGGACGTACAGACGGCCTGCCGTGGCGTCGCCGGTGAGGACGAGGGGCGTGGTCTCGTAGGTCCACACAGCCGTGCGGGCCTGGAGGTCGACGGCGCGTACGCCCTTGTCGTCGGCGCAGTAGGCGTACCGCTTGCCGACCGCCGGGGCCACGTCCCGCAGGCTCTTCCTGCCGGACAGTCCCTTCTCCCGCCAGTTCAGGGTGCCGGAGAGGGCGTCGACGGCGATCAGTCCCTGGTCGGCCTCGGTGCAGTAGACGACGCCGTCCTGGACGAGGGGCGTGCCGTACTTCCGCTCCTCCCCCGCACTGTCGCCGACGTCGCGCTGCATGCCGAAGACCCATGCCAGCTGCCCGTCGGACAGCCGCCGGGCGGTGAGGCCGTCCGCGCCCATGTAGACGTTGTGGTCGTCGAGGACCAGGCGGGACGGCGGGGCGCCCGCGAACGTCACGGAGGAGTCCCACAGTTGGCGGCCGCTGGCCTTGTCGTGCACGGACAGGCCGATGAACTTTGAACCCTCCGAGGGACTGCCGCACAGCACCACGCGGGACCCCGCGACGGCGCCGCACAGCGCGGGCGGAGCGCTCGCGGTCTGCGGCCCGTCCACCGGGCTGCGCCAGCGCTCCTTGGCCGTGCCCAGGTCGGCCGCGACGAGGTACCAGTGCCCGCCGGAGGCGGCCTTGGCCACCATGTACGCGACGCCGTCGACGACGCACAGCAGTTGGTTGAGCTGCTCCTTGCCGGCGAACGCGGACAGCTCCACCAGGGGCTTGCCCAGTGAGCCGTCGGTCTGCGCGACCTCGCACACCGCCAGCGACGCCGCGTCCCGGTACCCCCGCAGAGCGTACATCCGCGTACCGTCACCGGCCGACCGCCAGGTCTCCTCGATGCTCGCCTGCCAGGTCGAGCTGCCCGACTCGGCGTTGATGCCGCACAGGACGATTCCCGCGCGCATGGCCAGGTTGCGGCCGACCCGCATCACCTCGCCGCCGGTGGACGGGCACCACAGGGCCGTGGTCCACAGCGCCGTCGGCGGCTTCGGCCGGTCGATGGCGTCCTTCTTGGTGGCGCCGCCCCTGTCGTCGTCGGAGGACGCGAACAGTGCCCAGCCACCGCCGCCGAGGAGCCCGGCGCCCAGGAGGGCGCCCCCGGCCACGGTCAGCAGCCGCCGCCTGGAGACGCCCGCGGCGGCGGCCGGTTCGGTGCGCGGCGGCTCGGCGGGCGCCGGCGGCGGCAGGCGGTGCGGCGGCTCGCGCCACACCTCGTCGCTGCGCCGGGATATCTCCCGCAGCACCGCGTCGGGCAGCAGCTCCGCGAAGCCGCCGCGGTCGGCCGGAGCCTGTCCGGCACCGCCCAGTGCGGTCCGCAGCTCGGTGGTGGACGGGCGCTGCGCGGGATCCTTGGCCAGGCAGCGGACGAGCAGGGGGCGCAGCGCCTCGGGGACCCGGCCCAGTTCCGGCTCGCCGAACCGCACTCGGTACAGCAGGTCGGTGGGGGCCCCGCCGCCGAACGGGCCGACGCCGGTGGCGGCGAACACCAGCACGCCGGCCAGCGCGAACACATCGCCGGCCGCCGCGTGTTCCAGTCCCGCGGCCTGCTCCGGAGACATGAACGCCGGCGTTCCCACGGCGCTGCCCAGGTTCGTGAGGTGCTCGTCGCCGAAGGCGCGGGCGATACCGAAGTCGATGATCCGCGGGCCCCGGGCCGTCACCAGGACGTTGGACGGCTTCAGGTCGCGGTGCACCACCTCGGACCGGTGGAGCTGCGCCAGTCCGGCGGCGAGCGACGCGCCGAGGGCACGCACGGCCGGCTCCGGCAGCGGCCCGCCCGTCTCGACGGCCGTGTCCAGCGGCGGGCCGAGGACGTACTCCGTCGCCAGCCACGGGGTCGGTGCCTGGGGGTCGGCGTCGACGACCGTCGCGCCGTGCTCGGGCCCGATGACGCGGGCCGCGTCCGCCTCCAGCCGGAAACGCGTCCGCAGCGTGGCGTCCCCGGCGAGGCGGGTGTGCAGCGTCTTCACCGCCACCGTGCAGCCGGCCGCCGAACGGGCCAGGTAGACGGTTCCCATACCGCCTCCGCCGAGGCGCGCCAGGATCCGGAACGGGCCGACGGTGTGCGGATCGTCGTGCAGAAGTGGGGAGATCATGGCCTCAGCGCTCGTGGGTGGGGAGTGCGGCGGCGAGGACCTCCGCCGACTGACGGGACAACGCCTCGACGACGCGGCCGGGCAGCGACATCGGCTCGGACGCACCGGCCAGCCCGCCGTACGCCGCGCCGGGCAGCAACTCCGCTAGCACCCTTGCCGGTTCGGGCCGCCCCTGGGGGTCGCGCGAGCGGCAGGCGGTGACGATGTCGCGCAGGCCGGCGGGGATCTCGTCCCGTTCCGGCACGGTGTGACCGGTCGCCGCGTAGGCCAGCACGGCGCCCAGGGCGTAGACGTCGCCGGCCCGGTCCACGGGGCCGCCCGTGGCCAGTTCGGGAGCCAGGCAGCCGGTTTCCAGGCCGGTTGGCTGCGTGGCGGTGGTCTGCGTGGCGGTGGTCTCGTTCAGCGGGTGCGCGCGGGCCGCGCCGAAGCACCCCAGCAGTGGCCCGCAAGCGGTCAGCAGTACGCCCGCCGGGCACACTCCGCCATGCACGATGCCCAGGACGTGGGCCGAGGCCAGCGCTTCGGCCAGCGCGCCGCCGAGCGTGCGGACCAACGCCTCCGGCAGCGGGCCGCCGTACGCGGCGAGGACGGCCGGCAGCGGCAGCGCGGGCCGGTAGGGCGTGGCGTACCAGGGGAAGGCCGGCGTGCCGCCGAGCTGGGCGACCGGCCAGAACCCGGGCTGGGTCAGCCGGGCCGCCTGCTGCGCCTCGGCGGCCCACCGCGCCGGATCGCCGCCGGGCGGCGGCAGACAGGCCACGACGGTGTGCCCGCCGTCGGCGCTGCGCGCCAGATAGCGGCGTTCGGGCACGCCCCGGCCGGCGTCGGCGTCCAGTCGCGCCAACGTCACCAAATCCCCGATCCGCGGTGGATCGTCCTGCCGCAGCTGCTCCACTCTTCTGTTCTCCCCGTCGGTCTCACTTCGGCCGTGAGCCTATATACGACCCACCTGCGGCCAACACGCGGGGCCGCTTCCCGAGGTGACGTCCCGGCTACGCGTTTCTGCGGCGCCTGCGCACCCACCGGCCCGGACATGACCCCCGAACGCTCGGGTACGCGCATTGCCAGCACGCTTTGCCGTCAACCGAGAGAGAGGCAGATGCCATGGGTGTCGGTGGGTGCATCATTCTGCTCGCTGTGGGGGCCGTCCTCACCTTCGCCGTGGACTGGCACATGCCCGGAATCGACATCCACCTGGTGGGTGTCATCCTGATGATCGTCGGCTTCATCGGCATCGCCACCTACGTGAGCATCCTGAAGCGTCGGCGCACTCAACCGCCGTCGCCGGGCGCCCCGGTGGTCGATGTGGAGGAGACCCGGCGCTACCGCTAGTGACGACGCCCGGCGCACCGAGGGCGGCCCCGGTGGGACCCAGGGCCGGCGGTGGCCGTCCGCCGACCCTTCGTGCGGTCGTGCCGTTCGCGCCGTTCGCGCCGTTCGCGCCGTGCCGTCACGTGCCGGCTGTCAGTAGACGGGTGCCTGGCGCCACGAGTCATCCGTCGGGGACCACCGGACGGGTGCCTGGCACCACCACCAGACGGGTGCCTGTGCTCAGAAGACGAAGGGGCCGGGGGACTGCGGCGAGGTGGCCTTGCAGGTCGCGGTGATGCCGAACACCACCACCTGGAGCGAGGAGGCGGCCAGCTGGTCGCCCGTGGCGACGGTGCCGGTGAGCGGTCCGGTGGAGACCGCGCCACCGGCCGGGATCGCCGGGTTGGAGCTGCCGCTGAAAACCGTCGTATCCGAGCCGTTCTTGGTCAGTGTGAGCTTCGACGAGACCGAGTTCGCCCCGATGTCGATGGGCGAAGTGATCGCCGACGTGGACAGGTTGATGGTCGCGTTCGTTCCGCTCTGGGTGGCGGTGAGCGTGGCCGTTCCGGAGCCGTAGCTTCCGCAGTCGAACGAGAGGGTCGCGGTGTCCGGTGTCACCGCGACCGAGGCCGGTGCCATCGCGAGGGTGCCCGCGAGCGCGACGCCGACGCCGACTAACGCACCGGTGCCGAGCCTGCTGTGTCTCATGGGAGACCGCCTTTGTGAGGGGGTGCCAATTGAGGCACGCGCCCCTGAAGAGAACAAGGCAGATGCTTCATGATTTTTGACGTGACTATGCCAAGTCGACCGCAGGGGCCCGGTCCGTGGCTCTGAACGTCGGTTTCACAGCTCGGCTCACTGCTCTCCGGCGAGGCGTCGTTGTTCGAGGTAGATGCCTGTGAAGACGGCGACCTTGGCTCGCAGGACCCATGGATCGAAGGGCTTTCCGATGTAGTCGACCGCGCCGGCGGCATAGCCGCGTGCGGAGTGTTCGGGGTCGGCGCCCATGGCGGTCAGGAAGACGATGGGCACATCGTGGGTGCGCGGGCGCCGCTTGATGTGGGCAGCGGTTTCGTAGCCGTCCATGTCAGGCATCTGGACGTCCATGATGATCACGGCGAAGTCGTCGTGGTCGAGAAGCGCCTTGAGGGCGTCGCGGCCCGAGGAGACCGCGACCAGCTCCTGGTCGAGGGTGGACAGGACGGCGGTCATGGCCAGCAGGTTGTCCGGCTGATCGTCGACGATGAGAATCCTGGGCATGGCCCGCGGCGCCGTGGGTGGCACGGCCACGGCGGCCCGCTGCACCTGCTCGACCGCCTCCAACTGCCGTTCCAGCAGGGCGCATCGCGCCTCGGCCTCGTCACGCCGCACCTGCGCCTCCTGCAACTGGGCCGACAGTCGGGCGACTTCAGCCCGCAGCCGATCCCGTTCGTACAACAACTCCGTGACGTCGGGGTCGGCCGTGGCTGCCAGACGTTCGGCTCGTTCGCGTTCCGCGCCCCATGCGGCTTCCAACTGGTTGAGGCGCACTTCCAAGTCCGCGATGCGGTGCTTGCGGTCCAGCAGGGCGTCCCCCAGTGCGTCCCCGCGGGCGGTCGAGCGACGCGAAACGCGGTCGGCTTCGGCGAGTTGCTGCTCCAGCACCTCGACCGCATGGCGAGGTGAGGCGCTGGTTTCCACCGCTGTCCGGTGCAGTCGCCGTACCAGCTCGATGGCCTCCGGGGTGGCTGCCATGCCACGGTGTTCGGCGACGTCGGTGAAGAGATCCATCACCACTTCCCACGGAGGGACGCGGGTACCGTTGAGGTAGCGGGAGAAGGTGCCGGCGTCTCTCACGCGCCGGGCCGCGTAGCGGCGCACCGACACTTCCAGGCCCTCGAACAACTCCCGCAGTGCCACGGCCAGCGCACGGGACTCCGGTGTCAGGTTCTGCCCCAGGGGGCGCAGTTCACCCACGGATGCTGCCGCCCTTCGCCCGCCCCTTGCGCGCGACGGGCCTCTCGGCGGCCGCTTCCGGGGCGATGACCTGGTTGAACACCGGCACGGCCGCGCCGGCGGCGGCAAGCCCGGAGAGGACACCGGCCACCAGGCCGTTGCCGGTCGCCGCCGACAGCAGCCCGACGCCCACGCCGGTCAGCGCCGCCAGTAACAGCACCAACGCCGCCCGCACCGACACCAGCGAACGATCCACCATTGAACGATCATCCATCGCACCCGCCTCCTTCGCCCCACCGCAGACCGGTCGGGACGGCACGCCCCGGTTGGGCCCGCCCTGCCATGCGCCACACAATGGCGGCAGGCGAACCCGTTGCGCCAGACAACCGGCAAACCGGCAACACCCGCCGGCTGTTGCGATATCGGCCGGCCTCCCGCAACGCGCCAGAGGCGCAGCTCAGCGCCGTGCTGCCGGTGACGGTGTTGCGCCAACACCCCCGCATGCCCACGGGCACGATGTTGACGTTCCGTTCGACCCGAGGAGCAACGGCGGAGAGGGTGGAGAGGGCTGGCCGGCCCCGGACCGCCCACAGCGATGCCGTACATGCGGTGATGCGGCGACAGGCCGTGACGTGACAGCGCGGCGATACCGTACGTGATCACGCCTGCACCCACAGACATCTCCACGACTGGCAGTCGCCATCCGGCCCGAGGATGCTTGAGGTGTGTTACTGCGCGACAGAGCGGGAGCGGGGACGTGAGGACGCGGAGTGCCCGACGCACCAGCGTCGGTCGATGGTGTCTGCGCCACCTCCAGCTCGTCCCCGTCATCCTGCTCGTCGGAGGCGCCCTCCTCGACTACTGCACTCCCCCGCATGTCAGCGCGGAAGCCTTCTACACGGCGGCGCCGATGACGGCGGCCGCGCTGCTGTCGCTCCGCGCGACGATCCTGGCGGGCATCGGTGCCTGTGCCGCCGATGTCGCCCTGCTCACCCACTTCGGCTTGATCGGGGACTTCGGCGGGTGGAGCGAACTGGCGGCGGTGGCGACCGTCTCCGCTCTCGCCATCGTCGTCAACCGCCTCATGTACTACAGCCATGTGCGCCTGCAGTCCGCTCGCAGAGTCGCACTGGCCGCGCAGCGTGCGGTCCTCCCACAACCGCCGGGCTCGATAGGGGCCCTGCAGATCGCGGTGCGCTACCAGGCAGCGGCGAAAGAGGCACAGATCGGGGGCGACCTGTACGGCGCACAAGACACTCCGTACGGCGTGCGCTGTCTGGTCGCCGACGTACGGGGCAAGGGCCTGGACGCGGTCAAGGTGGTGGCTGTGGCCATGGGGGCGTTCCGGGAGGCGGCGGAGGAGGAGCCCTCGCTCGCCGGGGTGGCGGTCAGACTGGAACGGGCGCTGCTACGGGAGAAGGCGCGGCGGACGGGGCCCGAGCGGAGCGAGGGGTTCGTCACCGGCGTTCTCGTGGAGATTCCGTACGGCGGTGACGAGGTGCGGCTGATCAACCGGGGGCACCCGGCGCCGCTGTTGCTGCACACCGGCCAGGTCCACGGCGTGGAACCCGCCGAGCCGGCCCTCCCCCTGGGACTGGCGGAGCTGGGCGGCGACCTGAACCGCATCGACACAGTGCCCTTTCCCACGGGAGCCACGCTGCTGCTCTACACCGACGGCCTCTACGAGGCCCGAAACCGCGCCGGGGACTTCTACGACCCGGCAGCAGGCTTGACCGGCCTGGTCTTCACCGGGCCGGACGCACTGCTCGACATCCTCCTCACCGAGGTGAACCACCACACCGACGGCCGGATCGCCGACGACATGGCACTGCTCGCGGTCACCCGAACACCGTCCGTACCGACGCCGACCGACGAGCCACCTGGCCTTGGGTGAGTGAGGACGATGCGGTGATGGAGACGATGCGGTGATGGAGACGATGCGGCGATGGGGCAGCCGCCGCCGACCGACGTCCAAGGTGGGGAGGTGCTCCCGCTGGATCTGGTCAGCCACGTACATCGACTCAGCCGCATCCGTCGACGTGCTCCGCGACCAAACGCGCGAAAAGCCGCCAAGTCGCCGATGACCTCTTCCCTTCGGTTTCGGGTGCCGGTACAGCCGGTGCAGCTCGTCGTAGAAGGGACGGTCGTGGCGTCGGGTGATGTGGTTGGCTACGGCCCATGGGAAACAGGCGAATGTGCTCCGGGCGGGTGTCTGTGGGTTCGAGGCGGGTCGGAGTCGGGAGCGGCCGGTGTGCTGCCGTAGCGCTGTGGGGTGGGGCATGAGTGACATGAGTGGCGGGCGCGAGTCGTCGGAGGTCGGGTGGATCTCGGCATCGAGGGTGGCGCCGCCCTTTGACCCCGAACTGGGCGTGGTGCTGGCGGCGTTGGAGGAGGAATCCAGGGCGCCGATCACGCCGGAGAATCTGGCGGACCGTCAAGAGCGGGATGCTGCACGCCGGCCCAGACCAACGGCCGAGGAGTTGCGTGCCGACGGCCGTTTCGAGGTGACGGAGTACCACGTGCCGGGGCCGCCGGGCCGCGGGCCGGAGGTCACGCTTGTCAGCGCGCGGCCTGCCGGGCTCGTGGGGCCGCTGCCGCTGCTGTACTACATGCACGGGGGCGCCATGGTCATGGGCAACGCCTGGTCCGTGCTGCCGCGGATCCTTCGCGAGTGGGCCCTTCCGCTGGGACTGGCCGTCATCTCGGTCGAGTACCGGTTGGCGCCGCAGGCGCGGTATCCGGAGCCGCTGGAGGACTGCTACGCCGGGCTCGTCTGGGCGGCCGAGCATGCGGCTGAACTGGGCATCGACGCGGACCGGATCGTCATCGGGGGGAAGAGCGCCGGGGGTGGGCTCGCGGCAGCCCTGGCGCTGCTGGTCCGTGACCGCGGCGGTCCGCGGGCGCTGGGGCAACTGCTGCTGTGCCCGATGCTCGACGATCGCTGCGGCACCTTCTCCAGTCATCAGATGTCCGGGCTCGGCGTGTGGGACCTCACCTCCCACGCGACGGTGTGGCAGGCGCTGTTGGGCGACCGCTACGGCGCCGTGGACCTTCCGCCCTACGCGGCCCCGGCCCGTGCCACGAACCTCTCCGGGCTGCCCCCGGCCTATATCGACGTCGGGTCGGCCGAGATGTTCCGGGACGAGGACGTGGCGTACGCGAACGCGATCTGGCAGGCCGGCGGCCAGGCCGAGCTGCATGTCTGGCCCGGTGGCTATCACGGCTTCGACGGAATGGCGCCGAAGGCGGCCGTCAGCCAGGACGCACGTGACGCCCGTACGCGCTGGCTCCGGCGGCTGCTCGCCCAGTCGGGCGCCAGGCAGGGCCAGGGGCGGGAGTAGGAGCAGGGGCACGTGCCACAGGATCAGCGCGCCCTGCCCCACCGGAGCCGATCCGGCGGGGCAGCGTGCAGTCCGTTGGCTCAGTGACTGAGTGACTCAGCAACCCAGGTCCCTCAACACCGCCTGGGACATGGCGCGTTCACCGGTGGCGTCAGGGTGCAGTGGGGCGGCGGGCGAGGTCGGCAGGAGACCTTCGATCCAGGGGGATGCGGAACAGCTCGCGGTCGGCCCACAGGCATCGCTCGCTTCGGCAACTGTCCGGCCGCCCTGCTGGTGGCCGCGGCCCCGGACGAGGCCGGGCGAATCGCCCGGGTCACCCTCGACGGCGTGCGGCGGCTGCCGGCCGACGAGCGGGACCGTCTGCTGGAGACCCTGGCGTGCTGGTTCGCGGCGGCCGGCTCGACGGCCGAAGCGGCGGAACGCCTGTACTGCCACCGCAACACCGTCCGCTACCGGCTGCGCAGACTGGAGAGTCTGACGGGGCGTTCGCTGCGCGACCCCCGTGCGGTGGCCGACCTGGCCGTGGCGCTGCATGCCTTGCGATTGACGCCCGGGGAGTAGGCGGAACAGCGTGCGGCCAGGCAGGCGTGGGCCGCCGGAACGCCCGGCGGTCCCAGTCGCCTATGCCCGGACGTTCACCAAGGTCAGGACGCCGTACCGATCCGCGCGCGCAGCCCTTCGGCGAAGGTGCACGCCGCCGCCAGGTCGGTGCCGTCGGGCCGCTGGTTGTTGATCCCGCCGACGAGTTTGAACGGAAGCCAGGTGTCCCTCGCCCGGCACGAGAAGATGTCGTCCACCACGAAGCCCTTCTGCCTGAGATCCCGTACCAGGGGGCGGGTGAAGGGCCGGAACGGCAGCTCGGGCAGCCCACTGGTGGCGTAGACGAACGCCCTGCGCCCGTTCCCCGCCGGGAGCGACCGGACGAACTCGCTCAGGCGCGGATGGAACTTCTGCAGGAAGATCCCCGAGCCGAATCCCACCAGGTCGCAGGCGGCCAGTTCCGCCACATCAACCTCTTCCGGCGCGACAACCGGGGCCTCCAGTACCTGGCCCATGGCGTCGGCGATCCTCTTGGTGTTGCCATGGGACACGGACGTGCAGACGAGGATGGTCTTCATGATGCTGCTCCCTTCACTTCCACGATCCATTTGCGCGATCCACTGACTCGATCGATCGAGTCGATCGAGCGACCTGCGCGATGCACTTGGGCGAGATGAGTCCGGTGCCTGTCGGCCGGGTGCGTCGGGTCATGATCTCGCCTTCCCCTTCCCAGCGGAACGCGTTTCGCTCATCGGGGTACGCCCACCCGCTCATCGGGGTACGACCGCGGCCGGAGCCGACATGGACTCCTTCGGCTCTTTCAGCCCCTTCGACTCCTTCGAAGTCGGCCCCGGAAGCCACCGGTAGGCGCGCGGGAACCGCATCGAGCGGACGGTGAAACGGCACACCCGCTCCTTGAGCACCGCCGCCACCCGCCCGGACAGCGCGAAGTCCCGAGGGGTGTCATCCCGGTCCGTGGCCTGGACGAACCCATCGCGCCGCCCCAGGCTGATGCCCTGCCCCACCATGCCGACGGACAGCGGCGACGGTCGCTCGCCCCGTATCAACGCGAGCACCGTATCGGCACCGTGGGCTCCCATGGGCAGCGCTGCCTGGCAACTCATCCGCAGGTGCGCCCCGACCTCCCCGGGCGGCGCAACGGCGTCGCCGACGCCCACGATCCGCCGGTTCCGCACGCACACCAGGGCCTCATCGGTGCACAGGCGCCCGTCGAAGGCCACCGGAAGACCACTGCGCCGCGCCAGGTCCGGCACATCGAACGAGCCGGCCCACACCGTGCAGTCACTCGCCAGCCGGCCCGCGTCCGTCTCGACCGCGTCCACACGGACCGCCACCGCCCGCAGTCCGGTGCGCAGCACCACCCCGGCGGCCACGAGCTTGCGCTCCACCGTCGCGCGGCTGGACGCGGGCAGCCACGCGGCAACCGACGGAGCGATCAACTCGACCTGCAACGCGGGGTATCGATGGGCGATCTCGGCGGACGTTTCGATCCCGGTGAGTCCGCCGCCGATCACCACCACCCGCGCCCCCGCGGACAGATCCCGCAGCCGCGTGCGCAGCGCCTCGGCGCCCTCAAGGTCCGCAACGCCCCAGGCATGCTCGGCTCCAGGCAGGCCGCGGCCGGCCGTACTGCCCACCGCATAGACCAGATAGTCGAATTCGAGCGCAGCACCGTCATCGAGCCGCACCGACCGCTCGGCGATCGAGTCCACCGTGGCCACCCGCAGCCCCACGTCGCGGTGCAGCAGCCCACTCAACGGCCGTACCGCGCTCGACACCCCCGCCGCGTGCTCGTGCAACCGGACGCGTTCCACAAAGTCCGGCCGGGGATTGACCACCGTCACGCGGACCTGCGACCGCCCCACGGCCGCCAGCCGATTCGCGGCCAGCACACCCGCATATCCCGCCCCGACCACCACTACCCGTGCCAACAGGACCGCCTCCCGACGGATCGACGACTTCACGTCCTGTGGACACCGCAGGGGCCCCGACTGTGACAGCGAGGCGGCGTGACGCCAGTCACATCGCGACGTCGACGGGTTCGGCGGGGTCGGTGGGTTCGGCCGGTTCGGTGGGTTCGATGGATGGGGCGGGGTTGGCGGAGTTGGCGGGGCTTTGTCCGCCCTCTGTCAGGAGGCGCCGGCGGAGGCGTGTGAAGGCGTTGGGGTCGGGCCGGTACGGGAGGAACTCCTTGATCTGCTGCGCACATTCACGTGCGCCGAGCGCGCCGGTGTCGCACTCCAGGTCGTAGTCGCCGTGGCGGTGCACCAGGTCGTACTGGTGCTCCGCCAGGCCCGGCGGACGATCGCCCCGGGCCTGCTCACGGCGGGCCAGTTCATCCAACGGGCAGTGCACACCGACGAACAGCACATCCTCCGGCGGCAACACCGTCAGACAGTCGAGCAGCCGCCAGGGCTCGCTCAGCACATGGTCGACGACGATGTCGTTACCCACTTCGGCCATGGCCGCGATCGAGCGGTGGAAGCCCATCCTGGTCCGCCGCAGAGCGGCGTCGAGCTCCGCACCGTCCAGTTCCCGCCGGGTGCGCATCGCGCCGAAGCCGTCGACCGCCATATGGAAGAAGACACCCTCGTCCAGGATGTCCAGAAGCTCCCGGGCGATGCTCGACTTGCCTGAACTGGAAGTGCCATTGAGGAAGATGATCCGGCCAGATGTCATGGCCGCATGATCACATGCCCGCCGGCCCCGCGCGCCCGGCAACCCTCACCGGACCTCGGCGGACCGTCCGCGCACCCGACAGCCCTCGCTCCGCGGCGCCACATCCACCCCACCCACCCCCAAAGACGTGACGCACATCACGTCCGATTTGCCGGATTACCGGGTCTCTCCGCCCCGCCATGATGCCTGCCTGCAGGAAAGCAACTCAGAGACAGGGATGGGCACATAAGTGGATGGCAGGCAAGTGGACGACAGGCAATCCGAAACGCAAGACGACAGACGAGACGACAAGCAGCAAGAGGACGGGCGGAACGTCGGGTCATGGCGGGAGCTCGGAAGCCATGCCGGCACGGCCGTGGTGCTGGCCGGGGGCGTGCTCATCGGCGCGGTCAACATCTACCTGGCCGCAAGTCTGCTGCCGACGGCGGTCGCCGACATCGGCGGTGAACGCCTCTACGCCTGGAACATGACGGTTTTCCTGACCGCGCAGGTCATGGCGACCATGCTGGTGAACCGAACCCTTTCCCGCCACGGCAACATCGGCTCCTACCTGCTCGGCTTCGGCGTCTTCGCCGTCGGCTCGGTGGTCTGCGCGGCCAGTCCGACCATGCCGGTACTGCTGGTCGGCCGCGCCGGGCAGGGACTGGGAGCGGGGTTGCTGACCGGACTGGGGTTCACCCTGATCTACTCGGCACTGCCACGCCATCTATGGGTACGGGGCAGCGCGTTGATCTCCGCCATGTTCGGCCTCGGCAACTTCGTCGGCCCGACGCTGGGCGGCCTCTTCGCCCAGTTCGGCTCCTGGCGCCTGGCTTTCCTCGTACTGGCTCTCGCCTCGGCGCTGATGGCGGCGTTCGTCCCCCGAGTACTTCCGGCCGGCGACAGGACCGATACGGAAACGGAAGCAGGTATCCCGCTGGGTTCCCTGCTGCCGATCATCGGCGCCGCCGGTGCCGTGAGCATTGCGGGAATTCTCTCCGACGTGCTCATGCGGATGGTGCTCATCGGTCTGGCACTGGCGTCGATCCTGGTCTTCGTGGTGACGGAGCAGCGTAGCCGCATCCGAGTCCTGCCGCGCCGGACCTACCAGCCCGGCTCCGCCCTGCGATGGATCTACCTGACCATCGTGTTCCTCGCGGCGGGTGTCGCCGTGGAGACGTTCCTGCCCTTGTTCGGCCAGCGCCTGGGCGGACTGCCGCCGATCGCCGCGGGATTCTTCGGAGCGGCACTGTCGCTCGGCTGGTCGGCAAGCCAGATCGCAAGCTCCTCGGCACGCAGGGAGCGGACGACTCGATGGCTGCGAGTGGCCGGCCCCGGTCTCCTGGCGACCGGGTTGGCCGTGCTCGCCCTGATGCAGCGCCGCGACGCACCACAGCCTCTGGTCCTCGCGTGGTTGCCCGTTCTTCTCCTCGCCGGTGCGGGAATCGGACTGGCCATGCCCCATCTGTCCGTTGCCGCGATGACCGGCGCACCGGACAAGGAGGAAGGAGAGAAGGCTGCCGCGGCAATCGCAACGGTGCTCACGCTGTCGATCGCATGCGGTGCGGCCGTCTCCGGCCTCCTGGTCAACCTCGGCGGCGCATCGATGGTCGCCTCCGCCCGCTACCTTCTGCTCGGCTTCGCCGTCATCTCCGCCCTCGGAACGCTCACCGCCCTCCGCGCCAACCGCCTTGCCCGACCGGCCGAGCTACGACGCAAGCCGGAGCCGGCGTCCAAGTACGAGCCCAAGTCCGAGTCAGGCCCAGGGTCCAGTTCCGGTTCCGGCAAGTCCGCGGGGAATCTGCGGTGAGGGCCTGAGAAGACGGGCCGGCAGAAAAGAAACGGAGGAAGAGAAACGGAGGAAAAGAAGCAGCGGCAAGGAAGGGCCGGCCGACGACACCTGTCGGCCGGCCCGGTCCGGCTCCATGCGTTCCTGGCGCGCACCCACCGGCACATCAGCCGGCGAACACGTCAGCCAAGGCCGCCCAGACCGCCCATCATCGATCCGTGGCCACCCTCGCCGCCCTCGCCGCCCTCGTCGCCGTGGTCGCCGTGGTCGTGGTCGAGGAGCCCTGAGCCCAACCCGTTCATGCCGGAGAGACCCCCGCCCATGGAGTCGTCATCGTGGCCGTCCTTGGGCTGGTGGTGCGCGGGGGTCGGCGCGTCGGCATGGGCGGGAGCGGCCGTTACCGCGAATCCCACAGCGGGAAGCGCGGCGAGCACCGCGGCCGCAGCGATACGAGACGGATGGAAGTTGAACACGTGGTTTTCCCTTCGTCGTCAGCGGTGACAGTGGAAGCCTGTCCACCTGTGACCATGGTTTTCGGTGCCAGGCCGCCAAATCACCTGATAAGCCGTCACCCCACCGCTGCCCCAGGCTCTGGCGACTTCGTCTCGTGGCGGGCACGCGTTCGAGGAAGGCACCAGTGGTGATCGGGGGCGCGTCTCACCTGACAGGGGTGTCGTCGGGTTCCAGCACTGCCTTGGCGGAGTGGCGGATGCGGGAGCGCAGCCACCGGTGGGCCGGGTCCGCGTCGTCGCGTGGGTGCCAGGCCATGGACAGCTGTAGTGGCGGCAGGGGGATGGGCAGTTCTCTGGTGACCAGGCCGAGGGTGCGCACATTGGTGCGGTACTGGCGCCAGGGGAAGAGGCCGACCACATCGTGCCGGTTGGCCAGCATCAGCAGCGTGGCGGCGAACGTCGGGGCGACGACGACGGCGCGGCGGCCGAGTCCCCGTGCGGCCAGGGCGTCGTCCACCGGGCCGCTGAGCCGGCCACGACGGGAGGTGACGATGTGTCTGGCGGCGGCCACCCGTTCGGCGGTGAGTTCGCCCTCGGCCAGGGGGTGGTCGGGGCGCATGACCATGACGGTGTGGTCGGTGGCGAGGAGTTCGGTGTGAACCTCGGGAGCGAGCGGGCCCAGGACTCCCATCTGGAGATCGACGTTGCCGTCGCGCAGTCCGGCGTGGTCGCCGGGCGGTTCGGCCAGGAACCGCAGCGTCACCTTGGGTGCCTGTTGTTCGACGCAGGTGAGCAGGTGGTCGCCGACGGAGGTGACCATGGCGTCGTTGGCGGAGATCGTGAAGGTGCGGGTGAGGGAGACGGGGTCCGGTTCGCCGGCCGGGGCGAGCACCGCGCGGGCGCGTTGCACCAGGGCGCGCACTTCGCTGCGCATGGCCACCGCACGGGGCGTCGGCTGCATGGTGTGACCCGCACGGACCAGGACCGGGTCCTCGACGACCTTGCGTATGCGCCCCAGGGTGCGGCTCATCGCCGGCTCGGACACCGCCAGTCGGTCGGCGGCCGCGGTGACCGAACACTCCTCCAGCAGTACGTCGAGGGCGATGAGCAGGTTGAAATCCAGCTTCGTATGCACGGGACGCATTTTATGCATCACTCCCATGCATTTGAAGTTAACTTGACGCGTTTCTACGGTCGTTGACGCACCTTTCGAGAGCACCATTTGAGAAGGGAAGGATCATGACCGCCAACCGCGCAGCAGCGAGCGCCGCATCCGCCAACAACCTTGCGAGCGAGGGAAGTTCACTCCATCGCCCCGGCCAGTCTCCCCACTCCGCGGGGCACCCCATGGCACACAGGCGCACGGTTCCGCGCCTCATGAACGCCGCCGTCATCGCGATCCAGGCAATGGTCTCCGGCGTCAATCTGGCCATTCCCCAGCTGTCCGGGAGCGCCCTACACCCGTCGGCAACACAGTTGGTGTGGATCGTCGACAGCTATCTTCTGGTCTTCGCCGGACTTCTCATCCCGGCAGGGGCGTTGGGCGACCGCCTGGGCCGAAAGCCGGTCCTCATCGCCGGCCTCGCCCTCTTCGGCCTCGGCTGTCTGGGCTGCGCGCTCTCCCCGAACGTCACCGTGCTGCTCGTCGGGCGGGCCGTCGCAGGACTGGGCGCGGCGCTGGTCATGCCCGCCACCCTCGCCCTCTCGTTGGCGGTGACACCGCACAGCGAGCGCGGCAGGGCAGTGGGAGCCTGGTCCGGCGCGACCGGACTGGGCGGCATGCTCGGCAACCTCCTCGCCGGCACCACCCTGCAGTTCTTCTCCTGGCCGGTGTTCTTCGCGCTCTTCGTCCCGGCCGCCGCCGTGCTCGCGGGGCTGGCCGGCCGCTGGGCCCCGCGCACCGAACGTCACTCGGCCCCCTCCGATGTCCCAGGCACCGTTCTGCTGGTCGCGACCCTCACCGCCCTGCTGTTCGGCCTGATCGAAGGGCGGGAGCTGGGCTGGGGATCGACGTCCGTCCTGGCGGCGTTCGCCGCGGCCGTCGTCTTCGGCGTGCTGTTCGTCCTGCACTCCCTGTCCAGCGACCATCCGCTGGTGGATCTGCGCCTGCTGAGCAAGCCCGCGGTCGGTTCCGGCGCCCTGGGAGTCGCAGCCGCCTTCCTCGGGATGTTCAGCCTCTTCTTCCTCAACGCCCAGTATCTGCACTACGCCAAGGGGTTCAGCGCCGTGGAGACGGGCCTGGCCATCCTGCCGCAGGGCCTGTGCATGAAACTGGTCTCGCCCCGCGCCACCCGGCTCGCCGGTCGGTGGGGCGCGCGTCGGGTGGTGGCCGCCGGCATGGCGCTGATCGTGGCCGGGTTGGCGCTGCTCTCCCTGGCGACCTCCGCGACGCCGTACTGGCTTTACGCGCTCGACCTGCTGATCATGGCAACCGGCATGGGACTGGCCACCCCACCCCTCTCCGGCGGCATCGTCGCCTCCCTGCCCAGGAACCAAAGCGGTCTGGGGTCCGCACTCAACAGCACCGCCCGTGAGATCGGCAGCGCCATCGGTATCGCCGTCGTCGCCACCGTCGTGACCACCCAGTTCCTCGCCCACCTGCCGTCAGCCATCGCCGGCGGCGCGCACTCGACCTCCGACGCAATGACCGTCGCAAGCCACCTGACCCCCGCTCAACACGCCTACGTGATAAGGGCGTTCACCGACGCCCTGGCCACCGGCTACCGCACCATCGCCGTCCTGGTCGCCCTCGCCGCCGTGGCGATACTCGTCTGGCAGCGCCACGCCGGCCGCAGCGAGACCGCCCACCCACAGACACCGTCGTGACCACCTCGGCCGACGGCCTTCCCCCGGTTTCCGACCTGGCGGGTCTGGTCGTGATGGGCGGCCCCGTGAACGCCGACGACCTGGCCGGCCATCCGGCCCCGAAGCTGGAGCGGAACCTCCTGGCCGACGCCCACCGAGGCGGAGGAAGCTCTCGGCTCCCAGGCCATCGACACACTACGAGCCGACGCCCGCGCCGCAGCCCCGGACCTGCGCCCGCTGGCCGAGCAGAGCCTGTCCCCTCTCCGGACCCTCTTCCAGTCACACACTGATCGCTGACCCGGGCGCCCGGGCGCCTGGTCGAGGACTGCATCCGCCATGGCGCGAGCCATGGCGGATGGAATTTCCACCGGAAGGGATCGACTGCCGCGTTGCCTGGAGTTCGGAGCAAGTACCCAGTCACCCGACGCGGTACCGGACCTCCTCGAACGGCCAGTGCGACGACAGCCAGGCAGCCACGGCATCGTGCAGCGGGCCGTCCAGCTCGGCCCGGTCCGCCCGGTCCGCCCGCACCCACGAACGCACCTCCGCAACGCTCTGTTCCGCCTGTCTTTCCAACTGCCCCGAGGGCGGCGGGTAGATGTACACGCAGCCGATCACCCGATCGTCGTGATCGAGAACCGTGTACGTGAAGCCTGCCCGCTGCGCGAAGTCGTCGGCATGGCGCTGCACGTCACAAAGATTGTCCGCAAGGCTCATACCGGCAGGTGGCGGCCAGCCGCGGCCCCGGAAGCCCGGGGTGGCACGGATGTGCTCGATGCTCGACATCCACGCCTCGTGATCGGCTCCGTTGTGCTGCGGCCCCAGGGGCTCCAACCGGAAGCCCTCACCTGTGAGGCCCAGTGGCACTACGAACGTGTCGGGGAGAAAAGCTCGCATGGCCATGCCGGGAGACTACCGGGCCGGTGACGCGGTTCTCTCCTCATGGACAGGTTCTCTTGGCCCCGATCAAGACCCGGCAGGCAAGTCCAGAAGCCCGACGAGTTCGCCCAGAAGCCGGGCCGCAGGCACCGGGTCCATCAGCCACTTCAGGTGACTGCTCCGCAACGTGCGAACGTCGTAGGGGTTGTCCGGCGTCAGTGCGTTGCCCTCGCGGATCAACCGGTCCTGAAGGGCGAGCGGCAGGCTCACGTCGTCGGCCAGGCGGACGAAGGTCTTCGGAATCCGGCCCCAGGTCGCGGCTTGCGCCCGGTCGGCGGAGGTGCCTGCGTCCAGGTTCTCGTCGGGCTGGAAGGTGTTCAGGAACGTCAGGAACTCCTCGTCCGTAGCGTCGGCGAGGAAGGCTGCCTTGAGCGCGGCCAGCGCGTCCGGATCCGCGGTGCGGAAGTTCGTGCGGAGCAGGCCGAGTTCGGCCGGGTTCCCGGCCATCGCCGGAGCCAGGGAGGCGACGTCGACCGTGGCCATCTCCGGCTCGGCGTAGTAGTCGTTGACGTCGAGCTCGACCGGGCACCAGGCCGAGACGTACACGAGGCGGTCGATCAGGTCCGGTCGTGCGTTGGCCGCGGCCGTGGCCGTCATGCCGCCGCGGCTGTGCGAGACGAGGATCACCGGGCCGTTCCGCTTGGCCCGCTCCAGGACCTCGATCAGATACGCGACGTTGTCGGCGAGCGTGACGTCCTTGATCGAGCCTGGCTCGGTGGCAAGCCCCTCAAGATCCTGCGGCGCCTGGTAGGCGCGCGGGAAGGTCGCCGCGAACCCGTGGCCAGGCAGGTCGACGGCGACCGAACGGTGCCCGAGCAGGCCGAGTTCGGCCTGGAGTGGCGCGAAGGAGAAGGAGTTCGCGAAGGCTCCGTGAACGAGAACGAACGTCGGTTGCATCTGTCTACCCACTTTCTGAACCTCGGCGGCGTCGGCAGCACGCGGGGCGCCGATCCCCAGGGCGTCGTGCGGACAGTTGCCGGTGCCCAGTCGCTCACCTTACTCAGTGAAAGATCGTCCGCACCACCCTGACAAGTCCCTTCCACTTCACTGCCGACATGCCATCGCCCCCCGGTGCCGGCCGTAGAGTGAAGCGATGGGTAGTCGCCTGGAAGAGAGTTCGTCGCAGGACTTCGGCGGGGTCGTAGTACGGCCCGTGCCGACCCACGTTGTGGGGGTGTCCCCGGTTTTCACCGACCCGTTGTGGCGGGTGTCCGTCCGCCTGAACCCCGCGGAAGTCGACCTGTTGCGCACCGAACCGCTGCGGCGCCTGCACTTCGTCGCACACGGCGGAGCGTCGACGCTGAGCACCTTGCAGTCGTACTCCAGGCTGGAACACACTCTCGGAGTCTTCGCCCTGGTCGCACACTTCCTGCCGGACGACGAACTCCTGCGGGTCGCGGCGCTGTTGCACGACATCGGCCATCTGCCCATGAGTCACACCCTGGAAGGTGTTTCCGGCCTCGACCATCACGCCATCGGGTTGCAGCTGCTGCGGACCGACCACGTTCTCCCGGTGTTGGAGAAGCACGGGTTCAGCGCCGAAGCCGTCACCGCCGCCCTCGCCCCGCAGCCGCCCTCGCCCCTGACCAACCGCTCCGGCTTGCTCAATCTCGACCATCTGGACTCCTACGTCCGCAGTGGGCGCGCCGCCGGACGTCTCGGCGTCGATCCAGTCGTCATGCTGGGCCGACTCGGCCTCACGGAAGCGGCGGTGTCGGCCGACCGTGAGACCGCCGCCTCGCTCGTCGACTTGATCTGTGCCGAGGCACGGCTGCACACCTCGTGGGACAACGTTGGCCCGGTCTCGGCGGTCCGGCGCCTGGCCTGCCGGCTGCTCGACAACACGAACCTCGCCCCGGAACGGCTCGCCCGGATGGCTGATGCGCAACTGTGGTCCGCATTCGACTCCTGTACCGCCACACGACGCGAGAGCGCCATGATTCGGTACGAGCTGCATCGGTTGCGGGTCGTGACCGGGCATGCCCCGTCTGGGGGTCGTCCAGGCTGGGACTTCTCACTGCGCAAGATCTACAGCTCGGCGCCGCTGGTGGAGGGACGGCGAATCGACCGGTCTGCGCCCGAACTGGCAGCCGAGTTGGGCAGGTTGAAGGCATTGCCCACCGCGTTCCACGTCTGGTGGAGCTGAGCGGGTTGTGAGCCGGGAAACGGAACGTGCGTCAGGAACAGGCAGGGTCGTCCTGGGCGGAAGGGGTGGCGTCCGCGCGGGCCGCGCGGCCACCGGCTGTCCGCAGTGTCACGGCGGCCGCGATGCCTGCCACCAGTCCGCAGGTCAGGGCCGCTGGGGTACCGACGCCCAAGCCGGTGACCAGGCGCAGCGGGTCCCCGCCCAGGCTCTCAGCGTTGATCAGCATTCGCAGCAGCTGGCTGACCAGCAGCCCGAGGACGGTCGCGCAGACCGTGGTCACGGCCATCGCGGGGACAGTGGCGCGGGTGAGCAGGCCAGGCAGTCGCCGCAGTGACCACCACACCACGGCGAGCAGCACCGCATCGATGGCGCGGTAGAGGAGCCATTCGCCGAGCGGTCCGCCCCCCGGCCAGTCCCAGCCGCCGAGCAGCAGCCACTGACGCAGCAGGTCACCTGGTTCGGAGACCAACCCGGTGCGCGGGGAGATGCTCTGGATGACGGCGGCGACCGGCGTGTAGGAGAGGACGAACAGGGACAGCGCGATCACCACGGTCCCAACGGTGGCGGCCAGGCGGGCAGCACGCGCCGGAACAGCCGTCGACGGCAACTGCCCCTGCTCCTCCGCCCACTGCTCCTGTTCCCGCTTGTGCTCCCGCTCCTGACCGTGCCCGCGCCGGCGTACCGGCCCCGCGCCGGCGATCCGGGCCAGCAGTACGGTCGCCACCGCCGCGACCAGTGCGGCCATCAGCACGACTTCGCGTCCGGTGGTGATGATGTTCGACAACTCGGGCAGAAAGCGGAAACTGCCGTGTCCCCCCGAGGCGATCATCCACGGCGCGGAGACGGTCACCGCCAGCATCCCGGCCACCAGACCCCAGGTCCACACCGCGAGAAGGGCGGCCGTCGTCCGGCCCTTGGCCGGCGGCAGCCGGCGGATCAGCAACAGTGCCCCCACCACGAAGAAGACAAAGAGCGCGACATACCGAATCTGCTGCGCGGTGGTGTGCAACTTGACGTAGTTCAAACCGTCGAGGGAGGCAGTGGCCCCGGCTCCGCCGAACGCCTCGTTGCCGAGCTGAGCCGAGACCGGCACGTCGTACGACCAGGGGGTCAGCCACCTCGTAAGCTCACCGACGGCCGGACTGCTGATGACGTTGGTGGTCCCCGGGAGATCCAGCGCAGGTGCGCTCGCCCCCGCCCACCACACAAGCGCCAAGAGCAGCAGTCCCCCGACCAGTACCGGTATCGCCGCGCGCCGGTATGTCATCTACTCCCCCGACTTGTCGTGCATCCAATGAACTTCATGACCAGTTGGACATTACGGGAGCTTGATCACATAAATGTCACAGACGTATGCCGGGTTGACCAGGCGTCAGACTGGCTCACGCTCACGCCGCAGCGCGTCATGCAGCTGCCCCAAGCCTTCGGCGATGGAGATCGGTGGAGAGAAGCCCAGGTTCCTCCTGGCAGCGGTGAGGTTGAACCAGTGGGAGCTGGTGAGTTCGGCGACCAGGAAGTGGCTCAATTCGCGGGTGCCCGAGGTGCCGGTGAGAAGGACGGCGGTTTCGCGGGCCGTGGGCGAGCCGACACGGCGCGGCGGGCCGTGCCCCTCAGAAAACCGCCGTTCAGAAAGCCCCCATGTCGGCGGAGATCCAGTGTTCCGGCCGCATGTAAAAGGCGATGTGCTCACCGAGGTGCGCCTTGTCGTACTCGACGAAGCCGGCGACCTTGTCCTCGGGGAGGTACCGTGCGGCCATCTCCCAGGACAGCTCGTGACTGTCGGGTTCCGTCCTGATCAGCGGCCCTTCCACGGACACGTAGCGCACGGTCGGCTCGGTCCGCTGCACCATCAGGCTGAAGCGCCCCGCCTGCCGAATGGCGCGCGCCTTACGTGAGTCGGGCCCCGTACGCACCCAGAGTTCACCGCCCGGTGTGTAGTGGTACCAGATGGGGACCGTCAGCGGCGCACGGTCCGGCCGCTCGACCACCGACAGCGCACCGACATGAGGTTCGGCCAGAAACAGCTCTCGTTCTTGCTTCGACAGACTCATGCGGCCGACCCTAACGGCGACCGACGGCGTCAGCCATGCCGATGGCCCGAAGGTGTACGGGAGCGGACTCCGGCGCCCGGCCCCACCAGGCAGCTCATCGGCGAGTCATCGTCATTTCATCGGTCGTGGTTACGGTCGAGCACCTCCGACGAGGAGAGCGCTCGGGGGCCCTCGCCCAGGCCGATGGCACCGGGGGCGTCTCCTCGTACGACTGGGCCGGCTCGGAAAGGCATCGACACAATGACACGTCCATCGGACGAGAAGGACGCGACGGCCGGCGGGCACTCCCGCCGCAAGCTCCTCAAGCTGGGGATCGGCGCCGCCGTGGGGGCGGGAGTCATCGGTACGACTGCGGGGATCGCGAGGGCCGGCGGGCCGAACGACCCGTCCAGTCCGACGATTGCGTACAAGGTGAAGAACCTGAGCGGCCCGGCCGAGACCGGCCCGTTCGCCTCGCCCTGGACCGACCTCGGCATCCCCGTGCGGTGCCCCGACGGCACCATGCTGTTCGTCGGCGGCGACACCTTCAACGGCGACCACGTACCGCGGCCCGGCGAGCCCGCCGACGACTGGCGCGCCCCGGTCGGTCTGCGCTCCAACAGCTCGGACCTGAACAATCTGCGCATCGACGGCAGCGTCGGCGGCGGACACGCCAACAGCCTGGTCGACGAACCGCACAACCCGGTCGGCGACAAGGCCACCACGGCGATCCCCTCCGATGTGTTCGTCGTCGACGGTGTGATGTACATGCACCTCATGCGCGGTGTCATCTACGACACCCACCACACGGACTTCTGGCGCTCCACCGACAACGGTGAGACCTGGGAGTACCTGTGCCAGTGGCCGGGGGACCTGCACGGCGGCCAGTTCCAGCAGAAGACCTACGCGGTGGCCGACGACGGCTACTGCTACGTCCTGTCCTCGGTCTTCAACCGCGAGGTGGAATCGGGGATGTTGCTGCACCGGGTGCGGAAGGAGAGCCTCGGCAACCCGGACGCCTACGAGCCGTGGGGCTACGCCGACGGTGGCTGGCGGTGGGGCGCGCCCCCGACGACCGTCTTCGGCACCCGCAAGTGGGGCGAGATCTGCTTCCGCGCCATGGACGGCAAGTACGTCCTCACCTGGCTGAACATGAACCCGCTGTCGATCCGGGCGATGGTCTTCCCCCTGCCGACGTCGGACCTGACCAGGACGCTGGAGCAGACCATGATCGTGCCTGGCGCACCGGGGCAGGAGGTGGGCAACCTCGTCGCCAGTCCGTACGGCGGGTTCGTCGTCCCCGGTTCGACGTTCGGCAACTTCCACATCGTCGTCAGTCAGTGGTACGACCCGTGGAACTACCGGTTCATGCAGTACAAGGTCCATATGCTGTCCTGAGCCGGCTGTCCTGAGCCAGGAGCAAGCGGTGCAGCCCGTGCGGGCGCGGTCCGGGGACTGCGCCCGCACGGTGCGTTCCTGACGTTGCATCAACCTCCAGGGGAGGCGGCATGCTACTGGACGTGGGACCCGGCGTGGGACCGCAGTGCGGCGATCAGCCACTCGAACGCCGGGACGTGCGAGGGGACCGGCGGCCGGCCGTTCAGCACCGCCAGCAGCTGCCAGTACCGCTCCACCCTGCGGTCGGTGAAGGTGGCCAACTGATCGGCCAGCCGGGCTCGTTCGACCGCAGGCAGGTGGGGGTCGACGATCCGGTGCAGGATCTCCGTTCCCGCCGCCGAGGCCGGCGCGATACCGTCGCGTACCGCCTGGCCGGCGTGCTCGGCGACCTTCGCCGGGTCGGGTCCCTCCGGCTGCGGGCCGCCCCGCCCTCCGGCCACCGCCATCTCGCGTACCCGCTTGCGGAACGACTCGTCGCTCACCAGCTCGGCCAACTCCACCCAGGCATCCACCTGTTCGGGAGTCGGGTCGGCGGGCAGGTGGGTCGGCATGGTGCGCATGGCCTGGGCGATATGCGCGCCAGGCGCCTGGGGATCGACACCGTCGAAGGTCTCGCGGACGAAGTCGTCGGTGATCCGCTGCCGCTCGTCGGCAGACATCCGGGCCAGCTCGTGCATCAGTCTCATCTCCTCGGTCGTGCTGTCCTGTCGAGCGACCCGGTCCAGCACCGCGCGCCGCACTCGCAGTGTGCGGATCTCCGCATCCAGTGCCCGCACATGGGCGCTGGCCACATCGCGCACCGTCATCTGCCTGTCCACCACCTGGCGTACCGTGTCCAGGTCCAGTCCCAGCTCGCGCAGGGTGCGGACCAGTTGGACGCGGGCGACGGCACCGGCGTCGTAGAGCCGGAAGCCTCCTGCCGTGCGGTCGCTCGGCGCGATGACGCCGCTGTCGGACCAGAAGCGAATCGTGCGCACGGCGACTCCGGTACGCCGGGCAAGCTCGCCGATGGTCAGCATCTCGGTGGGATCGCTCACGGGAACAACTCTCAACCCTCCAGTAGATGGAGAAGCAAGCCGCTTTTTCCGGAACCCCTTTTCCCGAAGGCTCCTCATGGTGAGTGGCCGGGCGGCCGACCGGCCGTCAGGAGCCCGGTCACCACTTCGGGCTGAGGGCGATCTTCCGTAGCTGCTCGACGGTCAGGGCGGGAGCCGTGCGGGTCGCGGCGCTCTGCTGCGTGGCGGCGTTGAAGGCGCTGATGACGACGCGCCTGCCGTCGGGCCGCAAGGTGTCCACGGTCCACATCACCACGCCGTCGACACCCTTTTCGCCGGGACCCTGGTGGACGGCGAGGCGAGTGCCGTCGGCCAGGGTCTCGTCGCCCGGGTGGAAGAGGTCGTCGGCGACGTCCTGCATGCCTGGCTGGACGTTGACCTCGACGAATCTGCGGCCCCGTCCGTCGTCCACGACGACATAGGCGAATTCATGGCCGCCGTCGCCGCCCTTCCCGACCACCTTCAGGCCCTTGAGGACCAGGCCGGAGAGTGTGTCCACGACCGGGCCGCCGGTACGTTGCCCGGGATCGACCGGCTTCTTCGCCCGCCGCCGGGGGCTCTCCGGGATCGCGTCGACGATCCGCCGCCACTCCCGCGCCGACACCAATTCCTTCAACTGCGGCTGAGAGAGGGGCGGTTGTGGCCGCGTGACCGGTGCGTCCTTCTCTGCGGCAGCGTTCCACTCCCGTACGGAGACGTTCTGGCCGCTGGGTGTGACCAGGTTCGCCGTCCACAGCTTGGTGGCCACCCTGCGGTCGGGGTATTCGTAGCCTTGGAGGACCATGAACGCCGAGCCGTCGGGCAGTCGCTCGGTGGCACAGGCGTCGTACGGAACGAACGCCTTGTCCGGGCATCCGGTCTGCTCCCGCGCCTCAGGGGCGCGGGGAGGTCCCGTTGCTGTCAGGATCACCGCGAAAGGTGGTTTATCGCCTACTTTTCGGCGCCCCGGAAAGCCTGACATGGTTGCCACTCGGCACGTTGCCCACCGCATGGTGCGAAGCAGGTGGCCCGATGTCCGAGAGCCCCCTACTGACTGTGACGAAGCCGAACCGCCCTGCCCCGCAAACAGAGTCCACGAAAGTCCACGACCAAGGACGAGTGATCCGTTGATGTCACGCCTGCCGTTGCACTCCGTGTCGACCCTCGTCGCCGCGGTCGCCCTGCTGTCCAGCGCCGCCGTTCCCTCCTCCGGCGCCCGTGCCGCACCCGACGCCCGACCCGCGGTCGCCCCGTCCCGCGACCGCGCGCACACGGACGTGCTGTTCATCGGTGCGCACCCGGACGACGAGTACCAGTCACTGGCGACGTTCGGACAGTGGCGGCAGCGCCGCGGACTGTCGACCGGCGTGGCCACCATCACCCGCGGCGAAGGCGGCGGGAACGCCGTCGGCCCGGAGGAAGGGGCCGAGCTCGGCCTCATCCGGGAACGCGAGGAACGCAAGGCGGTCGGCCTGGTGGGCATCCGCAACGTCTACTACCTCGACAAGCCGGACTTCTGGTACACACTGTCGGCGCCGCTCACCGACAAGGTCTGGAACCGGCCGCCGCAACGGCGCACCGACACCCTGGAACGCATCGTCCGGCTGATCCGCGCGACCACGCCGAAGACGGTGGTCACGATGGATCCACGGCCCTTCAACCAACACGGCGCACACCAACAGGCCGCACGACTGGCCACCGAGGCGTTCCGACTGGCCGCCGACCCCACGGCCTTCCCGGAACAGATCCGCAAGGAGAAGTACCGCCCCTGGCAGCCGTCGGAACTGCTCACCCAGAGCTGGGGGTTCAAGGGGCCCGTGGGTCCGGGCTGCGCCAGGCACCGGGCCGTCGACCCGCCCACCGGCCTCCCCGTCGTCGGCCACTGGACCGGAGTGCGGGCGCCCAACGGCAAGACGTGGGCCCAGGTCGAACGGGATGCCGCACGGACCTATGTCACCCAGGGCTTCGGCTCACTGCCGCGCAAGGTCACCACCCCACGCAGCCAACTTCCGTGCGAGTGGTTCACCGTCCTGGCCAGGAACGGCGAGATCGTGCGGGCGAAGGTCCGGAATCAGTCCGGTCTGCGGCCTCTTTACGCCGAGTTCCGGGAGTGGGCGGAACGGGCAGGGCTGCCCTGGCTGGCCAACGACGCCCAACCCGACTATCCCGCCAACCCCCGCACCACCGCCCCTGCCGTCGCCAAGGCCCCCGTCGTGGACGGCAAGGCAGGCCCCGGCGAGTACCCCGGCCAGAAGCTGACGTTGCGTCAGTGGGAAGGAAAGCAGTGCACGCCGGCGGACTGCTCGGCAACCGCCCGGATCTCCCGCCACGGCGCGGCCCTCTACGTCCTGGTGCAGGTCCGCGACGACATCAAGGGCACGGCCCTGGACGCCCGGACCGACTGCAAGCGGCACTGGCGCACCGACTCCGTGGAGATCGACCTCGACCCGCGCGGTGACTCCGACGACACCTCGACCACCTTCAAGACCGGCATCCTGCCGTTCACCGCGCACAACGGCGGCCCGTGCGCCGAACGCGACGGCGACAACCACCAGGGGCCGGCGGCAACCACCTCGCCCGGCATGGCCGTCGCGGCCACGGTGACCAAGCCGTACACCGGCTACACCGTCGAGGCGAAGATCCCCTTCAGCGTGCTGCCGGCCGCCGTCGACCCGAACCGCCTCACCGCCAACGTCCTCCTCTACGACTCCGACGCCCAGGACAAGACCGGTAAGAGCCGGCTCGCCTGGTCCCCGTTCGGCAGCGCCCAAGCCGATCCCTATGTCTGGGGCCACTTGCGCCTGCCCGGATACCGCCCGCCGGTCGGGCGTCCGCCGCGCCCTGCCGACATCCCGTTGGAGGCCGCCCGCAGCAAGGACTCGCCCGCCGCCGTCGCCCAGGCGCGCCGCACCGGCGTTCCCCTGGCAGCCGGGCCCCGTCACCGGCACCGGCAGTGACCCCTCTGCTACCGAACCAGGTTACGCAGGTGCATGCGCTCTCCTGATCCAGCCCTGCGCCGACCGGCTACCAGAGGTCGCCCCGGCCGCCGTGGTCGTATGCCCGGCCGTCGGCGCCGACGGCCGGGTCGGCCGCCCGGCCGCCCGGCCGTCCAGGGTCCATCATTGACTTGGACGCCCGAGAGGGCCCCTGCAGCAGGATGAATGGGAGTGGAACGTGACACGCATACTGGTCATCGGTGGCGGGATCGCCGGTACGGCGACGGCGTTGGCCCTGCACAAGGCAGGTCTGGACGTCGCCGTGCACGAGGCGCACCCCGACACCGCCGAGGACATCGGGGCCTTCCTGACCCTGGCGAGCAACGGTATGCGTGCCCTGGCGCAGCTCGACGCCTCGGACGCGGTCACCGCGATCGGCTTTCCGCTGCCCTCGATGCGGGTTCTCGACGACCAGGGCGGCGAGGTGGCCCGTGTTCCGCTCGGCGAGGCCGACGACGCGCGGCTGCGGTACCGGTGCATCCGCCGCGGTGAGTTGAACGCGGCGCTGCAGGCCGAGGCGATCCGCCGCGGCATCCGTATGACGCACGGATCGCGGCTGCTGGCCGTCGAGGACGGCCCGGATCAGGTGACCGCGCGTTTCGCCGACGGCAGCGTCGCGACCGGTGATCTGCTCGTCGGCGCGGACGGCCTGAACTCGACCATCCGGCAGTCGATCGCGCCGGGCACCGAGCCCGTCTACGCGGGACAGTCCGTCTTCTACGGCTACACACGCAGTGCGCCGGTGGCGGAGGACACGGGCCAGATCACCATGGTGCGGGGCAGCACCGTCGCCTTCGGTTACGCGGTCTCGCCGGACCGGGAGACGTACTGGTTCGCCCGCGTCGCGGGTCAGGCGCTCAGCGCCGCGGAACTCGCCGGCCCGGCCCCCGCCCACCGGCGTGCGCAACTGGTCGCGTCGCTGCGCAAGGACGCCACCCCGGCCGCGGACATCGTCGCGGCCTCCACCGACGGCATCATGGCCACCAACGCCACCGAGATTCCTCCGGGCACGCCCTGGCGCGCCGGCCGGATGCTGCTCGTCGGCGACGCCGCACACGCGGCCTCACCGGCGACCGGCCAAGGCGCCTCGATGGCCTTGGAAGACGCCGTCATCCTCGCCAAGTCCCTCCGGGACACGCCCGATCCGCAGAGCGCGCTCGCCCTCTACGAGTCCTGCCGCCGGCCACGCGTGGAGCACAACATCACCGTCAGCGGACAGCTGTCCCGCGGCACCCGCACCCCTCCGGCACGCACCGGCCAGGCGCCCTCCGCCGCGCGCCCCGGCGACGACAAGCTGCTCGCCCAACTGGACTGGGACGTCGATCTGCGCACCGTCTCCGGCAGCGCGGACTGACCTCGGCCGCTCAGCGCGGCCACTTCTCCGGTGTGCTGCTGGTGGTGACCTGACAGACGGCGGGGCGGCCGGGAGCCGGAGACCTGCCCTCGGCGACGACCCGGACGTCGTCGAGAAGGATGCGGCAGGTCGCGACCGTGTGCGCGTCCGGCGCCACCTCGACCCGGGCCACCTCGCCGGTGTTGACCAGCGCATGCGCGCTCCACGGGAGTGGTGTGCGGCCGAGCCGGGCGATGTGGTGGACCGGTTGGAAGCTGTCCGGGTTGAACCGGTAGCGGACGGCGGTGGCCTGGCCCTGTCCGCCGACGGCACCGCCCTGGTAGGTCAGGAACCAGGCGTTTCCGCCCCGCAACCGCTTGAACCAGACGGTGTGGTCCTTGGCCCACAGCCCGCCGCCGAACCCGAGGCAGGCCACGGCGAGCCCGCCCAGCGCGAGATAGAGGGTGCCACGGGAGCGGCGACGGGTCTGCAAGGACATGACTGCCGGGCTTTCTGTCGTGCGGACGGCGAACCACTGCCGTCGGTAGGACGCGGGCGACGGCTGTTTGGTTGACGCGGGTCAGCTCGGCTTGACCGCGGAGACGACCGTGGTCGGCATCCAGGGGCCGCTCCACCACATGCGAGCCCCCGCACCACGGCGGGTGATGTCGCGCATTCCGAGCCGTTGCAGGTCGGCGCCGTACTCACGGGTGTGGCGGATATCGGCGACCACCAGACGGCCGCCCGGCCTGAGCACGCGTACCGCCTCCTCGATGGCCGAGGTGCGCCCGGCGGCGTCGGGGATGTTGTGGATCGCGAGGCTGCTGACGATGACGTCGAACTTGCCGTCTTCGAAGGGCAGTTGGGTCATGTCGGCGGTGTGGAGTTCGATGCGGTCGGCCACGTCCTCTGCCTGTGCGTTGCGTCGGGTGACGGCCGGGTCGTTCCCGCTCTGGTCCTGGCTGCGCCAGAGGTCGACGCCGTGCACCCGGCCTCGGGGCAGGCGCTGGGCCGCCGCCAGCAGCACCGCTCCCCGTCCGCAGCCCAGGTCGAGTACGTGCTCGTCACCGCGTAGCGCCAGTCCGTCGAGAAGCCCCTCCCAGACGACGAACTTGCCGCGGCGGGTGACGTACAGATACAGGCCCGCGGACAGCAGCATCAGACAGCCGAAGACGAGCGCCCCGAGGGCAGAGGTCAGGCCGTGCCCGGTCAGCCACACTATGCCCCACGCCAGCAGCGCGATGCCCATGGCACCGTACAGCGCCGGAATATAGGGTGCGTCCACTCCGTACGTCCCCTGCCGCCGGGCGATCGGGCGTGGTGATAGGCGGTCAGTCAAGGTGATCTCCCCCTGTTCGTAGTTGCTGAGCCGACTGTGCCACGGCCAGGCATCGATACGACGATCGACGTGCCGGAGGCGGCGAATTCCGACACGACAATGGCGTGTTCAGCGAATTTCGGCTCTGGTCCGGTTGCTCCCCCCGGTCGGCTTGATCAGGGTGTTTGCGGGGTGCGGCCGAAGAGTCGGCCGGCGAGGTCGATGCCCACGACGGTGCCGGTGTCGTCGCGGGTGAAGAACCCGCGCTGACCCTTCAGGCCGCCCTCGGTGATGAGGTACTCGTCGCCGTCGCCGGGCAGCAGGCCCATGGCGGCGGCCGGGTGGTCCGGGGGCAGGTCCGTCGGCGATGCCGCGCGGATCTCCGGCTTGAGCCCGACGGCGAGGGTGAGTTGGGAACCGTCGGAGGCGATGTCGAGATCCATCACGTCGATCTCGTAGCGGCCGACGATCTCGTCCGCCCGGGCCGCGTCGTAAGGGACGGGCTCCGGGTCGCGTTCCACCACTCCGAGGTGGTGTTCGAGCGCCCAGCGCAGGACGGCTCGGTTGAACTGGTAGCCGCCCGGGCCCGAGTTGGCCAGGGACACCAGGGCGAAGTCCCGGTCGGGCACGACGAGCAGTTCGGCGAACTGGCCGTTGCCCGAACCGCCGTGGCCGATCGTGCGGACACCGTCCACCTCGCGCAGGAACCAGCCGATGCCGAAGGCGTCGCCCAGGGTGCTGCCGCGCAGCTCGGCGGTCGGCTGCCGCATGCGGTGCAGATCCTCGGCGGGCAGGACGCCGGCGCCGTCGCCGAGGTGGAAACGGGCCCAGCGCAGCAGGTCACTCACCGAGGAGACGGCGCCCCCGCCGGGGTTGTTGCCGCGGGTGCCGGCCCGGAACGCCTTCCATGGCCGGGCCGGCCGCAGCGTCCCGTCCTCCGTGCGGTGGTAGCCCACGGCGAAGCGCCGGGTGATCACGTCGTCCACGTCGAAGAAGGTGTTCGCCAGGCCCACCGGCTCCAGGACGAGGGCGGCCACCGCCTTCTCGAAGGCCAGGCCGGTGACGTTCTCGATGATGCGGCCGGCGAGGTTGTAGCCTGCCTGGCTGTACGAGGCCCGGGTGCCGGGCGGCGCGATGATCGGCAGTTCGGCCATCTTCGCCACGAACGCGGCCAGGGAGACATCGTCCTCGTCGGCGTCGATGAGGTTCCATTCGAGCCCGGACGTGTGGTTGAGCAGGTGCAGCACGGTGATCTGTGCGGCGGCCCGTTCGTCGGCGAGCCGGAGCTCGGGGACGTAGCGGCGCACCGGTGCGGTGAGGTCCACCTTGCCCTCGGCGGCCAGGCGCATCAGGGCGGTCGCCGTGAAGGACTTGGTCACCGACGCGATCGGGAAGAGCGTCCGCTCGTCGATCGGCAGCGGGTTGTCGATGCTGGTCACGCCGTGGGAGGCGTGGATCTCCCGGCCGTCCACCAGCAACCCGACCGAGACACCGGGTACTTCGAACTCCTCGGCCGCCGCCTCGACGAATGCGGACAGCGCCTGTTCCTGCGACATGGGATTCCCCCCTGGAAGTACTTGAACTGACTTGTGATTGACTTGAGACCGACTTGAACTAAGTGCAAGTGGAGCTTAGGAGTACTTCCGATCGCCATGCAAGGGGATTCGTGAACTAAGTTCAAGTAGGGTGGCGGGCATGCCCAGAGAGACGCTGACCGCAGACCAGATCATCCGTGCCGGCATCACGTTGCTCGACGAGGAGGGACTGGACGGCCTCAACATGCGCAGCCTGGGGGCCCGGCTCGGCTCGGCCGCCACCGCGATCTACTGGCACATCAAGACCAAGGACGAACTGGTCCGACTGGCCGGCGACGCGATCTGGGAGGAGGTGGAACTGCCCGACCTGGAAGCCACCGACTGGCGGACCGCCGCCACCGCCATGGCCACCGGACTGCACACGATGCTCGGCCGGCACCCCTGGCTCGGCCAGGCATTTGGCAGCCACCTGCTCTACGGCCCCGGCAAGGCGCGCTACGACGAGCACAGCCTCGCCCTCTACGAGAAGGCCGGGTTCGCCCCGGCCGACGCGGACCGCGCCGCCGCCACCGTGTTGCTCTTCGTGCTCGGCAGCGCCCTCGGGCCCGCCGCGCAGGTGTCACTGACCCGGCGCCTGAGCAAGAACGGCAAGGACGCCGAGCAGCAACTGACCGACACCATGGCCCGTGCCGCCGAGATCGCACAGCCGTACCCCCGGCTGCGGGAGCGCCTGGGCACACCCGCCGCCTCCGACTACTCCGCGGCGCCCGACGGCACCTTCGAGTTCGGCCTCCAGGCCGTTCTGGACGGCTTCCAGGCGCGCCTCGGCCACAGCCACAGTCAAGACGGCCTTCGCGCATAGGCCCTTCGGGGATTCAGCCGACGGTCGGCCAGTCCCAGCCGAGTTGGAGGAAGAGACCCAGGCGGTCGGAGACGCCGCGGATTTCGGTGATCCGGCCGTCGGCGACGGTGAAGACGAAGATGGCCTCGTTCTCGAAGCGGCGGCCGGTGGGTATGGGCATGCGGGGGTGGGCGCCGGAGCTGACGCCGCTCTGGGTGATCCGGGCGACGACCTTGTCGCCCTCGGCGATCAGCTCGTCGATCCGGGCCCGGTAGGGGGCGAGTGCGGTGAGCTGGGTGGCGAGGGCGTCGAAGGCCGCGCCGGGTTCGTCCGGCTCGCCGTGGATGACCTTGTTGTGGTCCACGACATCCGCCGCGAGGTAGCTGCCGAGGTCGCCGATGCGGGCCTCGTTGAGTGCGGTGAAGAAGTCGGTGACGAGCTGCTTGTGCTGATCGATGTCCATTCAGGACCTCCCTTTGACGCCCTTACGCCGTAAGGATCTGCTGGGCAGTACCATGAGCCTTACGGCGTAAGGAAGTCAAGGGAGGCGGGCGTGGGGATGACCGGCAAGCGGGCGGGGCTGAGCCTTGCGAAGGTGTTGGACACGGCCCTGGCAGTGGTCGACCGGGACGGCATCGAGAAGCTGTCCATGCGGCGGCTGGGGGCCGAACTCGGCGTCGAGGCCATGACGCTGTACCACTATCTGCCCAACAAGGCCGCCCTGTTGGACGGTCTGGTCGAGCGGGTGGTCTCGGCCGTCCGACCGTCCTTCGGCGGCACGGCGGAGGACTGGCCGCGAGAGCTGCGGGCCTTCGCGGTCGCCTTCCGGGACGAACTGCTGCGGCACCCCGGCGTGATCGTGCTGATCGCCACTCGGCCCGTCCAGTCGCCCGCCGCCCTCCAGGCAGTCGAGGACACCGCCGCCGCGCTCGGGCGCGCCGGCATCGCACCGGTCGTCGCGATGCGCATCGTCAACTCCGTCAGCACTTTGGTGATCGGGCACTGCCTGGCCGAGGCCGCCACCACCCCCGGTCATCCCGAACCGGACCCGGGCCCGGACCACGCCCTCGATGTCACGGCCTTCCCGACCCTCGCGGCCGCCGTCGAGGGCGGACTGGGTACGCCCGCCGACCACCAGGCACGCTTCGACCTCGCGCTGGACGCCCTGCTGGCCGGGTTGTGTCCCTGAGCGACGGAGCTACAGCGGCGTCCGGGGATTCGGGCGCGCGTCGTGGCCCTGCCCGGTACGGGCGCTGCCGAGAGCGTAGGACGCGCCCACCGGCCGCAACACCGCGAGTTCCGGGGAGCGGAACAGGCCCGCCCGCACCTCTCCCCCGCCGGATCGGGATGGTTCCGCGCAGTGGAACCGGGGTTGCCCCGGCCCCCCTCGCCCGCCGACGCTGCCCCCACCCGGTGTCTGCGGGCGGCACAAGCCGCCTCCGTCCAGGCACGGTTGGGAAGCACCAGACAGAGCAGCCCAAGGCGACGAGAGAAGGGACGTGCCGTGTCCACTCGGTTTGACCTCGACGGCAGGAAGGCCCTGGTGACCGGGGCGTCACGTGGTATCGGACGAGCCGTCGCACGGGCCTTCGCACAGGCCGGCGCCGATGTGGCCGTCGTCGCACGCAGCACCGACGAACTTCAGGAACTGGCCGCCGAGGTCGAGCGGGCCGGCCGCCGGGCCGTGGTCCTGACCTGCGATGTCACCGAGGAAGAACAGATCCGCGACGCGGTGTCCGAAGCGATCGACGCACTCGGCTGCCTGGACGTCCTCGCCAACGTCGCGGGCGGCACCCCCACCGCGGGCCCGTTCGTCGAGCTCCCCATGGTCGCCTGGCAGCGCGACATGCGGCTCAACTTCGAGTCGGTACTGCACTTCTGCCGCGCCGCGGGCCCGCACCTTCTGCAACGGGGCACCGGCTCGGTGATCAGCGTGTCCTCGGTGGCCGGCATGGCCGGGGCCCCCTCCCGGTCCACGATCGCGGTGTCGAAGGCAGCGGTGATCGCCCTGACCCGGACCCTGGGCGCGGAGTGGGCGGCGGCCGGCGTCCGGGTCAACGCGATCCTCCCGGGCTGGACCACCACCGCCGAAACCGCGGTGGTCCGCGCGAACGAACAGGTGTCGGCGGGGCTGATCCACGCCGTGCCGATGCGCCGGTGGGGCACTCCCGAGGAGATCGCGGACTCCGCCGTCTACCTGGCCGGGGACGCCTCGTCGATGGTCACCGGCAGCTGCCTGACCATCGACGCCGGTGTCTCCGCCTACGTCGGCGGCCCCACACTGCTCGACCTCCTCGCCTACGGGCGCCTCGGCTAGGGCGCTTCTGACGGATCTCCGTGGAGGAAGGAGCGGTGCCTGGTGCGTGCTCTCGCAAGGCGCCGGGATGGCTTCATAGCGGAGCTATGGAGGCATTTCGGCAACGCCGCGAGAGTGCGTGCCAGGCACCGCGACGCCGCGGAGATCCGTCAGAAGCGCCCTAAGCGCGGGCACCCCGCCGGCTCCGCGTCACCCGCCTCGGCACCGCGCCGGGCGGAACGCCGTCACCGGATCCAGGGGTTGGCGCTGGCGGCCCGCTTGGGGGTGCGCTTGACGGGCGCGAGGTGGGCGGCCGCCACGGCAGCGGTGAGCCGGGCGGCCCGGGTCGCATGGAACGGCGCCGTGCCCGCCCGTTCCTTCCCTGACGCTCCGTCGGCGTCGTTGTCCTCTGGTGCCGTATCGCGTTCCGCCATGAGCCTCGACCTTTCTGACGACCCGTTGCCGTCAGCGACATGGTGCAGCCCGCGGCAGTACGGTGACCGGGAAATCAGTTAAATTCCCCCGCACGCGCGGGTGTTGGCCAGAGATCCATCTCAGCCCATACCGGGCAGCGGCCCCCAACACCGGCCCTTCGCCTCCTCTTTCGCCCCTTTTTTCCACCCTCTTCTTCGCCCCTTCTTTCGTCTCTTGCTTCACACCTCTTCCGTCCGCGCCTTCCGTGCAGCAAAATCCCGGCGGCGAACACCCACCGAGACCCACCGGCACCGACCGCCGCGGCCAACGGGAGGCCACCATGCGACTGCGCCTCGCCGCCCTCGCCCTCGGCGCGGCCCTGCTCTGTGCCGTCCCGGCCACGAGTCCCGCCGCGCAGGCGGACCCGCGCACACCGACGGCCGCCCGATCCCAGCGGCCGCCCGCCCGGCCCGGACAGGCCACGGCCTGGACCTTCCCCACCGGCACCGTCACCTCGCCCGACGGCCGTACGCTCTTCACCGACCGGTACGGACGCGTCCTGCAACCGCGCGGGCTCAACATCGGCAAGACCGACACGGTGACCGAGGAGCACCTCGCCCAGCTGGCGCGCGACGGCTTCACCCTGATGCGGCTCAACATCCAGTGGGAGAAGGCCGAACCACACCGCGGACGCTACGACGCCGGTTATCTGCGCTATCTCGACCGCGTCCTGGACTGGGCCGACCGCTACCGGATCCTGGTCCTGATCGACTGGCACCAGGACGTCTTCGGCCCGGAGTTCGGCCACAACGGCATCCCCGTCTGGGCCACCCGGACCGACGGCCTGCCGTTTGAACCCAACCCGGACGACTGGTTCGCGGACTACTTCCAGCCCGCCGTACAGGCCGCTTTCGCGCACCTCTACGACGACCCCGATCTGCGGGCCGCCCAGGGGGCCGCGTACGCCAAGGTCGCGTCCGTGCTGCGCGGCCACCGCTCCCTGCTCGGCTACGACCTGTTCAACGAGCCGTTCGGGCCGGTGCCGGGCGATCCGACCGACCCCCAGGACCAGATCGCCGCCTCGGCAAGGCTGGAACGCGGCCGGTTGGCGGCCATGTACCGGCGGCTGATCGGCGCCGTCCGCTCCGCCGACCCCGATGCCTGGCTCTTCGTCGAACCCACCGTCCTGGTCGGCCAGGGCGTCCCCACCAGCCTGCCCGGCTTCGCCGACCCCCGGCCCGGCACCGACCGCATCGGCTACGCCCCGCACTACTACGACACCGCCGTCGAATCGGGCGCCGACTGGAACCCGTCGGACCGCTTCATCGAGCGCTACGAAGCGGCCATCGGCCGCTACCCCGCCGCGCACCGGCTGCCGGTGCTGGTCGGCGAATGGGGCCCGCCCCAGGCCACCACCCCCGGAAACGCAGAACTGATGCGTCGTCAAGTAGGTTCCATGGGAGGCTTCGCCGCCGGCTGGACGGCGTGGTACGACTGCCGCGCGGACCGGGGCAGCGGCTATTGCGTCTACGACCGCGGCGGCAACCCCGCCCCCGGCAAGGAGCCGGCCTTCGCCCCCTACGCGCCGGAGGTCGCCGGCCTCCCCGGCACCGAGTCCTACACCCCGGCCACCCGCACCTACAGCCTCACGCTGAAGGCCAACCGCACCACCCGCCGCGCCTGGACGGTCATCTCCCTCCCCACCACCGCCTTCCCCCACGGCGCCCGGCTGTCCGTCACCGGCGGCGGCCCGGCCTCGAAGGTGGTCCGCCCCGGCCAGGCCGCACTGCTCCTCCCGTCCGCGCGGCCCGGGGCTTCGGTACACGTAACGGTGACCGACGGCCGCTGAGGCAACAGTTCGGCGCGCCCCTGCTCAGCTCAGACCTGGACCACGGCCTTCCCCGTGTTGCGTCCGTCCAGCAGGCCGAGGAAGGCGTCCACCGCACCGGCGATGCCGTGCTCCACGGTCTCCCGGAAACTGATCTTCCCCTGAGCCAGCCAGGTGCCCATGTCCTGGACGAAGCGCGGACGCAGGTCCATATGGTCGCCGACCTCGAAGCCGCGGAGGGTGAGCCGCTTCTTCACCAACTCAATCATGTTGCGCGGACCGGGCGGAGGTTCGCTGAGGTCGTACCCGGAGATGGCACCGCACAGTGCGGCCCGGCCGTCCGGGTTGAGGACATCGATGGCGGCTTCCAGGTGGTCGCCGCCGACGTTGTCGAAGTACACCTCGATACCGTCCGGGGCAGCGTCGGCGAGTTGCCGGTGTACGGTGCCGTCCTTGTAGTTGAAGGCGCTGGTGAAGCCCAGTTCGGCCGTCAGGTACTCCACCTTCTCCGCCGATCCGGCGCTGCCGATGACCGCCTTCGCGCCGCACAGCCGCGCGATCTGCCCCGCCAGACTGCCCACCGCGCCGGCCGCCCCGGAGACGAACACCGTCTCTCCCGGCTGCAGTTGGGCGATCCGGGTCAGTCCGACGTAGGCGCTCAACCCGGTCATTCCCAGCACGCCCAGGAACGCCGAGTCGGGCACGCCCGGCACCCGTTCCAACCTCCTGAAGTGCCGGTGCGGGGCGACCGCCGCGGTGCGCCAGCCCAGGTCGCTGAGCACCAGATCCCCCGGGGTCAGGCCGGCGGCCCGCGACTCCACGACCACACCGACCGCCCCACCCGTCATCGGTCGCCCCAACGGGTAGACGGGAACGCCGGGTTGGGCCGTGCCCATCAGCACCCGCATGTACGGGTCCACGGAGAGAAAGCGATTGCGGACGACCACCTCATCATCCTCCGGTGGCCGCAACTCCCGCTCGACGAGCCGGAAGTCCGCGGGCTTCGGACGCCCCACCGGCCGCGCGACCAGGTGCCATTCCTGTGCGGGAAGTGTCATGCTGCGCCACCGCCCTCTCCGTGCTGCTCGTCGTGTGCCGCGTCCCGGGCCTTCCCCGATCATCGCACCCGCGGGGTGGTCACGGCACCGTGATCACCAACTTGCCCGTGGTGCGGCCGGCTTCTCCGACTTCGTGCGCCTTGGCCGCCTCGGCGAGCGGGAACGTGCCGGCGATGTGCGCCACCAGCCGGCCCGACGCGGCGAGATCGGCAATCGCCTGCATGCCCGCGCGGTCGGCCTCGACCACGAGCGCCTCGACCCGCACGCCGCGCCGCGCCGCCTCGGCACGCAGCTCCTGGGCGTCCTTCCCCCAGAACTTGATGGTGACCAACAGGCCGCCGGGACGGAGGGTGGCCATGGAGCGGGGGCCGTATTCGCCGCCCAGGGCGTCGAGTGCGACGTCGACGTCGCGCACGGCCTCGGCGAAGTCCACCGAGCGGTAGTCGATCAGTTCGTCGGCTCCCAGGCCACGCAGGAAGTCGTGCTTGGCCGCGCTGGCGGTGCCGATGACATACGCGCCCCGGGCCTTCGCGATCTGGACGGCGAGATGGCCGACCCCGCCCGCGGCGGCGTGGATCAGAACCCGTTGCCCGGCCTGGATGTCGGCGGTGTCGACCAGCGCCTGCCACGCGGTGAGCGCGGCCAGCGGGAGGGCCCCGGCCTGGACGTGGTCGATACCGGCCGGCTTGTGGGTGAAGGACCTCGCGGGCCCGGTGACGTAGGTGGCGAGGGAGCCGTGTCCGTGCGGGTAGGGCAGCATGCCGAAGACCTCGTCGCCCGGTTTGAACAGCGTGACGCCCGGGCCGGCTTCCTCGACCACTCCGGAGACGTCCCAGCCCAGGACGAACGGGGGCTCGGGCAGGTGCAGGCCGGGGGTGGCGCGGTGGATCCAGTCGGTCGGATTGATGCCGGCCGCGTGGACGCGGATGAGCAGCTGGCTCGTACCGGGCTCGGGGCGGGGAAGTTCGACCTCCCGCAGGACCTCCGGCCCGCCCAGGACGTCCTGCCTGATCGCACGCATGGTGGAAGCCGTGGCGCCTGTCGTGTCTGTGGTGGCAGTGGTGTCTGCCGTGTCTGTCGTCATACTCCCAGGCTGCCGCCATCGACCCGCGAGCGAAATGGCACGATAGCCAATATCCGATAGAATCATGCCATGCATCGTGTGGTGGTCCTGGCACTGGACGGCGTCTACCCCTTCGAACTCGGCATCCCCAAGCGGATCTTCGACAACGCCGGGAGCCGTTATGAGGTGTTGACGTGCTCGGCGGACGGCGGCCCGGTGCGGACGTGCGCCGACTTCACGATCACGGTCGAGCACGGCCCCGAGGCGTTGCGCACCGCGGACACGGTGGTGATCCCGCCGTACGACCTGGCGCTGACCACGCCGGCGCTCCCCCGGTCGGTCGCCGACGCGCTGGCGCTGATCCGGCCGGGCACCCGGATCGTGTCGATCTGCACGGGTGCGTTCGTGCTGGCCGCGGCCGGTCTGCTGGACGGCCGCCCGGCGACCACCCACTGGCAGCTCGCCGAACAGTTCCGTGCACTGTTCCCCCGGGTGCGGCTCGATCCGGATGTGCTGTTCGTCGACGACGGGGACATCCTGACCTCGGCCGGCGCCGCATCGGGGGTGGACGTCTGCCTGCACGTCGTCCGGACGGATCACGGCAGCGCGGCGGCGAACCACGTGGCCCGGCTCTGCGTGGTGCCGCCGTGGCGCGACGGCGGCCAGGCACAGTACATCGAACAGCCGGTCCCCGACCCGGCGACGACAGGCACCGCCCTCACCAGGCACTGGGCGCTGGAGAACCTCCATCTGCCGCTGACCCTGGACACCCTCGCCGAGCACGCCCGGATGAGTCGCCGCACCTTCGCCCGCAGGTTCGGCAACGAGGTGGGCGTGAGCCCCGGCCGATGGCTCATCGCCCAGCGGGTGGAGCGTGCCAGGCAGTTGCTGGAGTCCAGTGAGCTGTCCGTCGACCACATCGCGGGCCAGGTCGGCTTCGCGACGGGGACGTCCCTTCGGCAGCATTTCCATGCCGCCCTCGGCGTCGCCCCGTTGGCCTATCGGCGCACCTTCCGCATGGGCACGGACGACCGGACGTACGCCTGACGACGAGCCACGTCAGGCGAGGGCACGGCCCCGAACGAGTCACGGGCCCAACTCGCCTTCCCGTGGCTTCGACTGCCGCCCAGGCCGTTTCCTCCCGTCGGCTCGGCCGTTGGTCCTGGTGTCATTCATCACCTCTGCTCATGAAAGGCACATGATGCGTCTGTTCCGCCCGATTACCATCGGTCTCAGCAGTCTTGCGCTGGCCTTGGCGCTGCCCGCCGGCACGGCACTCGCCTCGAACGGGAAGTTCGCGTGGAGGGGACCCAAGGGCCAGTCGTACTTCCTCCAGAACCCGCCGAACAGCAAGTGCCTCAACATGAGCCAGGAGGCACGCGGCCCGCGCAACAACACCAAGCAGCCCCTGGTCGTCTACACCGGCAAGCGCTGCACGGGAAAGGCGACGCGCCTGGCCCCGGGGAAGTCCGCACCGTCCGGCACCCGCTTCGCCAGCGTCGTGTTCAACCCGCACTAGGAAGCCCACCACCTGCGGCGCCGCCCAAGGCATCGCCCGCACCTCTCCGCACGCCCCGTTCAGATCGCCTGGCACGGGACCGGCCTGCCCCAGAGGACCAGCACCGTTCTGCACGACGTGAACGGACCGGTGGGGTAGGCCCAGCAGATCCTCACCGTCCGTCCGCTGCCGCGTGGCGAGGAGTGAACGGCGATGGCCGCCGGGCCACCCCCCGGCCACCCCGCATTCACGTCCGGCCAAAATGATGCGTCCATGAGACGTATCGCAGCTGTCGCCCTGGTCGCTTCATGGTCGCTGTTCGCCGCCGCCATGCCCGCCGCCCATCCCGCGCACGGCGCGGACGACACCCACCACTACAGCTACAGCACCAAGGCGCCGTACGAGCCCGCGCAGCATCCGCGGGACTATCAGCGGGCGCCCAGGGGCTTTGTGCCCGTGTTCACGGAGAACGTCTCCCGGCACGGCTCCCGGACCGCCACCGACGGCGCGGACGGCGATCTCGCCCTGCGGTTGTGGGAGCGGGCGCGTCGGGACGGTCAACTCACTTCGCAGGGGCGGGACTTCGGGCCGGATGTGCGTGCACTGCTCGCCGCCATGGCGAAGGTCGGCTACGGCAAACTGAGCGGGCGCGGTGCGCAGGAGCTGCACGGCACGGCGGTGCGGATGGCGCAGCGGCTGCCGCAGCTGCTCAGGACGATCGTCGACGATGGCGAGTCGATCGACGTCGTCAGCTCCGGACAGGGCCGGGCCGTCGACAGCGGAACGGTCTTCACCAGCGCCCTCACCCAGGCCGACCCGGCACTGAAACCCCGCATCGGGCCGGCCCGGACCGACAAGGACCTGCTCTACTTCCACAAGTCGGCCGGCGGCGCCGCCTACCGGGACTGGCTCGCCCACGACCAGCGCCTGGCGAGCACCCTGAAGAACCTCACCGATCAGCCCGCCACCCACAGTGCCGCCCGCCGGGTGCTGGCGAGGATCTTCCAACCGGCGTTCGTACAGCGCATCGTGGACGGGGAGTTCTCCTCCCTCGCCGACGACGTCACCGCCGCCGGGGCCGTCTACAGCCTGTACAGCATCGCACCGGCCATGAAGGCGGAGAGCCCGCACGGCCGCGGCTGGCACCTCGACCGGTACCTCGCGCCGCGCGACGCCGACTGGTTCGGGTATCTCAACGATGCCGAGGAGTTCTACGAGAAGGGCCCGAGCTTCGCCGGCAGCGACATCACCTACAAGATGGCCGATGTCCTCCTCGACGACTTCTTCAAGCAGGTCGAGGCCAAGCGCAACGGCACCAGCACACTGGGCGCCGAACTGCGCTTCACCCACGCCGAGGAGATCATCCCGCTCGCCGCGCTGATGGGACTGCCCGGCAGCACCCGGGCGGCCGCACCCGGGCATCCCTACACCTACGGCGACAACCCCTGGCGCGGCACGTCCGTGGCTCCCCTGGCCGCGAACATCCAGTGGGACGTGTTCCGCAGGGGCGGCACCTACCTCGTGCGCATGCTCTACAACGAGAAGGAGACCTCGTTCAAGGCAGGCTGCCGGCCCATCGCCGAGGGCAGTCACTTCTACGACCTGGAGGAGTTGGAACGCTGCTTCGGGCGGAGTGACGGCTAGTCAGTGGTGGTGGCCTCGCGGATCGTTCGGGCCGTGGAAGCCGGGTCGTAGTCGGCGGGGACGCCGTCGACCAGGATGATGTCGCCGTCGATGTGCCGCGAGCGCAGCGGGGCGATCTCCTGGTACGCGGGTGAGTCCCACCAGGCACGTGCCTCGGCGATCCCGGGGAAGCCGATCACCACGACGTGTCCGGGCCAGGCTCCCTCCTTCACCTCATGCTGGGTGGCGTGCACCAGGAAGTGGCCGCCGAACGGCTCGAAGGTGTCGGTGATGCGCTCGATGTACTCGGCGATCTCCGGGTGCGGGGCGGCCTCCTGGAGATGGGCGATGGCGTAGGCGGGCATGCGTCGTCCTCCGGGTTCTGCTGCGTGTCGACTGGTTCTCGACTGGTTTTCGGCCTCGCTTGCGTGGCAATGATCCTGACATGCGGAGGCCGGTGGTGGCGATGACTTGCGAGATTACGCGGGACAGGAAATGCGTTTGACGCCCGTGGTGTTGGGCGGTCGGATGGCGCGTATGAGCAGCGGGCAGATGCATCCGGACATGCACCCCATCGACGCCGGTCTCGTACGGCGACTGGTCGGCGGGCGGTTTCCGCAGTGGGCCGGGCTGCCGGTGGTTCGGATTGCGTCCGGCGGCACCGTCAACGCCATGTACCGGTTGGGCGACGAGATGGTGGTGCGGCTGCCGCTGGTGGCGGGCGGCGCCGGGGACGTGCTGAAGGAGCGGGAGTGGCTGCCGCGTCTGGCACCCCTGCTCCCCCAGGCGGTTCCCGAGGTGCTGGGGACCGGGGAGCCGGCGGAGGGGTATCCGTGGCCGTGGTCGGTGTGCCGGTGGTTGCCCGGGGAGAATCCGCGGGCCGGGGCGCTGGACGAACCCATGGCGCTGGCCCGGGACCTGGCCGGCTTCGTGGCCGCGATGCGCAGCGTCACCCTGCCCGGCGCACCGGTGGCGCACCGTGGAGGGGCGCTTGGCACGCTTGATGCGTCGACCCGGACGGCGATCGAGGCGCTGCGCGCCACCCCGGAGGAGGGTGTGGACTGTGCCGCCGTGGCCGCGGTATGGGAGGACGCGCTGCAGGCTCCGGGCTGGGACGGGCCGGCGGTGTGGCTGCATGCCGATCTGATGCCGGGCAATCTGCTGGTGGCGGACGGCAGGCTGACGTCGGTGATCGACTTCGGGTGCCTGGGCGTGGGCGATCCGGCCTGCGATCTGTTCCCGGCGTGGAATCTGCTGCCGGCCGATGCCAGGGAGGTCTTCCGCAGGGCGCTCGGCGTGGACGATGCGACCTGGCGCCGCGGCCGGGCGCGGGCGCTCTCGCAGGCGCTGATCGCACTGCCGTACTACCGGACGACGAACCCGGCGATGGCCGACAACACCCGGCAGGTGATCCGGGCGGTGCTGGCGGACGACTGAGTGACCGGCCGACGGATGCGTGATGAGTGGCCGGTGTCCGGGTGACTGGCAGGTGGACAGGTGACTCGCACGTGACGGGCAGGCGGCCGGGTGCTACCCGGCGAAGGGGCCGTTGGCGGTGAAGGCCGCCTTGGCGAAGCGTTCGCCGATGCGGCGGTGGGTGGCGGTGTCGGGGTGGAGTTCGTCGGGCAGGGGAAGTTCGGCGGCGTCGGCGGCACCGTAGAGGTCACGGCCGTCGAGGTAGTGCAGATGGGGGTCGTCGGCCGCCCGCTGCTGGACGATGCGGTGGAGTTCGTCCCGGATGACGTTGAGGGTCAGTTTGCCGCCGGCACGCTCCGCCGGATCGCCCGCGGCCCGGAACCGCAGCCGGCCGGTGCCGAGGGCGGTGAGGTCGGGGGCACTGGGGCCGGGGGTGTCTTCGTGGATGGGGCACAGGATCGGCGAGACGACCAGCAGCGGTGCGGTGGGGTGGCCTTCCCGGATGGTGTCGAGGAAGCCGTGGACGGCGGGGGTGAAGGCGCGCAGGCGCATCAGGTCGGCGTTGACCAGATTGATGCCGATCTTGATGCTGATCAGGTCGGCCGGGGTATCGCGCAGGGTGCGGGCGGTGAACGGGTCGAGCAGGGCGCTGCCGCCCAGGCCCAGGTTGATCAGTTCCACGCCGCCGAGGGAGGCGGCGAGCGCGGGCCAGGTGGTGGTGGGACCGGCCGCGTCGGTGCCGTGGCTGATCGAACTCCCGTGGTGCAGCCAGACCTTGCGGCCCTGGTTCGGCACGGGCTCGACGGGGGCGTCGGTGCGCAGGGCGACGAGTTCGGTGGTCTCGTTGTGCGGCAGCCAGATCTCGATGTGCTTGAGGCGGTCGGGCAGGTCGGTGAAGCGGAGGATGCCGGTCGGCCCGGGCTGGTGCCGGGCGCTGCCGGTGATCATGTCGAGGGTCAGGGTGTTGCCGCCGGGCACGCTTGCCTGGCCGGCCGGGCGGCCGTCGACGAGCAGGTCGTAGCGGCCGTCCGGGCGGGGTGGGGCGCCGACGTAGACCCGCTTGGTGGGGAGGGTCTCCAGCTCGACGGCGGTGGCGCGGGTGCGGAACACCAGGCGTACGCCGGAGGGTTGGGACTCGGCCATGGCGAGTTGCCCGTCGGTGCACTGGGCGCGGGCCCATGCGGGCAGCCGGTGTGGCAGCAGTCCGTGCTCGGTGCGCTCCAGGTCGAGGGCGCCGCGCAGGATGTCGGCGGTGATGGGAGTGGTGAGAGGGGTGGTGATCCGGTCGTGGTGCTCGGTGTTCATCGCCTCAGCCTGTTGATCGAGGGGTGGGAAGTGCGGGAGGCGTGGGCCAGTTCCGCAGGAGGGCGTCCAGGGCGTCCACGATGCGCGACCACGTCTCCTGGCTGTCGGGGGCACTGTGGCTGAACCCGCCGCCCATCTCCAGGCTCACGTAACCGTGGAAGACGCTGCCCAGCAGCCGGACCGCATGGGTCTGGTCCGGTTCGGTCAGGTCGTAGCCGCGCAGGATCGCCCGCGTCATCTGGGCGTGCCGGCCGCCGGCGCTGGCGGCCGCGGTCTCCGGGTCGAGCCGGAACTGCGCGGCGGCGTAGCGGCCCGGGTGCTCGCGGGCGTAGTCGCGGTAGACGTTCGCGAAGGCGGCGAGGGCGTCCTTGCCGGCCCGGCCGGCCAGGGCGTCCGCCGCCCGGTCGGCCAGCTCCTCCAGGGCCAGCAGGGCGATCCGGGTCTTGAGGTCATGGGAGTTCTTCAGGTGCGAGTAGAGGCTCGCGACCTTGACGTCGAACCGCCTGGCCAGCGCCGAGACGGTCACCTGCTCGAAGCCCACCTCGTCGGCCAGCTCCGCCGCCGCCCGGGTCAGGCGCTCGACGGTCAGCCCTACACGCGCTGCCATAACTTTCCCTCCACTTACCTGAAACGATTATGCACTTGCCTAAAGCCTTTAGGCAATCCCAAGCCGCTCCCGCATCCGCAATCAGGCGTAACGAACCAGGCCGGATGAGCCCACAGGATGACGTCGGACGCGACCACGGTCTGACGACTGGCGTCAACTCCCGCACTACGTTCGGTGGTTGAGAAGAGACCGGTGGCCGGATGCGGTCGATCCGATACATCCGGTCGATCTGGTCGATCCGGCATACGAGAGGTACGGGAGCGGAATGAGTAGCGGAGCAGCGCGTGCAGAGGGCGCGGCGGGACGGCGGCGGAGGGCCAGACATGGCCGTCGGGCGCGGGCGGGAGTGGCGGTCGGTGCCGCCGTGGTGAGCGTGGCGACGGCGCTGGGCGCGGCCGGTCCGGCCCAGGCGATGTCGGGTGGGACACAGCTGCCGCAGCGCGGCGCGGCACCGTGGCTGGCCACGCTGGCCGTCAAGGGGGACGGCCCGTTGCCGAACCGTGCCTCGTGCGGCGGGGCGCTCATCGCCCCGGACCGGGTGCTCACGGCCGCCCACTGCCTGGACGGCGCGGACTTCCACAAGGCCGAGGTGCACATCGGCTCCTCGGTGCTCTCGAAGGACCCGGGCACCGTACGCGAGATCCGTGCAGTCAGCCTGCACCCGCGGTACAAGCTGCTGCCCTCCCCCGTGGACCCGCACGCCCCCGAGCTGTCCTCGGCGGCCTACGACCTCGCGGAGATCCGCCTCGCCGCGCCCGTGCGCGGCGTCCGGCCGCTGCCCCTCGCCAACCACCGGCCGGCCCCGGGGACCCATGTCTCCCTCTTCAGTCACGGCACCACGGCCGCACCGGACCCGTCCCACCCCGGGCGGGACATCCGCGGCGATGTGCTGCGCCGCGGTGACCTCACCGTCCGGACCCACGCCCAGTGCGCGGCGCAGACACCCGCGGTCGTGGACGACGCGTCGGTCTTCTGCGCCCGCGACGTACCCAGCGGCCGCACCACCATGTGCTTCGGGGACAGCGGCAGCCCGCTGGTCGTCTGGGGGCGTCGCGGCCCGGAGCTGGCCGGCGTGTTCAGCTTCGCCGGTGAGACGGCGGGCAAGGTCTGCGGCCGGCCGGCCGATGCCGCGTTCGCCGATGTCCCGGCCTTGGTAGGGGCGTTGACGTAGCAGAGAGCGACCGGGCACGGCGAAGGGCGGGGGCCGCGACGATGCGTCGCGGCCCCCGCCGCCTTCTCCGCTGTCCTGCGGTGGTCCGGTGGCGCGTCAGGCCGTTGGCTTACGGCGGTCGATGACCGTACGGAGTTTGCCGCTGGTCGGGGTGCGTTCGAAGCCGGCACCGGGGACCGTTTCGACGGTGCAGGTCAGGAGGGCTTCCGGGCCCACGGCCGAGCCGAGTTCGGGGATGTGGGCCAGCAGCGCCGTGCGGGCCGTGTCCGGATCGGGTGCGTAGTGCTCGTCGAGGCGGACGGTGAGGTGTTCGCGGTCGGCGGAGCTGGTCAGGACGAGTTGCAACTCGCCGCGGTAGTCGAGGTGTTCCTCAGCGATCCCGGTGAAGCGGCGGTAGTTGAAGTGGTAGGTGCCCATGCGGAACACGTCGCCGTAGCGTCCGAGGAGTTCGATGCGCGGGGTGTGGCTGCCACAGGGGCACACCCCGTCCACGGCCCGGCCCAGGTCGCCGATCTCGTAGCGCTCCAGGTGCTGACCGGTCCGGGTGCGGGTGGTGAAGACCAGCCTGCCGGGCTGCCCCGGGGCTACCGGTCGGTCTTCCCGGGGGTCGAGGATCTCCAGGGTGTGCAGGTCGGTCAGGACGTGGTGCACCGTGCCCTGGGCCTGGGCGCACTGGTAGCCCAGCGGGCCGAGGTCGGTGCTGCCGTAGGCGGCGGAGCGGATGACCTCCACACCGAAGGTGTCGGTGAGGATGCGGCGCTGTTCGGCGGTGAAGTGCTCGCCACCGTAGTAGATCTTGCGGATGCCGCCGTAGGCGCGCAGCCGCTCGGACTGGCTGTGGAGCAGTTGCCACAGGTAGGACGGCATCCCGAAGAGGGTGTCCACACGGTCGGTGACCAGGGCCTCGGCTATCGCCTCGTGGTCGGGCCCGGCGGCCATCGGGATCTGGGTGGCGCCCAGGCGTTCGAGGATGGAGAAGAAACTGATGAAGCTGCCGTACATCTCCCCGCAGAAGAAGAGGTTGGCGGCACGGTCGTGGGCCGGGTCGAAGCCGGCCGCCAGCAGGCCGTGTGCCGCGGCGCGCATCTGGGTGTCGTAGTCGTCGCAGGTGAAGACGGACAGGGCGGGGGTGCCGGTGGTTCCTCCGCTGCGGAAGTACAGCTGGGCGTGTTCGGGGGCGAGGGAACGCAGTTGGGCCTGGGCCGCCGCCTTGTCCATCAGCGGGCCGGTCGGGGTGGCCGGTGGTGCGGCCGGGGCGATCAGGTCGTCCAGGCACGGGACGGTGGTGAACGCGGTGCCGGTGGTCTGGACGTCGACCCGACGGCTGTAGCGCTGGAGGGCGTAGACGCCGTCGTGCGGCTCGCCGTGGTAGCTGTCGAGCATGGCGCCGAGCGGGGTGATCCGCTGGACGCCCGCGGTGATCAGCGTGCGGGAGAGCTGGGCGAGGTCGGCGCGGCTGCCGCCCACCGCGGCCGTCTGGAGGTAGCGGCGCATGGGCCGCAGGGTCGCGACGATCTCCTGGCGGGGCAGCGGTTTGATCCAGATGGTGCGGTGGAGGGGGGAGGCGGTGAGGGCGGGGCGGGTGTCGGCGAAGACCCGCCAGCTGCCGTCGGCCGCGGCGATGACCTTGGTCAGGCCGAGGTGCTGCTCGGCTCGGGCGACCAGTTCGGTGGTGGTGAGTTCGGCCTGTTCGGCCGCGGCGGTGAGGTCGGTCCCGCCGGTCCCGTCGCTCTCCTCCGTCCCGTCGTCGGTCGCGCTCCACGGGCCGGGGGTCTTCGCGGAGACCTCGTCCAGGACAGCGGCGAACTGCTCGGCGAAGGCGAAGAGTTCGCCCCGAGCATCGGCACCGTCATCGGCGTCGCTGTGGGTTTCGACGTCGAGGTCGAGGTAGACGACCTGCGGGCTGGAGCACGCCTGTTGCTCGACTCGGCAGACATCGGTGGCGAGCGCGGTGAGGGCGGTGCGGTCCGTCCAGGTCTCGCGGGTCAGATAGGCGAACGAGATCTTGTGGCCCCATTCGACGAGCCGGCACCCGGGCGGGAGGAGGGCGGCGACACCTTCCACCGCGGCCTCGCCGCCCCATACGGCCACGGCGTCGGCCGGTGCGCACATCGCCCGCATCAGGTCCTGGCGGCTGGACGGGAAGCGCAGGGCGACGATCCGGCGGCCGAGGGCGCCCGTCGGGTCGGCGGCGGCGAGTTCGGCGAGCAGGTGCTGGGGCAGTGCGGTGTCGCCGCTGCTGGTCTTGAGCACGTTGACGTTGCCCGCGAGCAGGCCCTCGACCACGCTCAGGGGGGCGACGCCGGCGGCGTTGCCGGGGGCGATGTGGACGAGCAGGCCGACCGGGGCCCATGCCTCGTAGATCGTCTCGCGTGCGTCGGGGCGGGTGAACCGTTCCGGGCGCGGTCCGCCGAGTTCGCGGCGGAGTTTGCGTTCCAGGGCCGGCCGGGCCAGGGCGTCGGCGAGTTCGGCGAGCAGGGCGGTGGCTTCGGCGCGTTCGGGTCCGTCCGCGGTGCCGGTCAGGTGGTCCATGAGGCGGGCGTGGACCTCGCCGTGCGGCTGGTGCAGGGCACGGCTGAGGGTGTCGCAGGCGACCAGGACCGTTTCGGTGGAGAGCGGCTCGGCCAGGGTGCGTGCGACGAGGTCCGGCAGCTGGGCGAGGCGTTCGGCCGCTTCGGCGTCGTCGATGAACTCGCCCTGCCAGAAGTGGAGTTGAGTGGACATCAGATTCCCTTCAGGAGTTCGGCGGCGGCCACCGCGCAGCTGCGGTTGCGGCTCACCCCGGCGCGGCCGTGGAGGGTGAACCACGGTGTGGACAGGGCGCAGGCACACGCGTCCCCGGGGTGCAGGGAGGCGAGGTCGCCCATGACGACGCTGTGGGCCGGGACGGAGGTGATGTACGGGGAGACGAGGTGGAGGTAGCCGGGTCGGCCGTACGGCAGGGGCCGCAGGGTGCGGGTGTCCCGTACGGCGGCGCGGGACCAGACCGGGAGGTGCAGTCGGTGGTGGGTGCACTCGACGTACGGCACGCAGTGTTCGACGGAGCCGTAGGTGTCGCGGATGCGGTCCGAGGGGATGCCGAGCTGTTGGGTGACCTCGTCGTAGAAGTCCTCCTTGGCGATCTGCCGGTCGGCGTGGCCCTTCCAGCCGCCGCCGAGGACGACCAGGGAGCCCGGCGGGAGTTGGAGGGGCGGGACGCCGGTGGCGCGCATGCGCTCCAGGGTGAAGTGGAGGAACGCCGGGAAGCCGAGGATGCGGACCGGGCGGTCGTCCTCGGCGTAGCGGCGCAGGGCGTCGATGCAGCCGTGCACGTCGAAGGCGTGGCCGGTTCCGGTGTGCCGCAGGGCGTGGGTGGTGTGGTGGGCCGGTGCGAAGTCGCACAGGTAGTTGTCGGTGAACGAGGTGCCCAGGCGGAGCTGCGGGGCGGGCTCGTAGCTGTAGAGGAGGTAGTTGACGGGCTGGTCGGGGGTGATCCAGCCGTAGTGGTCGAAGATGCGGGCGACCATGCGCTGTGCGGAGCGGATGGTCCACCGGTCGAAGAACATCTGCGACTTCTGGCCGGTGGTGCCGGAGGAGGTCAGGTGCAGGAAGACCTCGTCGCGGGGGATGGAGAGCACCTCGTGGCGCTTGAAGAAGTTGGCGTGAAGGAGCGGGGTGCGGGTGTGCGGGCCGACGGTGGGGGCCGGGGCCTCCGGAGGGTCGGCGAGGAGGGCGCGGAAGAGCGGGGAGCGCTCGGCGTGCCAGGCATTGGCCTCGGCCATCGCGGCCTCGAACAGGGCGTCGGCGTCGGCGCCTGTGGTGTAGGGCGACGGGAGATCGCAGAGGCGCTGGACGTGGGCCAGCGCGGTCGGGGCGGGGACCTCGACGGGGGCGAGATGCGGGTTCATCGGACAACCTCGTGCGGGGGCAGGTAGATCGACGACCAGGCGGTCAGGTAGGCGCTCAGGTACGGCCGGACCAGTGGGCCGACGGCCGTGCTGCGGAAGTCGATCTGGCGGTCGGTGCGGGAGAGGACGACGTAGTCGTGGAAGCGGTCGCCGACCCGGCGCATGGCCGGGTAGCCGGCGCTGGGGACGAAACCGGAGGACAGGAAGGCGTACAGCCCGGCGGTGTCGGAGAGCGGCAGCAGCGTCTCGACGTAGTCGGCGCCGGCCCGGCCGAGCACGGTCATCAGCGAGTCGAGTGCGCCGGTGGCGGCCCACGGGTGCGGGTGCACCGCGACCAGGGCGCAGCTGCCGGCCGCCGGGTCGAGGTCCGCGTAGATCTCGAACTCGCCGTCCGGCGACGCCAGCACCGTGTTCGGGGTGCGCAGCGGCGAGTAGGCGCCCGCGGGGTCCGGGAAGAGTTCACGGAACCGCCGGCGGACGAAGCCGGGGGCGGTGATGACTTCCATGGGGGTCTGCGTACGCGGGCGGGTGCGGGTCCCGGCGTGGGTGACCGCGGGTGCGGTCAGCAGCGTGCCCGGGGGTGCCTCGGCCACCGCGGTGCCGCCGGTACCGCCGGTACCGCCCAGGTGGGACAGCGGGTGGTCGGTGTCGGGGACGGGAGCGGGGAGGGCGAGCGTCCCGGTGCACGGGATGCCGATGCTCTCCTCGGCCGCTCCCAGCAGCGGCAGCAGTGCCTGGGGCACGGCGGTGACCTGTTCACGGCGTTCGAGGACGCCCTCGGCGTAGCAGGCGAACAGGGCCAGCGTCTCGCAGCCGGAGACGTCGGCCGCGTTGGGCAGCAGACCGAGCGGCCGGTAGCCGTTGCGGGCGACGACGCGTTGCGGGGCCTGGGTGACCAGGCGGACGGTGGTGTGGATGGAGTCCAGGGCGCCGGTGGCGAAGGCGTCCGCGGTGACCGCGCCGGTCAGCCGGCCGGCCAGGCCGCCGCCCCGGTGGTCCGGGTGGACGGCCAGGCCGACGAGTTTGCCCAGGCGATTGCCCGGATCGGTCTGGACGACCACGGAACCGGCCAGTTCACCGGTGTCCGCGCGGTGCGCGACGAGCCAGTGACTGTGCGGGTCGGTGATCAGCCGGTGCATCTCGGTGGGGTCGCTGCCCAGGGCGACCGGATAGCCGTGGCCGTACACCTCGAAGTACAACTGCCGGAGTTCGGCGATGTCCTGGGGCGCGGCGGGGCGGAGGGTGGTGGTCATCGGGCCTTCTCCAGGGGCGGGTTGCCGGCGGTCGACGCCCTGGCCGGGGCGGCGTCGGAGGTGGCCGGACCGGTCTCGTCGGCGGCGCCGGTCGGTGCGTCCGGGTGGCGTCCGGCCCACCACAGCGCCACGGCGAGCGGTGCCAGTCCGACGGCCTGGAGGACGCACAGGACGCGCGGTGACAGGTGGTCGCCGAGCGCGCCGAAGAGCAGCGAGGACAGCGGGAAGGTGGCGCCGAGCAGTGCCTGCATCATGGCGAAGAAGCCGGGCTTGTCCGCGGCCGGGACCAGTCGTTGGAAGAGTGCGACGAACCGCACCCCGATGGTGCCCACGCACCAGCCCGCGACGATCAGCGCGCCGACGATCGCGGCCCGGTCCGCGAGCAGACCCGGCATCGCGAGGGCCGCGGCCATCACTGCCAGGCAGGCGCCGCCGACGGCCGTGGGCGAGCCCGGCACCCGGGCGCCGGTGAAGGACCCGAGGAGGGTGCCGATGCCCAGGGCCGTCTCCAGCGCGGCCGCCGTGGAGCCGTTCGCGTGCAGCACCGACCGTGTGTAGAGGGGCATGACGACATAGAGCGCGGTGCTGAAGAGGTTCACCGCGGCGAAGCAGAGCAGTACCCGCCGGATGAAGGGGTGGTCGGCGAGGATCTGACGCAGCGTCCGCCGGGGCGGGGCGTCACCGGACGCTGCCGCGGCCTCGTCCCCCGCCGCCGCGCCGCCACGGGGGAAGCGGGTGACGGACACCAGCAGGGCGGCGACGAGGTACGCGCCGGCGCATCCGGCGACGATGCCCGTCAGATCCCAGGCATCCACCACCAGCGGTCCGAGCAGTCCGCCGGCCAGGCCGGCGAGGGACTGGGTGGCGAGTTCGAAGCCGGTCGCGGCCTCGATGTCGGCGTCGTCGACGAGTTCGGGGACGGAGGTGGTCAGGCAGGGGTCGAACAGCGCCTGGCAGCCCGCCAGCAGCAGCGCGGCCGCGTAGGCCACGACGGTGGGCGGCGAGGCGAGCGAAGTCCATCCGGCGGTGACGGCGGCGACCAGGCCCGCCACGGCGGCGGTGGACGCCAGCACCGTACGGTGCGAGCAGCGGGCGATGACGGTGGCCACCAGCGGGGCGAGCGCCACCGCGGGCAGCGTGCTGACCGCGAGGAACACGCCCGAGGCGAGGCCGCGGTCGCCGTCGCCCTCGCCGCCGAGGGCGTGGCCGATCAGCCACCACACCACGCCCACCTGGAACATCCGGCCCGCTGCCTGGGTGAGCACCTGGGCGGCCCAGACGGCGCCGAAGGCCGGGTTGCGCAGGACGACGGGGAGGCGGCGCGGGGCCGAGGTCGCGGTCATGAGTGCGGCCGTTCGTCGATGACCCGCAGCAGCTTGCCGGTGCGCGGGTTGACGGTCAGTTCGCCGTGCCGGACCCACTCCACGCGGAGCGGGTGGATGCGTGCGGCCCCGACCTCCGCGGCGTACATCGGCCGGGCCGCGTCGATCTCCTTGGCGATGGCGGACGCGAGGTGCCCGAGCCCGCTCGTATCCACCTCGTCGGCGTCGACGCTGCGCGGGTCCCGGCCGGGGGACGGCTGCCCGTCCGCCGGGTCCCCGGCCACGGCCAGTCGCAGTACCAGTCCGTCCCGGCCGTCCCAGCGGCGGACGACGAGCTGCACTCCGATCACCCGGTCGGTCGGGTCGGCGGCCCGCACCAGATCGTGCACGTCCTGGGTGTAGAGCGACACCGCGCCTATCCGCACGCCTTCTTCGGCCCGGCCGAGGATGCGGAAGTGCCCCTGTGCCACATCGGTCCACTCGGCCCGGTCGCCCACGGGGTAGCGGATGATCGGCATCAACCGCCGGCGCAGGTCCGTGACGACGACCCGGCCCGCGACGCCCTCGCGGGTCAGCGGCTCACCGGTGTGCTCGTCGAGGATCTCGACGACGGTGTACGGGGTGAACGCGCGGTGGACGCGGGGGTCGGCGCCCGGTACGGCCTCGCCGAGGAGCCCGGAGTCGACACCGGCGTAGCCGATGGAGCGGACCTCTGCCTGCGGGAACGCCTTGCGCAACAGCGGCCGCTGGTCCTCGAACAGTCCCTCGCCGCCGAAGAACAGGATCTGCACGCCGGGGAGTTGACGGCCCTCCCGCACGAGGTGGTCCGCGAGGCCGCAGAGCGTCGTGGTGGTGCCGGCGACCACGTCGACGTCGAATTCCTCCAGGGTGTGCACGGTCGACGCGAGCGGCGCGCCGCCGCCGATCGGCAGCCGGACGTTGCCGACGGGTGCCCGGTGGAGGGAGTCCAGGACGAAGGTGAAGCTGGCATAGAGTTCGCCGGCGTAGAAGAGGTCCGCGACCCGGTGTCCGGGGCGGAGTCCGGCGGCGACGAGTCCACTGCCGAACGCGGAGGTGAATTCCCGCCATTCCTCACGGGTATAGACGGAGAACTTCGGTGCGCCGGTCGTGCCGCCGCTCTTGAAAACCACCGCCTCGTCGAGCGGTCCGGTCAAAAGGCTGTTCCGGCGGGGAGTGTTGGCGCGCCAGAATGCGTCGTGCGGGACGACCGGCAAGGCCGTCAGCTCGTCCACCTGATCGGGAAGACCGGCGTAGAGGTCCCGATAGAAGGGTGAGTTGTGACGCACGAAGCGTATGAGATCCGTCAATAGTTGAACGGGCATTGTTTTCCTGTTTTTTGGCACTCTGAAGGACCGGTACCGCGGGGTGTGCGGCACCAGTTCTCGATGTAGGGGTCAGCGGCTGTCGACTCGGGAAAGCCCGATCAGGGTCTTTCCCGAGGACGTCACCGCGCTGGGCACTTCGATCGGTGATGGTATGTCATGGACGAAGCGCCGGGTTACCAGCATAGCGTCCGCAAAAACCTTTTTCGGCCATCACCGGCACAGTAGATGGCCTACGCATCCACTCAGTTCCTTTTGTTAGTGGTGACTTGGCTCACCACTCGGTTTTCCGGCACGGAACACGACACGATTACGCGGCCCCGCCGGCCTCTTCGAGACCTTCGCGCTGCGCCGGTAATGGGCGGACCGGGCGGCGCTCCCATGGCCGGATACCCTCGCCCCATGACGATGCACAAGCCCCCCTGCCCGACCGTCGAAGCGATGCTCGACGACCTCAGGACGCTCGTGGAAGTCGAGTCCCCCTCGCGCGATGTGGCCGCCCTGACGGCCTCGGCCGAGGCCGTCGCCGGTGTCATCGAGAACCGCCTCGGTGGGCGGGCCGAGTTGGTCGAGAGCGAGGCCGGGCCGCATGTCCGCTGGTCCGGCGGCGGCACTCCCCGGGTGCTGATCCTCGGTCACCATGACACGGTGTTCCCGCTCGGTACGCTTGCCCGCCGTCCGTTCAGGGTGGCGGACGGCCGGGCGACCGGCCCCGGGGTCTTCGACATGCTCGGCGGACTGGTTCAGGCCATTCACGGTCTGGCGTCGCTTCCGGACCGCTCGGGCGTCGAGCTCCTGGTGACCGCCGACGAGGAGGTGGGCTCCGGCTCCTCCCGGACCCTCATCGAGGAACGTGCCCGTGCGTGCGGTGCGGTGCTGGTGTTCGAGGGCGCCGCGGACGGCGGAGGGCTCAAGACCGGCCGCAAGGGCTGCGGTACGTTCGTGGTCTCCGTCGCGGGCCGGGCCTCGCACGCCGGCCTGGAGCCCGCGGCTGGCATCAACGCGCTGGTCGAGGCGGCACACCAGGTGCTGGCCATCGCCGCGCTGGGACGGCCGGAGATCGGCACGACGGTCACGCCGACCGTCGCGTCCGCGGGCACCCTGGACAATGTCGTGCCGGCCGAGGCCACCGTCGTCGTCGACGTCCGGGTCGAGTCGGCCGACGAGAAGGCACGCATCGAGTCCGCCTTCGCGGCGCTGACTCCGCATCTCGACGGGGCGCGGATCACGGTGCAGGGCGCCGTCGGCCGCCCGCCGATGCCCGAGTCGGCGTCCGGCGAACTGTTCGCCATGGCGCAGCGGCTGCTGCCCGGCGTCGAGGGCAAGGCGGTCGGCGGCGGCAGCGACGGCAACTTCACGGCCGCACTGGGCGTGCCCACGCTCGACGGCCTGGGTGCGGTCGGCGGCGGCGCCCACGCCGACCACGAGTACCTGCTCGTCGACACCATGGCCGAACGGGCGGCCCTGGTCGCCGGACTGGTGGACGCGATCCGCAAGGCAGGGAACGCGTAAGGGGGGGCCGGGCCGGCCGGGGCGGGAGTGCCCCGGCCGGCGCGCCCGTCCGCCGGCCGACGCACGGGTCCGGTCAGATGTCGCCCTGTACGAGCGCGTGCAGATGCTCGTCGTGCCAGCCGTCCGCGTGCAACAGGGCGCTGCGCATGGTGCCTTCGAGGGAGAAGCCGGCCTTGGCCGCGACCCGGCAGGACGCCGGATTGGCCACCGAGTGGCACAGTCGCAGCCGATGCAGCCCCAGGTCGTCCAGGGCCCACCGGCTCACGCGCCGGATGGCCTCGACGGCGACCCCACCGCCGCGGGCCGCGGGCAGAACCCAGTAGAGGATCTCGGCGCTGCCGCCGCCGAGATCGATGTCGCCCCAGCCGATGAGTCCCACGGCCTCGCCGCCCGGCCGGGCGATCGCCCAGAGCGCGCTCCGTTCGTCCTGCCACCGGCGGTGCATGCGCTCGATGCGCTGGTGGGCCTCTTCGGTCGTCGCCACCAGCAGGCGGTTCCAGTGGCGAATCGCCGGATCCTGGGCGGCAGTCAGCAGCACCTCGGCGTCGGAGCGGCGCCAGGGGCGCAGTTCCCCTCCGCCAGGCAGGTCGAGCACCGGCTGGGCGCTCCGGGCCATCCGGCCTGCGGTCACGACGGCCGGTACGACGCCTGGCACGGTGACCGGCTCGGCTGCCGCCGCAGTGACTGGCTCAGTGACTGACGCAGCGACTGACGCGGCGGCTGGTTGGGACGAGTGGGATGTCATCGCGGCATCGTGCCACAGCCCTGCTGCGACGCATCGTGTCATTTCCCGGTCAGGCGCGCCCGGTTGGCGTGATGCGCCACCGGCTCGCGGCCTCGTCTGGACATCGTCTGGCCGACCGGCTAAATTTTTGGCCATGCGGTCAGAAAATGGGTCAGGCGGCCGGCACGGCAGCACCGGCGGCGAACAGAAGGCATCGGAGCCCGGACGCTCGCTCATCGAGAAGGTGCGCCGGGCCCAGATCATCGAAGCCGCCATCGAGGTCATTGCGGAACGGGGGTTCGCGAAGGCTTCGATGGCCCAGATCGCCGAACGGGCGGGCATCAGCAAGGGCGTGATCTCGTATCACTTCGCCGGCAAGAACGAGTTGATCGAGCGGACCGTCGAGCAGGTCTACGACGCGCTCGGCACCTTCATCGCGTCCCGCCTCGCAGGACAGGCCGGCACGGACGTCTGGTTGCGAGTCTACATCGGGTCGCTCGCGGAGTACATGGCCGACCACCGGACCCAACTCGCCGCGCTCGGCGAGATCTTCACGCACTTCCGCACCGAGGACGGCGACCTCCGCTACGGCATCGCCTCCAGCGAGCCGATCTACGCCCACGTGGAGGGCGTCTTCCGCGCGGGCCAGGAGAGCGGCGAACTCCGTCCGTTCGACGTGCGGGTGATGGCCGTCAGCCTCCAGGCCGCGATCGACAACATGTTCGCGTACTGGAGCGTCCACCCCGAGCACGACCTCATGGCACACGCCCGGGAGATCACCGCTCTCTTCTGGCAAGCCACCCGGGCCGACCAGCGCGCCGATTCCTGAACCACACCGAAGACGGGGGAACTTCATGGCACACGACACCGGGCGCACGACGGCGCCCGCCGGCACCGACGGACCCGGGCGCCCACGCCTGCACTACGTCGACAACCTGCGCATCACCCTGACGGTACTGGTGGTGCTGCACCACACGGCCGTCACCTACGGCGACATCCCGCTCTGGTACTACACCGAGCCCGCCAAGGACGGCAGCGGGCTGCTCCTGGACGCCTTCGTCATGCTCAACCAGGCGTTCTTCATGGGCTTCTTCTTCATGATCGCCGGCTACTTCACACCGCCGTCCTACGACCGCAAGGGGCCGGGACCGTTCCTCCGGGACCGCCTGAGGCGACTGGGCATCCCCCTGCTCGCCTTCCTGCTCGTGCTGCGACCCCTCGCCGGCATCGACGGCTTCCTCCAGCTCAAGTCGACCATGGCGGCTCACGGCCAGGCGCTCCCCTACTGGATCTACTACCTGATGAGCTGGGACCCGGGCCCGCTGTGGTTCGTGGAAGTGCTGCTGGCGTTCGCCCTGGTCTATGCCCTCGTCCGGCGTCGTGCCGCGCGCCGCGCGACGGCCGCGGCCGGTGCGGCGGTGCCTGTCCGGCCGACGCCGCGGCCGCTGCGACCGCGCACCCTCGTCGTCTTCACCGTCTGCCTGGCCCTCGCCACCTACGCATGGCGCATCGTCGTCCCGGGCACCGTGTACGTTCCGGTGCTCGGGCTGCCCACCCCCAACTTCCTGCCGCAGTACGCGAGTTTCTTCGTGCTGGGCGTCCTCGCGCACCGCCGCGGCTGGGCACAGTCCCTCACCCGCCGGATGGGGCGGCTGGGCTTCGTGGTCGCAGGCGTCGCGACGCTGACCTATCTGCCGATCCTGACCACGGCGGCGAGCGGGACGATCGACGGAAACGGCACCTGGCAGTCCCTGGCCGCGGCCCTCTGGGAGTCGACGTTCGCGGTGAGCATCGTCGTGGGCCTGACCGTGCTCTTCCGTGAGCGCTTCAACCACCAGGGCAGGAAGGCCGCGTTCCTCTCCCGGCACGCCTTCGCGGTCTACCTCCTGCACGCGCCGGTGCTGGTCGGGCTGGGTCTGGCCTTCCATTGGCTGCACGCCCCGGCCGTCGCCAAGTTCGCCCTCGTCGGCGCGCTGGCGCTGCCGCTGTGCTGGGCCGTGGCCTACGCCGTACGCCGCCTGCCGCGCGCCGACCGGGTGCTGTAGGGACGACGACGATGACGGGAGGCGGCTGCGGGACGGGCTTGGCTGGTCCAACTCGCGCCGCCTCGCTTCATGATGACGTCTCGTCAGGCGCATCCCCACGAATCCGGCACAGGCGAGCGCGGCCGCCGCGAGCACTGGGCCGCCGGTGGTGACCGCGCGCCGGAGCACCGGCGCGGCGGCGTATCCGGTGCCGGCCTCGGCGGCGGCCCACAGCGGAGCGGCCAGGGCGCTGTAGGGGGCGATGCGGCGATAGGGCAGGCCGGTGGCACCGGCCAGGTGCGGCGTCAGGGTGCGGACCACGGGGGCGAAGCGGGCCAGGAAGACGGCCGGTCCGCCGCGGCGGGCCATCAGTGCCTGGGCGCGCTGCCATGCGGCGGCGGGAAGGCGGCGGCCGGCGCGTCCGGCACGTCCGGCGCGCAGACGGTCGGCCAGCAGGCGTCCGGTGCGGTGGGCCAGGAAGTCGCCCGCCACCACGGCACAGGCCGCGGTCGCGATGACGAGCGGGAGGCTCAACTGCCCGGCGCGGGCCAGTGCGCCGGCGCCGAGGAGCAGTGTGAAGGTGGGGACGAAAGCGCCGACGAGCAGCACCGACTCGGCCAGGACTGCCGCGGCCAGCACGGCGTAGGCGGCCGCGCTGGGGAGAGGACCGAAGGAGGCGGGCCAGACGCTCACCGGGCCGCTCCGGTCGCGGCGGGCCGCGGTGCGGGGAGGACGGACAGGGGGCGTCGGAGCTGCCAGACATGGGCCGGGGGAAGGTTGCGCCAGACCGTGTGACGGTCCGTGGCGCAGCGACGCCGGTAGCCGGCCATGATCTCGTCGACGGCCCGGTGCCGGCGGGCTTCGGCCGGTGCGGCCAGCAGGGCGCGGGCCGTGCGGGTGCCCCGGTAGGCGAAGTAGGTGAGGGTGCCGCCGGGGCGGAGCAGCTCCAGAAACCGGCTCATGATCGTCTCCACCTCTCGGGGGGTGAAGTTGGTCAGGGGCAGGCCGGAGACGATGACGTCGTAGCGCCGGTCGGTGTCCAGGTGCTCGACGCGGGTGTGGTGGACGTCGATGCGGACGCGGGGATGGGTGCCGGTGCCGGCGGCCGGGTGTGGCGCGGTGGCGACGAGGTGCCGCAGGCGGGCGGCGAACCGGGGGTTGGCGTCGATGACGTCGAGGCTGCTGCCCGGCGGGAGTTGGGGAATCAGGGCACGGGTGACCGCTCCGGTGCCGGCGCCCGCCTCCAGCACGGTCAGCGGTCGCGGTGCCCGGCTGCGTACCGGGGCGGTCAGTGTGTGGGCCAGGGCCCTGCCGCTGGGGGCGACCGCGCCTGTGGTGCGCATGTCGCGGACGGCTTCGGCCAGGAACGTCCAGCCGTCGGCGGAGCGCCGCGGACGGGCCGGGCCGGGCGAGGTGGCCGGAGAGACGGCGGGGGCAGGGGCGGGCGAGGTGGTACGGGATGTCATGACGGTGACGCTAGGAATTCGTCCGGGCCGGCGGATCCGCCGTTGTGCGAGCCGCCGCACCGACGAAAGTAGGGGGCCGCGGTCGCAGTTCGTCGTAAGTGCCGCCGCGGGTGGGCCACTTAGGATGCCGGAATGAGCCGGAGAGAGCACCCGCGGTGGGGCGGAAGCCCGCGCTGGGCCGCCTACGGGCGGTGCGCTCTGGTGGTGCTGGTGACCCTCAACTCCGTGCAGTACGGCGCGCTGGCCTCCGACGGGCGGTATCTGGCCCTGTGCCCGGCCGCCGGGTTGCTGTGCGGACTGGCCCTGCTGGTGCGACGGTTGCCGTGGCCGACCGCGCCGCTCCTGACCACCGCGGCGACCGCATGGTGGGGGTCACCGACGATGCCGCTGCTGCTGGTGGCCCTGTTCGACCTGGCGGCACAGCGTCGGGCCCGGGTCGCGGTGGGCTGCGCCGTCCTCGTCCTCGGGGTCAACTTCCTCACCGTCCCGCAGTTCTCGCTGTGGAATCCGCAGCAGTACGGCTCCAGTCTGTTTCTGCTGCTGCCGGTGGTCGGCGGGCTGTGGGTGGGCAACCGGCGCCGCCTGGTGGAGGCGCTCAACGCGCAGGTCGAACACCTGTGGACCGAGCGGGAGTTGCGCGAGGAGGCGGCCCGCGCGGCCGAACGTTCCCGGATCGCGGCCGAGATGCACGACGTGCTGGCCCACCGCCTGAGCCTGATCGCCCTGCACACCGGGGTCCTGGCCACCAGGACGGATGCCCTGCCCGCACCGGTCGGCCAGCGCCTCGACCTGCTGCGCACCGCGTCCACCGAGGCGCTGGCCGACCTGCGCGACGTCCTCGGCGTCCTGCGCGACCGGGCCGCCGCCCCTGCCGCCGCGCCGATGCCCGTCCTGCGCGAGGTGGACGAGCTGGTCGAGCAGGCCCGCGCCGCCGGGCAGCAGGTCGAGGTGCACCTCGACGGCCGCCCCGAGCAGGCACCGGCCACCCACCGGCTGGCCGTCCACCGCCTGATCCAGGAGGCGCTGACCAACGCCCGCAAGCACGCCGGCGGTTCCCCGGTGGTTCTCCGCATCGCCTACCGGCCGCCGGCCACCACCGTCGACGTCACCAACGCCCCCGGCTCCCGCAGTCCGGACGCCGTCGCCTCCGGGTTCGGTCTGATCGGTCTGCGCGAGCGCGTCACCGCACTCGGCGGCGACCTGCGCGCCGGACCGGACGGGGACGGCGCCTGGCGACTGGCCGCCCGTATTCCCCATCCGCCCGGCAGCGAGCAGAACGGCACCCGCACATGATCCGCGTCATGATCGTCGACGACGACCCCCTGGTCCGCCTGGGCCTGGCCGACCTCCTGGACGGCGACGCCGGCATCGGGGTCGTCGCCCAGGCATCCGACGGCCTGCACGCCGTCGAACAGGCCACCGTCCATCGCGTCGACGTCGCCCTGGTGGACGTCCGTATGCCCCGCATGGACGGCATCACCGCCACCGCCCGGCTGCGCGCCCTCCCCCACCCGCCGAAAGTGATCACCCTGACCACCTTCGACCTCGACGACTACGTCTACAACGCGCTCGCGGCCGGGGCCGACGGCTTTCTGCTCAAGGACACCGAACCGGCCGAGATCCTGCGCGCCGTGCACCTCGTCGCCGCCGGCTCCGCGATGCTCCATCCCGCCGCGGCCCGTCGTGTGATCGACCGCTACCACGCCACCAGCGGGCCCCGGGCGAGCAGCGCCCGATCCCGCGTCGGACGGCTCACCCCACGCGAGCACGACGTGCTGACCCTGCTCGCCCAGGGCGGGACCAACGCCGACATCGCGGCCCGCCTCGGCATGCGCGAAAGCACCGTCAAGGCCCATGTCAGCCGCATCCTGACCGCGTTGGACGTCACCAACCGCGTCCAGGCCGCCCTGCTGGCCCGCGACGCCGGCCTCGCGCCGTAGGGCCTCGGGCCGTTCGGGTCGTGCGGCGCGCTCGCCGGGCCCGGCGTGACGGCGGCGGGCGGGGTACGTCATGCTGGGCGCGTCAGGTGCAGGGCATGGGGTGAAGGCGCCAGGGCGGGGGTTCGATGGTTCCGGGAACGGTGGCACAACTGACGATCCTGCTGGTGCTCGTCCTGCCCGGCGTGTTCTACCAGGCCGTGCGGGAGCGCTTGCGGGGCAGCCTGGCCGCCGAACAGGAGCCGCAGAACCGGCTGGTGCGTGCCATCGCCGCGGGTGCGCTGCTGGACGCCGGGTACGCCGTGGTGGCCGGGCCGTGGCTGGTCGACCTGCTGACCGGGGGCGGGCAGGGGCCGCTCGCCGGGGTCCTGCGACATCCCCAACGAGCCGGCGCGGCCGCGCTGTTGCTGGTCGTCGTGGTGCCGTCCGCCGCTGCCTGGGCGGGGCACGCCTGGCGCCGGCGGCGCGCGTCCGCACGGTACGAGCCCACGCCGACGGCCTGGGACGCCCTCTTCCGCAACCGCGGGTCCTGCTTCGTGCGGGTGCGGCTCAAGAGCGGGCTGTGGGTGGGCGGTTGGCTCGGCTCACGGTCGGCGGTCTCGGCGTATCCGCAGCCGGCCGACCTCTATCTCCAGGCGCAGTACCGCATGGGGCCGGACGGCAGGTTCCTGGGGCGGGTCCCCGGCACGGCGGGGGTGTATGTGCGGGCGGCCGAGGTGGACGTCCTGGAGGTCCTGCTGCCACCAGCGGCGGGCGCGACGGAAGGAGAGGGCGATGACGGACCGGAGCGGCGCGGAGGAGGAGTTGGAGAGCCTGGTCGCGGAGTTCTCGACCCGCAGGGGGACCTACCGGCCCACGGACGACCTGACGGAGCCCGACGAGGTGCCGCCGGGGCCGTCGGGGACGGCGACGGCGACGGGTGAGGCCGCGCCGGGCGCGAGCCCGGGCGACCCGGGGCCGGCGGCGTCCTAGCGACTGCCCTGAAGCCTGTCCTCGGGCCTGTCCTGGGACCTGTCCGGTGGGGTGGCGTGGGGCCCGTCCGAGGGGATGGCGTGGGTCCGGGCTGCCTGGCTTCGGGTGAGGCGCCAGATCTGGTCCTCGCCGGTTTCGGCCGGCGCGAGGCGTTCAGCGGGGCGGCGGCAGCGGACGGTGAAGCCGAGGCGGGCCGGGATGGCGCCGCTGGCGTGGTTGGCCGGGTCGTGGACGATCTCGACCCACTCGACGCCGGGCAGGCGGAACGCCTCCGCGGCCAGGGCGCGGGCCGCCCGGGTCGCCACCCCGCGGCCGCTGGCGGCGGGGTGCAGCCAGTAGCCGATCTCACAGCCGTCGGGCGGGGTGTCGTCGTGCCGGTACAGTCCGCAGGAGCCGACGATCGCGCCGTTCAGCACGATCGCGTAGGTGAAGTCCTTGCCGTCGTCCCAGAGTTGGGCGCGGCTGCCGAGGAACTCGATGGTTCTGGACGGGCTCCGGCCCGAGGCCCAGGGCGCCCAGGGGCGCAGGTGCTCCCGCGACTCCTCGACGACCCGGAGGAACTCCGGCAGGTCCGTGTCGGCGTCGAAGCGCCGCAGGGTCAGGTCGCCCAGGTCGATCACGGGTGGGGGAAGAGGTGTCTTCGCGTCCATGTCCGGAGGATGGTCCGCGGCCGCCTTCGTCGCAACGGGATTTCGCACGGCCGCTCGCCCTCTCCCCCTCACCGCCCGTCGTTCAGGCGCCGGTATGGATGTGGGCCGCCCACAGGTGTGGTGCCTGGGCGTAGCGGTTGCGGAGCGCGCGCAGGGGGTGGTGCAGGGCCAGGGCCGGGTCCAGGGGGCGGTGGTGGGCGAGGTCGTCGGCGAGGGCGGTGTAGAACTCCCCCATGAGGCGGGTCGTCAGCTTGTCGGAGACGGTCCACAGGGTGCCGATCACATGCGGGTAGCCGGCGAGTTGGAAGGAGGACGCCAGTTGGACCGCCTCGTCGGGCAGGGTGATGCCGCCCTGGGAGGTGGAGCAGGCGGACAGCACGGCCAGCTCCGGGCCGATCGGGCGCTGGGCGGCGGCGTGCAGGGCGGTGAGCCGACCGTCGTGGAGGATCAGCCCGCTGTCCGAGGGGTTGAGCAGATCGCTGACGCCGTGGCAGCTGAAGTGCACCCAGGGGTGTTCGGCCAGGGCCCGGCCCACGGCTGCGACGGTGGCGGCGTCACCGGTCAGGAACCGCCCGTCGGGGAAGAGTTCGGCCAGCAGCGCCGCCTCGTCGGAGGCGCCGGGCAACGGCGGGCCGCCGGGGGTTTCGGGGAGTGCGACGACCAGCGGGGCCGGGTGCGCGCCGGGGTCGCGGGCCAGGCGGGCGCGGGCCTGGAGCAGGGCGCGCACGGTGGGCGTGTAGGAGGAGACGGCTCGGTCGAGGACCCAGGTGCCGGAGCCCGGGTCGCCGCGCCCGGCGGCGTGCAGCGGCAGGAAGGACAGCCAGCCGGTGGGGCACCACCACACCCGGGGCCAGGGTTCGCCGTCGTACGGGATCGTCCGCAGGCCGAGCCGGTCGAGGACGGGGGCGGCGACGGTGTCCCACAGCCACCGCAGGATGTCGCCGAGGGTGCGCATCGCGGCGAGGGCACGCGGTACGCCGTGCTCGCCGTATGCCTCGTCGACGCTCTCGACGAACGCCGCTGCCCGCGCCACCACGGCGGCCGGGGTGAGGTCGGGCAGCGGGAGCACCTCGATGCCCGCGTCGGTCAGCAGCAGGGCGTCGGAGCGGTAGGTACTGACGTTGAGGACGACGACGGGTCCCTCGACGGCGGCAGTGTGCAGGTGCGACAGCGCGGGTGGACGGAGGAAGTCCGCAAAGCCGGGTACCTCCCGTATTTCCGCGAGGAGTTCGTCCCAGCGACGGGCCATGGCATGCCGGGCCTGGGCGTCGAGTCCGGCGCGCTGCCCGATGTGCTGCGGGGCGGCGCCGCCGGAGTGGAGCATCGTCGGCGGGCGGGTGGGCGCGGCGCTCAGCCGCTCGCGGAGTTCTTCGAACTCGGCTGCCAGGGCGGGGGCGACGGCACGCAGCCGTGAGGCGTCGGCGCGGTTCTCCAGGCCCTGGGCGAGCAGCACGCCGCGCCCCTGTTCCAGCAGTGTCAGGGCCCGGCCGGGGTCGCCGGCGCGCAGGGCGAACGCCGCGGCGTCGCCGGCCAGTCCGTTGCTCGCGCGCAGCCGTTCCTCCTGGTCGATGCGGGCGAGGCTGCGCGGGGCGAGGTGCGGCAGCAGCTCGACGGCGTAGGCGTAGCCCTCCAGGGCGCCGGCGTCCCAGCCCGCGTGTGCGGCGGCCTCGCCCCAGGCGCGGGCGGCCAGCAGGCGGGTGGGGAGGGGGGAGGCCGGGTTCTGGGCGGAACGGCGGGCCAGGCGGGCCGCCGCCACCAGGTCGACGGGTTCGCCGAGGAGGGCCCGGCGTACCTGGGCGGCGGCCAGGATCCACTCGGCGCGGGCCTGCTCGGGGTGGCCGTCGGTGGTGCCGGCGAGGGCTTCCCGGGCGGCGGCGACCGCGCGGTGGAGTTGGTGTGCCACCGCGGGGCCGGTGGCGTCGTCGGCGAGTTGTGCGGCGGTGAGGCAGGCGCCGGCCAGGTTGGTCAGGGCGAAGGGGCGCCAGGGGTCGTTCTCGCCGAAGCCGGCCACCGCGTCTTCGAGGGCGCGCCGGGCCTCGGCGGCCAGCGGGCCGCTGGTCTCCTCCTCGGCGAAGGCGCGGCTCTGGAGCAGCAGGCCGAGGTTGAGCGCGGCGAACTGGGGGCCGAGCCGTTCGCCGTGCTCGTGTGCCAGCGCGGTGCGCAGCAGCGCGGCCGCCTCGTCGGCGGCGGCCGGGTCGCCGGTGATCTCGTACCAGCCGCGCAGCGCCTCGGCGAGGTTGTTCAGGAGCCTGGCCCGGTCGAAGGCGTCCGGCGGGCCCTCGTCGACGGAGCGGCGCAGCACGGCCACGCCCTCGGCGTGCCAGGTGCGGTCGCCGGTGACGCCGGCGCGTTGGAGCAGGGCGACGCCGAGGTTGGTCAGGACGTTGCCGTGGTGGTCGTGGCCGGCGGGCACGGTGGCGGCGGCTTCGCGGAGCAGGTCGACGGCGGTGTCCATGAGCGTCTCGTCGCCGGTGTCGCCGGCGCGGTCCCCGGCGGCGTAGCCGAAGCTGGAGAGGACCTCGAAGCGTTCGTCGGACGATGCCGGCGTGGCGGCGAGGGCGGCGGCGTAGTGCTCCAGCGCCTCTTCGCGGACCTGCTCGTCGCGGCTGTGGTGGTACTGGTCCATCAGGCCGTTGGCGAGGCCGAGGAGGGCGCGCGCGGCGGGCGGTCCGGGCGCTGCGGCACAGGCTTCGCGGTGCCGCCGGACGGCTTCTTGGAGTGGTTCGGGGTCGCCGGTGAAACGGGTGAGGGAGCGGAGGGCGTGGCCGAGGCGGGTGAGCGCGTCGGCCCTGCTGGGGGTGTCCGGACCGGCGCCGGTCACCGCGTCGCGCAGCACCTCGACGGCCTCCGCCAGCAGGGTCCGGTCCGAGCGGATTTCCGCGAGGTGCTGCAGGGCGTCGCCGAGGTTGCCGAGGCGGTGGACGCGGAAGTGGTCGTCCGGCGGGGTGAGGGCGACGGCGGTGCGGTGGGCGCGGACCGCCTCGGTCAGCAGGTCGAGGTCGCCGGTGCGCCGGCCGAACGTCGCCAGGGCGGCGCCGAGGTTGGAGTGGCGCACCGCCCTTTCGGCGCTGTCGGTGCGCGGCGCGCAGGTCAGGGCCTCGCGCAGCAGGCGCACCCCGTCCTCGTAGAGGCGGGTGGTGCCGGTGACGACGGCTCGTTGGAGGTGGATGCTGCCCAAGTCGGACAGGTACTCGGAGCGGCGCAGGTCGCGCGGGGGAAGCAGGGCGATGCCGCGGCGCATCTCCTCGACCGCCTCCTGCCAGGCGGCCGCGTCGTCGGGGGCGGCGCGGCCGGCGAGGGCGGCGCCGAGGGCGAACCGCACGGTGGCCTCGAAGGTCGCGGTGGGGTGCGGCAGCGTCAGGCAGGCGCGGAAGCAGTCGATCGCCTCGTCCGCGTCGGCGGAGCCGGCGGCGCTGCCTGTCGCGTGTGCCGCGGGTTCGATGACGCCGCCGTTGCCGCCGGCGGCCGTCAGGCAGCGGGCGAGCTTGAGCAGGACCTCGGCCCGCTCCGCGGAGCGCTCCGGGACGTCCCCGGCGAGGCCGCGCAGCAGGGCGATCGGCTCGGCGAGGGCGTCCGGGTTGCCGGCCGCGAGCGCGCGCAGCCGCAGCAGATCGGCGAACTCCGCGCCGCGGGAGGTGCGTTGGCGGCGCTCCTCGGCGGGTGTGGCCTCGAACGCCTGCCGGGCGAGGGCGACGGCCTCGTCCAGGTCGGCGAGCCGACCGGTGGTCACGTTGCGGGAGCGCAGCACTCCGGCGAGGACCAGGCATGCCTGGGCGTGCACCGGGTGGCCGGGCGGTGCGCTCTCGACGGCGTCGCGGGCGGCGGCGTGGGCGTCGGCCAGGGCGTCGGTGCGGTCGGTGCGCAGGGCGCGGCCTTGGAGGAACAGGCCGAGGTTGGTGAGATAGACGGTGCGCTCGACGAGGTTGGGTGCGGTGTCGGCGGCGCGGCGGCAGAGCGCGATGCCCTCGTCGTAGAGCGCGGGGTCGTCGCCGTCCTCCGCGGCGCGCATGACCAGCGCCATGCCCAGGTCGGACTGGACGGCGGCGGGCTGCGGGGACGGGTTCGGCCCGGAGACTGCCTGGCGCAGCAGGCCGATCGCCTCGGACAGCAGGGCGGGGTCGTCGAGGGCGGCTGCGGCGATGGTCAGTGCGGAGCCGAGCGAGGCGCTGAACAGCGGGCGGTTCGGGTCGTCCGGCGAGCAGAGCCGCACGGCCGTCCGGAGCACCGTCACGCTCTCCCGGGCGGCGGCCGGGTCCTTGTCCGCGGCGGCCCTGATGCGCAGGGCGAAGCCCAAGTTGCCGTGTCTGCGGGCCTGTTCGCCCTGGTCGGCGGGGGCCGCGGCGACGGCGGCGCGGTGGACGTCGATGCCTTCGGCCAGCGCCGCCGGTCCCGCGCCGTCGCGGAAGGCGTTGACGAGGACCAGTCCGAGGTCGGACAGACAGGTGCCCTGTTCGACGCCGCCGGCGGGGAAACCGGCGGCGGCGTGCCGCAGCAGGTGCTCGGCGGCGCTCAGTGCGGCGGGGTGCCGTCCCTGTTGGTACACCATCGACGCGCCGACGCCGGCCTCGTAGGCCAGGACGGGGTCGGTGGCGGCTCCGGCGGGCCGGCCGGCGAGAGTGTCGAGCAGCGGGTGCAGGACGGGTGGCACACGGTCGGGGTCGCCCAGTGCGGCGAAGGACAGCACGGCGGAACCCAGCGCCGCCCGGTCCTGGCCGTCGCCGGCGAGGTAGCGGCACCAGTCGGCGAAGGCGAGGGTGTGCACGGCCAAGGTGCGGACGCGGCCGTCGGGCAGTACGGCCTCGGCGCGGACCGCGTCGACGGCCTGGGCGGCCTCCGGGCCGAGGAACCACTGCAGGGTGGCGGGGTCGGCGTCCACCCGCTCGACCTGGGCCAGGATGCGGCGGGCCGCTTCTTCGGCGGTCATGGGGTCGTCCTTCCCCCGGGGCCGGCCGCTCCGGTGTCGGACACGTCCTGTGGCAGCAGCACGCGGAGTTCGTCCCGGGTGGGTGCCGTGCGGTGGGCGAGGCGGGCGGCCTGCCGCTCGACCATGCCTTCCAGGAGCGTGCGGGCGTCCCGCGCGTTGGCGGCGTCGCCCCGCAGGCGCCGGCGTTCGAAGCGCTCGGTGAGCAGCGGGCCGACGTCGGGGTCCAGCAGGTAGGCGTGCCGGACGGCCTGCAGCTGGACGATCTCGGTGAGTTCGGCGGGCTCGTAGGCGCCGAACTCCAGCACCCGCGAGAAGCGGGAGCGCAGACCGGGGTTGGATTCCAGGAAGGTCCGCATCTCGTCGGTGTAGCCGGCGGCGATCACCACGACGTCGTCGCGGTGGTCCTCCATCAGTTTGGTGAGGACGTCGATGGCCTCCTGTCCGAGGTCGGTCCCGGCGCCGAACCGGCGGGCCAGGCTGTATGCCTCGTCGATGAAGAGCACGCCGCCGCGGGCCCGGTCGAAGACCCGCTGGGTCTTCTGGGCAGTGTGTCCGAGGTACTCGCCGACGAGGTCACCGCGGGCGACCTCGATCAGATGCCCCTTCTTCAGGGCGCCCAGGGCGGCGAGGATCTGCCCGTAGAGCCGGGCGACGCTGGTCTTCCCGGTGCCGGGCGGGCCGGAGAAGACCAGGTGGTGGGCCATGGGCGGGGCGGGGAGTCCGGCCTCCGCGCGCCAGCGTGCCAGTCGGATCAGGTCGGTCTGCACGGTGACCTGCTGTTTGACGGCGGCGAGGCCGATCATGCTCTGGAGTTCGGCGAGCGGCCCGGCCTCGGGCTGCCGGGCGTCCTCGGCGGTGGCTCCGGTGCGGACGTCGATCAGCACCGCGCGGTCGTTGCCGGCGACGGCCTCGCCCCTGTACCCGGTGATCTCGCAGTCCTCGAAGCGCCCGACCACCTGCGGGTCGAGGCGGATGCCGTCGCTCTCGCCGTCCCGGACCCGGGCGTGGGTGACGGTCAGCCGGCTGTTGTCGCGGGCGAGGATGCCGCAGCCGGCCGAGCGGACGATGGTGAGCAGGTCGGCGACGACGGTGGCGCCGCCGACGGTGAGGACGCCGGCCTCGCCGGGTTCGGTGACCGTGCAGTCGCGGGCCACGAGGTGGCTGTCGTCGCGGCAGTTGAAGCCGAACAGGCGGGTCCGCTCGACGGTGACCCGCTCGACGGTGACCCGGGCGCTGTCCTGGAGGGCGATGCCGGAGCTGGACAGGTCGGTCACCGTGGCGTCGGCGACGTCGACGGTGACGCCGTTGCCCCGGGCGAACAGTCCGCTGTCGCAGTGCTCCAGGCGCGCCCCGCGCAGCTGCACGGACGCCCCGTCCCGCACCACCATGGCGTTGGCGGTCTGGCCGCTGACCGTCAGGTCGGTGAAGGTGCCGCGGGAGTCGTTGACCACGACGCCGTTGCGGCCCTGGGTGATCCGGCAGGCGTGCAGCTGGGGCGCCCCGCCGGTCAGGATGCTGACGCCGATGTCCTCCGCGGCCTCGACGTGGCAGTCCTCCAGCCGGCCGAGCCCTTGTTCCTGGATGTTGATGCCGGTGTTGCGGCAGTGTTCGAACCGGCAGCCGCGGACGACGGGGTCGGCGCCGCGCGCGATGTAGAGGCCGTCCCGGGCGCCGTGGACGGTGCTGTCGCGTACGGTGCCGCGGGCCTGGTCGTGGTACGAGATGCCGGTCCGGTGGGCCTCGTGCACCCGGCAGCGGACGAGGTGGACCTCGGCGTGGTCGCCGGCGGCGAGGGAGGCGCTGCCGATCCGGCGCAGTTCGCAGTCCTCTATACGGGCCGTGGCGCCGGAGACCCGGATGCCGTGGCCGCGGCTCTCGGTGACCGTGCAGTCGGTGATGTCGGCCTCGGCGCCGTCCGTGACCACGATCGCGTCGCCCTTGGCGGCGACGAACCGGCTGCCGCGCAGCGTGCCGCGCGCGCCGGCCAGCTCGGTGCGCCCCACCCGCACCTCGCAGTCGTCCACCGTCACCTCGGTGTCCCGCACCGCCCGGACGGCGAACTCCCCCAGGCCCTCGACCACACACCGCCGCAGGGTGACGCGGCCGCGGCCGGTGGTCTGCACGGCGGCCGCGGAGCGGTTGACGAGCCGCAGTCCGACGAGCGTGACCCCGCCGGTGCATGCGGCGGTCACCTCGCCCGGGCCCTCGATCACCACCGTGTCCGGACCCTGCGCCGCGCACAGCTCGACCGTCCCGGACAGCGTGAGCGTCTCGTCGTAGCGGCCGGGCTCGATCAGCACCCGCAACGGCCGCCCCTGCGGTGCCGCCGCCAACGCCGAGGCGACGGTGCGGTGCTCCGCCCCGTCCTCCGCGGAGACGCGCAGCGTCACGGTCTCCCCCGCCGTCGGCACCTCCGCCTCGGGAGGCGGCTCGGCGTACCCGAGGCGGTCCAGCGCATCGGTCAACTGCTCGGGAAAGACGGCGAGTCCATGGCGGTATCCGCGGTATGCCGAGCGGACGGGCAGCAGCTCGGCCGTGCGCTCCGCCGCCCGGTACGGGACGGGCCGGCGCGGCAACGGCACGGGCGGCTCGGCACCGCCCGCGAGCCGTAAGAGAACCACCTCCCCCTTGCCCGCGCCCGCCCCCTTGCCGACCTCCGCGGTCCGCACCGCGGCCCGCGGCAGCGCCCGCTCGGCACCGGCCACGCCCAGCCGCAGGCCACGCCGTTCCACCCGGAGCCGGCAATCCCACGACAGCAGCCCGGCCAGCCGCGACCCGCCCACCACGACGAGCACGATCCACCCGCCCAGGGTGCCCACGACCGGCAGAAAGCCCAGCCCGCGACCGGCCGTCTGCGCCACGAGGGCGGCGGCCCCCGCCACGGCGAGCACCGGCCGCAGGCGCAGCAGGACGAGCCCGGGCCAGGTCAGCAGACGGCCCGGTACCGTCACACCGCCCCCGGGGTCGAGGGGCAGCCGGACCGCGCCGTGCCACCGCTCCCGCGCATACGGCGCGATCAGCTCATCCAGGCGCTCATGCCTGACGCCCAGCCGCCGCACGTCGAGCACGACACCCCGCCAGGCCACCGACCACCGCAGCGAACCCCACCCCGCCATGCCCCGTGGGCACCCCGCAGGCATCCGGACGAGCAGCAGCCCCTGGAAGCCGGTCGCCGCCTCCCCGGGCGGTGTGCCCGGGACAGGCACCAGGCACAGTCCGTCGATCCCCTGCCAGGGAACGGACAACCGCCGCCCGCCACCCCGGAGTTCGAGCCCCTCCCCCGACACCGCCAAGGCCACCGGCTCCCACAGCCGCCACCCCCACCACAGGACGACCACCGCCCAGACCACCACGGCACCCAGGCCGTACACCCGCCACGCCAACTCATCGGCACCAAAGGCCAGTTGACCGCAGGCAACCCCCGCCCCCACCGAAGGCAGCAGCACCATCACCTCAACGACACGCTCGGCGCTCGCCTTCCCCACCCGCACCCGGCCGGCCTCCGCGCCGACCGCTCCCCCGGTCCCCACACCCGCCGTCCGTGCCATCACGCCCCCGTCGAATCGAACCTGCCGACGACTTCCGCTGCCCGGTCGTGCGGTAAAGTCCCCAACCGGTGATCACCTTGCGCCCTACTGATCTCGCCCGCGAACACGGCATCTCTACCCAGGCGGTCCGCAACTACGAGCGGGACGGGTTCCTCCCGCCCGCCGAGCGTACGCCCAGCGGCTATCGGATCTACACCGAGGCACACGCGGCCGCGCTCCGCGCCTTCCTTGCACTCGTCCCGGCCCACGGGCACGCGGCCGCCGGCCAGATCATGCAGGCCCTGCACCGGGACGCCCTCGACCACGCCCTGGTGATCATCGATCGCGGCCACCACCAGCTGCTCCGCGACCGCGACACCCTCGACGCGGTACGCAAGGCCGTCGACCACCTGACGGCCTTCCGCACCACCCAGCCCGAAACCGCTCCCGAGCCCCCCGCAGACACCGGGATCCGCACCATCGGCGACGTCGCGCGCAGGCTCCACCTCACCCCGGCGACCCTGCGCAAATGGGAAGCCGCCGGCATCCTGGCCCCGGAACGCGAACCGGTCACCGGATACCGGGTCTTCCGCCCGAACGACGTCCGCGACGCCGAGCTGGCCCACCTCCTCCGCCGCGGGGGCTACCCGCTGGCCCACATCGCCACCGTGGTCCACCAGGTCCGCTCGGCGGGTGGCACCGGCACCCTGTCCGACGCACTGGACGACTGGCAGCGCAGGCTCACCGCGCGCGGCGTGGCCATGCTCGACGCCGCCAGTCGTCTCAGCGCGTACCTGGCCCTGCGCGAAGACCGCAGCACACGGCCGCGCTAGCGTCTGACCGATGGGTCAGGGGCGGACAGCCCCGGAACCCCGGTCCTCCGTCAACTCCCCCTGCGCCGTGGCCAATGTCCGGTCGTAGCAGACGCCCGGGCCGGCGAGGCGGTAGCGCTCGCGGGAGGTACCGGTGGCGTGCCGCTGCTCGCGGGGCACGTTCTGGTTGTAGGCGGCGTCGCCGGTGTAGGTGTCGTCCAGCCGCGCCCAGTCGATGCGCCGGCCGGCCCGCAGGGTGGCGCTGTCCGCGCGGTCGCCCATGGTCATCGTCGTACGCAGGCGGTTGCCCGCGCCCACGGTGGTCGCACCGTCCATGGTGTACGCGCGGTGCGCCCGGGTGGCGGTCGCCGGTCCCCGGCCGTGCACAGCCACCGTCTCGTCGTCGTCCCAACGTGCCTGAAGGGCGTCCGTCGACTCGTCCGCGTTCCAGCGGTGCGCGAAGTCCGCGGCGAGCGTGCGGCGGACGGTCGTGGTGACCCGGCCGTGCGAGGTGTCGAGGTAGCCGGCGGTCGTCAGCGAGTGCCTGCCCTCGGCCGTCAGACGCCGTTCGTCACCCGGCTCGTACGTGGTCCGGTCCACCGGGTCGCTCGCCCGGCTCGTGAGCAGCCCGCCAGTCACCCGGGCCGCCTCGGCGTCCTGCCAGACCAGGATGTTGGTGGGGGTGCTCCAGCCGTCCTGCCCCGCCGGCAGGCCGGCGACCGACACCGCGACCCGGTGCGGACGCCCGTCGTTCAGCAGCCCGGCGAAGGGGGTCAGGTCGTACTCCACCGGACGGACGTCGAAGGCCCGCGGACCGGGGATGACGTACCAGAGGAAGGGGTTGGACCAGCCGCCCGTCCACACCGTGGGGTAGTGAGCCGCGATACCGGCGAGCTTGCCGTCCACCGTCACCTGCACCTCACGGTACGGACCGGCCTTGGCCTTGCAGGAGTAGGGCACGGAGTCCGGCACCGTCAGATACCAGAACTCCTCGCAACCGCCGCCGGAGCCGGTGGCGTACACCTCGGCGACGATGCGTTCGCTGTTGCGGGGCGTGGTCAGCTGCCCCGCGTACACCCCGCCTTCGGTGCGGGCGCCCTCCAGCGTGAGGACCTTGTCGGGGGTGGCGGCCTCCTTCACCGGGCCGCGCGCCGTGTAGAAGGTCAGTGTCGCCCTGACCTTGATGACGCCGGTGTAGGTGCTGTCCACGGTGTTGCCGATCAGCATCTCGACGGGCTGCCGTGAGCGCAGCGTGGACGCGTACCGTGTGACGTCCTTCTCCACCTTCCAGGTGATGCCCTGGGGCGAAGGCTCGGGAGTCGAGGTGCGCAGCACCTCCACACCTCCGATGTGCAGATAGCCCAGCCGGTCGAACTGCCGCCCGGCCACGGCCCCTTCGAGCCGCAGGACGACCTTGTTCCAACGGTGGCCGCACTTGGCGGGTGGTATGTAGGTGCCCTTGTACGGCGTGTAGTCCCGGAACTCGGTGTCGGCGACCGTCACTTGGCAGGAGGGGGTGTCCGGAACGGACACCGGGGGTCCCGCGGTGACCGGGTCGTGCCAGTGGGTGCCGAACTCAACGGGCGGCTCCGCGGCCGCCACCGGGCCCACACCCAGTACCAGACCGGTGACGGCGGCGCACACCGCGACCGGCAGTCGTCTCAGCAGTCGTCTCATGGGACAGGAGTGAAGCGCCTCGCACTGCCGCGCACCAGTGCCCCGTTGGCCGATCCACGACGCGGCACGCAACAGCTGGCGCTGGACCCGGGACCTGAGCACCGAGGCCGCCGAACAGCTGGGCCAGCCACCTCCCGATCGCCCTGCACGACGAGACCAGCGCCTGCTCAACGGGCCTGCCTAGGTTCGGTCGTTACCGTCCCCCAGTTCGCCCTGTTCGGGGTCCCGATCCGGGAGCAGCGGAAACAGACGGCTGATCAGCGCCACCGGCCGGGCGCCGTCGGGACGGGCCAACGGCCGCTGTTCGCGGTCGCGGTAGGGCGCGAGCGCCTGGCGGATCGCGGCGGCGACCCGGCTCATTTCGTCCGGCGTCAGATAGGCGACGGCGCTGAAGGCTTCGTCGCGGCGCCAGGCGGCGGGTGCCTGGCCCCGCTGTTCGAGCCACCGCTGCCAACTCGCGTCCTCCAGACCGCGGGCGAGGTCGCCGAAGTCCTCCGTCGGCGCGCCGGCGACCGGAGCCGACTGCCGCAGGCGCCAGGGACGCGCCCGGCCACCGCCCTGGCGCGGGGCCTCTTCGATATGGCCGTGGCGGGCGAGCTGCCGCAGATGGAACGAGCAGAGCCCGGAACTGTAGCCCAGCCGGGCGGCGGCCTCGGTCGCCGTGAGCGTGCCGACGTCGGCGAGCAGTTCCAGCAGGGCCGTGCGGACCTCGTGCTCGCGCAGTTCCTCACCGGGGCGGGAGGACTGGCCGGTTGGGGTGTTGAGGTCTTCTTCGGTCACTTTGCAAAGTCTGCTACTTTGCAAAGCGCCATGCAAGTCCCATGCCCAAGTCCCATGCCCCCGGGGGGAGACACCACATGTCACGTCGGAACGATCGGCCACATCACCACGAGCAACCGCATCACAACGGCCGGCCGCAGCCCGGCCCCGACGACCGGCGAGTCCGCGTCCAGGGTGAGCCGGTCGACTCCTTTCCCGCGCTGCCGCCGGAGGCCCGACGCGGGTCGGTGCGCCGGATCACCGAGGTGGGCGAGGAGGTTTTGAGCCGTCCGTGCCGCGAGGTGACCGAGTTCGGCACCCCCGAACTGGCCACGCTGATCGACGACTTGTTCCTCACCATGCACATCGCCGACGGCGCCGGCCTCGCCGCGAACCAGGTCGGCATCGACCTCCGGCTGTTCGTCTACGACTGCCCGGACGACCACGGAATCAGGCATGTCGGCCACATCGCCAACCCCGTGGTCACGCTCCCCGATCCGGCGCACCGCCGGTTGATCGACGACTTCGAGGGATGCCTGTCGGTCCCCGGTGCGACCATGGAGGTCCCGCGCACCGACCGGGCCGTCGTGCGCGGCGTCGACAAGGACGGCAGGCCCCTGGTGATCGAGGGGACGGGCTACTTCGCCCGATGTCTGCAGCACGAGACCGACCACCTCGACGGCCGGCTCTACCTCGACCGGCTCGCCAAGCGCGACCGCAAGGAGGCACTCCGGCAGATGGACGCCCACCGCGAGGACGTCTTCGCACGACGGGAGAGTAAGGCGGCGCGCGTGAGCCGATGACGTGTTTGAGTAGATGACGTGTTTGAGCAGACGTTGGCTCAACATTACGGCTGCCGTCGTAGATGAGCACCTGTGTGACGGTATTCGTCACCCACGCCGCCGTGGCTGTTCCGCCGTGGGGCTCGCAGCGGAGGGTGGGGAACGCGCCCGGCACACCGGAGGGTCCGGTGGCACGGGACGCGGGAACCGAGGTCTTCGATGGGTGCGGTGCGCAGGATTCTCGTCACGGGGGCGACGGGCAACGTAGGACGGTGGGTGACGGCGGAGCTGGTGGCGGCGGAGGCGTACGAGGTCCACGCCATGACCCGTCGTCCGGATACGGCCGATCTACCGCCGGGAGTGGAGGTGGTGCGCGGCGACCTGGCCGACGCGGCCGGGCTGGAGGTGGCGTTGGAGGGAGTGGACGCGGTCTTCCTGATGTGGCCGTTCCACAGTTCCGAACCGGCCGCGGCGGTCGTGGACGCCATCGGCCGGCACGCCCGCCGGGTGGTCTTCCTCTCGTCCGTCTCCGTGCGGGACGACGCCGATCCCGATGCCCAGTCGCATGCCGTCGGACGGTGGCACCGGGCCGTCGAGCAGCGGATCGAGCGGTCCGGGCTGGAGTGGACCCATGTGCGGCCCAGCACCTTCGCCGCCAACACCCTGTGGTGGGCCGACCAGATCCGGTCCGGTGACACGGTGCGCGGAGCCTACGGTGCGCTGCCGATGGCCCTGCTGCACGAGGCGGACATCGCGGCCGTCGCCGCTCGGGCGCTGACCGAGGACGGCCATGCCAAGGCCGCGTACACGCCGACCGGGCCGGAGGTGCTGACCCAGGCAGAGCAAGTACGCACCATCGGTGAGGTGTTGGGCCGTCCTCTCCATTGGGAGGAGTTGTCCCGGGATGCCGCGCGCCGACGGCTGCTCGCCGACGACGGCTTCCCGGACTCGTTCGTGGACCCGCTGCTCGACGGCTACGCACAGATGCTGACGGCACCGCGCCCCGTGGTCACCGACACCGTCGAGGCCGTAACGGGCGCACCGGCGCGCACCTACCGGGACTGGGTGGCCGACCACGCCGCAGACTTCCGCTGAGTTTCTCTTCTCTCATCTCCTCTTCTCTGACTTCCGCCGGCTTCCGGGGACTTCTGCCGGCTTCCGCCCCGTTTCGTCCGCGCCGCTTCACCATCGGCTGCTGACAGTCCCAGTCAATAGCCCCTCGTACGCCTCGCGCGGCAACGCGGCCCGGGGACGCGGCCCGGGCGTCCGAATCAAGGCGTAGGTTCGCCCCAATCCTCGGGTGCACAGCTGTTCAAGCCGAGATCCCCGTGCTGGCATGCGCTCGTCACCCACCCCTGAAGTGCCCGCACCCGCGGGTCCAGGACGACCGGAAGGACGAGCCCATGCTCAGCACGCTCAGTGCTGGTGCCGCAGTGGCATCCTTGCTCCTCGGCTCGGCATCCCCCACCACGTCGGCCCGGTACGGCGACGACCCGCCGACCGGACGGATCACCATAACCGTCGCCACGGTCAACGGTTCGGGCTGCAGACCCGGCAGCGCCGCCGTGGCCGTCGCCCCCGACAACACCGCCTTCACCGTCACGTACAGCGAGTACCTCGCCCAGGCCGGCGGCAACAGCAAGCCGACCGACGCCCGCAAGAACTGCCAGATCGCCCTCAACGTGCACGTCCCGCAGGGCTTCACCTACGCCATCGCGCGGGCCGACTACCGCGGTTACGCCTCCCTGGCGCCCGGCGCCAAGGGCCTGGAGCAGGCGAACTACTACTTCCAGGGCCAGCCGCAGACGGCCCGCAAGAGCCACAACTTCGCCGGGCCCTACGACGACAACTGGCAGAGCTCGGACGAGACCGATGTCGACCAGCTGGTCTACGCGCCGTGCGGCGAGGAGCGCTACTTCAACATCAACACCGAACTGAGGGTGGACGGCGGCACGGTGGCTCCCCAGGCCACCAGCTACATGGCCATGGACTCCACCGACGGCAGCATCAACACCCTGTACCACTTCGCGTGGAAGGAGTGCCCCGCGCCTAAGTAGCCGTAAGCGAGAACCAGCCGACCGGCCCGGGCCCGTACGCGGCGGCGTACGGGCCCTGCGTAGACCGAGCCGCACTGGCCATACCGGGCCGTACCACCCCACACCGGACCGCCACCGGTTGGCGTCCGTCCGTCCCGTCCTCCGCCCCCAGCCCCTCACAAGGCGGGCTCGGTGAGGAGTTCCCGCAGCGAGGCAGCACTCTCGGCGACTCCCATGGCCGTGGCGTCGGGCGCGTCGGAGGGCGGGGGAAACATGCGCCCCCAGGAATGGGCGCGGCCGAGCGCACCGAGCCGCCAGGCCAGGCGTATCGCACGCCGCAGATCCGCCGTCGTCCGGCCGTCGGCCGTCCAGGGTTCGAGGTACGCATCGCGCAGCCGCGGGAGGGCGTCCGCGCCGAAGCGTTCGCGGACCGCTGCGGCCGGGACCCGGAAGCTGAAGAACGGATGGGAGACGGTGGCGTCGCCCCAGTCGAAGAAGGTGAAGCGCCCCGCGCGCGGGGCGAACAGCTGGCCTTCGTGCAGGTCGGCATGGTCGAGGGAGTCCGCGATCCCCAGGCCGGCCAGCTCCCTGCACCAGTCCGCCAGGCGCGGCCGCAGCGCACCCAGTCTGCTGCGGTCGTCCGGGGACAGTGCGGCGTTGTCGGCCACGATCTGGTCGAAGATGTCCGGCAGTTGAGCCGTACGGGCGCTGGGGACGCCCAGGCGTTCCAGGTGCGCCGTGTGCGGGACGAGTGCGCGTTGCAGGTCGGCGTACTGGGCGAGCGGCTGCTCCCAGGCGCGCGGGTCGGCGGGGCCGCGGTCGAGGACGTCCCGGAACAGCTCCCCGCCGTCGGGCAGCAGCGCCCAGCCCCGCCCGGCATCGACGGCGAGGGGCTCCAGCACCTGACCGGGCACCCAGCGGGCCAGCGCCGCGGTCAGCCCCGCCTCGAAGGCGCTGGCCGGCGGGTTGGCCTTGAACCAGACATCATCGCCCCGACCCACGACCGCCAACCGCATCAGAACCGACCACGGCCGCAGCCGCACCCGCACAGCCCCCTCAGCCGCAGTCCGCAGGCCATGGGCAGCGAGCTCCTGCCGCACCCATCCCAGGGCGGCATCCCGCCACTCACCGCTCTCCCACGGCGTGACCGCCGCCGGATAGCGGCCCCGATCCACCACCATCGCCCCGGCCGCTGCCTCGTCGGCTGCCCGGCCGGCTGTCATCTCGGCTGTCTTCTCGGCTGTCTCGTCACCCTGCACACCGCCATCGCAGCACGCCCACCCCGCCCGTGACCACCGCATTTCGCCGTCACACAGGGTGCGGCCCGAGCGGCCCACACGGACCGCGCCCGCGCCAGGACCAGGGCAACACTGACCCACCCACCCGGATCAGCTTTGCAACAGGCGCGGTGTGCGGAAACCGGTGCCAAGGACTACAGGGGCCGGCTCAGGGAGCGGTGCCTGTCGCCCCCTCCACGGCCCCCTTCACACCCTGCGCCGTACCCGCCAGTCGCCGCTCCGCCAGTTCCGTCAGCAGCGCCGCCTGCCGGTACAGCACCCCGTCGTCGAAGACGGCGCGCGGCGAGTGGATCATCGGAGCGTGCTGCCAGTCGCTTCCCTCCGGGGCCGCGCCCACCAGCAGCATCGCACCGGGGACACGGTTGAGGACGTAGGCGAAGTCCTCGGAGCCGTTGGTGGGTATCGGGGACTCCCACACCTCGCTGGGGGCGAAGAGGTCGCGGGCGGTGGCCACGGCGAAGGCGGTCTCGTCCGCGTTGTTGACGGTCACCGGGTAGTGCCTGCCGTAGTCGGCCTCCGCGTCCAGGCCGTGCGCGGCCGCGATGGAACGCACCAGACGCGGCAGCCCCTCGGCGAGCCGGTCCCGGGCGGACTCGGAGTAACTGCGCACGGTGGCCTGGAACTCGGCGGTGTCGGGGATGACACTGGCCTTGGTGCCCGCGTGGAAGGTGCCGACGGTGACGACGACCGGGTCGAAGATGTCGAAGGTGCGGGTCACCCAGTTCTGCACGGCGGTGACCATCTCGCAGGCCACCGGGACGGGGTCCTTGGCGGCGGCCGGCGTCGAGCCGTGGCCGCCCTCGCCGTGCACCGTCACGGTCAGCAGGTCGGAGGCGGAGGTGATGGTGCCGGAGCGGGTGATGACGACGCCACCGGGCACCTGGTTGGAGGCCACATGCAGGGCGTAGGCGGCGTCGAGCGGTTTGCCGGCCGCGTCCAGCACGCCCTCCTCGATCATCGCACTGGCCCCGTTGTGGCCCTCCTCGCCCGGCTGGAACATGAACACCACGTCGCCGTGCAGGTGTTCCCGGCGTTCGGCCAGCAGCCTGGCCGCGCCGACGAGTCCGGCGGTGTGCAGATCGTGCCCACAGGCATGCATCCGGCCGGGGATCTGGGAGGCGTAGGCCACACCGGTCTCCTCGGTGACCGGCAGGGCGTCCATGTCGCCGCGCAACAGCACCGCTCCGCCGGGCCTGCCGCCGCGCAGCACGGCGGTCACCGAGGTCAGGCCGGTGCCGAGGGTGATCTCCAACGGCAGCCCGTCGAGCGCCGTGAGCACCTTTTCCTGGGTACGCGGCAGTGCCAGGCCCAGCTCCGGCTCCCGGTGCAGCGACCGGCGCAGCCGCTCCAGTTCGGGTTGCAGTTCCTTGGCGCGTTCCACTGCCGACATCTCGGGTCCCGTTCCTGTTGCTCTGGGGGTGACTGGTACGGTCCGTCCGTACCGAGTCCAGGCTGAAGGTCGAGCCGACCGGCGACGCGAATCCGCCGGAAAAACGCAAGGAGGCGCCCGTGACGCAGGATTCCGGACGCGCCCCCGGGTCTCTGGACCATGTGGACCAGGCCCTGGTGCATGCCTTGCAGATCGCGCCGCGGGCCAGCTGGACCCGGATCGGCGCCGTCCTCGGCCTGGACGCCGTGACGGTCGCCAGGCGCTGGAACCGGCTGACCGGGACCGGCGCCGCGTGGATCAGCTGCCACCCGGCCCCGGTGCTGGCCGCGTCGGGCCAGGGGTGCCTGGCGTTCGTGGAGATCGACTGTGCTCCCGGCCGACTGCTGGCGGTGGCGCGGGCACTGGCCGACGCACCGCATGTCGTGGCGCTCTCGCACGTCACCGGGGACCGCGACCTCCAACTCAACGTCATGGCCCGCGATCCGGCGATGCTCTCCCGCTGGGTGACCCATGACCTCGCCGCGCTGGACGGCGTGGTGGCCGCCCGTACGCATCTGGCCGGTCCGGTGCACACCGAGGGCAGCCGGTGGCGCCTGCGGGCCCTCGGCCGGCAGCAGGTCGCACGGCTCGCCGCCGACGCGCCCCGCCGCGGGCCGGCCGCCCCGGCCTTCGTCCTCGACGACCTCGACCAACGGCTGGTCACCGCGCTGTCCGTGGACGGCCGGGCCACCTACCGCGCGCTCGCCGAACAGTGCGACGCGAGCCCCGACACGGTGCGCCGGCACGTCCAGCGCCTGTTCGCCGCGGACATGCTGCACGCCCGGTGCGAGGTCGCCCGACCCCTGTCGGAGTGGCCGGTGACCGTGACGTTCTGGGGCCAGGTCCCGGCAGCCCGGCTGCGCGAGGTGACCCGCCGGGTCACCGGGATGCGCGAGGTCCGTCTGTGCGCGAGCGTCATCAGCCGGCACAACCTGCATCTCGTCGCCTGGGTGCGCTCCCTCGACGACGCCCAGCGGTTCGAGGTCCGCCTCGCCGAGCGGACCCCGGACCTGACCGTCGCCGAACGCGCGGTCGCGCTCTGGCACATGAAGCACGGCGGCCATCTCCTCGACGAGGAGGGCTACCGGGTCGGCGCAACGCCGCTGGCCCTCTGGCGGGAACCGGCCGCGGCCCGGCACGCCTGACGCGGCCGACGGCGCCCCTCCTGCCGTTCCGGTCCGGTGCCGTCCGGCTGAGCAGGGGTGAACCACAGCCACGTACGGTCAACTCACCATCCCCACGGACCACGTTCGGATGAACCCTGCCCGCTTCTCCTTACGCCACGGGTCGAAATAGGTCATACAGAACTGTGCATATCCACGAGGAACATGTCAGCGAGCCCGGCATGGTCGTCATCGACGTCACCGCGGCCGACGAAGCCACCGCCACCCTTGCCGCGGCCGAGCTGGGGCGCCTGTGGCGATCCAGCGGCCCCTCCGCGCCCTGGCACACCCCCGGCCGGCCCGGCGTCTCCGTCCGCGCCTATCTGGACCTGCGCCATCGGCCCTCGCCGGCCCCCGAAGAGGTGCACCCGCTGCCCGCGCGGCGGCGGAAGGACCGGACTCACGGCAAGTAGGCCGCGCCCACCACGACGGTCAGGACGAGGAGGACCGCCACCACCGCGACGGCGGCGGCGATCACCCCGCGGTTCACGCACGGCACCGTCGGCACCTCCCGTGGCACGCACCACGAACAACAGCGGTCCGCTCTGACGCGCCGCTGCTCCAGCCAGTAGGCCCCGCGCAGCCGTGGCGTACCGGCGCTTTCCGGCTCGGAGACGGAAGACTCCATGCCCGGCCAAACGAGGACGCGCCGCGGAGGACACCGCCACCGTCGCCCATCGCAACCGTATCGTCACCCCGCGGACGACTGTTGCCCGACGGCGCCCCCGTTCCACGTCGCTTCGCATCGCGGCACCGTACTTGCCAGCGATCCCCCATCCCTCGAACAAAGGTAAGGCGCCTGACTGCCCGGCTCGGCGTCGACCGGCATACAGTGCACCTGACCACTGCGCCTCTTTCCAACCTCTTCCAACCTCTTCCAACCTCCTTCCAGACTCCTTCCTTTCTGCCTCCTTCAGGCTCCTTCAGGCTGCTGCCAGATTCCGTCCAACTTCCCTCTCCTCTAGGGGCGTTATATGTCGATCGCGCGCAGATCGCTGCTGACCGGTTCGACGGCGGCCGCGGCCGCCACCGCACTCGGCGCCGTGGGGAACGCCGAGGCCGCCGCTCCCAACCCGCTGCTCCAGCGCACGCCCAGCCGTCTCGGGGTGCCCGGAGTGACCGGGCTGCACCTCCAGTTCGGCGCCGACCCCGCCACCGAGATGACGGTGTCCTGGATCAGTCCCCGGTCCGTTCGCCGTCCGCAGGTGCGCCTGGGATCGCCGGACGGCGGCACCGGGCAGGTCGTCGAGGCCGAGACCCGCACATATCGGGACGGGTTGTCCGGCGAGGAGGTGTATGTGCACCATGCCCGGCTCAGCGGGCTGCGGCCCGACACCACCTATCTCTACGCGGCCGGGCATGACGGTGCGGCGGCGGAGAGCGGTTCGTTCACCACAGCGCCGCGCGGGCGTACCGCGTTCACCTTCACCAGCTTCGGCGACCAGGGTGCACCCAACCTCCGACGCATCGTCAAGTGGCCTACGGGCAGCATGCCTTCGCCCTCGGGGCGGTTTCCGCTCTACACCAGCAGCCAGGCCGGTACACCGGCCTCCGCCGACATCGTGGCCGCGGTGGAACGGGTCGGGCCGCTGTTCAACCTGGTCAACGGCGACCTGTGCTACGCCTCCGCGGCCGGCGTCTTCGGGCAGAACCGCGTCGCGACCTGGGCCGACTGGTTCATCAGCAACAGCCGTTCGACGCGGTTGCGCCCATGGATGCCCTGCCTGGGAAACGGCGAGAACGAGAAGGGCAACGGGCCGTTGGGGCTGACCGGTTACCAGGCGTACTACACACTGCCCGACTCGACGACCGATGCCGATCCCGAGACGCGCGGGCTGTGGTACGCGTTCACCGTCGGCGCCGTCCGCTTCATCAGCCTGGCCAACGACGACGTGGCGATCCAGGACACCGGCGACACGTATGTGCACGGTTTCTCCGGTGGCGCGCAACGTCGTTGGCTGGAGCGGGAGTTGAGGGCGGCGCGGGCGCACGAAGGCATCGACTGGATCGTGGTCTTCATGCACCACCCGATGATCTCCAGCAGCCGCAGTGGCAGCGGCAGCGACCTCGGCATCCGCACGGCGTGGGGCCCGCTGTTCGATGCGTACGGGGTGGACTTGGTGCTGTGCGGGCACGAGCACTACTACGAGCGGTCGCTGCCGGTCCGCGGTGCCCTGCCGAACGAGGCGCGTACTCCGATCCCGGTCTCGACCAGGACCGATGTCGCAGACACCGGCAAGGGCACGGTCCACATGATCATCGGTGGCGGGGGCAACTTCGCGACCACTCAGGACGATCTGTTCGACGAGCCCAAGGGGCGCGTAGTCGTCGATCTGAGCAAGGAGACCGAGGGCCGCCACCGCAAGGCCGTCTTCGTCACCGAGGACGCCCCCTGGCGCGCCGTCCAGGACCGGGTCCACACACACGGCTTCGCCGCGTTCGACGTGGATCCGGGCGACCCCCGTACCGGCCGCACCCGCATCCACGTCACGTACTACACCTTCGACGGCCCCTACGGCGAGCTGACTCCGGTGGACACCTTCATCCTGGAACGGCCACGCAAGGCCGGTCGACGCTGAGGACCGGTGACTCAGCGGAACGACCTACCGTCAATTTCCTCCCGGCGCGGTGCTGTTGGTCGGGTCGGGCTGTTCGAGCAGGCGCTTGCGGAAGAGGTCGAGTACGTCGTCCAGCGCCTCGCGGGTCGGCTGGCCGGGCTCGTCGACGAGGTGCTCGGTGAGCACGGAGTGCGGCGCCAGCGCGGACTGCGGGTTCGCGGCGGACGCCGGGAGTTCGACGGCGGTGAACGCGTCGCCCAGTTCGCGGCGCAGGAACGCGAAGCGGTCGCGCGGCACCAGCCGGTCGCCGTGGAACCGCAGCCCCATCACCTGAAGGCCCTCGCGTTCGCAGCGGCCGCGTACGGTGGCGAGGTCCTCGGCGGAGATGTCGATACCGCCGGCCCGGCTGCGAGTGACGGCCAGTGGCAGCGACGGCTGGGACAGCACGGGGGCGAGCAGCCGGTCGTCGACGGCCATGGCCAGGGCGAACCCGCCGGTCAGGCACATGCCGACGGCCCCGACACCGGGCCCTCCGCAGCGCTCGTGCTCATGGGCGGCCAGGGCCCGCAGCCAGGTCACCACGGGAGAGGACTTTCCGGTGGCCAGGACGGTGAACTCCCGGCTGACGCAGACCTTTCGCACCGTCGAGGCGGTATAGAGGGTGGACTTGAGCCAACCGACCTCGTTCGGGTCCACTTCACGGCCGGGGGTGCCGAAGAGGACCGGGAGCACGGCGGTACAGCCGATGGCGGCGACTCGTTCCGCGAACTTCAGCACCTTCGGCGTGATGCCTGGGACCTCCGCGATCACGATCACCGCGGGCCCGGTGCCGCGCCGGAGTATGCGGCGGGTGACGCCGCCGTGGGTGAAGGTTGCGCGGTCGAATCCGGTCAGGTCATGGTCTGCCATGGAATACCACCGTTGCGATCGATGCCCGGTCGGGGACTGGTCGAGGACTGGTCGGGATCTGGTCAGGGGCTGGTCGGGGGCTGGTCGGGAAAGCGGTCGGGGACTGGTCAGGAGAGTGGTCGGTCGGATGGTGGCCGGGTGATGCCCGGGTGGTGCCTGTCGGGTCGGGCGGGGCGGCTCAGACGGTCAACTCACCTGTCTTTGTCCCGGTATCGCTATCGCCCAGCTCCCAGCCTCGGAAGGAGCAGAACACGATCAGGACACCGCCGCAGACGATCGCCCAGTCGGCGAGGTTCATCACGCTGAAGCCGCGGACGGCGATGAAGTCGACGACCGCGCCTTGGAGGCCCCCGGGGGCACGGAAGAGACGGTCCGTGAGGTTGCCGAGGGCACCGCCCAGCAGGAGGCCCAGTGCTATCGCCCACGGGACGCTGTAGAGCTTGCGCGCCAGGCGGACGATCGCGACGACGACGGCCACCGCGATGAGCGTGAACAGGATGGTCATCGCCCCGCCCATACCGAAGGCCGCACCGGAGTTGCGCGTCACCCGGAGTTCCAGCCAGGTGCCGAGCACCGGGACCGACGGCCGGTACTCCAGCTTCTCCACCACCGCCAGTTTGCTGCACAGGTCGATCAGATAGGCGCAGCCCGTCACTGCCAGCAGAAGGGCGACGCGCCGCCGTCCGCCGCGCCGTACCGCTCCCCCGCCCGTGGTGTCCGCCTCGCTGTCCTGCCCTGGATTCGCCACGTTCCGCCCCCTCGACATCCGTTGTCCGGCCCACCTTAATCCCGTCGAACTCCCGCAGCGCGCTTGGCTGTCGCGTGCTGCGGCGCCAGAGCGGCTGCGTTCGGTGAGCGCCTGGGCCGGGCGAGGTCGGGCCGGGCCGGGCCCGGCGAAGCGAAACCCGGGTGCGCCGGCGAACGCGTGTCTGGGATCATGCGGGAATGGGAAACGGCCTTGCTTCACTGGTCATCCGCCACACCCACCGCCTTCCCGCCCCCACGGGGCCGGCCGGGGACGGTGACGTCGCGGCGCGGCAGTTCGACGCCGCGCTGATGTCGGTGGGCTTCAAACTCTCCGGGGAGCTGCTGGCGCACCTGTCGGGGCTGTCCACGGACACAGTCGTCGACACCGCCGTAGACACCCTGCGCACGGTCCGCACGATGGTCGGCGACCATGTCGAGCACAACGTGTACTTTCGCGACTTCCCGGCCCATGTGCCCGCGACCTTCGACTTCTGGATGCACTGCATCGGCCAGGCACTTGCCGACGACAGCGCCCGCGACCACACTCTCGAACAGCTCCGCAGCGGCGTACTGGACCTGCTCACCCTGCCGACCTACGGCGCGTACCAACACACCTACACCGAGATGCTCGCCGCTCACGACGAGTTGATCGCGGCGGCCGGCGACCGTCTGACTGTGCTGCATCTGGGCGGCAGCCCGGCGGACGAGACCACCGCCGCGTACCTCGCGCTGGCCGGCAGCAGCACCCCTCTCGGTGACGACGTCCGCGACGATCTGCGGCTGCTCGCCGAGCACTGCGCCACCGGCCCCCAGCCCGAGTCCATCCCTGTCCGCGAGAACCGCGCGCTGGTCAACCAGGCCCGCCTGGCCATCGGCGCCGAACTCCTCCTGGACACGGTCACGGACGTGCTCCGCTTGGCCTGTGCGCTGTCGGACGGTGATGTGACGCTCCAGGAGCCGACCCGCTTCCGTGCTCTGTCCCGGCCGGTCCGGCGCGCCCTTCTCGCGGGGCTCGACCACGTGATCGCCGCCTCCCCGGCCAAGCTCGCGGACGTAACGGCCCACCGCGAGCCGTGGAAGCGCCTGGGCGAGCGCCTCCATCCGCACGAGTACCCGCGCTGGCCGCACGCCGCCTCGGTGTTCGCCGTCGCCCGCGGCGATGCACCGGCCCGCTCCCTGGACAGCCGCGTTGGAGAGTGTCTGGACAGGCAGGACCTCACCGGCGCACTGGAGCTGCTGACCGCCGCGCCGGGCAAGCTGTTCCGCGCCCTGGACCGGCTGCTGCGCAGTGCGCGCACCCAAGAGGAACGCGACGCCATCGCGGCCGCCGCCGAACGGGTCGCGCGCCAGGTCTCCGGCCGCGTCCTGCTCTCCGTCCGCGAACACCTCCACAACCGCGCCGAGGAGACCGACGAACGCCGGGTCTTCGTCAACGGCCGGGGCCGTGCCTGGGTCACCTTCGACACCCGCCTGCCCGTGCCGCCGACCGAACGCAAGCGGCTGGCGGCCACGTTGGACGCCGAGATCCGCCGCCGCCTGCCGGCCCCGGGCCGACTGCTCATCGACCCGGCCGTGCTGGATGTCGCGCTTCCGCTCAGCGGCAAGGCGACCACCTCCGGCCTCGGTGTGCTCCCGCGCGGTTCGGTCTCGTCCGTCGACGGCGAACTGCTGCGCTTCTTCGTCTACTGGAAGCAGACCTCCCGCAACACCGACTACGACCTGTCGGCACTGATGCTCAACGCCGACTACTCCACACACTCCTGGCTGTCCTACACCGCCCTGACCGCCGTCGGCGGCAAGCACTCCGGCGATATCACCCAAGCACCCGACGGCGCCTCGGAGTTCATCGATCTGCGCCTGGACGTGGTGCCCGGCACCTTCATCGTCCCGCAGGTCAACATCTACTCCGGCGAGGGCTTCGACGAGGTCGAGGAGTCGTTCTTCGGCTTCATGCTGCGCGACGCCGAACAGCGCGGCCGCCCGTTCGAACCACGCACCGTGCGCATGAAGTCGGAACTCCGCGGCCCCGGCCGGGTCGCCCTGCCGCTGGCGTTCCAACGCGGCAACGACGGCCACTGGCGCGCCAAGTGGCTGCACCTGTACCTGACGGGCACACCGACGTCCAACCAGGTCGAGGGGAACCGCGTCTCGGTCGCCACCCTGCTGCGCGGCATCGTCGAACGCGACTACCTCACGGTCCGGTACCTCGCCGACCTGATGGCCGAATCCGCCACGTCCGTCACCCTGTGGGAAGGCCAGGCGCCCCCCGACGAGCCGGTCACCTACCTCGGTCTGGCGCGCCCCGACGGCCTGCACCCGGACTCCCGGGTCATCACCCCCGGAAATCTCCGCGACCTGATCCCCGCCTGACTGTTATCGTTGGCCATGGCGAGGCCATGAGGGGACTTCCTTCTCAACTTCCTTGAATCTAGTCCCCTCGCTTTCCTCGCCCTCGACTTCGTACGAGCCGCACACGGGCCGGCCAGGCAGGGGGATTTCCCTCTGCACAGGCCGGCCCGCACAGCGCCATCATCCAGGCGTCAGGCCCTCATCAGGCCAGGCAGGCCGTCAGCCCAGGCAGTGCGTCACTGCGGGCGGAAGGAACGGATCTGGTAGTCGCCCTGCAGGTTGCCGCCGGCTCCGGCATGGGTGGAGCCGACCCGACCGTGGTAGTTGGTCTGGGTGTAGTACTGCACCCGGTGGCCGGTGCCGTTCCACAGGGAGCGGACTTTCAGGCCCCTCCGGATGAAGGAACAGTCGTCCGCGGTGTTCGCCTTGCTCCGCTGCGACCACTGGCAGCGGGTCCCGCCGCCGTTCCAGCCGCTGTAGATGCAGAAGTAGCCGGGAGTACAACGGTAGGACGCGTGGTGAGCGGGCGCCGCGGAGGCGGCGGTTGCGGTGGGTGCGAGGCCGAACACGACCGCCAGGGCGGCCGAAGCGACGGCGAACGAACGCATGCGACGCATGGCAATGCTCCTCGATGTAGGCGGGAATACCACTGCCGCCGGCGAAGCCAACGGCCAGTCGTGGAACCCCGCCAGTATCAGCCGACGCCCAGGCCGCGATGGGGCGGTTTTCCGGACTCTTCGACCCGTCGTGGATGCACGGCGGCGTGCGCGCCGGGTGCACCCCGGCGCCTGCGCCCCGATGCACCCCCGCACGCCCTTCCGTGGCGTCCGCGACCGCCGCCCGTGCCTGGGCAACACACAGTCGTCCCAGGCACGGCGCGTGGCCTATTCCGCGGGTACCGCGACGCTGGCCAGGGAGCCCGTCTCCAAGGCACACCAGACCGCACCGCGGTACTGGACGATGCCGTGCGGTTCACAGGCAGGGCGGGGCAGGTCGTATCCGGTGATCCTGCCGTCGGTGTCGATCCGCCCGACCCGGTTGCCGCCCCACTCGGTAAACCACACGGCGCCGTCGGGCCCGGTGGTGAGGGCGTGCGGACGTGCCTGGCGATCGGGCAGCGGGTACTCGGTGATGGTGCCGTCCACCGTGATGCGGCCGATCTGCCCCGCACCGATCTCGGTGAACCACAGCGCACCGTCCGGGCCCGCCGCGATGCCCACCGGGGCGGCGGACGGCGTCGGCAGCGGGTACGCGGTGGCCTCGCCGTCGACGGTGATCCGGCCGATGGCGTTGCCCTGGTTGAGGGTGAACCACAGGGCCCCGTCGGGCCCGGCGGTGAGGGCGGACGGGAAGGCACCGGGTGACGGGTACTCGGTGATCTCGCCGTCCATGGTGATCCGGCCGATGCGGTCGGCTGCGGACAGCGTGAACCACATCGCGCCGTCCGGACCCGCGGCGATCCCGAACGGCCCGCCGTCCGCGGTCGGCGGCGCGAAGGAGGTGGCCCGGCCGTCGACGGTGATCCGGCCGATGCGGTGGGTGCCGTACTCGCTGAACCACAGGGCGCCGTCGGGTCCTTGGGCGATCACGGTGGGGCGCGCACCGACCGGATGGACGGTGACCTGGCCGTCCTCGTCCCGGCGGCCGATCGCCCCCTGGTGGACCAGCGTGAACCACAGGGCCCCGTCGGGTCCCTCCGCAAGGGCGTAGGGGCCCGCCTCCGGGCCGCTGACGGCGACCTCGCGGACCGGATCGGCGAGCCAGCGGCCGAGCCGGTCGAGCAACCCCTCGCCCGCCTCGGAGAGATGGAAGGCGTGCGGCAGGTCCGTGTACTCGTCCAGGCACACGCTCACTCCGGCGGCGTCCGCGGCCTCGGCGAAGCGGCGGGCGTCGTCCCGCAGGACCTCGTCGGTGCCGACGGCGACGAGCAGCGGCGGCAGTCCGCGCGGATCGCCGTACAGCGGTGACTGGGGCGCCTCTTTCGGATCGGCGCCGGCCAGGTACGCGCCGGCGACGGCGGCGAGGACGTCCTGGCTGAGCACGTCCTTCCCGTCGTTGGCGGCCAGCGACGCACCGGTCAGGGCAAAGTCGGTGATCGGAGAGATCGCGACGGCGGCGCCGGGCAGCGGGCCGCCGGTGCGCTTGAGCTCCAGCAAGGCGGAGAGCACCAGGGTGGCGCCGGCCGACTCACCGACGAAGACCACGTCCGAGGCGGCGATGCCCTCGTCCAACACGGCCTGCCAGGCGGCGAGGACGTCCTCCAGCGCCGCGGGGTAGGGGTCGGCGGGCAACAGACGGTAGCCCACGCGCAGAGCCGGTCGTGCGGTTGCCTGGGACAGGCGGTAGGCCATGACGCGCTCGGCCTCGGGCATGGTGTGGGCGAACCCACCACCGTGCACATAGAGCACCGCGCCGCCCCCGGCCCCGGGCGCGCGTACCCAGTCGCCGCGCACCTCGGCATCGGCCGGGAGCGGGACGGCGACCAGCGCGTCGGCGTGCTCACGGACAGCCTGCGCCTGCCCGGGTGCCGGGGGTACAGCAATGACGTTCAGCAACGATCCTCCGTGTGCGGGGTTGGGGTGGTGGTGGGGGTGGGTGACGGCCGGGGTGACCCCTGAGGCCGAGAGCGAAGAGAGCCACGGCCACCCGGACACCCAACACCCCTACTGCCCATGGGAGTTCATCTGCGACCGGCTCCGCGAGTCGCCCCATCCCATAGCCCATCCCACAGAAGTATGGAAGTTACGACGGCGGTAAATTTATTCGCCGTACAAACCAGGCGTCAACATCAATTGTTGCAGGTGAGACTCGACGAGTGCGGCGGCTGCCTGGAAGACCTCGACGGGTGCGTTCGCTGGGGTCGCGTGGCCGGGGGCGCGTCATGGATCGGTACCGCTTCGAAGTGCAACGGTGACGCCACGGCACCATCGTCAACGCCGACTTGTCGGCGCAGTGACCACGCAGCGACCACGTGCTAGGCACCCCCGGTCGGCTGCTGGTGCAGATACTGGAGACGGCTCTGTGCCGTGGACACATGGCGGGGGTCGAGCGCGGGCAGCTGACGCAGCAGATTGATCAGCTCGGGGCCGTTCTCAATGGCCTGGTCCGGGTCGGTGATCTGGTTCCAGCAATAGTGGGCGCCGCGGGCCGCGTTGAGGACTTCGGCGGAGTCGGGTGGCTGATGGGCCAGCCGCGTACGGGCGGCCGCCACCCACAGTTGCGTGGCGAGCGGCCAACGGCCGGCGATACGGGCCAGATCGGCACGGATTTCGGCCCATTCAGTGGCTTGCGGCGAATCGTACCCATAGCGCTGCAATGCCTGCTGTTCCCAGGCCGCCGCCATCTCCGCGGCCTGGTCGTGCCGACCCGCCTGCGCCGCCTGCCAGATGAGGGGCTTTGGGTCCGGCGCGGGGGTTGGCGACGGGGGTGCGGGGGTGGCAGGGGAAGCGGGTGGGGGTGGGGATAGGGGTGGGGACGCTGGGGCCGGTGTCGGAGTCGAGGTGGACTGTTGTGGGAGTGCAGGTTGCGGTGGCGGGGTGGGTTGTGCCGCGGGTGTTTCCGGGAGAAGTGGGTCAGGGACGGGCTGACGCTGTGGCGACGCCAGGGGTGGGGACGCGGGGGCTGGCGACGTTGACGGCGCTGGAGAACCGGCAGGCGGCGGGGATAGAGGGGCAGGGGCGGGCGCAGGGGCAGGCGCGGAAGCGGGCGGAAGGGCCGCCGGCTGCTGCGGGGCCGGTACGGGGAACGGGCTCGGCGCGGCGGGTTGCCGCTCCTGGTACCAGGGGTGGTCGCCGACGTGGGGCTGGGCCTCGTTGGACGTCGCGGCCGGCGGGAACGGCGGGTAGGCGTCGAACTCCGCCGGGGCCGAGGCCGGTGCGGGCGCGGACGCGGATTCCCGGCGGCGGAGCGTGGGGAGGAAGGCACGATCGCCGGACAGCAGTCGCTTGATCGGGGCTTTTGGCTGGGTTTCGGCGGTGTCGGGAGGGCAAGGGCCTTCGGCCCGTGGCGTGTTCGGCAGAACGAGCGTGCCGGGCGGTATGGCGGCGGCAGCCACCGTCAGCGTGTGCAGTCGGGCGTTCTCAGGCCGCTCCGGCCGGGAACGCAACACGTCGATCAGATGCTGGGTGTAGACGCTGATGCCGTCGGCCGTCCCGGAGAGGCCGGGCGGTGTGATGACCCCGTACACCTCGGCGTTCACTTCCGGCAGGCCGCCGCGTTCGTGGAGTACGGACCAGGCGGCCTTGTCGGCGGCCATGTCGACCAGCACGGTCGTGGGTCCGGGCCGTCGGCGCAGCTCGTTCTGCACCCATTCCCAGGGCAGTGCGGTGTAGCGGGTGGTGCCGGCGGTCGAGCCTGGGGAAGCGAGGTGGAGCCGGTGGTTCTTGCGGTCCACGGTCAGCAGTCCGGCGAGGTAGACGAGCAGCGGCCCGGAGGCCGCGGCGGCCGTGCGCAACCTGATGAGCATGGTGTTCTGGTCACGTGCGCCATCGAGGTGAACGAAGTCGGCAGGCAGGGTGCTGCCGAGCAGCACGGGGACGGGAACGGCGGTCAGGGCGGCCAAATTGGCGCTGGGTATCACCTGGACGGTGCGTCGGTGCGTGGCCCTGGCCCCCGCGATCAGCAGCACGTGTCCGCGCTGTTCCTCCCCGCTGGTCTGCATAGATGCACCCTACTCATGCGGCGGCCCGGACGACGGCCCGGCTGTCGGATATTTGCCGGTCCGGGCCGGGTGCACCGCCGTGTCCCGTAACGGCGTTCAGCCCTTGCGGGCCTCCGGTGTCCCCGGCTCGGCGACGCGGCCACGGTCGGTGCCCTGCAGCAGCTCGACATAGGCGCGGACGACCTCGGCAACGGGGGTGCCCGCCGCCGTATCGCGCCCGATGGCCCGCAGGGTCTCCGAAATCCACCCGGGGCTCACGGCGTTGAGGCGGATGTCGCGCGGCATCTCTTGCGCCGCAGTCCGAACGAATCCGGCGAGACCGGCATTGACCAGGGCGGTGAACGACATACCGGGCTCGCCGAACTCGAAGATGCCGCTGGTGAGGATGACGGATCCGCCGTCGGTGAGGTACCGGGCGGCACGGCGGGCCAGCTGGACCTGGCCGAGCAGCTTGGCGTCGAGGCCGGTGAAGTAGTCGGCGTCGGACGGGGCGTCGATCCGGGAGATCGTGCCGCTCGCCGCAACCGCGACCACGGCGTCGACGGGGCCGAGCGCGGCGAACAGGGCATCGATGGAGGCGGGGTCCGCCAGATCGACCTTGACGGAGCCGCTCCGGGAGGCACGGATCACCTCGTACCCGGGATGCGCTTCCAGGGCGTCGGCGAGGGCGGAACCGATGGTGCCGGTGGCGCCGATGATGACGATCTTCATGGACGGTCTCGCGATCAGTCGGGTGGTGAGTTGAATGGGGGTTGAGGTGGGTTGAGTTGGTTGAGTTGCGTGGGGGATTTGAACGGGTGGTTTGAGTGGTCGTGAGGTGGTTCGTCACGGAGGTTCATCTCGGGGTTCATCTCGGGACCCCAATTCCCGGGGTGGCGGCGGGCGTTGCGGGGCCATTGTCAGTGGTCTCCGTTACGTTGGCCACATGACGGAATTCGTGCTGGTTGCCGGTGCGTGGCTGGGGTCGTCGGCGTGGGAGGAGGTGGTGCCGCAGCTGCGGGCGGCCGGGCACGGCGCGCGCCCGGTGACGCTGTCCGGTCTGGCGGAGAAGCGGCGTGTGCCGGCCGGCCAGCAGACTCATGTGCAGGACATCGTGGACGCGGTGGAACGCCAGGCGCTGCGGGATGTCGTCCTGGTGGGGCACAGCTACTCCGGCATACCCGTCGGGCAGGCCGCCGAGCGGATCGGCGACCGGCTGGCGCGGGTGGTGTTCGTCGATGCCGGCGTCCCGCACGACGGGGAGTCGTTCGTGTCCGGCTGGCCCGAAGGGCGGGCCATGGTGGAGGCGTCGATAGCCGCGAACGGAGGGTTCTGGCCACCGTTGGGCCCTGACGACTTCGAGGGTCAGGGGCTCACCGGCGAGCAGGTGGCCCGGCTGGTGGCCGGCGCCACGCCTCATCCCGGTGCCACGCTCACCGAGCCCGCCGTGCTGTCGCGTCCGCTCGGCGAGCTGCCCGCGACGTACGTCAAGTGCCTGCTCGACGGCCCCGAGCCGACGCCTGACGTGGCCGCGCTGCTGACCGGCGAGCGGTGGCAGCTGGTCGAGATGGACACCGGCCACTGGCCCATGTTCTCCCAGCCGCAGGAGCTCGCCCGCGTCCTCCTCGACGCGGCCGAGCGCCCGGGCGTGTAGCACCCCACCGCGTGAGGGCGAGCACGGGGGCTCGGCGCATCCTGTCCGGTGCATGGCGGAAAATGGTTGCATAGCGAAGGCGCATCCGAGAGGTCCCCCATGCCCCACATCACCGTCGACTACTCCGCACAGCTGGCCGGCGTCTTCGACCGGCAGGCATTTGTGCGGGAGCTGCATCCCATGGTGCTCGAAGGGAGCGGCTCGGCGGGTGTGTGCAAGACCTTCTTCCGTCCGGCGGCGAACACCTACGTCGGCGACCGGGAGGGCGAGCGGGTGGCCTTTGTGCATGTGACCGTCGGGCTGCTGCCGGGGCGCCCGGACGAGCTGAAGGGCCGGTTGTCGGAGGACGTACTGGCCCTGCTCGGCAAGCATCTGTCCGGGGACGAGGTGCATGAGGTGGTGTCCTCGGTGGAGGTACGGGACCTGTCCGGGTCCTACCGGCTGCACCACTCCTCACGGTGAGGAGCGCCCGCCCGTGACTGCCTCCCCGCCCGCCTCTCACGCAGCGGTGGCGGCCTGGACCGGGCCGTCCACGCGTAGGGCGGCGAGTGCGGCCTCCGGGACGGGGGCCAGCGGGCTGCCTGCGTGGGCGTGCGGCACGGTGCATGTGCGGAGCCAGGCGCGGAGGAGCGTGCGCAGAAGAGCGCCTGGCCAGGCGGATCCAGTGGATCCAGGGTGCGGGTTCATCGGGTTCGGGCGTGGTGGACGGCGGCGGTGGCCAGGCCGGTGATCAGGGGGTGGGCGCGGGTGCCGTCACCGTCCAGTTCGGGCTGGAAGAGGGTGGCGAGGAAGAACGGGTGGCCGGGCAGTTCGGCGATGCGGACCTCGCCGGCGGCGTCGGTCCCGGTGAAGGCCAGTCCGTGGGCGCGCAGCAGGTCCAGGTGACGGGGGTTGGGGGCGTAGCTGCAGTGGTAGCGGGCCTGGGCGCGCTCGGTGCCGAGCAGACCGGCCGCGCGGGAGCCGGGGGTGACGTCGACGGTTCCCTCATGGCCGGCCAGTGAACAGGCGAGCGGGATGAGCACCGCGTCCTCCTCGGCGAGGTGCGGGTCGTTCTCGGCGTGGCCGGCGCGGGTCAGGCCGCAGACGTTGCGGGCGAACTCCACCAGTGCGTGCTGGAAGCCGGCGCAGGTGCCCAGGAAGGGGATGCCGGATTCGCGGGCCGTGCGGATCGCGGCCAGGACGCCTGCCTCGCTGCGGTAGGGGCTGCCCGGCAGGACCCAGATCGCGTCGAAGCCGGTCAGGTCCTCGTCCGCGTCGTCGGAAGGGATCCAGTAGGCGTCCAGGTCGAGTCCGTCGCGTGTGCTGAGCGCGTCGAGGAGGCCGGGGATGCGGTTGTGCGAGCGGACGGCTTCGGAGCGGTCGCCGACGAGGGCGAGGCGGGCCAGGGGTGCGGGGTGTGCGGTGGATGTCCTGTCGTTCAGATCGTTCATGTTGTTCATGTCGTTCAGGGCGTTCATGGCAGTCATCCTGCTGCGCATCGCAGCATCAGGTCCAACGATGATTCGTGCACTACGGATAAGTGTTTCTGATGCAGATGCGATACTGCGCTGCATGGATCCGCATCTGCTGCGCACCTTTGTTGCGGTTGTCGACCAGCGCTCCTTCTCCGGTGCCGCGGCGGCGCTCGGCTACACCCAGTCCGCGGTCTCCCAGCACATCGCCGCCCTGGAAACCGACTTGGGCACCCGGCTGGTCGAGCGCCGGCCGGTGGCGCCCACACCGTCCGGAGCGCGCTTGATGGAGCACGCCCCGGCGCTGCTGCTGCGGTTGGACGCCGCCCGTGCGGATATCGCCCGGCTGCACCAGGCCCGGCCCACCCGGCTGACCCTGGCCTGCTCGCCGGCGGCCCTCGCCCCCACCGTGGCGCAGGCCCTCGCCGAACTGCGCGCCGCCACCCACGCGCTGGAGCTGGAGGTGCGGGTCATGGGCCGGGAAGCGGTGCTGGCGGAGGTGGTCACCGGAGATGCCGACGCCGGATTCGTCGACGGTGCCGCCGCCCCCAGCGATCCGCTTCCGATGCCCGATCTCGGTCCCACCGCCAACCTCGCGGTGGCCGAGGAGGCGCTGGCGGTGCTGTTCCCGCACGGCCATCCCCTGGCCCGGCGCCGTGCAGTGCGGCTGACCGATCTGTCCCAGGCACAGTGGATCGACGCCCCCGACACCGCCGTCCCCCTGGACCGGCTGCGGGCCGTCTGCCGCACCGAGGGATTCGGGCCGCGGATCCGTCACCGCGGCACCGATCTGCACGGCCTGGCGGCCCTGGTCGCCGCCGGGCACGGTCTGGCCGCACTCCCGCTGTCGGTGGCGACCACCCTCCCGGGCGTCGCCGCCGTCCGCGTTTCCGCACCCCGCCTGGTTTACCGCACGGAACTCGTCCATCCCGTCAACCCCACCGCTCCGGCACGGAAGTTGGCCGAACTGATCACCGAACGGACTGCGGCTGACGCCTGACGCCCGACACCCGACACCCGAGGGTCCCAAACCCTCACCGGGCCCGCGCCACCGGTCGAGAATTACGGCGCCCCCTCGCGGTCGTCCCACTAGCCTGACCGCTCATGGAACCCATCGATACGATCAAGAATCCGCTGATCGTCACGGCGAGATCGCTGGCCACCCGTGGCGGCCGGGACGCCGCCGGTCTCTGCCTGGTCGAGGGAGCGGGCCTGATCCGCCAGGCCCGGGCCGCCGGCGCACGCCTGGCGTATGTCTTGACGTCGGTGGACGCCGCGACCGGCGAGCCGTGCGAACCATGCCTGTACGACGAGCTCAACGACGCCCGGGTGCCCGTCCACACCGTGCGCGAGGGGCTGTTGCGCAAGATCACCGGAGGCGCGAAGCCGGTGGACTGGCTGGCGGTCGCCCATCTGCCGGCGCCGGTCCAGGCGTCCGAACCCTACGGTGACTTCGCCGTGGTGTGCGAGCGGATCGCCGACCCGGGGAACCTGGGCACCATCGTGCGGACCGCACGCGCCCTGGGCGTACGGGACGTCGTGCTCACGGACGAGGCGACCGATCTGTCCTCCCGCCGGGTCGTCGACGCATCCCGCGGCAGCGTGCTCGACTGCCGCGCCCGCCGGTTCGCCGACCCGGCGACCGCGGTGGCGGCGCTGCGCGCGGCGGGTTTCCAGATCGTGGTGACCAGTCCCCGCGGGACGCATCTCCAGGCGATGGCGCCGCTGCGCGGGCAGCGGCTCGCGCTCGTGGTCGGCAACGAGACCGAGGGTGTCAGCGAGGCCGTCCAGGCACAGGCGGACCTGGTCGTGCAGATCCCGATGGCCGGCGCCGTGGAGTCGCTCAACGTCGGAGTGGCCACCGGCATCAGCATCTACGAACTACGGATGAGGATGATCCTGACCATGTTGACCGACCGCATCCGCGACACCCTCGGCCGGAATCTCGGGGTGTCCGCAACCCTCGTCCGACAGGTATTCGACGCCGAACTGCGCCGGATCGGCGACCTGGACAGCTCCCAGGCGGTGCTGTTGATGGTGCTCGCCTGCGAACAGCGCACGCCGCTTGATCAACTGGGCCGCGATATCGGTGCCGGGTCGACGGAAGTGCGGGACGTGGTAGCGCCGTTGCTCGACCGCGGGTATGTCGAAACCGTCGCGGACAACCCTGCCGACCTCACCCTCACTACCGAGGGCAAGCAGGCCATCGCCGCGCTGTGGGCCGTCCAGGAACGGGTCGAAGACGCCCTCTACGCGGGCTTCAGCGCAGCCGAACGCGACCAGTTGCAGGGCCTGTTGCGCCGGGTTCAGGACAACGCGCTCCGCTTGGCGCAGACCCCGGACGACTGAAACGGCACCGCTCCGCACACGCGGGACGTACGGGTCGCACGCCTGAACGCCTGGGGAGCCCAGGCCACCTGATGTCTGCCCGGAGCACCCGCCGGGAATCGGTGGCGCGTTGCCCCGGCTTTCGCCAAGGCACCAGCCGCCGCACGGCTTCCGCGGGCATCCGCGCCGGTTCGGGCACTTCCAGTCAGCCGACGGTCCTATGCCCGAAGCATCTCCCACAGTCAGGGATCGGCCTTCGATACCAGGTCACGAGTCGGTCAGTTCGTCACGGCAAGGCCGTCCCCTCTCCCGCCTCACGGTCGTTGGGCGTATGGTGACTGGAATCTCATTCCCCCGTGAGGTTAGGAAACACATGACTGAGTCCGTTCTCCATCAGACCATCCAGAATCTCGAAGGCGTGCTGCCCGAGCTCGAAGAGCAGGAGCGGCACCTTCGCAACCAACTCGACGCCGTGGTGAAGCAGGCGAATTCCGCCCGCAGCGCCCTGGAAAACCTTCGCGTGCTGACCGGCACCGACCACTCCGACAGGCAGCCCGTGGCCGCCGGATCGGCCTCCGCCGAAGTGTCGGTCGATGCGACTGTCGCCGAGGCGGCTCCGGCGCAGGTTGCGGCCGAGCCCGAGGCGGCGGCCGGTGCGGAGTCCGCCGCCGACGCGTCCGTCGTTCCGCAGCCGCGAGCTGCGACGTCGCCGCGTACCAAGCGCCGCCCGGCGAAGAAGGCGGCCGACAAGAAGCCCGCGGCGGCGAAGCCCCGGGCGAAGAAGGCGGCCACCAAGCGTGCCGTCGCGGCCAAGCAGCCGGCCGCGGCGGAACAGGAGTCCGGCAGCCTGTTGGACGCCGCGCTGGAGGTGCTGAAGAAGGCCGGCGAGCCGATGCGGCCGCGGGACATCAACACGGCACTGGGCCGGGAGGCCACCCCGGGTCAGATCGAGTCCGTGCGCAACACTCTCGACCGGGCCGTGAAGAAGACCGACCTGGTCACGCGCCCGGGTCGGGGCACCTACGCGGCGGCCTGACGCCGCCGGACACGGCGTGGGTGCGGGCCTGCCGCGTGGATCACCCCACCGGCGGGCCCGCACGCCCAGCAGCCGCTTCCCAGTCCGGTACTCGGCGCGCCGGCCCACGCGCCCTCAACGTGCCGCCAACCCACAACTCCCCTACGAGACAGCCCAGTTGGACATCCCCGAGGGTTGAGTTCCCGCACGGGCCGGCGCACAACCCGGCGCATTCCCGGCACGCCCCGCCCGCCTCTCCTCACCCGGACGGCGGGCGTTCCGACGGCACGCCTCGGCCTCAAGCACGCCGTAAGAACGCCGTCACGACGGCGCGGTGCGCGATCCTGTGGGCATGCTGTTGCCGCTCTTCGAGATGGTCTCCGGTTTCCGCAGGCACGGTGCCGGCCTGGAACTTCCCCGTCGGTTTCGAGGCGCTGATGCCCTCGCCCCCGGGCGGGCGGCGGATGCGGCCGGACAACAGCAGCGTACGGAGGTGCGGTCGTGACGGTGTCGTCCTCGGGTGCCACTTCCGGCGCGGAGGTGCTGGAGGTGCGGCGGGTGCGCCTGGTCGAAGTCCCCGCGCCGGGGTTGTCGTCCGACGAACGGCTGGTCATGGACCGTGCCTGGGACGCGGCGGTGCGGGCCAATCCGAGCCTGTTCGACGGGCCGGTGGTGGCATGTGCGGAGCTGGCACGGGAGGGAGCCGACGGAGTGGTCGTCTCCTGGGTGCGGACGACCTACCGGCACTACGCCCTGCGCCGGGTCCCGGGCGCCACGGCATGGCTGGCGGGCCTGTTCGTCGCCGTGGTGCAGCCCACGGACGACGGGCGGGTGGTGGTGGGTCGGCAGTCCTCGTGGACGGCCGCGCCGGGGCGCTGGCAGCTGCCCGGTGGGTCCCTTGAGCCGCCCGCTCCCCATGTGGCGCTCGATATCGACACGCTCCGTTGGTACGCCGCCCGGGAACTGGCCGAGGAAACCGGGCATGAGGCGGCGCCCGAAGATCTCAGCCTGTGGCTGGTCACGCGCGGGGTCCGCAGAAGTGTCGGGGTGCTGTTCCGCGCGCCCGTCCGGCCGGCGTCATGGCTGCTCGAACGGCATGCGGCACTGGCCTCGTCGGAGACGGCACAGGGCCGCGCCCCGGAACTGGACCGGATCGGCCTGGTACGCACGCCGGAGGAGCTGGCGGACCTGGGCGGGCCGTGCGTGGACTATCTGGCGCCGGTGGTCTGCCGGTACGCGGAGACGGTGTGGGGAGCGGGTGCCTGACGGGTCCCGACAGCGCCGTTGCTTCCCGATGGCGGTGGCGTTCCGTCACCTGACGCTACGTCAGCCCGGCTTCGCCCGGGCAAGGGCGGCGAGAACTACCCGGCCTCCCTGGGCGGAAGTTGTCCGAGGCAAGGGGATACCGTGTGGAGGTCCGTCGGCCGTGAAGGCGGCCGGCGGGTGGGCGGCCGCTCGTGGAGCGTCGCCCGGATGCCTGAGGAAAGGTGTGAAGATGACCAACGTGCATGGTGAATCGATCGACCTCCCCACACCGGACGGGACCGCCGACGCCTATCTCGCCCATCCCGACGACGGCGCTCCGCACCCCGGAGTCCTGCTGTACATGGACGCCTTCGGGGTGCGCCCCACGTTGCAGGAGATGGCCCGGCGCCTGGCCGGACACGGTTACACGGTCCTGGTGCCCAATGTCGTCCACCGCGCCGGGCGCGCACCGGTGGTGGAGCTGCCGGAACACATCGACGTGGCCGAGCGGCCCGAGATCTTCGCCAAGCTCAGCCCGATCCTGCAGGCCCTCACCCCGGACATGGCGATGCGGGACGCCGGTGCCTACCTCGACTGGCTGGCCGCGTCTCCCCTGGTCACGGACGGTCCGGTGGGCACCACCGGTTACTGCATGGGTGGTGTGCTCGCCATCCGTACCGCCGCGGCGTACCCGGACCGGATCGCGGCCGCGGCCGCCTTCCACGCCGGCCGGGTGGTCACCGATGCCGAGGACAGTCCGCACCGGCTCGCCGACCGCATCACGGCGGAGCTGTACTTCGGTCACGCCGACGAGGACGCGTCGATGACGGCCGAGCAGATCAAGACACTGGAGCAGACACTGGACGCCGCCGGGGTGCGGTACCGCAGCGAGCTGTACGAGGGCGCCCACCACGGGTACACGCAGGTGGACACCGCCGCGTACCACGCCGAGGCGGCCGAGCGGCACTGGCGGGCATTGCTGGAGCTCTTCGGCCGGACGCTCGGAGGCACCCAGGACTGAGGCGCCCAGAACCGAGACGCCGAGAACGAGGCAGGCGGCCGTCCGAAGCGAACGGCCGCCTGCTTCAGCGACCGGTCCCGGTCGTCCGCGGCGCGGGCGGCGATGACGTTGAGGTAGGGGCGGGTCTCGGGGCTGTGTGGATCGTCCTTGAACAGGGCGGTCTCCGCGCCGATGCCGGAGAGGGCGGCGACGCCGTCGTTGATGACCGCGGCGTCCACGTCGGCGAGCAGCCGGGGCGTCTGCTGGGCGTTGACGGGGGGCGAAACACAGGTGGTGGGGGTTGGCGCTGATGTCGTCGGCGGTGGCGTAGAGGCCGGTGCCCGGCTTCAGTTCGCTCCGCTTGGCGCGGGCCGGCAGTCGCAGGGCACGGCCTTCGTCGGCGGGGTCGTTGGGGTGGGCGATGCGTGCGCCGTCCGGGAGGTCGGCGAGCCGCTTGGCCTTGTTGGCGTACAGGCCCATGGGGACGACGGTGGTGGGGGCGAGCTACACGATGTCGGTGTTCGCCACCTACGGTGCGACCGGCCTCGGGAGCGAACAGCCCTACGAGGCGGGCCGGTTGAAGTGAACCACCCCCGTGGCACGCGTAGTACCGGCGCTGCCGCCGTCAGCTCCAGAGCTGTGTGGTGACGACGCGGGGCGTGCCGGCCGGCCGGTCGGCGGGGTAGGTCAACGTCACCCGGGTGTAGTGCCGCTGCCCGGAGTGCCCGGGCCGGACCTGCGGGTTGTCGAGACGCACCCGGACCGGGTAGCCGTGGAAGTGGCCTGCCGCGCAGTACGGCAGGCAGTCGTTGACCATGTCCGTGCCGACCGCCACTGCGGACTCGGACGTCCAGTGCGACCAACGCAGGGACTTCAGGACGTTGTTGCCGTCGCCGCAGGCGAGGATGAAGGTGCCGGGGCGCTCCTGGGCCTGCCCGGCACAGTCGACGACCGCCACGCGGCCGGTGGTGGGCGGCGTGGCGGCCGCGGAGACGGAGGCCGGTGCGGTGGCCGCCGCCAGCGCCGCCCCGGCACAGACCATGAGTGCTGCCGTTGCCCTGTGAACTCGCATAACCGCTCCTCAGCCGCTTCGCACGGGTGGACCTAGGACACCGGCTGCGACGCAGGGTGCGGTCGCCGTCACGGCCCGAACACGTCCCCGCGGGGCTGTCGCTGCCTCTCTCTGCGGAGCAGGCTACGACCGCCGGACCCGGCGGCGCCACCCGGACCGGCCGGACCTGGCGCCCTTCCGCAGCGTGCGCCGCCAACCACCCAGCGTGCCCGGTCACATAGTGCCCACGCCGTCACCCTCTCGGGCACGGCCGGCTTCCTCCCGATCGTCCCGGGGCGACGCACCGCCGCGGAAGCCGACCGCAGCCCCGGCCGCTCAGGCCGGCATGTCGGGGGACGCCAACAGCCGCTCCACCGCGGCGAGTTCGACGCACAGGGCCAGGCCCTCCAGCGCGTCGAGCAGTTCGTCGGGGCCGGGGTAGCTGGGCGCGAGGCGGATGTTGCGGTCCCGGGGGTCCCTGCCGCGCGGGAAGGTGGCTCCGGCGGGCGTCAGCGCGATGCCCGCGTCGCCGGCCAGCTCCACCACGCGCGCCGCGCAGCCGTCCGGAACGTCCAGGCTCACGAAGTAGCCGCCCCGGGGCCGGGTCCAGGAGGCGATCCCGGTGCCGCCGAGCCGCTTCTCCAGCACGGTGTCGACCAGCTCGAACTTGGGCCGCAGCACGGCGGCGTGCCGGTCCATATGGGCGTCCACGGCGGACGCGTCGGGCAGGAAGCGGGCGTACCGCAGCTGGTTGACCTTGTCGGGTCCGATGGTCCGCTTCGAGAGGTGGCCGAGCAGCCAGGAGACGTTGGCGGGCGAGGATCCGAAGAAGGCGACGCCGCTGCCGGCCATGGTGATCTTCGATGTCGAGCCGAAGACGAACGCCCGGTCGGGGTGGCCGTGCTCGGCGCACAGGCCGAGGATGTCGGCGAGGGGCTCGTCCTCGCCCGTCACGCGGTGCACGGCGTAGGCGTTGTCCCAGAATATGCGGAAGTCGGGGGCGGCGGTCTCCATCGCGGCCAGGCGCCGCACCGTCTCGGCGGAGTAGGTGACCGCCGTGGGGTTGCTGTACTTCGGCACGCACCAGATGCCCTTGACCCGCTCGTCGGCGACGAGGCGTTCGACCTCGTCCAGGTCCGGGCCGGTCCCGGTCATCGGCACCGGGATCATGTCGATGCCGAGCTTCTCGCAGAGCGCGAAGTGCCGGTCGTAGCCGGGCACCGGGCACAGTACGGCCGTGCGGCCCTCCCTCGGCCAGGGCGCGGTGGACCCCGGTACGCCGAACAGCACGGCGTCCACCATGCACTCGTACATCAGCTCAAGGCTGGAGTTGCCGAAGGCCACCAGCTGCTCGGCCGGCACCTGGAGCGGCCCGGAGAAGGTGGCCCGCAGTTCCGGCAGACCGTGCAGACCACCGTAGTTGCGACAGTCCGTACCGTCCTGGGCAGTGTGGTTGTCTTCACCGGGCAGCCCCAACAGGGGCTTCGACAGGTCCAGTTGCTCGGCGGACGGCTTGCCGCGGGTCAGGTCCAGGCGCAGGCCCCGGTCCTTGAGGCGCCGGTGCTCGTCGCGGAGCGCGGTGCGCCGCTCGGACAGCTCGGCGTGCGTGAGTGCGGTCAGTTCCATTCCTCGTCCTTCCTCGTCCCTTTTCGTCCGTCCTCGGTCCGCCGTCGGCCGCGGCGGGCGCGGGGCAGCGCCCACCGTAGCCGAGCGGATCCTGACCACCTGCCCATTTCCGCACGTCCGATGCGGACCGGATGCCTGGCGCGGTGTGGCGGGGCAGACACCCGGCCCGCTGCAATCACACCGCGACGGTCAGGCCCGCGCGGCCCGAGTCCATGATGTGGACGTCAAGGCGTCACGCAGGGCGGCCCGCCAGTGTGCGGTGGTGCGGCGGGCCAGTCCTGTATGCGGTGCGTTGGCGAGGTTGCCGCCCGCCAGGCCGCACGGCACCGGAAATGGCTCCCGCACCACACCTCGCTGCGCGCGGAACTCGCCCCCGCAAAGGAATCACGGGAGCGGTCCCGAGCCCGATTGCTGCGCCTCGGCATACTGCACGAATGCGCCCATGCCGAGTTCTGGTGATCGATCGCCCGCCGATCCGGACCGACTGGACGATCCCCTTTCCTGAACCGCCACCGCACGAAATTCGCGAGCCGGTCGTACCACCATTGCCGACCGCTATCACCATTTACGGGAAATCGAGACACGGCGATGCGATTAACAACACTCCCCCGAATTCGCCGCGGAGCGTCGCCATTGCCTTCCCCACCAGGCAGCAACTACCCCGCGTGACACCGCAGTCGCCGCCAGAGAGGGCGGAAGAGTCCGGTCCGGGCGGGGCGAACAGCGGTAGCATCTCCTGTAGAGGGTGACTCAATTCTGTCGCCACACTCCGGGAGTTGGCGCAGGGCGAGCGGCTCGGCGATCCGCTTCCCCCTTTCTCTCCGTGTCTCTCCGCTTCGCTCCGTGCGCCTCCCGGCCCTCGGATGGAGAGCACCATGAAGACCCCCACAGGGAACCAATCCAGCACAGGGAACCAAACCACGGCAGGGAACCAAAACCAAACCGCAGCGGATTCCCACACCGAGCACGAAAACCACCCATGGACGATATCCGTGGCGGACCACCCCCAGCGCACCGACAGCCCGCGCTACAAAGCCAGTCGCACGTTGATGCACAAGCTCGTCGACACCACCGGTGACTGGACGTTCTCCCCCGGTCCGTATCAGGACCACCACGGCGGCGGTGTCTGGGTCAAGGACCACAACGGGTGGATGTGCCTGTTCCTGCCGCTGGGCATCGAGTGGTCGGCGCAGTTCTGCGCGGACCCGGCGAAGGTCGACCAGGTCCGCCAGTTCGCGGCCCGGGTGGTCGCGGCGTTCCCCGACACGCTGCCCGGCTATGCGTCGTTCGACTACCACGACGGCGAGGAACTCCTGAACACGCCGATCCAGTCCGCCGAACAGGTCGCCAACTGGACGGACTCGATATTCAACGCCTCGGTGCCGCTGCCTGCCGGGACCCACTCCGGAGTGCTTCCGACGGCGGCCGGCTACCACCACTACCCGAAGCCGATCGTGGACATCGACTACTTCCGCTTCGACGACTTCAACCTGTTCGTCGAGGACGGCAACGGCCTGTCGGTGGCGGTCGTCCCCGTCGCCCCGCGCGGTTCCGGCGACGGCCGGGTGCGGGTGCTGGCCGCCCACCCCGACTCGCCGTACGCCAAGCGCCTGGTCACTCCCAGCGGCGGGCACCGCCCTGAGATGACCGGCGAAACCGAGGGCCCGGCCGTCAAGGCGGACGGTGCGGTCCTCCCCGCCGGCGACGCACTGGCCCAACAGGCATTCCGCCTGCAGCAGCCCATGCCCGCATAGCACCACCCAGGGGTCCGAACGACCCACGCAAGGGCCGTGATCCGCGCAAGGGCCCGTACGCAACCGCCGGCGAGCCCCCAGTAGGCCCCGCCGGCGGATGATCGATCGTGGTGTCTGCGGCTCAGTCGGCGTCGACGCGGAGGGAGCCGAAGCGCTTCAGCTTCTTGTGCGTGCCGGGGCCGAGTTCGGCCACCGGCTTTCCGGCACAGTGCCGCCCGGCGTAGAAGTGGGCGGTCTTGCGGACCAGGGAGAGGTTGGAGGTCAGGCCCTTGCCGGCGATGGTGTAACACTGGCCGGGCTCGGGCTGCTTGAGGACATCTGCCTTCCCGTCCAGGTGGGTGTAGGTGATCATGCCGAGGTCGGCCGCACCGGCGGCCGCCGCCGACATCATGACCGCGCCGACCGCGAGCGAGAGCGCCGCGCGCACACGTCCGCGCAGACGTCGACCACCACGTACGACTGAGTTCATCAGGGGCTCCAGTTGAGGGGGGAGCGGGTTGTCGACGAGTCCAACGACGGACCGGCCGCACCGTGACGGCTGCCGTGTCAACTCACCCGCTCCGCACTCCTCCACCGCCCCGCTCCGCCGACCTGCGTCGGAGGCTGCACGTCCGGGTCACGCCCGGGTCACCCCCGGGTCACGTCCGCACCGCGTCGTGCGCCACGCGGACCGGCGCCTCGGAGGCGACCGGCGGCCGCAGGCCGAACAGCGGGACGCCGTACCGGTCACGGAAGACACGGTTGCGGCGCACCGTCAGTGCCACCATCGCGCCGAGAATCGCAAAGGACTGGATCTTGCCGATCACCGGCACCAGGTCCACCGGCAGTGCCAGTGCGGCCACCGTGCTCAACGCGGCATCGAGCAGTTGGGCGCCGCCCCACAGCATGGTCAGCCCCCGCAACGCCGCCCGGAACTCCGGGAGTTCATGCCAGGCGCGCTCGGCCGCCGACTTGCCCGCGGAGCCTGCCAGTCGGCGCCCGAAGTGGTACGCGAAGGGCCGGGCGGCGAACAGGCTGCTCAGGATCCACAGCCCCAGAACGGCGGGGAGGGCCGCATCCTTCAGCAGCAGGAGCCGGGGGCTGCCGCCGATCGCCGACAGTCCCGCGGACACCGTCAGCAGCGCCACCACGAGAAGATCGAAGACGTCGACGCGACGGCGCACCAGGGCGGTGACCAGTGCATGCACGGCCGGGAGCACACCGCTCAGCAACAGCGCCTGCCACTGGGTGACGTCCTGCGCCCGCAGCACGTAGTACAGGACAAGCGGTAGCACGATGTTGACGGTCAGCGGTACGCCCAGGGCGCGCCCCCGCTGCGCGCCCTGCCTGTCCTCGGTTTCCACGACGGCCTCCAACGGTCCGGCGCCGGGCGGTCCGGCGCTTCGGTGACCTGTACCGACGCTAGGAGCCGGGCGGGTGGAGAGGCATCGGCCCGCGGGCCGGACTCGTCGGACCGGGCCTCCACCCGCCCGCTCCACCGCCGGGTGGAGAACCGCCGGGCCCGGGGCGGCGGGTGCCGGTCAGCCCTCACCGCCCTTCTTCATCAGTTCCAGCAGGCTGGAGAAGCTGTCCCCGCCGTGTCCGGCCTGGACGCCGCGCCGGAAGAGTTCGACGACGGTGGCGGGCAGCGCGGTGTCGACGCCCGCGTCGGCGTTGGTGTGCAGGACGTGTTCGACGCTGGCCAGGCCCATGGCCAGGCGGTCCACGTCGCCCTGGTGCCGGCCCGCGTCGATGCGCTCGGCGTAGAAGGCGAAGAAGCCCGGCAGGGACTGCGCGGTCTCGGTGGCGTGCGGGAGGATCTCGGACGCGGGGAGACCGTTGGCTTCGGCGAGGGCGAGGGCCTGCCAGTAGCCGAGCATGGAGGTCCAGAACATCACCATGCCGATCTGGTAGTACAGCGCCGCGAGTCCGGGGTCCTCGCCCCGGTAGTCGGTCCTGCCGGTCACCACTTCGAGCACGGGTCGGTGGGCGTCGAACACCGCGCGCGGTCCGCTGTAGAAGGTGGCGGACTCCGGGCGGCCGATCCCGGACGGCGGGACGGTGACGCCGCCGGTGAGCTGGACGGCTCCGTGGCCGGCGGCCCAGCGGGCGGCGGCCCGGGCCTTCTCGGGCGTGTCCGAGCTGAGGTTGACCAGCACCCGGCCCGCCAACGCGGCGGCGGCCGGCTCCAGTACGGCGTACATCGCCGCGTAGTCCGTGAGGCTGAGGATGACCAGCTCGTTGGCGGCGAGGGCCTCGGCCACACCCGGTGCGAGGGTCGCACCACGGGCCACCAGGGCGTCGGCGCGGGCGGCCGTGCGGTTCCAGACGGTGACCTCGTAGCCCTGGTCCAGATAGGCGCCGGCCATCGCCTGCCCCATCGGCCCGAGGCCGATGACGGTGACCGACCGCCGGTCGGCGGCCACGCCCGTCGCGGTGTGCACGCCGGTGCCGGTGCTCATGTTGGTGCTCATGGGAAATCCTTCCGCCCCTCACTAAAACGAACGCTCTACTTAGCGCGTACCGAGAACGTACCACACCACTAGAACGAGCGCTCTACTCAGCAGTCGGTACGGTGGCACCATGCAGACCAGCACCCGGGACCGGATCGTCACCACCGCAGCCCGCCTTCTCCAACGGCAGGGCTATGTCGGCACAGGCATCAAGCAGATCGCCCAGGAGGCGCAGGCCACCCTGGGCTCCGTCTACCACTTCTTCCCCGGCGGCAAGGAGACCGTCGCGGTCGCCGCCATCGAGCACAGCAGCCGGGAATTCGCCGCGCTCCTGAAGAGCGCGCTGGACGCGGAGGACGATCCGGCGGCGGCGGTGAACGCCTGCGCCGGTCAACTCGCCGAAGAACTACGGGAGTCGGGCTGGATCGAGGGGTGCCCGGTCACCGCGGCGGCACTGGAGACACTCGGGACGGACTCACCGATCCAACAGGCATGCGCGGCGGCCCTGCGCGACTGGGAACAGCTCGTCCGCGACAAGCTGCTGCGCAGCGGACTGCGCGCCCAGGACGCCGGGGAACTGGCCACCACCATCATCGGCGCCCTGGAAGGCGCCGAGGTCACCGCGCAGGTCACCCGCAGCGAGGAACCCCTGCGCACGGTCGGCCGCCAACTGGCGCGCCTGGTGGGCACGTACGAACGGTCCGCTCGGCCTGGGAGCGAGCGGGACTGAGCCCGCGCGGGGCCGCAACGGCGTGCCCGACGACGGCCCGGGCTCAGGCCGGGGCCCGCCCGAGGGATCGGCGGGGCCGTGGCGTCAGAGGCTGTCGCCCAGCCGCTCGATCAGCGGGGCGGCCGCCTTCAACGTCGCCAGCTCGGCGCCCGTGAACTGCTCTCCCAGGGCCTTCGCCAACTGCCTGGCCCGGGCGTCCCGCTTGTGCCGCAGCACCTCGACGCCGGCCTCGGTCAGCGACATGATGATCCGCCGGCCGTCGTGCGGATCGCGCCGGCGCTCGACGAAGCCGCGCTCCTCCAGCACGCCCAGGGTCGTCCCCATTGCCTGGGACGTGATCTGCTCGGCGCGGGCCAGCTCGGCCGCCGTGGCCGGGCCGCCCCGGTCCAGCCGCGCCAGCGCGGCACGCTCGGGCAACGAGAGATCGCCGGGTGCCTGGAGCCGGCGCAGGCGCCTGGCCAGCAGCCCGATGCTTCCGTAGAGCGCGCCGGCCACGTCCTCGGCGTCCGAGCCCTGAGTCATGGTCATAAGGCTAGGTTGAGCAGGTCAGGCAATCAAACGAGGTTGACGGACGTACCGGGCTCGTGCATACCCGGCCGCCCGCGCCTCGCCCCGTCACGCGTTTGCAGCAGGCCGGCGTGAAAGCCGTCGCGGCGGGAACCAGTCTTTACGCATCGAGAGAATCGAAAGAATCCCTGCGGAGAGGCTGCGGACATGGGAATTCTCGCCTGGGCTCTGATCGGCCTGATCGCCGGTGCCATCGCCAAGGCTCTGATGCCCGGCAAGGACCCCGGCGGCTGCCTGATCACCATGCTGATCGGCATCGCGGGCGGCCTGCTGGGCGGCTGGCTGGGAAAGGTGATTTTCGGGGTCCACTCGATCAACGGCTTCTTCCATCTGTCGACGTGGCTCGCCGCCATCGTCGGCTCCCTGATCGTCCTGCTCCTCTACCGCCTCACCCTGGGCCGTCATCACGGGCGCTGACCGCGCGTCCGAGCGAGCGCACACCGCCACCGCAGGGGCCGGGGCCGGAACGGCACGACGCCGACCGCCCCCGCGCGCGGACCGGGAAATTCAGTTGCCGGTGCCGCCATGAAGCCACCAGGATGTCCGCCGGCCGATCGTCCACAGAGCGGGAGCACCACCATGCGCCGATTCCTCGAAAACCCCCAGCGCCCCTACCGGACGGTGACTTTCGAGGACTTCGGCACCCATGCACATCCAGCACACCCTGAACATCGGCATCCTGGCCCACGTCGACGCGGGTAAGACCAGCCTGACCGAGCGCCTGCTGTTCGACACCGGCGCCATCGACCGGCTCGGCAGTGTCGACGCCGGCGACACCCAGACCGACACCGGCCTCATCGAGCGGCAGCGCGGCATCACCGTGCGCTCGGCGGTGGCCTCCTTCACGGCCGGCACCACGCAGGTCAACCTGATCGACACCCCCGGGCACTCCGACTTCGTCGCCGAGGTGGAACGCGTTCTCGGCGTCCTGGACGGCGCCGTGCTGGTGCTCTCCGCCGTCGAGGGAGTCCAGGCACACACCCGTGTCCTGATGCGGACCCTGCGGGACATGCGGCTGCCGGTGCTGCTCTTCGTCAACAAGATCGACCGGCTGGGCGCCCGCGACGACGCCCTGCTCGCCGACATCCGGCGCAAGCTGGCCCCGCACCTCGTCCCGATGACGACCGTGCGGGAGCTCGGTACGTCGTCCGCCCGTGTGCTCTCACCCGCGCTCAAGGACGACCCGGAGTTCCGCACCCGGGTCGCCGAGGCCCTGGCCGAGATCGACGACGCGCTGCTGGCCCGCGTCGTGGACGGCCCGTACCCGTCGGCCGACGAGCTGCGCGCCGCACTCGCCGCGCACACACGGAACGGCACCACCCATCCCGTCCACTTCGGCTCGGCGCGCAGCGGAGCGGGCATCGGTGCGCTGGTCGACGGGATCACCGGCCTCCTCGGGCCGGCGCCCACCGGCGGCGGCGCGGCTCCGGACGGTGCGGCGCCGCCGCGCGGCACGGTCTTCGCCGTCGAGCGCGAACCGTCCGGCAGGAAGACCGCCTATCTGCGCCTGTTCACCGGCACGCTGGCCGCGCGCCAGCGGGTGGCCCTCCACCGCAACGGCCCGGACGGCGCCCCCCTGACGCACCACGGTCAGATCACCGCCCTCCACGTCGTCGGACGGCGCCAAGGAGGCGGCGGCGCACGGCAGTTGACGCCGGGCAACATCGCGAGGATCGGCGGTCTGGCGGAGGTGCGGGTCGGCGACCGGCTCACCGATCCCGCGGGCCGGGACGACGACCCCCGCCCGCCGCGCTTCCCCGCCCCCACCCTCCGGACGCTGGTCCGCCCCCGGGACGCGGCGCCCGGCGCGGCGTCCCGGCTGCACGCGGCCCTCCAGCACCTCTCCGAACAGGACCCCCTCATCCACGCCGGCGCGGGCCCGGACGGCGCCACGACGGTCCTGCTCTACGGCGAGATCCAGAAGGAGATCCTTGCAGCGACCCTCGCCCACGACTTCGGGATCGAGGCCGTCTTCGAACCCACGAGGACCGTCCTTCTGGAACGGCCGGTCGGCGTCGGCGAGGCGTCCGAGGAGATCGGTCGGCGGGTCCCCGGCCCGAGCGGCTTCTGGGCCACGATCGGGCTGCGGGTCGAGCCCGGGCAACGCGGTTCCGGCGTCGCCTTCCGCTACGAGACCGAGCTGGGCGCCCTCCCCCACGCCTTCCACACCGCCATCGAGGAGACGGTGCATTCCGCGCTCCGCAGCGGCCCGCGCGGCTGGGCGGTCACCGACTGCGCCGTCACCCTGACCCGCTCGGGCTTCGTGGGCCCGCTCAGCACGGCGGGCGACTTCCGGGGCCTGACCCCGCTGGTGCTCCGGCGTGCCCTGGCCGACGCCGGGACGCAGCTCTACGAGCCCTGCCACACCTTCGACGTGGACATCCCCCTCGACACCCTGCCGGCCGTCACCTCGTGTCTCGCCGCGCTCGGCGCGGACCTCGTGGAGACCGCCGGCGGTACGACGTCATGGCTGGTCAAGGGCATGATCCCGGCCAGTCGGGTGCGCGCCGCCGAGCACCGGCTGCCGAGGCTGACGCGCGGCGAGGCGCTGTGGTGGTCCCGGCCCGACGGAGACCGGCCGGTCGGCCGCCCGGCCGCGCGGACCCCGGGACGCTGACCCGCGGCCCGAGCGCACCGCACGACGACGGGAATCCCTGCACGGCCTGGTCGCCGGCCGCACGCCGGCGACCAGGCAGGAGCCGGGGAACCCACCAAGAACCCGGGGAGTCAGGAATCAGGGAAAAGAAAAACCCCGTCGCATTGCGATGCGATCGAGGTTTGACAACCGGGGGATTTCTCCGCGTATATTGAGCGTTTGCGTGTGACGAGAAAGCGACTCTAAGGCTTAGCCAAAGCTAAATCGCAACCCAAACTCTCACTGCTGCACAGCATATTCGAGCGGAGTTGAATTGTCAAACGAGGAATTGCGTAAGGAGCAGGAATTCGTGGACCTGCTCCACGAACGCCTCGACGCCCTGCGGTCCGGGGCGCGGACGACCATGGACGAAGCCCTCCCGCAGGCCGGGGGCACGTTCCAGGCACGCCTGGAACGTGATGTGCTGGTCGCCGAACAGGCCGAACTGCTGGCCGGCTTCGAGGCCGGGGAGCACGGACTGTGCTTCGGCCGACTGGCCTTCCGGGACGGCCGCGACCACCACATCGGCCGGATCGGCATCCGGCGCGACGACGTCGACCGCACTCCGCTGGTCATCGACTGGCGGG
>NZ_KB891888.1 GCF_000373585.1 Streptomyces sp. MspMP-M5
AAGGCCGAGATCGCGAGCGCGAGCAGAGCCAAGGGCATGGAGAACCTTTCGGGGGTGGGGTGGGGGTGCGCGGCGCGGGCGCGCGGAGGTCTAAGTTCTGGTTGGGAACAAAGTGTCCCAGGCCGAGTATTCCGCCGTGAAAACGGGAGATGAAAAACCCGCGCCGGCAGGGGGCCCGGGGGCCGTCCTGCCGGCGCGGGCGGTGCCGCGCGACCGGCTCAGATCTTCAGGGTGGCCGCCACCGGCCGGTGGTCACTGCCGGTGGCCGGCAGCACCCATGCCTTGACCGGGTCGATGCCCTTCACCAGGATCTGGTCGATCCGGGCCATCGGGAAGCCGGCCGGCCAGCTGAAGCCGAAGCCGTCGCCCGCGGCGCCCTGGGCGGAGCGCAGCTGGGAGGTGAGCGGGGCCAGCGAGCGGTCGTTCATGGTGCCGTTGAGGTCGCCCAGCAGCACGACCTGGCGGACCGGGTCGGCGGCGATCGCCTCGCCCAGTGCCTGGGCGCTGCCGTCGCGCTGGTTGGCGGTGAAGCCCTTGTCGACGTGGACCCGCACCGAGGGCATGTGGGCGACGTAGACCGCGACCTGCCGGCCGTCGGCGGCGCTGACGGTGGCGCGCAGCGCCCGCACCCAGCCGATCTTGATGTCCACCGGCCGGGTGTCGGCGAGCGGCCGCTTGCTCCACAGGCCGACGGTGCCCTGCACGGTGTGGTACGGGTACGCGGCGGCAAGTCCCTTGCGGTACACGGGAAGTGCGGTGCCGGTCAGCTCCTCCAGGGCGACCACGTCGGCGCCGGAGGCCACGACGTCCCGGGCGGTGGCGGCCGGATCGGTGTTGTCCGCGTCGACGTTGTGGCTGAGCACCGTCAGATTGCCGCCGGTGCCGGACTTGTCGGTGATCTGTCCGCCGAAGAGGCTGACCCAGGCGAACACCGGCAGCACCAGCGCCACCAGCGCGGTCGCCGAGCGGCGCAGCAGGGCGCAGAGCAGCAGCAGCGGGATGCCCAGCCCCAGCCACGGCAGGAAGGTCTCCAGCAGACTCCCCAGATTTCCCACGGTGTTGGGGATCCGGGCGTGCAGCAGCAGCGCCAGCCCGAGGAGCACCGCGAGCACCGCGAGCACGATGCCGCGCCGCCACATCCCTTCGCGGCGCCACCAGTTCCGCAGGCGCCCGGACCGGGAACCGGCCCGCCCGGGCCCCCCGCCCTGTTCCGGCTCCGTCATGTACGCCTGCGCCATACCGCTGTCCTCACTGCCTTGCCGCCCTGCTCCGGTGCGCCTCACCTGTGATCTTCGACCCTAGGTGATGGCCGTGAAACGCGTTCTTAGATCTGTGTTCCGTCGGTATCCGTCTCCGCGTTCCCGCACGAGAGGACGGTGGGCCCGGGGCCCGGGTTCCGGTCCCGGCGTTCATGACGCCGGCTGTGACAGAACGGGCATGGTCCGGTCATACGCGGCCGGGCTCCGTCGGCGTCCGCGGCCGGACGCCGTCCAGCACCGCGTCGACGATGTCCTCGGCGAGCCCCTCGGGCAGTTCCTTCCACTCGTGCAGGAGGGCGCGGGCCAGCAACGGGCCGACGAGGAGGTCGGCGAGGGTCTCCAGGTCCTGGTCGGCGCGGATCTCGCCGTCGGCCACCCCGCGCCGCAGCACCGCGAGCAGCGCCTCGTGCCGGGCCCGGACGACCGTCGTGTGGTACTCCGCCCACAGCTCGGGCTGGGACCGGACGTGGCTGACGACGGTGCGCAGCACGGCCGAACTGCGCTGGGACAGGCCGCGGCGGCGCAGGAACTCCAGCAGCCGCACCAGGTCCTCGCGGACCGAGCCGCCGTCCGGCGGCGGGCAGGGCACGTCCAGCGACCGCATCACATCGAGCATCAGCGCGCTCTTGCCGGACCAGCGGCGGTAGAGGGTGGCCTTGCCCACCCCGGCCTCCCGGGCGATCCGCTCCATGGACAGCTCGCCTATCGCCACGCCGTCCTCGATCAGCCGGAGCACCGCCTCGACGATGGCGGAGTCGGCCGCGGCGCTGCGCGGGCGGCCCGGGCGCCGGGGAGCCGCCGCACCCGCGCGCGCCCCCGCCGCCCGTCCGCGGTCTTCCGCCACCCGGCTCATCGTGCTGCGCCCGCCTTCCGTCCGTCCCGCGGCTCCGCGGCATGCGGGGCCGGGCCCATTTTGCCCGGCAGGAACGCGGCGACGATCACGGCCCCGACCACCGAGACGGCCGCCGAGCCCAGCGCGGTGACGTGCATGGCGTGCAGGAAGGCGTCGTCGGCCTTGATCGTCAGCATGCGGGCGGGCAGCGGGCGCAGCCGGGCGGCGAGGCCGAGGGTGGCCTCGATGGACTCGCCGGCCGCGGACCGCACCGGGCCGGGCACCCCGCGCAGCGCGTCCAGGCTGCCCTGGATGCCGGTGCGGTAGCTGGTGGACAGCAGCGAGCCCAGGACGGCGACGCCGAGGGTGCCGCCGACCTGCCGGAAGATGTTGTTGAGCGCCGAGCCGGAGCCGGCCTTCTCGCGCGGCAGCGACTGCATGATCGTGACGGTGACCGGCGGCATGATGTGCGCCATGCCGGTGCCCTGGAGGAAGAACAGCACCTCCAGCACCCAGATCGGGGTGTCGGTGCCCAGCAGCAGCATCCCGGCCATGGTGACGGCCACCACCAGCATGCCGACGGTGCACACCGCGCGGGCCCCGAAGCGGTCCACCGCGAGCCGGGCCCGGGGCGCGAAGACCAACTGGGCGGCGGCCAGCGGCAGGATCAGCAGCCCGGACTCCAGCGGACTGTAGCCGCGCACGCTCTGGACGTAGAAGACGATGAAGAACGTGACGCCCATCAGCGCGAAGAAGACCAGCGCGATGGCGGCGACGGCGGCCGAGAAGGCCGGCTTGCGGAAGTGGCCGATGTCGATGGACGGGTGGTCGCTGCGCTTCTGGTGGACGACGAACCCGGCCAGCACCAGCAGCCCGCTCACCGCCGTGGCCAGCACCTGGGGGGCGGTGAAGTCGGCGAGCTGACCGCCCTTGATGATCCCGTAGACCAGCAGGACCAGGCCGACCACGGAGAGCAGCACGCCGACCGGGTCCAGCCTCCCGGGGGCGGGGTCCCTGGAGTCGGGCACCAGGACCACCATCACGACCAGTGCGACCAGCACGATCGGGACGTTGACGAGGAAGACCGAGCCCCACCAGAAGTGGTCGAGCAGCAGCCCGCCGGCGATCGGGCCGATGGCGATGGCCAGCCCCACGCCGCCGGCCCAGATGCCGATCGCCCGGGGCTGCTCCTCGCGGTCGAAGACGTTCATCAGGATGGCGAGGGTGGCCGGCATGACGAAGGCGCCGCCCAGGCCCATCAGGGCGCGGAAGGCGATGAGCTGGGCGGGCGAGGCGGAGACCGCGGCGAGCACCGAGCCGGTGCCGAAGACCGCCAGGCCGAAGAGGAGGACCTTCTTCCGGCCGAGGCGGTCGCCGAGCAGGCCGGAGGTGAACAGCAGCCCGGCGAAGACCAGCGTGTAGGAGTTGATCGCCCACTCCAGCTCGCTCTGGGTGGCGCCGAGGCCGGCCGGGGCCGGGGTCGCGATGGTCTTCATCGCGACGTTGAGGATGGAGTTGTCCAGCACCACGATCAGCAGGCTGAGCATCAGCACGGAGAGGATCAGCCAGCGCCTGCGGTGGATGTGCGCGGGGATGCGGGAGGCGGCGGAGGCGCCGCAGGGACCGGGAGCGCCGGGTGCGCCCGGCGGGGGCGGTGAGGTGGCCATGGCGTCACCATACGCTCGTTGCGATACGGGCCCGTTCCGTATTGGTGAGTCGCCGTCGGAGGCCACCGGTTCGCCGGAGCGGCCCGGTCGCCGGCGGCCCGGCCGCCCGTCTCCACCCGCGCCCGCTCCCCCGCCACCGGGGCGGCTCCGCGCGACCGGGTACCGCCCCCTTTTGCTCCCCGGGCACCCCGTGCCAGCATGGACGGGAGTCCGGAGACACCGTCAGGGTGCTTCGAGATGAGGAAACAGGAGCCGTCACCATGACGCAGCTTTCGCCTGCCCGGAAGCCGGCCGCGGGGGCCACCGCCGAGCCCACCGCCAAGCCCGCCAAGGACAACCCCAAGGCGCTCTACGGAGGCACCGCCTCGCGCCGCCTCACCGTCCGTGACATCGCCGCCGCCAAGGAGCGCGGCGAGAAGTGGCCGATGCTCACCGCCTACGACGCCATGACCGCCTCGGTCTTCGACGAGTCCGGTATCCCGGTGCTGCTCGTCGGCGACTCGATGGGCAACTGCCACCTCGGCTACGAGTCCACCGTGCCGGTCACGCTGGACGAGATCACCATGCTGTCCGCGGCGGTGGTCCGCGGCACCAAGCGCGCCCTGGTCGTCGCCGACCTGCCGTTCGGCTCGTACCAGGAAGGCCCGGTCCAGGCGCTGCGCAGCGCCACCCGGCTGGTCAAGGAGGCCGGGGTGGGCGCCGTCAAGCTGGAGGGCGGGGAGCGCTCCGCGCACCAGGTGGAGCTGCTGGTCTCGTCCGGCATCCCGGTGATGGCGCACGTCGGGCTGACCCCGCAGTCGGTGCACGCCTTCGGCGGCTACCCGGTCCAGGGCCGCGGCGAGGAGGCCGCCCAGCAGCTGCTGCGGGACGCCAAGGCGGTGCAGGACGCCGGGGCGTTCGCGGTGGTCCTGGAGGCGGTGCCGGCCGAGCTGGCGGCCGAGGTCACCCGCTCGCTGCACATCCCGACCGTCGGCATCGGCGCCGGGGCCGAGTGCGACGCCCAGGTGCTGGTGTGGACCGACATGGCGGGCTTCACCGCCGGCCGGGTGCCGCGGTTCGTCAAGCAGTACCTCCGGCTGCGGGAGCTGCTCGGCGACGCGGCCCGGGAGTTCGCCGAGGACGTGGTCGGCGGCGCCTTCCCGGCCGAGGAGCACACCTTCCACTGAGGCCCGGCCGACGGGCCGCCGACGGCCGGAACTCCCCGGCTGTCGGCGGCCTGTCGGTGCGTTGTCGGTGGCGTCCGGCACCTTTGAGGGCATGACGCGACAGACGATAACCACCGGGGGCGGCAACGCCGTGGAGGTGCGCGGTCTGGTCAAGCACTTCGGCGCGGTCAAGGCCGTCGACGGGGTGGACCTGGACGTGCGCGAGGGCACCGTGCTCGGCGTCCTCGGCCCCAACGGCGCGGGCAAGACCACCCTCGTCCGCTGCCTGTCCACCCTCCTGGTGCCGGACGCCGGACGCGCCGTGGTGGCCGGCTGCGACGTGGTGCGCCAGCCCCGCGCGCTGCGCCGCCGGATCGGCCTGACCGGGCAGTACGCCTCGGTCGACGAGAAGCTCTCCGGCTGGGAGAACCTCTACATGATCGGGCGGCTGCTGGACCTCTCCCGCAAGGAGGCCCGGTCCCGAGCCGACGCGATGCTGGAGCGGTTCTCGCTGACCGAGGCCGCCGGGCGCCCGGCCGGGAAGTACTCCGGCGGCATGCGGCGCCGGCTCGACCTGGCCGCCTCGATGATCGGCCGGCCGGCGGTCCTCTATCTGGACGAGCCGACCACCGGCCTGGACCCCCGTACGCGGAACGAGGTGTGGGACGAGGTCCGGCGGATGGTCCGCGACGGCGCCACGGTCCTGCTGACCACCCAGTACATGGAGGAGGCCGAGCAGCTCGCCGACGAGCTGGCGGTCATCGACCGCGGCCGGGTCATCGCCGAGGGCCGGGTCGAGGAGCTGAAGGCCAAGGTCGGCGGGCGGACGCTGCAGGTCCGGCCGGCCGACGCGGGCGAGCTGGACCGGATGGTGGGCGCCCTCGCCCAGGCCGGTCTGGACGGCATCGCCGGGGCGACGGCCGACCACGACGGGGGTGTGGTCAACGTGCCCATCGTCAGCGACGAGCAACTGACCGCGGTGGTCGGGCTGCTGGGTGCCCGGGGCTTTGCGCTCGCCGGGATATCCACCCATCTGCCCAGCCTGGACGAGGTGTTCCTGGCCATCACGGGCCAGAAGACGTCCGAGGCCGCGGACGCGGATCGGGCCGTCGAGACCGAGAACGAAGAGTACGCGGGGGTGTCGGCATGACTGCGGTGACGATGACGGCGGTAGCGGCGGAGCCCGGCGCCGACGAGGGGCGGATCGGCCTGCGCGCCAATCTGCGGCACATCGGCGCGCTGGCGCGGCGCAATCTCGTGCAGATCCGGAACGATCCGCAGACGCTGTTCGACGCGCTGCTGATGCCCGTCGTCTTCATCCTGTTGTTCGTCTACGTCTTCGGCGGCGCCATCGCCGGCAAGGGCAACCAGCAGGAGTACGTGCAGTATCTGGTGCCCGGCCTCATGGCGATGACGGGCATGAACATCGCCATGGCGGTGGGCACCGGCGTCAACGAGGACTTCCGCAAGGGCGTGATGGACCGTTTCCGGACGATGCCGATCGCCCGGTCCTCGGTCCTGATAGCCAAGGTGGTGGTCGAGGTCGGCCGGATGCTGCTGGCCACCGCGATCCTGCTGGGCATGGGATTCCTGCTGGGCCTCGAAATACGCGGCTCGATACCGGAGTTCGCCGCCTCGGTGCTGCTGTCCACGGTCTTCGGCGCCGCCCTGATGTGGATCTTCGTCCTGCTGGGGCTCAGTGTGCAGACGCCGCAGGCGGTGCAGGGCATGGCGACGCTGGTGCTGATGCCGCTCCAGTTCGGCTCGTCGATCTTCGCGCCGACGGCGTCGATGCCCGGCTGGCTGGCGGGCTTCGCCAAGGTCAACCCGCTGTCCAACCTCGCGGACGCGGCCCGCGCGCTGATCAACGGCCAGGGCGCGGTGGCCCATCCGGTGCTGGTCACGCTCGGCTGGACGGTCGCCATCACGGCCGTCACCATGCCGCTCGCGGTGCGGAAGTTCCGCTCCAAGACCTGACGCGACGACACCTGACGCGACGGCCGCGGGGGGCCGACTCCCGCCCGGCCGCGTCAGAGCAGGGCGGTGGCCTCGTCGAACGAGAGGCCGCCGCCCTCGGCGCGGGCGGCCTCGTAGTCCGGATCGGCCAGCAGCGCGCGCACGGCCTCCTCGGCGCGCGCCCGGCCCTCCCGGACGGAGAGCGGCGGCACCTGCGCACCGGCCCACAGGGCGTCGAACGCGCCGATCAGCCGGGCCGCGTCCCGGGCCCCGGCCGCGCCCCGGACCGCCACCAGCACCCGGGCGCCGACCAGCAGCTGCAGCACCGGCAGATCCGGGTCGACCATCTCCGTCAGCGGGTCCCGGGTCAGCTCCAGCGCCCGCCGGAGCCGCGGGAGGAGTTCCGGGCCGTGCTGCCCCTCCTCCACGTCCAGCGAGAGCAGCAGGCCGTCCAGCAGCCCCAGGAAGAGATCCGGGCCGTGCCCGGCGAACGCCTCCCGTACGGCGAGGAGTTCGCGGCGGGCCTCCTGGGTACGCCCGGTGATCGACATCTGCACGGCCAGCGCCATGCGGGTGAACGGCACCGCGTCCCGGCCGCCGGCGCGGTCCTCCGCCTCGGCCAGCACCTCCCGCAGCATCCGCTCGCCCTCGTCCGGGCGGCCGGTCTCGATCATCACGCCGCCCAGCCGGGCGCGCAGCATCAGGGTCTGGCCGTGCGCGCCCAGCTCCTCGGCATGCACCATCGCGGCCGTGAAGTCGCGCGTCGCGGCGTCGTACTCGCCGCGCTTCTCGGCGGTCTCGCCGCGGCCGGCCAGCGCCTCGGACGCGCCCCAGGCGTCGCCCAGCCGGTGGAAGATCCGCAGTGCCTCGTCGGCGTCCCGGGTCGCCTGACCCAGCCCGCCGCGGCGGTCGTTGAGCACCCGGGAGCGCAGCTGGAGGACGAAGGCCAGCTCCCAGTCGTAGCCGTGGCCGCGGCACGCCTCGACCGCGGCGTCGAGGAGTCCGGCCAGGCCCTCCCAGCGGCCGGTGAGCACCACCGCGAAGTACCACATCACGCCGGGCACCTTGCAGGTCTGCGGCATCCCGGCCCGGTAGGCGGCGAGGATCCCGGCCAGCTCCTCCTGCATCTCCGCGCTGTGCAGCGCCCGCAGGCCGGCGTCATGGGTGGACAGTGCCACCAGCCGCACCTGGCGGCGGGCCTCCGCCAGCTGCGCGGGGTCCATCGGCGGGGGTGCGTCGATGGGCCGCTCGTACAGGTCGGGGGCGGGGGTGACGGGCGGGGCGAACGGGTTGGGGCCCAGGGCGCCGGCGGCGCAGGCCCAGGCGTGGGCTTCGCCGCGGTGGTCGCACAGCGACCAGAACCACTGGAGGGAGAGCACCAGGCACAGCGCCTCGTGCTCGTCGCCGGCGGCGATCGCCCGGCGCAGCGCGGTACGGAGGTTGTCGTGCTCCAGCTGCAGCCGGCCGATCGCGGCGCGCTGCCCGCGGCCGCGCAGCAACGGGTCGGTGGTGCGGGCCAGTTCGCGGTAGCGGACCAGGTGGCGGCGCTCGGCGTCGGCCCGCTCCCCGGCCTCGTCCAGCCGCTCCCCGGCGTACTCGGCGACGGTCTCCAGCAGCCGGTAGCGCATCTGCGCCCCGGTGTCGTCGGCCGCGCCGTCCGGGTCGGCCACCACCAGCGACTTGTCGATCAGCGAACCGAGCAGTCCGGCGACCTCGTACGGCGCCACGCCGCCGGCCGCGCAGACCTCCTCCGCGGCGGCCAGGTCGCAGCCCCCGGCGAAGACCGACAGCCGGCGCAATACCGCCCGCTCGGGTTCGCCGGTCAGGTCCCAGGACCAGTCCACCACCGCGCGCAGCGTCTGCTGGCGCGGCAGCAGGGTGCGGCTGCCGCTGGTCAGGAGCCGGAAGCGGTCGTCGAGCCGGTCGGCGAGCTGACGGGGCGTCATCAAGCGGAGCCGGGCGGCGGCGAGTTCGATCGCCAGCGGCAGGCCGTCCAGCCGGCGGCAGATCTCGGCGCAGGCGGTCGCGGTCGCCTCGTCGGCGTCGACCCGGAAACCGGGGCGGGCGGCGGCCCCGCGGTCGGCCAGCAGCCGCAGTGCGACCGGGTCGGGCAGCGGTTCCACCGGCCGCAGCACCTCGCCCGGCACGGCCAGCGGCTCCCGGCTGGTGGCCAGCACCGTCACGCCCGGGCAGGCGGTGAGCAGCCGTTCGGCCAACTCGGCGGCGGCGCCGATCACATGCTCGCAGTTGTCCAGGACCAGCAGCATCCGGCGGCCGGCGCAGTGTTCGGCGAGCCGGGCGTGCGGGTCGCGGACGGCGTGGTCGGCGGCGGCCCGCAGCCCTTCGGCGGTGGTGGCCCGGACGACGGTCTCGCGGGCCCCGAGCGCGGTCAGCACCGCCTCCGGCACCGTCCGCGGATCGTCCACCGGGGCCAGCTCGGCCAGCCAGACGCCGTGCGGCCAGGCGTCCGGCAGGGCGGCCGCGGCGGTCTCGGCGCCCTCCTGGGAGAGCCGGGTCTTGCCGGCGCCGCCCGGGCCCAGCAGCGTCACCAGCCGGTGCACGGCCAGGTCGGCGCGGAGCGCGGCGAGGTCCTGCTCGCGGCCGACGAAGGAGGTGAGGCGGGCCCGGAGGTTGCCGGGGCGGGCGGGGGCGGCGGGCGCGTCCGGGCCGGGGGCCGGGAGGTCCGGGGCGGCAGGGGCGGCGGGCACGGGGGCGAACTCCACCGGGGCCGACGCGACCGCCGGGACCGCCGTGCCCGCCGGGACTCTCGCGAGGTCCGGCTGGAGCAGTTCGGCGTGCAGGGCGCGCAGCTCCGGGCCGGGGTCGGCGCCCAGCCGCTCGGCGAGGCCGGTGCGTATCTCCTCGTACGCGGCGAGCGCCTCGGCGGTGCGGCCGGCGGCGCGCAGGGCCCGCAGCCGCAGCGCCTGCAAGGGCTCGTCCAGCGGGTGGTCCTGGCAGAGCGCGGTCAGGGACGGCAGCGCCTGGGCGGCCCGGCCCAGGGCGAGGTCGGCGGCGAGGCGGGTGCGCCGGGCGTCCAGCCGGCGGCTCTCGGCGCGGACCGCCTCGACGGCCGCCTCGGGCAGGTCGGCGAGGGCCGGTCCGCGCCAGAGCGCCAGTGCCTCGTCGAGCAGGGCCGCGGCGCGGTCCGGGTCGGCGGCGTCCAGCGCCCGGCCGCCCTCCGCCGTCAGCCGCTCGAAGCGGTGCAGATCGACCGCGTCCGGCTCGGCGCAGAGCAGATAGCCGCCGTCCACGGAGGCGATCGCGGAGCGGCCCAGGGCCCGGCGCAGCCGGCCGACCAGTGCCTGGAGGGCGCCGGGCGCGTCGACCGGCGGGTCCATGCCCCAGACGTCGGCGATCAGGGCGTCCGCGGGCAGCGCCCGGCCGGGCCGCAGCGCGAGCGCGGCCAGCAGGGCGCGCAGCCGGGCGCCGCCGAGGGCGACGGCGGTGCCGTCGGCCCGGCCGGCCCGGGTGGTGCCGAGAATTCCGTAGCGCACCGAGCCATTGTCGCCCGCCACCGGAACTCCCCGGGTACCGAGCGACGTTTCCGGGTACGGGGTGTGCCCGACCCCGCCCGACCCCGCCCGACCCAGACAGGCCGGACCCGGCCCGTGCGCCGGTGGCGGCACGGCGGTTACCGTCGGGACGGCCCGTCCGCGGCCCGTGGCCCGGAAACCCCGCCCGCGACCGACCGCCCATGACCGACCCCCTGGGAGCCCCGTACCGATGACCACCGCAATCCCGCGCGCCGACCGCCGCGTCAGCCCGGTCTTCCTCGCGCTCGTCGCCGTCCTGGCGGTCTCCGGCTGGGCCGTCTGGAGCGGGACCCTCGCGGCCAGTACCGGCTTCGCGGTCTTCCTGTTCGTGACGGCGGCCTGGGTGGTGTCGCTGTGCCTGCACGAGTACGCGCACGCCCGCACCGCGCTGCACGGCGGCGACATCACGGTGGGCGCGAAGGGCTATCTCACCCTCAACCCGTTCGTCTACTCCCATGCGCTGCTGAGCATCGTGCTGCCGGTGCTCTTCGTGGTCATGGGCGGGATCGGGCTGCCGGGCGGCGCGGTGTTCATCGAGCGCGGCCGGATCCGCGGCCGCTGGCGGCACAGCCTGATCTCCGCGGCCGGGCCGCTGACCAACGCCCTGTTCGCCGCGGTGGTCAGCGCGCCGTTCTGGCTGCACGCCGTGGACGGCATCCCGGACCCGTTCCGCTACGCGCTGGCGTTCCTGGCGCTGCTCCAGGTGACCGCCGCGATCCTGAACTTCCTCCCGGTGCCCGGCCTGGACGGCTTCGGCGTGCTCGAGCCCTGGCTGTCGGACCGGGTGCGGCGGCAGGTCGCGCCGTACGCGCCGTTCGGGATGCTGGCGGTCTTCGGGCTGCTGTGGGTGCCGGAGGTCAACCAGGTCTTCTTCGAGCTGGTGCACACGGTCCTGCGGGGCCTGGGCGTGCCGGCCTGGGACACCTACTGGGGCCAGGAGTTCTTCCGCTTCTGGCAGGGCGAGCCGCAGGTGCCGCAGCTCGGCGGGGCGGCATAGCGACCGGCCCCGCGCCCGCCGCCAGGTGCGGTCAGGCGGCGGCGCCGGTCCGGCGGGCGCGGTCCAGCTTCGCCTTGCGGAGGTAGTACCACGCCATGTTGCTGGAGACGCCCGCCAGCAGGACCCACACGATGCCGACGAAGCTGCCCTCGACGAAGGAGACCACCGCCGCGGCGACGGCGAGCACGCAGACGGCGAGGGCGAGGACGGCGAGGCGCCGGTCCGGTCCGGGCGGGGGCAGGGAGGGCATGGGGTCGGCTCCTGTCGGGTCGTGCGGTCCGTTCCAGTGTCCCTTATGCCGGGCGGCGCCCCGCCCGCCCCCTCCCCCGCCCGGACCCGGGCGTCGATGAGGGTCCGGCTCAGACGTCGGTGACCCGGAGCCCGGCGTGCGCCTTGTAGCGGCGGTTGACCGAGATCAGGTTGGCGACCAGCGACTCGACCTGGTGGGCGTTGCGCAGCCGGCCGGCGAAGACGCCGCGCATGCCGGGGATGCGGGCGGTCAGCGCCTGCACCAGGTCGGTGTCGGCGCGGCGCTCGCCGAGCACCATCACATCGGTGTCGATCTCGGCGATGGCCGGGTCCTGGAGCAGGACGGCGGAGAGGTGGTGGAAGGCGGCGGTGACCCGGGACTCCGGCAGCAGCGCGGCGGCCTGTTCGGCGGCGCTGCCCTCCTCGGGCTTGAGCGCGTAGGCGCCCTTCTTGTCGAAGCCGAGCGGGTTGACGCAGTCGATCACCAGCTTGCCGGCCAGCTCCGCGCGGAGCGCCTGGAGGGTCTTGGCGTGGCCCTCCCAGGGCACCGCGACGATCACCACGTCGCTGCGCCGGGCGCAGTCGGCGTTGGCGGCGCCCTCGACGCCCAGACCCAGCTCGTCCGCGGCGGCCTGCGCCCGCTCGGCGGCCCGGGAACCGATGATGACCTTGTGGCCGGCCCGGGCGAACCGGTAGGCCAGGCCGCGGCCCTGGTCGCCGGTGCCGCCGAGGACGCCGATCACCAGGCCGGAGACGTCCGGCAGGTCCCAGGGGTCGCGGGCGGCCGGCTTGGCGGCGGTGGACGAGGGCTCGGCCGGGGACCCGGCCGGGGTGGCAGCAGCGTCGGAAGTAGTCATGACAGCGATACTGTCACGCCCGGGTGCGGTGCCGGGCGCGCGGTCACGCCTTGACGCCGCCCTCGGTCAGCCCGGTGCGCCAGTACCGCTGGAGCACCGTCATCAGGACCATCAGCGGCAGTACGGACAGCAGCGCGCCGCCGACCGTGTACTGGTAGAGCACCGGCTGCCGGTCCGCGTAGCCCAGCCACGTCGTCAGCCCCAACTGGACCGGGTAGAGGCCGGAGTCGGAGAGCATCACCAGCGGCAGGAAGTAGTTGTTCCAGATGTGGACGAACTGGAACAGGAAGACGGTGACCAGCGCCGGGCCCATCAGCCGCAGCCCCAGCCCGGCGAAGATCCGCGCCTCGCCCGCGCCGTCGATCCGGGCCGCCTCCAGGAGCGCGTCCGGCACCGCGGCGGCCGCGTAGATCCGGCACAGATAGACCCCGAACGGGCTGACCACACTGGGAATCAGCACCGCCACGTAGGTGTCGGCCAGGCCCAGCGCGCTGAACAGGAAGTACAGCGGCAGGGCCAGCGCGGTGGACGGGATCAGCACCCCGGCCAGCACCAGGCCGAAGACCGCCTCCCGCCCCCGGAACGGGAACTTGGCCAGCGCGTAGCCCGCCGCGGCGGACAGCAGGGTGGCGCAGACCGCGCCGGCGCCGGCGTAGAGCAGGGAGTTGGCGAACCAGCGGACGTAGACGCCGTGGTCGTAGGTGAGGACGGCGGCGAGGTGGGCCAGCGGCCGCGGGTGGTCGGAGAACCAGAAGCCGAAGGTGCCGAAGAGGTCGGCGCTGTCCTTGGTGGCGGAGACGGCCAGCCAGTAGACGGGCGCGAGGAAGTAGAGCGCGGCGACGGCCAGCAGGGAGCTGGTGATGATCCGGTGGCGCACCGGGACCCGGCTGCTCATCGGCGGTCCTTCCCGCGCCCGCCGGCCGCCCGCAGGAAGCCGAACGAGGCCGCGCACGCCACCAGCGCCAGCAGCACCGCCTCGGCCGCCGCCCGGTGCTGGTTGCCGCCGACGAACGCCTCGCTGTAGGCGTGCAGGTTGGGGGTGTAGCCGGAGTCGATGGAGGAGGTGAGCGGCCGCAGCACCATCGGCTCGGCGAAGAGCTGGAGGGTGCCGATGATGCTGAAGACGGTGGTGAGCACCAGCGCCGGGCGGAGCAGCGGGAGCTTGAGGTGGCGGGCCACCTGCCAGCCGCTCGCGCCGTCGATCCGCGCGGCCTCGTACAGCTCGCCGGGGACGGACTTCAGCTGGGCGATCAGCACCAGCATGGTGTAGCCGGTGAACTGCCAGGTGACGATGTTGGCCAGGGACCACAGCACGCTGCCGCGGGAGAGGAAGTCGACGTCCCAGCCGACTCCTTGGGCGATCCGCACCAGCGGGCTGAGGCCGGGGACGTAGAGGAAGCCCCACAGGATGGAGGCGATCACCCCGGGCACCCCGTAGGGCAGGAAGAAGGCGCCGCGGAAGAAGGAGACCCAGCGGGCGGCGGCGCTCTCCAGGAGCAGCGCCAGCGCGGTGGCGAGCACGGTCATCAGCGGGATCTGGACGGCGCCGAAGAGCAGCACCCGGCCGAAGCCGGCCAGGAACCGGTCGTCGGCCAGCGCCTGGGCGTAGTTGGCGAGGCCGGCGAACACCTCGCGCTCCGTGCCGAGGCCGAGCGGCCCGGTGCGCGTGGTGCGCCGCAGGCTGGTCCACACCGCGTAGCAGACGGGGGCGAGGTAGCAGAGGGCGAAGACGGCGAGGAAGGGCAGCACGAAGCCGGCCGCGGCCCGGGCGTTGCGGCGGCCGGGGCGCCCGGTCCGGTACGCGGTTCGGTGCGCGGCCCGGCGCGGGCGCCGCGCGGTGGCCGCCCCGGCCGCGGGCCCGCTGTGTCCGCTCATGTGCCGCTCTCCGCCTTCAGGCCCTTGTCCCGCAGGTCGGCGACGGTCTGGCGCTGCACCTGGGTGAGCACCGAGCGGAACGAGCCGCCGTCAGCCAGCGCGTCGGTGAAGGCGTCGCCGAGCCGCTGGAAGAGGGTGTCCACGCCCGGCCCCCACTGCCAGCTGGTGTCCACGTGGGCCCCGGCGTCGGCGAAGACCCGGCTGTAGGGCTGACCGCCGAAGAAGTCCTTGTCGGCGTCGAGGGCACCGGCGGCGTAGCCGGCCTTGGCGCTGGGGAAGCCGTAGCCGCCCTTGATGAGCAGGGCGAGCGACTGCGGGTCGGTGTTGAGCCAGACGGCGAAGTCCAGGGCGTCCCGGGGGTAGCCGGCCCTGGCGAAGACGGCGGTGGTGGAGCCGCCCCAGTTGGCGAAGGCCCGGCCGCCGGGGCGCCACTGGGGCAGCGGGGCGGCCCGCCACTTCCCCTTGGTGCCGGGTGCGTTGCCGGCCAGCAGGGCGTCGCCCCAACTGGCGCCCACCCAGGCGGGGACGGCGCCGGTCTGGAGGTCCTTGTACCAGGCGTCCCGGCGGTCCGGGATGGTCAGTACGAGCTTCCCGCGGACCAGCGCCTCCCAGTAGTCGGCGACCCGGCGGGTGGGGGCGTCGTCGAGGTGCACGATCCACGTGTCGCCGTGGGTGGCGTACCACCGGGCGCCGGCCTGCCAGGCCAGGCCGGCGAAGCGGTTGCCGTTGGTGGGGGCGAAGGTCTCGATCCAGGCGCCGTGCCGGCGGATCTTCTTGGCCGCGTCCTCGTAGTCGTCCCATGTCCGGGGCACCTGGATGCCCCACCGGTCGAAGAGGTCCTGGCGGACGAAGAGTCCCATCGGCCCGCTGGCCTGCGGGACGGCGTAGATGCCGGAGCCGAAGGCGGCCTGCCGCCACTGCCAGGCGAAGAACTTGTCGCGGTGCCGGGCGGCGCCGAGCGGGGCGAGGTCGCGCAGCCCGCCGTCCAGGAGGAAGCCGGGGAGCACCGGGAACTCGATCTGGCCCAGGTCGGGCGGGTTGCCGGCCTTGATCGCGGCGTGCATCTTGGCGTACTGCTCGCCGTTGACCGCCGACACCTTCTCCACCCTGACCTGGACGTCGGGGTTGCGGCGGTTCCACAGGTCCACGGGGCGGTCGATGCCCGGCACCCAGGACCAGAAGGTGAGGGTGATCTTCTGGCCCTTCTTCCGTTCCCGGGGCGCGCCGCCGCCGTCGCCGCCGCTGCCGCAGCCGGCGAGCGCCGCGCCGGCGGCGGCCGCCCCGCCCAGGACCGTTCTCCGGCGGACGCCGCCGCGGGGGCTGTCTGTGCTGGTCATGCCGGCTCCTTGCGGGGATGCGGCGGAAGGTGAGGGTCGCGCGGGCGCTGCCGTCACCCGTCGGCTCACCCCTCAGCTGGGCGGGACGTAGGACGTCCCTTGTCCTGCGGACGATAAGAAGGCCCCAACTGCCCGTCAAGGCACGCCACATGACGCTTTTCCGTGTCGGCGACGACACCGGCGACACGGGATGAAATCCCGGTGAACGGGGCGGACGGGGCCGCGGCGGGCACGCGGCGCACCGGCCGGCCCGGACCGCCGGACGCGCCCGGTGCGGCCCGCCGGGCAGGCCCTGTCCGCCCGGCCGGGCGGAACCTAGGACACGCCCTGCGCCCGCAGCCGGCGCCGGATACCGTCGAAGTGCCGGTGCATCGCCGCGACCGCCCGCTCCCCGTCGCCCGCCTCCAGCGCGTCGACGATCTCCGCGTGCTGGCGGTAGGTCACCTCCGGGTCCGGCCGGACGTCGGCGAGGTCCTCGCGGACCCGGCGCAGCGCCGCCCAGAACGCGTCCAGCACCTCGCTCAGCAGATGGTTGCCGAGCGACCGGTACAGGGCGAGGTGGAAGGCCCGGTCGGTGGCGCTGAGCACCTCGCCGCCGCGCGCCTCCTCGGCCATCCGCTGCACCAGCCCCTTGAGGACCGTGAGGTCCGCCTCCGGCAGGCCGCGCGCCACCGCGCCGATCAGCCCCGCCTCCAGGGCCTCCCGGACCTCCATCAGCTCGTACAGGCTGGGCTCGCCCTGGTGGTGGCGGACGGCGGCCCGGAAGGCGACGCCCTCGACGAACGGTTCCAGGCTGAGCGCGCCGACGTAGGTGCCGAAGCCGTGCCGGATCTCGACGATCCGCATGGCCTGGAGCGCCTTGAGCGCCTCGCGGACCGAGTTGCGGCTGACGTCGAGCAGGGCGACCAGCTCGGTCTCGGTGGGCAGCGGGTCGCCCGGCGTCAGCCCGCGATCCAGGATCAGCTGCTTGATCCGTGCCTGGACGTCCTCGGACATCGTGCCTCGCGCCATCCCCATCGCCCTCTTCCGTCTCCCGCACCTCATGTGCCGCGCGCCGCCGCCCCGTTCGGCCGCCGCCGGGGCGGCACTCCTTGACCGGGTACCTGCGCGCACGCCTATTGTGAACCGCGATATCGGACATCCCATGTCCGATGTCCCAGCTCAGCGCAGCCCTTGGAGCCCTCATGGCACTCACCGCCCCGCTGCACGGCGTCATCCCACCGGTCTGCACCCCGCTCGACCCGCACGGCGAGGTCGACACCGCCTCCCTCACCCGCCTGGTCCGCCGCCTCCTCGACGCCGGGGTGCACGGCCTGTTCGCCCTCGGCTCCACCGGCGAGACCGCCTACCTGACGGATCGTCAGCGAGCCGCCGCCCTGGAAACGGTGGTCACCGCGGCCGCGGGCCGGGTCCCGGTCCTGGCCGGGGTCATCGACACCACCACCGCCCGCGTCCTGGAGCACGCCCGGACCGCCGCCGCGCTCGGCGCCGACGCCCTGGTCGCCACCGCCCCCTTCTACGTCCGCACCCACCCCCGCGAGATCGCCGCCCACTTCCGGCGGCTGCGCGACGCCACCGGGATGCCGCTGATCGCCTACGACATCCCGGTCTCCGTGCCCGGCAGGCTCTCCCCCGCCCTGATCCGCGCCCTGGCCGAGGACGGCACCCTGGCCGGACTCAAGGACTCCAGCGGCGACGACGCCTCGCTGCGCCGGCTGCTGGTCGGGCTCGGCGGCCGCACCGCCCGGCGCACCGGCCCGGCGCCCGCCTTCGCCGTCCTCAGCGGCGGCGAACTCACCGCGGACGCGGCCCTGTTGGCGGGCGCCGACGGTATCGTCCCGGGCCTGGGCAACGTCGATCCGGCCGGCTACGTACGGCTCCACGACGCCGCCCGGGCCGGCGACTGGCCCCGGGCGGCCGCCGAACAGGAGCGGCTGGTCGCCCTCTTCGACCTCACCGACACCGGCCCGCAGGACGAGATGGGCCGCGGCTCCTCCGCCCTCGGCGGCTTCAAGGCGGCGCTCCACCTGCTCGGTGTGATCGCCCACCGCGACACCGCCCTGCCACAGATCCCGCTGAGCGAGGAGTCGGTGGCGGAGGTGGGACGTCGGCTGACCGAAGCGGGGCTGCTCCCGGCCCCGCACCCCCCGTACGAGTGACACCGCCCGCTCCGGCCCCCGTCGGGCCCGACCATGCGGCACCATGCCGCGCCATGGATGCCGTACGCGTCGCCCTGCTGCGCGAGGTCCTCGCCGGGACCGAGTGGATCGAGGCCACCCGCCGCTTCGCCGGTTCGCTGCGGGCCGCCGTCGCCCCGCACGGCGGCGGACTGCTGCTGGTCGGCACCGCCGGCTACGAGCCCTGGCACCTGGCCGCCCACCTGGACGACGAGGCGGCCTGGTCGGGCCTGCCGGAGCTGTCGCCCACCCTCGTCCGCCACCGGATCCCCGCCGGGGCGCCCGCGCACCTCGCGGTCGGCCCGGGGCGGCTGGCGGCGGCCGGGCGCGGCGCGACGCTGCTGGTGGTGACGCCGGAGCCGCCGGACGGCGGGCTGCTGGAGCGGGTGCACGACGCGCGCCGCAACGGCGCCACGGTGCTCGCGCTGGGCTCCGGCGACCGCGATCTGCACACCCTGGCCCACGACGCGCTGACCGCCGCCCCGCCGCCGGAGGACGCCACGGCCACACCGGCCGCACCGGCCGGCCCCGGCGCCCGGGACGCCCCGGACCTCCCGCGGCCCGCCGACCTCGACCTGGATACCGTCCAGCACCTCGTCAGCGCCGCCGCCGGGGAGAACAGCCGGCCCGCGCCGCGGCACCGCAGCCGCTTCCGCGACCGCCTGTCCCGCCTCGCCGAAACCCTGGCAGCCCCACCGCCCCCGCGCTGGTGAGTGTGTCTAGGTGGCGCCCCCGCCGCCGTCGTTCTTGCCCCCGCTGCCGCCCTTGCCCATGTCATGCCACCTGGGGTCGGTCTCCCACTCCAGGTTGCGCTCGCGGGCGGTCTCCATGGCGTGCGACGCCTCCTCGCGGGTGGCATAGGGACCGAAGCGGTCGGCGGCGCGGCACTGGGGCCCCTCCTCGACCGTCCCGTGCCGGAGGCAGTAGAACCACTCGCCCGGTTTGCCGACCGTCCGCCGTTTGAACAGCGCCATCGCCGCCTCCTGTGCTGGGCTCCCGTGCCACCATCCTGCCCGACGGCCCGCGGATACACTCGCTGGCATGTCTGGCCAGTCGCTTCTTGTCCCGGGGGACATCTCCCCCACCCGCCCCGTCCCCGCCTCGATCCGCCGCCCCGAGTACGTGGGAAAGCCCGCGCCCACGCCCTATACGGGGCCCGAGGTGCAGGACGCCGACACGATCGAGCGGATGCGGATCGCCGGCCGGATCGCCGCCCAGGCGATGGCGGAGGCCGCCAAGCACATCGCGCCCGGCGTGACCACCGACGAACTGGACCGGGTCGCCCACGAGTTCATGTGCGACCACGGCGCCTACCCCTCCACGCTCGGCTACCGCGGCTTCCCCAAGTCCCTGTGCTCCTCGGTCAACGAGGTCATCTGCCACGGCATCCCCGACTCGACCGTCCTGCGGGACGGCGACATCGTGAACCTCGACGTGACCGCGTACATCAACGGCGTGCACGGCGACAACAACGCCACCTATCTGTGCGGTGACGTGGACGAGGAGTCGCGGCTGCTGGTGGAGCGGACCCGGGAGTCGCTCAACCGCGCGATCAAGGCCGTCAAGCCGGGCCGCCAGATCAACATCATCGGCCGGGTCATCGAGTCCTACGCCAAGCGCTTCGGCTACGGCGTGGTCCGCGACTTCACCGGCCACGGGATCAACTCGTCCTTCCACTCCGGCCTGATCGTCCCGCACTACGACAGCCCGCACCACACCACCGACATCAAGCCCGGCATGACGTTCACCATCGAGCCGATGCTGACGCTGGGCACGTACGAGTACGACATGTGGGAGGACGGCTGGACGGTGGTGACCAAGGACCGCAAGCGGACCGCACAGTTCGAGCACACGCTGGTGGTCACGGAGACCGGCGCGGAGATCCTTACGCTGCCCTGATCCGGACGGGAGTAGCGTTTTTACCGACAGGTTGTCGGGAACAGGTTGACCAGGGCCCGCCCTGCGTAGTGAGGTGATCCCGACCTGATAGCTGCGCGTATCCGTCACGCATCCGTCACGGCCTGTTCCCGCCGCCCCACCGCGCGTCGCACGACTCCTGTCCGCGCTCTCCCGGTCCCCCGGAGGCCCGCCTTGGAAGCGTCCCGCCCGACCCCGTCCTCCCCCGAACCGCCGGCCCCGCTGGGGCAGGAGGAGGCCCCGTCCTTCTCGACGGCCATCCGCACGGCGTCCCACGCACAGCACACCGAGGCCGAGAACTCCCCGTTCATGGGCCACCTGCTGGGCGGCCGGCTCGGCGTCGCCGCGTACCGCCGCTACACCGAGCAGCTGTGGTTCGTCTACCGCGCGCTGGAGGACGTCCCGCAGCGGCTCGCCACGGACCCGGTCGCGGGCCCCTTCCTCCGCCCGGAGCTGGCCCGCACCGCCGAGCTGGCACGCGACCTCGCCCACCTCGGCGGCCCCGGCTGGCGCACCGGCCTGGCGCCGCTGCCGGCCACCGCCGCGTACGCCGAGCGCATAGCCGAGTGCGCCCGCAGCTGGCCGGCCGGCTATGTCGCCCACCACTACACCCGGTATCTGGGCGACCTCTCCGGCGGCCAGATCATCCGCGGCACCGCCGAGAAGACCTGGGGCTTCACGCGCAAGGGCGACGGCGTCCGGTTCTACGTCTTCACGGACATCGGCAACCCCGCCGCCTTCAAGCGGGAGTACCGCGAGCTGCTGGACGGGCTGCCGCTGGACGACCTGGAGAAGCAGCGGGTGATCGACGAGTGCCGGCGCGCGTTCGCGCTGAACGGCGCGGTCTTCCGGGAGTTGGCCGAGGAGTTCCCGCACACCGCGTGAGGCGGCGGGCCGGGGCGCGACACCCGCGCCCCGGCCCGGCCACCGGTCACGGCGCGTCCGGCACCCCGGCGCGCACCCGGCCGCCGATCTCGATCGTGCCGTCGGCGCACGGCCGGGTCAGCAACTGCGAGCCGGCCCCCTGGCGGATGTCCAGGGCACGGCCCAACTGGTGCGTCAGCAGCAGAGCCGCGGCGCCGGTGGCCTCGTCCTCGACGACTGTGTCGCCGCGCCGCGGGAACCCCCGGGCGCGCACGGTGCCCGCGGCCTCGTCCTGCCAGGCCCAGGCGTAGAGCCAGCCCTCGCCGGGCGGCGGCGCGGGCAGCGCGTCCACCTCGGCGGCCGAGTCGTACCGCTCGGTGCGGCGCGCGGTGACCCAGTCGGCACGGGCGCGCACCCACGCCAGGTCGCCGTCGTGGCGGACGCCGACGACGCCGGCCGGCGGCCGCAGCGACCGCACCGGCCGGCCCAGGCTCCGCAGCAGCCAGGCGAGGCCGACGAGGGGGTGCCCGGCGAACGGCAGGCGGACGCTGGGGGTGTGGATGTCCACGGCGGCGGGGTCCGGATCGTCGCCGGGCGCGGCCGGGTCGAGGAACACCGTCTCGCTGTAGCCGAGTTCGGCGGCGAGGGCGGCCCGGTCGGCCGGGTCGGGGAGGGCGGCACCGTCCAGGACGACGGCCAGCGGATTGCCCCCGTCACCGTCCGGTCCGCAGAAGACCCGGAGCAACTCCACGCCGGGGCGGTCGTCGTCGTGCACCTCGTGCACCTCGTTCGGCTCGGTCATCCCCGTATTGTCCGCCGTACGCCCCGCCGGTCACGGGCCGGGGGCGAACGCCACCCCGACCCCCACGCGCGCCGCGGGTCACCGGGTATCGTTGCGCCGAATCCGTGCCACCCCGGCGGCCCGCGTCCGCCCCGGACGCCCCGAAGGAGCCCGAGCCCCATGACACGCAGGTCGCCGTTCCGGGTGCCCGCAGCAGTGACGTCGGCAGCAGCCGCGCTGGTGCTGCTGAGCGGATGCATGACGGTGCACGGCGAGCGCGAGGTGCTGCCCGCGGTGTCGCACGCCGACGCCGCCAAGGCGCTCAAACGCTTCACCGACGGCTTCAACAAGGCCAACCGCACGCTGGATCCCACGGTGAACGCCTCGTTCGAGGCCGGTGCGCTGCTCGCCATCGACCAGGCGCAGATAAAGGCCGCACACGGCGTCCGGCCCCACGGCAACCCCGGCTTCACCCCGCTGTCGTTCACCGACGCCCACTTCACCGTGCCCAAGCAGAAGGGCTGGCCGAAGTACTTCATCGGGGACGCGCTCAGCAACCGCCGGGACCGCAGCGGCGAGAACACCCGCTGGTACCTGGTCTTCAGCCGGGACAGCATCAAGGCGCGGTGGCGGGCGGTGTACTTCGCGACCTTCCCCGGCAACTCCGCTCCCGAGCTGAAGATCACCGGCGGCTACGCGGAGCCGGTGCCGCTGGACGGCTCCTCGGGACTGACCGTCGATCCGGGCAAGCTCAGCCGGGCGTACGCGGACTACCTCGGCAGCGGTAACGGCGGCCAGTTCGCCTCCGGCAGCGAGACCGACCAGCTGCGCGCCTGGCGCGCCGGTCAGGCCAACCAGCCCGGGGCCCGCATCCAGTGGGAGGACCAGGCGTCGGACCTGCCGCCGGTGGCGCTGCGGACGACGGACGGCGGTGCGCTGGTGTTCTTCTCGACCGTCTACCACCAGCTGAAGACGGTCTCCAAGGGCCTGATGATCACGGTGCCGGCGCAGCTGCGCGGGATCATGGACGGGCCGGTGAAGAAGACGTCGCGGATGGCGTTCACGACGGTGTCGGGCCAGGCGGTGACGGTGCCGGCGAAGGGCACCGGCGGCAAGATCAAGGTGCTGAACCGGATCGAGGCGAAGACCTCGGCGCAGGCGTTGTAGAGACCTCGGCGCCGGAGAGACCTCCGGGGACGGGGCCGTCGGGCGACCGGCGGCCCCTTGGTCCGTCGTGGTCCGTCCGGTGGTCAGCGGCCGATCGGCCAGGCCGACGTCTCGTGGTCGGCCTCGTGGTCGACGACCTCGGCGCAGGCGTCGGTGAGGGCCGCCAGCAGCGTCAGCGGGTCCGGCAGCGGCAGCTCGGGGCCGCGCAGCCAGGTCACCGCGGGCTGGTCGCCGGGGAGGGCGGAGGGCGGCAGGAGGACGTAGCTGCCGCGGCAGTGCCAGCGGAAGCCGGGATGCTCGTCGAGGGTCTCGGGATGGCAGTCCAGCTCGCACGGCCACCACTCGTCCTCGTCGTCGGGGGTGCCGCGGGTGGCGGTGAAGAAGAGCATCCGGCCGTCGCCGAAGCCGGCGCCGCTGAGGCTGACCGGGCCGACGTCGACACCGGCCGCGTCCAGCCGGCCGAGGGCGCTGCGGCCGGCCTCCACGGGGACGTCGAGGACGTCGTGGGCCATGCCGGTGGCGGTGATGAAGTTGGCCTGCGGGAGGGTGCGGACCCAGGCGGCGACCTTGTCGCGGTCGGTGGTGGCGACGGTCTGCCAGCCGAAGGAGATGGGGTGGCGGCCGGGGGTGGGACAGCCGATGCGCTCGCAGGAACAGCCGTAGCCGGAGGGGTGCGCGGCGGGGGCGACCGGGAAGCCCGCGTCGACCGCCGCCATCAGCAGGTCCTCGCGGCCGCGCGCGGCCGCCGATCCCGTGTCCGTATCGCCGCCCGATCCGCTCCTCGGCCGGCGCAGCCACTGGGAGAACCTGCTCTTGCGTTCCATCAATCCCCTCACTTCGAGCGGTGGTCTGGGGTCAATGCTGCCACCATCCCGGGCCCCAGGTGACCGGTGTGCGGATCCGGGGTGAACGCGGTACGGGCGAACAGGGCATTTCACGCCAACGCCGCCCGTCCGCCCCGGACGTCAGGTTCGCGGGCGCAGACCGCGGAGCACCTGGTCGACGAGGGTGTCGACGAACTCGTGGGTCAGCTCCCCGGTGCGCATCAGCCAGCGCTGTGAGAAGGGACTCAGCAGCATCTCGGCGGCGATCCGGAGGTCGGTGTCGGGGTCCAGCTGGCCGGCGTCCCGGGCGGCCCGGAGCCGGTCAATGTAGACCCGGGTGCCCGGTTCCATCAGGCGGCCGACGAAGGTGCGGGAGAGCTCCTCGTCGTTGGCGCCGGCCGCGGCCAGGGCGCGATAGGGGGCCTGCCAGGCCGCGTCGTTGAACTCGTCGGCGGTGGCGCGCAGGACGAACTTGAGGTCGGCGGCGAGGTCGCCGGTGTCAGGCAGGCCCTCCTGGTCGTACGCGTCGACGACGGAGCCGAAGGCGTCGAGGAGGACGGCGGCCTTGGAGGGCCACCAGCGGTAGATGGTCTGCTTGCCGACGCCGGCACGGGCGGCGATGCCTTCGATGGTGAGTTTCTCGTAGCCGACCTCGCCGACCAGGGCGAGGGCGGCCTCGAAGATCGCCTGGCGGGAGCGTTCGCTGTAGCGGCGGGTGGGGGTGCCCCCGGCGGAGCCAGGGGGAGCGTCGGGGGCTGCTTTGTTGGCCATGGTGGGAGTGTAGCCAGCAGGAGGCGAGACGTATCGTCTTGACAAGACGGAGCGTCTCGCCCCAGGATGAGGGCACGCCGAACGAGACGAAGCGTCTCGATCGGGGTGCGGGGACACGGCACGTCCGGGCCCCGCGCCGCCCACCGGTCCCACAGGAAGGAACTCACCTCATGAGCAAGGGAAATGCCGGCGGAATGCTGGGAATCGGCGGTGCCCGCAACAAGCTCTCGCGGGGTGCGCTGCGCGGTGCGGGCGACCGCGGCCGAGGCGCGGCCGGGCAGCAGGACGCGCAGCGACAGCGCCGCGAACTGCTGGAGAAGATGCGGGAACGGACCCGGAGCACCTGACGCGATCCGGTCCCCGGGGCGGCGGGCGGCCGCGGCCCCGGGACCGGCCTCAGTGCGGCCAGGCGTCGCCCCAGGCCGCGTCGCGGGCCTCGCGGTAGGCGGCGCCGTGCCGCTTGGTGACGGTGTCGCGGCGCAGGGCCTCGTCCGCGGTGCACAGCTCCAGCAGCACCTGGCCCTTGCGGATCTGCGGCTTGCGGACGATCCGGGCCGCGGCCGGTTCGGCCGGCAGGCGGGTGGCGGCGACATAGCCGAACTTCTCGTCCTCGTAGGCCAGCGAGCCGCCCTTGACCTGGCGGTGCAGCGAGGAGCGGCTGACCCGGGCGGAGAAGTGGCACCAGTCCTGCCCCGGGACGATCGGGCAGGCAGCGCTGTGCGGGCACGGCGCGACGATCCGCAGTCCGGCGGCGACCAGTTGCTCCCGGGCCTCGCGCAGCCGCAGATAGCCCTCCGGGGTGCCCGGTTCGATCAGTACGACGGCCCGGGCGGCGGCCGCGGCGGCGACCACCGCGCGGCGGTCCTCGGGCCGCAGCTCGCCCAGCACGTAGGAGACGGTGACCAGGTCGGTGCCCTCGGGGAGGGTGAGGCCGTCGCCCAGGGCCTGCCGGCGCCAGGTGACGTCGGGCAGGATCCCGGCGGCCAGTTCGCGGCCCAGGTCGAGCGCGGGCTGCGCCCAGTCCAGGACCGTGCTGCGCGGGCCGTCCCAGGTGGCGGCGGTGGCCCAGGTGGCCGCGCCGGTGCCGCCGCCGACGTCGACGTGGGTGGCCGGGGACCAGTCGGGGACGCGGGCGGCGAAGGCGGCCAGCGCGGCCCGGACCGCCTCGAAGGTGGCCGGCATGCGGTACGCGGCGTACGCGGCGACGTCGCCGCGGTCCCGGAGCACCGGGGCGTCGGTGGGAGTGCGGCCGCGGTAGTTGGCGATCAGCCGCTCGACGGCCTGCGCGGCCTGCTTGGGCGGCAGGCCGTCGAGCAGGCCCGCCAGGGCGGCGCGCAGTTCGTCGTGCATTCCGGAAAGTCTAGATGAGTGAGTCCGAAGTCCCGCCTGCCCCGCGGCGTCAGGGCCGGCCCGGGGCGGCGCTCACCGCGCGGGCCAGCCGGGTCGCGGCCGCCGCCCGCGGGGCGCTGCCGCCGGTCCGGCGCCGGGGGTGGACGGTGTTGGCGAGCAGCACCAGGAAACTGTCGGTGGCACGGTCCAGGACGAGGCTGGTGCCGGTGAAGCCGGTGTGCCCGGCCGCGCCCCGGCCGGCCAGTTCGCCCATGAAGTACGGCTGGTCGACGGCGAATCCGAGGCCGGGCGGGTCGAGCAGGGCGGCGACCGCGGCCGGCCCGAGGATCCGGGCGGTGCCGTACGCGCCGCCGTTGAGCAGCGTCCGGCACAGCACGGCCAGGTCCTGGGCGGTGGAGAACACGCCCGCGTGCCCGGCGACGCCGCCGAGCGCCCAGGCGTTCTCGTCGTGCACCTCGCCGCGCAGCAGCCCCCGGTCCGCCTTGGCCCACGGCCGCCGCTGGTCCTCGGTGGCGGCCACGCCCTGCGGCGCCAGCGGGCCGTAGCAGGTGCTGGTCATGCCCAGCGGGCCGGTGATGCCGTCGCGGACCAGGGCGTCCAGGCGGCGGCCGGTGAGCCGCTCCAGCAGGAGGTGGAGGGCGATGAGATTGAGGTCGGAGTAGCGGTGAACGCCGTACGGGCCACAGGGCGCGGCCGCCTCGGCCCACAGTGGCGCCAGCAGGTCGGGCCCGTCCCGGTGCGCGTAGAAGGGCAGCTCGGGCGCGAGGCCGGAGGTGTGCCGGAGCAGATCGCGGACGGTGATGCCGGGGGCGAAGGCCGGCAGGTGGGCGGCGACCGGTGCGTCGAGGGCCAGCCGGCCGCGCTCGACCTGCTGGACGGCGGCGATCGCGGTGAACAGCTTGGTCAGCGAGGCGAGATCGAAGACCGTGCCGATCCGCATCGGCTCCCACCGGTCGCGGGGCAGGTCCACACCCCGGTCGCGGTCGGGGTCGTACGCGCGGTAGCGCACCGCCCAGCCGGTCGCCGCCTCGGCCGCCACCACCGGGCCCCGGCCGGCCAGCACCACCGCGCCGGGGCACCACGGAGGAAGGCCCTCGGGCAGTGCCCGCACGCCACTGACCAGCCGCTCCGTCCAGGCGGGGTGCAGTCCCGCCTCGGCGGGCGTGCCGGGCCGCAGTCTCGGTGCGTTCGGTGCGTTCAGAGCCCAGTCCTCTCGCCGGCGACGCCTTCCCTCTTACGCTGCCACGGACGGCACATTCCCAGGAAGCTCACGAGCGCGAGAACGGCACACGACAGCTGTACGACCGCCATCGGAACGGCCGTCCGCTCGCCGGCGATCCCCACCAGCGGCGAGGCCACCGCGCCGAGCAGGAAGGTCGAGGTGCCCAGCAGCGCGGAGGCGGAGCCGGCCGCGTGCGGGGTGCGCAGCAGCGCCAGAGTGTTGGTGCTCGGCATCACCAGACCCATCGACGACATCAGCACGAACAGCCCCGCGGCCACCGGCACCAGCCCGGCCTTTCCGAAGACCCCGGCCGACATCAGCAGCAGGGCCGCGCCGGCCAGCGCGACCAGCGCCAGCCCGGTGCCCAGCACCTTGTCCAGGCCGACCCGGCCGACCAGCAGCTTGCCGTTGATCTGGCCGACCGCGACCAGCCCGACGGAGTTGAGGCCGAAGAGCAGGCTGAAGGTCTGCGGGGAGGCGCCGTAGATGGCCTGGACGACGAACGGCGAGGCCGCGATGTAGGCGAAGAGCGCGGCGAAGGCGAACGCGCCGACCAGCAGATAGCCGGAGAAGACCCGGTCGGCGAGGAGGTCGCGCATGGTGCGCAGGGCCGGACCGAGGCCGCCCGGCTGCCGGCGCTCCGGCGGCAGCGTCTCGCCCAGCCGGCGCCATACGAGGAGGGTGAGCAGCAGCCCGACCACGGTCAGCACCACGAAGACCCCGCGCCAGTCGGTGACCCGGAGGATCTGGCCGCCGATCAGCGGGGCGACCACCGGCGCCACCCCGGAGATCAGCATCAGCGTGGCGAAGAAACGGGCCATCGCCACCCCGTCGTACAGGTCGCGCACCACAGCCCGGGCGATGACGATGCCGGCCGCGCCGGCCAGTCCCTGGAGCAGCCGGAAACCGATCAGGACCTCGGCGTCGGTGGCGACCGCGCACAGGGCGGTGGCGAGCACGTAGACGACCATGCCGACGAGCAGCGGCCGGCGGCGGCCCCACTTGTCGCTCATCGGGCCGACGATCATCTGCCCCAGGGCCATGCCGGCGAGGCAGGTGGTGAGGGTGAGCTGGACGGTGGCGGCCGGACTGTGCAGGGCGGCGGTGACCTGCGGCAGCGCCGGCAGGTACATGTCCATGGAGAGCGGCGGGACCGCGGTGAGCCCGCCGAGGACGAGGGTGACGAGCAGGCTGGTGCGGCGGGCGGCGACCGGTGCCGCGGGCGCGTCCCGCCCGGATATGGCGGGTCGTTCGGGTCTGTCGTCCCGGGCCTCGGCGGCGGGGGCACCGGACTCTGTCATGAGCGTCTCCATGATTCGGTGATGGCGGCCACCATCGTGGCACGCGGGCCGCACGGCAGGGGGCGTGCGGAGGGGGGTCTTTGGTCGTAGGGCCTTGGGGCGGGTTGGAGGTGGGAGGTCCTACGTCCGCCGGAGGGGCTGGGGTCGGGATCGGAAGGACCCGTGCCCGTCCCCGCCGTCAACTGCCGCCCGGTCCGCGGCTGCTGGCGGTACCGCCCGGCTCGCGCCCGATTCGCGCCCGGTTCGCACCCCGTCCGCCATTACGCTGCCGCCATGGCATATGACGCAGAGCGGGCAGGGTCGGCACAGGCGACACCGGTGGCACGGGCCGGGCAGGTGGGCGGCACCGCCACCGCGGCCCGGCCGACCCTCCCGGCACCTGCCTCCCGGGGCCGCACCCCGCGGACGGCTCCGGTGCCCCAGGAGGCCCGGGAGGACGGCGCGGCGGGCCGGCGGGTGGCGCTGGTCACCGGCGCGGGCTCGGGCATCGGCCGGGCGGTCGCGCTGGCACTGGCCGCCGACAACTGGACGGTGGTGCTGGCCGGCCGGCGCGCCGAGGCGCTGGAGGAGACCTCCCGCCAGGTGGGCTACGCGGGCATCGAGGGCCCCGCCGTGCTGCCCGTCCCGACCGACGTCACCCGCCCCGACGAGGTCACCGCCCTGTTCACCGCGCTCCGCGACCGCTTCGGCCGGCTGGACCTGCTCTTCAACAACGCCGGCGCGTTCGGCCCGCCGGTCCCGCTGGAGGAACTCTCCTACGAGGACTGGCGGGCGGTGGTCGACGTCAACCTCAACGGCGCCTTCCTGTGCGCCCAGGCCGCGTTCCGCACGATGAAGGAGCAGGACCCGCAGGGCGGCCGGATCATCAACAACGGCTCCCTCTCCGCCCATGTGCCGCGGCCGCACTCGATCGCGTACACCGCCACCAAGCACGCGATGACCGGCCTCACCAAGTCACTGTCCCTGGACGGCCGTCCGTACCGGATCGCCTGCGGCCAGATCGACATCGGCAACGCGGCCACCGAGATGACCGGCCGGATGCAGACCGGGATCCTCCAGGCCAGCGGCCGCACCGAGGTCGAACCGGTGATGGACACGGCCGACGTGGCCCGTACGGTCGTGCACATGGCGACGCTCCCGTTGGAGGCCAATGTGCAGTTCGCGACAGTGATGGCGACCACCATGCCCTACGTCGGTCGGGGCTGACGCACCCTGGGACGCGTACCGCAGGCAGTGGGCCGCGTGCCGTGGGCCGCGTGCACGTGGGCCGTGGGCCGCCCGGGAATAGCCGGGCGGCGGCGGACGGTTACCCGATCATGACTGCCGAAACCGCCGCCGGGGACACCGTCCGCACCCCCGAGGTCCTCCGCTACACCGCCTTCTCCGCCGACCCCGCGGGGGGCAATCCGGCCGGCGTCGTCCTGGACGCCACCGGGCTGGACGACGCAGCCCAGCTGGCCATCGCCGCCGAACTGGGCTACTCCGAGACCGCGTTCCTCACCGCGCCGCCCGAGGGCCTGGGCGAGCCCGGCCGGGCGTTCACCATCCGGTACTTCAGCCCGCTCGCCGAGGTCGCCTTCTGCGGCCATGCCACGGTCGCCACCGCGGTCGCGCTGGCCGAGCGGCTGGGCCCCGGCGACCTGGTCTTCGCCACCCAGGCGGGCCCGGTCCCGGTCACCGTCACCCGGCAGGACGGTGCCCTGCGCGCCACCCTCACCAGCGTCGAGCCGCGCATCGAGCCGATCGCCCCGGCCGACCTCACCGAGGCACTGGCCGCGCTGGACTGGCCGGCCGCCGACCTCGACCCGGCGCTGCCGCCCCGCATCGCCTACGCCGGCGCCCGCCACCTGGTCCTCGGCGCCGCCACCCGCGAGCGACTGGCCAAGCTCGTCTACGACTTCGACCGCCTGGCCGCCCTGATGCGCCGCCTCGACCTGACGACCCTTCAGTTGGTGTGGCGGGAGAGCGACACGGTCTTCCACGTCCGCGACCCGTTCCCGGTCGGCGGCGTGGTGGAGGACCCGGCGACGGGCGCCGCGGCCGCCGCCTTCGGCGCGTACACCCGCGCCCTGGGCCTGACCACCGCCCCCGCCACCCTCACCCTCCACCAGGGCCACGACCTCGGCCGCCCCGGCCTCCTCACCGTCGACCTGCGCCCCGGCGACCCCCGCTCCCACGTCAGCGGCACGGCCACCCGCATGGGGGCGACGGACGCCTGACCGCGGCGGGGACGCAGTCCTGCGGGGCCGAGGCCGGGGCCGCCGTCGCTCCCGCCCCTGCCGCCCCTGCTCCCCGGAATCGAGACCGGCGGCCCCTGGACCGCCGGCGGCGCGGTCACCCACACCACCGGCCGGGTCTTCTTCACCTACCAGGGGCGCCCCGCCTCCTGCTCGGGCGACGCGGTGACCAGCGCCAACAGGAGCACGGTGCTGACCGCCGGCCACTGCGTGAAGCTGAAGGGCAGCTGGCACACCCACTGGGTGTTCGTCCCCGGCTACCACGACGGCCGGGCCCCGTACGGGAAATGGAGCGCGACGAAGACCCTCGCCACCCCCCAGTGGGCGGCCCGCGAGGACCTCGACTACGACGTGGGCGCCGCGGTCGTCGCCCCCGTCGGCGGCCGCCGGCTCACCGACACCGTCGGCGGCCAGGGCCTGTCCTTCAACTCCGGCTACGGCAGGCGGACATATGCCTTCGGCTACCCCGCCGCCGCCCCCTACGACGGCAGCAAGCTCACCTACTGCTCCGGCACGCCCCTCAAGGACCCGCTGCTCTCCACCGACCACGGCCTCCCGTGCAACATGACCGGCGGTTCCAGCGGCGGCCCCTGGTTCACCTCGTTCAACCCCCGAACCGGCACCGGCCTGCAGTCCTCGGTGAACAGCTTCGGCTACCAGTTCCTGCCGAGCACCATGTTCGGCCCGTACTTCGGTACCGACGCCAAAAACCTCTACGACAAGGCACAGCCCTCCTGAACCACAGGCACCACGTCCGGCGCCCCTGCGAAGCCGTGCCCCCACACGGCCCACCACGAGGGCCCACTCAGCCGACGCCCGCCACGCTTCCGCCCTCTCCCCCTCGCCGCACCGCACACGCCCCGTCCCGCGGCCCACAGGACACCGTGAACACCCCGCCCCCTGCCTCGGCCCCGGCACCCCCGGACGGCTGGACGGTCACCCCACCCTCCCGGTGCCCCGCACCGAAGGTGTCGTCCCGCCACCCCAGCAGCGCCGACGCCAACACCACGATCAACACCAGCACCACAAAGACCAGCAACGGCCGCACCCGCTGCACCAGCCGACGCACCCGCCCGTCCCGCCACCCGAGCCCACGGGACACCCCCCGCATCCCGCCCGTGGACGGCGTCCCCCTGCGCGGTCCCGACGCCGACCCCGACCCTGCCCCCGCCCCCGTCCCGGGCCGGCGGTGCCACCCCAACGCCCGCCCGATCCGCCGCTTCCAATACACCAGCCGGTAGTAGTGCTTCAGCACCTCGGCGCCCCCTCATGTCACTGCCCGGGAAGCCACGAGACTACTGCCACCCACCAACCCCGGCCCCCTCCCCGTACACCAAAGGCCCCGCCCCGGCCCCCTGAGCAGGCGGGGGCGGGGCGGGGCCCAGGCGGCATCCCGCCGCGTCAGGCCAGACCGGCCAGCCCCTTGACCGGAAGCTGCTTCGTCGAAGGCAGCCCCTTCGTGGGCAGGGCGCCGCCCAGCGTGTCCCCGGACGCCGCGTCCGTCAGCGCCTTCCCCGGCAGCGCGTCGGTCAGGCCCTGACCCTTCCCCTTCCCGTGCCCGGACAGCCCCTCCGTCGGCAGCCCACCGAGCAGTCCGCCCTCGGCGGTGCCCGCCTGCGACGCCGCACCGAGCAGCTCCCCGGTGGTTCCGGCGGCCGTCCCCGCCGTCTCCGCCGCCTTCGGCGTCACCGTCGCCGCGGCCCCGCCGACCGCGTTGCTCGCCGCCGGCACCACCTCGTCGACGACCGCGCCCTGGGCCCCGCCCGCGACGTGCGTCACCTGCTGCACGGCCCCGTCCGCCGCGCTCCCCAGGCTGCCGGAGTCCACGTTGGACAGCCCGCCCAGGTCCGGGGTCTTCGGTACGTCGGCGGCGTGGGCTCCGGCAGCCGACCCCAGCGTCATCGCGGCCGCGGCCATACCCACTGCCGTCAGAACTCGTCGCATCAAGGCTCCTCAAGGAATGGAGATCTGCTTGTGTGATGAGAACGATGAGCTGCGCACCCGGACACGCCCACCACCCCCCGGCCCGGCGCACAGAGCGCACAGGGGGCGGACGAAACGGCCGGGCACGCCGGGGCAATGAGCGCGCCCGAATCTCCGGCGTCCGGCCTTCCTCCCACAGGCTTCCCGGTCAGCGGCGGTTTCGGGGCACCCGTGCGGTCATCAGCGTCGCGTTCGGCGCCAGACGGGCGAGGACGGGACGGCCGGCGGAATCGGTGGCCAGGGTGGCGGCACCGACCACCGCACCGCCGATGGTCCGCCATCGTGGGGCGGCCCCGGCGCCAAGAGTGGCCAGGCTGGTGGTCCCGTCGTTGTTGCGGGCGGCCAGGAGCACGCCGTCGTCGGTGGGGTGCAAGGCGAGGACCCCGTATCCGCGGGCGACCAGACCGACGCGTTCGCCGTGCCAGGCCCCGCCGCCGGCCGGAAGGCGGTGGACGAGCGGGCGGGCGGACCTGGCCTCACGGAACGCGAGGAGGAGCGAGCCGTCGGGCAGGGCCAGCGCGGTGGGCGGATCAGCCGGGCTCGGCAGGCCGGTGCGGCGGAGGAAGAACTGCCCCCCGGGGTACTCCTGTTGCCAGTGGTGGACGGTGTTGTGCCCCGACCCGAAGACATGGACGCATCCCTTGCCGTCGGTGACGACCGCAAGCCCCTCCTGCACCTCCGCGGCGGGCAGGTCCGTCCAGTCGCCCCAGGTACCGTCGCCGTGCAGTCGACGGGCGGAGACGGACTTGGCCCAATTGCGGGCGAAGAGCCACGTCGTCCCGTCGGCGCCCCGGGTCACGACGGGACCGCCGACCCGACGGCCGTGGTCGGGCGTCCCGTCGGGGGTACCGAGCGAGGTCCAGGCGCGGAACGGACCGCCCGGAACGGGCTGTTCGGTCATGACGATCTCGCGGCGGTTGTCCGGCGCCTTGGGCCCCAGGGCCGCGATGCGCTGGGCGAACAGCTGCCAGCGGCCGTCTTCGGTGAGGGTGGCGGACAGTCCCGGCAACAGCCCGTCGCCGCCCAGCGGTTCCGGCGACGTCCAGGTGCCGCTGCCCCGCCCGGTCTCCTGCCATCTGACGGCCTGCCCGGCGAGAACGGCGAACGCGGTCAGCCGCCCGTCGGCTGCCTGCCGTACCTGGGGGGCGGCGGTGGGATGGCGCAGGCTGGTGCGCTGCAGCCAGCCGGTGCGGTAGGAGCGGTTCCGGCCGACGTCGTAGTCTCCGCAGCCGGCGGGGAAGTCGCAGGAATCCGGGGCGCCGCCATAGGCGTTGAGCGCCGCTGCCTTGTCGCGGACGAGCTGTGCGGGAAGGTTGTCGGGCCAGCGCTCGTTGTAGTAGCCGCGGTATGCCATGACGGCGTGGAGGCGACCGTCGCCGGGGCCCTTGTAGCGCGCGAGGGCCGCGTAGGTGAAGAGCGCGGCAGCCGTGTGGTCCGGGTGGTCGGAGTAGCCGGCCTGGTCGTGGTGGCGCCGGTGCCGTGCGTCGTGCACCTGCATGTCCGGGTCGGGATCCAGGGTCCGCACCAGCGTGGGCCGGTACCGGTCGAGGAGCTGGACCAGCACGTCGATCAGTCCGGACCGGGTGACTTTCTGGGAGAGGCGCACGGGAGAACCCGTGCTGACCAGAGTGCTGGTGACCATGGTGGGGTCCGCCCACAGGTCGGGCAGGCCGCGTTTGCGGCCGGGCCCGGTGCCGGAGTGCTGGTGCACGCCCAGGAAGATCAGCTGGATGCCGGGGTGGCCGGCCAGGGTGTTCACTTCGACGAGCGTGCCGTCGGGCAGGGCCAGTGCCTGCATCCCCCAGCCCGCGTGCGGATCGCCGGTCGCCATGAGCGCGTATGCCTGGCGCAGCCCCTGACGGCGGGCGCCCGCGTACGCGGCGAGGTTGGGCGCGGGCCGCGGCCGGCCCGGCACCTTGTTGACGCCGCCGGTCTCGCCGCAGTTCAGATAGACGCTGACGAGCTGGTCGTTGGCCCCGATGGTCTGCCGGACCTCGGGGTTCATGAAGTACAGGTCGTCGTCCGGGTGGGCGAGTATCTGCATGACCCGGCTGCCGTTCCGGCCGTCCTCCGCGGCGGCCACCGCGCCGCGTCTGGCGGACGGCGGGGAGACCGTCCGCGTGGCGCCGGTGCACCCCGCCGCGGTGAGGGCGACGAGGCCGGCGACGAGGGCGCGGCGGGTGGGCTGTGGTCGCACAGGAGCTCTCTCGCGGGTCAGCGGGGTAGTTCGTAGCGGCTGGGCACCGGGAAGTACGACTCCAGGAACGGGCGCAGCAATGCGGCGCTCCGCTCGAAGTCGTCCTCCGTGGAGAGGGTGTCGTTGAGGCAGAACACCCCCTTGTCGCGCTTGAGGAGGAGCCGGTCGAGCCGGTTGGCCGTGTTGGGGTGGGAGACGTCGAGGTAGACGTACTCCACGTCGCCGGGGAGTGCCCGCCGGGTGTGGAAGGCGTAGTAGTGGTGGAGGGACGAGGGAATGGAGAGGTCCGTACCACTGCGGAACCGCTGGGCGGCCGTCAGGCGGTGCTGCTCGCCGAACTCCTGCTCGATCTCCGCCAGGACGCTCCGGCTCAGCGCGTGCGGGACGTGACGCATCTTGCGTACGGGGGTCGTGCCGAAGCGTTCCCGTATCAGCGCGCGGTTGTTCTTTCCCGCGATGGAGACCGGTACGTCCTCCGGCGAGGGCGGCCCGAGCGGGACGAGGGCGGGCGAGGGGAAGAACTTGGTCAGCCCGTTGGCGAGGAAGAAGTCCCTGGGGGTCAGCTCGGCACCGAGGAAGACGTCGTCGTTGAAGTAGAGGAAGTGTTCCGACAGGCCGTCGATGCGGTGGAGTTGGCTTTCGATGGCGTGCGAGTTGAAGGTGGGCAGGTGCGTGGGGTCGCCGAAGATCTCGCGGTGGCTGACGACCTTGATGCCGGGCTGGGAGGTGTCCAGCCAGGACGGGGTCTGGTCGTCGGTGACGAGGTAGATGTTGCGCACCCACGGTGCGTACATCGCCAACGACCGCAGCGAATACCGCAGTTCTTCGTGGTCGGCGTAGCGTGCGGCGTTGGCCGCCTCCTCGTGGTACGCCGTGCCGGCGAACTCGGCCCGGCGGCGCTGCCACATGGGGTCGGCGCCGTCGACCCAGGTGTAGACGACGTCGATGGGGAAGGTGACGTCCTGGGGCACGGCCACGGTGAACTCCTCACGGGTGCGCACCCGCACCGGTGAGGCGTCACGCGTCCCGTGGGGGGCGGTGAAGTCGGCCATGGGGACCCGGAGGTAGGGGGCCTGGGCGGGTACGGACTCCGTGATGGAATTGCGTCGCGGAGCGATCAGCCGGTCGCCTTCGCGCTTCCAGAACTCGACGTCGCAGCCGTGCTCCGGGCCCAGGACGAGGCGCCGGGTCGGATCGGTGCGGTACGAGAACAGGCGCAGCGACGTGGCCTTGACGTAGCGCCGCCAACCGGCGATCCGATAGGCGGGGACGACCCGCCCGCCGTCCTCACCCTGCGGGCCGAAGTACGCAGGACGCGTCCGGCAGAGCTCCGCGAGGGCACGCAGCGCGCGTCCCCGATCCTCGACGGAGACGGCCACCGTGGTCCCGCCGGTCTCGGCGCGGACGCAGAAGTGGTCGACGTCGGCGGCTTCCAGGGCCGCGGTGACCGCGCCGAGGTTGGCGCGTCGGGCCGTCTCGGGCGAGAGTCGCTCCTCGACGCAGGCGATCCGCGGTCGGCCGTCCACGGTCAGCACGACACCTTGTGCGGCCTCGACCAGGACACGCTGCTGCGCGGCGAGGCCGGCGCGGCCCACCCGCTGGACGCTGCGGCCGACCGCCGCGGCACTGACCAACCGCTTGACGTTGCGCCGCATTTCGGGGGAGTACCGGCCGGCCACCGCCCGCCGCATCCGCTTGGGCACGACCTTGCGGTAGACGGCGACGACGGGCGATGCCTCGGTGTTGACCCCGCCGTCGCCTCCGGGGACCACCCCGGCCGCGCGCGACGTGTGCCGGCGTCCGACTCCTGCTGCGCTCTGCTCCGCGGGCCGCGCGCTCTCGATCTGCTTCATTCCCTCTTGAGTCCCCCGGTCTTGAGCCCCCCGGCCACAAAGACCGTTTTGCGCCAGAAAAAGTAACTTTACCAGTACACTACCTTTAGCACGAAACGTAAATAAACATTAAGGTGATCTTGCACCACCGGCACCGAAGAGGGCGAATCGGGCGAGAGGGATGCATGGGTTGTGAGTGATGGAAATCACTTGATGGCGGTGAATCGGGGCATTTTTTTGCCGCCGCCATGCACATGCTTGACACTGAGCGCCGGCCACCGGGCCAAGAGGAGAGATGACGAAGCGCCATGAGTGAAGCCCTGCTGTCCCATGCAGTGGCGGCGGCCAAGCGTGCCCGCCGTACCGCGGGCCGCATCCGCCGCCGCGTGGAGCAGATCAACACCGTTCCGGCGCTCGGCGCCCGCACCCGCCCCCGGCCCGCCGTCCGCCCGGTCCACCTCTCGGTCCTCGCCGGCCGCACCCTCAACCTCGCGGTGCCCTGGCCCGGGAGTGCCGCGGACCTGACGGAGGCCCGCCTCGTACTGGAGCGCCGGGGCCGCCGGCACAGCGTCGTCCTGGAACGGGAGCCGCAGCCGGACGGCCGGCTCCTGCTCACCGCCACGGCGCCGGTGCGGCACGCACGGCACGACGACCCCGCGGTCCCCGGCCTCCGACTCGACGACGGCATCTGGCGGTTGACCATCGCGGCGCTCGACGCCGGCGGGCAGAGGATCCGCTACGCGATCGCCGCGCCGGACGTACCGGCCGCGGACGGCCCCACCCTCCCCAGCCCGCCCAGCGCGACCAGCGGTGCCACCTTCCGGCCCGTACGGTCCGTCGACGGCCACGCCATGCTCAAGGTGACCGGACCGCGTGAGCACGCCGAGCTGGTCCGCTTCGACCTGCGCTGGGACCGGATCACCGTGCACGGCCGCCTGCTCGCCGCCGGCCCGCCGCCCGGCGAGTACGCGGTGGAGGCGGTGCGCCGCGGCTCGGGAACGGTCGTTGCCGTCGACCCCACCTGGGACGGCGACCGCTTCGCCTTCGACGTCCCGCTCGTCGCCATGACGTGCGACGTCCGGACGCAGCGCATGTGGGACTTCCAGTTGCGCCGCGGGCGGACCCGCATCAAGATCGCGCGTCGGCTGACCGATGTACGCCGCCCGAAGAAGGTCTTCCGCACCCCGTTCCGGACGATCGCCACGGAGGACGGCGCGTTGCTGCGCGTGCACGCCCACCTCTCCGCGGCCGGCACCTTCGCGGTCAGCTGTGCTCCCTTCACCACCACCGAGGAAACCGCCTGATGAAGATCACGTTCCTGCTCACCTGGGGCGACGAGATGGGTGGCACCGAGATGGCCGCCTACACCCAGGCGGCACATCTGGCCCCGCGTCACGAAGTGGAGGTCTTGAGCGTCCTCAAGACCCGGGAGGAGCCGTTCTTCACCGCCGGGCGCGCGATTCCCCGCCGGTACCTCGTCGACCGCACCGGCCCGTACGGCCGTCCGGTGCGCGACAGCGGCCTGGACGAGCAGGCGTGCCGCACGCTCACCTCCCTTCCCAGCGAGTTGATCAAGCCCGCCTGGGAGGCCACCTTCGACCGGCTCACCGACATCGAGATGACCGCCGCGCTGGGCGCGTTGGACACCGATGTGCTGGTCACCACCACGCCCGCGTTGATGGCCGCCGCGGCCGAACTGGTGCCCTCCCGCGTCGTCACCGTCCACCAGGAGCACCGCGCCTCCCAGTTGCGCGGCGTCAGCGGTGAGCCGCTGCTGGTGTACGCACCTCGGATCGATGCGCTGGTGTCCCTGACCGAGCGCACCAACGACTGGTTCGCCGACTCGCTCGGCGCCACCGCCCCCGAGTTGGCGGTCGTCCCCAACGCCGTCCCCAGCGGCTTCCGGCCGCGTTCCGACCTGGACGGCAGGACCATCGTGCTGGCCGCCCGCATGACGCCGGAGAAGCAACTCGACCATGCCATCGAGGCGTTCGCCACCCTGGCCGACCAGTACCCCGACTGGTCGATGCGGATCTTCGGCGACGGACCGCAGGAAGTACGTCTGCGGCGCATCATCGACGGCCTGGCCCTGCACGACCGCGTCCAGCTCCTGGGCCGTTCGCCCGATATGGAACAGGAGTGGGCCAAGGCCGGTCTGGCGCTGCTGCCCTCCCGCAACGAAGCGTTTCCGCTCGTGCTGCTGGAGGTCTTCGCCGCCGGTGTGCCGGTCATCGCCTACGACATCGTCACCGGCCCGGCCGAGATCGTCCGGCACGGAGTCGACGGCCTGCTCGTCCCGGCCGGCGACAAGGATTCCCTCGCCGTCGCCATGGACAAGCTGATGGGCGACGACGAGACCCGGCGGGCGTACGGCAAGGCCGCCCGCGAGGGCGTCCACGAGCGCTTCGGGGCCGAGAAGATCACCGCGCGCTGGGAGGAGCTCTTCACGCGCCTGGTGACCCGTCGCGACGATCCCCGGCGGCTGGCCGACCGCGCCGACCGCACGGCCCGCCGCATCGCGGCCGGCGGCAGCCGCAGCTTCAACGTGGCCGCGCCCATCAGCGTGCTCTCCGGGTCCGCCGACGAGCAGAAGGCGCGCGAGGTGCTGCTCCAGGCCCAGGACCGCACCGGCACCCTCGTGCGCTCCGCCGGCCGGCTGGCGGAGGTGCGCGACGACGTCCTCGCACCGCGCATGGCCGAGTGGAACCTGGAGATCGCCACCGCCGCACTGGCCGCGCACGGCATCCCCTACGTCCTGCTGCGCGACGGCGGGACCTCCTACCGCGTCGCCGTCGAGGTCGAGCGCCGCGCGCAGGTCCTCGAGGCCCTCGCCGCCGAGCTCCACGGCAAGCCCGTCTATGCGGAACTGATCACCCCGCGCGGGGCCGCGCCCGGCGCCGTACTCGCCGAACGGCTGCGCGAGGCCGGAGATGTGGCGGGCCTGCGGGTCTTCAAGCCGCTGACCACCGAGAGCCGCACCCTGCGCTACGGGCCCGCCTTCGGCTGCACCGTGGAGTTCTGGACCGAGAACGCCGAGGACGAGGAGCTGCCCGGCTGGCGCAGCACGCCCCGCGGCTCCACCCTGCTCGGCCCGCGGCTCCCGTCGCTGGAAGCGGATGCGACCCTCCGCGTCGGTGAGCGCGACCACCCGACCGTCGCCGCCTTCACCGACGATCTCATGTGGGACATCGCCTTCCCCATCGACGTCGTCTACACCTGGGTCGACGACACCGATCCGGCGTGGCGCGAGCGCCGCGACGCCGCCAAGCGCGCCGCGGGACTCGCCGACGGCGGTGCGGACAGCGGCGATGTGCGCTTCCGCAACCGCGACGAACTGCGCTACTCGCTACGGTCGTTGGCGATGTACGCACCGTGGGTGCGCAACATCTACCTCGTCACCGACGACCAGACCCCGTCCTGGCTGGACACCTCCCGGCCCGGCATCAAGGTCGTCAGCCACCGCGAGATCTTCGACGACCCCACACTGCTGCCCACCTTCAACTCGCACGCCATCGAAAGCCAACTCCACCGCATCGACGGCCTGTCGGAACACTTCCTCTACTTCAACGACGACGTCTTCCTCGGGCGTCCGCTCACCCCGCGCTCGTTCTTCGCGAGCAACGGCACGGCACACTTCTTCCGCTCGCCGACCGCGGTCCCGCCCAGTCGGCTCTCCGAGGACGACGAGGGGTACTTCGCCGCGGCGAAGAACAATCGCAGCCTGCTCCAGCGGGAGTACGGCCGTACCGCCACGCATGGGTTCCTGCACGCCCCGCACCCGCTGCGGCGCAGCGTCATGGCGGAGATCGCCGAGAAGTTCCCGGAGGAGATCGCGACCACCGCGGCCAGTCGGTTCCGTGCGACCACAGATCTGTCGGTGGCGTCCTCCCTGCACCACCACTACGGCTACCTGACGGGTCGCTCCACCCCGGCGTCCCTCTCGTGCTCGTTCGTCAACGCCGGCGACTACACCCACCACACCAGGCTCAGCCGCATGCTGGCCACCCGTAGCCACAGCGTGTTCTGCATAGGCGAGTCGGCGGACGCCGAGGTGCCCGCCGACGAGCAGGACCGCGTGCTGCGCGCCTTCCTCGGCGCGTACTTCCCGGTGCGCTCGCCGTTCGAGCGCGGCTGATCGCAGGCCGTCCGTCCCGGGGCCCTCAACGGAGTGCCCGGCCTGTTCGGGGTCCCGGGACGGATCAGTCGGCAGGTACGCCGAGGGGCAACCGGCGCTCCGCGGCGGCAGGCGTTGCCGCCGGACGATGCGCCAGGCCGGCGGCCGTCAGGCCGGATCCCGTGCCCGCGCGGGCGACAGCGCCCGGTCGTCCTGGGGCGCGGTGGGCGCGGGCGGTGCGGTGACAGGTCGGGCATGGCGGCGGCGCGGTGTGACGTTTCGGCGGACGTCGTCGATGCCGCGCCGCATCGTGGTGCGGAGCCACTTCCCCAGGGGCCGTTCGACGAGGCGGTGGATGAGCCAGGCGGCCACCAACATCAGTGCGGTCACCGCAGCCACCAGAACCGGCGCCGGAATCCGGTTCCGGTAGTGATGGATGAGCGTCATGCCGATGTTCATGTGGATGACGTAGAGCGGGTACGTGAGCGCCCCCGCCGTGGTGAGCCACTTCCACTGGATGCGGTCGAAGACGCCCAGCGCAATGGCGCCGACGACGGCGAAGGCAGCGATGATCAGCAAACGGGCCGGCCAGGTGGGCAGAACCTCCGCTGCGGCCTTGCCGAGGTTGGTTGCCAGACGGTAGTCGATATACCGCTGGGCGAGCAGGAGCTGCAGGATCACGATCGCCCACAGGATCGCGTTGGGCCGATAGCGGCGCATCAGGTAAAAGGCGATGCCCGTTATGAAGAAAGGCGCGTACTGCGGCATCGCGAAAGCCGTGAGCAGCGGCGTCCCCATGACCGGGGCGAGAGCGGCCGCGGCGGTCCATACCCCGCACAGGACCAGGCAGTTGCGGTAGGTGACGCCGAACAGCATCACCACGACCATGATCAGGTAGAACTTCAGCTCAACGAAGAGCGTCCAGTACACCGGATCCACATGAGGTGTGTTGTTACCGCTCTGGAGCATGGTCAGATTGGTGATCACCGTGTCCCAGCCGTGCAGGGAGGTGACCTCCGGCCACATCTTCACCACCACGGCGGTGAGCAGGATGCCGACCCAGTAGGCCGGAAACAACCGGGTCAGGCGGGAGACGGCGAATTCGCCCACCGTGCGGCCCCACACGCTCATGCAAATGACGAAGCCGCTGATCAGGAAGAAGACCTCCACACCCAACCACCCGTACTGGGCCACCTTATGGGCGGTCGGAAAGATCGTGTCCGTCTTGTGACCCCATGGTCGTGCCAGGGCGACGTAATGGTAGAAAACCACCATCAACGCGGCGAGCAACCGCAGCCCGTCCAGTACGGCAAGCCGGTTCCCCGTGCGGCGTTCGGCCATTGTGTAACCCCCGTAGCGCCCTGGTCAGTGGCGCCCCATGGTCGAAGAAACTCACCGCTTGCAGCGAACCGGCGAGCAAGCTGTCCACTTTTCATGCTTCCACAGACCAGCGGACGGCCGACCCCTGCGCCATGTGGGGATAACCACAACGTCGAGCTGGAACGGATACCGGCGTGCCGGCTTCCGGCCCGCACTTTCCCTGGACTCGGCCGAATCCGCAGCCACCTGCACAGCCAGGCGGACCGCCCAACTCCAGGCGGAAGGCCGTCCGTTCGCGCCACCGGAGCGCACTGGACATCCTCGACCGCGGCCATGCCACTGAATTCGTCGACGGCAAGCATTTCGTCGCCCCACGATGAGCGTGCCGGATATCTCCTGATCCACCCCAAATAATCATTCTCTTCGACCGGGGTCATTCTCTGTTGCCGGAATTGAGGCCCACGTCCCGCATCGGCATTTTTGAGAACTGAAGGGGAATCGCGATCACCGTCGAATCCTCTTCGTTCGGCCCCCCTTCGGGCTTTTCTGGGCTGACCGAACCCCGGCCGAACCCCGGCCGTTCCCTACGTGTCCCTCAGTCGGTGCCCCTGGCCCCGCGAGTGCGGCGGACGGCGAAGACCGCTCCGGTGCCCAGCAGCAGGGCGGCGCCGCCCGCGAGGGCGAGCTGCGGTACGACGGACGGCGTCCCGGTCGCGGCGAGGCTGCCCTCGGCGGTGCCGGTGCCGGCGACCGGCTCGGCCGAGGCGTTGCCCTGCGCCGAAGGGTTCGGCTCGGCCTTCGGCTTCGGGCGGTCCTTGTCCTCGACCTTGCCGGGCTCGGCGTCGTCGGTCTTGCCGGGCTTGCTGCCGGCGGGCAGCACCTCGAAGTCGTAGCGCTTCATCGGGCCGAGCAGGCACGGGTTGTACCGGTCGGAGGCGTCGCCCGCGAGGAGGGCGAATGCCGTGTCGGCCGGCGCCTTGGCCCCGATCGTCATCCGCATCTTCACGGCGGTGCGGGCGCCGGGCTCGAGGGCCTTGACGGCGGCGATGTGGGCGGGGCCGTTGACGCTGTCCAGTTCCTGCCAGCCTGAGCCGTTGGACCACTGCACCTTCATGAAGTGCTGGTCCTCCTGCTTGGTGCGCAGGGTGAAGAAGACCAGCGGGTCCACGTCCAGCGTGCGTGCGGTGCCGTTGGCCACGATGAACGAGAAGTCGACCGTGGTACCGGCGACCACCTTCGAGGGCAGGCCGTTCGCCAGAACGGTCAGGCCCGGCACCCGCACGCACTCCTTGGCGGCGGCGAGCCTCTCGTCGGCGACCTCCTTCGCCGCACCGGCCTTGTCCAGGGCGACGGAGAAGGTGTTGTACTCCCGTGACGCCGCAACGCGGGCGTCGCCCCAGGCGTCCCGGGCGTCTTCCAACCTGGTGTCCGCGTCCGCCTTGGCGGCCTCGGCATTCTTGGCCCGGGCCTCGGCCACCGCGAGCGCCTTGCCGGCTTCGGCCTTCCCGGCCTCGTCCGTGGCAGCGTCCAGCTCGGCTCTGGCGTCCGTGACGGCCCGGTCGGCGGCAGCCTTGGCGGCATCGGCCGCCTCGGCCGCCTTCTCCGCAGCGAGCCGCGCCGCCTTGAGCGGGTGGGTGTCCTGGTCCAGGGCGGCCATGGTGGCCTTCAACTTCTCCAGTCCGGCCGTCTTGGCCGCGGCCGCTTCGTCGTACGCCTTCTTCGTGTCCTCGGCGTTCTTCTGCAGCTCCGCATAGGTCGGCTTGTGCTGCGTCTGCGCCGAGGACTTGCCGTCGGCGAAGGCTGAGCCCGTCGCGAGCAGGACGGTGGGCACGGTCACTGCGGCGACGACGGCGGACGCGAGGGTGCGGCGAAGAGTCACGGGAGCCTTTTCCTGGTCAGAGAGAAGGAAGCCCGCAGCGCGACGCGATGCCGATGCGTGCGGGAAGCCTTGATCGTATGACCGAAATCAGCGGGAAAGGTGAGGAATCTTTGCCTTGCGCAAGCGGCCTTTCCGCCTCCCCGGACCGGCAAAACGGTGCAATCACTGATAGTTGCTCTCGTTGCCACAGATTTCTCTGTGATCTATCCAACTCGCCCCTCGAACAGCATCCGTCGCGCCGTCAAGAGCCTCTCGCCACCCTCGCGCAACTACCGCCGGAGCGCCGGGATCGGGCCGTCACGGAGAGTCGGACGGCCAGCAGGGAGCCCCGCCCGGAAACCCATATATCCGAATTCACCTTTGGGTGGCGTTCTGTATGATTTGCGATTCGACAGCAACCGCTCGACTGCCGGGCGCGGCCGGCGCCCGTGCGCCCTTCGCGCCGCAGGCGGTCAGGCTCGTACGTCCAGGACTCCTCCGCCATGTCTTCGCACCCGCCCGCACACCCCGACCACCGGCCCACGCTGCGGGCGGCGCATCTGAGCATCCTCGCGCACCCCGACGACGACCTGTACTTCATGAATCCGGAGGTCTTGCAGGCGATCCGTTCCGGGGCGCCCACGACCAGCGTCTACCTCACCAACGGCGAGTCCGACGGCCGCAATCCGCGTCCATGGGAGCCGCGCGACCAGGTGCCGGCCGACCGCGAGGCGTACGCCAAGGCGCGGCAGAACGGCCTGATGGGGGCGTACGCCGCGATGGCGCTCGCCGACCGCGGCGCGCGGTGGACGCGCACCGCGGTGCGCGGGCCGCACGACACGGTGCTGGAGGTGTGCCGGCTGGAGCGCGCCCCGCACCTCACGCTGGTCTTCCTCAACCTCCGCCAGTACGCGCCCGAGGACCCCCAGGTGCGGCTGCGCACGCTGTGGACGGGACAAGCCGCCTCCCTGCGCACCATCGTGCCGGCGGGCAGCGCGGCCGAGGCGGCGTGCGCCTACGGCCGGGATGCGCTCATCGACGTGCTGGCCGGGCTGCTGGAGCACTTCCGGCCCACGGCCGTGCGCATCATGGACCCCGACCCCGACCACCAGGAGCACAACGCGCAGTTCCCGCAACGGCACGACTACGGGGACCACTCCGACCACCAGGACCACACCTACACCGCACTGTTCTCGCTGGCGGCAATCGAGCGCCACCGCTCCTCGGGGGCGGCCCGGCCCTTCACCGTCACCTCCTACCGCGGCTACTACAACGAGCGCTGGCCGCACAACCTCGGTGTGTACGCGAGTTCGTGCAAGGAGCACTACCTCAACATCTACGGGGCCGCCGACGGCTACGACTGCGGAGACCCGGCAGGCAGTGGTGACTACTCGGTCGGGTTCGGCGCGAGGGGCACCGGGTGGGTGCAGAGCACCACGCACCGCTACGCCGGGGGCACCGACTGGCTCCGGCGCGACGGCAGCGGGCGGCTGTCGGCCTTCGGGGTGCTGGGCGGCGAGGCCGTGGTGTGGCAGGAGACGGAGCCGGGCACCGGACGGTGGGGCGGCCCGTGGCGGCTGGGCGGCGGGCAGCTGGCGCCCCACCTGTCCGTGTGCACCACCCCGGACGGGCGACTGCACGTCTTCGGCCTGCGGTACGCGGCCCTGGGTACGCGGGCCGACGCGCACCGTCGCCGGCTCGTGCATCTGGCCCAGACCGAGCCCGGCGGCCCGTTCGGGCAGTGGCACGACCTGGGCAACCCGGCCGACTCCGCGGACCGCGTACGGCAGTTGGGGGCGCCGGTGGCCGCGGTGGACGGGCAGGGCCGACTGCACGTGTTCGTGCGCAACTGGGGCAAGGGCGTCAGCTCGCGGGTGCTGGAACCGGCGGGCGGCTGGGGCGAGTGGATCGACCTGCGCGGCTCGCAGCTCCAGGAGGGACTGAGCGCGGCGGTGAACCACGACGGGCGGATCGAACTCTTCGCGCCCGCCCGCGACCGGGTGGCCCATTGGGTCCAGGACGAGGACGGGCCGCTGCTGCGCCTGACGCCCCGCTTCCGGCTGTCCACGCCCGCGGGACCGACGACGAGCGCGGTACTGGCCAACGGGCGGGTGATCGCGATCTACCGCAAGCCGGAGCACGCGGGGACGCTCGTCGGGCGACAGGGCGACCCGGGCGGCGGCTGGCCGCACGGTCCGCAGAGCCGGGGCGGCCGCGGCGGCTACGGCCCGGTCGCGGCCACCGCCCTGGCGGCCGGCGGGTTGGAGGACTGCGCGCTGCTGGCCACCCGCAACGACTTCGGCGGGGTCAGCTGCGCGGTGCTCACCCCCGACGGGGCGAACTGGGCCGACCTCGACCTGGACGGCATCGCGGGCGGCCTGATCGGGGCGCCCTCGGTGAGCGTGGACTCCCTCGGGCGAGGCGTGGTCGGCGCGGTCGGTGCCGACGCCCATCTGCACGTCGCCCGACAGACCGCCCTGGCGGCACCGGTGTTCTCGCCCTGGCTGAGGGTCGACTGAGGCGGCGTTCGGAGCCGCCGGCGTCGGGGCTTGAGGCACGGGAGCGGCCGGTCATGGACCGCCCCTCCCTCGCGCTCTGGATTACCGCCTTCGGCCTGCCCCGCCCTTCCGGCTGCCCTACGGCGCACCCCTTTTCGCCCTTTTGATCATTTTCGCTCCTCTCGTAACCAATGCTGCGGTCACTCCGACTTGATGCACCTGATCCTCATTCGTTACCTCCGATGAGTCCGTTTTGGGCGCATTGAGAGCTAGAGGGCGATAAGGACCTTGTTAGGGTTCACGAGTTTGCACAGAACAGACGATTTCTTGACCTATGGATGACCCACTGACCGACAGCTGATCGCTCCTCCGCGGCCCGCTCCGTTCCCCCACGCCCCCGCCCTGCGCCGTCCCACCGCAGTGCGCCACGACGTTGCGGATTCCACCCCCACTGTCCCCCGCCCCCACACGACGAATACGGCCCATTGAGTTCCAAGTCCCGTGCCACGGCTGCCGTCAAGCACCTCAGGAAGCCGTCGGCGCTGCCACGCGCGGCCCGGCGAAGGCTGATCGCCGCGCTCGCCCCGGCGCGCGCCCGGCTGATCGCGAAGGTGTGCTATCCGGTGCGCTCCCGCTGGTCCGCCGCGGTGCGGTACGCAGCCGTACTCGACGGCCACACGCTCAGCCTGCACGCCGTGCTGCCAGCCGGTGTGCGCGAGGGCTTCGAGGGCCGCGCAGCCCAACTGACGGTGTCCCGGCGGGGGATGCGCCATCGCGTACCGGTGCGGGTCTACCGCGACGGCGACAGCCGCCTGGTGATGGACGCGACGGTGCTCCTGGGCGCTGACCTCGGTGGCCTGCCGGTGCGGGCGGGACGCTGGCGGCTCACGCTCGTACTGCGCGGGCCCAGCGGGCGCAAGCGCGTCCCCCTCGCGCTCGCCGTGCCGCCGACTCCGTACGGCGGACCCACCCGTCCCATGACGACCTGTCCGAGGACGGGCATGCGGCACCGCGCGGGCCGCACCTTCACAGGGCGCCTGCGGCTGGTGTGCGCGTCCCCCGCCGCGCAGGCCGAGGTCGCCCGCACCGAACTGCGCTACACCGGCGCGGACGTGGAGTTCCGGGTGCTGGGCAGCCGGCGGTCCCGCTGGGAAGTGGAGTTCGCCTCGGCCGGCCGGAGCCTGACGCGGCGCGCCGCCCACCTCGGGGACGGACTGTTGCACGTCAGCCTGCCCGTCGAGGAGATGTTCCCGCGGCGGCGCAAGGAGAACTGGACGCTCTACGCCCGACCAGTCAAGGGCGGACCGCGCATCGCGCTCGGCCGCCGCCTGCACGACGTTCGCAACCCGCTCCGGGTCTTCGCCATCCGTCACATCGTGATGGCGGTCGGCGAGGGCCGGATCATGCGCGTGCAGCCGCGCTACACGACCGCCGGCACGCTGCGCTTCACCTGCGAGCAGATGCCCGAGATGCACGAGGTACGACGGTGAAGATCACCTTTCTTCTGACATCGGCAGACACCATCGGCGGCACCGAACGAGCCATCCTCAACCAGGCGGGCGCGCTGGCCGGCCGGCACGACGTGCGGGTGCTGAGCGTCTTCAAGACCTCCGCCGAGCGGTTCTTCGACGCCGACCCGCGGGTGCGCATCGAGCACCTCATCGACACCAGTGGTGCCGTGCCGCGGCTGCTGCGGCCCTCACAGCTGTCCGCGGAGACCTGCGCCGCGCTGGCCGCCCAACCGAGCCAACTCGTCGACCACAGCTGGGACGCGTCCTTCAACCGGCTCACCGACGTCGAACTCCGGCACGCGCTGCGCCACACCGACACCGAGATCCTGGTCTCCACGACCCCGGCGCTGATGGCACTGGCCGTCGAGCTCGCACCACCCCACGTGGTCACCGTCCACCAGGAGCACCGCGTCTCCGAACTGCGCGGCAGCTCCGGCGAGCCGCTGCTGCGGTTCTCCTCCCAGCTGGACGCGCTGGTGCTGCTCACCCACCGCACCAAGGACTGGTTCGCCGAGGCGCTGGGCCAGTGGGCACCGCGGCTGGACGTCATCCCCAACGCGCTGCCCTCCGGCTACCGCCCCCAGTCCAGCCGCGAGTCCCGCACCGTCGTGCTGGCCGGCCGGCTCGTCGCCGAGAAGCAGATCGACCACGCGCTCCATGCCTGGGCCGTCGTCGCGCGGCAGCAGCCGCTCTGGACGTTGCGGATCTTCGGTGACGGCCCCTGCAGCGGGCTGCTGCGCCGCCAGATCGACCAGCTGGGGCTGCACGACTGCGTGCAGCTCAACGGCAACTCCCCCCATCTGGCCGAGGAGTGGGCCAAGGCCGGTATCGCCCTGCTGACCTCCCGCAACGAGGCGTATCCGCTGGTGCTCGGCGAGGCGCAGGCCGCCGCCGTGCCCGTGGTGTCCTACGACTGCCCCAACGGTCCGCGGGAGATCGTCGCCGACGGCGAGACCGGCCTGCTGGTGCCGCCGGGCGACATCGAGGGCCTGGCCGCCGCGCTGCTGCGGCTGATCGAGGACGCCCCGCTGCGGCACACGATGGGCCGGGCCGCCGCCGTCGCCGTGCGCCGGATCTCCGAACCGGCCGTCACCGAGCGCTGGGAGTCGCTCTTCCGCGAGCTGATGGCCGCGCGCCGTGGGCCGGGTGCCGCGGCCAAGACCGACCGGCAGGCGCTCCAGGCGGCCACGGCCGGGGCGAGCGGAATGCCGCAGAGCGCGCCGGTCACCCCCACCGGCGTCGCACCGCGCGAACAGCGCGCGTACCAGGACCGGGTGGCACGTCGCCACCCCGAACTCGTGGTCAGCGGCGGCCAGTTGGCCCAACTGACCGAGACCGCCACGCCCTTCGACGTCATGCAGGGCAACCTCGACCTGGTCGTGGGCGCCCTGGAGGCCGCGGAAATCCCGCATCTGCTCGTACGGGACAACGCGCTGCGCCACACAGTGGCCGTGCACTCCTCCCAGCGCGAGGCGGTCCTCACCGCGCTTGCCGCGTACCACCGCGAAGCCGCGGTCTATGTGGCCGCGCTCAACGCCCGGCAGGCCGTGCAGAGCACCGCGCTGGCGGGCCTGGCCGAGCGGGCCGTCGGCGCCCGGCACCCACTGGTACGCGTCTACCGGCCCGTCACCACACCCTCGCAGACACTGCGCTACGGAGCGGTCTACGGCTGCGACATCGCCTTCTGGGAGGACGACCCGGAGGACCCCGAGGTCTTCCGTTCCCCGACCCGTACCCGGATCGGGGACACCGTGCCGCGCGACGCACTGGTGCGGGCCCGGACCACGGTGACGGGCCGCAGCTACCACACCATCGAGCCCTACACCCGCACCCTGACCGATGACATCGGCTTCCCCGTCGACGCGGTCTACACGTGGGTGGACGGCAACGACCCCGCCTGGCTGGCGCGCAAGAACTCGGTTCTGACCGCGCGCGGGATGGCCCCGGCGGTGGCCGCCACGGACTCCGCACGTTTCCGCAACCGCGACGAGCTGCGCTACTCGCTGCGCTCCATCGACATGTTCGCGCCGTGGATCCGCACCATCTACATCGTGACGGACCGTCAGGTCCCACCGTGGCTCGACCTCACCCATCCGCGGGTGCGCATCGTGGACCACAGCGAGATCTTCGGCGAGGACGGCGCACTGCCGACGTTCAACTCGCATGCGATCGAGAGCCAGCTGCACCGCATCCCGGGCCTGTCGGAGCACTTCCTGTACTTCAACGACGACGTGTTCCTGGGCCGCGCGCTCCAGCCTCACCTCTTCTTCCACGGCAACGGGGTCGCCAAGCACTTCCTGTCGCCCACGCCCGTACCGATGACCCCGGTGTCCGCCGAGGACGATTTCAACATCAGCGCGGCCAAGAACAACCGCGTCCTGCTGGAGCAGGTCTTCGGGCGCACCCTCACCCACGCCTTCCTGCACACGCCGCACCCCCTGCGGCGCAGCGTCCTGGCGGACGTGGCGGCGTACTACCCCGAGGCGTGGGCACGGACCGCGGCGAACCAGCTGCGCAGCCACACCGACATCTCCGTCGCCTCCTCGCTGCACCACTACCTCGGCTACCACACCGGGCGCAGCGTGCCCGGCAGCATCAACTGCGGCTTCGTCAACGTCGGTCTGCGCGAGCACCACACCCGGCTCAACCGGCTGCTCATCAGCCGCCCGCATGACGTGTTCTGCCTGAACGACTTCCACGACGGGGACGTCCCGGCCGAGGAGCAGAGCGCCATCCTGGCGGCGTTCCTGCCCAGCTACTTCCCCATCGCCAGCCAATTCGAGCGGGGCAGCGCGCGCAACGCCCGCCTCGGCAGCACGTACGGTCGCGCCGCGTGACGGGCCGCCGCCCCCTCATGAGCGCGGGGCACCAGACACCGAGCACCCTCTAAGGACACCGACCGCATGACCAAGCACACCCGCCGCAAGCCCCGCACGCGCGGCGCGCGCATACGCCGGGCGCTCGCCTGGACCGCCCTGGCCCTCGTGGTCACCGCCGGCGGTCTGGGCTACTGGGCGTACACGCACCTGGACAACAACCTCAGCACCGTCGACATCAACCAAGCCCTGGGCAAGGACCGTCCCAAGGACGTGGACGACGGTGCGCGCAACATCCTGATCCTCGGATCGGACTCCCGCTCGGGCGCCAACAAGGGCCTGGCAGGCGGCGATACGGGCGGCACGGCCCGCTCGGACACCGCGATGGTGGTCCATGTCCCGCAGGGCCGGAAGAAGGCGACCGCGGTGAGCATCCCGCGCGACACCCTCGTCAGCCGTCCCGGGTGCACCACGGCGAGCGGCTCCGCCCTGCCGGCCGCGGACCGCGTGATGTTCAACTCGGTCTACACCAGCGGCGGTCCGGCCTGTGTGGTCAAGACGGTCGAGTCGATGTCCGGCGTGCGCATGGACCACTACGTCGAGCTGGACTTCGCGGGCTTCAAGGGACTGGTGGACGCCCTGGGCGGGGTACCCGTCACCATCGAGCGGCCGATCCACGACAAGGAGAGCGGTCTGGACCTGTCGGCCGGGACGCACCGGCTGGACGGCACCCGCGCGCTGGCGTTCGTCCGCACCCGGCACGGCATCGGGGACGGCAGCGATCTGGGCCGCATCGGCCTGCAGCAGAAGTTCATCCTGGCGCTGCTGTCCGAGATCAAGCGGCAGGACGTGCTCGGCAACCCCGCCAAGCTCTACACCATCGCCAACGCCGCGACCAAGGCACTCACCACCGACTCCGAGCTGGGCTCGCTCACCAAGCTCGCCGCCTTCGCCGGGTCCCTCAAGGGGCTGGACACCTCGAAGACGGAGACCGTGATGCTGCCGGTCGACTACGACACCGCCGACCCCAACCGCGTCGTCGCCGCCCAGCCCCAGGCACGCGACCTGTGGAACGCCCTGCGCGAGGACCGCCCCGTCCCCGCCGCCTCGAAGAGGTCTCCGGCGCACGGGGGTTAGGGCGCTTCTGACGGATCTTGGTGGATGGGGTGGATCTCGGCTGTTGTCGGGCAGCGGTCTCGTATGGTGCGGCGACACGAGCTCACGGATGCGCAGTGGCAGAGGATCGAGTCCTTGCTGCCGGCCAATGGCAGACCCGGCGGGCAGTGGGCGGATCACCGTAGGGTGATCAACGGGGTGCTGTTCAGGGCCCGGACCGGTGTGCCGTGGCCGGACCTGCCCGAGCGGTACGGTCCTTGGCAGACCGTCTACGAGCGCCATCGCCGCTGGTCGGCCGACGGCACCTGGAAGGCCATCCTCGAAGAGTTGCAGATCCAGGCGGATGCCGGTGATCCGGACGGCGCGCTGGCCCGGGAGGCTGAACGCAGCGAATGGGCGGTAAACATCGACTCCACCTCCTGCCGGGCACATCAGCATGCGGCCGGGGCCCGCCACCGGCCGCCGCGTGACTTCCCGCAAAAGGGGGCGGTGCGCGTGAGGAGGCTGATGGGCGCGAGGCGTTGGGACGCTCGCGGGGCGGGCTGACCAGCAAGATCCATCTGCTGTCCGACGACCGGGCCCGGCCGCTGACGTGGCAGACGTCTCCTGGACAGCGCGGTGACAGTCCCATGTTTGTCCCCGTGCTGTCCGGCTTACGCATCCGTCGACGCGGTCGGGGGCGGCCTCGGACTCGTCCTGACCGCGTGCGCGGTGACAAGGCGTACTCCTCCGAGGCGAACCGTGCCCATCTGCGGCGGCGCGGGGTCAAGGCCACTATCGCGCAGCCCGATGACCAGCGGGCCAGCCGTAAGCGTCGCGGGAGAGCCGGGGGCCGGCCACCGGCCTTCGACAGGAGGCAGTACCGCCGCCGCAGTGCTGTGGAGCGGTGCGTGAACAAGTGGAAGCAGTTCCGAGCAGTGGCCACCCGGTTCGACAAACGCGACTACATCTTCAATGGCACTCTGACCGTCGCAGCGATCGTCATCTGGCTCCGCGACACCGTCCAAGAGCCATCAGAAGCGCCCTAGGGCGCTTCTGACGGATCTCCGCGGTCCCCTGCGGGGAGGGAGAGCGTCGGGGACGAGCCGGCACAGGCACGTGCGGCCGGCCCGCCGGTACGCACCGGCCGACGGCCTACACCCGCTGCCACGCGCCCAACGCCAGGCCCCGTTCCGCACGCTGCCGGGCCACCCGGAGCGCGCCGTCCGCATCGAGGGCCACGAGCACCAGGCGGCCGCAGGCGTCCACGGCCAGGCCGGGGTGGCCCACGCACTCCTCACCGGTCGGCGTCCACCACACGCCCTCCGCTTCCGCGCCGGTCACGCACGCACCCAGCACCGGACGGCCGTCCGCGCCGCGGTGGGCCAGGACCGTGCAGTCGTGGCCGTCGACCTCGGCGCGGGCCACGGCGGTCGGCCCGCCGTCGGACGCGCCGCCGAGCGCGAGTGTCCCCTCCCCCGGGCGATGGGCGACGATCCCCCCGCCCTCGGCGTCGCTCCAGTAGTACGTGAGCCGCTCCGGGCCGGTCTCCAGCGCGACCGCGGAACCCTCGTGCGGCACGGCCGGAATGTCCTCGGCCTGCTCGAAAGCGCCGCGCGGCGCGGGCTGGTACCAGCGCAGCACCGAGGTCTCGGCCGGCGCCAACAGCTCGACCCGGCCGCCGCCGGTGGCGACCGCGGCCATCACGCCCAGCACCCGCCAACCGCGGATGTCCTCCCACTGCGCCCACTCACCCACCGCGGTCTGCCGCCGCGCGGACACACCTCCCCCGGCATTGCGGACGAACACGTGCAGCACCCCGTCGGCGCCCACGGCCGCCGTGGGGACGCCGAGTTGCGCGGCCGCCGCCGGCTCTTCGTGCGGGTTGTCCACACGTCGCCAGGTGGTGAGGGGGCGTCCCGACTGGAACTGGGTGGCGTGCGCGAGGTCCGCCTCCGTGCCGCCCTCGGGGTGCGGCCGGACGCACCGCGCCATCAAGTGCACGTATCCGTCGGGTCCCTGGGCGACAGTGAGGTGGTCCGCGTCGGGAAGAGGGAAGACGTCCGGGCCGCTCCATTCGGGGCCGCCGGGGCGGGTCTCGGTCCAGCGGAGCACAGCTCCGGGGGCCAACGCATAGGCGGTGAGCCGGCCGTCGTTGCCCCGCAGCAGCCAGCGTCCGGTGGCGGGCCGAGCCGCGGCGAGGGCCGGGACGGCGGGGAGTCGACCGGGGACGGGCCGAGCGGCGGCGCGCCGTGGAGTGCCGGACGAGGTCGCCCGCTTCCGGCCGGACCTGCGTGCGGACCGCAACCCCATCGCTCGCCGCCAACCTTCCGTACTTCCATGCCCTGCAACGCCCAGGGCCGGTGCGGCAGAGGCTTTTCACTCCACGGGGGCGACCCCTCGTCGCGGCGGGCAGAGCCCACCGACAGCGTCAGCCAGGGGAAGCATCCACCCGCCGGAACAAGCGCGTTCGCCCGGTACGCCGGACACGGCCCAGGCACGGCCACGTTCCCTGTATGCCACCGACAATACCATTTTGACTGGTAAGGGGTATTGGGTGCAGGTTTCCTCCGCGAGCGGAAGCGTCTGCCGAGCCTGCATGCCGGTGCCCACCCCAACCGGCAAGGCAAAGGCCCCCGTGCCCGGTGAATCCGTAACACGTATCGCTAGCCAGCGAATTGACGGAGTGTCACAAAAAAACGAAGTCAACTCTCCCGGCAAGGGCGCAAGGCATCACTCCAAGACGGCGCCATCGGACCGAGCCCCGGCCCGATGGCTCGGTTGACATGTCGCTTTCTCCTGTAAAGATTGAGTTAATAATAGGTCATCACGCCTTATAGGGCGTGACGCAACCAATGTCCAAGTAATGGGAGAAGTACGTGGGTTTCCGTCCCGGCCGTAAGCGTGGCCGCGCACTCACCAAGATCGTCACGGCGGCGCTCGCAGCCAGCCTGCTGGGTGCGGCCGAGGGAACCGCAGTCGCCGACAGCCCCGACCCCGTTCCGGCGCCTTTGCAGAACATCCGACCCGAGGCGCTGAAGCTGACCGTTCCCTGGGCCGCCAAGGGCAAGACCCCGAACGCCCCCGAAAGCCGCATGGCCGCATCCGCGCCCGCCGCCCCGGGCCCGGCGGGCGTCCCGTCCTTCCACTTCTCGGGCGTATCGCGTGGCGGCAACCTCTACCAGCAGCTGCCGAACGGCAACGGCTTCGAGCCGCGCACCCTCGTGGGGCCCGGCTGGGACGTCTTCAAGGCCGCACAGAACGTCGACCGCGACAAGGACGGTTTCGCCGACGGGCTCTACACCTGGGGCACCGACGGCAACCTGCGCTTCACGTCCCCGAAGAACGAGTTCGAGACCGAGACCGTTCTGGTCGGCGGGGGCTGGAACATCTACGACAAGGTCCTCTCTCCGGGGGACCTCGGGGGTGGCACGGAGCCCGACATCATGGCCGTCGACAAGGCGGGCGTGATGTACGTCTACCTCGCCTACTCCGACGGCAAGCTGACCGACCGGGTCAAGATCGGCGGCGGCTGGGACCAGTACACCCAGATAGCCGGCCAGGGCGACCTCACCGGTGACGGCAAGGCCGACATCGTCGCTCGCGACAAGTCGGGAGTCCTGTGGCTCTACAAGGGCACCGGAAACTGGCGGACCCCTTTCGAGGCCCGCCAGAAGATCGGCGGCGGCTGGAACGCCTACGACTACCTGCTCTCCACCGGTGATGTGAACGGCGACGGCAACGCGGACCTACTGGCCCGCACCCCCAGCGGCGACCTGATGCTGTGCAAGGGCAACGGCACCACCGCGCCGTACGACAGGCCGGTCAAGATCGGCTGGAACTACGACACCTACCGCCTGATGTTCTGACGTCCCATCGCCCCACTGCCGGCGCAGGGGGCCGCACTCCCTCCGAGGAGTACGGCCCCCTGCGCTCGAGTACGGCGGGCCGCGTCCTGCCTGGATTCATCGAGCCCCGCGCCGGGGAAGCGGCAGATCCCACCCCGCCGGGCATCCCATGCAGGCTCATGTGCGTCATGTCACCCCATTCCGATCAAGATTTGATAAAGAGTCGCTTTTCTTTGTGATTGCCCGTCAGTTGCCGCCAACCCCTGTGGCTGTGGGCCAGAGGGCCACCTCCGGAGGCGTGACCGGCCTCTTCGAGCCGGCACACGGGCATTGAATCTCTTGGTCAAGACCTGATACTTACTTAATCAGACATTTACGGATACTGCCCGCCATCAACGGGCGTCGCTCAGCAGGGGATTCGACCAGTCATGACCGTGGAGGCCGGGCCTGCATCTCCTGCTTCGGGCGCTGTTCAGGAGCGGTCAGGCCGGTCCCGCCCCGTGTCCTGCTTCCGCATTCCCGGCCTCGCCTCGCGCCCGGTTCTGCCGGCGGCCTGAGAAGGCCGGGTCGGAAGCGGCAGCTGCCCCTCAAACAACCGTCGACCGACGGCAATCGACATCTCCGAGTTGCGTTTCCGTCTGCCCACAACACACCGGGCCGCGCCCACGAGACGCTGGAAGGGTTACTGAACACAGAATGGACAAGAGCCGCACCAACAACGCGGGAATGCGGAGGGCCCTCACGCGGGGGATCGTGACCGCCACCGCGCTCGCGGCGGTCACCGGCGTGGCCGCACCGGTCTCCTTTGCCGCACCGACGGACTCGGTGGCCCAGGCAGGGGCGATCGGGACCGACGAAATGCAGCGTGTGAAGGCCGCGGGCGTGGTGGGCCTCGACCCGAGCCCCGACATGATGATCCTCAGCGACAGCGACTTCATCCACGCGCTGTGGCAGAAGGCCAGGGATGCCGGCGATCCCCAGCGAGCGGTGCGTATTGCCGCTGAGGAAGTCATGATGGTCGGCACCTCGGCCGAGGATCAGATTCGCTTCATCACCACCGGCATCCACGAAGCGCACAAGGTCGACAAGCAGCGGGAAGTGGACGAGGCCGCTGCCGGCCGTGCGGCACGGACGGCCAAGCAGCAGGTCCTGATCAAGATCGGCATAACGGTCACCCCGGAATTGCTGGGGCTCAGTGACGACAATTTCATCCGGGCCGTCATGAAGAACCCCGCTTCCGGCCAGGAGGTGAGGGACGCGGCCGCCCGCGCATTGGCCGGTGATGCCGCATCCTGGCAGGCGTTCATCGCCACCGGCGCGGGTGAGGCCCGCGACCGCGACGTGGCCAACGAGCTGAAGGAGAAGGCGGAGAAGGAGGCCGAGGAACTCAGGCACCGCGAGGACCTGAAGGACCGCAAGAGCACCGTGACGCTGTTCACGTCGCGCTTCGACATCACGTTCCCCGACTCCGTCCTCGACCTCACCGACGACAACTTCATCCGCGAACTCCTGCGCCGCACCCCCACCGAACACCAGCACTCCGAGCTCTACGTCGCGGCCCAGCGGGCCGTGCTCAGCTCCAACCCGGCGGACTGGAAGGAATTCCTTCACGTCGGCGCCGTGCAAGCCAACAATCTCGACTACGAGAACGCCCGCAAGAAGCGGGCCGCCGACGACCGTAGGGCGGCGCTGCAGATCCAGGCCCGCGCCGAGAAGACCGGGGTCCACCCCGGCCTGGTCGCCGCGGCGAAGAAGGCGCTGGCCGGGAGCGACGAGGACGTCGTGCGGTTCCTCCAGACAGGCCACACCCGCGCCCTGCGGCAGTCCCTCCAGGCGAGCAACGCCCAACTCGCCGGCTGGTACGTCCGCCAGTCCGACGCCGACAAGGGAGAGGCGTTCCTCGCCCCCGTCAACGGCAAGGGAAAGCAGGCCGACCGCGAGGACGCCACCTGGAGCGTCGTGCCCGCCCTCGGCGGCCAGAGCGGTTGCTACTCGTTCGAGTCGTCCCGCAAGCCCGGCTACTACCTGATGCAGAAGGACCTCCGGGTCCGACTGGCCGCCGACGACAAGAGCGAAGCATTCCGCAAGGACGCCACCTGGTGCGCCCGCAAGGGCCTGACCGGTTCCGGTACGTCCTTCGAGTCGGCCGGCAAGCCGGGGCACTGGCTGCGGCAGTTCCAGGGCGATCTCTACGCGGCCGACAAGAGCGGCAAGCACCGCTACGAAGCCGAGAAGGACTTCGCCCAGGACGCCACCTGGAAGATCTCCGCCCCGCTCGCGCGCTGACGCACCGCCCGGCGAACCCACTCCTCTCCTCAAGAAGCAAGAAGGACGGAACACCCCCCATGTCTCGGACAACCCGAGCCGCGCTGGCCATCGCCGCCGGCGTCACCGCGCTGGCCGGCAGCGTCACCACGGCACACGCGGACGAGGCCAAGCCCCGCGCCGCCGCCGTCCAGTCGACGGTCGTCCAGCTGCAGGCGGCCCACAGCGGACAGTGCCTCACCATCGCCGACGGCAGCTTCCGCAACGGCGCCAACGCGGTGCAGTCGAAGTGCGCCGACGGGGCGGACAACCAGCTCTTCGAACTGGTCTCCACCGGTTCGGCGACCTTCGAGGTACGGGCCAAGCACAGCGGCAAGTGCCTGGAAGTGGAGAACAGCGGCACCCAGGCCGGCGCCAACGTCCAGCAGTGGTGGTGCGTCGACGGCAGCCAGATGCGCTGGCGTCTGGTGATGGTCGACATCGTCAAGGAGCTCTACGAGCTGCGGCCCACGCACACGGACCTGCGCTGCCTGGACATCAAGGACGCCAGTCTCAAGGAAGGCGCCAACGCGCAGAGCTGGTACTGCAACGGCAGCAACGCCCAGCGCTGGCAGCTCAAGCCCGCCAAGGTCTGACCTCGCCCGCGTCCGCCGAGCCGGTCACCGCCCCTCGTGACCGGCTCGGCACCGCCGGGCAACGCCCCGCGCCCGCCCCTCCGGGCTCCCCACCCATCGAGAAGAAACGGACTTCCAGATGTCTCGGACCATCCGAGCCGCCCTGGCCATCGCCTGCAGCGTTGCCGCACTGACCGCCGGCGCGACCACCGCCTACGCGAGCGGAAGCGATTCCGCCAAGGACAGTGCCAAGGCCGCCCTTGCGGCGGCGTCCAAGGCGGCCGGCAAGGACTCCGCCGCGGACGCCGCCGCCAAGGCCGCCGAGGCCGCCCGCGAGGCCACCAACAGGGCCCGGACCGCCAAGGACGCCGCCTCGGACAAGGGCGACACCGTTCGGCTCCAGCTCCCGCACAGCGGCAAGTGCCTCGGCATCGACTCCGCCAGCAAGGACAACGGCGCGGCCGCACTGCAGTGGACGTGCAACGAAGGCCAGGCACAGCAGTGGCGCGCCATCCCCACCGTCGACTCCTCCTACGTGCTGCGCAACGAGTACAGCGGCAAGTGCCTGGAGGTGGAGAACAGCGGCACCCAGGCCGGTGCCCGTGTCCAGCAGTGGGGCTGCAGCGGCGGCGGTGCCCAGCTGCGCTGGCGGATGGTCCTCGTCGATCCCGTCAACAAGCTCTACCAGCTGCGCCCCATGCACACCCCGGATCGCTGCCTGGACATCGACCACGGCAAGCAGGACGACGGCGCCAAGGCCCAGCAGTGGTACTGCAACCAGACCGAGGCGCAGCTGTGGCGGGTTCTGCCGGTCAAGTGACCTCTCGATCAGCGCAATGGAATCCTCCGATCTCGAAAGGCCAACAGTGAGCCGTAAGTTGTGGGTCGCGCAGGCAGTGACGGCGGGCCTGCTGGCCGGTGGGGCCGCCGTCACGACGGTGACACCCGCCTGGGCCGACGCCCCGGTGCCCGCCGTCGTCTCGGCCGACCAGGCGGCGAAGCAGGACATGTCCGCCAGGGCCGCGGCGGCCGAGGAGGCGCGCAACTACGTCCACCGGCTGGCGATGTCGGGTATGCCTGCCGAGATCCGCGCCTCCGCGTGGAACGCGCTGCTCAACTCCCGTGGGGACGAGGCGATCGCGGAGTGGCTGGCGCCCGGCGGCGGCTACGACTACGCCAAGCAGCGGCTGCGGGACACCCGGGCCCGGAACAAGGCGTTCTGCGCACGGGTCGTCCAGACCCACACCGCCGAGTTCTCCCCGGCGGCACGCGCCGCGGCCGCCCGTGCGTTGAAGGGCACGGACGCGGACCGGGCTGCGTTCGTGCGGACCGGGTACGCCGAGGCGCTGCAGCGCGACCGGGCCAGCCGTGAGGCGGACGGCCAGCGCAAGCTGGAAGTCGCCAACAGGGACCGTGAGTACGTCCGTTCGGTCGCCGAGACCGACTCGGGCGAGCAGGTACGGGTGGCCGCCCAGTGGGCGCTGCGGCCCGGCGCGACCGACGCGGACATCGCGGAATTCTTCGGCTACGGCTGGGTGAACGGGGCGACCCTGGACCTGGAGAGCCGCCGGCTGCGGAACGCGGACGCGGAGCGGGTGCGGCACAACACCCTGTCCCGTCTGATCAAGCAGGCGGAGGAGGCCGAGGCCGCGGTGAACGGCGCGGTCGACGCGGCGAAGGCCAGGGCCGAGGCCGAACGTGCCTGGCAGGCGGTCGGCGAACACGCGGGCGCCGCGCAGAAGGCATGGCTGGCCGAGCAGGCCGCCGCCAAGACCCAGGCGGAGAACTGGAAGCACGTCGCCCAGCGCGCCAAGGAAGCCGCGGACGGGATCTGGAAGAGCATCGCCGACCCGGCCGAGTCCACCGGGGACGCCTGGGCCGAGGAACAGGCACAGGCGGTCGAGACCGCCCGCTTCTGGCAGGACATGTACGACCGCGCCCAGGCATCCGAGAGCCGCGTCAAGGGCTGACCTTCCCAGTCGTTCAGCCGGCGCGCGGCCGTGCGCGCCGGCTGATGCCCCCTGCCCTGCTCCCACATGCAGGCAGGGGATTTTTCTATACATCCAACTCATCCCAATTGGGGGTTTCTTTCCGTGAGGGGAAGATTCCGGCCGCGAGCCGGAAGACCACGCGGCGGCGGTCTCGCCGGGATAGCGCGCAAGACGGTGACCACGACCGTGGTCGTCGCACTGCTCGGCGGTATGACGAGCCAGGCAACGGCCGCGACCGCAGAGCACTTGCAGCGCGCCGAGAACAAGGCCGACTTCACCCAGGCGATGGCGAACCTGGACCGGCTGGCCTCCGCGCTGCCGAAGACGTCGGCCGCACCGGCCGCCGCGCCGCGCTCGGAGCTGGACCGGATCAGCGCGGAACGCGACCGCCAATACGTCGAGGACCTCGCGGAGTTCGGCGAGGAGGAGGAAGTCCGCGAGGCCGCGAAGAAGGCTCTGGAGAGCGACGACCCGAACGCGATCAAGGAGTTCCTGGAGCACGGCGAGGCCGACGCCCGCCAGCGCGCCAAGGACAAGAAGAACGGTACCGACGCCGAGAACCGCAAGAAGATCGAGGCGATGCGCGGCACCGGCGGGCCGACGTTCAACGCCGAGGTCGAACGCGTTCTGGGGCCGAAGGCGACCGCCAAGGACCGTGAGGACTTCCTGGCCTTCGGGGCGGAGATCGCCCGCCAGAAGGACCAGAAGGACGAGAAGAACGCCAAGGAGCGCGCGGCCGAACTCCGCAAGCGCGTGGAACTGCTGGCCGGCGCCGGCGGTCCCGAGGTGAAGAAGGCCGCCCAGGCCGCGCTGGACGCGGGCACCGACAAGGCGATCGAGGAGTTCCTGGAAAAGGGCTACCAGATCGCGGCGAAGAAGGACGCCGACGACCGGGCGGCCCAGGAGAAGGCCCAGAAGGAGGCCCAGGAGGCCGCGGAGAAACTGCGTGAGCTGGCCGAGAAGGCCCGGCGCGCGGCGGAGGCCCGTACCAAGCTGATCGGCTTCCACGGCGATGCGGTCAAGGCCCTCAAGGACGCGTCGAATGCGATGACGTCGGCGGCCCAGGCATCGCGTGAGGCCGACCGGATGCTCTCGGCGGACCGCGCCGGCAAGCGACTGTCCTCCTACGACGACGTCAAGGCCGAGGTCGAACGCCAGGTCGGGTACGCCGCCGAGGCGGCCAGGCGGGCCAAGGTCGCGGCGGGCCAGGCCAAGGTCGAGGCCGACGTCCTGGTGGAGACCGGGCTGACCTACGGCACGCAGTGGTCCGAGGTCGCCTCAGGCATCGCGGCCGCGTCGGACGCGGCGGCCAAGGCAGCCCGGACCGCGCAGCACGCCGTCGACGCCACCGCCGCCGACGCCGCGGCGCTGGACGGCAAGAACGCCGCCGAAGCACACGAGCAGCAGGCCAAGAAGTGGCGCGCCAACGCCGAGGAGCACGCCAAGGCTGCGGCCCAGCTGGCCGCGGCCGCGGACAACCAGGCCAAGGTCGCTGCCGACGCCGCCGCTCGGGCCAAGCAGGCCCGCCTCGACGCCGAGAAGGCCGAGCGGGAAGCCTGGGAGCACGCCAAGAAGACCCGCGAAGCCCGCGTCGAGGCCCAGCGCCAGGCCAAGATCGCCGCCGAGCAGCGCGCGATCGCCGAACGCGAACGCAACCTGGCCGCCCAGGCACGGGCCCGCGCCGAACGCGAACGCGACGCCGCCGCGGCGGCACGGGCGCGTGCGGAGGCCGAGGCCCGTACGGCGGCCGCGGCCCGCGCCGAGGCCCAGTCGGCCGCGGCCAGGGCTGCCTCGGCACGTGCCGGCGCCGCCGAGAAGGAAGGCATCGCCGCCAAGGCGGACGAGAAGGCCCGCGGCGAGGAGACCAACGCCCGCAACGCCCGCAACGCGGCGTTCAAGGCCGAGCAGAACCACCAGGCCAAGGAAGCGCGCGCCAAGGCCACCGAGGCGATGGCCGCTTCGGGCCGCGGCACCGCGGCCGCGGGCGAGGCCAGTGCCGCGGCAGAGGCAGCGCGCGCGGACGCCAACGCCGCGGGCGTGGCGGCCGGTCAGGCCCGCAGCGCCGCCGACACGGCGAGCGGTGCCGCGGTACGTGCCCGTTCCGCGGCCACCGAGGCCGCGGGCGCAGCCGCCCGTGCTCGGGCCGCGGCAGCCGAGGCCGGCGCACACGCCGCGCGTGCCAACGTCGCCGCCAACAACGCCGAAGCCGCCGCCGCGCGTGCCAACGCCGCCGCGAACAAGGCCGAGGCCGAGTACCGGGCAACCCACGCCGCGGCGCTGAAGGCCAACACCAAGGCAGCCGAGGCCACCGCCCAGGAAGCCCGCGCCGGCATCGCCGCACATGAGGCATCCCGCCTGGCCGAACAGGCCGCCGTCCACGCCAACCAGGCATTGCAGGCAGCCAACCGCACCAAGGAAGAAGCCGAAGGCGCGGTCCGCGAAGCGGCCATGGCCAGGCTCCAGTCCACCATCGCCGTCCAGGCATCCGGCGCCGCCCGGAACACCGCGGCCGGGATCGCCGATCCGGCCAACACCGCCATCGAGCTGACGGCCCCCTTCTCCGGCAAGGACGTCGACGCCGACTTCGCCGCCGAGGTCGCCAAGGCCGCCCAGGAGACCGGCCAGGAGCAGGTAGCCGCCGCCGAGGCCAAGGCCGCCGAAGCGGTCAAGGCCGCCGAGGCCGCCGAGGCCGCCGCCAAGCGGGCCAACGCGCAGGTCGCCCCGGCCTTCAAGGCCGCCGCCGAAGCCGCACGCTCCTCGGCCAACGCCGCACGTTCCGCGGCCGCGGCGATGAAGTCCGCGGCCGAAGCCGCCGTCGACGGCGCCAAGGCACGGGCCGCCGCGGCATCCGCCAACAAGGCCGACGCACAGGCCAAGGGCGACGCCGGCCTCGCCCGCCAGGCCGCCAACCAGGCCGCCGCGGACGCGGCAGCCGCACGCAAGGCAGCCAACGAGGCCGAAGCCGAGGCCGCCCGGGCCCGCAAGGCCGCCGCCGAGGCGGACCAGCACGCCGCCGCGGCCAACAGCGCCGCGAACCAGGCCGAACACGAAGCCAGCGTCGCCCAGGGCGCGGCAGCCCAGGCAGAGAAGGACGCCGCCGACGCGGACAAGCTGGCCGACTCCGCCGACAACCACGCCAAGTCCGCAGAGGCAGCGGCCAAGAACGCCAACAAGTACGCCAAGGAAGCGGACGAGGCGGCAAAGAAGGCCGAGGAATACGAGCGGGAACAGGAACGGAAGCGCCGGGCGGAAGCCGCCAAGCTGGATGGCAAGAATGGCGGCGCTCAGCTGGATGGGGCGGAGAAGCAGGACCTTGAAGACGAGGGTATCTCGCCTGAGGAGTACGAGAAGGCCCGCAAGGCCGCAGAAAAGTCGATCAAGGACTTCCTGCTCGAAAATGGCGGCAAAGTCCTTGAAGAGCTCCTCGGTCTCGACGACATCAAGAAGTGCTTCACCGAAGGAAATATCGAAAGCTGCTTCTGGACGCTGATCGGCGCTCTACCGTGGGGCAAAGCCCTCCAGGTAGTCAAGAAGCTTCCAGAAGTCTCCAAGGCTGTCTATCGCATTGCCACAGGCATCGGCAAATTCCTCGAAGAGTCCGCTGCGGCAAAGAAGGTGATCGGCAAGAGTCAGGAGTTCCTTGACAAGATCCGGAAGGGTGCTGGGGCCTGCGTATATAAGGCCAGTAGCTTCACGTCAAAAAAACCGGTTCTCACGACCGGCAACATACGCAAGCCAGTCAAGGGCATCCACGCGTACCATGCACTGGCGGGCCAGACTTCGGTTCTCGCCGTCAACGTCACGACCTGCCCGGTCTCGCCGAGCGGCTTCACCAACCTCGGAGGGGGGAGTTTCCAGTCTCCCGGGGGGCTGGTATACGGCACCGGGTCCGCTCATGGGCACCGCCTGACGCACGTGATGGAGCACGCAAAGCCGGATCCCTCGAAACCCGCGCATAGCGTTTTCAAGAACAACACGCAGAGCGATATCCTCTCACTTCTTGATGAGGGATGGGCTAAGCGAGGCACGCCGGACCCCAATGATCCAGCCAAGTACATCGTAGATATGGGCAAGGTTGTCGGCACGGGAGGCGAGAGGAAACTCCGGATCGTCGTAGCCCCCGGAACGAATAAGATCATCACCGCCTTTCCGCAGGCATAAAGGAAGGAGTTAGCATGACATGCTGTCCGAGATGCGGGCAGGGCTGGGTGGTGCTGTGCCGCCTGCCGGGGCAATCAGACCCTTTCCGCGTATGCGAAGAATGCGACACGGTATGGGCAGAGGGAGAGCCGACCAATGAGCCTCCTTTCATGATCCTCGAAGAATACCTGGCCAAGTTCGGCAAGCCGCCTCTCTGGTCCAATCTCGAGCGTCTAGAGGGTTAGACTTAACTTCCCCAGAATGGCCCGCCAGATCACTGGCGGGCCATTCTTTTCTGCAGAAATGCACTCTCACGACGCAGATATGATTCCCTTGAGGGATACTCACCAGATCTAGAATAATGGTGACCGGATAGCTGGTCAGTTGAGTGCGGGGATCCAGGGGCCACGGCGGCCGAAGAGCTGGGTGAAGGTGTCGAGGGTGTCCTGGCCGTTCTTCTTGGCGGGCTCGGGTAACTGCGCAGGGTGAGGAAGCGGCGGGTGCCGTTGAAGGTGCGTCAGCAGCCGGAGACGTTCAGCTGGATCTTGGCCATGCGGATGGCCTGTTCAGAGGCGTTGTTGTCGAACGGGACGTTCCAGGCGGTGGCGAACGCGGGACTTTGGCCGGAACGCCTGTCCCGCCCGACGAAGACGAACCGCCCCGGTCCGAGTTCGCTCAGACCAACCGTCGTCCTCCCGGACAGCAGCCGAAAACCAACCCCCGCAGGCTTCCAAGCGGCCACCTGCGCGCCATGATGGACCGCGCTGACACCGATTCATTGGTGTCGTGGATCTCAGTCACCCACCACATAGAGATCAGGGCGAACGCGATGGAGCGGGTCCCAGCTGATTCCTCTCCAGTCCGGGGCACCTGATCCGGGTTCGGATGTGCCACTCGCCGAGAACACCCTGAGATCCCGACCCGGTCGCCACCGAGGATGCACTCGCTGGAGAGGACTTCGGCCCTGGCAGGCACGTGTGGCTCCCATACGATCTGGTGGAGGTCCCCATGGGCTCCCACCCCACTGACCAGCTGCTCAGATGCCTCCAGCGGCCACCCACCTCTGGGATTTTTCAGGGACTTTCAGCTCTGGCGGAGGGACTTCCGAGGGACTTTAGGCTGTGTAAGGCGGCAAGCGCTGGAAAAGCCGGAAAGGGCCTCCGACACAGGTCAGAGGCCCTTTCCAGGATGAAGTCCCAGGTGGGGCGGACGAGTCGGCCTGTACGCCGGGTTTTGTCTCCGGGCGACCTTGCGGTCGGCCGGGAGGCGGCCATCCATCTAGGGCTGTCGTTGCCGGCAGCCTCGTGCGGTCTACCCGCGGACTCGGGCGGGCAGCCCTCGATCGTCCGCGCAGGGCCATCAGCCGATGGCCCCTCTTGACCTTGCTCCGGGTGGGGTTTACCTAGCTGCCCAGGTCACCCTGGGCACTGGTGGTCTCTTACACCACCGTTTCACCCTTACCGAGGACCGAGGTCCCCGGCGGTTTGCTTTCTGTGGCACTGTCCCGCGGGTCACCCCGGGTGGGTGTTACCCACCACCCTGCCCTGTGGAGCCCGGACGTTCCTCGGGGGGATCGATGATCCCCACGCGACCGCCCGGCCGGCTCGTCCGCCGTGCCGACCATGCTACCTGGCGGATTCCGTGGATCGATTCCGGCGGGTTGACCTTGCCGTTGCGTCAACGTTTTTACTGGCGGCATGCGCATCGGGGAACTGGCCGGGATGGCCGGTGTCAGCACGCGGACCGTTCGGCACTACCACCACCTGGGGCTGCTTCCGGAGCCGGAGCGGCGGGCGAACGGCTACCGGGAGTACGGGCTGCGCGACGCGGTGGCGCTGGCGCGGGTGCGGCGGCTGACGGAGCTGGGCCTCGGGCTGGAGGAGGTCCGGGACGTGCTGGCCGACGACGCCGGCCGGGAGCTGCGGGAGGTGCTGGCGGAGCTGGACGCGGACCTGGCGCGGCAGGAGGAGGCGCTGCGGGCCCGGCGGGCGCGGCTGGCGGAGCTGCTGCGGCGTACCGAGGAGCCGGGCGGGCTGCCGGAGGAGGGGCCGGTGTCGGAGCAACTGGCGGAGATCTTCGCGGAGATGGCGCGGACGTCGGCGGCGCTGCCCGGGCCAGAGCCGGCGATGGCGGCGCGGGAGCGGGAGATCCTGGCGCTGCTGGAGGCGTCGGGCGACGGGCGGGCGCGGGGGGCGATGGCGGCGGCGCTGCGGGAGATGTTCGCGGAGCCGGGCTCGATGGAGCGGGCGTATGCCGCGTACGGGTTGCTGGACGCGCTGGCGGGGGCGGAGGTGGACGATCCGCGGGTGGCCGAGGCCGCGCGGGCGATGGTGGAGTGCGTGCCCGAGGAGGTGGTGGCGGCGATCGCGGCCGGGGCCGGGGCGGTGGAGGGCTCGGGGCGCGGGGCCGAGGTCTGGGCGGAGCTGCTGGTGATGGAGCTGGCGCCGGCACAGGCGGAGGCGATGCGGAGGGCCATGCGGATGATCGCGGAGGGGGAGCGATGAGGGGACGGGGAGCGATGAGCGGGATACGCGGGCGCGGGTTCGGGGGGCGGGTGCGGCGGCTGCTTCGGCATGAAGGGCGGTGGCTGGCGAGTCTGGTGTGGTGGGTGGCGCGGCGGCGGGTCGGGGTGCCGGTGGGGGCGCGGGCGCTGCCGTATGCGGGCGCGCAGGCGGCGATGCTGTACGGGCTGGCGTTCGTGTTCGTGGTGGAGACGGTCGGGGTGAGCGTGCTGCTGCGGGACACACCGTGGCTGCACGCGGTGATGCTGGTGGTCGACGTCTACACCGTGCTGATGGTGCTGGGGAGCCAGGCCGCGGCGGTGACCCGGCCGCATGTGGTGGGGGCGGACGGGGTGGTGCTGCGCGACGGTGCCCGGATGACGGTGCGGATTCCGTTGGAGCGGATCGCGTCGGTGCGGTACGACCTGCGGTTCGGGCGGAGCGCGCGGGAGGCCGGGGCGAAGGACGGCGGGGCGCGGGACGACGGGACGCTGGAGCTGGCCGTCGGCGGGCAGACGTCGGTGACCTTGGAGCTGGCCGAACCGGTCGTCGCGGTGCGGCTGCTGGGCCGGCGGGAGACGGTGCGGACGGTGCGCTTCCATGCCGATGACGCGCGGGGCGCGGTACGCGCCGTACGGGAGGCCATGGAAGCGGTGAGTGTGGTGGGTGGGGTGGGTGGGGCGGAAGCGGTGACAGGCGTGGCGGGCGCCGATGGGGCAGCCGCACCGGTTACACCGGCCACACCTGTCACACCGGCGTGAAGAGCACCGGTTCGTGGCCCGGGTCGGCGGTGGTGAGGCGGACTCTGAGGTAGCCGCCGAGGGGTAGTGGGGGGCCGGCGGGGGTGGAGCGGACCGGGGCGATGACGGCCGGTTCGCGGAGGTGGACGGTGCCCCGGGTGGGGTCGTCCTGGTGGCGGTCGACGACCACGGCCTCGAAGGTCTCGCCGACGCGGTCGCGCAGCAGGGCCGCCTCGACGAGGTCGACGCAGGCCCGCTCGATCCGGTTGGCGCGCTGGGTGCCGGTCTCCATCTCGTGCGGGAGGGCGGGGAGGGCGGCGCGGACCCAGGCGGGCGGGGTGTGGCCGGCCGCGGCGGCCAGGCACAGCTCGGAGGTGTAGCGGTCGACGAGCCGGCGCAGCGGCGCGGTGGCGTGGGCGTAGGGGGCGGCGACCGCGGCGTGCAGCACGGTGCCGGCCGGTGGGGCGGTGCCGTCGAAGACGGTGTAGCCGGCGCCGCGGAGCAGGGCCGTGCACTCCTGGAGGAACGCGGCGTGGGCGGCGCGGTGCGGGTCGAGGGTGCGGATCAGCGCCGCGTACGAGGTGTGGTGGGGCCAGTCGACGCCGAGGGCCTGGGCGGTGCGGCGGAGCCGGGCGACCGAGCCGTCGGGGGCGGAGGGCAGGGTGCGCAGGATGCCGGTGCCGGCGGCGAGCATCAGCTCGGCCGCGGCCATGCCGGTGAGCAGGGAGATCTGGGCGTTCCAGGAGGCGGCCGGGAGCGGGGCGCGGTAGGCGAGGGTGTAGTGGCCGTCGCGTTCGACGATCTCCTGCTCGGGGACGGTGAGGGAGATCGCGCCGCGGGCCGTCTCCTGTTCCTCGCGCAGCCGCCCGATCTCGCGGAGCAGGGCGAGCGGCTCCTCGGCGGTGCCGTCGTCGAGGACGTGCTGGACGCCCGGGTAGTCCAGGCGGGCGCGGGAGCGGACCAGGGCGCGGTGGACGGTGGTGCCGGTCAGCGCGCCGTCGGCGTCCAGCTCGAACTGCCACAGGACGGCCGGGCGGTCCTGGTCGGGCAGCAGGCTGGCGGCGCCCTCGCTGAGGACGGTGGGGTGCAGCGGGATCCGCTCGTCGGGGAAGTAGAGGGTGGCCACCCGGTGGTGCGCCTCGGCGTCCAGGGCGCCGCCGGGGGTGACGAAGGAGGCGATGTCGGCGATGGCGTAGTGGACGCGATAGCCGCCCTCCCGGCGGCGGGCGAGGAACATCGCCTGGTCCAGATCGCGGGCGCCGGGCGGGTCGAGGGTGAAGAGGGGCAGGTCGGTGGCGTCGTACAGGGTGTGCTCGGTGGCCACCTCGCCGTCGCCGGCCGGGATGCGCGGGGCGCGGGCGGCGCTGTCCGCCTCGGCCTGGGCGGTGGGCGGGAAGTGGTCGGGGACGTCCAGCCGCACGCGCAGCTCGTGCAGGGCGGCCCGGAGGGGCGCCTCCGCTGCGTCGGTCACATGCATATGGCGACGGGGCATGGAACCGAGCGTATGGCCGCCGGGCGCTCCCGGCGCGGCGTGCGAGCGCCGGGCGGACGCCGCGCCGGGGTGGCCGGGCTTCTAAGCTTTCGGCGGGGCCGCACCCCCGTGCTCGTACCGCCGTGAAGGAGAAACACCGTGCTCGTGCTGTTGCCGCCGTCCGAGGGGAAGGCCGATCCGATCGAGGCGGGGCGAGGGGCCGCCACGCGGGGCGGTGGGCGACTGGATCTGGGGGCGCTGTCGTTGCCGGGGCTGACCGCGGCGCGGACGGAGGTGCTGGCGGAGCTGGTCGAGCTGTGCGCGGCCGACGCGGTCAAGGCCCGGGAGGTGCTGGGGCTGAGCGAGGGCCTGAAGGGCGAGGTGGCCAAGAACGCGGGGCTGCGCACCGCGGGTACCCGGCCGGCCGGGGAGATCTACACCGGGGTGCTCTACGACGCCCTCGGACTGGCGTCCCTGGACGCGGCGGCGCGGAAGCGGGCCGAGCGGTCGCTGCTGGTGTTCTCGGGGCTGTGGGGCGCCGTGCGGATCGACGACCGGATTCCGTCGTACCGCTGCTCGATGGGGGTGAAGCTGCCGGGGCTGGGCGCGCTGGGGGCGTACTGGCGGGGGCCGATGGCGGAGGTGCTGCCGGAGGCGGCCGGGACCGGGCTCCTGTTGGATCTGCGGTCGGCGGCGTATGCCACGGCGTGGAAGCCCAAGGGGGAAGTGGCGGAGCGGACCGCTACGGTGCGGGTGCTCCAGTCGAAGATCGTGAACGGGGTCGAGAAGCGGTCGGTGGTCAGCCACTTCAACAAGGCGACCAAGGGACGGCTGGTGCGGGACCTGCTGGTGGCCGGGGCCGAACCGGCGGACCCGGCGGAGCTGGTGGAGACGCTGCGCGGACTGGGTTACGCGGTCGAGGCGCAGGCTCCGGCGAAGGCCGGCAAGCCGTGGGCCCTGGATGTGATCGTCACGGAGCTGTAAAGGGCTCCCGACGGCCCCCGCATCCACCCCGTTGCAGCTCGTGCAACGGGCGTTGCGGAGGGTATTGCAACCGCCCCAGTATGGGCGGCGTGACTGACGCCGCCTCCTCCGCCGCCTCCGCCGCGCCCTTCCCCACCGTCCTCGGGCTCGCCCCGGTCGTCCCGGTCGTGGTGCTGCGGGACGCGGCGGACGCCGCGCCGCTCGCCCGGGCGCTGGTCGCCGGCGGGCTGCCGGCGATCGAGGTGACCCTGCGCACGCCCGCCGCGCTGGACGCGATCCGGGCCGTCGCCGAGGAGGTCCCGGACGCGGTGGTCGGCGCCGGGACCGTACTGGACCCGGCACAGGCCACGGCGGCCGGGGCGGCCGGCGCGCGGTTCCTGGTGAGCCCGGGGTGGTCGCCGCGGCTGCTGGGCGCGCTGCGGGACTCCGGGCTGCCGTTCCTGCCGGGCGTCTCGACGGCCTCGGAGGTGGTGACCCTGCTGGACGAGGGGATCACCGCGATGAAGTTCTTCCCGGCGGAAGCGGCGGGCGGCACCGCCTACCTCAGGTCACTGGCCGCCCCGCTCCCGCAGGCCCGCTTCTGCCCGACCGGTGGCATCGGCCCGGCCACGGCCCCCTCGTACCTGGCACTGCCCAACGTCGCCTGCGTGGGCGGCACCTGGATGCTGCCCGGGGACGCGCTGGCCGCCAAGGACTGGCCACGCATCGAGCGACTGGCGACCGAGGCGGCGGCGCTGGGCCGCGGCTGACACCCGGGGAGGGCCGGGGCCCTGGGGCCCCGCCCCTACCGCAGATGCGAAGTGTCGTTCAGCAGCCGCACCGACGCGTTCCCGTCCGCGTAGTACGCCACCGCGGACAGCGACGCCGCGGACAGCTCCATGCGGAACAGGGACTCCGGCGGAGCGCCCAGGGCCAGCCGCACCAGCGTCTTGATCGGGGTGACGTGGGTGACCAGGAGGACGGTCCGGCCCGCGTACCGGGCGATCAGCTTGTCGCGGGTGACCGCGACCCGGCGCGCCACCGCCGCGAAGGACTCGCCGCCCCCCGTGGGCGCCGCCTTGGCGGAGCGGAGCCAGGCGTCGAGATCGTCCGGGTGGCGTTCGCGGACCTCGGCGAAGGTCAGCCCCTCCCAGGCGCCGAAGTCGGTCTCGCGGAGCCCGTCCTCGACGCGGACGTCCAGGCCGAGCCGGGCGGCGATCGTCCCGGCGGTCTCCTGGCAGCGGCGCAGCGGCGAGCTGACCACGGCCTGGACGGTGCCGCGGGCGGCGAGCGCGGCGGCGGTCGCCTCGGCCTGGCGACGGCCGGCGGCCGACAGCTCCGGGTCGGTGCCCCCGCTGCCGGAGAAGCGCTTCTCCGGCGTCAGCGCCGTCTCGCCGTGCCGGAGCAGGACGAACGTCGCGGGGACGCCGAGGTCGGGCGCGCCCCAGCCGACCGGCGGCGCGGCCGCGCTCGGGCCGCTCTCCGCGGCCTCGGCCGCCTCGGCGGCGGCGTCCGCGGCGCGCGCCGCGGCGCTGCGGGCGGGTGCCGCGTCGGCCGGGCCGGCCAGCGCCGCCCGGGAGTCGCGCGGCTCCCACTGCTTGCCGCGCTTGCCCGCGTCCATCGCCTCGTTGGCGAGCCGGTCGGCGTGCTTGTTCCGGGAGCGCGGGATCCACTCGTAGGTGACCCGGCCGGGCGGGAAGACCGCGGCGGCCGCGGCGGCCAGCGGCTTCATGTCCGGGTGCTTGATCTTCCAGCGGCCGGACATCTGCTCGACGACGAGCTTGGAGTCCATCCGGACGTGGACGGCGGCCTCCGGGTCCAGGGCGTGCGCGGCGCGCAGCCCGGCCAGCAGGCCCTTGTATTCGGCGACGTTGTTGGTCGCCGTCCCGATGAACTCTGCGGCCTCGGCCAGCGCCTCGCCGCTCGCCGGGTCGAGGACCACCGCGCCGTAGCCGGCCGGCCCCGGGTTGCCCCGGGAACCGCCGTCCGCCTCGACGATCAGCTCACGCGCCACGGCCTACAGCCCCGAGTCGGGCGTGCGGACCAGGATGCGGCTGCAGTTCTCGCACCGGACGACGGCGTCGGCGGCGGCCCGGCGCACGTCGTTGAGCTCGGTGATGTCCAGCTCCAGCCGGCAGCCCTCGCAGCGGCGCTGGTAGAGGCGGGCGGCGCCGATGCCGCCCTGCTTCGCGCGGATGCGGTCGTAGAGCGTGACCAGCGCCTCGGGGATGTCGGCGACGGTGAGTTCGCGCTCCTTGGTGACCGTGGCGGCCTCGGCGTCGATCTCGGCGTTGGCGGCGTCCCGGCGGGCGGTGGCGTCGTCGACCTTGGCCTGGATGGCCTCGACCCGCTCGGTCAGCTCGCGGACCCGCTCCTGGGCGGTCTCGCGGCGCTCCATGACCTCCAGGACGACGTCCTCCAGGTCGCCCTGGCGCTTGGCCAGCGAGGCCAGTTCGCGCTGGAGGCTCTCCAGGTCCTTGGGGGAGGTCACGGCGCCGGAGTCGAGGCGCTTCTGGTCGCGGGCGGCGCGCTGGCGGACCTGGTCGACGTCCTGCTCCGCCTTGGTCTGCTCGCGGTTGGTGTCGCTCTCCTCGGTCTGCGCGGCGACGAGCAGATCGCGCTGCTGGGTGAGGTCGGCCTCCAGGGTCTGCAGCTCGGCCAGCTCGGGGAGGTTCTTGCGCCGGTGCGCGAGCTGGGTGAGGCGGACGTCGAGGTTCTGGACGTCCAGGAGGCGGATCTGGTCGGCGGGCGCGGCGTTCAGCGGGGGGCTCCTGTGGTGTGCGGGGTGTCAGCGGGGCTGGTGAGCGGGGCGGACGCCGCGTGGGCGGTCCAGGGGTCGGTGACCGTGCGGGAGACGTGCGTGCGCAGTCCCCAGCCGTGCCGGTCGGAGACCGCGTCGAGCTGGGCCGCGGCCTGCTCGCACCACGGCCATTCGGTGGCCCAGTGGGCCGCGTCCAGCAGCGCCGGCGGGCGGTTCCGTCCGGTGGTCTGGATGGCCTCGGAGGCCGGGTGGTGACGCAGGTCGGCGGTGAGGAACGCGTCCACGCCGGCCGCCCGTACGTCGTCGAAGAGGCTGTCGCCGGAGCCGCCGGAGACCGCCAGGGTGCGGATCTCGCGGTCCGGGTCGCCGGCCGCCCGGATGCCCTGCGCGGTGGCGGGCAGGCGGGCGGCGGCGTACGCGGTCAGCTCGGCCAGCGTCATCGGGTGCGGGAGCTCGCAGATCCGGCCCAGGCCGCGGCGGCCGGCCGGATCGCTCGGGTCCGGCACCAGGGGGCGCAAGATCCGCAGGTCCAGCGCGCCGGCCAGGGCGTCGGAGACGCCGGGGTCGGCGGTGTCGGCGTTGGTGTGCGCGACGTGCAGGGCGATGTCGTGCTTGATGAGCGTGTGCACGACCTTTCCCTTGAAGGTGGAGGCGGCGACCGTCGTCGTCCCCCGCAGGTAGAGCGGGTGATGGGTGACGAGCAGGTCGGCGCCGAGCCGCACGGCCTCGTCGGCGATCTCCTGGACCGGGTCGACGGCGAACAGCACCCGGCGGACCTCGGCGTCGGGGTCGCCGCAGACGGTGCCGACGGCGTCCCATCCTTCGGCCCGCTCGGGGGGCCAGAGGACGTCGAGCGCGGCGAGGACTTCAGACAGTGCGGGCACGGGGGGAAGGTTACCTCTCCCCCGCGCCCGCGCGCCGGGCCGCGGTGCGCGCGGGGCCCGTGGCCCGGCGCGCGCCGGGGATTTCCGGCCACCGGCCGCCGGCTGCGACGCGCGCCACCGGGCCGCCGCCGACGGCCACTTGAGGGAGACGCCCGCATCACGGGACCCCTGCTTCACGAGCCGACTGCTTGACGGGACGGCTACTTCACGAGGAAGGCCCGCAGATCGGCCAGGACGCTGTCGGCCGCGGTGACGCCGAGGCCGAGGTACCAGGTCTCGTCCTTCACGTTCCTGGCGTGGCCGTCCCTGACCGCCTTGAGGTTCTTCCACAGCGGGTTCTGCTCGGCGGTGTCGCGCTTGGTGGACTTGGGGTCGCCGTAGACGCCGGTGAAGATCCAGTCGGCGTCGGCCTGGTTGATGTTCTCCGGGCTGACCTCGGTGGCGAGGTCGTCGACCTGCTGGTTCTTCGGCCGGGGCAGGCCGACGTCCTTGAGGACGGTGCCGATGAAGGAGCGCTGGGCGTAGAGGCGGGTGAACTGGGGCATGTAGCGCAGCATCGTCACGGTCGGCTTCTCGGGGCCGAGGTCCTCGCCGAGCTTCTTCGCCTTGGCCTCGTAGTCGGCCAGTTCGCGCCGGGCCTCCGCGGTCTTGTCGAGGGCGGCGGCGTTGAGGAGGTAGTTCTGCTTCCAGGTGAAGCCGGGGCGGATCGAGAAGACGGTCGGGGCGATCTTGCTGAGCTGTCGGTACTGCTTCTCGGCGCGCAGCTTGCTGCCCAGGATGAGGTCGGGCTTCAGGGCGTCGACGGCCTCCAGGTTGAGGCCGTTGATGGTGCCGACGCTCTTGGGGTGGCCGGCGTTCTTCGCGAGGTAGTCCGGCAGGGCGGCGTCGCCCTCGGTGGGTGCGTAGCCGACCGGCTTGATGCCGAGCGAGACGACGTTGTCGAGCTCGCCGACGTCGAGGACGACCACGCGCTTCGGCGCGGACGGGATGGTGGTGGTGCCCATGGCGTGCCGGACGGTGCGCGGGAACGTGCCCGGCGCGGCGTCGGTGCCCATCTTCGCGGTCTCCTCGGCGGCCCTGCCGAAGTCCTTGCCGCCCTGGGCGACGGACTTCGAGCCCGCCCCGCGGTCGCTGCCGCCGTCCGCGCCGGGCGCCCCGCACCCGGCGAGCGCGACGGCTCCGGCGGCGGCGAGGACTATGGCGGCGGCGCCGCGGCGGCGAAGGGGCATCACGTCACTCCAGGTCGAAATGCGGGCGCCGCCGGGCAGCCGGGAGCCGCCCGGCCACCCGACGGCAACTTAGGTCCGCCTAACTTTAAACATCCTTGAAACTCGCAGCACACCCACCCCTCCCCAAACCGGCGAATCGGGCAACGGCCACCCTTATGCGTGAAGACCGGCAACTCTCGTTGATCGGCCGGAAATGCGAAAACTAACGTCCCTCCACTGGAGGTGGCACCCCCATGACGATCTGTGCCAGTGAGGACGCCGCGGCGCTCGACAGCCCGCACCGTGCGGCGCTGACCCTCGCCGCCGACGGCTCGTACGCCGCCCGGCTCGCGCGTCACGACGACGCCGCCGGGAGCTGGTACCCGGAGCGCTGGACGATCGGCGGCCCGGAGCCGTACGCGGTCCCGCTGCCAGGCAGCCAGCCGGAGGAGCCGGACAGCGCGCTGCTGCCGCTCACGGACGGCCGGGTGCTGATCGTCCGCCGGGTCGCCGACCGCTTCACCGTCTCCCTGCTCTCCCCCACCGGGCCCGGCACCCAGGAGGTACTGGTCGGCGCGGTGGCGGCGCCGGAGCTGACGCTGCTGCCGCCCGCCCCCGGCGGAAAGCTGGGCTACGCGCTGGCGCCCGGCGCCGGGACCACCGCGCTGTGGCGGGTGCACGGCGGGACGGCGGGGCCCGAGCGGATCGCCGTGGTGCCGGGCCGCTGCACCGGCGGGGTCTGGCTAGATCACGAGGGGCGGCTGCTGGCGGTGGACCGGGAGCTGGACGGCCGCACCAAGACCGTGGTGGTGGACCTGGCGCGCGGCGCGGAGGTCAGCCCGCTGCTGCAGATCACCGAGGAGAGCGACGACCGGCTGCTGCTGGCCGATCCCGACAGCGGGCTGCTGCTGGTCCGGTCGGACGCCCCCGGCCACGACCGGCTGGGCTGGGGCGTACTGGACAGCAGCCTCCCGGTGCGCTTCCCGGAGTGTCTGCGGGCGCCCGACATGGCGGTGACGCCGTTCGCGATCCAGCCGGGGCGGGCGCTGCTGCCGGAGAGCTGCGCGGTGGCGTTCCGGCTCGACGGCCCGGACGGCACCCGGCTCGGCGCGTGGCGGCCCTCGGAACGGCGGCTGCGGCAGTTCCCGGCCCCGGACGGCTGGCTGGCGGGCAGCGGCCGGTGGACGCCGGACGGCGCGCTGCTGCTGCCGTACGCGACGGAGGCGGTGCGGTGCGGGGTGGCGCGGATGGCCGTACCGCTGGGGCCGGCCGCGGAGGCGGAGCTTCCGGAGGCGGCGGCTTCGGAGGCAGCACTTCCGGAGGTGGCGGTTCCGCAGGTGGCGAAGGCAGTGGAGGCGGCGGAGGTGCCGGTTCCGGCCGGCCGGGGCCTCATGGGCGGCGGGGAGAATGTCCTGGAAGCGGGCGATAGCGACGTCGACTCCACAGCATCTCCACAACCGAACGCCCGCACCGAGGAACCGCTCATGCGTTCCCCGCATCCCCGGATGTGCAGGCCAGTTCCGCTGCAACAGGCGCCTCTCGCGGCCCGGGAGTCCCAGTGGAGTGCCGTTTCCCGCCCCGTTACTATTCCGGCGGGGGCTGTGCAGCCGGTTGACCCGGCCACCGACGGCACCGCGCGGGGTGTGCTCCGGCGGGAGCCGGGGGAGGTCCCGACGCGTACAGCTGTAAGCGATCTGACGGAGTGACTCTTTTCATGTCCGAAGCCCAAACCGACACGACCCAGGCGCGCCCGCAGGAGACAGCCGCCCAGGCCGCCGCGGCCGTAGGCTCCGGCAGGCACCGCGGCCCGGCCGCCTCCGAGGAGGCGGCCGGCGCCGCCCAGGGGCGGCACCGCCGCGACCAACGGGTCCAGGTCTCCTGAACCCGAACCGACCGGCACGCCGCAGGCCGTGGCCGCCGCACCGCGAACGCGGGCGGCGGCCACGGCCGTTGTGCGCACCGTCCGGCCGCGGGCGTCAGTCGTGCTTGAGGCCCAGCACCTCGGCGGCCGCGAACGTCTCGTGCGGTGGGCGCCCCGCGTAGTACGGGGTGAGCAGGCCGTCCAGCTCCTCGTAGCTGAAGACGTCCTGCGCGGTGTCGAACTTCGCGGCGATCCGCGGGCGTTCGGCGATCGCGACCATGCCGCCGTGGACGACCAGCAGCTGGCCGTTGATGCCGGAGGCGGCCGGCGAGGCGAGATAGCCGACCAGCGGCGCGACGTGCTCGGGCGCGAGCGGGTCGGGCCGGCCGTCCTCTGGGGCCGCGAGGCCGGCGAAGACGTCCTCGGTCATCCGGGTGCGGGCGCGCGGGCAGATCGCGTTGGCGGTCACGCCGTACTTGGCCAGCGCCAGCGCCGTGGACGTGGTCAGGCCGACGATGCCGCCCTTGGCCGCCGCGTAGTTGGGCTGGCCCGCCGAGCCGGCCAGGAACGCCTCGGAGGAGGTGTTGACGATCCGCCCGAAGACCGGGCTGCCGGCCTCCTTGGAGCGGGTGCGCCAGTGGGCCGCGGCGAAGTGCGTGGTGTTGAAGTGGCCCTTGAGGTGGACGCGAATCACCGAGTCCCACTCGTCCTCGGTCATCGAGAAGACCATCCGGTCCCGCAGGATGCCCGCGTTGTTGACCAGGATGTCCAGCCGGCCGTAGGTGTCGATGGCCAACTGCACGAGTTCACCGGCCTGTTGGTGGTCCGCGACGTCGCCGGTGTGGGCCACCGCCTGGCCGCCGGCGGCGCGGATCGCCTCGGCGGCCTCCTCCGCGGGGGCGGCCGAGGCGGCGCCGGACCCGTCCCTGCCCGACTGACCGAAGTCGTTGACGACGACCCGGGCGCCGAGGCGGGCCAGTTCCAGGGCCTCGGCCCGGCCCAGTCCGCGCCCGGCACCGGTGACGAGCGCGGTCAGGCCCTCCAGTGGCTGTGCCATGCGTGTCCTCTCCTGTGCCGGTCAGATCTCGATGCAGGTGCGCAGCGCGGTGCCCGAACGCATCTGGTCCAGGGCGTCGTTGACGCCGCCCAGCCGGACCCGGTGGGTGATCAGCCCTTCGAGGTCGATCCGGCCGGCCCGCCACAGGGCGATGGCCCGCTCGTAGGAGCGCAGCACGTCCCCTCCCCCGTACAGCGACGGCAGGATCCGCTTCTCGTCGAAGAACAGCTCGAACATGTTGACCTGGAAGATGTCGTCCATCGCGCCCGCGCCGACCACGCAGAGGGTGCCGCCGCGCCGGGTCGTCTCGTAGGCGGTGCGGGCGGTGGCGGACTTGCCGACGACCTCGAAGACATAGTCGAAGCCCTCGCCGCCGGTGATCCGGGCCTTGGCGTCGGCGAGTTCCTCGGGGGCGACGGCCTCGGTGGCGCCGAACCGGAGGGCGGCCTCGCGGCGGGTCGCCACCGGGTCGACGGCGACGATCTGGGCGGCGCCGCAGGCCCGGGCGCCCTGGATGACGGAGATGCCCACACCGCCGCAGCCGAGCACCGCCACCGACGACGCGGCCGCCACCTCGGCGGTGTTGAGGGCCGCGCCGAGCCCGGTGGTGACCCCGCAGCCGATCAGGGCGGCGATCTCGTAGGGGACGTCGTCCGGGATCGGGACGGCGCAGTTGGCGGCGACCACCACCTCCTCGGCGAAGGTGCCGGTGCCGGCGAAGCCGAAGACGTCGCCGCCGGGGCGCTTGAAGTTGGGGGTGCCGGCGTTCATGAACCCGGCCAGGCACAGGTGGGTCTGGCCGCGTTTGCAGGACGGGCAGTCGCCGCAGGCGGGCAGCCAGCACATCAGGACCCGGTCGCCGGGCCGCAGTCCGGTGACGCCGTCGCCGACGTCGAGGATCTCCCCGGCCCCCTCGTGCCCGGGGACGAACGGCGTGGGCTGCGGCAGCACCCCGTTCATCGCGGAGAGGTCGGAGTGGCACAGTCCGGTGGCCCGGATGCGGATCCTGACCCGGCCGGGACCGAACCCCACCGCCTCGACGTCGTCGAGCACCTCCAGCTTGTCCCGTCCCGTCTCCTGCTGAATGGCTGCGCGCATGCGACACCCGCTCCTCTCGTACGTACGACATGCTGGTCCGCCCCGGCCGGCCGTCGGGGGTGTCGCGGCCTGGCGGCCGCTCGTCCTCAATCGCCGGACGGGCTTGGTGTGCCGTGCTCGACCACCGTGTCCGCCAGCACCGGTGCCTCGTCCCGCTCGGCGGCGGTGACCGCGACCCGGATGCGGCCGCCCCCGCCTTCGTCGGTCTGCTCCCGCCACAGCCGGATCCGCAGCGTCTCCCCCGGGAACACCACGCCCGCGAACCGCGCGGTGTACGACCGCACCAGGGAGACGTCCCCGTCCAGCGCGGCGTCCACCACCGCCTTGAGCGTCATCCCGTACGAGCACAGGCCGTGCAGGATCGGCCGGTCGAAGCCGGCGAGCTTGGCGAACTCCGGGTCGGCGTGCAGCGGGTTCCAGTCGCCGGAGAGGCGGTAGAGCAGGGCCTGGTCGGCGCGGACGAGGCGTTCGGTGGTCAGGTCGGGGGCCCGGTCGGGCAGTTCGCCGCCGACCGAGGGGCCCCGCTCGCCGCCGAAGCCGCCCTCGCCGCGGACGAAGATCTGGGTGTCGCAGGTCCACAACGGCCCGTCGTCGTCGGCGACTTCGGAGCTCAGCACGATGACGGCGGCCTTGCCCTTGTCGTAGACGGCCGGGACGGTGGAGGTCTGGGTGGCGCGGCCGCGGACGGGCAGCGGGCGGTGCACGGTGACGGTCTGCCCGCCGTGCAGGACGGCCGCCAGGTCGACGTCGATGCCGGGGGCGGAGAGTCCGCCGGCCAGGGCCATCCCGCCGCCCGCGACGGTGGCGAAGCTGGGGAGCACGTGCAGTGCGCTCTCCAGGGTGTAGCGGAGTTCGTCCGGGTCGGTGGCGGCGTGCGGCCTCTCCGGGGTGGCCGCGCCGGCGCCGATGCCGAGGTGGTAGAGCTGAACGTCCTTGTGGTCCCAGGCGAGTTCGGTGGTCCGCGGCGGGGCTGCGGTGGCCTTGGCGGCGTCGATGGGCATGGGGGTGCTGCTCCTTCACCACGGTGTGAGACCCCGGCCCGGCCGTCCGCACCGTCGGCCGCGCCGGGGTCGTATCGGGTCGGCGGGCCCGCGCTCCTCGGCACTTCTAGAACGCGTTCTAGCCGATGGCAGTCATGTATAGCCGATCCGGGCGGGACCGGGAAGACCCCTGACGGCATGTCAGATGCGCGAGGGCGCGCGTTCCGGACGGCCAAGCCCGTCCTCCGTCGCGCCGGCCCATGACATTTGTCAGCGCCGTTCACCCACATTCGCCTCTGCCGCACGGCGGCGACGCTCCGTAGCGTCTTCGGCAGCGGATGACGGCGTCACCGCGCATCGCACGGCGCGAAGAGCGCGCCGACAGCATGGGGAGGCAGGCGGACGTGGCAGGGACGGCGAGCAGGGTGCGGGGGCCCGGTGCGGCACCGGGGGCGGGGCGGCCGGCCGCCGCGGTGGCGTTCAGCGGTGTCACCCGGAGTTACGGCGCGGTGCGCGCCGTGGACGGGCTGGAGCTGACCATCGCCCCGGGCGAGACCGTGGCCCTGCTCGGGCGGAACGGCGCGGGCAAGTCCACCACCGTCAACATGCTGCTCGGCCTGCTGCCGCCCAGCGGCGGCGAGGTGCGGCTGTTCGGCGACGCGCCGGAGACGGCGGTGCGGGCGGGCCGGGTCGGCGCGATGCTCCAGGACGGCAAACCGCTGCCCCGGGTCACCGTCCGCGAACTGGTCCAGTTCGTCGCCGCCACGTATCCCGACCCGATGGACGTCGGCGAAGCCCTGGAGCTGGCCGGGCTCGGCGAGCTGGCCGGGCGCCGGGTCGACCGGCTCTCGGGGGGACAGGCACAGCGCGTCCGCTTCGCGGTGGCGCTGGCCGGCGACCCCGAACTCCTGGTGCTGGACGAGCCCACGGCGGCGCTGGACGTGGAGGCCCGGCGGGCCTTCTGGAGCTCGCTGCGCGGCTTCGCCCGCCGCGGCCGCACCGTGCTGTTCTCCACCCACTATCTGGAGGAGGCCGACGAGCACGCCGACCGGATCGTGGTCCTCGACCGCGGCCGGGTGGCGGCCGACGGCAGCGGCACGGAGATCAAGCGGCGGGCCGGGAGCGCGACGGTCTGTCTCGACCTGGCCGGCGCGGCGACCGGGCCGCTGGCCGGACTGCCCGGGGTGTGCGCGGTGGAGGTCCACGGCGACCGCGCCCGGCTGCGCACCACGGACTCCGACGCGACGGTCCGCGCGCTGGCCGGTCTGGATCTGATCCGCGGCCTCGAAGTCGCCCCGGCCAGCCTGGAGGACGCGTTCCTCACCCTGACCACCACGACCACCGCGGCGCCCGCCGCCCGCCCCGTCAAGGAGACGGTGTGATGCTCGACTACGTCCGGCTGGAAGTCCGCCGCACCCTGCGCGACAAGACCTTCGCGATCTTCGGGATCGGGATGCCGGTGCTGATGTACGTGCTGTTCACCCACGTCGGCGCCGGCGCCGGGCCGGGGGCCGCGGACTGGAAGGTCTCCGCCATGGTCGGCCTCGCCGCGTACGGCGCCCTGGGGGCGGCGCTGGGCTCCGGCACCGGCGTCGCCGAGGACAAGAGCCTGGGCTGGCTGCGGCAGCTGCGGATCACCCCGCTGCCGCCGGCGCAGGTGGTGGCCGGTCGCGGGCTGACCGGCTCGGTGACGGTGCTGCCGGCCATCGGCGCGGTGCTCCTGGTGGGCGGGCTGCTCAACGGCGTCCGGATGGCGGCCTGGCAGTGGGCCGCGCTGGTCGTGCTGCTGTGGCTGGGCACCGTCCCATTCACCCTGCTCGGCATCGGCAACGGCTACCGCCTCTCGTCCCAGGCCACCGGGCTGGTCAACACCGGCTGCATGCTGGTGCTCTCGATCGTCGGCGGCCTGTGGTTCCCGATCGAGGCGTTCCCGGGCTGGCTGCGCACCCTGTCCTCCTGGACGCCCGCCTACCGCTTCGCCGACCTGGGACAGAGCGTCGCCCACGGCCAGGCACCGGGGCTGACCACGGTGGCGGTACTGGCCGCCTGGCTGGCACTCTTCGGCGGTTACGCGGTGTACGCCTACCGCCGGGCGGCCCGGACGCTGTGACGGCGGCACGGACCCTGTGACCGGCGGCGGAAAGCACCGAAGGCAGCAGAACGCGAAGGACCGCCGGCGCGCGAAGAGCGCGCGGAGCGGAGCGAACGGCATGAGGCGAGGAACGGCATGGCACGGATGAGATGGCGGCGGGAGCGCGGCGGAGCGCCCGGCGGCGGAGCGGAGCAGGGCCGCGCGGCGGGGGCGCGGCCGTGCGAGCAGGAGCCCAAGGGCCCCGGCCGGTACGCCTTCCTGCCCTGGCTGCTGATGGGGCTGGGCGCGTTCTCCAACATCATCCACGGCAAGTCCGGCAACCCCTGGCTGGCCGGCGCCGGCCTCCTCGTCTTCAACTCCCTCTATGTGACCGTGGTCTTCAGCGCGTTCAGCCCCCGGCTGCGCACCACCCGCTACCCGGTCTACGCCCTGGCCGCACTGGCCGCCGTCACCTACGCGGTCGCGCTCGGCTTCGGCGGCGAGTGGTTCCTGTTCTTCCCGCTGCTGTCGCTGGCCTCCGGTACGGTCCGCACGCTGCGCGGCAAGCCGCTCGCGCTCTGGCTGATCGCGCTCAGCGGGTCCGCCGGGTTCCTGTCCGGCTGGTACGACAAGAGCCCCTGGGGCTCGTTCGGCATCGGCTACGGCACGTTCCTGTCCGGGATGGTGACGGCCTCGGTGCTGAGCCTCTTCGACACCATCCAGGAACTGCGGGCCACCCGCCAGGAGCTGGCCCGCAACGCCGTGGAGAAGGAGCGACTGCGGTTCTCCCGGGACCTGCACGACCTGCTGGGCCACACCCTGTCCGTGGTGGTGGTGAAGGCCGAGGCGGTGCGCCGGCTGGCGCCCCGCAACCTCGACGCGGCGCTGGCCCAGGCCGCCGACATCGAGGCGGTGGGCCGGCAGGCGCTGACCGAGATCCGCGAGGCGGTCACCGGCTACCGCGAGGGCAGCCTGGCGACCGAGTTGGACCGGGCCCGTTCGGCACTGGGCGGCGCCGGCATCGAGCCGGTGGTGCGGCAGTCCGGGCCGCCGCTGCCGCCGCAGGCCGCCGCGCTGCTGGGCTGGGTGGTCCGCGAGGGCGTCACCAACGCCGTGCGGCACAGCGGCGCCGGCCGCTGCGAGATCGAGGTGCACGCGGACGACGACCGGGTGCGGCTGACGATCACGGACGACGGCCGCGGTCCCGTAAGCTCCGGAGCGTCCGGCGCACCGTCCGGCGCCGTCCCCGGACCGGTGGGCGGCACGGGCCTTGCGGGGCTGGCCGAGCGGCTGGCCGCGGCGGGCGGCACGCTGCGCAGCGGCCCCGACGGCCGGCGCGGCTTCCGGGTCACGGCCGAACTTCCGGTGGGCGCGGGCGATCTGGCGGATGCGGAGGAGTTGTCCAGGTGATCAGGCTCCTGCTGGCCGAGGACCAGCGGATGATGATGGGCGCGCTGGCGCTGCTGCTCGGCCTCGAGGACGACATGGAGGTGGTGGCGCAAGTGCCGGCGGGCGACCAGATCGTCGCGGCCGCCCTGGAGTCCCGTCCGGACGTCGCGCTCCTGGACATCGAACTACCCGGACGCAGCGGCCTGGACGCCGCCGCCGACCTGCGCGACCAGCTGCCGTCGTGCAAGGTGCTGATCGTGACGACGTTCGGGCGGCCCGGCTATCTGCGCCGCGCGATGGAGGCCGGGGCGTCCGGCTTCCTGGTGAAGGACGGGCCGGTGGAGGACCTGGCGGCGGCGATCCGCCGGGTGCTGGCCGGTGAACGGGTCATCGACCCCGGTCTGGCCGCCGCGGCCCTGAGCGCCGGGCCCAACCCGCTGACCCCGCGCGAACGCGATGTCCTCACCGCCGCCGTGGACGGCGCGACGGTCGCCGACATCGCCACCAAGCTGAGCCTGTCGCAGGCCACGGTCCGCAACTACCTCTCGGCCGCCATCGGCAAGACCGGCACCCGCAACCGCATGGAGGCGGTACGGGCGGCGCGGCGCAACGGCTGGCTGTAAGCCGGGGGCGCGGCCGCTCAGCCGTGGGCCGCGTCCGTCCGCCGGCGCGGCAGTGCCAGCAGCATCAGCGTGACGCTGCCCGCCAGCACCAGCGCCCCGACCAGGAACGCCAGACCGTAGCCGTCGGCCAGTCCGACCCGGCCGGGCTCCGCGGTGATCCGGGAGGCGGCGACGGTGGAGAGCACCGACAGGCCCAGCGCGCCGCCCATCTGCCGCGAGGTGTTGATCAGGCCGGAGACCAGCCCCTGGTCGGACGGGGCGGCGCCGGAGGTGGCGATGGCGGCGACCGGCGTCGCGGTCAGCCCGGCGCCCAGCGCCATCAGGACGCCCGGGCCGAGGATCGTCCCGAGGTAGGTCCCGTCGACCGTCATCGTGCTCTGCCACGCCATCCCGGCCAGCGAGATCACCGCACCGCCGACCGCCAGCGTCTTGGCGCCGAGGCGGCGCATCAGCAGGGGCGCGACCTTCGAACCCAGCACGATGGACAGCGAGTGCGGGATGAAGGAGAGACCGGCCTGCAGCGGCGTGTAGGAGAGGACGTTCTGCACGTACAGCGACAGGAAGTACCACATGGAGAACATCGCGGCGCCGGACAGCACCATCGCCGCGTTGGCCGACGAGACCGAGCGCAGCCGGAACAGCCCCAGCGGCATCAGCGGCGCCTTGGCCCGCGCCTCGACCGCGACGAACACCGCGACCACCACCAGACCGGCGGCCAGCGGCAGCAGCGCCGACGCCGAACCCCAACCGTGCGTCTCGGTCTGCACGATGCCGTACGCCACCAGCCCGAGCCCGGCGGTCACCAGCAGCGCACCGGGCACGTCCAGGCGCCGCGCGGCACCCTGCCGGCTCTCGGTCAGCCACAGCGCGGCACCCGCCAGCACCAGCGCGCCCACCGGCACGTTGATCAGCAGCACCCAGCGCCACGACAGGTACTCGGTGAGCACCCCGCCCACCAGGCCGCCCACCGCGCCGCCGCCCGCGCCGACCGCCGTCCACGTCGCGATGGCCCGCGTACGGGCCGGGCCGGCCGGGAACGACGTGGTCAGGATGGTGAGCGTGGCCGGGGAGAGCACCGCGGCGCCCACGCCCTGGACGGTGCGGGCGGCGATCAGCTGCCAGGGCTGCTGGGCGAGGCCGCCGGCGACGCTCGCGAGGGTGAAGAGTGCCAGCCCCACGAGGAAGACCCGCTTGCGGCCGAAGAGGTCGGCGGCCCGGCCACCGAGCAGCATGAATCCCGCGAAGGTGATCACATAGGCGTTGACGATCCATTGCAGGCCCAGCTCGGACAGGCCGAGCCCGGAACGCATCGCGGGCAGCGCCACGTTCACGACGGAGACGTCCAGCACGACGAGGAACTGTCCGGCGCAGACCAGCACCATCACCAGCCAGGCCGGTGCGGCCGTCCGCCGTGTGGACGCGGACAGCGTGGGGGAAGCGGCTATCGGGGGCATGCGGCCCATGCTCGCACCCGCCCCTCACCACCCGCATCGGGATATCGGTGCATCCACCATGCGCTCGGGTCCTAGGACGGGGGGCGTAGGGCGGGGTGGGGGCCGTCGCACGCCACCCCCGCCCCGTCGGCGTCACCTGCGGAGCAGGGTGACCACCGCGGCGCCGCCCAGGCCGATGTTGTGGGCGAGGCCGACGCGGGCGCCGGAGACCTGGCGGTCGCCGGCCGTGCCGCGGAGCTGCCAGACCAGCTCGGCCGCCTGGGCCAGGCCGGTGGCGCCCAGCGGATGCCCCTTGGAGATCAGCCCGCCGGACGGGTTGACCACCCAGCGGCCGCCGTAGGTCGTGGCGCCGTCGGCGACCAGCTTCCCCGACTCGCCCTCCGCGCACATCCCCAGCGCCTCGTACGTCAGCAGCTCGTTGATGGAGAAGCAGTCGTGCAGCTCGATCACGTCGACGTCCTCGATGCCCAGGCCGCCGGCCTCGTAGGCCAGGCGGGCCGCGGCCCGGCTCATCGGTGCGCCGACGACGTCGATGCAGGAGCCGGAGGCGAAGCTCTCCTCGGTGTCCGTGACCATGGCCTGCCCGGCGATCTCCACCGCGCGCCCCGCCAGGCCGTGTTCCCGGACGAAGCGCTCCGAGGCGACCACCGCCGCCGCGGCGCCGTCGGACGTCGGCGAGCACTGGAGCTTGGTGAGCGGGCGGTGGACGGTGCGCGCGGCGAGGATCTCCTCGACGGTGTACACGTCCTGGAACTGCGCGTAGGGGTTGTGCGCGGAGTGCCGGTGGTTCTTGGCGCCGACCATGGCCAGCTGCTCGGCCGTCGTACCGTGGCGCGCCATGTGCTCGCGGGCCGCGTTGCCGAAGATCTGGGCGGTGGGCGGGGTCGCCTCGAAGCCGTGGGCGGCGGCCATCACGCCGTAGTGGCGGGCGACCGGCGAGGTGGCGAAGGCGCCGCCCTCCGCGCCGGCCCCCAGCGCGCCGCGCTTCATCTTCTCGAAGCCAATCGCCAGCACGCAGTCGTTGAGGCCCGAGGCGACGAACTGGCGGGCCATCATCAACGCGGTGGAGCCGGTGGCGCAGTTGTTGTTGACGTTGTAGACGGGGACGCCGGTGAGCCCCAGTTCGTACACGGCGCGCTGGCCGGCCGTCGACGCCTGGTAGCAGTAGCCGACCGGCACCTGCTCGACCGCGTGGTAGCCGATGCCGGCGTCGGCGAGCGCCGCGCCGCCCGCCTCCTTCACCATGTCCCAGTACTGCCAGTCGCGGGTCTCCGGCTTCTCGAACCGGGTCGTCCCGACGCCGATGATGTATGCCGTGCCGGCCATGCGGATCCTCCTGGGCCAGGTGACGAATACGGACGCGAGGTCAGATGAGGGGGCGCGGTTCCGGGTCGCGGGGCAGGCCGAGGAGGCGTTCGGCGACGACGTTGAGCTGGACCTGGGTGGTGCCGCCGGCGATGGTCAGACAGCGCGACATCAGGAAGCCGTGCAGCGCACGGGCGCCGGGTCCCTCGCGGACCGCGCCGGCCGGGCCGAGGAGCTCCAGGGCCAGGTCGGCGACCTTCTGCTGGTGCGCGGTCTGCACCAGTTTGCGGATGCTGGCGCCGGCGCCCGGCTCCAGGCCCGACACCCGCTGGAGGGTGGTCCGCAGCCCGATGCAGGCGAGCGCGTGCGCCTCGGCGGCCAGCGCCCCGACCCGGGCCCGGACCGCGCCGTCCCCGTCGGCGGTGTGCGCGACGAGCGCCTCCAGGCCGGTGTCGAAGGCCAACTGGTCGGCCATGTGGACGCGTTCGTTGCCGAGGGTGGTGCGGGCGACCCGCCAGCCGTCGTCGACCGCGCCGACCACCGCGTCCACGGGCAGCAGTACGTCGTCGAAGTACACCTCGTTGAAGAGGGCGTCGCCGGTGATCTCCTTCAGCGGGCGGACGTCGATCCCCGGCGTCGACATGTCGACGACGAAGAAGCTCAGACCGCGGTGCTTGGGCGCGTCCGGGTCGGTGCGGGCGAGCAGGATGCCGTGGTCGGCGGTCTGCGCGGCCGAGGTCCACACCTTCTGGCCGTTGATCCGCCAGCCGCCGTCCGCGGTGCGCTGCGCGCGAGTACGCAGCGACGCCAGGTCCGAACCGGCCTCCGGCTCGGAGAAGAGCTGACACCACGTCATGTCGCCGCGGAGCGTCGGCGGCAGGTACCGCTCCTGCTGCGCGGCCGTGCCGTGTGCGAGGAGCGCGGGCACCACCCAGGTGGCGATGCCCAGTTCGCCGACCCGGACCCCGGCGGCGGCCATCTCCTGCTGGATGGCGAGCTGTTCGACGGGGCCCGCGCCCAGCCCGTACGGGGCGGGCAGATGCGGCGCGGCGTATCCGGTAGGGGCCAGTGCGCGGCGGGCGTCGGCGTCCGTGGCGGCGGCGTCCGTCGAGTCGTCACCGGCATGGGGAGCCGGGCCGCGGACCCGGTCGAGGGCGGCCCGCGCCCGTTCCCGGAACTCCTCGGCCTCGGCGGGGAGTTCGACCCGGAGGGCGCGGCGGGCACCGGATGCGGCATGGCGGGCGGCGCGCAGCCGGTGGGTGTCGGCGCCGCCGAGGAGCTGGCGGGCGGTGACCGCGCGGCGCAGGTGGAGGTGGGCGTCGTGCTCCCAGGTGAAGCCGATGCCGCCGAGGATCTGGATGCAGTCCTTGGCGCAGCCGGTGGCGGCGTCCAGGGCGGTCGCGGTGGCCAGCGCGGCGACCAGGCCGCGCACCTCGGGCGGTTCGCCGGCGGCCCGGGCCGCGTCCCAGACCAGGGCGCGGGCCTGCTCGCAGCGGACGAGCATGTCGGCACAGAGGTGTTTGACGCCCTGGAACTGGCCGATGGCGCGGCCGAACTGCTCGCGGACCGCGGCGTGTTCGGCGGCGGTGCGCAGCGCCCAGCCGGCGGTTCCGCAGCCCTCCGCGGCGAGCAGCACCCCGGCCAGGTCCCGGACCAGAGCGCCGTCGACCGCCAGCCGCCGGTCGCCCGGGACCGCCGTCCCGTCCGCGCGGATCTCCGCGGTCGGCCGGGTCGGGTCGGCGCTGTCCTGGACGCGGACGGCGAGGGCGGCGGCGTCCACCGCCAGCCACACGGCGCCCCCGGCGGCCTCCGCGGCCAGCACGAGCAGATCGGCGTCGCCGCCGGCCAGGACGGGCGGCGCGGTGCCGTCGAGGAGGTAGCCGTCGGCGCCTGCCACGGCGGTCAGGGAGCCGCTGTCGAGGGCGACGGCGGCGATCCGCTCGCCGGTGACCAGCGCCCGGACGAGGTGCCGGGGCGCGCCGCCGCGGTGCAGCAGTGCGGCGGCGAGGACGGTGGGCAGGTACGGGCCGGGGAGCGCGGCGCGGCCGAACTCCTCCAGGACGACGGCGAGATCGAGCAGGTCGCCGCCGCCTCCGCCGGCGGCCTCCGGGAGGTGGAGGCCGAGCAGGCCCTGGGCGGCGAGCCCGTCCCAGTGGGCGGGGCGGCCGGTCCGCGCGGGCGGCGCGTCGAGGAGCTTGCGGACGTCCTCGGGCGGGACGGCCCGTGCGACCCAGCCGCGCGCCGCCTCCGCGAGGTCACGATGGTCCTGCGTGATGCCGATGCCGGTGTCGGCCCCCGTACGGATGCCCGCGCCGGTGCCCGTAGCGATACCCATGACGGGCACAGTAGAACACGTTTCATTCTGACGGAAGGTCAGGTGCGGGGTGGGGTGAGGGCGGGTGCGGTGGACAGTCCCGACTGCGGTGGTCCGGAAACGGTCCGGTGAATTCCGTGCGGCCGGCCGCCCGTCCGAAATTCCGGGCGCGCGATGCTCGCGGCGGTTTATCGACGGGCGGTGCCATGCGGGAATTCACGGCCTCGGAACGGCGGGACGCCGCCCCGGCGGCCGGCACGGGCTCGCGCCACCGGCCGCGTGACGATCGGTCGCGGTAACAGCCGCGGTATCGGCCGGGGAAACCGTCGCGGAAACGGAAAAGCGAACCCCCGTTCAGATATCCCCCGGCCATACGGCACGATCCTTACGAACCACCATCCCTCGGCCCGGCCTACCAGGAGGACCCCCATGACCGCCCCCACCGCCCCGACCGCCGTCCCCCGGCCGGAGATCCTCGCCGCGTTCGAGGCGGCGAAGGGCTTCATGCCGGTGGACGAGGGGCTCGCCCTGTACGCGGCGGCCGGTGCGGCGGCCGCGCTGGGGCTGCCGCTGGTGGAGATCGGCAGCTACTGCGGCCGTTCCACACTGCTGCTGGCCGAGGCGGCGCGGGCCGCCGGCGTGCCGGTCGTCACCGTGGACCACCACCGGGGCAGCGAGGAGCAGCAGCCCGGCTGGGAGTACCACGATCCGGAGGTCGTCGATCCGGTCGTCGGCCGGATGGACACCCTGCCCGCCTTCCGCCGCACCCTGCACGCCGCCGGCCTGGAGGAGCACGTGATCGCCGTGGTGGGCCGCTCGCCGCTGGCCGCGGCGCTGTGGCGGGCGCCGGCCGGGCTGGTCTTCATCGACGGCGGGCACACCGACGAGCACGCCACCGCCGACTACGAGGGCTGGGCCCCGCGCGTCGCGGAGGGCGGGCTGCTGGTGATCCACGACGTCTTCCCGGACCCGGCGGACGGCGGCCAGGCCCCGTACCGCATCTACCGGCGGGCCCTGGAGTCCGGTGCGTTCACGGAGGTTTCGGTCCACCGTTCGCTGCGGGTCCTGCGGCGCACCGGGGCCGGAATCTGAGGCGGCTACCATCGCGCAGGTGTCGAACGGCAGTACTTTCCCCCCGCCCCGCCGCTCGCGCGGCACCCTGCTGATCGTGCTGGCGGTGGTGGTCGCCGTCGGGGTGGGCGGCTGGCTGGTCTGGTGGCCGCCGGGCGGCGGCCGCTCCCCCGCCGATGCCGCCGCCTCCGGTTCGCCGGCGCCGGGCGGCCCCGGCCCGGACGGCGGCGGGGAGCGCCGCGACGGCGCCACGGGCGGCCCGGACGGCCCGGCCCCGTCCCACGGCCCGGACAGCCTCCGGGGGAAGACCGTGCTGCTCGACCCCGGACACAACCCGCACAACCGCGACCACACCCGGGAGATCGCCCGGCTCGTGGACATCGGCAACGACCGCAAGGAGTGCGACACCACCGGCACCGCCACCGACGACGGCTACGCCGAGGCGTCGTTCACGCTGGACGTCGCCCGGCGGGCCCGGGCGCTGCTCCGGGCGGAGGGTGCCCGGGTCGCCCTCACCCAGGACGGGGACCGGCCGTACGGGCCGTGTGTGGACGGGCGGGCCGCGGCGGGCAACGAGGTGCACGCCGACGCGGCGGTCTCCGTCCACGCCGACGGCTCAGTGCCGGGCAACCGGGGCTTCCACGTCATCCTCCCGGCGCGGGTCACCGCGGGCGCGGCCGACACCTCCCGGATCGTCGGGCCGTCGCGGGAACTGGGCGTGCGGCTGGCCGACAGGTTCGCGACGGTCACCGGAAGCGCGCGTTCCAATTACCTCGGCCACGGAACCGGGCTGGACACCCGCTCCGATCTCGGCGGTCTCAACCTCTCGGCGGTACCGAAGGTGTTCATCGAGTGCGGCAATATGCGCGATCCGAAGGACGCCGCGCAATTGACCGATGCACAGTGGCGGGAAAAGGCGGCCCGGGGTATCACGGAGGGCATTACGGACTTCTTGACGCGCTGAACGCGCTTCCGGCCCGCCGAACGGACTTACGGCCGGGGTCGGACCGATACCCAAGCGGCCCACAGGATTCGAGGATAGGTTCCCTTTACGATGGGGGGCCATCGCCGTGCCTCGCACCGCGCCAGCGACAGCGTCGACGCCCTCGCGAAGTCGACCAGGAACACGAAACCGACAAAGGACCTTTACGTGAACATCCGCTCCCTCAGTCGAGGCGACGGCGTGGTGATCGGAGCAGCGGTGCTGCTGTTGATCGCCTCGTTCCTCAGCCTCTCCGCCTACGGCGACGTGAACGCCTGGCAATCGCTGCAGCTGCTGATGAGCGTCTACCTGGCCGGCGTCATCGCGGCCGCGCTGATCGTCACGGCGCGGGCCCTGCCGCACCCCCGCAAGGTCGCCGGGCTGGAACTCGGTCAGTTCGGGGTGGCGCTCTCCGTGTTCGCCGCCTGGACCGCGTTCTGGGCGATCATCGACAGCCGGGGCGCGGGCGCGGGCCTGATCCTCGGCCTGATCGCGGCACTGGCCCAGGCGGGCGCCGCGGTGGCCACCCCGCTCGTCCCGGCGCTGAAGGTGGCTCTGGTCGGCGCCCCTCGCCCGCAGGTCAGCAGCCCGTACGGCGCCGGCACCGGCACCCAGGGCTACGGCTACCCGGGCGCCCAGCAGCAGGGCGGCTACGGCTACCCCGGCGGGCAGCAGCCCGGCCAGGGCTACGGCGGCCAGCCGGCCGCGGCCGGGGACCCCGGGGCCACGGCCGGCGGTGCGACGGGCGCCGCCCCGGCGGCCGGCGGCCCGGCGGACTTCGCCCCGTTCTGGTTCGCGGTGCCGGTGCCCCGCCCGCTGTACGGCGAGGACGGCTCGCCGTCGCCGATCGCCGAACTGGCGCCCGGCACCTGGTACCTCGCGGTGGAGCAGCGCGGTGCCGCGCTGATCGCGCAGACCCAGGACGGCCGACGCGGCATCCTTCAGGACACCACCGGCATCCAGCGCGGCTGACGCCGCCGCCCCCGCGGTCCTGTCGCGGCCTCACGGGCCGGTCCGGCCCCTCGCCCCTGCGGGCGGGGGGCCGTTGCCATGTCCGCGGCAGCGCCGTACAGTGCGCGGACCCGCTGCTGACACCTCGTCAACCAGTGGGCCGGCAACCGGTCGTCGACGGAGGGCGGGCCCATGCGACTCGGTCTGGCACTCGGCTACTGGGGCCGCGGCCCCGACCCCCGGCACCTCGAACTCGCCCAAGAGGCCGAGCGGCTGGGCTACGACTCGGTGTGGACCGCGGAGGCGTGGGGCTCCGACGCGTTCACCGCGCTCACCTGGATCGCCGCGCACACCTCGCGCATCAAACTGGGCACCGGCATCGCCCAGATGGCCGCCCGCACGCCCACCGCCACCGCGATGCACGCGCTCACCCTGGACCATCTCTCCGGCGGGCGGGTGCTGCTGGGGCTGGGGCTGTCCGGGCCGCAGGTCGTGGAGGGCTGGTACGGGCGGCCGTTCCCCAAGAGCCCGCTGACCGCCACCCGGGAATACGTGGACGTGATCCGCCAAGTACTGGCCCGCAAGGGGCCGGTGACGGTGGACGGACGCTTCCACCCACACCCCTACCAGGGCCCGGACGGCACCGGCCTGGGCAAGCCGCTGAAGCCCATCACCCACCCGCTGCGGGCGGACCTGCCGATCCTGCTGGGCGCCGAGGGCCCCCGGAACATCGCCCAGACCACGCGGATCGCGGACGGCTGGCTGCCGCTGTACTGGTCGCCGTACCGCACCGAGGTCTACCGGGAGTCGCTGGCCCACGCCCCGGAGGGCTTTCTGGTCGCGCCCATGGCACGGGCCGTGGTCTGCGACGACGTCGCCGAGGGGCTGCTGCCGGTCAAGGCGATGCTCGGCTTCTACATCGGCGGGATGGGACACGCGGCCAGGAACTTCCACGCCGACCTGATGGCCCGGATGGGCTTCGAGGAGGAGGCCCGGCGGGTCCAGCGGCTCTTCCTCGAAGGCCGCAAGGAGGAGGCCGTACTGGCCGTCCCGGATGCCTTCGCCGACGAGATCTCGCTGGTGGGGCCGCGGGAGCGGATCGCCGAGCGGCTGGCGGCGTGGCGGGCGGGGCCGGTGACGGACCTGTTGGTGACGGCGACGGATGTGGGGACGTTGCGGGTGTTGGCGTCCCTGGGCCTTTAGCCGTTGCGCCTGGCGGCTCGGCCTCGTCGTACGTGGTCGGGTGCCCCGCCGTGGCCGCCTGACGGCGGGGTGTTGTCCGCTGCGCGGGGCTGTTGGGTGCGATATCCGCTGCGCGGGGCTGTCGGGTGCGGTGACGGGTCGGAGGGGCGGGGGTGTGCCGGACTGCTTCGCTTTACGTCCGGCACACCCCCGCCCCTCCGACCCGTCACCTCCCGTGGGTGGTCATGAAAGACGGGTGAGTGGGGGCTCAGGTCAGTGGTCCGGTGGGTCAGGCGAAGGAGGCGTAGGTCAGCCAGCGGTCGAAGAGGGAGCGGTCGCCCAGCACCTCGATTCCGTCATCGGCGGGACGTCGACGGTAGACGGCCAGGAGGAGGTCCGTGAGGGGGGCGCGGAGGGCGACGGCGGCCTTCTCGTGGGCGCGGCGGTGGGTGAAGTGTTCGCCGGTCAGGTCCAGGAGCCATTCGGCGTGCAGGGCGGGCGGGGTGTCGGTGGCGTGCAGGTGGAGGGTGCGGCCGGGGCCGAAGAGGTCCTCGGCGCGGTCGGCCCAGCGCTCCGCCACGGCGGGCGACGCGCACAGTTCGAGCCACTCGTCCAGGCAGTCGGCGGCGATCTCCGGCGGGACCTCGTAGGCGGCGCCGGTGGTGAGCGCGGCGTCGGCGCGGTGGATCACCGTCTCGTGGACCATCCGGCGGGCCCAGAAACCGGCCCGGTTGTCGCCCGCCCAGGACCACACGGGGGCGTCGGGGCCGGCCTCGCGGAGGGCCGCGACGGTGCGTTCGGCGCCCTCGGCCAGCCAGGCGTCGAACGCCTCGGGGGTGGCCTCGGCAGGGCCGCCGGCGCCCGCGACGGTCGTCGGGTCGATCATGGCGGTGGCGCGGGTGGCGACCAGTTCGCCGGCCCAGCGGTGTGCACCGCCGACGTGCCGGGCGAGGTCGGCCAGGGTCCAGTCGGGGCAGGTCGGCACCTTTGCCGTGAGGTCCCCGTGACGGACGATTTCCCTGAACTTCTCGGATTCCACGAGCAGTTGGGCGCAGTATTCCTCGTGAGCGAGGGAGCCTTGGAACGTCATGTGTCGCACAATAGTGCGACCCAGCTCGGTTCCACCAACCCGCACCAGCCCACCGACACCCGCCCCAACCGGCCTGGAATCCTCCCACCCACGGGAGGGGACGGGCCGGAGGGGCAGGGGTGTGCCGGACGTAAAGCGAAGCAGTCCGGCACACCCCTGCCCAGGAGGCCCGTCACCGCACCCGACAGCCCCGCGCAGCGGACAAGCAACGCCCGCGAAGCGGGCCGGTAAACGCGCCGTCAGGCGCAACGGCAAGCGCCGCCAGGCGCAAAACGGCGAACCCCCACGGCGGGAAAGCCGACAACGTGGGAAGCAAAGCCAAGCGCAGCGACTAGCCGCCCAATTGCGAGGCGCTCGGCACCTGGTCCTTCACCTCGGCGCCGTTCTTCTTTCCGACGTCCTTGACGTTGCCGATGACGTTCTGGAACTGGTTGACGTCGGCGGTGCCGGCCTCGCCCTTGCGGAGCTTGGTGCCGAGGTTCTTCAGGGAGTCGATGCCCCTGTCGAGCGGGGCCAGGGCCTTGGAGAGCGTCGGGTCGCCCTGGGCGTTGCGTACCGCGGCCTTGAGCCGGTTGTAGGTGAAGACCCCGGCCAGGCCCGCCTTGACCAGTGCGGTCTTGCGGTGCTTGGCGCCCTTCTGGAAGCCGCCGGCGCGGAACGGCTTGACGATCCACTGGTAGGTGGCGCCGGCCGCGAGCCCGGCGTTGGTCACGAAGCGGGTCTTGGCGAACTTCTGCTTCTCGGCGGAGCTGGTGGGGCTGGGCGAGGCGGAGGCGCCGCCCGCGTTCTTCTTCGAGCCGCCGCAGGCGACGGCGCCCAGGGCGAGGGTGCAGGCCAGCAGCAGCGCGACCGCGGCCCGGTGCAGGGCGGCGCGGTCGCGGCGGGGGGACGGCGGAAGGGGCACGGCGCGCCTCCGGCGGGCTCGGGTCGGCTGGGGGAACTCGTCCGCAGCCTGCCCCGCCCGCCGGAGGGCCGCCACCGGGAAACGGCCGGACGGGGGGCCGGAAGCGCCCTAGCGGCAGCAGTCCGGGGCCAGGCCGGTCGGCAGACGTTCGCCGCCGAAGACCGAGGTGGTGGCCTCGTCGCCGCCCAGCGCGGCCACCGCGAGCAGCAGTGAACCGGCCGTCCAGGACGTCTGCTCCTGTGGCCAGATCGCCTCGTCCTCGAAGACGTAGCCGGTCCAGTACATGCCGTTCTCGGCGCGCAGGTGCCGGATCCACTTCAGGATCTCGACGGCCCGGTCGGACTCCCCCATCGCCCAGAGCGTCAGCGCCAGTTCCGCGCTCTCGCCGCCGGTGACCCAGGGGTTGGGCACCACGCAGCGCACGCCCAGGCCGGGGACGACGAAGCGGTCCCAGTCCGCGTCGATCCGCTCCCGGGCCGCCGCGCCGCGCACCGCGCCGCCCAGCACCGGGTAGTACCAGTCCATGGAGTAGCGGGACTTGTCGAGGAACCGCTCGGGGTGGTGGCGTATCGCGTGGCCGAGGCGGCCGAGGGCCAGCTCCCAGTCGGGCTGCGGCTCCTCGTACTGCTCGGCCAGGGCCAGGGCGCAGCGCAGCGCCTGGTAGACGGAGGACGAGCCGGTCAGCAGCGCGTCGCGGACGGGGGTGCCGTCGTCCTCGCGCTTCCAGCCGATCTCGCCGCCGGGCTGCTGGAGTTCGAGGACGTACTCGATCGACGAGTGGACCGCGGGCCACATCCGGTCGAGGAAGGTCTCGTCGCCGGTGGACAGGTAGTGGTGCCAGGCGCCGACGGCGAGGTAGGCGCAGAAGTTGCTCTCCCGGCCGCGGTCGGTGGGGGCGTCCGGGTCGCCGTCGGCGTAGGCGGCGTACCAGGAGCCGTCCGGGTTCTGGTGCCGGACCAGCCAGTCGTAGGCGGCCTCGGCGCGCTCGTGCTCGCCGGCGGCGTCCAGCGCCATGGCGGCCTCGGTGTGGTCCCACGGGTCGAGGTGGTGGCCGCGGAACCACGGGATGGCGCCGTCCGTGCGCTGGGTCGCCAGGATGCCCGCGACGGTGCGGGCGGCCTGTTCGGCGGTGAGCACGCCGGGGAGGACGAGCCGTTCGGTACGCCCGGGACTCGTCACTTGGCGGCCCCGCGGGCGGCGGTGCGCTGGGCGGCGGACTTGGTGGTGCGCTTGGCGGCGGTCTTCCTCGGCTCCGGCACGGGCTCGGGCTCCGGCTCGGGAAGGTGCGGCTTGGTGGCGTAGGCGACGAAGCTCTTGCCGATGAGCGGGTTGAGGGCCTGCTCGGCGAGGCGGGTGGCCAGCGGCTTCTTCATGATGTCCCAGACCAGCAGCTTGTGGTACGCCTTCACCGGCAGCGCCCGGTCGTTGTCCACACCGAAGGCGCACTTCAGCCACCAGTAGGGGCTGTGCAGCCCGTGCGCGTGGTGGGTGCCGTACGGCTCCAGGCCGGCCTCGCGCATCTTGCCGAGGAGTTCGTCGCCGCGGTAGATGCGGATGTGGCCGCCCTCGACCTCGTGGTAGGCGTCGGAGAGCGCCCAGCAGACCTTCTCCGGGCCGTAGCGCGGCACGGTGACCGCGATCCGGCCGCCGGGGCGCAGCACCCGGACCATCTCGGCGAGCACGCCCTTGTCGTCGGGGATGTGCTCCATCACCTCGGAGATGATCACGACGTCGAAGCTCTCGTCGGGGAACGGCAGCGCCAGCGCGTCGCCCTCCATGGCGGTGGCGGAGGCGCCCGCCGGGGCCTCGCCGGCCTCCTTCATCGCGGCGAACCACCTGGCGACCTCGCGGATCTCCTCGCCGTTCCGGTCCAGGGCGACGACCTGCGCGCCGCGCCGGTAGCACTCGAAGGCGTGCCGGCCCGCGCCGCAGCCCAGGTCGAGCACGCGGTCGCCGGGGGCGAGCGGGAAACGGGAAAAGTCGACGGTCAGCACGGCGTTTACGCTTTCGTCCGGCGGTCAGGGTCGGGGGAGGTACGGCGTGGACTGCGGATGGGGCGGCATGGTGCGGGTCACCGGCGGCCGGCGACCGTCGCGGCGGTGGCGTGGCCGGCCTGGCGGGCGATGGCCTCGCGGTAGCGGTCGGCGGTGCCGAGGGCGGCCTGCCGCCAGGTGAAGCGGGCCAGCACCCGCTCCCGGCCGGCCGCGCCCAGCCGGCGGCGGAGCTGCTCGTCGCCCAGCAGCCGGAGCAGGCCGGCGGCGAGCGCCCCGGCGTCGCCCGGCGGCACCGCGAGGCAGGTCTCGCCGTCCGGCCCGGCCACCTCGGGGATGGCGCCGCCGGTGGTGGCCAGCAGCGGGGTGCCGGTGGCCATCGCCTCGGCCGCGGGCAGCGAGAAGCCCTCGTAGAGGGAGGGGACGCAGGCGATCTGGGCGCCGCGCACCAGGTCGACGAGTTCGGCGTCGGTGATGCCCTTGACGAACTCGATGGCGCCGGCCAGACCGAGCCGTTCGATGGCGGCGGCCACCGGCCCGTCGTCGGCCCGCTTGCCGACCACGACGAGATGCGCGTCGGGCTGCTCGGTGCGCACCTTGGCCAGCGCCTCGACGAGGTGGACCAGTCCCTTGAGGGGGACGTCCGCGCTGGAGGTGGTGACGATCCGGCCGGGCACCTCGGGGACGGACGGGTCCGGGGAGAAGAGGTCGGTGTCGGCGCCGATGGGGACGACGTGGATCCGGCCGGGGTGGACGCCGAGGTCGTCGACGATCTCCTGGCGGGAGGAGCCGGAGACGGTCAGGACCGACGGCAGCCGCCGGGCCACCCGCTTCTGCATGCGGGTGAAGCCGTACCAGCGGCGGACCGAGAGGCGGCGCTTCCAGTCCTGCGCGGCGGCCAGGTCGAGCCGCCGGTCGACGGTGATGGGGTGGTGGATCGTGGTGACCAGCGGCGCGCCGAGCGCGCCGGGGCCGCCGAGCAGGCCGTAGCCGAGGGTCTGGTTGTCGTGGACGACGTCGAACCGGCCGCGGTGGGCGGCGAGATGGCGCCGGGCGCGGAGGGAGAAGGTCAGTGGTTCGGGGAAGCCGCCGGTCCACATGGTGGCGACTTCGAGGCCGTCGATCCAGTCGCGGAACTCGTCGCGGCCGGGGGTGCGGAACGGGTCGGGCTGGCGGTAGAGGTCGAGGCTGGGCAGCTCGGTCAGCGTCACGCCCTCGTCGAGGACGGGGTAGGGCTGGGCGCCGATGACCTCGACGGTGTGGCCGAGGCGGGCCAGTTCGCGGGAGAGGTGGCGGACGTAGACGCCCTGTCCGCCGCAGAAGGGGTTCCCCTTGTACGTGAGCATGGCGATTCTCAGGGGACGCTCACCGCCCGTCGGGGCGGAGGCCGAGGGGGTCTCCGCCGGGCGGGGCGCGGCTGCCTGGACGGCCTCTGCGGTCACGCACGGCCCCCTTCTCACTGGACTTTCGCCGGAGCGTAACCGCTGGCGGTAATCTAGAACAAGTTTCAGAACTGCAAAGCTACTGATCAGTTCACCGAGTTTCGAATCTACCGGCCGGGAACGGAGCGAAAAGAGCCGCACCAGGTGATTCGCGCCACGGCACGGCCCCTGCCATGCTGTGCCGATCACGCACCACCGGCACTCGCCGCATCGCGGAGGGAAAGCCACGGAATGGGACACATGACTACGGAATCCAAGGCGGCCGGGCCGGCGCTTCCGGCGAGTCCTCCCCTGACGGAGCGCCAGGAGGCCCGGCGCCGCCGCATCCTGCACACCAGCGCCAGGCTGGCCGGCCGCGGCGGCTTCGACGCGGTCCAGATGCGCGAGGTCGCCGAGTCCTCCGGCGTCGCCCTCGGCACCCTCTACCGCTACTTCCCGTCCAAGGTGCACCTGCTCGTCGCCACCATGCAGGACCAGCTCCAGCACATGCACGAGACGCTGCGCAAGCGCCCCCCGTCGGAGGAGGACCCCGGCGCCCGGGTCGCCCAGACCCTGATGCGGGCCTTCCGCGCGCTACAGCGCGAACCGCACCTGGCGGACGCCATGGTGCGCGCACTGACCTTCGCCGACCGCTCCGTCAGCCCCGAGGTGGACACCGTCTCCCGGCTGACCACCGCGATCATCCTCGACGCGATGGGGCTGGACGGCCCGCCGACCCCGGAACAGCTCTCCGCGGTCCGCGTCATCGAGCACACCTGGCACTCGGCACTGATCACCTGGCTCTCCGGACGCGCCTCGATCGCCCAGGTGAAAATCGACATCGAAACGGTCTGCCGCCTGATCGATGTGACGGCTCCGGAGGGGCGTTAACCCTCCCCGCTTTCGTCGTCAGCTCCCCCCTCTCTCGCCGTTAACTCTCCCCGCTCTCGTCGTTAACTCTCCCCGCTTTCTGGGTAGTTGGCCCGCAAGGGGCCCTCCCGTCCCCTACGGGATCCCTCTCCCCACCCCTTACGGGCCCCGCCCCTCCACACCTTGCTCGAACCTGGCCGAGCCCCATTCCGGCCAGGCCCCGTAGAACGCTCACCGGGGCGGAGTCATCGCGCTACTCCCCAGGTGTCACCTGCCGCCCCTTTTCACGGCACAGGGCACACGGCTCCTTGCACGGAGGCAGCGGATCGCCGGGTGGCACGTAGATGACGCCCTCCCCCGTCGCCACCAACGGCGGTCGCAGCTCCGGCGGTCTCAACTTGGCCCGCTCGCTCACGACTTCGCGTTCCGTACGTGAGGGTGTCGACGCATCTCGATATTGCGGTCGATCACCGTCGTCCTGTCCCCGACGGAACGCGCCACCGCACGCTGCTCGGCCAGGGCGGCGCACACGTCGCACCCGGCGACCGGCTCGGGCTCCGGCATCGGAAACGGGTCCGGCAGGTGAACGGGACGACAGCTCCGGGGCATCAACTCACCTCCTCCACACCGTGAATCCAGCGCGGCCCAGCGTCGATGCCGTGCACGGCGAGCCACAGAGCACGGCGCCGCCCACACTGCAACCGTCGCTCCTTTCGCTGCCGTCGCTCCTCGGGAGTCAGGACGTACGGGCGGATCAGCGGTACGTCCTCACCACACAGCGCCCCCGAGTGCTTGGAGGGCACGCGGGGAGGAACGGGTGTCGCCGCGTCCTCGCACCCCGCTTCAGGTGATGCATCGGCGGACCGATGCCGCCCTCCTGCGGGCAGTAACACCCGCAACAGCAGTTCGAAGAGCCGCGCGCTATGTTGGCGCATGTCGTCAACCTCCTAGCGGTTGATGGCCATGCCCCCGGACCGACGCACATCGGTTGCGGGGGTCTTCCGTGCCCACCAACCTTCCGCCGTGGCGGTGCGGCCGTAAGCCCACGGTGGGTCACCCACCATGGATGTGCCGTCGGGTGACGGGACGTAGCATGGGCAGTAACCATCATTTGGCTACCCGGAGTTGGTCATGAGGCCATCAACTGCGATCCCGACAGAGGTACTGGCTCGGAGTGATGTCCGAGAAGCCATCGAGGCACACGACTTCGGCCAGCTCTTCTACCTCGTTCGAAAATGGGCCGGGATCAGCTACAACCGAATCGCGGAAGCGTGCGACATCAAGTCTTCCCGTATCAGCGAACTCGCGCGGGGCGAGGGGGCGATTACCACGCTGACGAAAATCGAGAAGGTAGCTGACGCCTTTCGCATCCCAGGATATTCACTAAGGCTCGCACCCAGACCCTGGGAATCGTCACCGGAAGCCGCTTGTGTATTTCCTGGCCACACTCCACCGCGACACGTCCCGATTTTTTCGGACGAAGCGAGAGGCGATAAATACGTCGAGGCGATTCGCGAAACCTCGCGCAGGCTAGTTGCTCTCGACAATGACCTCAACGGCCTTCCCATTGCAGCCACTGCGGCGCGGGCATTCAAGGCCGTGCATCGCCGCCTCGGCAGTGGCGAACCCGAGCCGAAGTACGAGCGAGACATTCAGGCCGCAGCTGCAGAATTGGCAGAGGTTGCAGGATGGGCTCTATTTGACGCGGAGGAATACGAAGCAGCGCACCGTTTCAATCAGCAAGCACTCTTCCTTGCGCGAATGTCGGGAGATCGGACCATCGAACTCCTGATTCTCCAAAATATGGGCATGCAGTCCGGGTGGCTGGGGCGGCCACGGGAAGAGATGGCCATTGCCCGATCCATCCTCGATCGAGGAAACTTGTCGCCGCGCGTTGAAGCCATCTTCAGAACGCGTGAGGCCAACGGCCTATTCGCATCGGGGCGAATGACGGAAGCCGCCAGAGAATTCGCTCGTGCGCGCGCCCTCATCGAAGAGGGCACGAGGAACAGCGACCCCTCCTGGGCCTGGTGGATCAGCATTAAAGAAATCAATGGCCATGAAGCTGCCGGCTTTCAGAATTCGGGCAATTGGAGCTCCGCCATCTCGCTGCTTCAGGAGAATCTGCACTGCCAAAACGGCCCACGAGTTGGGTATCAGAGCATGTCATCTGCAAGGCTCCTCGGTTCTTTCCTCGAAGAGAAGGCGTGGCTGGAAGCAGGGGAATTGCTGGAATCCATCATTCCCACTGTTTCCGAGATCGGTTCGGTGCGCACGCGGAATCTACTGAGGGGAACCGTCGCAATCGGGGAGAGGAAAGCGAAGATTCCTGAGAGCCTTCGGGACGCCCTCCACGGAGTAAGCGAGGCCATGCAGGAGGATCCGTACACGCTATGAGGCAGGAACGAACTGCCGTCGGCGCCCGAGCATGACACTGCGACGGCTGCGTTCTCCGGAGTCGGGACTGACAGCCCGACCCGGGCCCCCAGCCCCAACGGCCCCCTCCGGCGCGGAGGGTGGCGTCGGGACTGGGGGCGACCGCAGACAGCCACGGTCCCCGCCCGTCCCTCGCCTCCGCTCACTCCTCCGGTGGGAACACCGGCTCCCCGCTGTCCGCCGTGGTGATCGTGATCGCCTCCACCGGGCAGCTCTCGGCGGCCGCCAGGACGGTGTCCGCGGGCTCGGTCTCCGGCTCGACGGGGTGCGACTGCCGCGCCGCGTCCAGGCGGAACCGCTCCGGCGCGGTCCCGGCGCACAGTCCCGAGCCGATGCAGACGCCCCGGTCCACCGCCACCCGCCAGCGCTCCGGCTCCGCCATCAGGCACCCGCCGGCAGGTGGATCATCTTGTGCTCCAGGTATTCGGCGAACCCCTCGGGGCCGAACTCCCGCCCGATGCCGGAGTTCTTGTAGCCGCCGAACGGCCCCAGCATGTCGATGCTGAAGGTGTTCACCGAGTACGTCCCGGTGCGCACCCGCCGGGCGATGTCGATGCCGTGCTCGACGTCGGCCGTCCACACCGAGCCCGACAGCCCGTACTCGGAGTCGTCGGCGATCCGCACCGCCTCCTCCTCGTCCCCGTAGGGCAGCAGGCAGATCACCGGGCCGAAGATCTCCTCCCGGGCGATCCGCATACCGTTGTCGACGTCGCCGAAGAGCGTCGGCTCGACGTACCAGCCGGTCGGCTGCCCCGTCGGACGGCCGCCGCCCGCCAGCACCTTGGCGCCCTCCTGCTGCCCCAGCGCGATGTAGTCCAGCGAACGCTGCTGCTGGCGGCGGGCGACCAACGGCCCGAGTTCGGTGGCCGGATCCAGCGGGTCGCCGACGGTCAGCGCGCCCGCCGCCGCGGCGAACCGCTCGGCGATCTCGTCGTAACGGCTGCGCGGGGCGAGGATCCGGGTCTGCGCCACGCACGCCTGCCCGTTGATCATCCAGGCGAACGGCGCGATCCCGGCCACCGCCGCGTCCAGGTCCGCGTCCGGCAGGATCACCGCGGCGGACTTGCCGCCCAGCTCCAGCGTGACCCGGCTGAGGTTGCGGGCCGCGACCTCCATGACCCGCCTGCCGGCCGCCACCGACCCGGTGAACGAGACCTTGTCCACGCCCGGGTGGCCGACCAGGTACTCGCTGACCTCCCGGTCGGCCGGCAGGATCGACAGCACCCCCTCCGGCAGCCCGGCCTCGGTCACGATCTCCGCCAGCAGATATGCGTCCAGCGGCGTCTCCGGCGAGACCTTCAGCACCACCGAGCACCCGGCCAGCAGCGCCGGCGCGAGCTTGGCGGCGGCGGTGAACTGCGGGACGTTCCACGGCACCACGGCCGCGACCACGCCCACCGGCTCCCGGCGCACCAGCAGCGGTCCCAGCGCCCCGGCCCGGCGCTCCTCGAACGGGAAGTCCCGGGCCACCGTGAGCGCCGCGTCCCACACCATCATCGCGGCCAGCGACTGGACCATGACGCCCGAGGTGACCGGTGTCCCGTTCTGCGCGCCGATGACCCGGGCGAACTCCTCGCTGCGCACCGCGAAGGCGTCCTTGATCCGGCTCACCACCGCGATCCGCTCCGCCAGCGGGGCATCGGCCCACACACCGGACGCGAAGGAGGCGCGGGCCGCGGCCACCGCCCGGTCGACGTCGGCCCGCGCGGCGTGCGGGACGCGGCCGATGACCCGTTCGGTGTGTGGTGAGACGACCTCGATCGTGTCCGGTCCGGCCGGGTCGACCAACTCACCGCCTATGTAGAGCTTTCCGTGTTCGACGAGGTCGCTCATGCTGCCGCCTCCCGACGGTCTCGACGGATGACGCTCTCGACGGATGACGTTTCCGTCGGTTCGCACCTGACGAACTGTCAGGAGACGCCTCCGCAGAACTGATACCAGTTCTACTCCACGGAGTCCACGCCCAGCGGCCGAATGCCAACTCCCATGACGCCAAGGTGCGTTCAGCTGGCACTGAAACTCGTTCTAGTTATAGTTGAGGGCACAACGGCACCGGAGGGGGCGCGATCCATGGCACCGCAGGTGATCGACCACAGGGGCGGGGTGTGGAGCATCGCCGTCCCCATCCCCGACAACCCGCTCGGCCACACCCTCGTCCACCTCCTGGAGACCGACCGCGGCCCGGTCCTCGTCGACACCGGCTGGGACGACCCGGACTCCTGGGACGCCCTCACCGCCGGCATCACCGCCTGCGGCTTCGCCCCGGCCGAGCTCCACGGCGTGGTGATCACCCACCACCACCCCGACCACCACGGCCTGTCCGCCAAGGTGCGGGAGACCTCCGGCGCCTGGGTCGCCATGCACGCCGCGGACGCCGCGGTGGTCCGGCGCACCCGCGAGGCGGAGCCCGGCCGGTGGCTGGACCACCTGCTCGCCACGCTCACCGCGGCCGGGGCGCCGGACGACCACCTGGAGCCGCTGCGGGCCGCCCGCGCCGCCGGACGCGGCGGACGGGTGCCCGGCCGGCGGGCCGCACTGCCCGACCGCGCCATCGAACCGGGCGAGCTCCTGGACCTCCCCGGCCGCCGCCTCCGCGCGATCTGGACGCCGGGCCACACCCCCGGCCATGTCTGCCTCCACCTGGAGGAGGCCCACCCCGCCCTCGCAGACGGCCCCCGCGACGGCCCCCGCCCGGACGCCGCCCGCCCCGCCGGCTTCGGCCGGCTCTTCTCCGGCGACCACCTCCTCCCCGGCATCACCCCGCACATCGGCCTGTACGAGGACCCCGAGGACGTCGCCGCCGACCTGCCCGACCGGGGCGATCCGCTCGGCGACTACCTCGGCTCGCTCGAACGGATCGCCCGCCTCGCGCCGGCGGAGGTGCTGCCGGCCCACCAGCACGCGTTCCCGGACGCCGCGGGCCGCGTCCGGGAGTTGCTCGCCCACCACGAGGAGCGCCTGGCCGGCCTGCGCGCGCTGCTCCACGAGCCGCTCACCTCCTGGCAGCTCGCCACGTCGATGCAGTGGAACCGACCCTGGAACGACATCCCGCCGGCCTCCCGCACCATCGCGGTCTCCGAGGCCGAGGCGCACCTCCGCCACCTGGTCAAACGCGGCCAGGTCGAGACGGTGCCCGGCGCGGACCCGGTCCGGTACGTAGCCGTTTAGGCGGATTTGTTGGGTCGTTCCGGCCCCGTCTGCGGGCCGTGGCGGCGTCGGCCGCGGGCGTGACCGCGAGGCGGCGCGTTCCCCCTCCGGAGTTAAAGTGTGCGGGACAACTTCATCCCGTACCCGATCGGGGAAAGCCGGTGGAAATCCGGCGCTGGCCCTCCCCCAAGCTCTCGACTTCGTTCGAGCCCCGGGGGGCGCCCCCATCCGTGACTCCGGCCGCCCGGCGCGACCGGACCAGCCGGAGCACCCGGTAGGGCACGACAAGGCTCCCGCCACCGGAACCGCCGCCCCTGCGGACGGCCGGTGCGCGGCACCGTCGAGGTTTACGGAGCTGAGCCCGGTGCCACCGTGCCGCACGCCGCGCGTGCCGCGCGGGCGGTCGACCGAGCCCGGCTCTGCTTCGTAGCCCGCCGCGACTCCGACCGACCCGAGAGGCACCCACCCGATGGCCCGTATGGCCCCCACCGCTTCCCAGGCCGCCGCGCCGCAGCCGCACTCCGCCGCTCCCCGGGCGCGCCGCGCCGCCACGGCGCTGGCCGCCGCGGCGACCGCCGCCGTGCTGGCCGGTGCCGCGGCCCCCGTCGCGTACGCCGACGGCCCGGCGGCGCCGCAGCCCACGCAGCAGAAGCTGCCCAAGGGCCTGTACGGCACCAAGGACCCGCAGTACGACGGTGTGTGGCGGCAGTCGCTGGCGCTGGTGGCGCAGCACACGGTGGGGGTCCGCCCGGCGGCGTCCGCGGTGGACTGGCTGGCGGGGCAGCAGTGCGCCGACGGCGCGTTCGCCGCGTACCGGCCGGAGCCGGGCAAGGCGTGCGACGCGGCCACGATGCGGGACACCAACCAGACCGCCGCCGCGATCCAGGCGCTGACCGCGCTCGGCGGACACGGCGACGCGGTGCGCAAGGCCGTGACGTGGCTGAAGTCCGTCCAGCACGAGGACGGCGGCTGGAGCTCGATGCCCGGTGGCCAGGGCGGTGAGGCGAGCGACGCCAACTCCACCGCGGTGGTCATCGGCGCGCTCGCGGCGGCCGGTGAGAAACCGGAGTCGGTGACGGCGAAGGGCGGCAAGTCGCCGTACGACGCGCTGCTGTCGTTCCGGCTCGGGTGCGACGCGAAGGAGGCCGAGCGCGGGGCGTTCACCTTCCAGCTGAAGAACGCCGCGCCGAACGCCGACGCGACCGCGGCCGCGGTCACCGGGGCCCTGGGCAAGGGCTTCGTCGTGGCGCCGGCGGGCAAGGACGCGGACCGGCCGGTCAAGGCGCCGGACTGTGCGAAGGACGCGGTGCGGGGCAGCGGCGCGGACGCCCGGACGGCGGCCGCGGACGGCGGCGCGAGCTGGCTCGTCGGACAGCTGGACGCCGGCGGGCAGCATCTGCGGTCCGCGATGCCGGGCGCCGAGCAGCAGCCCGACGTGGGCAACACCGCGGACGCGGTGGTCGCGCTGGCGGCCGGCGGACACGGCACGGCCGCCCGGCAGCCGCTGGCGTGGCTGGAGAAGAACGCCGGGGCCTGGGCGAAGCAGAACGGCCCGGCCGCGTACGCCCAGCTGATCCTCGCCGCGCACGCCACCGGCGCCGACCCGCGGGCCTTCGGCGGCACCGACCTGGTGAGCGCGCTCGACGCCACCGGGCCCGCGCCGGCCGCGAGCGCCGCGCCGTCGCCGGCCGCGGACAAGGGCACTTCGGACGGCGGCGGCATCGGCCTGTGGTGGGTGATCGGTGTCGGGCTGGCCGTCGGCGCCGGCATCGGCTTCCTGATCAGCGGCCGCAACAAGAACAAGAACGCGCTGTGAACATACTGCGGCACGGTTGGACCCGGCGGGCCGTCGGCGGGCTGCTGCTGGCGGGGGCGGTGACGGGTCTCGGGGCCGGGCCCGCCCAGGCGCAGCAGTACCGCTACTGGTCCTTCTGGGACGGCGGCCCGAACACCGGCGGCAAGAGCGCCGCGTGGGGGTACGCCACGGAGGGGCCCGGCACCGCGCGGCCGGCCGACGGGGCCGTTGTCGGCTTCCGTTTCTCGGTGAGCGCGGACTCCGCCAAGGCGGCCGGCCCGCGCACCGCCCCGGACTTCGCCGCGCTCTGCGGTACGACCCCGGCCCGGTCCGGGGACAAGCGGGTCGGTGTGGTGATCGACTTCGGTTCCGCGGCGGACGCCCCGCCCGGTGAGCATCCGCCGGCCGGGCGCACCGGCTGTGCCCGGGTGCCCGCGGACGCCCCGGCCGGCGAGGCGCTGGCCGCGGTCGCCAAGCCGCTGCGCTACGACGCCGATGCGCTGCTGTGCGGGATCGCGGGCTATCCGCGGTCCGGGTGCGCGGAGCAGGTGGACGGGAGCGGGGCGCAGCCGACGGCAACGGCGACGGCAACGGCACGGCGCGGTGCCGGCGGTGCCGCGGGCGGGGACGACGGCGGGGGCCCGTCGGCCGGTGTGGTCGGCGGGATCGGGGCCGTGGTCGTACTGGGCGCGGCCGGCGTGTGGCAGGCGCGCCGGCGGCGCGGATGAGGGCCCCGCGCGCCACCCGCAGTACCGCGCTGCACGCGGGCGCCTGGTGGGTGTGGGCGCTCGGCCTGGCGACCGCGGCGTCCCGGACCACCAATCCGCTGCTGCTGGGGCTGCTGGCGGGGGTGGCCGGCTACGTCGTGGCGGCGCGCCGGACCGACGCGCCGTGGGCCCGGTCGTACGGCGCGTTCGTCAAGCTCGGGCTGGTGGTGCTGGGCGTCCGGCTGGTCTTCGCGTTCGTGCTGGGTTCGCCGATCCCCGGTACCCACACCCTGGTGACGCTGCCCGAACTCCCCCTTCCCGACTGGGCGAAGGGCGTCCGGGTGGGGGGCCGGGTGACGGCGGAGGGGATGGTCTTCGCGCTGTACGACGGGTTGAAGCTGGCCACCTTGCTGATCTGTGTGGGCGCCGCCAACGCGCTCGCCAATCCGGCCCGGTTGCTGAAGTCGCTGCCCGGTGCGCTGTACGAGGCGGGGGTGGCGGTGGTGGTCGCGATGACCTTTGCGCCGAACCTGGTGGCGGACGTACAGCGGCTGCGGGCGGCCCGGCGGCTGCGCGGCCGCCCGGACCGCGGTGTCGCGGCGCTGTTGCAGGTGGGGCTGCCGGTACTGGAGGGCGCGCTGGAGCGGTCGGTGGCGCTGGCCGCGGCCATGGACGCACGCGGCTACGGGCGGACGGCCCAGGTGCCGCCCGCCGTACGGCGGTTGACGTCGGTGCTGACCCTGGGCGGGCTGCTCGGGGTGTGCGCGGGGACGTACGGGCTGTTGGGCGATTCCGGGGGCGGCTACGGGCTGCCGCTGCTGGCGGTCGGTCTGGCGGCGGCGCTGGCCGGGCTGTGGCTGGGCGGCCGCCGGTCGGTGCGGACCCGCTACCGGCCCGAGGCGTGGGGCGTCCGGGCGTGGCTGGTGTCCGGTTCGGGGGTCGCGGTCGCGGCGCTGATGATCGCGGCGAACGGCTATGCGCCGGGGGCCCTGCATCCGCCGGCGGTGCCGCTGACCGCGCCGGTGCTGCCGCTGTGGCCGGCGCTGTCGCTGCTGGTGGGGTTGGTACCGGCGGTGGTTGCGCCGGCACCGGGGCCCACTCGGGGCGCAGCCCGCGGATCGGACCCGGCGGCCCGCTCGGCCACCGCTGTCCCTCCCCCTCGTACCTCCCGTACATCTCATCCCTCCCCTACGTCTCGTCCCGCCCGTACAGCTGACCCCTCCCGTACGTCTCAGCCCTCCCGCCCCTCCGATTCCGGCCCGTGCACGAAGGAGTCCGCCCAGTGATCCGCTTCGAGGAGGTCTCGGTCACCTATGGGGATGCCGCCGCGCCGGCCGTCCAGGGGGTCGACCTGACCGTGCCCGAGGGGGAGCTGTGCCTCCTCGTCGGCCCGTCCGGGGTCGGCAAGTCGACGCTGCTGAACGCCGTGTGCGGGCTGGTGCCGCACTTCACCGGCGGCACCCTGCGCGGCCGGGTCACCGTCGACGGGCGGGACACCCGCACCCATCCGCCGCGTGAACTGGCCGATGTGGTCGGGACGGTGGGCCAGGACCCGCTGGCGCACTTCGTCACCGACACCGTCGAGGACGAACTGGCCTACGGCATGGAGTCGCTGGGGCTCGCCCCGGACGTGATGCGCCGCCGGGTCGAGGAGACCCTGGACCTGCTGGGCCTGGCCGAGCTGCGGGACCGGGCCGTCCGCACGCTGTCCGGCGGGCAGATGCAGCGGGTGGCGATCGGTTCGGTGCTGACGACCCATCCCAAGGTCCTGGTGCTGGACGAGCCGACGTCGGCACTGGACCCGGCGGCCGCCGAGGAGGTGCTGGCGGTGCTGCAGCGGCTGGTGCACGACCTGGGGACGACGGTGCTGATGGCCGAACACCGGCTGGAGCGGGTGGTGCAGTACGCGGACCAGGTGATCCTGCTGCCGGGGCCCGGCGCGGCCCCGGTGATGGGCGATCCGGCCGGCATGATGGCCGCTTCGCCCGTACGGCCGCCGGTGGTCGAGCTGGGCCGGCTGGCCGGCTGGGCACCGCTGCCGCTGTCGGTGCGGGACGCCCGCCGGAAGGCGACCCCGCTGCGGGAGCGGCTGTCGGCGGTGGCCGCGCCGGCTCCCGGACCGGCGGCCGGGCCGGGAGCCGGACCCGGCGGCGGACCGGGAGCCGAACCGGGGGCGGGCGCGGAGCCGGTCGCCGCGGTCGTGGGTCTCGGCGTCCACCGGGACCGCACTCCGGTGCTGCACGGCGTCGGGCTGACCGTCCGGCCCGGTGAGACCGTCGCCCTGATGGGACGCAACGGTGCCGGCAAGTCCACGCTGCTGCGCACGCTGGTCGGGATGCATCCGCCGTCGGCGGGGTCGGTGCGGGTCGGGGGCGCCGCCCCGCACAAGGCCCGGCCGCGGGAGCTGCTGCGCCGGGTCGGGCTGGTGCCGCAGGAGCCGCGGGACCTGCTGTCGGCCGACACCGTGGCGGCGGAGTGCACCGCGGCGGACCGGGACGCGGACGCACCCGCCGGGAGCTGCCGCAAGCTCGTCGCGCGGCTGCTGCCCGGGGTGCCGGACGCGGCCCACCCGCGGGATCTGTCCGAGGGACAGCGGCTGGCGCTGGCACTGGCGGTCGTACTGACCGCCCGTCCGCCACTGCTGCTGCTCGACGAGCCCACCCGCGGCCTGGACTACGCGGCCAAGGCCCGGCTGGTCGAGGTGGTGCGGGGGCTGGCCGCCGAGGGTCAGGCGTGCGTGCTGGCCACCCACGATGTGGAGCTGGCCGCCGAACTCGCCCACCGAGTGGTGATCCTGGCGGACGGGGAGGTCGTCGCGGACGGTCCGACCGAGGACGTGGTGGTCTCCTCCCCGGCGTTCGCGCCGCAGGTCGCCAAGGTGCTGGCGCCGCTGCCGTGGCTGACCGTCGCGCAGGTGGCCCGTTCCCTGGAAGGGGCCTCGGCGTGACGGCGCCGGCCCGGCGGGTGCGTGCGGTGCGGCTCGGTCCGCGGTCGGTCGCCGCGCTGTGTCTGGTGTCGGCGAGCGGTGTGGTGGCCTTCGGCTGGCCGTTGCTGGCTGGTTCGGCCTCCGGGCTCGCGCATTCGCAGGACGCTCCGTGGCTGTTCGCCGCGCTGTTGCCGCTGCTGCTGGCGGTGGTGGTGGCCACCATCGCCGACAGCGGCCTGGATGCCAAGGCGATCGCGATGCTCGGGGTGCTGGCCGCGGCGGGCGCGGCGTTGCGGCCGCTGGGCGCGGGGACCGCGGGGATCGAGCCGATGTTCTTCCTGATGGTGCTGTCGGGGCGGGTGCTGGGGCCCGGTTTCGGTTTTGTGCTGGGGTCGGTGGCGATGTTCGCCTCGGCGCTGCTGACGGGCGGTGTCGGACCATGGATGCCGTTCCAGATGCTGTCGATGGGCTGGGTGTCGATGGGGGCGGGGCTACTGCCGGGGCCCGACCGGGTCCGGGGCCGGCGCGAGCTGCTCCTGCTGGCGGGGTACGGAGCGGTGGCGTCGGTCGGCTACGGCCTGGTGATGAACCTCCAGGGCTGGCCGTACATCGGCGGGCTGGCGTCCGGGGTGTCGTTCGTGCCGGGCGATCCACTCTCCGCCAACCTGACGCGCTATCTGGCGTACTGCCTGGCGACGTCTCTGGGGTGGGACCTGCCGCGGGCGGTGGTCACCGTCGTGCTCACGCTGACGCTCGGCGGCACGGTGCTGAAGGCGCTGCGGCGGGCGACGCGCCGGGCGGCGTTCGAGGCACCGGTGGCGTTCGTGGACCCGGCCGGGCCGGCGGGACGGTCCTGACGGACCCGCGCGGGAGCCGGGCGGCGCGGCCGGGATCACCGCCTGCACCACCGGCGGGGCGGCGGTACGGGCAGCGGTACGGGCGGCGACAGTACGGGTGACGGCGGGATGGGACGCGTGGTGCGGAGTGGTCTTCTTCATGGCTCCGACGCTACGGCGGCCCGGCCCGCCGCGGCATGCGGGTCGACCCCCAACTCCCTCGGGGTTTCCCCCAGTTCCACTCTCAGGGCCCGGCCGGGCGACCGTGCGCCGGGCGGCCGGGCGCCCCTCCGGCCGGGCAACCGTGCAACCGACCGGCCCCGGCAGGGGACGCCCCTCCGCCCGCCCCCGCCGACGCTACAGCCGCTGAATGATCGTCCCCGTCGCCAGCGCCCCGCCCGCGCACATGGTGATCAGGGCGAACTCCTTGTCCCGGCGCTCCAGTTCGTGCAGGGCCGTGGTGAGGAGGCGGGCGCCGGTGGCACCGACCGGGTGGCCCAGGGCGATGGCGCCGCCGTTGACGTTGACCTTCTCCAGGTCCTGGTCGAAGACCTGCGCCCAGGAGAGCACCACGGAGGCGAACGCCTCGTTGATCTCGACCAGGTCGATGTCCCTCAGCGACATCCCGGCCTTGCCCAGGACGGCCCGGGTGGCGTCGATCGGCCCGTCGAGGTGGAAGTGCGGGTCGGAGCCGACGAGCGCCTGGGCGACGATGCGGGCCCGGGGCCGCAGCCGGAGGGCGCGGGCCATCTTCTTGGAGGCCCACAGCAGGGCGGCGGCGCCGTCGGAGATCTGCGAGGAGTTGCCGGCGGTGTGGACGGCGGTGGGCATCACCGGCTTGAGGCCGGCGAGGGCCTCCATGTCGGTGTCGCGCAGGCCCTCGTCGCGGTCGACCAGCCGCCACATGCCCTGGCCGGCGGCCTGTTCGTCCTCGGTGGTGGGGACCTGGACGGCGAAGGTCTCCCGTTTGAAACGCTCCTCGGCCCAGGCGGTGGCGGCCCGCTCCTGGGAGAGCAGGCCGAGCGTGTCGACGTTCTCGCGGGTCAGTCCCCGGTGGCGGGCGATCCGCTCGGCGGCCTCGAACTGGTTGGGCAGATCGACGTTCCACTCGTCGGGCCAGGGTTTGCCGGGGCCGTGCTTGGAGCCGCTGCCGAGCGGGACGCGGGACATCGCCTCGACGCCGCAGCCGATACCGATGTCGATGACACCGCCCGCGATCATGTTGGCGACCATGTGGTTGGCCTGCTGGGAGGAGCCGCACTGGCAGTCCACGGTGGTGGCGGCGGTCTCGTAGGGCAGGCCCATGGTGAGCCAGGCGTTGCGGGCGGGGTTCATGGACTGCTCGCCGGCGTGGGTGACGGTGCCGCCGACGATCTGTTCCACGCAGTCGGGCTGGATGCCGGTGCGGGCGAGGAGTTCGCGGTACGTCTCACCCAGGAGGTAGGCGGGGTGGAGGTTGGCGAGCGCGCCCTGGCGCCGGCCGATGGGGGTGCGTACTGCTTCGACGATGACGGGTTCCGCGGCCATGACTCAACTCGTCCTCTCCTCGCGTCCGCGGGCGTCCCGGCGCCCACGGAGGGAAGAACTAGTACGCGTTCTAGTTCCGCGAACAGTCTCTTGAGCGGTTCGGTGCGGCGCAAGAGGGCTGCAGGCCACTTGTGCACAAGTGGCGTTGCCATGACCCTTGCCACTTGTAGAACTCGTTACTACCTTCACCGCGACCTGCATCTGATGGGCCGTCAGCCAAGCTGTTGGCCGGACGACGGTGCCGTCAGGGCGTCCCACGTCAGCTGGACCAGGAGTCGCCGATGCACTGCCCCGCGCTGCCCGAAGGGTTCGACTTCACCGACCCCGACGTCTACCAGTCCCGGGTCCCGCTCCCGGAGTTCGCCCGGCTGCGCCGGACCGCGCCGGTGTGGTGGAACGCCCAGCCACACGGCATCGCCGGCTTCGACGACGACGGCTACTGGGTCGTCACCCGCCATCCGGACGTCAAGGAGGTCTCCACCAAACCGGAGGTGTTCTCGGCCAATCTCAACACCTCGATCATCCGGTTCAATCCGACCATCTCCCGGGACCAGATCGAGGTCCAGAAGCTGATCATGCTGAACATGGACCCGCCGGAGCACACCCGGGTCCGCCAGATCGTCCAGCGCGGCTTCACCCCGCGGGCCATCCGCGCCCTGGAGGAGGCACTGCGCCGGCGCGCCGGGCACATCGTCGAGGAGGCCCGGCACAAGGGCTCCGGCGACTTCGTCACCGACGTCGCCTGCGAACTCCCCCTCCAGGCGATCGCCGAGCTCATCGGCGTCCCGCAGGAGGACCGGGCCCGGATCTTCGAGTGGTCGAACAAGATGATCGCCTACGACGACCCGGAACTGGCCATCACCGAGGAGGTCGGCACCAACGCGGCCATGGAGCTGATCTCGTACGCGATGAACCTCGCCGTGGCCCGCAAGGAGTGCCCGGCCAAGGACATCGTCAGCCGGCTGGTGGCGGCCGAGCACGAGGGGAACCTCGGCTCCGACGAGTTCGGGTTCTTCGTGCTGCTGCTGGCGGTGGCCGGCAACGAGACCACCCGCAACGCCATCACCCACGGCATGCACGCCTTCCTCACCCACCCCGACCAGTGGGAGCTCTACAAGCGCGAGCGCCCGGCGACCGCCGCCGAGGAGATCGTGCGGTGGGCGACCCCGGTGGTCTCCTTCCAGCGCACCGCCACCCAGGACACCGAGTTGGGCGGCGCGCACATCAGGAAGGGCCAGCGGGTCGGGATCTTCTACTCCTCCGCCAACCACGACCCTTCAGTCTTCGACCGGCCCGACGTCTTCGACATCACCCGCGATCCCAACCCCCATCTGGGCTTCGGCGGCGGCGGTCCGCACTTCTGCCTGGGCAAGTCCCTGGCCGTGCTGGAGATCGACCTGATCTTCAACGCCCTCGCGGACGCCGTGCCCGGCATCTCGCTGGCCGGTGACCCACGCCGGCTGCGCTCCGCCTGGCTCAACGGGGTCAAGGAACTCCAGGTGCGCTACCGCTGAGGGTGAGTACCGCCAGGGTGAGCACCTCGACGGCGCCGACGCCGAGCAATGCGGCCACCATGCGGCGCCGCAGCCTGCGGTAGACGTCCTCGTACTCGGTCCGCAGGGCGGCACTGCGGACCGCGACGCGCTCGCAGTAGGAACGGGACTGCGCGCGCTGCTCCCGGCAGTACTGGCGGACGACGTCCGCACGCTGGGACGCGGTGAGCCAGGGCAGCCGGGCGCAGAATTCCTCCGCCCGGCTGCGGGCCCGCTCTTCTTCCGCCGCCCACAGCAGATAACCCTCGATCTCATTGATCGCCGCCGCCATCGGGCGATTCTCTCCCCCGCCGTTCTCGTCGGCCCTGGGCATTTCCTGCTCCCTCACGACTCCCTCACCGTCGATTTCCTCACCGTTCGATCGCGGCCGCGACATCGGGGTGGTGCAGATCGAACGCCGGGGATTCGGAGCGAATGCGCGGCAGGGTGCGGAAGTTGTGCCGCGGCGGCGGGCAGGAGGTCGCCCACTCCAGCGAGCGGCCATATCCCCACGGGTCGTCCACCACGATCTTCTCGCCGTACTTGGCGGTCTTCCAGACGTTGTAGAAGAACGGCAGGATCGACAGGCCCAGCAGGAACGAGAAGAGAGACGAGACGGTGTTGAGCGTGGTGAAGCCGTCGGCGGCGAGATAGTCGGGAATGCGGCGCAGCATTCCTTTCGCGCCGAGCCAGTGCTGGACGAGGAACGTGCCGTGGAAGCCGATGAACAGCGTCCAGAACGTGATCTTGCCCAGCCGCTCGTCCAGCATCTTGCC